>NZ_JBSRXX010000020.1:0-1069 GCF_054056055.1 Pantoea sp. PvP021 | reverse complement strand
TCAGTCAGGAGTATTTAGCCTTGGAGGATGGTCCCCCCATATTCAGACAGGATACCACGTGTCCCGCCTTACTCATCGAGCTCACAGCATGTGTGCTTTTGTGTACGGGAGTATCACCCTGTACCCTGCGACTTTCCAGACGCTTCCACTAACACACAAACTGATTCAGGCTCTGGGCTGCTCCCCGTTCGCTCGCCGCTACTGGGGGAATCTCGGTTGATTTCTTTTCCTCGGGGTACTTAGATGTTTCAGTTCCCCCGGTTCGCCTTGCAGCACTATGTATTCATGCTGCAATGATGCACAGAGTGCACCGGGTTTCCCCATTCGGACATCGACGGCTGTAGCGGTTCATATCACCTTACCGTCGCTTTACGCAGATTAGCACGTCCTTCATCGCCTCTGACTGCCTGGGCATCCACCGTGTACGCTTAGTCGCTTAACCTCACAACCCACAGGCGTTTTTCAACGCTGCGAATTGCAAGCATTTGAGAGACTCGAACGCATCGCCTTGTCATTCCTTATTACGGAGGAATGACGCGCTGCGTCGTTTCAATTTTCAGCTTGTTCCGGATTGTTAAAGAGCATAATACGTCGCAGCACACCGTCGCCGGTATGCTCTGAGGTATTTCAGAAAAAAACAGATAAACGGTATGGTGGAGCTAAGCGGGATCGAACCGCTGACCTCCTGCGTGCAAGGCAGGCGCTCTCCCAGCTGAGCTATAGCCCCATACAGTTACTGCAGAGACCACTACTACCACTCAACCGAGTACACTTCGTGAGAAATGTAATTCGTGCTCAGGCAAGGCATGTTTCCGCGAAGCATAGTGAACTATGCGAGCCGGAGACATAACGCAGCGTGAGTGCGAATTTGGTAGGCCTGAGTGGACTTGAACCACCGACCTCACCCTTATCAGGGGTGCGCTCTAACCACCTGAGCTACAAGCCTGTAGAGGTTTTTTCTGCTCGTTACTTTTTATCAGACAATCTGTGTGGACACTGCGCGGGAAGGTATCTTCAGGTAAGGAGGTGATCCAACCGCAGGTTCCCCTACGGTTACCTTGTTACGACT
>NZ_JBSRXX010000019.1:0-1248 GCF_054056055.1 Pantoea sp. PvP021 | reverse complement strand
CCCGTCGCGTCACGCTCCTTACCCGAGTAGCGCACCGTTTTGTAATCCGCCTCCACCGCACTGCGCGCCGTCCACACCGCCGTGCCGCCGTACGGATAGTACTCCTCCATGCTGATGACGTTCCCGTTATCGTCCAGCTCCAGCCCGCTGCTGCCGGTGAGGTTATCGTAACTGTAACGCAGCCGGCCGCCAGTGATTTCCGCCGGCCTGCCTGACGTCCAGTGCAGCACCCGCACCTGCGCCCGGCCCGCCTCACCCACGGTTATCACCTGCAGGCTTTCCGTTTCCGTGCTGCCTGCTTTAGTCGTGCGCAGCTCCAGCCCCGGCAGGTACAGCGCCCGCTGCGTCTGCGTGCTGCTGCCGGTTTTCTGCACGCTCACCTTCAGAAGCCGCTGGCTGTTGCCGTCGTACCGGTAGCTCTCCCGGTCATCCGCATATCCGGCGCGCACCACCGGCGTGACCTTCAGCAGCTCGTTACGCGGCGTCCAGACCAGGCTCTGACCCGGCTGCAGCCGGGTCTGCTGCCCGCCCGCCGTGAACAGCGCGTCCACCTCTGCCGGGTTTTCCGTCAGCGTGCTCAGCACGCCCCGGTTGCTGCGGTTGCTTACGGTGATTCGGGTTGTGTAGCCGCTGCCCGCGGCCGGGGAATGGCATATCTGCGTCAGGTTGCCGGCCTCATCGTAAGCATAAGTGCGGGTATATTGTGTATATGCGGAGCCGTCGGCGGGAAGGGGTACGGTAGCGGACGGTAAGCTGCTGCCCTGCTGTCCGGCATTTGCCATCTCGCGCCCGGTGGCGCGGACCAGCCGGTACAGGCTGTCGTAGGCGTACGTGCTCTCCGGCACCGCCTTCTGGTTGCGCCAGAAGCGGGTCTCTTCGGCGTCGTCAGTCATGTTCAGCACGTTGCCCACCGGGTCGTACTCATAGCGCAGGTCCTGCAGCACCTTCGCACCGGCGGCGTGGCCGGCCGGACGCGCCGTTTTAATGCCGGAGAGGCGCTGCGTCTGCGCGTCATACGCGTACCAGGTCACCACGCCGTTGCCGTGCGCCTCGCGCAGCTTCTGCCCGGCAGCCGAGTACGTCAGGGAGGCGACGACAACCTGCTCCCTGCCGCCCTTCACGGTCAGCCAGCTGCCCGACAGCAGGCCCGCCGCGTCGTACGCCACGCGCTGCAGGTTGCCCCGGGCGTCGGTGGTGGTCAGCACCGCCCCGGTGGCGTCGGCGGCGGTCCGGGTGGTGTATGCCTCA
>NZ_JBSRXX010000018.1:0-1307 GCF_054056055.1 Pantoea sp. PvP021 | reverse complement strand
CTGACCCGTCCTGAATAGCGTTGACACATTTTCCCGATGTTTTAAGGAGAATGTGATGAAACAGTATGTTAAACGTACACAACGGGACTACTCTCTGTCCTTTAAACTGGCCGTCGTTGAGCAGGTTGAAAAAGGTGAGATGACATATCGTCAGGCTCAGGAGCGCTACGGTATTCAGGGGTGCTCCACCGTTCTGAACTGGCTGCGTAAGTATGGCCAGCTGGACTGGCACTCTTCAGCGCAGCGCAGCACCCGTGGAGGACTCATGACAAAATCCCTTCCCCTTACCCCCGAACAGCGAATCAAAGAGCTTGAGCAGCAGCTGGCTGAGTCCGAAGTTAAGGCACAGTTCTTCGAGGCCGTCGTGAAGGTCATGAACACTGAGTTCGGCGCCACGCTGACAAAAAAGCAGTTAGCTTCCTTATCGCGCAGACAGAAACACCCGGACTGACCATCGTCAGGGTCTGCCGTTTTTTAAAAATAAGCCGTCAGGCGTGGTATCAGGGATGTCAGCGCGGGCAGCGTAAGGCAGAGCAGGCCAGCCGCATTACTGAGGAGGTGAAAAACCTCAGGATGCAGCAACCGCGTCTGGGCACGCGTAAGCTGCACCATATCCTCAACTGTCGGGATGACTCTGCACTGCATATCGGGCGGGACAGCCTGTTTACCGTCCTGCGGCAGGCCGGCCTGCTGGTACGTCCGGCCAGGGCTTATCATAAAACAACCCACAGCCATCATCGTTTTTATAAGCATCCGAACCTGCTGAAAGGCGGGCCGGGGCAGGCCGTCATCTCCGGCCCGGAGCAGGTGTGGGTGGCGGACATCACCTGGCTCCCGGTCAGAACCGGCACGGCTTACGTGAGCCTGGTGACCGACGCGTTCTCACGAAAAATAGTGGGCTACCATGTACATGAAAGCCTCCATACAGAGCACGTGGTAAAGGCGCTGCAGATGGCGCTGAGAAACAGACGCGGCAGGACGCCGCTGATCCACCACTCCGATCGGGGGATACAGTACTGCTCAGCGCTGTATCAGTCGGTGCATGAAAAGCACGGCCTCATCTGCTCAATGACGGATGGCTATGACTGCTACCAGAATGCGCTGGCGGAGAGGGTTAACGGAATACTGAAAAACGAGCTGCTGATCACCCGCCCGGCAGACATCGTTCAGGCAGGGAAAATGGTGGCGGAGTCGGTAAAAATCTACAACGGTCAGCGGCCGCACCTGTCGCTGAAATACAAAACGCCTGATGCAGTGCATCAGGCGTTTTAACGGCATAATGTGTCAACTTATGCCAGGACTAGTCA
>NZ_JBSRXX010000017.1:0-19101 GCF_054056055.1 Pantoea sp. PvP021 | reverse complement strand
GCGATATACTTATGGGACCCTTCTGTTCAGGTTCTGCTGCACAAAAGCATTTAACAGTATTCATGGTATTTTGATACGGAAATACTTTCAAGGCGGAAGCTGAAAAATCGATATAAAAATATTTATTTGCAGCTATTGGGAGTCCGGCGAAGTGGATTTCTGACGAGCTCATAACAGGGTTCTGTTGCATTAAGGCACCGCTCAGTAATATGCTATTTTTATTTGATGTAACCTGCCCATGTCTCTAATCCGAAAAAATTTCAGTTACCTGTATTATCCCATCGATATTATCGCGTAGTGTATCCTCTGGTATCTGGTGTGCTTATTAATTTTACGCAACCTGGCAGAGATAATAGGAGAGCGAGGTATTGAAGTTGGCCATTCTACGCTGCACCGCTGGTTTATTGTCTTTATGCCATTGCTGCAAAAAGCATTTCGCCTGTATAAATGCTTAGTGTGTGACCGCTGAATAGTGGATTAAACTTGCCCTAAAGTCAGAAGGCAGTGGAAATGGCTGCCCCGCGCAGTAGATTCTTCAGGTCTTACAACCGACATCCTGCTGAGTGGCAAAAGGGATATCGCGGCCGCACTGTGTTTTTTGCACAGCTATTAGATACCATGCGGAAAGGTTACTTATGGTCATTAGATTCTGTCCAGCCCGGATGAAAAATGTGTTTCAGGTATCCTGTTCGGTTAGACATTCGCTAACTGCTTTCCAGTATTAAAGTCCGCGAAATGCTTATGAGCGCTAAGGCATGCCGGATAATTCCATAACAGGCATCAGAAACAGGGCACTCTGCTCAGTAACGTATTTAAGAAAACGAGACGCAATGGTCTTCGTATAAATCATGCCCGTCCAGCTTCCGCTTTGCCAGGCGCGTTATAAGACGTCAGCCAAAGGCTCAGCCTCTTCTGACCAAAGCTTGCCGAATTTGTCGACGCGCTGGCGCATTAGCGCAAAGCAAGGCTCCTCCTGCACATGTGATAATCACCGGGGCGGCCAGGCTGGTCGCTGAGCCTTTCAGGAGTGACCATGATCCAACCGTCGCTGTTCGCAAACACCCCCGACGTTACCGTCTTCTGCAACCGCCACCACCCCGTCAGGAACCTCGGCTGGTACCGCCATCCCAGCAGTCCGGGCGCCACCGACGTGCGGGTCACCCGCCACGCCCGCGACCCAGGCGGCTTGATCACGCAGAGTGCTGACCCGCGCCTGCACGATTCGGGACAGGTCAGTGTGACCCGCCAGCACGACCTGACGGGCCGGGCTCTCCACACCGCCAGTGCCGACGCCGGGACCACACTCAGCCTTAAGGACGCCGCCGGCAGGCAGTTTCTGATGGTGACCGGCCAGCGTGACTGCCGGACCTGGCGCTATGAGGACGCCGAGATGCCGGGCAGGTTGCTTGCCATTGCTGAGCAGGCGGCTGGCGAGACGGAGTGCATCGCCGAGCGTCTCGAATACGCAGACCGGAGCGCCGGACCACGGGCGGTCAACCTTGCCGGCGCGTGCGTCTATCACTGGGACCCGGCGGGCCTGCTGCAGACGAAGGGTGTTGCTCTGACTGGTGTGGCGACCCGCGTCACGCGCCGCCTGCTGCAGGAAGCGGCAGACCCCAACGTCGTGGCTGACTGGCCGGAGAAGGGCGCGGCGGACCGGCTGGCTGCAGAGGTATTTACCACCCTGACAGTCCCGGATGCTACCGGGGCGGAGGTGTCGGCAACGATGGCTGACGGGCACGTCAGGTTAATGAGATACGACGTGGCCGGCCAGCCGGCTGGGTGCGCGGTCAGGGTGAGGGGTGAAGCGGAGCTCGTTACCGTGAAGTCTGTGACGTACGCCGCCGGTGGACAGACACTTGATGAGGTGCACGGCAGCGGCGTGGTGACCCGGAACGCTTATGAGGCGCGCACGCAGCGGCCGTCTGGCATCAGGACGATGCGTCCTTCCGGGCATATGCGTGGGGCCTTGCTGCTTCAGGACATTCAGTGGCTGTATGACCCGGCGGGCAACGTTGTGCGCGTCAGTAACGGTGCGGAAGAGGCGCGCTTCTGGCGAAACCGACGCGTGCTGCCGGAGAGCTGGTACGCTTACGATACTCTTTATCAGCTGGTCAGTGCGACCGGACGTGAGATGGCCGACAGCTGCAGGCAGGGCAACGACCTTCCTGCCGCAACACTCCTGTGCGACGGCAGCGGCGCATACACGAATTACATTCGCACCTACGCCTACGACCGGGGCGGAAACCTTGTGCAGATACGGCACAGTGCGCCGGCAACAGGTAACAGTTACACGACTGATTTTGTGATAAGCGACTGCAGTAACCGGGGCGTGCTGAGCTCGCTAGGGGGCGGCGGTCCAGAGGCCCAGTTCACTGCAGGAGGCCAGCAGCGACAGCTCCAGCCCGGGCAAAGGCTGTGCTGGACAGCACGCGGGGAGCTGCGACAGGTTACGCCGGTGGAGCGGGACGGTGGCGGGGCTGACAGGGAATACTACCGGTACGATGCAAAGGGCTTACGTGTGCTGAAGGTTAGCGTTCAGAAAACGAGGGAGGGCTCGCAGGCGCGGCGTGTGGTTTACCTGTCGGGGGGGGAGTATAGGGATGCGTGTTGTGGCGGAGCGTCGCAGCTGACCGTTGTTGAAGCAGCCGGGGGGGCAGGGGCTGTGAGGGCGGAGCTCCTGCTGGACAGGGAAACCGGCGGGGTGTGGTTGCGCTACGGGCATGACGGTCTTACCGGCAGTACGGGGCTGGAGGTGGACGGGGAGGGAAGCATCCTCAGCTGTGAGGAGTATTATCCTTACGGCGGCACGGCGGTGTGGGCAATGCGAAGTCAGGGTGAGGTAAATGGCAAGACGGTGCGTTACTCGGGAAGGGAGCGTGACGCGACGGGGTTGTATTATTACGGTCACCGATACTATCAGCCGTGGGCGGGGCGCTGGCTGAGCGCGGACCCTGCAGGTACGGCGGACGGGCTCAATCTGTATGCGATGTGCGGTAACAACCCCGTGACCTGCAGGGATGACGGTGGGCTCATGGGTTTTAACCCACATCATGGACTGACTGAGCAAAGCAGTGTACTGGACGATACACGGAGCGAATCAGGGGGAGCCGCAACGGGCTTGTCTGCAACGGGACTTTCACCCGGGCAGCGGTATATAGATTTATTAGCTGCAGTTTATAGTTCAGAAAACAACGGACCACCACGGGACAGAGAATCGGGGTCTGCTCAATCCGGAAGCGTTACGCACGATCTGGACCGCCGCATATACAGTAATCCCGCAATGGTAGATAAGCTGACACTCTTTCGCAGCAATGCCACGCACAGAACACCTGACGATTATACTGTTGCGTCTGTTGATGGGCATAATGCGTTTGTCAATATTTACAAACCGCATGAATGGATCTTTGAGAGTAATTTTAGGGTGGAAGACAGAGGCTATTACGCCAGCCATGTGGCCGCAGTTCAGTATGAAATGGTGTCCAGGGCCCGCGGTTTTTTCGGGCAGCTGCCCTCACGTCTGATACGAAAAGGGGTAGCTAATGAAATAACTCTGACCGTGATGGATGCGGCCGTGAGCGATAATCTGCCTCTGAAAGATATTTTTCTTGAAAAAACGCCCAACGGCAGGAGCACGCGCCGCATAGCCGGGCTTTTTGGTCTGGAAATCACTCAGGTCAGCAGGCCATGCTATAACGATTTTTACGTTGACGTGAAGATGCCTGCGGTTACTGCTCAGTCTGTCAGCAGTCCTGCCACTGCATCTGAGAAACGCGGGCGCTTTTCTGTAATGCGCTCAACTTACCCCGCCTGAAGAGGATGAAGAAAGGGGCGGCTGAGAAGAAATAAAGCGTCGTTCCCGGCTTGTCAGTTTTTGTTGACTGACATACAGGATTGTCAGATGAACCACGTTACGTTAATCCCTGTCGCCGGGGTTTCGGCAGCAGGAATTAGCAGCCCTTAATAAATCCAATTCGCACTCAGTGCCTTGTTTTATTACAGCCGAGACATACATGCAGTACAGCCCCCTGGCAGGAGCATAACCGCTTACTAACTGGCGGCGCGCAGACATTCTTGTAGTAGTCAAAAAGAAAGGCGGAGTGATTGTTCAGATCTTAACGAAAGAGGGGGCATCCGATATTCTTTCTGTCGTTTTATCCCATCTCACCCAGGGGCGAGCAGATAATAGCCTGTTGCTCGGTATCACGACCTCCCGGATCTAGCCCGGGAGGGACCGGCTACGATGTACCAACATAACATGTAAAATAGCCTGGTTTGAAACATCTCCCGAGTTATAAGTGCTGCAGAACCTCCCCAGGAATAATTTTTTATAAGGATCAGCTCTCCTGCCGTCTTACTCAAATTTGTTCATATATTTTATAAAATAGTCTTGCTATGAATCATTGATAGAGATGTAGTGGTCGACAGTCCTTCAAATGGGGATTGATTATGTTCCCAGATGATGGGTTTCGGGGTTATCTCGTTGTATAGGTGACGTTTTGCCGTGCAATGGCTTCGCCAGTATCTAAAGTCGTGTTCTGAATAAAAAGCTTATGCTTTCACCTCGAAGGAAGGATAATAAAGAAAAGCTTTTTTATTGCCAAGATTGCGTAAATTTTACGGTAATACAGCACCTGTTTAATAGTGCGCTGACTGAAGAAGAAGGTCAGTTTTTTGCTATCCGCTTGGGTCGCCAGCCTTTCAATGTGAGCACCTGCTCATGAGGATTAATCAGTTTTCTATTACTGTTTTGATGAATTTAATTTCTTGCGTTCTTGTTCTATGAATAATGTGTGAAAGCCTGTAAAAATTTTAGCTTATCATTCCTATGAATTTTTATAGCGAAACTGAATAAGTGGTAGGCAGATGACGCTATAAGTATTTCGACCAGATCGGAAATTCTGTAAGGTTAATATTTGATAGGTTAATATTGGTCGGCTATGGGCAACTAAAGATCTTAAAACACCGTAATTGGCAATCGGTTAGGGCAGAAATTTGCAGATTACCCTGCGGCATTTTTGGTACCATGAATAATTGTACTTTAATACTATTTTTTAATCAGATATCACCTAATTTTAAAGGATCTGACCAAGGCATACCTGTGTAATACTGCCGCCTGCCGCACCCGGGGTTTTACAGATGCTGAATCTGTCATCTGTCAACGTCCGTATTTTCCAATCTGCGCTTTCAGCACCATACAGTTGCTGTTGCTCAGCAGGAATTTTTAATAGTGAGAATGGCAAGAGCTGATGATGTTAACTAAGGATAAGTCAGATTGAGCCCTTATGAAGTATTCTATCCAGTGCACCCTTAATTGACAATAGTGGTGAGAGAATAGCCGTATCGCTCGCGAATCGTTGATGATCTACCGGACCATTTTCCTGTACTGCGCAGCGTGAATATGCGCTAATACTGCATTTTGGATATCAGCACACGGTCAAAGGATGATACTTCACTAATAATTTATAAGACAGATAGGATTATATGCTATGCCCTTCGCAAAAAACAGAGAGTATTAGTTTAATATTCTCATTTATTATCAATCGTGTCCAAAGTGATAAGTGGAATGAGTATGTATAATGCAGTCTTACAAACTGCAGACTGTTCGTGAATATTCAAGAATTGCGTCCATTGAACTGTCATCTGGTGGACTTACAATTGGCTATGCATTATTCTGTATGCAATAGAGGAATGTTAATTTTTTCCTATTACATATTTAATCGACTAATTGAAAATAGGTGGAGCTAAATGCCGGTTAAAGTATCTGTAGGACTGCTTCTTATGGCAGGATTATTTTTTTCAGCAATCACGATGGCTATGCCAGCAAAAAACGACGAAGCTGGCTCATTGATTAACGAACGTTTGTCTTACATGCAGGATGTTGCAGGATACAAAGCAAACAATCATCTTGCCATTGAAGATTTACCTCAAGAAGCCAAAGTCCTGGAGAGCGCTGTGGTTCAGGCAGAGCAACTGGGATTAGATGGTGAGTCAGTAAAACCTTTCATACAGGCACAAATGGATGTTGCCAAGGCAATTCAATATCGATACCGTGCTGACTGGCTATCAGTACCGCTACAGGATTGGCAACCTGAACCATTGGAACAGGTAAGATCAAAAATTAGCGTCTTAAGTACTGCCATTCTTAGCAGCATTAGTTCAAAATTAAAAACGGGTAGCCAATTTACTGACAAATCGGCTTTTATGTCAGAGTTTAATCAGGAGCACTTAAAAAATAGTGATAAAGAACTCCTGTGGGATTCATTGAGAAGCATCACTTTGAAAAATTAACCATTGTACGAACATGTTTATATCCCATTGACCAGTGTTTCTCTTCATTTAAAGTTGTTTTTGGAGCTTTGCTGGTTGCAGCTAATTTGGGCTGGTAATGTGCACAGTTGCAAATACAATCCTGTTTGCAACTGTGCCGACGAAAGCGGGTCTGCATACTGAATTGCATTCTGGCGATTGAGTTGCCACTGCAGAGATTCGTGTGAAAGTGGTTACAGCGAATATTCTACATACGCCTATTTCTGAACACTTCATGGATAAAGCTGACATAGCAATGCGATCTGTCTGTTTTCCTATTCAATATTATAGCTACGGGCTGCAGCGACAGCCTCTTCTGATACATCTTGTAAAGCGGTGTGAATGTGATGTCAGAAGAGAGGTTGTAGCCAATATCTTTTTCATGATCGGGTGCTGATATTACTGTACGGCTTTGGCTCTCCATGCAGGCCGCATGCGATTTGCATAAGAGCCGCGATACCATAGACGTATCCGGCGCGCCTATGCATCCGGCGATTGTGTCCCCGCGCACCCAGAGCGGGGGTGCCTGATATGCTCTTTCCCTTGCGGGCAGTACTTAAGCCTCGATCCGCTAACCGGCAGGCGGTTTTGAGTCTGCCGGCCAGAATCAGGTCGACTACTTCAGCCGGCTTACACCGAAGCGTTCTCATTACCGGCAGAGAGGCAGCCTTTGATGTACGGGGGACCACCTGGCGGTCTCTGACAGCTTTAGTATTTTTGTTCCAGGCTTTTCACGAGGGCCTTTCGCAGAACCGTTATCCACCCTTTCATTGCTCCTTTGCTCTTCGCTGCGAAAGGCCAGCCGGAAAGAGAAATCCCGCGTCACATAAGGGCTTTTCAGCCAGCGCGCGTCGGTCGGTCAGCTCATCAACTCCATTGCCGCTACCTGTCTGACAGGATTTATGCGCGTAAAACCTTTCATTTACTTCGGAGTGATCCCTTATACAAAGCGCGTCGAACTCCAGATACTGGTTGCAATGTCGCTCGTCTGTGGTGAACACAAGCGCCGCCCGTCAGAACTTCGCATAAGTGTTCTAAAGGCCTCCCTACACGCACTCTGTCACTATTCCAATCCTCTGAACAACCGTGTGGGTGCATCACTCGCCACCATGAACATTTGCTGCGGGCAGAACAAGGAGAAAAAACGCTTCTCGATCATCTGATTCACCAGCTCCCTGCAACTCATGGCCCAGCTTAAGCTACTCACATTTAATAGCGAGAGACGGCACTGAGGAAATAAATCGGGCGGTTACCCGTATCAGGCAGTATGAGGACTCAGAACTGCCCGGTCGTCCGGTCAGCATGACGTAGCAGGTTACCGGCGAGGCTGCCCGCATCACAGGGCATTTCATGTCTGCCCGCATCACAGGGCATTTCATGTCTGCCGGCAATACAGACACAGAGAAGGCCCTGAACCTGTCAGGATTATGGGGCCGTCATTATGATACTGCCGGTAGGGTCCGGACCCGCAGCATTGCCCTGACCGGCATGCCGCCCTGCGTCACGCGTCGCCAGCTGAAGGACGCAGATAACCCGGACACCGTGACTGACTGGCAGGGTAAGACTATGTCCGCCCGGAATGCTCTGTCCGAACTGGAGAGCATGTGATGTAACACTCTGACCAACACTGACGCCACCGTCCCGGTACTGATCAACACTGATGCAAAAGGGAATCAGAATCGCCTGGTGTACGACGTGGCGGGCCTGCTATCAGGCTGCTGGCTTATACTGAAGGGCGGAGCAGGGCAGGAACTCTTCAAATCTCTGATCTGGTCCGCTGCCAGGCAGTAGCAGCGCGAGGAGCACGGCAAAGGCGTAGTAACCACATATTCCCAGGAGCTGGAGACGCAGCGTCTGATCGGCATCAGAATGTAACGTCCTGCTGGACATCCATTGGAAACAAACGCGCTGCAGAACCTAGGCTATCAATACGATCCCGTTTGCAACGTGATCAGCGTGCGTAATAACCAGAAAGATAACGGATGGATGTATATACGCTCTCACTTAATTAATACTATGCAGATAGCATGGGGCTAAATGTTAGTTTGTGTTTTAATGTTGTTGATATGTTAATATTGTTTATTTGGCTAATCACCCGCTCTAACTCATGGTCAGGCATCACTTCTTCGGAAAGAATATTATCTATGTCATCATCTGTTAAAGTGCCATTAAGCTTTAAGCGAACTAATTCCTTAATCCTGACTAACTCCCCAGGTGAACTAGCCGCTTCCAGATACCCATCTTCGTAGTCAGAATTTATGTTTTTTAACACTTCATTCAGATGAATATCGTGAGGGCTCTTAAATCCGATTGCATCATAAAAATCAACGTTTACAGTTGAGTTTTTGATGGAAATATGAGTCCTGAAGTCAGAGTTATCAAATAATTCCTTCCTACTGAACTCTTCTTTCAGAACTACATCAGCATCTAAATATAATCCACCATATTCATATAATGCCAACAACCTTGATAAGTCAGAGAGAGATTTTTCCTTACCTTTGGTATCACTCATTTCAATTTTAGAAAAAATGTCACTGATGTTAACGAAGAATTCATTGCCTTCCCTTGATTTCACATTTTTAAGCTCATTCCAGTCAATAACCTCAAAATTTTTAACCTCATTAGATAAGTTAGTAAAATGCTTGTTTGCTTTATCATCACCCCAAAATTTCACCTGGTTGTTCGGGTTTTTAATAACTGTGTTGATTATATTATTATGTATATTTTCGGTGATTTCTCCATGATAAAAGATATGAATTATCAATCGATCATCCTGCTCCGGAGCCAATCCCTCATCATCCTTTAGTGTTACAGGATTATTTCGTACCATCCTGAACAGGTTCAGCCCGTCCACCGTGCCCGCCGGGTCTGCACTCAGCCAGCGGCCTGCCCATGGCTGGTAGTACCGGTATCCGTAGTAGTACAGTCCCGTAGCATCACGCTCCTTGCCCGAGTGGCGTACTGTCTTGTAATCTGCTTCCATCGCACTGCGCGCCGTCCACACCGCCGTGCCCCCGTACGGGTAATACTCTTCCAGACTGATGATGTTGCCATCCTTATCCATCTCCAGTCCGCTGCTGCCCAGCAGATTGTCATAGCTGTAACGCTGCTGATTGTTGTCGATATCGTTCGGCTTTCCACTTTCCCAGTGCAACACCCGCAGCTGGGCACGCCCAGCCTCACCTGCTGTTACGGTGTGCAGCTCTTCTTTTAGCGTTTCACCCTGATGGGTGGTGCGCCACTCCACTCCCGGCAGGTACAGCACCCGCTGCGTCTGCATGGCAGCTCCGGTTTTCTGTAGGTTGACCTTCAGGACACGTTTGCTGCCCGCGTCATAGCGGTAGCTCTCCCCGTCATCCGCATCTCCGTCGCGCACCACTGGCGTGACCTTCAGCAGCTCGTTGCGTGGCGTCCACATGAGACGCTGACCCGGCTGCAGCTGTTTCTGCTGCCCGCCGGCCGTGAACAGGGCCTCCACTTCAGCGGGGTTTTCCGTCAGCGTACTCAGTACCCCCCGGTTGCTGCGTTCACTGATGGTGATATTTGTGGTGTAACTATTGTCTGTCGCCGGGGCGCTGTGGCTGATTTGCGTCAGGTTGCCGGCACTATCGTAGTTATATGTGCGGGTGTAGTTTGTGTATGCGGCGCTGTCGACGGGAAGGGGGACGGTAGCAGGGGAGAGATGAAGGCCCTTCTGGCAGGCACTGGCCATCTCTCGCCCGGTGGCGCTGACCAGCTGGTAAAGGCTGTCGTAGGTATACGTGTTCTCCGGCACCACTTTCTGGTTGCGCCAGAAGCGGGTCTCTTCGGCGTCGTTGCGGATGCTGAGCACGTTGCCCACCGGGTCGTATTCATAGCGTAGGTTCTGCAGCACCTTCGCACCGGATGCGTGCCCGGCGGGGCGTTCCGTTTTAATGCCGGTCAGGCGCTGCGTCTGCGGCTGGTAGGCGTACGTGGTCACCACGCCGTTGCCGTGCTCCTCGCGCAGCTTCTGCCCGGTGGCTGAGTACGTCAGTGACTTCAGGATAGCCTGCTCCGAGCCCCCTTTCAGCGTCAGCCAGCTGCCCGACAGGAGGCCCGCCACGTCGTACGCCACGCGCTGCAGATTACCTTTCGCATCGGTAGTGGCCAGCGCCGCGCCGGTGGCGTCCGTGGTTGTCAGGGTAGTATGCACCTCACTCTTCCCTACGGGCAGAGTGTTTCGGGCAGACACATCCTTATTCTGCCTGTCGGCCACGGTCTCCGGGTTGTCCGCGTCCTTCAGCAGGTGGCGGGTAACCGAGAGCGGGACGCCGGTCAGCGCCACACTCCCGGTCTGCATCAGACCGGCCGTGTCGTAATGGCTGACGCACTGACAGGCGAGGTTCCGCGCCTTCTCTTCTGCAGCCATGCCGGCATACACGAAGCGCTCCGTGATGCAGGCAGCTTCGCCGGTGAGCTGCTCCGTGATGCTTACCGGACGGCCCTGCAGCGCTGCGTCCTCATACTGCCAGGTGCGTGTCACGGCCTGACACCGGTCTTCCGTGCCGTCATCTGCAATGCGGATATTACTTAGCGCGATAAACGGTCGTCCTGCGGCGTCGCTGAGTGCCACGGTGGTCCCGGCGTCGACGCTGACGGTGCGCAAAATGCTGCCGGCCAGGTTGGTCAGGTAGCTGAAGTTTGCCAGCTCCATTTCATGCAGGCGCGGGTCTGTACTCCGCTTCAGAAAGCGGCGGGCGTCGTGATGATGGCGTATGATACGGGTACTAGTCACCTCAGGGGCATCTGGATGGCGGTGAAATGCGATCTCGCGCACGGTCAGACCGCGTTTGTCGAGGACTGTGACCGAAGGGGTGTTTCTGTTAACAGCAAACTCTGCATTGCACACGAAAGTCTCTTTTTAAAGTTCAGATGAGAATATCTAATCGTTTGAAGGTTCTGTTTAAATCTAATTCAAAAACGGTGATGCTTGGTCTTAGTGTCGTGCACGTATCACTCCGATACGTTTAATTATGGCATAAGCCTTCTTCATTGTTTTGAATTCCACCGTGTGGCCGATTATCCCCTTCAGCTTGCCATGATCGTATTTAATGACGTTATTCCGGTACTCAGTCTGTCGGCGTTTGACCTCAGGCGGAGACCGACCTTCGCGTTTGAGCAGAGTGAGTGCACGGGCATAAGTGGGCACCTTATCCGTGTTGATGAACAAAGGATTTGCCACTTCTTCACATTGCTGAATATTTTACCCAGGAACCGTTATGCCGCCTTGCAATTATGACGTGGGGAGAGGTTAAAATCGACAGTACTGCCCCTGTTACGGCCGGTATAGATAAGCCCAGCGGCCATTGACCTTCATGTACGTTCCCTCAATGTGCCACGGGCAAAGGTCGGAAGGGCTAAGCCAGTACCAGCGCTATTTCAGGGGTGTGACACAGAATCCAGAAAAAGTAGTGGATTGATCGGCTTTCTCACCATGATCGGAAAGGATCTCACCTGACCGTATGCGGTCAGGTAGTGCAACAGATACTGATTTGAGCAGCTAATGCTTTCCGTGAGTGATTAGACATGACCCGCCTCACCGCTGACGCTGATTTCCACATACTGATTGAGTGCACATCTGAATGACATAGTATTGTGCTCCTGTGCTCCTGTGCTCCTGTGCTCCTGTGCTCCTGTGCTCCTGTGCTCCGGTATCCGTGCACCGAAGCAAGATCCCACTCCCTGTGCTATCTATCAAACAGTTTAAACCAATAAACTCGCATTAGATTTGCTGGCCCACTACGGCTAAGAATCCAGTATATGGTTACCCGACCTGCGGATATGCGAAGTGAACCCCTCAGCTATTCGCTGGGGCTATCGTCTTGACGTAGGGTTATGGTCTTGAAATCTGGACGAGATAGAGCAGTGACAAATAGTCCTGCCGCGTGCTGGCGAAAATGTCGAGTATTGCCTCATCAGTATGTTTATTGTAACGGAAAAGACAGACGTATTTTCCTGTAGGATCTAACCATCGCCTCAACTGCACACCGTGAGCCAAAGCATTTTGTTCAAAAGGATATTGAAGAGGATTTTTCTCAATACCGACGATAGCCTGTTCGAGCAAATCTGTCGCAAAGTCACGAGCATCTTCCTCTGACATTATTATCGCTTTATGAGTCTCAATTGCTGAGAGAGTTTGTTCTGTTACCTGAGTAGTTAGTGCTACCGTCATTTAGTGGTCCTTGTATCATTTATGCTGTTCGGATCGTCTCCGCGCCAGAAGCTCACGAGCTGATTCGTGACGGCCGTTTTCAAAATCATGCTGGGATAAGCTAACAAGCTTTAGCATGGCATTTACTTGTTGCTGCTGATGACGTTCAGCCAGCTCCGCTTCACGTTCTTCTGCGGTCTGTATAAACAATTCAGCTGCACCGTTTTTAGTCACATACACACCGCCTCTGAAGCTCTGCGGAGTGCCAAGCATCTCTCTTGCAGATTTCTGCGAAATAGTAGTCATGTTAATTCCTCTCATTTAATGGTGTAACTGCACGGTTGAAAGCGCCCGCCAGTTACATTCACCTTCATTGCCGACCTGCCGGTGTTTGAGGTCGTGCGTGCTTTCAGGATGAACATTAGCAAAATGCTAGGTTAGGTACAATATTTGTGACAAATTTTACTCCCCGCAGAATAACCCAGTTGTGGAAACTCTATCGTGATCATTTATCTGTTCTGCCAATTATTCATGCCGGAATGCAGCAGTCCGCAGCCACATGGTTTCAAGGCTATCGTTAGTCATTTAGATAACTATTACGCCGCTCTAGGTGTGAACCTACACCACCTTCCCGTACTGCTATTCAGTCAGCTGCATAGCACTTATCTTACAGGCGCAGCCTGTCCACTGTATGCCGCGTAAGCTTGGCGTAGCCGGTTACAGGCCCAATAGTGGCAAAGGCCCAACTCCTCCCAGGCAGGCGCAGTTTAAGCAGCGGCCTTTCAGCCGCGTATAAGTTTGACGGTCGAAGACGAAAAATAGATACCGCGAGCCTCAGTATTACAGCCATATCTGTAGTAGTTACATCATCCGTCTGTGAAGTGACTTTGTTCCGGCCTTTTGGACCGGAGCGGCAGGGCTTTTCAGGTTGGATGCCACTTGATCCTGAAATAAGCACAGTGATTTTGATGTTAGCTAATTAGTTTGTTTTAAATAAGAATATCTCCCGGCGCTTGCGACGGGAGATATCTTTGACGCGAAGCGTCTTTTCCGAACCGGCGCGGACGTTAGTCAGCTGCAAGGGCGGACATTGTTCATCTGTACACAGGACAGATGATGAATCGGTTTTATCTTTAGAAGTAAGTAATAATTGTTGCCTTAGAGAAAGTCCGGATAGGGGGTTAACTCACCATCCGGTCAGAAGATAAATGACATACCTTCTCGTGATTAATGTGGATAACTCAGAATTACAGATTGCGGACCTGCTCGCTGGTAAATTGCGAGCGCCGGGTCTCGTTTCTGAATTAGCGGCAAGGGGCTGTTGTGATTGATATTTTTTGCAAATTGCTTTATTCAGGCGTGCTCGGGCCTCCGGCGCGAACCGGATAATGTGAAGGGGGTCTGAAAGGCATAGATGCCGGTTTCTGAAGCCGGATTACGTGCAGGGTTCATCCGGCGCGGGTGCGCCAGCAGTTTAAGAAGGCAGGCATCAGAGACGCATCAGGTTGTAACCAGCAGGTCGTCACCGAGACGCGTGCAGTATCCGCGTGAAACCCTCATGCGCTCCGTAACGCGACGCTCTATCTTCGAGGGGACTGCATCAACGCTGCAAAAAAACGGCCATTACGGATTTCTTTCTGCAGCTGCAGGCGTACCAGCTGCTCGATGTCTTTATGGGGGTGCGGTGCATTGTTGCGTGCACGGTAGCGTTCACACCGTGACTTCTGATACTCACGGAAGTGCTCACGGACGAATGAACAGGCGGTGCCGATGAGCTCACTGGCGTCGGCGCGCGGTAACCGGACTTAAAAATGAGTACAACCCTTCACTTCTTTATCTGCAGTGGGATATTTCAGTGTTGTGCCAGCACTTTTAATTAATTTTATGCAGAGTTGTTCGATTGTTACTTTGTTAAGTCTTAGCAAAAAGCTGGAGAAGTAGTTTCTCTATCAGTAAACAAATCGTGGTAGTTACGACAAGTAATAATCTGGTTCTGAATATACGTACAAATATGAAAAATCTGAACTGTCCTTGAAAATGTTGCGCAGCAGCTCTGGGTCAGTGAAGTGGCAGGCACAGAGCGGTATGAAGGTAGTTGTGATAACTCAAGGTGCCTGACTGAACGCCAGGGTCAGCGTGCATGATGTTGCCTGAAAGCAGGGAGGACAGCCGGCGGAGCCGGCTGTCTGCAGAGCTAAAGCCGAGCGTGAAAACTTATTTAGTGACCTGCTAGCTCTGACGGTGGGAAGCGGACAGTTTTATAGTTAAAGCTGATATATTTTTTGCCTTTTACCGTTACTTCATAGTAATAGACTACGACCGCACAGGGTGCCGTAATCGTTGAGGGCGCAGTATATTCAACCTGGTCGACCCAGATTGGGTCTTCCTCAGGATCCGGATTAGGCATTTCATAAGAGGTATCAACAAGAGTTCCACCGCCGTGAAGAATTGTAAAAACAGGATTGCCTTCTGCCCTGATCTGTTGACTAAACTGGGCAAAGGTTTTAGGACGGTTTTCCTGCTCGTTCAGGAGTGCCCGCTCTGTAGAGATTCTTGACCAAATAGCTCTTAGTTGGGCGTCTGATGAGCGGCCTTTTTCGAGACTGAATAATTCCTCTTCCTCAAGACCTGGGTCAGCGGTAATAATTACTTTCTGTGATGGTTTTACGAAAAGATCGCCTTCTGGCAGGAGCTTAACCATACCAACAGCATAACCGACAGGTTTAGTGAAGTTCAGAACGGCACACGACGCGGTTTGGCCAGTGTTAACATTTTTAGCCGCCACCAGGTCCAGGGCGTAGGCACCGGAAACAACCTTAGCTGGCGGAGTATAAATGGCTGAGCTGCCATTTTTCTCCAGTTTACCACCGGCTGTATTTTCTACGAACATCCAATCGATTTCGCCTGCGCCTGGGGTAGTAATTGCGTTGAGTGGCAGCGTCACCAGCGCACCACCTGAATCAGTCGCCCCGGCGGCAGTAAAATAAAATGCTGGATTAATCGCCACCGAGTTCGCCATAACAGTGATCATCGCTTTGGCAACTTTCTTTCCGTCAGTAGCGACGACCAGTTCCTGGATTGAAGCCTGGTCAACCAAGGATTTATCTGGCGCGGTATACAGCCCTGAAGCTGAAATAGTACCGAGTCCTTTTGTTTCTCCGTCGATGCCGAAAACTTCCCACGTTGTGGCCGCTGATGTTTGCGCACCGCTTTCAGTTAGTGAAAACTGCAGCGTTTTCCCGATAGCAACAGACCCGGTAAGCGGGGTGATTTCCATTGAAGTGCTTTTCGGGTCGAGTTGGCCGAGCACGAGAATGTCGCCTGGCATGTCGGCGGAGATCATTTTGAAGGCATTCTGTTCTGGAAATAGAAGATTTGCGGTCTGAAACAGTTCGAAATCTTTGATAGGTACAGCCAGCTTCTGCAGCGGAACGGAAATAGTTTCTTTCAGCTGTCCAGCCAGCTCTAAAGCTTGCCTGGTTTTCCCATGAAGATTGATTAATAAGCTATCGTCGAGGATCTCAAATTCGATGGTCGGATCAGTTTCCTTTACAAAAGAGAGTGTCAGGTTTTCGACATCAGTGACCAGCTTGTACTGGAATGAGACTGTAGGACCCACGGTGACACTTCCGCTTCGTGCAGGGTTCAGAACCCCATTTACTAAAGTAAAAGCCTGGACCGGAAACGACGTTTCACCTCTATAAGTGACTTTCAGCTTGTTGTCTCGTGCCGCGTAGCTAACTTTTTCCAGTTTGATGACGGTTTTATTATCTTTTTCCTTATTAGAGTAGGCTTCATAGTAAATAGCGTAACCTAAACCAAAGTGACTCCAGTTCGTTCGGGTTCCCGCTCCTGTCAGGGTGGTAGTGACCAACGTGGTAGAGAAGTTGTCCTCTCTTTTAACTGTCGTTGTCGCCGCAGGTAATGCCCTGAGTGGTCCCTGAATAAAATCGCGGCTGAGAGTATTATTAGAGACAACCAGCGCGGAGTCATACATCGGATTACCGTCTGAGTCAGTATCATCCGGGATCAAATAGGGGAAACCGGAGTCGGTGGTAGGCAGACTGCCCGTCCCAGTGTTATTGGCGCGGATGAATGCCAATACGGCACCATCTTCAGTCTGGCCTTTCCCGGTAGGATCGGAAGACATAGTCAGCAGACGGAATTCTTTAGGGTTCAGTGGACTGGCGCTGTTTTCGGCAAACTGTCCCAGCACATAATTCTTAACCGGGAGTTCGCCTGTTCTGAACAACATCTCGAAATAGTCGCCAATGACTTTGTTGGCCAGTGAAGAGTCACTGATGTTGGTCAGGAAGTTAATGCCGTCATCGACAAGGTCAATAGTGATTTTACCCTGATCCACATTACCGACTGCACCGCCTTTAAGGGTAATATCAATAGTCAGGGCATACTGATGTCCCTCCGAGATCTCTATAACTTCTTTGAGATAGCGGATGTTTTCCTGCTCAGAGTAATACTCAATGTCAATCCTGCCCGAAATAAATGGCAGCGTCATTTTAGCTTTGGAGTTTTCAATATTTGCATTCTCAAAAGACAATCGCGGTTGGCCAAGAACTAGTTCGGAAATAATATGATAGGTGCTGTCGTTTTTTATTACACCCTCTTTAATAATATTGACTTTATTACTGGAAAGATTGGTAAGATATTGTAACGCCAGCAGGCGGTTACATTTCCTTCTGTTAAAAGCGGCAATAACATCCCAGCCATGGTCAATAGTACCCTGTTTCATTGCATTAATTAGAGCTTGTTTCTTCATGGTGCTCTTATACTCCTGAGGTAAATGTTGGGTTTATTAAATTTTTCTTTGAAAAAACTTATTGAAATGTTGTAAGTGTTTACATATTCATCACGAAGATGAACACCCTTTACCTTACTTAACAGGTTCTGGTGCAATTAATTTACTGCATCATATAGTTCAAGGGTAATTAATAGACTCCCTGGTAATTGGGGTTCTCCACTATCGAGTTACTGCTGAGAATGCTCATTGTTTCTGCAAGAATCGAACAGCGGATAGTCTTAGGAAATAACTTTGTCGGAAACGGTCGGCTGGCAAGAAATAACTGGTTGCACTGAAAATAGTTTGAGCCAGCTGTTAGCTTTCCCACTGTATGGTGACCACTTATTCATCTGGTTCGAGCGTCATAACTTCACCCAACCGGACTGAGGCGTATGTTTTAATCGCCAGTAATCGCGGGTTTCAGGTGAAAACAGAAATTGTAATTTTTCGAATTCACCACCCTCGTTATCGTCAGACCCTGCCGTTCCAGCACCTGATTGACGCTCAGCTGTGAAGCTTCGGTCTTTGCTGTCTGCATGTGCAGGTGTAAGCCGTGTTTGCGAGTCTGCTTCAGTACACCAGGAGACATCAATCATCACTTCCTCATGGTAAAGCCCCAGCTCAGTTCACTACCAGGAACATAACCAAAAGTAACTTCGGGCAAAAGAGTGGCTGCAACATCATTAACTGGGCGGCAGATGTGGAGCCGGCTGAAGAGACATCCAAATAGTTGATACAGGGTGAAATAATTGCCGGAGACCCTCATTAGGCCCCGGAGATGCACAAGATATTATCCAGTGAAGCTGCTTGAAAATTTCCGCAACAACCAGGGTTTGGCATTGGTATAAGATTTTTATGGCGGTGGTTAAATTCGAAGTGACTATATTATTCACTTTCATTGCATTATGCGAAGAACACATTGACCAGTGCACTGTCTTCGGCATTTTCTGGACAAAGGCATGCCTTCGGCCTCCTGGATTAATGGATAAGGAAGGTGGGCTGTGCTGACAATTTTTTTTCATCTGGCATGGCCTTCTGATTAATTTAATGGACGGAACTAATGGTAACGTTTTGTGTTTTTTTTCGAATTGTTTTTTTTGCCGGTGGCATGTGTTAAATTTAGAAATCTCGTTTTTTAGTTATATTTCTTTAAGATTTTAGAAATTTTTAAAAATCCGTACCGGAAATGCCGAGGTTCCATTTTTCAATGATTATGCGATAATTGAAGGTCAGGGTTAATGACATCAAAATTTTTAGTTGTCCCTGTCGACTTGCCGCTATGATAGTCAACGTCTGGCTGCTGATACGCTTTTATCAGGGCGCATTACTGAGCTGGCATTTGAGCGCAGGCGTTTTGGCTACCGCCGCATTTGGCAGCCACTCCACTGTAAAGGGCCTCATATTAATCACAAGCGCGTGTGCCGCTTTTATTATCTGGGCGGGTTGGATGTAACATGCAAACGATGTCGTAAAGGGCTGGCAAGATAACGTCTGCCGCTTCTCTGCCCGAGGGCACCCAATCTGGTCTGGCCGATAGTTTTCAACGTTGACGCGTTAACCACCGGTTGCAGGATAAATCTAACGGCTCGCAATCAGCTCGATTTCCGGGTCATATTAACTATAAATGAAAACGTCTATGGCTCACATTAAGTGATAATGGACTTGCGCTTATCCTGCCTGGTTCGCAGTCTGTTTCACCTGGCTCACAATAACTGCTAATAAAATTTGCCATATCAGTTCGGCTGCTCTCCCATTGAAAATACTCGTGCCAGAATTTCTGTGCAGCAGAATCTATTACAGGAGAATACAATGAACACATCGT
>NZ_JBSRXX010000016.1:0-31561 GCF_054056055.1 Pantoea sp. PvP021 | reverse complement strand
CATGCCGAACTCAGAAGTGAAACGCCGTAGCGCCGATGGTAGTGTGGGGTCTCCCCATGCGAGAGTAGGGAACTGCCAGGCATTAAATAAGTGAAGAAGCCCCGCACGAAAGTGCGGGGCTTTTTTACGTCTGCAGATCGTGAAAAACCTCATCATAACCTCCGAAAACAGCCTGAGAACCCCTCTCTGATACGGTAAACTACGGCCAGATAACTCAGTAAAGGCCGTCAAATGTCCAGCCAGCATCCCTCCTTAAAAGCCGACAATACGCTTGGGCTTGAAGTACATACACAGAAACGCATCGTCGCCGAGACGCCAGCCGCCATTCTGGCAGCATGGCAGGCCAGCCAGAGTGATCAAACGCCTTTCCTTGTGCTCGGTGAAGGCAGCAATGTCCTATTCCTGGAAGATTTTGCCGGTACAGTGGTGCTGAACCGCATCAAAGGCATCAAAATTCAGGATGAATATGAGTGCTGGAAATTGCACGTCGGGGCAGGTGAGAACTGGCATCAGCTGGTTAAAAGCACGCTGGAAAAAGGAATCACAGGCCTGGAAAATCTGGCGTTGATCCCTGGTATGACCGGTTCGGCACCGATTCAGAACATAGGTGCTTATGGCGTGGAATTAAAAGACGTCTGCGAATACGTGGATGTACTTAATCTGCACAGTGGTCAGACAGAACGTCTCGATCGTGAAGCCTGTGAGTTTGGCTATCGTGACAGCATTTTTAAACATCACTACCAGTCAGGCTATGTCATCGTCGCAGTCGGGATAATATTGCCTAAGCAATGGCAACCGGTATTAACCTACGGCGATCTAAAAACGCTCAATCCGGTGACGGCCAATGCATGGGATGTCTATCACGCGGTATGCCAGATGCGGCAGAGCAAATTACCCGATCCGAAAGTCACCGGTAATGTAGGCAGCTTTTTTAAAAATCCTGTCGTCACCGAGGCGCAGTGCAGCTCACTACTGACGCATTTTCCGGCTATGCCACACTATCTGATGCCAAATGGTGAAATCAAACTGGCAGCAGGATGGCTTATCGATCAGTGCCAGCTGAAAGGTTACCGCATTAGGGGCGCGGCAGTTCACCAGCAACAGGCTCTGGTGCTGATCAACGCTGAAAATGCCACTCCCGACGATATCGTTGCGCTGGCAAAAACCGTACGCGCTCAGGTTGGTGAAAAATTTGATGTCTGGCTTGAGCCCGAAGTGCGCTTTATCCAGGCGCAGGGTGAGTGTAATGCCGTCGGGGTGATCGCATGAAAGACCATAATGTTCCGCTAAAGCTGGTTGATATCTTATCTGATGGTGAGTTTCATTCCGGTGAGCAACTGGGTGAAAGGCTGGGCATGAGTCGCGCAGCCATAAATAAGCATATCCAGACGTTAAAAAGCTGGGGTCTTGACGTCTATACCGTGACAGGTAAAGGTTACAGTCTCTCTGCCCCGATACAGCTGCTGGATGAGCAGGCGATACTCTCACAGGTTACGCAGGGTAACGTCTCGGTAATCCCGGTGATTGATTCCACAAATCAGTATCTGCTGGAACGTATGCATGAAATGGAGTCGGGTGCTGCCTGCATTGCGGAATATCAGCAGGCGGGTCGCGGCCGTCGTGGCCGTCAGTGGTTTTCGCCCTTTGGCGCGAACCTCTACATGTCTATGTACTGGCGTCTGGAGCAGGGGCCGGCAGCGGCGATGGGTCTGAGCCTGGTAATTGGCATTATCATGGCTGAGACATTACGTTCATTAGGGGCCGATGACGTCCGCGTAAAATGGCCCAATGATATTTACCTGAACGATCGTAAACTGGCGGGTATTCTGGTCGAACTGACAGGTAAAACCGGCGATGCTGCACAGATCGTGATTGGTGCGGGGATTAACCTGGCGATGCGAACAGCCGATGCATCACAGATTAATCAGGGCTGGATTAACCTGCAGGAGGCCGGGGTAACGGTAAACCGCAATGAGCTGGCGGCACGTCTGATCAACAGTCTGCGCGAAGCTCTGCCGCTCTTTGAGCAGGAGGGATTAACCCCGTTTGTCGCACGCTGGGCTGCGCTGGATAACTTTATTAACCGGCCGGTTAAGCTGCTTATCGGTGAACGTGAGGTCCATGGTATTGCGCGAGGCGTAGACAGCCAGGGTGGCCTGTTACTGGAACAGGATGGCGAAATAAAAGCCTGGGTGGGTGGAGAAATATCACTGCGTCCTGTCTGAGTAAAAAAAGCCTGCAGCAACGCAGGCTTTTTTATGACAGCAGTTATTTACGCAAGCGAACCTTATCGACTGCATGATCGCCACTTTTGGTCATAATCAGGCTGGCTCGCTCGCGCGTCGGCAGGATATTTTCCTGCAGGTTAAGCCAGTTAATCTCTTTCCATAAATTGCCAGCAATTTCAACTGCTTCTGCCTCTGAGAGCTGGGCGTAATGATGGAAATAGGAGTCCGGATTGGTAAATGCGCCCTGGCGGAATTTCAGGAATCGATTGATATACCAGCTTTGCAGGAGATCTTCCTCTGCATCAACATAGATAGAAAAATCGACGAAGTCTGAAACAAAGACATGATGGGGATCGTGGGGATAGTCCATTCCACTCTGTAATACATTCAGACCTTCCAGAATCAGAATATCAGGCTGCTGTATCACTTTATCGCCATCAGGGATGACATCATAAATCAGATGTGAATAGACCGGAGCAGTCACCTGACTGGCTCCCGACTTCAAATCGGAGACGAAATTGACCAACCGGTGCATATCGTAGGATTGCGGGAATCCTTTTTTCTTCATTAACCCGCGCTCTTTCAGCACGGCATTAGGATGAAGGAAGCCATCAGTAGTGATCAATTCGACTTTGCGATGTTCAGGCCAGCGGCTGAGCAAAGCCTGCAAGACACGCGCAGTCGTGCTTTTACCGACCGCTACGCTACCCGCAATACTGATGATATAGGGGATTTTCTGGCCATTGGTGCCCAGAAATTGCTCCAGTACAGCCTGCCGGCGAACGTTAGAACTTATATAAAAATTAAGCAGACGCGAAAGTGGCAGATAAATTTCCGCTACTTCCTCCAGCGAGAGATCCTCGTTGATGCCCTCCAGCTGCGCGATCTCTTCCTCTGACAGCGTCATAGGAACGGAATCACGTAATGCAGCCCATTGCTCACGAGTGAACTCTAAATAAGGCGTTGTCAGGGGGGTCGTTTTATCCATAAGCATGCATCTGACCGCAAATTCATGGCTATCAACCGCGTGTTATCCGATAAGCAGGACAGCACAGGTGAAGTGAATCACGAATCGCTGGTTTATCAGTGAGAACAATGGGCTGGAGGGTATCACCAGTATGGCTTTTAACAGAAGTAAAAAGATAAACGTGATCTCGCTTTCGTCGGCATACCCACAAAACATCATGGTGGCTTTAATTTTTACTGCTTTATCGTTGTTTATGATATTGCAGGTCATCACAGCGCATGTGCGGCTTTTATCTGCTTTTTACATCTGACACGTCTGAATGACAAAACGCCGCTATAAGGGCATAGAGAGAGGCTGATGCGGTACAGATTCAATATGTCCCATAAGAACTTCAGCAAACGAACAAACGGCGTAGAGTCATTTTGAAAGGCTCCACGCCTGGTCATCGTCGTACCGACATAAGGGACACGCATGTCAAAACAGGCCTGCTTTCTACAGAAAAGTGCCTGCACATGAAAAAAAAGCGCAGGCGAGGTCAAAAAAGCATCGTTCGGTACAGGCGTGTGAAATAAAAATACTGCCTGCAGATCATTTACCTGCTGAAAAGCGACCCAGGGAGAGGCGTGAGGCATTAGCGCGGGCTGACTGATCCTATGAAAACAGGACCAGATTGCACAAATATTCTGCACAAAAACACTAAAATGCGATGATTTGCACAAATAGTAAGCGATAGAAAAAAATAAGCGATTTTTTAGTTGCATCCAGAGCCCGACCTTCCTAGAATGCGCTCCACTTGATGCCGGCTTAGCTCAGTTGGTAGAGCAACTGACTTGTAATCAGTAGGTCACCAGTTCGATTCCGGTAGCCGGCACCATCAAGTAGGTGGGATTCCCGAGCGGCCAAAGGGAGCAGACTGTAAATCTGCCGTCACAGACTTCGAAGGTTCGAATCCTTCTCCCACCACCATCTCAACCTCGCGGTTGGGTACGCAGATAAACAACCTGTTTATCTGTCAGGTGAGTCACTTATCACCCTGAATTCAGACTGAGCGTTAGCGAAGTCAAAGTCGGTCAGCTTCGCTGACAGGCAGTAGATAATAGAGAAACATCTCTGTTATCTGCAAGCTACAGAAAGAACAGGTAGCCGAGTTCCAGGATGCGGGCATCGTATAATGGCTATTACCTCAGCCTTCCAAGCTGATGATGCGGGTTCGATTCCCGCTGCCCGCTCCAGATGTGCTGATATGGCTCAGTTGGTAGAGCGCACCCTTGGTAAGGGTGAGGTCCCCAGTTCGACTCTGGGTATCAGCACCACTTCCTTTAATCTCCCTCCTGATTTTCTCTGTAACTTCCTTGCAGTCAGGCATTGCCTGGTTAATGTGATGATATCATTGATATATCCGTGTCTTAGAGGGACTAGCGATGGCTAAAGAGCAATTTCAACGTAACAAACTGCACGTAAACGTGGGCACCATCGGTCACGTTGACCACGGTAAAACCACCCTGACTGCAGCTATCACTACCGTACTGGCTAAAACCAACGGCGGCCAGGCTCGTGCATTCGATCAGATCGACAGCACGCCTGAAGAAAAAGCCCGCGGTATCACCATCAACACCGCACACGTTGAGTATGAGACTGCTGCACGTCACTACGCTCACGTTGACTGCCCAGGCCACGCCGACTATGTGAAAAACATGATCACCGGTGCTGCGCAGATGGACGGCGCGATCCTGGTTGTTGCTGCGACTGATGGCCCAATGCCACAGACCCGTGAGCACATCCTGCTGGGTCGTCAGGTTGGCGTTCCTTACATCATCGTGTTCCTGAACAAGTGTGACATGGTTGATGATGAAGAGCTGCTGGAACTGGTAGAGATGGAAGTACGTGACCTGCTGTCACAGTACGACTTCCCAGGCGATGACACCCCAATCGTTCGTGGTTCTGCTCTGAAAGCGCTGGAAGGCGTTCCTGAGTGGGAAGCAAAAATCGTTGAGCTGGCTGAACACCTGGACAACTACATCCCGGATCCAGTCCGTGCGATCGACATGCCGTTCCTGCTGCCAATCGAAGACGTATTCTCAATCTCTGGCCGTGGTACCGTTGTAACCGGTCGTGTTGAGCGCGGCATCGTTAAAGTCGGCGACGAAGTTGAAATCGTGGGTATCAAAGATACTGCGAAATCAACCTGTACCGGTGTTGAGATGTTCCGTAAGCTGCTGGACCAGGGTCAGGCAGGCGAAAACTGTGGTGTTCTGCTGCGCGGTATCAAGCGTGAAGACATCCAGCGTGGCCAGGTTCTGGCTAAGCCAGGCTCAATCAAGCCGCACACCCAGTTCGAGTCAGAAGTTTACGTTCTGTCTAAAGACGAAGGTGGCCGCCATACTCCGTTCTTCAAAGGCTATCGTCCACAGTTCTACTTCCGTACAACTGACGTAACCGGTTCAGTAGAGCTGCCAGAAGGCGTTGAGATGGTCATGCCAGGCGACAACATCAAAATGGTTGTTACCCTGATCCACCCAATCGCAATGGACGAAGGTCTGCGCTTCGCAATCCGCGAAGGTGGCCGTACCGTTGGCGCGGGTGTTGTTGCTAAAGTTATCGCATAATTACCGATAACGTTTGACGCAATGCACACGGAAAGGGCATCATTTGATGCCCTTTTTGCACGCTGTTTCATAGAACCTGGCTCATCAGTGATTTTTTGAATCATAATCATTGCTGAGACAGGCTCTGTTATGCGGCGTTGGATACCGAGTTACGCCCCAAAAGCTCATTCGGTTTGGACGCCTCGCACTGCGGGGCAGAATAGTTTCTGAATTATTGTGGCAGGTTGGTTTATGAGTGCGAATACCGAAGCTCAAGGGAGCGGGCGTGGCCTGGAAGCGGTAAAGTGGGTAGTAGTCGTGTTACTGCTGCTTGCAGCGATTGTAGGTAACTACCTCTATCGTGATGTGTCACTGCCACTGCGTGCTTTAGCCGTAGTTGTACTGATTGCAGCGGCTGGCGGCATTGCGCTTTTAACGACCAAAGGCAAAGCGACCGTGGCTTTTGCTCGTGAAGCAAGAACAGAAATGCGTAAGGTTATCTGGCCAACCCGCCAGGAAACGCTGCACACCACGTTAATCGTTGCCGCGGTTACTGCCGTGATGTCACTGATTTTGTGGGGGCTGGATGGTATTCTGGTCCGTCTGGTATCGTTTATCACTGGCCTGAGGTTCTGAGATGTCTGAAGCTCCAAAGAAACGCTGGTACGTCGTACAGGCGTTTTCCGGTTTTGAAGGCCGCGTAGCACAATCGCTGCGCGAGCATATCAAATTGCACAACATGGAAGAGCTGTTTGGCGACGTCATGGTTCCGACTGAAGAAGTCGTTGAAATTCGTGGTGGCCAGCGTCGTAAGAGCGAGCGCAAGTTTTTCCCGGGATACGTACTGGTTCAGATGGTGATGAATGACGCCAGCTGGCACCTGGTACGCAGCGTCCCACGCGTGATGGGTTTCATCGGCGGTACATCTGACCGTCCGGCACCTATCAGCGATAAAGAAGTTGATGCGATCATGAACCGTCTGCAGCAGGTCGGCGACAAGCCTCGTCCGAAAACGCTGTTTGAGCCAGGTGAAATGGTTCGCGTTAATGACGGTCCTTTTGCTGACTTTAACGGTGTGGTTGAAGATGTGGATTACGAGAAGAGCCGCCTGACGGTATCCGTTTCCATCTTTGGACGTGCCACGCCGGTTGAGCTCGACTTCGGTCAGGTGGAGAAAGGTTAACCTCTTTCCGCTCACAAATTAGCTGTTGCAGCAGGCGCGAAATTTAACTACAATTTCGCGCCTTTTGTTTTTATGCGCTGGCAACAGTGTGTAAATCGTTATCACGGGGAGCCTTTACAGGCGCTATAACCCAATTGAGGAAATATCATGGCTAAGAAAGTCCAAGCCTACGTCAAGCTGCAGGTTGCAGCTGGTATGGCGAACCCAAGTCCACCGGTTGGTCCAGCTCTGGGTCAGCAGGGTGTTAACATCATGGAATTCTGCAAAGCGTTCAACGCTAAGACCGAATCTCTGGAAAAAGGTCTGCCGACTCCTGTTGTTATCACCGTATACAGCGACCGTTCTTTTACCTTCATTACCAAAACGCCTCCGGCTGCCGTACTGCTGAAAAAAGCAGCGGGCATCAAGTCTGGTTCTGGTAAGCCGAACAAAGATAAAGTCGGTAAAGTGACTCGTGCTCAGGTACGTGAAATCGCAGAAACCAAAGCTGCGGACATGACTGGTTCTGACGTTGAAGCGATGACTCGCTCAATCGAAGGTACTGCTCGTTCCATGGGCCTGGTAGTAGAGGACTAAGAAATGGCTAAGCTGACCAAGCGCATGACCGTAATTCGCGACAAAGTTGACGCGACCAAGCAGTATGATATTGCTGAAGCTGTTGCTCTGCTGAAAGAACTGGCTACTGCCAAGTTCGTTGAAAGCGTTGACGTTGCTGTCAACCTCGGCATTGATGCACGTAAATCTGATCAGAACGTTCGCGGCGCGACCGTTCTGCCACACGGTACTGGTCGTTCAGTACGTGTTGCTGTCTTCGCCCAGGGCGCCAACGCTGAAGCTGCTAAAGCAGCAGGCGCTGAGCTGGTAGGCATGGAAGACCTGGCTGATCAGATCAAGAAAGGCGAAATGAATTTTGACGTTGTTATTGCTTCTCCGGATGCAATGCGCGTTGTTGGCCAGCTGGGCCAGATTCTGGGTCCACGTGGCCTGATGCCAAACCCGAAAGTCGGTACTGTAACGCCTAACGTTGCTGAAGCGGTTAAGAACGCTAAAGCGGGTCAGGTTCGTTATCGTAACGACAAAAACGGCATCATCCACACTACCATCGGTAAAGTGGACTTTGACGCTGACAAACTGAAAGAAAACCTGGAATCTCTGCTGGTTGCGCTGAAAAAAGCAAAACCATCTCAGGCGAAAGGCGTGTACATCAAGAAAGTTAGCCTTTCAACCACCATGGGCGCCGGCGTTGCCGTTGACCAGGCTGGTCTGAACGCAACAGCAAACTAATTGCTGCTTGAAACGGGCGAAAAATTCACCTAGAATCTTACGCCCGTTGTTCTGTTATTAACGGAACAGGACACCAGAGAGCCAGAACTGATTGTTGCGTGTATCGCCTTTCCCTCTGACTCTGCTGCGTCGCACAGAATTTAGGTTGGAGCCAGGCCTTATCCTGGCCTCCGTCCAAGACCGCAGGAGCGGCTTATCTCCGGATATTCCGCTTAATACCCTGCGTAGACGGTGACAGAACCAAAAGAATTTTTTCTTAGCTGGATTCTGCTCACCGTGTTCGAGCGCTTATTTCCCCTTGGGGTGAGTAAGTGAAGTGAGTTCCGGGGAAATCCTTTCCCGGTCAAATCCAGGAGCAAAAGCTAATGGCATTAAATCTTCAAGACAAACAAGCGATTGTTGCTGAAGTCAGCGAAGTAGCCAAAGGTGCGCTTTCAGCGGTTGTTGCGGATTCCCGTGGCGTCACCGTTGATAAAATGACCGAACTGCGTAAAGCAGGCCGTGAAGCTGGCGTTTACATGCGTGTTGTTCGTAACACCCTGCTGCGCCGCGTCGTTGAAGGAACTCAGTTTGAGTGCCTGAAAGACACGTTTGTTGGTCCGACCCTGATTGCATATTCTATGGAACACCCGGGCGCTGCTGCTCGTCTGTTCAAAGATTTCGCGAAAGCGAATGCAAAATTTGAGGTCAAAGCTGCAGCCTTTGAAGGTGAGCTGATCACGGCGGCCAATATTGACCGTCTGGCAACGCTGCCGACCTACGAAGAAGCACTGGCACGTCTGATGTCGACCATGAAAGAAGCCGCTGCCGGCAAACTGGTCCGCACTCTGGCTGCTGTACGCGATGCAAAAGAAGCGGCTTAAGGCCATATTCTTTTCTTCGTACTTGCTTACGTATAAACTTTTTCTGATTCTTAGGAACAATTGTCATGTCTATTACTAAAGACCAAATTCTGGAAGCTGTTGCAGCGATGTCCGTAATGGAAGTAGTTGAGCTGGTTTCTGCTATGGAAGAAAAATTCGGCGTTTCTGCTGCTGCTGCTGTAGCTGTTGCTGCGGGCCCGGCTGAAGCTGTTGAAGAAAAAACTGAATTCGACGTAGTCCTGAAAGCTGTTGGCCCGAACAAGGTTGCAGTAATCAAAGCCGTACGTACTGCAACTGGTCTGGGCCTGAAAGAAGCCAAAGATCTGGTTGAAGCAACTGGCGTAATCAAAGAAGCGATCAGCAAAGATGACGCAGCTGCACTTGAAGCTGCTCTGAAAGAAGCTGGCGCTGAAGTTGAAGTTAAGTAAGACAGCCTTCGGGTTGCAGTCTGAGTAGTTTCAGGCTGATGGCTGGTGACTTTTTGGTCACCAGCCTTTTTGCGCTACAGGGTCTCAATGGGGTTTCACACTGTTTGTCCATTGTTACTCTTCAATATCTTTCTCTATCGACGACTTAATATACCGCTCTACCTGTGCGGGTTCCCTGCCCTCGCAACAGCGATGAAATGATTTAAGCGTGATAGAAAGAGGTATTGCACTGCTGCTGCGCAGCCAGTGAATCAAACAAAATCGTGTTGCATGAACTGTCCTGTCAGGACGGACAGCGTGGGTCGACTTGTCAGCTAGCTGAGGAACCCTATGGTTTACTCCTATACCGAGAAAAAACGTATTCGTAAGGATTTTGGTAAACGTCCGCAAGTACTGGACATACCTTATCTCCTTTCCATCCAGCTCGACTCGTTCCAGAAGTTTATCGAGCAAGATCCAGAAGGTCAGTACGGACTGGAAGCTGCATTCCGCTCTGTATTCCCTATTGCGAGCTACAGCGGCAACTCTGAGTTGCAGTATGTCAGCTATCGCCTGGGTGAACCTGTCTTTGACGTGAAAGAGTGTCAGATCCGTGGCGTGACCTATTCGGCACCGCTGCGCGTGAAACTGCGTCTGGTGGTCTATGAGCGCGAAGCGCCAGAAGGCACCGTAAAAGACATTAAAGAACAAGAAGTCTACATGGGCGAAATTCCGCTCATGACCGACAATGGTACCTTTGTTATCAATGGTACCGAGCGCGTTATCGTTTCTCAGCTGCACCGTAGTCCTGGCGTGTTCTTTGATAGCGATAAGGGTAAAACCCACTCATCGGGTAAAGTGCTCTACAACGCACGTATCATCCCTTACCGCGGTTCATGGCTCGACTTTGAGTTTGACCCGAAAGATAACCTGTTTGTCCGTATTGACCGTCGTCGTAAGCTGCCGGCCACTATCATCCTGCGTGCGTTGCAGTTCACTACACCTCAGATCCTCGATATCTTCTTCGAGAAAGTGGTGTTTGAAATTCGCGACAACAAGCTGCAGATGGAGCTGGTGCCTGAGCGCCTGCGCGGTGAAACTGCGACCTTCGATATCGAAGCGAACGGCACCGTCTACGTCGAAAAAGCACGCCGTATTACTGCGCGCCATATCCGTCAGCTGGAAAAAGATGGCATTCAGCACATCGAAGTTCCGGTTGAATATATCGCGGGCAAAGTGGTCGCTAAAGACTACATCGATGAGAGCACCGGTGAGCTGATCATTGCAGCGAACATGGAACTGTCACTGGATCTGCTGGCCAAACTGAGCCAGTCCGGTCACAAGCGCATCGAAACGCTGTTCACCAACGATCTGGACCACGGTCCATATATGTCCGAGACCCTGCGTGTCGACCCAACCAGCGATCGTCTGAGCGCACTGGTTGAGATCTACCGCATGATGCGTCCTGGTGAGCCGCCAACACGCGAAGCAGCAGAGAACCTGTTTGAGAACCTGTTCTTCTCTGAAGATCGTTACGATCTTTCTGCTGTGGGTCGTATGAAGTTCAACCGTTCATTGCTGCGTGATGAAATCGAAGGTTCAGGCATCCTGAGCAAAGATGACATCATCGAAGTGATGAAGAAGCTGATCGACATCCGTAACGGTAAAGGCGAAGTGGACGATATCGACCACCTCGGTAACCGTCGTATTCGTTCAGTCGGTGAAATGGCTGAGAACCAGTTCCGTGTCGGTCTGGTACGTGTTGAGCGTGCGGTGAAAGAGCGTCTGTCACTGGGCGACCTTGATACCCTGATGCCACAGGACATGATCAACGCGAAGCCAATTTCGGCCGCGGTGAAAGAGTTCTTTGGTTCCAGCCAGCTTTCTCAGTTTATGGATCAGAACAACCCGCTGTCAGAGATTACGCACAAACGTCGTATCTCTGCTCTCGGCCCGGGTGGTTTGACGCGTGAGCGTGCCGGCTTCGAAGTGCGTGACGTACACCCAACGCACTACGGTCGTGTCTGCCCAATCGAAACCCCTGAAGGCCCGAACATCGGTCTGATCAACTCCTTGTCTGTGTATGCACAGACCAACGAGTACGGTTTCCTTGAGACGCCTTACCGCCGTGTTATCGACGGTCTGGTTTCTGACGAGATTCACTACCTCTCTGCTATCGAAGAGGGTAACTACGTTATCGCTCAGGCGAACGCCCCTCTTGATGATAACGGCGCGTTTGTTGATGACCTGGTCACCTGCCGTAGCAAAGGCGAATCAAGTCTGTTCAGCCGCGATCAGGTTGACTACATGGACGTTTCGACTCAACAGATCGTTTCTGTCGGTGCGTCCCTGATCCCGTTCCTGGAACACGATGATGCTAACCGCGCCCTGATGGGTGCGAACATGCAACGTCAGGCCGTTCCGACTCTGCGTGCTGATAAGCCGCTGGTTGGTACGGGTATGGAACGTGCTGTTGCCGTTGACTCCGGTGTAACTGCCGTTGCCAAACGTGGCGGTACCGTACAGTACGTCGACGCATCACGTATCGTTATCAAAGTTAACGAAGACGAAATGCATGCTGGCGAAGCCGGTATCGACATCTACAACCTGACCAAATATACCCGTTCTAACCAGAACACCTGCATCAACCAGATGCCATGTGTTTCTCTGGGTGAGCCGGTTGAGCGCGGCGACGTGCTGGCAGATGGCCCGTCCACCGATCTGGGTGAACTGGCGCTGGGCCAGAACATGCGCGTAGCGTTCATGCCGTGGAACGGTTACAACTTCGAAGACTCCATCCTGGTCTCCGAGCGTGTGGTTCAGGAAGATCGCTTTACGACTATCCACATTCAGGAACTGGCTTGCGTGTCGCGTGACACCAAACTGGGGCCGGAAGAGATTACCGCTGATATCCCGAACGTGGGTGAAGCTGCACTCTCTAAACTGGATGAGTCAGGCATCGTCTACATCGGTGCTGAAGTGACCGGTGGCGACATTCTGGTTGGTAAGGTTACGCCGAAAGGTGAAACCCAGCTGACGCCAGAAGAGAAACTGCTGCGAGCTATCTTCGGTGAAAAAGCCTCTGACGTGAAAGATTCGTCACTGCGCGTACCGAATGGCGTGTCAGGCACCGTGATCGACGTTCAGGTCTTTACCCGCGATGGCGTGGAAAAAGACAAACGTGCGCTGGAAATTGAAGAGATGCAGCTGAAGCAGGCCAAGAAAGACCTGTCTGAAGAACTGCAAATTCTGGAAGCGGGCCTGTTCAGCCGTATCCAGAACGTATTGATTTCTGGTGGCGTTGAAGCAGACAAACTGGACAAGCTGCCGCGTGAGCGCTGGCTGGAACTGGGTCTGACTGACGAAGCCAAGCAAAACCAGCTGGAGCAGCTGGCAGAGCAGTACGACGAGCTGAAGCACGAGTTTGAGAAAAAACTCGAAGGTAAGCGTCGTAAAATCACCCAGGGCGATGATCTGGCACCAGGCGTGCTGAAAATCGTTAAGGTTTATCTGGCTGTTAAGCGTCAGATTCAGCCGGGTGACAAAATGGCAGGCCGTCACGGTAACAAAGGTGTTATCTCTAAGATCAACCCGATCGAAGATATGCCTTACGATGAAAACGGCACGCCGGTTGACATCGTTCTGAACCCGCTGGGCGTACCATCGCGTATGAACATCGGTCAGATTCTGGAAACCCACCTGGGTATGGCAGCGAAAGGCATCGGCGAGAAGATCAACGCCATGCTCAAAAAGCAGGAAGACGTCGCGAAACTGCGCGAATTCATCCAGCGCGCCTATGACCTGGGTAGCGATCTGCGTCAGAAAGTTGACCTGAACACCTTCTCCGATGACGAAGTATTGCGTCTGGCTGAGAACCTGAAGAAAGGTATGCCAATCGCCACTCCGGTGTTTGATGGCGCGAAAGAGAGCGAAATCAAAGAGCTGCTGCAGCTCGGCGGCTTGCCTTCTTCCGGTCAGATTACCCTGTTTGACGGCCGTACCGGTGAGCAGTTCGAACGTCAGGTAACCGTTGGCTACATGTACATGCTGAAACTCAACCACCTGGTTGATGACAAGATGCATGCACGTTCAACCGGTTCCTACAGCCTGGTTACTCAGCAGCCGCTGGGTGGTAAGGCGCAGTTCGGTGGTCAGCGCTTTGGTGAGATGGAAGTATGGGCACTGGAAGCATACGGTGCCGCGTATACCCTGCAGGAAATGCTTACCGTTAAGTCTGATGACGTCAACGGCCGTACCAAGATGTATAAAAACATCGTTGACGGTAACCATCAGATGGAACCGGGCATGCCGGAATCCTTCAACGTACTGTTGAAAGAGATTCGCTCGCTGGGTATCAACATCGAGCTGGAAGACGAGTAACCCCTTTTCAGGCTGCGGTTCGCCGCCGCCTGAAAGCGCAGGGTTTAAAGCGCTCGCAATTGTACTGGTTACGGGGCGTTCAATTTCGGTTGGACGCCCTCTGAGTCTCACTCCGACGGGAGCTAATCCGTGAAAGACTTACTTAAGTTTCTGAAAGCGCAAACTAAGACCGAAGAGTTTGATGCGATCAAAATTGCGCTGGCTTCGCCAGACATGATCCGTTCCTGGTCTTTTGGTGAAGTGAAAAAGCCAGAAACCATTAACTACCGTACTTTTAAGCCAGAGCGCGATGGTCTGTTCTGTGCCCGTATCTTCGGGCCGGTAAAAGACTATGAGTGCCTGTGCGGCAAATACAAGCGCCTGAAACACCGTGGTGTGATTTGTGAGAAGTGCGGCGTTGAAGTGACCCAGACTAAAGTACGCCGTGAGCGTATGGGCCACATCGAACTGGCGTCGCCGACTGCGCACATCTGGTTCCTGAAGTCACTGCCATCGCGTATCGGCTTACTGCTGGATATGCCACTGCGTGACATCGAGCGCGTGCTCTACTTTGAATCTTACGTGGTAATCGAAGGTGGCATGACCAACCTCGAGAAGCGTCAGATTCTGACTGAAGAGCAGTACCTTGACGCTCTGGAAGAGTTCGGTGACGAGTTCGACGCCAAAATGGGCGCCGAAGCGATCCAGGCCCTGTTGAAAAACATGGATCTGGAGCAGGAGTGCGAGCAGCTGCGTGAAGAGCTGAACGAAACTAACTCCGAAACCAAACGTAAAAAGCTGACCAAGCGCATCAAGCTGCTGGAAGCGTTCGTACAGTCTGGCAACAAGCCAGAGTGGATGATCCTGACCGTGCTGCCTGTTCTGCCACCGGATCTGCGTCCGCTGGTACCGCTGGATGGTGGCCGTTTCGCAACGTCGGATCTGAACGATCTCTATCGTCGCGTGATCAACCGTAACAACCGCCTGAAACGCCTGCTGGATCTGGCTGCGCCAGATATCATCGTGCGCAACGAAAAGCGTATGTTGCAGGAAGCGGTCGATGCACTGCTGGACAACGGTCGTCGCGGTCGTGCGATCACCGGTTCCAACAAGCGTCCGCTGAAATCACTGGCTGACATGATCAAAGGTAAGCAGGGTCGTTTCCGTCAGAACCTGCTGGGTAAACGTGTCGACTATTCTGGTCGTTCGGTTATCACCGTAGGTCCATACCTGCGCCTGCATCAGTGCGGTCTGCCGAAGAAAATGGCACTCGAACTGTTCAAACCGTTCATTTACGGCAAGCTGGAACTGCGTGGCCTGGCCACCACCATCAAAGCCGCGAAGAAAATGGTTGAGCGCGAAGAAGCGGTTGTCTGGGATATCCTCGACGAAGTGATCCGTGAGCACCCGGTTCTGCTGAACCGTGCGCCTACGCTGCACCGTCTGGGTATTCAGGCCTTTGAACCGGTTCTGATCGAAGGTAAAGCGATCCAGCTGCACCCGCTGGTTTGTGCGGCATACAACGCCGACTTCGATGGTGACCAGATGGCTGTTCACGTACCGCTGACGCTGGAAGCCCAGCTGGAAGCACGTGCGCTGATGATGTCGACCAACAACATCCTGTCACCTGCGAACGGCGAGCCAATCATCGTTCCTTCTCAGGACGTTGTACTGGGTCTGTACTACATGACCCGTGACTGTGTTAACGCCAAAGGCGAAGGCATGGTGCTGACTGGCCCGAAAGAAGCTGAGCGTATTTATCGCGCTGGCCTCGCATCGCTGCATGCTCGCGTTAAGGTGCGTATCACCGAACACGAGAAAAATGAGCAGGATGAGTGGGTTGCTAAAACCAGCATCATCGACACCACTGTTGGCCGTGCCATCCTGTGGATGATCGTGCCAAAAGGTCTGCCTTTCTCCATCGTTAACCAGGCGCTGGGCAAAAAAGCTATCTCCAAAATGCTGAACACCTGTTACCGCATTCTGGGCCTGAAGCCGACCGTTATCTTTGCTGACCAGACCATGTACACCGGTTTCGCTTACGCAGCCCGTTCAGGCGCGTCTGTCGGCATCGACGACATGGTTATTCCAGAGAAGAAAGTGGAAATCATCACCGAAGCGGAAGCTGAAGTGGCTGAGATCCAGGAGCAGTTCCAGTCTGGTCTGGTAACCGCAGGCGAACGTTACAACAAAGTCATCGATATCTGGGCAGCAGCCAACGAACGTGTTGCCAAGGCGATGATGGAAAACCTCTCAACCGAAACCGTTATTAACCGTGACGGCGTAGAAGAGCGACAGGTTTCCTTTAACAGCATCTTTATGATGGCTGACTCCGGTGCGCGTGGTTCTGCTGCACAGATTCGTCAGCTGGCCGGTATGCGTGGTCTGATGGCGAAGCCAGATGGCTCCATCATCGAAACACCAATCACGGCGAACTTCCGTGAAGGGTTGAACGTACTCCAGTACTTCATCTCAACCCACGGTGCTCGTAAAGGTCTGGCGGATACCGCACTGAAAACGGCGAACTCCGGTTATCTGACGCGTCGTCTGGTTGACGTTGCACAGGATCTGGTTGTTACCGAAGATGACTGTGGTACACACGAAGGCATCATGATGACACCTGTCATCGAAGGTGGCGACGTTAAAGAGCCACTGCGTGAACGTGTTCTGGGTCGTGTGACCGCTGAAGACGTTCTGAAGCCGGGTACTGCTGACATTCTGGTTCCACGCAACACGCTGCTCGATGAGCACTGGTGTGACGTGCTGGAACTGAACTCAGTCGACAGCCTGAAAGTCCGCTCAGTAGTAGGTTGTGAAACCGACTTTGGTGTGTGTGCGCATTGCTATGGTCGCGACCTGGCACGTGGTCACATCATCAACAAAGGTGAAGCGATCGGTGTTATCGCGGCACAGTCCATCGGTGAGCCAGGTACACAGCTGACGATGCGTACGTTCCACATCGGTGGTGCGGCATCACGTGCGGCTGCTGAATCCAGCATTCAGGTGAAGAACAAAGGTACCATCAAGCTGACCAACGCTAAGTCGGTAACGAACTCGGCAGGCAAGCTGGTGATCACCTCGCGTAACGTTGAACTGAAAATGATCGACGAATTTGGTCGTACCAAAGAGAGCTATAAAGTTCCTTATGGTTCTACCATGGCGAAAGGTGATGGTGAGCAGGTTGCAGCGGGCGAAACCGTCGCAAACTGGGATCCGCATACCATGCCAGTCATCACCGAAGTGGGCGGTTTCATTCGCTTCACGGACATGGTTGATGGCCAGACCATTACCCGTCAGACAGATGACTTAACCGGTCTTTCTTCGCTGGTGGTTCTGGACAGTGCTGAACGTACTGCGGGCGGTAAAGATCTGCGTCCTGCGCTGAAAATTGTTGATGCCAACGGCAACGACGTTCTGATCCCGGGCACCGACATGCCGGCTCAGTACTTCCTGCCTGGTAAAGCGATTGTTCAGCTGGAAGATGGCGTGAAGATCAGTGCTGGTGACACGCTGGCGCGTGTTCCGCAGGAATCTGGCGGTACCAAGGATATTACCGGTGGTCTGCCACGCGTTGCTGACCTGTTCGAAGCGCGTCGTCCGAAAGAGCCAGCTATTCTGGCGGAGATCAGCGGCATCATCTCCTTCGGTAAAGAGACCAAAGGTAAGCGTCGTCTGGTCATCACTCCGCTGGATGGCAGTGAGCCGTACGAAGAGATGATTCCGAAATGGCGTCAGCTGAACGTGTTCGAAGGTGAACGTGTTGAGCGCGGTGACGTGGTTTCCGATGGCCCAGAGTCTCCACATGACATCCTGCGCTTGCGTGGCGTGCATGCGGTGACCCGTTACATCACTAACGAAGTGCAGGAAGTTTACCGTCTGCAAGGCGTTAAGATTAACGATAAGCACATCGAAGTCATCGTTCGTCAGATGCTGCGTAAAGCAACCATCGTGAGCGCAGGAAGTGCAGACTTCCTGGAAGGTGAGCAGGCTGAATTCTCTCGCATCAAGATCTCTAACCGTGATCTGGAAGCGAACGGAAAAGTTGGCGCAACCTTCATGCGTGACCTGCTGGGTATTACCAAAGCGTCACTGGCTACCGAATCGTTCATCTCTGCAGCATCGTTCCAGGAAACCACGCGTGTCCTGACCGAAGCAGCAGTAGCAGGTAAGCGCGATGAACTGCGCGGCCTGAAAGAGAACGTAATCGTGGGTCGTCTGATCCCGGCCGGTACCGGTTATGCGTACCATCAGGATCGTATGCGCCGCAAAGCGGCAGGTGAAGTTCCGGTTGCACCGCAGGTTACTGCGGATGAAGCCTCAGCCAGCCTGGCTGAACTGTTGAACGCCGGTCTCGGCGGCAACAAAGACGATTAATCGTCCTTTGCCTGATAAAAACCCTGCCTCGGCAGGGTTTTTTTTTGTCTCTGATTCAGACATTCCAGTCGTTGCGGCCAAGGCCAATGTCTTTCAGCTGACTGTCACTCAGCTTCGACAGGATGACGCGCGTCTCACGCCTCAGCTGCCAGCGTTTATAACTGCGCCAAAGATAGCGAACCAACTGGTAAGGCGTGCCTGTAAACGGTTTAGCTGCGCGATTCTCGTCGTATCCCATGATAGTGCCCTCAGTGAATTGTCTGAGGACTATTCTCAGCGGATCGCTCTGTATGATACAGACGCAAAAATCACCTTTCTTTAACATACAGATTGCGGTAATGGCGATCTGAATGGTAAAAAAGAGGCATAACTGTACCGGTTAATGCTCAGCTACTGAGTCAGAGGAAATACAATGACGCGATATGAACATCTGGCCACGCTGCTGGCTCAGCGTATCGAACAAGGTTTATATCGCAGTGGTGAGCGCCTGCCCTCGGTACGCAGTCTGAGTGCCGAACATGGCGTCAGTATCAGCACCGTGCAGCAGGCTTATCATCTGCTGGAAGAGAAGCAGATGATTACGCCGCAGTCGCGCTCTGGCTATTTTGTGGCCTCGCGTAAGGCGACGCCCCCGATGCCTGCGCTGACCCGTCCCGCACAGCGGCCGGTTGAAGTAACGCAGTGGGATGCGGTGCTGGAGCTGATTAACAGCCGTCTGGAAGATGATGTGTTGCAGCTGGGAAGCGGCATGCCCGATCTGACCCAACCGACGCTTAAGCCGCTGTGGAAAGCCTTCAGCCGACAGGCTCAGAAGCAGGACATCGCGCTGCTCAATTATGACAACCTCTATGGTGTTCTCGCACTGCGGCAACAGGTTGCACGACTGGCGATAGATAGCGGTTGCCAGCTCACCGCCGATGACATTGTTATTACCACCGGCTGCCATGAAGCGTTATCGGTAGCCGTGCGTGCGGTCTGCGAGCCGGGCGATATCATTGCCGTTGAGTCGCCTTCTTTTCACGGGATCATGCAAACCCTGCGCGGCTTTGGCATTCGTGCCATCGAGATCCCGACCGATGCGGTAACCGGCATCAGCCTGGAAGCGCTGGAACTGGCGTTTGATCAATGGCCGATTAAAGCAGTCGTTGTTGTGCCGAACTGTAATAATCCGCTGGGATTTATCATGCCTGAGCCGCGTAAGCGGGCATTGCTGGCACTGGCGCAGCGGTTTGACGCGGCGGTCATTGAAGATGATGTTTATGGTGAGTTAGCCTGGGAATATCCGCGCCCAGCGACCATTAAAGCGCTGGATCTCGATGGCCGGGTTCTGCTGTGCAGCTCCTTTTCCAAAACGCTGGCGCCAGGTTTGCGTGTCGGCTGGGTTGCACCCGGCCGCTATCGCGACCGTGTACTGCACATGAAATATATCGTCACAGGTTCCACCGCCACACAGCCTCAGCATGCGGTCTCCGAGTTTATCCGCCAGGGCCATTATCAGCCCCATCTGCGCCGGATGCGGCAAATCTATCATCGTAACTATGAAACCTTTAGCTGCTGGGTGCGCCACTACTTTCCCTGCGGCATCTGCGTTTCCCGTCCTCAGGGCGGTTTTCTGATGTGGATAGAACTCCCCGAAGCGTTTGATGCGGTCCGGCTCAACCGCGAATTGCGCGAGTCAAAAATTCAGATAGCCGTAGGCTCACTCTTTTCGGCCTCGGGTAAATACCGTAACTGTCTGCGCTTAAACTACGGGCTGCCGATCAACGAGCAGACTGAAAAGGCGCTGGCGCTGGTGGGTGCAGCCGTCGAACGCGCCATGCTCTCGTGCCAGCATGAAACGCAGATTTCAGCTTCAACTCTCGCATAGCGAAAAGAAGAAGCAGGGCCGGCAAGAGGAGGGAACCGGCCCTGGTCAGATAACCTTAACCTGACGGAGGCCACGTTAAGGTTTTGGATCAGAGCACGCCAGCGGCAACTTACGCTTTTGCGCACCGCTTTCCCGGCAGAAACGCTGGCGTTACTGGTTTTGCAGCCGCTATGCGGGACAGCTTCCACAAATCCTTATTGGTGAAGCTCTGCCAGCGCCAGCAAAGTACGTGTTGCTTCACGCCAGTCATCTGCCTGGGTAATCGCACTCACCACCGCAATACTCCCTACGCCGGTTGCCAGCACGTCAGGTGCCCGAGCAATCGAAATACCGCCAATTGCCACGGTGGGGATATGCGTCAGGCGCGTCAGATGCCGCTTCAGCTGTTCAATGCCCTGCGGCGCAGAAGGCATCTCTTTGGTCTGCGTCGGGAAAATATGTCCAAGCGCGATGTAAGAGGGCTGGATTGCCAGTGCGCGGTCCAGTTCAGCATCGTCATGGGTGGAGAGCCCCAGACGCAATCCTGCCTGATGAATCCGGGCAAGATCGGCGACATCGAGATCCTCCTGACCCAGATGCACGCCATAAGCCTGATGCTTTATCGCCAGCTGCCAGTAGTCATTGATAAACAGGCGCGCGTCATAGCGTTTACCCATTGCAATCGCCTGAGCGATGGCGGGCTCGGCGACCTCATCGGGCTGATCTTTGATGCGCAGCTGCAGTGTACGAACGCCCATCTTCAGCAGGCGCTCAATCCAGTCGGGGCTATCAACCACCGGATAAAGCCCCAGGCGCGGGGCGGTAGCGGGAAATGCGGGCATCGTTACTCCTCCTTAATGGCATCGGCGGGATGATAAAGCTCACCGCCGCGCCGACGAAAACGGTCTGACATCTGCGCCATGCCCACTTCAACGGGCTCGGCGCGCGTATCCTGACGTGCTGCGAACTCGCGCACCTCCTGTGAAATTTTCATCGAGCAGAACTTAGGGCCACACATCGAGCAGAAATGGGCCACTTTGCCCGACTCCTGCGGCAGGGTTTCATCATGCATAGCCCGCGCCGTATGGGGATCCAGCGCCAGATTAAACTGATCTTCCCAGCGGAACTCAAAGCGCGCTTTGGACATGGCGTTATCACGGATCTGCGCACCCGGATGGCCTTTCGCCAGATCGGCGGCATGCGCTGCTATTTTGTAGGTGATCAATCCCTGCTTCACATCCTCTTTGTTCGGCAGACCCAGATGCTCTTTGGGCGTGACGTAACACAACATGGCGCAACCAAACCAGCCAATCATGGCAGCACCGATACCGGAGGTGAAATGGTCATAGCCGGGCGCGATGTCGGTGGTCAGCGGGCCAAGGGTGTAGAAGGGGGCTTCATCGCACAGGTCGAGCTGTTCGGTCATGTTGCGGCGGATCATATGCATCGGGACGTGCCCCGGGCCTTCAATCATGACCTGAACGTCATATTCCCAGGCAATACGGGTCAGTTCGCCCAGGGTACGCAGTTCGGCAAACTGCGCCTCATCGTTGGCATCCTGAATGGAACCCGGACGAAGGCCATCGCCCAGCGACAGGGAGACATCATAGGCGGCGCAGATTTCACAAATCTCCCGGAAGTGCTGATACAGGAAGCTCTCCTGATGATGCGACAGGCACCATTTCGCCATGATAGATCCACCCCGCGATACAATTCCGGTCAGACGTTTCGCCGTCATCGGGACATAACGCAGCAGCACGCCAGCGTGGATAGTGAAGTAATCGACACCCTGTTCCGCCTGCTCAAGCAGCGTATCGCGGAATATTTCCCAGTTCAGGGCCTCGGCCACGCCATTCACTTTTTCCAGCGCCTGATAAATCGGCACTGTACCGATTGGCACCGGGCTGTTTCGCAAAATCCATTCGCGCGTTTCATGAATATAACGACCGGTAGAGAGATCCATCACCGTATCGGCACCCCAGCGAGTCGACCAGACCAGTTTTTCCACCTCTTCCTCAATAGAAGAGGTCACCGCCGAGTTACCGATGTTGGCATTGACCTTAACCAGAAAGTTGCGGCCAATGATCATCGGCTCCGATTCAGGGTGATTGATATTGGCAGGGATAATGGCGCGTCCGGCAGCGACCTCCTGACGTACAAACTCGGGCGTGATACTGGCTGGCAGATGCGCGCCAAAACTGTGGCCGGGATGCTGTTGCAGCAATACCTCACTGCGGATTCGCTCACGGCCCATGTTTTCCCGCAGTGCGATAAATTCCATCTCCGGGGTGATGATCCCCTGGCGGGCATAGTGCAATTGCGTGACGCAGCAGCCTGCGCGGGCACGGCGCGGTGTCGGCAGTTGATCGAAACGCAGATGATCCAGCCCCTCGTCAGCCAGCCGCTGCTGGGTATAGCCTGAGCTGTTCTGTTCGAGAAGTTCGCTGTCGTCGCGTTCAGCAATCCAGCGGGCGCGCAGCTTTTCCAGGCCCCGATGAACATCGATCTGTGCCGCGGGATCGCCATAGGCACCCGCCGTGTCATAGACCGGTACCGCTTCGTTCTGCTCATAGAGAGGCTGTTCTTTGCTGCCGCCGATGTGAGTCGGGCTTAGCACGATTTCACGCATGGGAACGCGAATATCCTCGCGGCTGCCGGTAATCCAGATGCGGCGGGACTGGGGAAATGCACTGCCGCTTTGCAGGGAATCAATAAATTCCTGCGCCTGGGCACGCTGTTCACGACGGGTTGTTTTTTGGTCAGACATAGCAATCATCCTGTTAAGGGGGAACGATGCTTGTCCGGAGTTCGGAAGGAGTAACCGTATAGACAGCGTTAGCATGCTGGCATACAGAGAATATTTACTCTTGTTCCCTTCGCAGGTTCTAACCTGATCAGGTTCCGCGGATCCCGAATTAACGGTCTCAGCCCAACTGGGCACTCCGACAAGAAGCTGTTTTTACGCTGGTGTCTGATAACAGAGCCAGATGTAAAAACCTTATATTTCAAAGCAAAAATCAAAAAGGTTCTTTGGAGCACTCTCCTCAGAACCTGTTCAGCATAAAAGGGCTACGGGATAATCTCAACCCCTTTGCCGGAGATGATGATTAAGCCGGACGCGCGATATGGCTGTCATTGGCAACCGGCGGGGGGACAAGCTGGTTATCCCATGCCAGCTGGATCAGCTTATCTTCCAGCGTAAAGCGTGCTTCCAGCACTTCACCCACTTCGGAGAGTGCCTGCTGGAAGGTCATGCAGTTCTCGTCGTCGATTGCCTGCTGCAGGTGGCCGTCATACAGCTGCATCAGACGCTCAGTATTGGCTTCCAGCGGTGGATAGATCTGTGCGGCGGCAATCATCGGGCTGTCGCCACTCATTTCACTGATCACGCGTTCATAGATACTGAAGTGACCCGCAGAAAGATAATCGACCAGACCGTGACAGAAGTTGTCCAGAGCCTGCTCATCAAGACGCGTCAGCGCCTCTTTATTTGGTTTAAGTCCGACCAGGTGATAATAGGTCACCAGTAGCTGACGACGGGCTTCAAGCCACGAATCGACCAGTTCATTACTGCCACCTACGCGTTCAGCCAGGACGTCTAACTGGTTAAGCATATCTAACTCCATGTGAGTTATAGTTGTTTATCTACACACTTAACATCAGGGCTTCAGCGTGCGAGTTGACGCTAAGGATGACGAAATAAATGCAATGCGAAATCTCAAGCGTAGACGCTGGATGGTGGATTGTCAGCCATGAACAGAAACTTTGGTTGCCACAAGGTGATTTACCCCACGGAAACGCCGAAAAATTTGGTTTGACCGGCAGTAAAGCCCGGACCATCGGTGAGTGGCAGGGCGAAAAAGTCTGGCTGATTTGTGAGCCGCGTTCTGCCGATATGTTCTCAGTACGACAGCTGATCGATCAGGATGTGGCGCTGTTTCAGCTGGTGGGTCGCGGTGTGCAACTGGCGGAATTCTACCGTTCTCATCGCTGGTGCGGCTATTGCGGCCATGAAATGCACCAAAGCAAACATGAATTTGCCTGTCTCTGCAGCCATTGCCGCGAGCGTTACTATCCGCAGATCGCACCCTGCATCATTGTGGCTATCCGTCGCGGTGATGAAATCCTGCTGGCGAATCATGCCCGCCATCGCAACAAGGTCTACACCGTGCTGGCGGGTTTTGTGGAGGTGGGCGAGACGCTGGAGCAGGCCGTTGCCCGCGAAGTGATGGAAGAGAGCAATATCCGCGTCAAAAACGTCCGTTACGTTACCTCCCAGCCGTGGCCCTTCCCGCAATCGCTGATGACAGCCTTTATGGCGGAGTATGACAGCGGCGATCTGCAGCACGATGGTAAAGAGCTGCTGGATGCGGCCTGGTTCCGTTTTGATGAGCTGCCGTTGCTGCCACCGCCAGGCACCGTGGCGCGCCGCCTGATTGAAGATACCGTCGCTCTGTGCCGCGCCGAAGTGTGAAAGTGCTACACTACACGCCTGTTATTGAGAGAGTGTTGAGATGAGTGAACTGAAGAACGATCGTTATTTGCGTGCCCTGTTACGTCAGCCGGTTGATGTCACGCCGGTCTGGATGATGCGACAAGCCGGGCGCTATTTGCCGGAGTACAAAGCGACACGCGCCCAGGCGGGTGACTTTATGTCGCTGTGTAAAAACGCCGAGCTGGCCTGTGAAGTCACCCTGCAGCCGCTGCGCCGTTATCCGCTGGATGCCGCCATCCTCTTCAGTGACATCCTGACCATTCCGGATGCGATGGGACTGGGTCTCTACTTTGAAACCGGCGAAGGCCCGCGTTTCTCAAACCCTGTGACCTGTCGCGCTGACGTTGAGCGTTTACCGGTGCCCGATCCCGAAATGGAGCTGGGCTATGTGATGAATGCTGTCCGTACCATCCGTAAGAACCTGAACGGCGACCTGCCGCTGATTGGCTTCTCTGGCAGTCCGTGGACGCTGGCCACCTATATGGTGGAAGGCGGGAGCAGCAAGGCGTTTACCAAAATTAAGAAGATGATGTATGCCGATCCCGCTACGCTCCACGCGATGCTGGATAAGCTGGCCGACAGCGTCATCCTCTATCTCAATGCTCAGATCCGCGCCGGTGCGCAGTCCGTTATGGTGTTTGATACCTGGGGTGGCGTGCTGACCGGTCGTGATTACCGCGAATTCTCACTCCATTACATGCACAAAATTGTCGATGGCCTGCTGCGTGAAAACGACGGTCGCCGCGTGCCGGTGACGCTCTTCACCAAAGGCGGCGGACAGTGGCTGGAAGCGATGGCCGCCACCGGTTGTGACGCGCTGGGTCTCGACTGGACCACCGATATTGATGACGCACGCCGTCGCGTGGGCGACAAAGTCGCCCTGCAGGGCAACATGGATCCTTCTATGCTCTATGCGGCACCTGAGCGTATCGAACAGGAAGTGGCTGGGATCCTGGAGCGCTTTGGCTCGGGCACCGGGCATGTCTTTAATCTGGGTCATGGTATTCATCTGGATGTGCCACCGGAAAATGCGGGCGTCTTTGTTGAGGCGGTACACCGTTTATCACGTCCCTGGCATCAGGAGTAATCATGGATATTGCCGCACTTCGCGCTGAGCAGTTACAACGCGCCGCTGATGTGGTGCGAGAAGATGACTTTGATGTGCTGCCACCCCGCTTTATCGGCGGGGCAGACGTTGGATTTGAGCAGGAAGGCACTATCACCCGGGCGGCGATGGTGATACTGGAGTATCCCTCCTTAAAGCTGGTGGAGCATCGCATCGCACGCGTTGAGACCACCATGCCTTACATTCCGGGCTTTCTCTCATTCCGTGAATATCCAGCGCTGATGGCCGCCTGGCAGATGCTGGAGCAAAAGCCGGACCTGCTGTTTGTGGATGGACACGGTATTTCGCATCCACGACGACTTGGCGTTGCGTCACATTTTGGTCTGCTGGTCGATGTGCCCACCATTGGTGTCGCGAAAAGTCGCCTGTGTGGCCGTTTTGCCGATCTGGATGCGCAGCCTGGCAGTCGCCAGCCACTGATCGACAAAGGTGAGCAGATAGGCTGGGTATGGCGCAGCAAGCTCCGTTGTAATCCGCTGTTTGTCGCCACCGGTCATCGTGTCAGCCTGGATACCGCGTTGCAGTGGGTCGAAAACTGTACGCGTGGTTACCGCCTGCCGGAACCGACCCGCTGGGCCGACGCGGTTGCCTCGAACCGAACCGCTTTCCAGCGCTGGCAAAACGCGCTTTAACACTGTTTGTGCTGCGGTTTTGCAGTTACACTGCGGCCAGCGAAACGAATAAGAGCCACCTTTATGTTACAAAATCCCGTTCATCTGCGTCTGGCGAAGCTGGAAAGCTGGCAGCACCTTACTTTTATGGCCTGCCTGTGCGAGCGCATGTATCCCAACTATCGCGCGTTCTGCGAGCAGACTGAATTTGCCGATCCGGCACTCTATCGCCGTATTCTTGATCTGATCTGGGAAAACCTGACGGTCAAAGATGCGAAGATTAATTTCGACAGCCAGCTGGAAAAGCTCGAAGCCGCCATTCCGGATGGTGATGCGTTTGAGGTTTACGGCGTTTATCCGGCTATCGATGCCTGTGTGGCATTAAGCGAAGTCGTACATGCGCAGCTGAGCGGTGAAACTCTTGAGCATGCAATTGAAGTCAGCGAGACCTCAATTACCACTATCGCCATGCTGGAAATGACCCAGGCTGGACGCGAAATGACCGACGAAGAGCTGCGTGAAAACCCGGCTATCATCGATGAGTGGGACCTTCAGTGGGAGATTTTCCGCCTGCTGGCGGAGTGTGAAGAGCGCGACCTTGAATTGATTAAAGGTCTGCGATCTGACCTGCGTGAAGCGGGAATTAGCAACATCGGTATAAATTTCCAGCAGTAAGGCGATAAAACGTGACTTCAGGCCCGAATTAGCGCGCCTGGAGGCTTCACATTGGCCCCCTGTCTGGTCTACATTTGGGGGGCTGAAAATTGTGGCTATCGGTGCGTGCAGGCAGAAGAGTGCCAGAATATGGCTTTTCCCTCGCACTCGTTGCTTAGCAAGCGATAAATACACTTTAAGGATAACTTATGAACAAGACTCAACTGATTGATGTGATCGCAGAAAAAGCTGACCTGTCTAAAACCCAGGCAAAGGCAGCGCTGGAATCTACTCTGGCTGCGATCACTGAGTCTCTGAAAGATGGTGATGCTGTACAACTGGTTGGTTTTGGTACTTTTAAAGTGAACCACCGCGCTGAGCGTACCGGTCGTAACCCGCAGACTGGCAAAGAGATCAAAATCGCTGCAGCAAATGTACCGGCATTCGTGTCTGGTAAAGCGCTGAAAGACGCCGTTAAGTAAGACGTCGCACTGCGGTTAAGCTTTAAAACAGGGGGCGTTTCGCCCCTTTTGTTTAAGAGGCCAGCCATCATGACCCCGCTGTTTCAGCGTTTATCTGTTCTGTTTCTCTCCCTTTTTCTTTTCGGTTGCAGCTCTACTCCGGATATTCCCCCCTTTTCTGCCAGTGGCTATCTTGCCGATCGTGGTGTTGTTCGTATCTGGCGTAAAAACAGCGACCACCAGTCGGTCCATATCCGCACCTTCTATACGCCGTTCAGTGGCGGTGAGGGTGAAGTGACGGATTATGTCTGGCTGGAAGAGTCGTTGATCAGCATCCAGCGTCAGGTGAAGGGCAACCAGCCTGATGATGTGACCCTGCGCTTTGACCAGGCTGGCGGTCTTAACTTTATGCAGCGCCAGCTTTCAGGCCGGCGTGAAGCGGTCAGCCCGGATGCGGTTGAGCTCTATAAGTTTGATGCCGAGCGGATGCGTAACCTCAGCGATGCGCTATTAAGCGGTCAGGTGTTCCTCAGACAGGGACACTGGCTGGGAAACAATGTGCTGGAGAGTTGCGAAGGCCAGCAGGTCAGACCCGCTTTTGACGCCGACGCTCTGCAGATGCTGACACAGCAGCAACGCCGCGCATCGGCACCGCTGATGGTGTCATGGCTTGAAGCGCCGGAAGGGATACAGCTATTGCGGGTCAGTCAGCAGGATGACTGCTCACAGCAGCCGACAGAAGAAGATATGTGAATTGAAAAGGGGGCACCTGGTGCCCCCTGAACTTATTTGCGATTAATGGCGCGGTAGCCGATATCGCGGCGACAGAAGCTGCCCTGCCATGAGATCGGCTGTGTCAGCTCATAAGCCCGCTTTTGTGCCGCGGCCACATCGTCGCCCAGCGCGGTGACACACAGCACGCGGCCACCGTTTGTCAGCACCAGGTCCTCTTCCAGCCGTGTTCCGGCGTGGAATACCTTGCCGTCAGCCACTTCTTCGAGTGGCAGACCGTGAATCTGATCGCCCTGAGCGTAGTCACCCGGATAACCGCCCGCCGCCAGCACCACACCCAGCGCAGGGCGGGGATCCCATTGTGACGTTTTCTGATCCAGTTTACCGTCACAGGCGGCCAGGCAAAGATCGACCAGATCCGACTGCAGGCGCAGCATGATCGGCTGAGTCTCCGGATCGCCGAAGCGGCAGTTGAATTCGATCACTTTCGGCTGCCCGGTGTGATCGATCATCAGGCCGGCATAGAGAAAACCGGTATAGACGTTGCCTTCAGCCGCCATGCCGCGCACGGTCGGCCAGATAACCTGATCCATAACGCGCTGGTGAATCTCATCGGTGACAACCGGAGCCGGAGAGTAGGCACCCATTCCGCCGGTGTTCGGACCGGTATCGCCATCGCCCACGCGTTTGTGATCCTGGCTGGTGGCCATGGGCAGCACATGCTCGCCGTCCACCATCACGATGAAGCTGGCTTCTTCGCCATCCAGAAACTCTTCAATCACAATGCGGTGTCCGGCATCGCCAAAGGCGTTTCCGGCCAGCATATCCTGAACCGCATCCTCAGCTTCCTGCAGCGTCATCGCCACAATCACGCCTTTACCTGCGGCCAGGCCGTCGGCTTTGATGACGATAGGGGCGCCTTTCTCACGCAGATACGCGAGAGCGGGCTCAACCTCGGTGAAGTTCTGGTATTCCGCACTCGGGATCTGATGACGCGCCAGGAAATCCTTGGTGAAAGCTTTAGAGCCTTCCAGCTGCGCAGCGGCCTGAGTCGGACCAAAGATAGCCAGCCCGGCCTCACGGAAGGCATCCACGATGCCAATCACCAGCGGCGCTTCGGGGCCGACAATCGTCAGATCAATCTTTTCACGCCGGGCAAACTCAAGCAGGGCAGGGACATCAGTTGCACTAATCGCGACATTCTGCAGCGCAGGCTCTAATGCGGTGCCCGCGTTACCCGGTGCCACAAACACGGTTTCCGCCAGCGGCGACTGGACAGCTTTCCAGGCCAGAGCATGTTCACGTCCGCCATTGCCGATTACTAAAATTTTCATCTGTTTCTCTCCAGAACGATTAATGGCGGAAGTGACGCATGTCGGTGAAGATCATGGCAATGCCGTGCTCATCAGCCGCCGCAATCACCTCTTCATCGCGGATGGAGCCGCCAGGCTGGATGACGCAGCTCACGCCTGACGCGGCTGCCGCATCAATACCATCACGGAACGGGAAGAAGGCATCCGACGCCATGGCTGATCCTTTTACTTCCAGCCCTTCATCGGCTGCTTTAATGCCGGCAATCTTAGCGGAATAGACACGGCTCATCTGTCCGGCACCGATACCGATGGTCATGTTGTCGCGTGCATAAACAATGGCGTTAGACTTAACGAACTTCGCTACTTTCCAGCAGAACAGCGCATCACGCAGTTCCTGTTCGGTTGGCTGACGTTTACTGACGACGCGCAGCTGGCTGGCATCAACCATGCCGAGATCGCGATCCTGTACCAGCAGACCCCCGTTGACGCGTTTGAAATCCAGTGCAGCAGTACGATTTTGCCATTGGCCGCAGATCAGGACACGGACATTCTGCTTCGCGGCGGTAATTTTCAGCGCGGCCTCGGAAACCGCTGGCGCGATAATCACCTCAACAAACTGGCGGCTGATAATGGCCTGCGCAGTTGCTTCATCCAGCTCGCGGTTAAAGGCGATGATGCCGCCAAATGCGGAGGTCGGATCGGTCTGGTAAGCACGCTCATAGGCTGCCAGCAGAGAGTCACCGGTCGCTACGCCACAAGGGTTCGCATGTTTGACGATGACGCAGGCGGGTTCACTGAACTCTTTTACGCACTCCAGTGCAGCATCCGTGTCAGCAATGTTGTTATAGGAGAGCGCTTTACCCTGAACCTGCCGGGCAGTCGCCACTGAAGCTTCAGTGATATTCTCTTCTATATAGAAGGCAGCATCCTGATGGCTGTTTTCACCGTAGCGCATATCCTGCTTCTTAATGAAGTTCAGATTCAGGGTACGCGGGAAACGGCCGGCGGGCTGATTACGATCACCGTGATAGGCGGGCACCAGGCTGCCAAAGTAGTTAGCGATCATGCTGTCATACGCGGCGGTGTGTTCGAACGCTTTGATCGCCAGATCGAAACGGGTCTCAAGCGTCAGGCCATTTTCATGAGCATCCATTTCGGCAATGATCGCATCGTAGTCGCCGCTGCTGACCACGATTGCCACATCTTTATGGTTCTTGGCAGCAGAGCGCACCATGGTCGGGCCACCAATGTCGATATTTTCCACTGCATCTTCCAGTGAACATCCTTCACGGGCGACGGTCTGTGCAAAGGGATAGAGGTTAACGACCACCATGTCGATTGGGCTGATGTCGTGCTGCGCCATAATGGCATCATCCTGGCCGCGACGACCTAAAATGCCGCCATGCACTTTCGGATGCAGGGTTTTGACGCGTCCATCCATCATTTCCGGGAAACCGGTGTAGTCAGAGACTTCTGTGACAGCCAGACCCGCATCCGCCAGCAGGCGAGCTGTTCCGCCTGTGGAGAGCAGTTCGACACCGCGACTTGAGAGCGCCTGAGCAAATTCGAGGATACCGGCTTTGTCAGAGACACTGAGCAATGCGCGGCGTACAGGACGAGTTTGTTGCATGGTGGTTTATCCCTTGGCTTTGTTTCGCGTATATAAGAGCGTTACATCAGGCTTTACAGCGGTTTTCTCTTCTCTATATAGGAAGAAAAAATCAAAAACCTCAGGTAACGCCCCGAAAAGGGGTGTCCGGAACTTCGCCCGGCATTGTAGCGAAAACGTTTGCGTGATGCTCGCCTAAATTTATCTGGCCCGACTAATGTGGATAACATTGTGTGTAACTGCGTATAACAGCCGCTTTTGCTGTGGAATGCAGCGAACGCTCTTTTTTATGCAATTTATGGGTTGCGCCTCTCAGACAACTCCCTATAATGCGCATCCATCAACACGGCACACCGGCAACGGAAAACGGGTTGAGAGGCACAGGAGACTGCGCCGCCGGAGAAAAACTTCTGAGAAAGAGGTTGACTCTGCAGGAGGAAAGCGTAATATACGCCACCTCGCGA
>NZ_JBSRXX010000015.1:0-60285 GCF_054056055.1 Pantoea sp. PvP021 | reverse complement strand
AAGTTTGATTTGCTTAAACAAGTTAAGCGGTGCTCATCTGTAAAACGTCATAATGAATTTCATTATGTGTTCACTCGTGAGGCTTGATATTTTTTTACGTCCGGAGACGCTGATATCAATCCTGCGAGTGCCCACACAGATTGTCTGATAAATTGTTAAAGAGCAGTGCGAACAGTGCGTTAGCGTCCTGTCGCGAGGTGGCGTATATTACGCTTTCCTCCTGCAGAGTCAACCTCTTTCTCAGAAGTTTTTCTCCGGCGGCGCAGTCTCCTGTGCCTCCTGACCCGTTTTCCGTTTCCGGTTTGCCGTGTCAGTGGAGGCGCATTATAGGGAACGGCTCAGATAGCGCAAGTGCAAATTGAGACTTTTTTACTGACCGTTCATTTTGCACTCAAAAGGAGTATTAAATAAGCAAAAACCCCTCAAAAGGGCAAAAAAAACGGGCCAGAGGCCCGTTTTTCATTCCACACCCTTACTGATGTGCAGTAATGATGTTGTTCTCCACATCCATTTCGATGGTTTTGCCTGGCACCAGTGAACCAGCAAGGATCTGCTGAGCCAGCGGGTTCTCGATCTGCTGCTGTATCGCACGTTTCAGCGGACGTGCACCGTAGACCGGATCATATCCGTTCTCCGCCAGCAGTTTGATCGCATCATCAGAGATGTGCAGCTGATAACCCCGTTCATCCAGACGTTTGTACAGCCGCTGCAGCTGAATCTGCGCAATAGACGCAATATGTTTCTCAGCCAGCGGATGGAACACCACCACCTCATCAATACGGTTGACGAACTCAGGACGGAAATGCTGTCCGACCACACCCATCACGATATCTTTCATTTCCGGGTAACTGAGATTGCCGAACCGCTCCTGGATTAAATCTGATCCCAGGTTAGAGGTCATAATCACCACGCTGTTACGGAAATCGACCGTCCGGCCCTGCCCATCCGTCAGACGCCCATCATCCAGCACCTGCAGCAGAATGTTAAAGACATCAGGATGCGCTTTCTCTACTTCATCCAGCAGGATGACCGAATAAGGCCGACGGCGCACAGCTTCGGTCAGATAACCGCCCTCTTCATAGCCGACGTAGCCCGGAGGTGCACCCACCAGCCGTGATACTGAGTGTTTTTCCATAAATTCAGACATGTCGATACGAACCATCGCATCGTCACTGTCGAACAGGAAGTTAGCCAGCGCTTTACACAACTCCGTCTTACCGACCCCGGTTGGCCCCAGGAACAGGAAGGAACCGATAGGCCGGTTTGGATCAGAAAGGCCTGCGCGACTACGGCGAATAGCATTCGATACCGCCTCAACCGCTTCATCCTGTCCGATAACCCGGCCATGTAAGTCCTGCTCCATGCGCAGTAACTTATCGCGCTCACCTTCCATCATTCGTGCGACCGGAATACCGGTCCAGCGTGCCAGCACATCGGCAATCTCCACATCGGTTACCCGGTTACGCAGTAACTTCATGGTCTTGCCTTCGGCCTGAGTCGCTGCGGCTAACTGTTTTTCCAGTGCCGGAATTTTACCGTACTGCAGCTCTGACATCTGAGCGAGGTCACCCTGGCGACGTGCCTGCTCTAAATTCAGACGCGCCTGCTCAAGTTCCGCTTTAATGTTCTGCGTGCCGGACAGCGAGGCTTTCTCTGTCTTCCACTCATCTTCCAGCTCGGCGTATTCGCGCTCTTTCTGGTTGAGCTCGGTTTCCAGCATCTCAAGACGCTTGATGCTGGCATCGTCCGCCTCTTTCTTCAGCGCCTGCTGCTCCAGCTTCAGCTGAATGATACGGCGCTCCAGGCGATCCAGTGACTCCGGCTTCGAGTCCATCTGCATACGAATGCTGGAAGCTGCTTCATCGATCAGGTCAATCGCTTTATCCGGCAGCTGCCGGTCAGCAATATAACGATGAGACAGGGTCGCCGCCGCAACAATCGCCGGGTCAGTGATCTGCACATGGTGATGCAGTTCATAACGCTCTTTCAGACCACGCAGAATGGCGATGGTATCTTCCACACTGGGCTCAGCCACAAAGACCTTCTGGAAACGACGCTCCAGCGCGGCATCTTTTTCAATGTACTGGCGATACTCATCAAGCGTAGTGGCACCCACACAGTGCAGTTCACCACGCGCCAGCGCAGGTTTAAGCATATTGCCGGCGTCCATCGCACCGTCCGCTTTACCGGCTCCCACCATGGTGTGCAGCTCGTCGATAAACAGAATGACGTTGCCTTCCTGTTTCGACAGGTCACTCAGTACGCCTTTCAGACGCTCTTCGAATTCACCGCGATATTTCGCCCCGGCCACCAGCGCACCCATATCCAGTGCCAGTACCCGACGTCCTTTCAGACCCTCAGGCACTTCACCATTGATGATGCGCTGCGCCAGCCCTTCGACAATCGCGGTTTTACCCACGCCAGGTTCACCAATCAGTACCGGGTTGTTTTTGGTACGGCGCTGCAGAACCTGGATGGTGCGGCGAATCTCTTCATCACGACCGATGACCGGATCGAGTTTGCCCTTCTCTGCCCGCTCGGTCAGGTCGATAGTGTATTTTTTTAAAGCCTGGCGCTGATCTTCAGCCCCCTGATCGTTCACGTTGTCTCCTCCCCGCATCTGTTCAATCGCACTGGTGATTTTTTCACGCGTTGCGCCCGCTGCTTTGAGCAGATCGGCCAGTGAGCCCCGCGATTCCAGGGCGGCCAGAACAAATAATTCGGATGAAATAAAGTTATCGTTGCGCTTCTGTGCCAGCTTGTCGCACAGGTTTAATACCCGGACGAGGTCAGATGAGGGTTGTACATCGCCTTCGCTGCCTTCAACTTGTGGCAGGCGATCAATAGCCTGCTCAACCTGAGCGCGAAATGGCGTAACGTCGACACCGGCCGAAGTCAGTAAAGGTGAAACCGATCCGCCTTCCTGTTTGAGCAATGCGCTCATCAGATGCAGAGGTTCGATGAATTGATTGTCGTGTCCCAGAGCGAGGGACTGCGCGTCGGCGAGAGCCAGCTGAAATTTATTAGTAAGACGATCCAGACGCATAATTCCTCCCATTACAGGTCAAAATGCTACTGGAGATTAAATGAGGTCATCCCTCAAAATTTCAAGGTTAATGACCTGAGATTTGAGTAAAAAATACGCTAACTGGACCGTCTTATGGCGTAAGGTTATAACAGCCAGATCAAAGTTGCCATACGCCCGGTGATCCCATCGCGGCGGAAAGAGAAGAAATCGTCGCGCTGCGTAAAGGTACAAAGGCTGCTGGCGCTGACTGAATTCACGCCCGCTGCCTGTAGTCGCATCTGCGCCAGCAGGCCGATGTCGGCGTAAAAGCGGTCACCTGATGGACGGAAAGCCTGCACAGCCCGGGGATCCTGAGCCATAAAGGCCTGACGGACTTCTTCGCCGACCTCAAACGCATCAGGTCCGATTGCCGGTCCAAGCCAGGCATGAATCTGATCAGGCGGCGAACGAAACTGCGCCAGCGTATTTTCCAGTACACCCGCACAAAGTCCGCGCCAGCCTGCATGTGCCGCCGCCACTTCCGTGCCATCCTGCGAACAGAACAGGACCGGAAGACAGTCAGCGGTCATGATGGCGCAGACGACGCCGGGCTGATCGGTAATACAGGCATCAGCACGTAATGGCGTACTTTCCCCTGCAGTCAGACGCACAACCTCAGTGCCATGAACCTGATCCAGCCACTGCGGCATGGCAGGTAAACCCGCCTCTTCCAACAGCAACTGCCGGTTACGCGCCACCGCATCCGGATTATCTCCCACATGCCCGCCGAGATTCAGTGCATCCCAGGGCGATGTGCTGATGCCGCCCTGTCGCTGCGTCGAGCAGGCCCGAACGCGTGACGGAGCGGGCCATTGAGGAGTAATCAGATTCATCACCAATTCAACTGGTCTTTAAATTCTTCAGTGTCTGCTTTTAACGCCGCGATGAGATCAACCATGTCCTGCGGAAGCGCAGCATGGAATTCCATTTCAATACCGCTAATGGGGTGATAGAGGCGCAACATCGTGGCGTGCAGTGCCTGACGATCGAAACCGCGCAGCGTAGTAATAAATGCTTCAGACGCGCCTTTTGGCGGACGCGGACGGCCACCGTAAAGCGGATCGCCCACCAGCGGATGGCTGATGTGAGACATATGCACACGGATCTGGTGAGTACGACCGGTTTCCAGACGCAGGCGCAGACGGGTATGGGCCCGGAAGTGCTCCATGATGCGGTAATGCGTGACCGCCGGTTTACCCATTGGGTGTACCGCCATGTGGGTGCGTTTAGTTGAGTGACGGCTGATAGGCTGCTCAACGGTGCCGCCCGCAGTCATATTGCCAATCGCAACCGCTTCATATTCACGGGTGATTTCGCGACGCTGCAGCGAGTCCACCAGATGCGTCTGAGCCGGAACGGTTTTCGCGACCACCATTAAACCGGTAGTGTCTTTATCCAGGCGGTGTACGATGCCCGCGCGCGGCACATCCATAATCGCCGGATAGTGATGAAGTAAGGCGTTTAATACCGTGCCATCTGGATTCCCGGCGCCAGGGTGAACCACGAAGTCGCGTGGTTTGTTGATGACAATAATGTCTTCATCTTCATAAACGATGTCGAGTGGCAGATTCTGCGGTTCCCAGCGCTGCGCCTCCTCGATCTCAGCGTCAATCGCGACCAGCTCGCCGCCCAGCACTTTTTCTTTGGGTGTATCGACCATGACGCCGTTTACAGTAACGCGACGATCGAGGATCCACTCTTTTATGCGAGAACGTGAATAATCAGGGAACAATTCCGCCAAAGTCTGATCTAAGCGTTGTCCGAGTTGTGATTCGGATACCGTTGCGGTGAGTTGAACTTGTTGTGCCATATACAGCTTCTTCGTTAACGTTGGGTTTTCACGGCGATGCCGTTTAATATAATGTGCTATCGTACCTGGTCATTACCGGGAGCTATACGGACAGCTTCCGCCATAACATTTGAGGATAATCACTTCGTCATGACGCGTATGAAACATCTGGTGGCTGCTGCCACACTGAGCCTGGCACTTGTTGGTTGTTCCGGCTCAAATGACGCGGTACCGGACAGCCCGCCTTCTGAAATCTATGCTACAGCGCAGCAAAAGCTGCAGGACGGTAACTTTAAAGCTGCGATTAAGCAACTGGAAGCGCTGGATAATCGTTATCCGTTCGGTCCTTATTCGCAGCAGGTGCAGCTGGATTTAATCTACGCGTACTATAAAAATGCCGATCTGCCCCTGGCGCAGGCTGCCATTGCTCGCTTTATGCGTCTGAACCCCACGCATCCGAACATTGACTATGTCATCTATATGAAAGGTCTGACGGACATGGCGCTGGATGACTCCGCGCTGCAGGGCTTCTTTGGTATTGATCGTTCTGACCGCGATCCGACGCACGCTCGTGATGCTTTCCGCGACTTTTCCCAGCTGCTGCGGAGTTACCCGAACAGCCAGTATGCGGCTGATGCTCAGAAACGCCTGGTCTATCTGAAAGACCGTCTGGCTAAATATGAGCTGTCAGTGGCGCAATTCTATACTAAGCGTGAGGCTTATGTCGCGGTTGTTAACCGTGTCGAAGGTATGATGCGCGATTATCCGGATACGCAGGCAACACACGATGCCCTGCCGCTGATGGAGAATGCTTACCGCAATCTGCAGCTGAACGCTGAAGCCGATAAAGTGGCGAAAATCATTGCAGCTAACAAAAGCTGATCGTTCGAAGGATTTTCAGCCATAAAAAAAGCAGCCTCTCAGGGCTGCTTTTTTTTGCTCACAGAACAGTCAGATTTGGATCTGTTCTCAGCGAGCTAACTCATCAAGCATGCCGTGTTAATCGTTTCGCTTCAAGCCATTTCGGCCAGTTTCTCTGCCTTTCTCACAGAATGTTGTGACTGACAAAAAGTGACATTTTTTCGTGATCGAAATCCCACATTGAACGCTTTTTCGCGCTATGCTGAGAAGACCAAGACGGAAATGACAGAGAGGTAAGAACGATGATTCTGAACATTACCAGTAAACAAATGGACATCACTCCGGCAATCCGAAGCCATGTTGAAGACCGTCTCGCCAAGCTCGAAAAATGGCAAACCGACCTGATTAATCCACATATTGTCCTTTCCAAAGAGCCCAAAGAATTCGTGGCTGACGCCACTATTAACACACCTAACGGGACTCTGGTGGCCAGCGCCAAGCACGATGATATGTATACCGCTATCAACGATTTGATTGCCAAGCTCGAGCGTCAGCTGAATAAAGTTCAGCATAAGTCTGAAGCACGCCGCGCCAGTGCCAGCGTGAAAGACATCATTCCCGCCGACGAAGAGTCCTGATTTTCTTAACGCTGTTTCTTAACGCGCCTGCGGGCGCGTTTTTTATTGACAGCTTTTAAGCAGTACGGTTACTCTCAGGTCACTCTCTTTTCGGACATTACCATGAAACTTGATCTGTTTTTCTTCGCTTTCTTTTTTACCTTCCCCTGAACGGGAGGCCATTCGTCGTGTGAAAATGAAAGCGAAGACGAACACCGAAGCCTCCCAACCGGGAGGCTTTTTTTTTGGATAGCATACAGGTGAGCCCTATGAATCCCGATAATCCATTGCTGGCGCTACGCGATAAAATCAGCGCCGTGGATAAAAAACTTCTGACGCTGCTGGCCGAGCGTCGTTTGCTGGCAGTGGAAGTTGCACAAGCGAAACTGGCGACGCATCGCCCGATTCGGGATGTGGAGCGCGAACGCGCGCTACTGGAGAATCTCATCGTACTGGGTAAGGCACACAACCTGGATGCGCACTACATCACCCGTCTGTTCCAGCTGGTAATTGAAGATTCCGTGCTGACTCAGCAAGCGCTGCTGCAAAAAAACCTCAACCATCCCCATGCGCATGCCGCCCGTATCGCCTTCCTGGGCCCGAAAGGCTCTTACTCGCATCTTGCAGCACGCAACTACGCGTCGCGCCATTTCGATAGCATGGTGGAGTGTGGCTGCCTGAAGTTTCACGACATCATCAAACAGGTCGAAAATGGCGTAGCTGATTACGCCGTGATGCCGATTGAGAATACCAGTTCAGGCTCGATCAACGATGTCTACGATTTGCTGCAACAGACCAGCCTCTCAATCGTGGGCGAGCTGACATTGCCTATCGACCACTGCGTGCTGGTGAATGGCCCCACCGACCTTCAGCAGATTGAGACGGTTTACAGCCATCCTCAACCGTTCCAGCAGTGCAGCCAGTTTATTAATCGTTTCCCGCACTGGAAAATCGAATACACCGAGAGTACCGCGGCAGCGATGGAGAAAGTGGCTGCGCTCAACTCACCTAAGGTGGCGGCGCTGGGCAGTGAGGCCGGCGGCGAACTCTATCAGCTGCAGGTGCTGGAACGTAATCTGGCGAATCAGCAGCAGAATCACACCCGCTTTATCGTGCTGGCCCGCAAAGCAATCGAGGTTTCTGACCAGGTGCCAGCGAAAACCACGCTGATTATGGCAACCGGCCAGCAGGCGGGTGCGCTGGTCGACGCGCTGCTGGTACTGCGTCAGCACAACCTGATTATGAGCAAGCTGGAGTCCCGCCCGATTAATGGTAATCCGTGGGAAGAGATGTTTTACATTGATGTGCAGGGCAACCTGCAATCAGAGCGGATGCAGCAGGCGCTGCAGGAATTACAGACCATGACCCGCTCTCTGAAGGTACTGGGCTGTTACCCCAGCGAAAATGTGGTGCCCGCTGAACCTGGCGAATAAAAAGAAGAAAAAAGGCATCCAACTGGATGCCTTTTTCATTGATGGATGGCTGTCATTTATGGGCGGCTGTCATTGGCCGATCGCAACAGGCTTCGGCTTTCGACCAGGAAGCGTTTTGCGTGATCGCCAAACCACTGTTCAACCCGGTTAAAGCTGGCGATAAACGCCTGCTTGTCGCCCTGCTCCAGCAGCGCAATCGCTTCACCAAACCGCTGGTAATAGCGTTTTATCAGCGCCAGATTACTCTCTGAAGACATGATGATATCCGCATAGAGTTGCGGATCCTGAGCGAACAACCGCCCCACCATCGCCAGTTCAAGCCGGTAAATGGGCGACGAGAGCGCCAGCAGCTGATCCAGATTGACGTTCTCTTCGGCTAAATGCAGACCATAAGCGAAGGTAGCAAAGTGACGCAGCGCCTGAATGAATGCCATGTTCTGGTCATGCTCAACAGCGCTGATACGATGCAGACGCGCACCCCAGACCTGAATCTGCTCCAGGAACCACTGATACGCTTCCGGTTGTCTTCCATCACACCAGACCACAACCTGTTTTGCCAGGCTGCCGCTGTCCGGGCCAAACATCGGATGCAGACCCAGCACAGGCCCGTTATGGGCAGCCAGCATTGCCTGCAGAGGCCGGTTTTTGACTGACGCCAGATCGACCAGAATACAATCTTCCGGCAGTGGTGGCAGTTGGGCAATCACCTGCTCGGTCAGGTGAATCGGCACGCTAATGATCACCATTCCGGCATCGCTGAGCAGAGTCTCAGCCTGAGGCCAGTCCTCTTTATCCAGCGTTTTAACCGTGTAGCCTGATAGCCCGAGCATTTTTTCAAACAGCCGGCCCATCTGGCCCTTACCACCGACAATCACCACCGGGCGCAGTTCAGGACAGAGGGTTTTAAAGCCTTTATCATTCTCGCTGGTATAGGATTCCCGCATCACGCGACGCAGCACATCCTCAATCAGATCCGGTGGGACGCCGAGCGCTTCGGCCTCTTTACGACGGGAAGCCAGCATCGTCGCTTCACGCTCAGGCACATAAATAGGCAGGCCGTAACGGCTCTTCACCTCACCTACCTCGGCCACCAGTTCCAGTCGCTTAGCCAGCAGATCCAGCAACGCTTTATCAACACTGTCAATTTGATCGCGTAACGCGGTCAGTTCAGCCACCATTGCTCTTACACCTCTTGTGACAGACGCGCCGACAGCACTCCCTGCAGATCCTGATGCATTTCACGCAGCAACGTTTCGGTCACTTCCCAGTTGATGCATGCATCGGTTACGGAAACGCCATACTTCATTTCGCTGCGTGGCTGCTCAGAAGACTGGTTACCTTCATTGATATGGCTTTCCAGCATCAAACCAATGATTGAACGGTTCCCGTCTTTGATCTGCGCAATAGCGGATTCCGCTACGCCAGGCTGACGGCTGTAGTCTTTGTTCGAATTACCATGGCTGCAATCTATCATTAAGGCCGGACGCAGTCCCGCCTTGAGCATCTCTTTTTCACACTGCGCGACATCTTCAGGACCGTAGTTCGGCGCTTTGCCGCCACGCAGGATCACGTGACCATCCGGATTGCCCTGAGTCTGCAGCAGGCAGACCTGACCGGCCTGATTAATCCCGACAAAACGGTGTGGCATTGCGGCAGCACGCATGGCGTTGATTGCCGTTCCCAGACTGCCATCGGTGCCATTTTTAAAGCCTACCGGCATCGACAGGCCCGAGGCCATTTCACGGTGCGTCTGCGATTCAGTGGTACGGGCGCCAATGGCAGACCAGCTGAACAGGTCGCCCAGATATTGCGGGCTATTAGGATCCAGCGCTTCAGTGGCCAGAGGCAAACCCATTTCAACCAGGTTCACCAGCAGCTGGCGCGCAATGTGCAGACCCGCTTCCATATCAAACGAGTTATCCATGAAAGGATCGTTGATCAGCCCTTTCCAGCCGACGGTGGTACGAGGTTTTTCAAAATAGACGCGCATCACGATAAAGAGCTGATCTTTCAGCTGTTCAGAAAGGGTTTGCAGACGACGAGCATAGTCCAGTGCCACTTCGGTATCGTGAATTGAGCAGGGTCCGCACACTACCAGCAGACGCGGATCGCGGCCGGCAATAATGTCAGAGATAGTCTGGCGCGACGCCGCGACCTGATCCTGCTGTTCAGTGGTCAGTGGAAACTTCGCTTTCAGCTCTTCAGGCGTGATTAATACCTGTTCACCGGCGATATGCACATTGTTCAGCGCGTCTTTTTGCATGATGGCGATCCTTTGGCTCGTATTGGCAGTCATGGACTCCTCACTGAGGAATGCAAATACTGTATCACATACAATACATAGCGCAATATTATATGTACACTTTTATTACCACGGATCAAGAAGGGTGCGAAATATACTTAAAATAACCAATAAAATCATGCATATAATAAAAAGCTCAACCACAAAAAACCAAAGACAATTGTACAAATAAGTTTACAGTTAAGGTTGTTGCCTTTCTTCTACCCACAGGCAGAATAAAAGAATCATTCTGTTCGCGCTGAGAGAGTTATGTACCCATCACCACAAAATATTTATCTGCGACCTTTTGAGCTCAGCGACGTATCTGCGTTTACCACTGCGGTTAATGCCTCGCTGGATAGCCTTATCCCGTGGATGGTCTGGGCGCATCACGATTATCAGCCTCATGAAGCAGAAAGCTGGATCCGCTTTACCCACTGGCAACGGATGAAAGAGGAAGCGGAAGAGTTTGCCATCGTTGATCAGCATGACCAGCTGCTGGGGGGCGCAGGAATACGCTTTGCCCGTCATCCGGGTGACACCAGCGCAATTGGCTACTGGGTTCGCAGTGATGCACAGCGTCAGGGAATCGCCAGCCGCGCGGTGGCCGCGTTGCTGCCGCTGGGGTTTTCACGCCCAGAGACCCGGGTGATTGAGATTCTGGCAGCAGAGGATAACCTGGCCAGTCGGGGCGTGGCTGAGAAGTGCGGTGGTCAGTTCATTGGCTGTCGCTATGGCCTGATCGTCTTAGAGGAAGGGCCGGTTAATACCGCGATTTATCATTTTCAGCGGCCGGACGACGATTAACTGTAGGCAGCAAGGTTGGCAGTGACATAAAAAAAGGGGCTGGCAGATGCCAACCCCTTGTTTGCTATTAACTTTTAGATGTCGCGTTAGCGATACCTTAGTTAAGACGCTCTTTAATACGAGCAGACTTACCAGTACGCTCACGCAGGTAGTACAGTTTGGCTTTACGCACAGCGCCACGACGTTTAACAGCGATGCTGTCAATTACAGGTGAATGAGTCTGGAATACACGCTCAACGCCTTCGCCGTTAGAAATTTTGCGAACAGTGAATGCAGAGTGCAGACCGCGGTTACGGATAGCGATAACCACGCCCTCGAATGCCTGCAGACGTTTTTTAGAACCTTCAACGACCCATACTTTCACTTCCACGGAATCACCCGGGCGGAAGGAAGGTACGTCCTGTTTCATCTGCTCTTGTTCAATTTGCTTGATAATGTTGCTCATAATTAAATCTCATATCCTGGGTAAACTGATAGTCGGGGAAGAGCTTACTCTTCCACATCATCGTTTTGTTGCTGCTGAGATTCCCGCTGGAACTCATTCAGCAACCTTGCTTGCTCTTCAGTCAGAGCCAGGTTTTCCAGAAGTTCAGGTCTTCTCAGCCAGGTACGGCCTAGCGACTGCTTCAGACGCCAGCGGCGGATATCAGCATGGTTGCCTGACAGTAATACTGCCGGGACCTCCACGCCGTCTAACACTTCAGGTCGGGTATAGTGCGGACAATCCAGCAAACCTTCCGAGAACGAATCCTCATCGGCTGACGCCTGCTTGCCGAGCACGCCAGGAATAAACCGGGCGACTGCGTCAATCATCGTCATCGCTGGCAGTTCCCCGCCGCTGAGAACGTAATCACCGATTGACCATTCTTCATCAATTTCGGTCTGGATTACGCGCTCATCAATCCCTTCATAACGGCCACAGACCAGAATTAACTTGTCCCGTGCCGCCAGTTCGCAAACGCCCTGTTGGTCCAGTTTGCGACCCTGAGGTGAAAGATATATCACCCTGGCCCCATCACCTGCCGCTGCTTTCGCTGCGGAGATGGCATCCCGTAAGGGTTGTACCATCATCAGCATTCCCGGTCCGCCGCCGTAAGGACGATCATCCACGGTACGGTGCCGGTCGTGCGTGAAGTCACGAGGACTCCAGCTCTGAATGCTGAGCAGACCGTTTTTTACAGCCCGGCCAGTTACCCCGTAATCGGTAATAGCGCGAAACATTTCTGGAAACAGGCTAATAACACCAATCCACATTGTATTCGCCGTTACGTTACCGTTCGATTCGGAGATCAAAAACCAGGATCCCAATCTACCTCAATGATGCCAGTAGAGAGATCGACTTTCCTGATAACCTGTTCATCAAGAAACGGAATTAACCGCTCCTGAGCACCGAATGCATCCTTCAGGTTTGCCTTAACGACGAGAACGTCGTTCGAGCCGGTTTCCATCATATCGATGACTTTACCCATCTCGTAGCCTTCAAGGTTAACCACCTGGCAGCCCATAAGGTCTTTCCAGTAGTAGTCGCCCTCTTCCAGCGATGGCAACTGCGTCGAGTCAACCTGAATTTCGCAATTGGTTAACTGAGCCGCCGCATCCCGATCTTCAATGCCTTTGACTTTGATGATCAGGTCCTGATTGTGGTGCTTCCAACCGTCCAGTTCGACCTGTTGCCATTTACCGGCGCGCTGGATGAACCAGGGTTGGTAGTTGAAGATGCTTTCAGCGTCTTCAGTGGAGGAAAACACTTTGAGCCAGCCGCGAATACCGTAGGCGGCTCCCATCTTACCCAATACAATCGGGTTAACAGGAGGCTGTGCGGCAATTTGTCTGCTCATGCTCACCACCGTGACAGATTAAGCTGCTTTCTTAGCTTCTTTGACCAGCGCGTTAACGCGATCAGAAAGCGTTGCGCCCTGGCCAACCCAGTGCTCGATACGATCCAGATCAAGACGCAGACCTTCAGCCTGACCAGATGCGATCGGGTTGAAGAAACCAACGCGCTCGATAAAACGACCGTTGCGTGCATTGCGGCTGTCAGTGACGACGACCTGATAGAACGGACGCTTTTTAGCGCCGTGACGTGCCAAACGAATTGTTACCATAACATCCTCTTCAGTTAATAAAACACCCGGCCCCCATCGAGGAACGGGGTCCGGGTGCTGTATAAAAAGCCCGAAAATTTTACTCATTTTGGCGAAAAAAGCAACCTAAACCGTGCCATTTCGGGCTTTTTTGTGGAACGCTTTAGCGGCCAGGAAAACCTGGCGGCATCATACCCTTCATGCCGCGCATCATTTTCGCCATACCGCCCTTCTTCATTTTCTTCATCATACGCTGCATATCGTCAAACTGCTTCAATAAGCGGTTAACGTCCTGCACCTGCATACCGGAGCCGGTCGCAATGCGGCGCTTGCGTGAGCCTTTGATGATCTCTGGTTTTTCACGCTCTTTGCGTGTCATCGAGTTGATGATCGCTTCCATGCGCACCAGCACTTTGTCATCCATCTGTGACTTCACATTGTCAGGTAACTGTCCCATACCGGGCAGTTTGCCCATCAGGCTGGCCATGCCGCCCATGTTGCGCATCTGCTTCAGCTGCTCAAGGAAATCGTTGAGATCAAAACCGTCGCCGGTTTTCAGCTTCTTAGCCAGTTTCTCAGCCTGATCGCGGTCAACCTTGCTTTCGATATCTTCGATCAGTGACAGCACGTCACCCATGCCGAGGATACGCGAAGCAATACGCTCCGGATAGAACGGCTCAAGTGCATCGGTTTTTTCACCGACACCCATAAATTTAATCGGCTTACCGGTGATATGACGAATCGACAGCGCCGCACCGCCTCGTGCATCACCATCGACTTTGGTCAGGATAACACCGGTCAGCGGTAGTGCTTCATTAAAAGCTTTAGCCGTGTTTGCCGCATCCTGACCGGTCATGGCATCGACCACAAACAGCGTTTCTACCGGATTGATCGCGGCATGAACCTGTTTGATTTCGTCCATCATCGCTTCGTCAACGTGCAGACGACCGGCGGTATCCACCAGCAGTACATCGTAGAACTTCAGGCGAGCTTCACGCAGCGCATTGTTAACGATATCGACCGGCTTCTGGCTGAGATCGGATGGGCAGAAATCCACGCCCACCTGCTGTGCCAGCGTTTCCAGCTGTTTGATTGCCGCCGGACGATAGACGTCGGCAGAAACCACTAAGACTTTCTTTTTGTGCTTCTCGCGCAGGAATTTACCCAGCTTAGCGACGCTGGTTGTTTTACCGGCACCCTGCAAACCCGCCATCAGCACCACGGCTGGCGGCTGAGCAGCCAGGTCGAGAGCATTGTTCTCTGCACCCATCGCCGTAACCAGCTCGTTACGAACGATTTTGATAAACTCCTGACCTGGAGTCAGACTTTTATTCACATCATGGCCGACCGCGCTCTCTTTCACACGGTTGATGAAGTCACGCACCACCGGCAGCGCAACGTCAGCCTCAAGCAGTGCCATGCGCACTTCACGCAGGGTCTCTTTGATGTTCTCTTCAGTCAGCCTTCCGCGGCCGCTGATGTTTCGCAGGGTTTGCGACAAACGATCGGTTAAATTATCAAACATGGTCTCTCACTAAAAAAAAGATCGCGAGGCGCCTGATCGGCAGAATGCGGCGGATTATAACACGAAGCCTCAGCGATCTCTGCAATTGCCCCTCAGATCGTTTGGAGCCTGCTTCGGCTGGCGCTATACTGCCTTTTTCCTTATCTGACTGAACCTGAAAGGATCTATGTTCGTTTTCGCGATAGTGGCGCTATTCGCCTACTCCTTAAGTCTTGCCCTGATCATTCCCAGCCTGTTGAAACGTAACGGCGGCTGGCGGCGAATGGCGATGCTCTCTGCCTGTGTGGCGCTGGTGACACACGCGGTGGCCTTGCAGCAACGCATATTTGCTGTTGATAGCGGACAGAATTTAAGCCTGCTCAACATAGGCTCGCTGGTCAGCCTGTTGATTTGCGCCATCATGACCATTGTGGCGTCACGCAACCGTGGCTGGCTGCTGCTGCCGATTGTTTACAGCTTCGCGCTGATCAATCTGGCCTTCGCCACTTTTGTGCCCAATGCGTTTATCACCCATCTGGAAACCACGCCAGGCATGATGATTCATATCGGCCTGTCGCTGTTCGCCTACGCGACGCTGATTATTGCCGCGCTCTATGCACTGCAGCTGGCGTGGATCGATTACCAGTTAAAAAACAAGCGCCTGGCGTTCACACAGGATATGCCGCCGCTGCTGACCATTGAACGTAAAATGTTTCACATCACCCAGGTGGGCGTCGTCCTGTTGACGCTGGTGCTCTGCACCGGTCTGTTTTATATGCAGGATCTCTTCAGCGCAGAAAACGTCGATAAAGCCGTGCTCTCTATCATCGCGTGGTTTGTTTATATCGTTTTGCTCTGGGGGCACTATCATGAAGGCTGGCGTGGTCGCCGCGTCGTCTGGTTTAACTGCAGCGGTGCGGTGCTGTTAACCATGGCTTACTTCGGCAGTCGCATCCTGCAGCATCTGCTTGTCCCCACCTCTCGTTAAAAAGGAAGTTCTGCGTTGGAGAATGTTTCAACCACCACGCTGATTATTATTCTCTGCGTCATGGTACTGGTTTCCGCCTGGTTTGCCGGGTCGGAAACCGGAATGATGACGCTTAACCGCTATAAGCTGCGCCATCAGGCCAAAAACGGCAGTCGCCCCGCACGCCGGGTGGAGAAGTTACTGCGTCGCCCCGACCGGTTGCTGAGCCTGGTATTAATCGGCAATAACCTGGTGAATATTCTGGCTTCCGCACTTGCCACCATTGTTGGCATGCGTATTCACGGTGACGAAGGGGTTGCGATCGCAACCGGTATCCTGACCTTTGTGGTGCTGGTATTTGCTGAAGTGCTGCCGAAAACAGTGGCGGCCCTCTATCCCGAACGCGTCGCCTTTCCCAGCAGCCTGCTGCTGGTCCCGCTGCAATACATCATGCTGCCGCTGGTCTGGCTACTCAACACCATTACCCGTCTGCTGATGAGGATGGCGGGTATCCGCGCTGACGGTGCCATTAACTCCGCGCTGAGCAAAGAGGAGTTGCGTACCATCGTCTATGAGTCACGTAGCCTGATGTCACGCCGTAATCAGGACATGTTGCTCTCCGTGCTCGACCTGGAGAAAGTCAGCGTTGATGACATCATGGTTCCGCGTAACGAGATCGTCGGCATTAATATCAACGATGACTGGAAGTCGGTGGTGCGCCAGTTAAGCCACTCGCCACACGGCCGGATTGTGCTGTTCCGGGACTCGCTGGATGACTGCGTCGGCATGCTGCGGGTGCGCGAAGCCTGGCGCATGATGACGGAGAAAAAAGAGTTCACCAAAGAGACGCTGCTGCGTGCCGCCGATGAGATCTACTACATCCCGGAAGGGACACCGCTGAACACCCAACTGGTGAAGTTCCAGCGCAACAAAGAGAAAGCGGGCGTGGTGGTGGATGAGTATGGCGACATCAAAGGGCTGGTGACGATAGAGGACATTCTGGAGGAGATCGTGGGTGACTTCACCACCTCCATGTCACCATCACTGGCAGAAGAAGTGATGCCGCAGAATGACGGGTCCGTGCTGATTGAAGGCAGCGCCAGTGTGCGTGAAATTAACAAGGCGTTTAACTGGCAGCTGCCAGAGCAGGAAGCGCGCACCATCAACGGCATGCTGCTGGAAGCGCTGGAAGAGATCCCTGCCATCGCCACCCGTGTTCAGATCGGCCACTACAACGTCGATATTCTGGACGTGCAGGACAACATGATTAAACAAGTGCGCATTACGCCGAAGACGCCACTGAAAAAATCGGTAGGGTCCTGAAGCGATAAAAAAACGCCGCAATCGACATGATGCGGCGTTTTTTTTAGCAGCAAAGCCCTGACTAGATGTGCAGTTCTTTCAGCTTTTCAGCAGGCAGTTTCAGATCTTCGTTGCGGTTAACGCCGATCTCATGCGCCAGCACATTGCGGGCGATCTGCTGCGCTTCATCCAGTGAGTGCAGCTTGTAGCTGCCGCACTGGTATTCATTCAGCTCAGGGATCTGGTTCTGATCTTTCACTTTCAGAACATCTTCCATCGCCCCTTTCCACGCTTTGGCAACGCGCTGCTCGTCTGGTGTACCAATCAGGCTCATGTAGAAGCCGGTGCGGCAACCCATTGGCGAGATATCGACGATTTCCACACCATCACCATTCAGGTGATCACGCATGAATCCGGCAAAGAGATGCTCCAGCGTATGAATGCCACGCTCAGTGAGGATATCAATGTTCGGGCGGCAAAAACGCAGGTCAAAAACGGTAATCGTATCGCCATGCGGAGTCTTCATGGTTTTCGCCACGCGAACTGCCGGTGCGCCCATGATGGTGTGATCAACGGTAAAACTGTCCAGTAGTGGCATACGTCACCTCCTGTTCTGAGAATTTTTTTTAAAACGATGAAACTTTTCTGTTCGCCCAACGTCTGAATATATGAAAGACGCGCATTTGTTATCATCATCCCTGACAACAGAGATGTTAATTTGGCCACATTGATGTGGCCTTTTTCTTTTCTACCCTTCCCGGCTCGCCAGATACGCTTCAAAATCCAGCTTATCATTCGCTTCCAGCTGCTGCTGTGCAGCAACAGACGCCTGCGCCTGACGCGTGAAATCTTCTTCTGTCAGCACTTCCAGCGGCTCTTCGCAGAGCAGATGGCGATACTGTTCAGCCAGCGCCACGCCGGTTCCGGTTACACCATTGTCCTTCATTGCCTGAAGGATGCGCGCCGAGTAGGTTAGCTCAGGATCGTCGAACGATGCTACCAGTTGATCGCAAACCTGCTGATATTCCGTGCTGTCCTGATTATGACTGTCTAACACTTCAGCAACCCGACGCAGATCGGCAAACAGGGTTTTGCCCACTTCAACCAGCGAATGTTCCGCTTCTCCGCAGCCTACGGCAATTTTCTGGTCCGGTTTACGCCCTTCCAGCACAACCCGGTTCCAGTTTATACGGGTGCATTGCAACTCATCTGCACTCATTTCCGGCGCATCGGCCAGGGTACACCAGATCAGGAACAGGTCGAGGAAGCGAACCTGATTCTCATCTACGCCGATCGCAGAGAACGGGTTGATATCCAGCGAACGCACTTCAATGTACTCAATACCACCACGCAGCAGCGCATCAGAAGGCGCTTCACCCGAGCGTGTCACACGCTTAGGCCGGATTGGCGCATAGAGCTCGTTTTCAATCTGCAGCACGTTGGTGTTGAGCTGCAGCCAGTTACCGTCGGCATCTTTAGTGCCCATCGCTGCATACTCTTCTGACGGCGTCTTAATCGCTTTCTTCAGCGCGGTGACATAGCCTTCCAGTGAGTTAAACGTGATGCCCAGAGAGCTCTGCGATTTATTGGTGTAGCCTAAATCGCTCAGACGCAGTGAGGTAGCATACGGCAGCCACATCGTGTCTTTGTCGTTGGTTTCGAACGGCAGCGCGCTCTCACGGCCCTGCAGGAAGCTGGAGCTGATAGCAGGCGATGCGCCAAACAGATAGGGGATCACCCAGCCGAAGCGATAATAGTTGCGGATCAGCCGCAGATAGCCCGCCGAGATCGTCTCTTTTCCGCTTTCCTTATCTTTCACGTCAGCCCACTCCTGCCAGAATGAGAGTGGCAGTGAGAAGTTATAGTGAATGCCGGAGATGGTCTGCATCAACGCGCCGTAGCGGTTTTTCAGTCCTTCGCGGTAGAGCGTCTTCATCTGACCAATATTGGACGTGCCATATTGCGCCAGCTCAATATTGTCCGCATCGTCAATCACGCACGGCATACTAAACGGCCACATGCGTTCATCACCCAGTTCACGGGCAACGTGACGATGAATATCGCGCAGGAATGCCAGCATATGATCAATGCTGTGATCCACTGGCGTAATAAACTCCAGCAACGTTTCGGCAAAGTCAGTGGTGATCCAGTCATGTTTCAGCGCCGACCCCAGAGATTCCGGGTGGCCGCTTTTTGCCAGCTCGCCATTTGCCTGTACACGCAGCGTTTCACGCTCGATGCCACGGCCAATACCTTTAAGGGCATTGGGATGCGCTTCCAGCCAGGAGAGCGCTTTAGATACGTCCGGGATCACATTACCCCCCCGCTGTGATAATAATTTATTTTTGTTCAGCATAATGTTAACCGTAGCCTCGAATCTGTGCGAATCAATGCCACCATTGCATACCCTGTAATGTGGCAGTCGCGATAACGATATAACGCAGTGTTTTGCCGACAGCGAGAAACAGCATCGCGGGTAGCCAGGCGAAACGTAACCAGCCTGCCAGAACGCAGAGCAGATCACCTATCACTGGCAGCCAGCTGAATAACAGTGCTGCAGGTCCCAGTCGGTGCAACCACGTCATTGCTGTGTCATGCCATCGCCCCTGACGTTTTAACGGCAGCAAGCGACCAATAAGAATGTTGGTTAAGCCGCCCAAGGTGTTTCCCAGTGATGCGGCCAAAAGCAACCCGTAAACTGATGTCTTTTTTGCTATCAATAGTGCTATCAGCAGTGCTTCAGAACTTCCCGGCAGGAGCGTTGCACTTAAAAAGCTGCTGCCGAACATCGAGGCATAGGTAAGAACGTCACTCACAGTAAGCGGACATCCACCACAGCCATACCTGCCGCCTTCGCTGCCTGAATACCAAAGTCCGCATCCTCAAACACCACACAACGTGCCGGCGTCACACCCATCAGCTCAGCGCAGCGTAAGAAGGTTTCTGGCTCAGGTTTATGACGCTGTACGTCGTCAGCACCGACGACGGCCGAAAAGAGCTCACGTACGCCCAGCTGCGTCAGTAACGCCTCTGCCATGCTGTGTTCGCTTCCGGTACCGACCGCCATCGGACGACGCCCGTGATACGCTTTCACCACCTCCATTAAAGGCAGTGGCTTCACGTTTTCCAGCAGCATCGCTTTCACGGCAGCGGTTTTTTCTGCGGCAAGAAGATGAGGGTCGAGTGACGACTGATTGGATTCAATGATGAACTGCGACAGCCGCCAGGTTGGTGCGCCATTGAAGTCGATAATACGTGCTTCATCCAGCGTTAATCCATAACGCTGGAGCACCTGACGCCACGCTTTTCGATGTGTCGGCTCAGTATCAAGAATCGTGCCGTCCATATCGAAAATCAGGGCGTCATATTGATCGTACATTGTCACTCCGGACATTCATCAAATGAGACATTACTTTAGCCTAATGTGGACAGGTTGTCGCCAGGGGGGATGAACAGCAAATGCTTTGAAAGCATTAACAATTTTTGTTTTCAGATAAAGGTGATCGTGCACGACCAGCGATAAACGTACGAAATTCCAGCGTTTTTTTAACATTCTTCTGGCAGACAAGCGGCGGCGGACGGGCATGGGCAGCAAAACAGAAGGCGTTGATGCGGGAAACAGGCGTTTCGGATCGCTTAAGTCAGGATGATGAATCAATGGGGCAGATTAAACAGGAAAAGAGTGCGTGTGAAGCCAGAGGGAAACTGCAGAGGTTTTTCAGGATACTCACTCAGCGTTTGCTGTACGGACGGTTACGGAAGTAACGCTATCGTGTTTAGTGAGGTCTTAGCGATCATCGCGCCATGATACTTTGAGGGATTTTGAGGCTAAAGAAGAAGATGGTGCATCCAGGAGGATGACTCAGCTTGCGCTTCGCCCTGCGGGCCGTTGCTGATGCAACGTTATCCCCCTTCGTGCTGCCGGAACGCTTATTGCGTCATGTCACACTGAGGAACTGCCAACATTCGAGAAGATGGTGCATCCAGGAGGATTCGAACCTCCGACCGCTCGGTTCGTAGCCGAGTACTCTATCCAGCTGAGCTATGGATGCATTGGGGTCTATCTTTTGGGGTCTATCTTTTGAGGTACAACTTTTTATGGACTTACAGAAACCAACCTGAGGATGTTACAAAGAATGGTGCATCCAGGAGGATGACTCAGCTTGCGCTTCGCCCTATGGGCCGTTGCTGATGCAACGTTATCCTCCTTAGTGCGGCCTGAACGATAATTACGTCATGACACACTGAGGCACTGTCCATATTCGGGAAGAATATGGTGCATCCAGGAGGATTCGAACCTCCGACCGCTCGGTTCGTAGCCGAGTACTCTATCCAGCTGAGCTATGGATGCATAAAACAAATTCTTGTACAACGCAGGGTGCTAACTACTCACCATGAAAGGAATTGCTAATTCGCTTTGTTTCGATGGTGCATCCAGGAGGATTACTCAGCTTGCGCTTCGCCCTGTGGGCCGTTGCTGATGCAAAGTTATCCTCCTTAGTGCGGCCTGTACGCTAATGCGTCATGTCACACCGAGGCACTTCTCCATATTCGAAAATATGGTGCATCCAGGAGGATTCGAACCTCCGACCGCTCGGTTCGTAGCCGAGTACTCTATCCAGCTGAGCTATGGATGCATCGAAAATGGCGGTGAGGGAGGGATTCGAACCCTCGATACAGCTTTTGACCGTATACTCCCTTAGCAGGGGAGCGCCTTCAGCCTCTCGGCCACCTCACCTTACGCTTTCTTTCGAACTGTGCGTCTGAACGTTGTTTCTGCTCATCGGCACTGCGTGGCGCACATATTACTTTCCCGGACTTTTAAGTCAAACAATTTTTCCGAAACTTTGTTTGATTGAGCAAATCACACACAATTGGGACAAAATGGCGACAAAAAGAGTGAATTATCAACAATGAAAGATGATGGCGTTAACAAAACAGAGGAGGAACAGGTAGAAAGAAAAGGCAGGATTTTTACAGAAAGCGGTAGCGCCTCGCACAGGTGCGAGACGCTGAATCCGTTAAACGCTGGTTTGTTGCGTTTTTTCAGCCTGGATGCGTTGATAGATCTCTTCGCGATGCACAGACACTTCTTTCGGCGCGTTAACACCGATACGAACCTGGTTACCCTTAACACCCAGCACCGTTACAGTTACCTCATCACCGATCATGAGGGTTTCACCAACTCGACGAGTTAGAATAAGCATTCTTTGCTCCTTGAAAGATTAAAAGAGTCGGGCTTGTACAGGCTCCCGGCATTATCCATCATTTAACGCTGCACAATGTGTATGAGAAATACACCAATGCACATCGATGCGCCAATACATTCTGCTGATAGTTAGTTTAGCCGAAATACACTACATCAACCTGACTTTGTCATTTGCTGCTTTAGCATCGTATTAAAAAGCGCCGGAACAACCGTTCTGACGCTTTTTACGATGCCTTGTTTTAATTCACTTACAGACGGCTGCTGACCCAGTCCTCAACCCCTGCTAATGCGCCTTTCAGAGCACCCGCATCGTTACCACCAGCTTGTGCCATATCAGGACGGCCACCGCCCTTCCCGCCAACCTGCTGAGCCAGACCGGCAATCAACTCACCCGCTTTAACACGGTCAGTCAGATCTTTGGTCACACCCGCAATCAGCGACACCTTACCTTCAGTAACCGTTGCCAGCACAATAATCGCCGACCCCAGCTGATTCTTAAGATCATCAACCATGGTACGCAACATTTTAGGTTCAACATTGTTGAGCTCACTGACTAACAGTTTCACTCCCTTAATGTCGATAGCATTGCTGCTCAGTGAAGCGCTCTCCTGCGCGGCTTGCTGATCGCGCAGTTGCTGCAACTCTTTCTCCAGAGCCCGTACATGATCGACCAGACCACGCACTTTCTCATTCAGGTTGCTGCTGTTCGCTTTTACCAGCTGCGCAAGATCCTGCAGCTGGCTGCTCTGCGCATTGACCTGCGCCAGCGCGCCTTCACCCGTAATCGCTTCGATACGACGAATACCGGCTGCGGTACCTGACTCCGCCTGAATACGGAACAGCCCGATGTCACCCGTGCGCGCAGCATGGGTACCACCACACAGCTCAACAGAGAAATCACCCATGGTCAGAACACGCACGCGCTGATCATATTTCTCGCCAAACAGTGCCATTGCCCCTTTAGACTTCGCCGCATCCAGATCCATCACTTCGGTTTCAACCGGCAGGTTGCGACGAATTTGCGCATTGACGATATCTTCGACCTGACGAATCTCCTGAGGTTTCATCGCTTCGAAATGCGAGAAATCGAAACGCAGGTACTTGTCGTTAACCAGCGAGCCTTTCTGCGCCACATGCTCACCTAAAACCTGACGCAAGGCGGCATGCAGTAAGTGAGTAGCAGAGTGGTTAAGACGGATGCGCGCACGGCGTGCTGCATCAACCTGCGCCTCAAGGCGATCACCGATACGCAACTGCCCTGCGGTCAGCTTACCGACATGACCGATTGCCTGACCATATTTTTGTGTATCCTGGACGCTAAATTCAGCATTCTTCCCTTTCAGCAGACCGGTATCGCCTACCTGGCCACCCGATTCGCCATAGAATGGCGTTTCATCCAGCACGACCACGGCATCCTGACCCGCGGTCACTTCATCAACCGCCTCGCCTGCAACATAGAGCGCTTTCACCGTGGCAGCTAAATCGAGCTGGTCGTAGCCTTTGAAGGATGAGGCGGCATCAATACGAATAACGTTGCTGTAGTCAGCGCCGAAGCCACTCGCTTCACGTGCGCGCTGACGCTGCTGCTCCATCGCCCGCTCAAAGCCGGCTTCGTCGATCTTCAGATTGCGTTCGCGACAGACGTCAGCCGTTAAATCAGCCGGGAAACCAAAGGTATCGTAGAGACGGAAGACGATTTCACCATCCAGCGTGTCGCCCTGCAGTTTTTCCAGCTCTTCGTCCAGCAGCGCCAGTCCGCGCTCCAGGGTTCTGGCAAACTGATCTTCTTCGCTTTTCAGCACCTGCTCAACCTGAGCCTGCTGGCGCTGTAACTCTTCGCCTGCGGCACCCATGACCTCAACCAGTGGCGCAACCAGCTTATAGAAGAAGGCCTCTTTAGCGCCCAGCATGTTGCCATGACGCACGGCACGACGAATGATACGACGCAGCACGTAGCCACGGTTCTCATTAGACGGGATGACGCCATCGGCAATCAGGAAAGCACAGGAGCGAATGTGGTCGGCAATGACACGCAGCGATTTGTTACTGAGGTCAGTGGCACCGGTAACCTGCGCCACGGCCTGAATCAGTTTCTGGAACAGGTCGATTTCATAGTTGGAGTTGACGTGTTGCAGAACGGCAGAAATACGCTCAAGGCCCATTCCGGTATCAACCGACGGTTTTGGCAGCGGCAGCATGGTGCCATCAGCCTGACGGTTGAACTGCATAAAGACGATGTTCCAGATCTCAATGTAACGGTCACCATCTTCTTCCGGGCTGCCCGGCGGGCCACCCCAGATGTGATCGCCATGATCGTAGAAAATCTCGCTGCACGGACCACAAGGACCGGTATCGCCCATCTGCCAGAAGTTATCTGACGCATACGCGCTGCCCTTGTTGTCGCCGATGCGAATAATGCGTTCACGTGGCACACCGATTTCGTTCGCCCAGATATCAAAGGCTTCATCGTCGGTTTCATAGATCGTCACCCACAGACGCTCTTTTGGCAGGCTGAACCACTGCTCGCTCGTCAGCAGTTCCCAGGCAAAACCAATCGCCTCTCTCTTGAAGTAGTCACCAAAGCTGAAGTTACCCAGCATTTCAAAGAAGGTGTGGTGACGTGCGGTGTAACCGACGTTTTCAAGATCGTTGTGTTTGCCGCCTGCGCGTACGCAGCGCTGTGACGTGGTCGCACGTGTGTAGTCACGTTTGTCCTGACCGAGGAACACATCTTTAAACTGGTTCATCCCGGCGTTAGTAAACAACAACGTTGGATCGTTATTCGGTACGAGGGAGCTGCTGGTTACAACCTCATGTCCCTTGCTATGAAAAAAGTCGAGAAACGCTTGACGGATCTCAGCAGTGCTCTTGCTCATATATATCCTGGAATCACGCTAACGAACGTTCCCTCTGATCGGCGCGACCACATTCTGGTGGTGCCTGATTAGCGGAACAAAAAGTGGGAATAAGATAAATTTTCTTCAGTGGGAAGTAAAATTACATCGGCTTTTAGTCATCAAAATTTCTGAAAATGGACTGGATATCTTCGCTCATAAAACCCTTTGACTGCAGATAGCGTAGTACTTTCGCTTTCTCTTTCCACTCTGTGGGCAGCGGGTGTCCGAATTTTCGTTCAGCCAGCTGAGCCGCACACGCCGCCCAGTCTACCTCTGTCTCTTCCATTGCAAGATCAATGGCTTCACGGTCGATGCCTTTCTGGCCCAGTTCAAGGCGCACGCGCTGCGATCCAAAGCCCTTACGGCTCCGGCTCTGAATAAATCGTTCGGTGAAACGCTCGTCGTTTAACCAGCCGCTTTCCTGACACCAGTTAAGAACCTGTTCCAGCAACGCTTCGGTAACAATTTCGGGCTCTTTTTTCTGCGCCCACGCAGCACGCTGCGCTGATTGTTGCAGTTTACGCGCTAACTCTGCACGGCTGTGGTCGCGCTGACCCAGAATACGCATCGCACGGTCAAGCAGACGAGAGTAAGAGACGACATTAGGTTGGGGTTGAGAGGGTTCAGTCATACTGCGCACCTTGTACAAACAGAGGGAGATTATGGCGACAGAACAGGACAGAGGGAAGGCAAGAAAGATAATAGAGGGGGATAAAACTACGGGAGAGGCTTTCGCCCCTCCCGCATCAGAGATTAGAAGTCTTCGTTCGCTTCAGCCGCGTCTTCTTTCTCAGCAGCCTTGTCGGCTGCTGCGAGTTTTTCATCCGCGCCGTTGAGCAACATCTCACGTAACTTCAGATCAATCTCGTTTGCCACAGCAGCATTCTCTTTCAGGAAGTTGCCGGCATTCGATTTACCCTGACCAATCTTGTCGCCATTGTAGCTGTACCATGCACCCGCTTTTTCAATCAGCTTGTGCTTCACGCCCAGGTCGACCAGCTCACCAAAGGTATTGATACCTTCGCCGTACATGATCTGGAACTCAGCCTGTTTGAATGGCGCGGCGATTTTGTTTTTCACCACTTTAACGCGGGTCTCACTGCCGACCACGTTATCGCCCTCTTTGATTGCACCGATACGGCGGATATCAAGACGGACAGAGGCGTAGAACTTCAGCGCGTTACCACCAGTGGTGGTTTCCGGGTTACCAAACATCACACCAATTTTCATACGGATCTGGTTGATGAAAATCAGCAGGGTATTGGACTGCTTCAGGTTACCGGCCAGTTTACGCATCGCCTGGCTCATCATACGTGCCGCGAGGCCCATGTGTGAGTCACCGATTTCACCTTCGATTTCCGCTTTAGGCGTCAGCGCCGCGACGGAGTCGACGATGATCACGTCAACGGCACCAGAGCGCGCCAGCGCATCACAGATTTCCAGCGCCTGCTCACCAGTGTCTGGCTGAGAGCAGAGCAGGTTATCAATGTCTACGCCGAGTTTCTTGGCGTAAACCGGATCAAGCGCATGTTCTGCATCGATAAAGGCACAGGTTTTACCTTTACGCTGTGCAGATGCGATAACCTGCAAAGTCAGCGTGGTTTTACCTGAAGACTCAGGTCCATAGATCTCAACGATACGGCCCATTGGCAGACCGCCTGCGCCTAATGCGATATCCAGCGACAGCGAGCCGGTAGAGATAGTTTCCACATCCATTGAGCGGTCTTCACCCAAGCGCATGATGGAGCCTTTACCAAATTGCTTCTCAATCTGGCCAAGCGCGGCAGCTAAAGCCTTCTGTTTGTTTTCATCAATCGCCATTTCAACTCCTAATCAAGCCGGGTAAACACGCACTCAGGGTGCCTGTACTCTTTCTGTTGCCGACAATTATACTGTATAGTCATACAGTATCAAGTTTAATTTGTCAGAAATTCGCCATACAGTTTCTGCAGGGCCCATGCCACCGACTGGCGGCGTACGGCATCACGATCGCCGCTAAAATGCTGCTGAAAAGTCAATACGTTATCCTGCGGCCCGGCAAAGCCAAACCACACCGTGCCCACCGGTTTTTCTTCACTGCCGCCATCCGGACCGGCAATACCGCTGACGGAGATCGCGTAGTCAGCATGGGCCGCCCTGCGGGCACCCAGCGCCATCTCCCGCACCACCACATCACTTACCGCACCATACTGCAACAGCGAAGCAGCCTGAACACTGACCATCTGCTGTTTGGCCTGGTTACTGTAGGTCACAAAACCGCGTTCGAACCAGGCGGAGCTGCCGCTGATATCGGTAAAGACTTTGGCAATCCATCCCCCCGTGCAGGATTCCGCACAGGTTACGGTGGCATTGCGCTGCTTCAGCTTCTCACCTATCTGCGCACTAAGCGCCTGCAATTGCTGATCATCCATTGCGACTCTCCCTTTGGCTGTGGGTTGAAGGTGGTGCAGAAAAACCGCTTTTTCAAGGTCACTCACCATTATTACGCTGTTTTTGCGGCCAGCTTTCCACTGCGCTTACCGGTTTTTCACCGCAACCATAAAAAGACGCGGGAAGGCGAGCAACACCTGACCATCGGCCTGAGCCGGATAAGCCGCGAGCAAACGCTGATGATAATCGGTCAGAAACGCCGTCTGTTCGGTCTCATCCAGCGTTGCCAGGAAAGGCCGTAAACCGGTCGCCTGCAGCCAGCTGATAATTGCCTGCGCATCGGCCATCACGTGATAATAGGTGGTACGCCAGATATCCACCTCACAGCCGGCCTGCGTCAGCAGATCGTAATACTCGCCCGTGGAAAGCAGCTGTGTACGTTCAGCGGCATCGGCATTGATGCGTGAACGCCAGCGATCTGTTGCCGCCACCTCGCGCATCAGCCGGTGCGACGGCTCATTGAGGTTATCAGGCATCTGGATCGCTAACACGCCACCGGGCGCCAGCTGGCTGACCAGATGGGGAAACAGCGTTGCGTGATTATCCAGCCATTGCAGAGACGCATTGGCGTAGACCACCTGCTGCGGCACATCGGCCTGCCAGTTGCGGATGTCCGCCTGGATAAAACGACAGTGCGGCAGGCGTTCAGCGGCCTGAGTTAACATCGTGGCGGAACTGTCCAGCCCGGTAATCTGCGCCAGTGGCCAGGCATCGGCGAGCAGCTCGGTGCTGTTACCGGGCCCGCATCCCAGATCGGTCAGCTGCTCAACCTGTTCCAGGCTGAGGCGCGCCAGAAGTTCGCGGGCTGGACGGGTTCGTTCTGCTTCAAACTTACGGTACAGCACAGGATCCCACTCTTTCATCATGACCTCTCGCTCAGTTATCAGATGCATCCGCTTACTGAGACGGATGAAAGAGGAAAAAGTGCGACCCGTTGCTCATTTTTGAATCATGCGCTGGCAGAGACCGGCCGGAGTCATTAAGTTAAAACACTGTTTCATTTTTTTAACATCCGATTCAGGAGTCATTTATGAGTGAAAAATCGCCCTTTGCCGGTGTCTGGTGCCCTTCAGTCACCCCGTTTAATGCGCAGGGTGCGGTCGATATTGATGCGCTCGGGCGACATTTCTCCCGCCTCAATGACTCCGGTATCGATACCTTACTGGTGATGGGCAGCATTGGCGAGTTCGCCTCACTGACGCAGCAGGAACGCTTACAACTGATTCAGGAAGCCAGACCCTTGTCATCGCTGAAGATGGTCGCGAACGTCTCGGCAACCTGCATTCCTGACATGCTGGAGCTGGCTGAAGCCGCCTGGAAAAATGATTTTGACGCGGTGATGGTGCTGCCACCCTACTATTATGGCCAGACGCAAAACCAGCTGATGCACTACTTCGAAGCACTGGACGCGCAGCTGGGTGGTAAATGGTTTGCCTACAATTTTCCGGCCCGCACCGGCTGCGATCTGACGCCCGCGCTGATTGCCGCCCTGGCGGCAAAGCTGCCCAACTTCGCCGGCATTAAAGATACGGTGGATTGCCTGTCGCACAACCGGATGATGATTGAAGAGACCCGCAAGGTGCGTAGCGATTTCGCCGTACTGTCGGGGTATGACGAGTACCTGCTCCCGAACCTGCTGGCGGGCGGTGCCGGTGTCATTTCAGGACTGAATAATATTGTGCCGGAGTACTTTGCGCAGATGATGACGGCGTGGCGAAATGGCAATCTGCCGGAGCTGACGCACCTGCAGCAGCAGATCGGCCGTCTGATGGCGATTTACAGTATCGGAGATGATTTCGTAACGACAATTAAAACGGCCGTGGCACGGCGCTATGACTCGATGAACAGCGGCTCACGAAACTACGGTGGCACGCTGAATGCGGAACAGTGTGCCGCAATTGATAAGCTGTTCAGCTAAGCAGGAAAGCGGGCGCATCCCTGCGCCCCCGATCTCAGTTCTTTTTCACAAACTCAGATTTTAATTTCATCGGGCCAAAACCGTCGATTTTACAATCGATGTTGTGGTCCCCTTCAACCAGACGAATACTTTTCACTTTGGTGCCGATCTTCAGCGATGAAGAACTGCCCTTCACCTTGAGATCTTTGATCACCGTGACGCTGTCGCCATCTGCCAGCAGATTGCCGTTGGCATCACGCACTTCCAGTGTTGCGTTGCTGCTGTCACCTTCTCCCTCGGTCCAGATGTGACCGCAGGAGGGGCAGTTAAGGTTATCGCCATCTTGCCAGGTGTAATCGGCGTGACAAGCCGGGCAGGCAGGTAAAGACATAGTGACTCCAGAAATATCAGTGGCTGTGTGGCCTGAAAAAGGGCGTCATCATATAACCTTACAGTTAACAAGGATAGCCTTTATAACAGGCCGCCCTGGCGTGCCTTGCTCACCGCCTCACCCAGCTGCCACACCGCCATCGCATAATGGGTACTGTGGTTGTAGCGGGTAATGACATAGAAATTGGGTAAGCCGTACCAGTACTGGTAGCTGGTGCCCAAATCCAGGCGTAGCAGACTGACCTGATCGTTACCGTTCAGCGAGCCCTGTGGGGACAATCCTGACGCCGCCAGCATGCTCACGCTGTAACGGGTTTTGAAGCCATCTTCCAGCATCGGTGCCTGACCGCTGGCCGGTACCGCCACGTTTTCGCCGCTACGCCAGCCATGCTTCTGAAAATAGTGCGCCACGCTGCCGATAGCATCCACCGGATCCCACAGGTTTGCATGACCGTCGCCGTTGAAATCAACCGCATAATCATTGTAAGAGGAGGGCATAAACTGACCATAACCCATCGCCCCGGCAAAGGAGCCTTTCAGCGCCAGCGGGTCATCCTGCTCTTTGCGCGACATCAACAGAAAGGTTTCCAGCTCGCTGCTGAAGTACTCTGCGCGGCGCGGATAGTTAAAGGATAAGGTCGCAAGCGCATCCAGAATCCGCGTTTTCCCCATCACACGACCCCAGCGGGTTTCCACGCCAATGATGCCCACGATAATTTCCGGTGGCACGCCATAAACCTGCTGTGCGCGTTGCAGGGCATCCTGATACTGATTCCAGAACGCCACCCCATTTTGCACGTTATCGGGCGTAATGAACTTGTTGCGATAGCGGATCCAGGCGCCATTAGGCCCTGGCGCTGGCGTATAGCTTGGTGCCTGACGGTCCATTAGTCGCAGCACATAATCCAGTCGTTTGGCCTGACCGATGATGTTGTGCAGTTGCTGACGGTCAAAGTCATGCTTCTCCACCATCTTATCGATAAATTGCTCTGCTGCCGGGTTACCGGCAAAGTCGCCAAACATCGCCTGTCCGCTGTGCGACGGCTGCAGTAAAAAACCGCCCTGTGGCGCAGCCAGCATCTTCTGCTGGGACGGGACTTCAGGTTTGCTGCTGCAGGAGGCCAGAAGCGGAATGAACGCAAGGAAGGCTAACTTGAGGCGCATCGGTTATCCATAAACGAGGGGTAATTTCAGATGCGGTAATAGTAGACGTTCAGCGCAATGACATACAGGGCAAAATCTTAAAAAAACGTCAAGGCAGCCATGGGCTAAAATGGCTGCGGGGCTCTCTCTGCCCCGCAGCCATCATGCGCTTAGCGGCGGTTTCTCACCAGCTGATAGCGACGGGTCAGATACTCAACCGGCGCGCTCCAGATGTGCACCAGCCGGCAGAACGGGAACAGCAGGAACAGCGTCATTCCCAGCACCATGTGCACGCGGTAGATAAACGCCACGCCGTCGAGATGCTGCGAAGCGCCACCGTGGAAGGTCACCACCGCCTGCGCCCAGCCCACCAGCTTCATCATTTCACTGCCGTCCATATGCTGGGCGGAGAAGGGAATGGTCAGCAGGCCCAGCGTCGCCTGAGCCACCAGCAGGGTCATGATCAGAATATCACCGACGCTACTGGTCGCCCGCACCCGTGGATTGGTCAGACGGCGCTTCAGCAGCAGTCCACCGCCCACCAGTGTCATCGCCCCGAACAGGCCACCGGCAATCATCGCCAGTTTCTGCTTTACGTCGATCGGCAGGAAGGATTCATACATCCAGTGCGGCGTCAGCATCCCGACGATATGACCGAAGAAAATACCGATGATGCCGATGTGAAACAGGTTGGAGGCGAGACGCATCCCTTTTTTGTCCAGCATCTGACTGGAACCGGCACGCCAGCTGTATTGCCCGTAGTCATAGCGCAGCCAGCTTCCCACCAGGAAGACCGTTCCGGCGAGGTAGGGGTAAATATCGAAGAAGAAAGTGTTAATAAAATTCATGCTGATTCTCCTGTGGTACGCGCCGTCGCCGCGGCGATGTCCAGATACTGCGGCGCGACCGCATCGGCGAAGCGACGCTGATGCATCGCCTGCTGCGCCGAGGCGCAGCCCTGTTCGCCGAGAAATTTAATCTGCTCCTCTTCCCAGACAGCATCCAGTGCTGCCGGCGTATCGTCGCGCGCTTCCTGCGCCACCTGTGGCTTGAGGGCCGCAGGATCAACTGCGCTACCGGACAGCGTCAGTAACACTGTGAAGAGATCGGCGTAGGGGCTCTGACGCTCTTCAAGCCGCGCCGCCAGCAAGGCCAGGATAGGCACGATGTCGTCCAGTCCCTGACGCGCGGCCTCATCGCTTTTACAGGCGAGATACTCCAGGTAGAGCGGCAGGAAATCGGGCAGCTCTTTGCTGTCCAGCTCCAGACCATCGGCACGATACTGTTCCAGCAGATCAACCATCGCCTGACCGCGATCGCGTGACTCACCGTGCACGTGTTCAAACAGCAGCAGCGAGGTGGCGCGGCCACGATCAAACAGTTCGCAGTAGTCAGCCTGTACGTCGAGCAGTGGCCGGGCACAGAGCTGATTGATAAACCGCACCAGCCGTGCGCTCTGCTGCAGGTTGAGTTCAGAGGCGTCATCCAGCGCCGCGATCAGGTCAGAAGAGTGTGTAAACAGCGCCTCGTCCGGGTAGTCCAGCAGCCGCGAAAGAATCCGTAACGTCATCATGAGGCATCCTCCGGACGGATGGTTTTCTTACTGATGTCGATGGCATCAATACGGCGGCTGTTGAACAGGTTGAATTTGCTGTCGCTGCCGTGACAGCCATCGCCAAAGCTAAAGCCGCAGCCTTTGCTTTCCGGGAAGGCTTCACGCGCCAGTTCGCGATGGCTGGAGGGCACCACAAAGCGATCTTCATAGTTCGCGATCGCCAGATAGCGGTACATCTCCTGCGCCTGCGCTTCGGTCAGGCCGACCTGCTCCAGCGCCCGGATATCATGCTCACCGTCCACGCTTTCTGCGCGTTTGTAATGACGCATAGCCAGCATCCGCTTCAGTGCCAGCAGCACCGGTGCGGTGTCGCCTGCGGTCAGCAGGTTCGCCAGATACTCAACCGGAATGCGCAGGCTTTCCACATCCGGCAGCACGCCGGTGTGCGCCAGCGCCCCGCCATCCACCGCCGACTGAATCGGTGACAGTGGTGGCACATACCAGACCATCGGCAGCGTGCGGTATTCAGGGTGAAGTGGCAGCGCCAGCTTCCACTCCATCGCCATTTTATAGACCGGTGAACGCTGTGCTGCGTCGATTACACTCTGCGCAACGCCATCTTTCAGCGCCTGCGCAATCACCGCCGGATCGTTGGGATCAAGGAAGATATCCAGCTGGCTCTGATAGAGATCTTTCTCGTTTTCCGCTGCGGCCGCCTGTTCAATGCGGTCAGCGTCATAGAGCAACACGCCGAGATAGCGGATACGGCCGACACAGGTTTCTGAACAGACGGTGGGCTGGCCCGCTTCAATGCGCGGATAACAGAAAATGCATTTTTCTGATTTGCCGCTTTTCCAGTTGAAGTAGATCTTCTTGTACGGACAGCCGGTGAGGCACATCCGCCAGCCGCGACATTTATCCTGGTCGATCAGCACGATGCCATCTTCGCCGCGTTTGTAGATCGCGCCGCTTGGGCAGGTCGCCACACACGCCGGGTTGAGGCAGTGCTCACACAGGCGCGGCAGGTACATCATGAAGGTGTGCTCAAACTGACCGTAAATCTCCTTCTGGATGTTATCGAAGTTCTTATCCTGCGAACGTTTGGCAAACTCGCCGCCGAGGATCTCTTCCCAGTTCGGGCCGTTTTCGATCTTTTTCATCCGCTGACCGGTGATCAGCGAGCGCGGACGCGCAATCGGCTGATGCTTACCGGCGGGCGCATTGTGCAGATGCTGATAATCAAAATCGAACGGTTCGTAGTAATCATCCAGCGCCGGCACATCCGGGTTGGCGAAGATCTTCGACAGCAGGCCGATGCGACTCCCCATGCGCGGCTCCAGCTTACCGTTGATCTTACGGATCCAGCCGCCCTTCCACTTCTGCTGATCTTCCCAGGCGTGCGGATAGCCAACACCAGGTTTGCTTTCAACGTTGTTAAACCAGGCGTACTCCATGCCCTCGCGGCTGGTCCAGACGTTTTTACAGGTCACCGAGCAGGTGTGGCAGCCGATACATTTGTCGAGGTTCAGCACCATGCCGACCTGTGAACGAATTTTCATGGTTTTACCTCCTGCTGGCTGCCCTGGCAGGCATCGTTGCCTTCCCCATCTAACCAGTTAACGTTGTTCATTTTTCTCACTACCACGAACTCATCGCGGTTAGAGCCGACGGTGCCGTAGTAGTTAAAGCCCCAGGAGAGCTGCGCATAACCGCCGATCATATGGGTCGGTTTCGGGCAGGTCCGCGTCACCGAGTTATGGATCCCGCCGCGCTGGCTGGTGATCTCCGAGCCAGGGATATTCACGATACGTTCCTGCGCGTGGTACATCATGGTCATACCCGCCGGGATGCGCTGACTCACTACTGCACGTGCGGTCAGCGCACCGTTGGCATTGAACGCCTCGATCCAGTCGTTATCCACGATACCCAGCTCACGAGCGTCATCTTCACTCATCCAGACAATCGGTCCACCGCGCGACAGTGTCAGCATCAGCAGATTGTCGCTGTAGGTGGAGTGAATGCCCCACTTCTGGTGTGGCGTCAGGAAGTTCAGCGCCTTCTCCGGGTTACCGTTGGGTTTGCTGTTCAGCAACGGCTTCGCCGCACGGGTATCGATTGGCGGACGATAGACCATCAGGCTCTCACCGAAGGCGCGCATCCACTCATGATCCTGATAGAGCTGCTGACGGCCGCTCAGGGTTCGCCACGGGATCAGCTCATGAACGTTGGTGTAGCAGGCGTTGTAAGAGACATGTTCATCTTCCAGCCCTGACCAGGTCGGGCTGGAGATAATTTTGCGCGGCTGCGCCTGGATATCGCGGAAGCGAATCTTCTCATCTTCTTTATTGAGCGCCAGGTGGGTGTGGTCACGACCGGTAATCACGCCCAGTGCCTGCCAGGCTTTCACCGCCACCTGACCATTAGTTTCCGGTGCCAGCGCCAGGATCACTTCTGCCGCATCGATCGCCGTGTCGATATTCGGCCGCCCCGCTGCCGGGCCATCCGCTTTGACGTAGTTCAGTTGCTTGAGGAAATCGACCTCTTTGCTGGTGTTCCAGCTGATACCTTTGCCGCCGTTACCCAGGGTCTCCAGCAACGGTCCCAGCGAGGTAAAGCGCTCCCAGGTCGCCGGATAGTCGCGCTCCACCACCATAATGTGTGGCGCGGTTTTACCCGGAATCAGATCGCATTCGCCTTTTTTCCAGTCTTTCGCCTCAAAAGGCTGCGCCAGTTCCGCGGGTGAGTCATGCAACACCGGCAGAGTAACGACGTCCGTTTCAACGCCTAAATGACCCGGGCAGAGATCGGAGAAGGCTTTGGCGATGCCTTTGTAGATCTCCCAGTCACTTTTTGAGTCCCAGGCAGGATCGACGGCCGCCGAAAGCGGATGAATAAACGGATGCATATCCGAGGTATTCATATCGTCTTTTTCATACCAGGTCGCCGTTGGCAGCACGACATCGGAGTAGAGACAGGTGCTCGACATGCGGAAGTCGAGTGTGACCACCAGATCCAGTTTGCCTTCGGCGCCCTGATCCAGCCACTCCACCTCTTCCGGCTTCACGCGGCCCTGCTGGCCTAAATCTTTGCCCTGAATGCCGTTTTCCGTGCCCAGCAGATACTTCAGCATGTACTCATGCCCTTTACCGGATGAGCCGAGCAGGTTGGAGCGCCAGACAAACAGGTTACGCGGGAAGTTCTGCGGATCGTCCGGCTGTTCAGCGGCAAACCGCATGGTGCCCTGCTTCAGGCTTTCCACGGTGTAATCCAGCGGCGACTGACCGGCGGCTTTCGCCTGCGCCGCGATGTGCAGCGGGTTGACGTTAAGCTGCGGCGCTGAAGGCAGCCAGCCCATACGTTCGGAACGGACGTTAAGGTCGATCAGGCTGCCGCTGTAGCGACTTTTATCCGCCAGCGGGGAGAGCAATTCGCTGGTGGCCAGGGTTTCATAGCGCCACTGACTGGAGTGGTTGTAGAAGAAGGAGGTGCTGTTCATCTGGCGTGGCGGACGCTGCCAGTCCAGGCCAAAGGCCAGCGGGGTCCAGCCGGTCTGCGGACGGAGTTTCTCCTGGCCGACATAGTGCGCCCAGCCACCGCCGCTCTGACCAACGCAGCCGCAGAAAATCAGCATGTTCATCAGGCCACGATAGTTCATGTCCATGTGATACCAGTGGTTCATACCGGCACCGACGATGATCATCGAACGACCGCGGGTTTTCTCGGCGTTTTCGGCAAATTCACGGGCAATGCGAATGATGTTCTGACGGGAGACACCCGTAATCTGCTCCGCCCAGGCCGGGCTGTACGCTTTGATGTCGTCGTAGGTTTGCGCACAGTTGGCATCATCCAGACCGCGATCCAGACCATAATTCGCCAGCGTCAGATCGTAGACGCTGGTGACCAGCGCTTCACTGCCATCCGCCAGTTGCAGGCGTTTCACCGGCAGCTTATGCAGCAGGATTTCGTCCAGCGCAACGCTGTTGAAATGCTCGCTGGTAATGCCACCGAAGTAAGGGAAACCAACCTCGACCACCTCATCGTGGCTGCCGAGCAGGCTGAGCTGCAGTTCAACTTCCTGATGTGACGCCCCATCACGCTGCTCGAGGTTCCACTTGCCTTTTTCGCCCCAGCGGAAGCCGATAGATCCCTGCGGCGCGGTCAGTTCCCCGGTCGCCTCGTTGATCGCGACGGTTTTCCACTCCGGGTTATTCTCCTGACCGAGCCCATCCACCAGATCGCTGGCGCGCAGCTGACGGCCGGCGGCGTAAAAACCGCCCTCACGGGGTTCCAGCAGCACCAGCATCGGCATATCGGTGTAACGGCGCACGTAGTCGCGGAAATAGCCAACTTCGCGATCAAGATGAAACTCTTTCAGCATCACGTGGCCCATCGCCAGCGCAATCGCGCTGTCGGTGCCCTGCTTCGGACTCAGCCACTGGTCACACAGCTTCGCGACCTCAGCATAGTCCGGCGTGATCGCCACGGTTTTCGTCCCTTTATAGCGGACTTCCGTAAAGAAGTGCGCATCCGGGGTACGGGTCTGCGGCACGTTAGAGCCCCAGGCAATAATGTAGGAGGAGTTGTACCAGTCAGCCGATTCCGGCACGTCGGTCTGCTCGCCCCAGGTCATCGGTGAGGCCGGCGGCAGATCGCAGTACCAGTCGTAGAAGCTCAGACAGGTTCCGCCAATCAGTGACAGGTAACGTGCGCCCGCAGCGTAAGAGACCATCGACATCGCCGGAATCGGTGAGAATCCCATAATGCGGTCAGGGCCGTAGGTCTTCGCGGTGCAGATGTTCGCGGCAGCGATCATCTCGTTGACTTCCTGCCAGCTGGAGCGGACAAAGCCGCCGCGTCCACGCGCCTGTTTGTAGCTTCTGGCCTTTTCAGGATTACTGATGATTGATGCCCAGGCGTCCACCGGATCGCTGTGCTGCGCTTTCGCGTCGCGCCAGAGCTGAATCAGCTTCTTGCGCATTAACGGATATTTCAGGCGGTTAGCGCTGTAGAGATACCACGAGTAGCTGGCACCGCGTGGGCAGCCACGCGGCTCATGGTTTGGCAGATCGGGACGGGTACGCGGATAGTCGGTCTGCTGGGTCTCCCAGGTGACCAGTCCATTTTTGACGTAGATTTTCCAGCTGCATGAGCCGGTACAGTTAACGCCGTGCGTGGAGCGCACGATTTTATCGTGCTGCCAGCGACTGCGATAGCCATCTTCCCAGTCGCGGTTGCTGTTTAACGTCTGGCCATGCTGGCCGGAAAAGGGTTCGGCCAGCTGTTTGAAATAGCGAAACCGATCTAGAAACTTGCTCATCCGGAATACTCCTGAAGGCTTAATGTGACATTGCTGACTCTGCATCTGTCCCGACACAGAAAGTGAAATTGTGCCGGTGCGCCACACCGGCTTTGTCGTTATCAGGCGCGTGATTTTCGGCCGTAAACCAGCCAGGTCACCGCGATGCAGCAGAGATAAAAGACCAGGAAGATTTTCATCGCGCCGGCGGGTGAACCGGTCATGGCGAGCGACAGGCCAAAAGTCTGCGGAATAAAGAAACCGCCCAGCGCGCCAATGGCGGAGATAAAGCCGAGCGCAGCAGAGGTTTCTGTTGCCGCTTCGCGCTGTGCCAGCGCATCGTCGCCGCCCTCAGCTTTGATACGTTCCAGCGTCAGCTTACGGAAGATCACCGCAATCATCTGGTAGGTGGAGCCGCTGCCCAGCCCGGACGTCAGGAACAGGCCCATAAACACGGCGAAGAAGGCCACGAACGAGCCATCATGTCCTGCACCCGGCAGGGTAAGGAACAGCAGCGCAGCAAACAGCGCCATCAGCACGTAGTTGACAAGCGTGACGCGGGTACCGCCGAAGCGGTCAGAAATGATGCCGCCTGCTGAACGGGCCAGCGCGCCAATAAAGGGGCCGAAAAAGGCGTAATGCATGATCACGACATCAGGAAATTGCGTCTTCGTCAGCATGGCAAAACCGGCAGAGAAACCGATAAATGAGCCAAAGGTGGCCAGATAGAGCAGCGCCATAACCCACAGGTGGGGACGTTTCAGCACCGGCAACTGCTCACGCAGCGAGGATTTCGCCGCCGCCAGGTCGTTCATGCCGAACCAGGCCGCCAGCGTGCCGATCGCCAGGAACGGCACCCAGATCCAGGCGGCATTCTCCAGCCAGATGCTGTCGCCGGTGACGGTGGTCTGACCCACATCGGCAAAACCAAAAATGGCACAGGAGATCGCCAGCGGGGCGACAAACTGCATTACGCTGACGCCAAGATTACCGAGGCCGCCGTTGATACCCAGCGCGCCGCCCTGACGGGCTTTGGGAAAGAAGAAGCTGATATTGCCCATGCTCGACGCGAAGTTAGCGCCACCAAAACCGCACAGCAGGGAAATCACCATAAAAGTGGTGAATGAGCTCTGGCTGTCCTGTACGGCAAAGCCGAGCCAAAGGCAGGGAATGATCAGGATGCCGGTGCTGAAGGCGGTCCAGCGACGTCCCCCAAAGATGGGAATAACAAAAGAGTAAGGCACACGCAGCAACGCGCCAGAAACCGACGGCAGTGCGGTCAGTAAAAAGAGTTGCTCAGTGCTGAAGGTAAAGCCAACTTTATTCAGGTTAACCGCAACGGTGCTGAACAGCATCCAGACGCAGAAGCCCAGCAGCAGACAGAAGACAGAAATCCACAGGTTACGGCTGGCGATACGTTTACTACGCGCCTGCCAGAACGCATCGTTTTCCGGTTGCCAGTCCTGAATTAACGCGCCGCGCGTCGGGGTTTGCAAAGAGGTGGATTGGGTCATAAATCTCTCATTAGCAGAATAATAATTGTGCGTATCCTGCGCATCCGCCGTGGTGTCGGGCTTGATACAAATCAACGGCAATGCAGGTTACAGAGGCGCGGCGCCCTCTCTTCACCCCGGTTAAGTAGTTGACTGAATTCAGATAACCCTTATAAATCATAAGGTTTAAACACGGTCGCCCATGCCTTCTGTAAAAGGGTGTCCAACTGGAAATAAAGGAGTAGTCCATTGGGGGTATATAGCGACCCCGCTTCACCGGTAAGATAGGCTCTCCGCCCGCTCAGGGCTGGCGTATGTGACAGGAACAGGAGCCATTGTGACGGCAGAGAAATTTACGCTTTTATTGATCGACGACCATCCCATGCTGCGCAATGGCCTGAAGCAGCTTATTGCGCTGGATGAAAGACTGCAGGTGGTTGCCGAAGCGGGTAATGGCATTGATGGCCTGGCGCTGGCACAGCAGCATGATCCCGACCTGATCCTGCTTGATCTTAATATGCCAGGTCTGAACGGACTGGATACCCTGACCCAGCTGCGTGAGATAGCCCTTTCTGGCCGGGTGGTGGTGTTCAGCGTTTCAGATAATGAAGAGGATGTGGTCAGCGCGCTGAAGCGCGGCGCTGATGGGTATCTGCTGAAAGATATGGAACCGGAAGCCTTACTGAAAGCGCTGCATCAGGCTGCTGCCGGTCAGATCGTGCTGAGCGAGGCGTTAACCCCGATTCTGGTCGCCAGGTTGCGTGAAGCGCAGCCTGCTCAGACGCGCGACATCAATCAGCTGACCCGGCGCGAACGCGATATTCTGCAACTGATCAGCGACGGGATGACCAATAAAGCGATTGCCCGCAAGCTGGCCATCAGTGAAAGCACGGTTAAGGTTCACGTTAAATATCTGCTGAAGAAGATGAACCTTAAATCCCGACTTGAAGCCGCCGTCTGGGCGCTGCAGAACGGGCTGCACTGACCTTTCCCCCTTCCCGATGCGGCGCAGTGCCGTCCTGCCGGCCGTAAACTGCCGCAGAAATCGCGAGCCGCCTCGCAGCCCCGCATCAGCGTCATGAGAACAGGCACTTTTTTGTCGCCAGCCACCGCCACATTTGCCAGGATGCCTGTCAGGTTACACCCGGTCAGGATCGCGGCTGTGCATCACGCTGGCATATGCCCTGCCCTATTCGTTATCATCTGATTATCCTGCGCGCCTGGAATCCCTTTCGGTTTCATGGGCGTTGACCGCCAGAAATTTACCGCATTAAAAATGAGCTAAAACCTTATGCAAGAGCCAACCGAAAAGGACTTTCCTTCCCACACGCCGATGATGCAGCAGTATTTTTTAATATTTTTAATTCAATGTTTTTATTGAATTTATAAATTAAACCTCTTAATTGGCATACAAATGGCATACATGCATGCTAAGCTAATTTTTACGGTAAGAGTTACATTGATATGACAAAGGTTATAGGTCTTTTCATACACAAAAACATGAGTAAAACAGAGTTATTTTGAAAACAAAAAATTGACAACCCCCTAACAGTTTCATTAGATTTATGATTATAAATTAAATCAGAATTTATGGTTTTTATTTTATAAGGAGAAGGAATAAATGATAGACCTGTTTAAAAAAAATAAACCGCCCGCAACAATAGTTAGAGTGGAGGAGATTGATGAAAATGGCAAGACCTATGATCCGCCACAATATGAATATTGGGTTATTGTTAAATCTTCTCCGCCTAAAGTTCTATCAGTCGCTTATTCCTTCGATGAAGCATTAATTAAGTTAAATGATGAAGGATACTCATACACACTTTAACTATCAATCACTCTCCTCCTCATCCAAAAAACCGGGGAAGTTTTTCGATTGAGTTCCTTCTGTAGGAATGAAAACATCCCCTACGTTTTGACTTTGCCATTTGTTGTAAAATGGAATAAATTTGTCTTTCTTGGCATCCCAGTGTTTAATACATATATTCAGTGCTGCATCCGCTTCTTTCTTTGCTTCATTCACTGGAAGCCTTGTTAAACTAGCTATGAATGCTTTATTCCAAAACTCTTCTATAGTCATGATAAATCCTCTTATTTTTTAAAAAACTCTTTATTAAAATCACCATAAAAAACAATGTCAATACAGATTGTATTTTATATTCTTTTTCGAATGATTTTGCCTTCACTGCTCTCAATGATAGAACCGATTTGGCTCTTTTCTTCTTTGGTAATCTTTCTTTCAATGATAGATTTGACTTTATCAAAATCCGCATCGAATGCCAAAGATGATAAGAACCACCATTCAACACTATTATATTTGGCAAGATCGGACAATTCAAAACCGTGAGCAATAGTAAAAAGCCTTAAGCACTCTTTAGAATTAAAATATTCCCTGAACATTATATAAACAACATCTTCAGCAGGATACATTTCATAATTCTCTAACATGTCATGTTTTTCAAGAAAAGCTTTTAAAACAATATGAATCTTCACTAAAAACTTTTTAGCTTCGATTAAAGATATAGTTTCTTCTTCAATTATATTTTCACCTTTCATTTAGCCCTCCTTCTTTATTGTTATTTTCTTATAACATAAATATTGAGTATGTCAATTCCATAATCGTTATTTGAATGTAATAGTTAACCAAGCCAGTTTGCAAATCTTCAAACACCTAATTATTAAACTTCATTCCCATCCAGAAAATAAATGTTTTAGAAAAAAACATTAAGGTAAACATCTATGAATTTTAACTAAACCATCTAAAACCCTACAGAAAAAAAATTATATAAATTACCTGTCAATCAAATTGGAGAAGCAACCTGATTTTTTAGAAAGTTCGCAGGGCATTATAAAGCCCCCCTCCACGGCTTTCCAAAAAATTAAAATAAATAAGAATTGAAATTTAATTAGAGAAAAATCTAACTCGATAAGGGTCAGCAGTGAGATCCTCATCACACAAACTACAGCTATAGCAATAAAGTCCATATCTTGAGAGACAGTTGCCCTAATCCTGCCTGAAACCCCTGAGTAAGCTTGAGCACTATTACATGCTGTATGAGCGGAGCTTAATGATGTCTCATGTAAATCAGACAGTCACATACGATAGTGACCATCAATCTAAAGTCAGAAGAATGAATCTCTTTGTATCCATTTCTGCTGCTCTCGCAGGGCTTCTTTTTGGACTGGATATAGGGGTAATCTCAGGTGCCCTGCCTTTCATCACAAAACATTTTCAGTTAACCAGTCACGAACAAGAATGGGTTGTCAGCAGTATGATGCTGGGAGCTGCGATTGGAGCGATCTGCAATGGCTGGGTTTCGCATCGTCTGGGAAGAAAATACAGCCTTATGGCTGGAGCCATCCTCTTCATCGTGGGTTCACTTGGTTCTGCTTTCGCAAACAGTGTCGAAGTTCTTCTTACATTCAGGATTCTGCTCGGGCTGGCCGTTGGTATTGCTTCATACACCGCCCCTCTCTACCTGTCAGAGATGGCAACAGAGAATGTTCGCGGAAAAATGATCAGCCTTTATCAGCTCATGATCACTTTTGGAATTGTCGTAGCTTTCCTGTCGGATACTGCATTTAGTTACAGTGGCAACTGGCGGGCAATGCTTGGAGTTCTCGCTATACCAGCGGTTATTCTTTTCGTTATGGTGATATTCCTGCCTAACAGCCCCCGCTGGCTAGCTTCTAAAGGTTTGCATGTAGAGGCGGAAGAAGTACTCAGAATGCTCAGAGACACATCTGAGAAAGCACGACAGGAGCTGAATGAGATAAGAGAAAGCCTCCGTATGAAGCAGGGAGGGTTTGCTCTTTTCAGGAAGAACAGCAATGTGAGACGAGCCGTTTATCTCGGTATGTTGCTACAGGGTATGCAACAATTTACGGGTATGAACATTATCATGTATTACGCCCCTCAGATTTTTAAAATGGCTGGCTTCCAGAGCACCCAGGAGCAAATGATTGCGACCATTGTCGTGGGTTTGACCTTCATGTTCGCAACCTTCATTGCAGTTTTCACGGTTGATAAAACAGGAAGGAAGCCAATCCTTAAGATAGGATTTAGTGTAATGGCCTTCGCCACAATGGTTCTGGGCTACTGTCTGATGAAAGCGGGTCAGGGAGAAATCAGCACGGGTCTGTCATGGGTGTCAGTGGGTATGACGATGCTATGCATCGGTGGCTATGCTATGAGTGCTGCTCCTGTGGTGTGGATACTGTGCTCTGAGATACAGCCCCTAAAATGCCGGGACTTTGGGATTACCTGTTCAACCACGACGAATTGGGTTGCAAACATGATTATCGGTGCGACCTTCCTTTCACTTCTGGGTAGCATAGGTCCGGCAGGGACATTCTGGCTCTATACGGGATTCAATCTGCTCTTCATCGTGATAACTTTTCTGCTGGTCCCTGAAACTAAAGGGGTTACTCTTGAGTACATTGAAAAAAATCTGATGTCTGGCAAGAGGCTTCGTGATATAGGCCAGTAAGTTAAAATTTAATAAAAGCCAGCAAATAACGGCTGGCTTAGTTTTATAAATCTGGTTTAGTTTTATAAATAACTTGAAGAATAATCTATTATTGATTTAAGTTAGCATTCCTAAAAGATCAAAGGATATCACACCCTTTAATTAATGATATAAAAAATTAACAACCCACCCTATGACGGAGAATTTAAATACAATTAATAAAGCTGTAGCTTTTTTTTTAAAAATGTAAGATTACTCTCTTAAAAGATAAAAGAGGTAATGTAAAGGACTATTAAACATGGATTCAATAGTCTAAACACATTACCTCAAGTTTTATAATATCAGTTAGGATGTGGGCCTCTCAAATAATGGTTTCCAAGGTTCTTTACCTGCCTTGCTCTGAAATAAAATCGGCAAAGAATTATTAGGACATGTTTCAGGTAAAACCAACAATAAACCTTGATCATCAAACCCGAGAGGTTTCTTATAAATTTTAGCCCCAAGTGTCAAGCATAATGATTTAGCTTTATGCATTTCATCCATATCTTCCCAAAAACCATAACCATGCTTTGGAAAAGCAACACTCGTACTTTCAAGCATTTCCGCAAAGTGAATTTTATTCAAATCTGAATGCCTTTTAAGAACTTCATTAACTTTCCCTTCACCCTTTTCGGTGCCAATAATAGCAATGACTAATAAGGGTATTTTTAATTGTTGGAGATAGACTCCAATCGAATCCAACAAGGAGCCTATTCCCTGCGAAAGGGTTTCACCACTTCCTACAACATCATCGACAAGCACTATAGCTTTTGGAATTAAACTATCTGCATTTAGAGATGAAAATCTTTTAACAAGTGAGTTAATATCTGAAATGCAATTAGTTAAAATCGAATTAGTCTTGGCATACATACGAGCATACTGTAATCCACTTTTTCCTAAACCATCACAAGAGGTTATAATGATATCTGCTCTACGATCACTTCTTTTAATCATAGTCGCGATGCCAATGGTATCTCGAACAATTTTTGAATGAGCATCTTTTAAGTAAGATTCAATCTCCAACGGAGCAATAAATCTCAAATTAGTTAACATTTTAAACATTAGCCTTTGTGAGAGAATATCAGGGACCTGTTCCAACCAAGCCCGAATCCTTTCTCCATCGATTTTTTGAGAGCGATATAAAGGCCACTTCCTAACTAACTCTTGTATTTCAAATGAAGTTACATGAGCTTTGTCTTCTGCTCTTTTTATACCTGCTTCTAATTCATCGCCCAATGTGCTGGTAATAAGCTTATTTACACCGTACTCCTTAAGCCAATTTTCAAAGAGAGGAATAGTGAAATGAAGCTCTTTATTTTTTTCATATAAAATTTCTCTCCTTTGAAAATCAGATATGAGAGGGGATAATTCTTGTATCAACAATTGAGAACCATCAATACTATTCTCAATATCCTCATAACTCCGGCTATTCTCGCGAATACATCGACCAATGCATACTAGAAGTCTCAGCCTTTTTAGTTCAATAACCTCTGTTCTTTCTCTCTCAAAGTTAATTCCATCCTTCCAAAGATGAGCAAAAGCATTGGTATCTAATTCGGACATTAGTAACACCATATCCTTTGAGACATCCGAATCAATAATTTCGGTATCTCTTTCTTTAACTGATGCACTAACAATTTTTGAACATAACAGCTTGGTATAATAAGGGTGCCCATGAGTTAAATTGAAGATGGCATTTACTGCTGAATCGTCCCAGTTAAGTTTCCCTTCAACTGGATTCTTGATGAGATCAATATACTCCCCCCATTCACTACTTCTGGAAAAATAATCAAGAGTTTCTCTTGAAAACTTATTTAATTGATCTCCTTGTGCCCCAATAATAAATGGCATTTTTTCACCACCTACGAGTATGAATGCCAAATTTTTCCTAGCCGCTAAAGTCCTTAAATTAGCAAAGAATGTTTCAGCCAAAGGGCCAGAGCGATACATTTCGGGGTGAATCTCGTCAAACTCATCTAATATAATAATGAAGCGTTTTTTTGGGTTTTTTGACTCAAGGTTTTTTGCAATTAGGTTCAAGTCAGATAACGATTCAGAAAAATCTGGCACATGCTGATAATTACCAGGATAATAATCGATTAAAAAGCTAAAAATGTTTTCCCCCAGTGATTTTAGAGTTTTTTGAGGTGAGGTTGAGCAAAACTCCCCATACTCAAGATATAAGCTATGGAAATCCTCGCTTTCCATTTCTAAATTATTAACAACTGCTTTTGCAAGAGAAGTTTTCCCGATTCTTTTCTGTCCTGTAACATAGGTCGAAGTCATTGGCGCTTTTAACAATTTATTCACTATGTTTTTAACTTTAGCTTCGCGGCCTACAAACATATCTCCCTCTGCAACTTCAAGACTATATGGTTCAAGTTTTTCCAACTCTGCCCAATCGACCTTTTCATTCTGTCCTTCTATACAAATATCGTATATTTGACTATTTTCGCTTCCAAATATTTCTTTCCAATTAATTTCCAATGTAAATTCAAGTTTTTTTGCAGGTTCAATAATATGTGCCTCTAAGCAAACTGCAAAATCACCTGGTCTAACGTCTCCGCATCTAATTTGCTCATTGGCAATCAGAATATAACCTTCATCACCACAATCAATCTCAATATTAACATCCAGAGCAGTACTTGGACCTTTGTTAACAAATGGAATGATAATTTTAATTTCTTTATCCTGCTGATGAAGTGGATATTTTTTCTCTGCGGATTTGGGTGGTTGCCTTAGCAATTCAATGACTGCACCACTCATTTCAGATGAATTCTTTCTTATGTCATCCACTTCATTTTTTATCTTTGAAAGCAATGGAAAGGCATATTTATTTGTAAAAAATGACTTGGATTCATCGAGCAAAACTGACAACTCTGACACAATCCTTTCTAATTCCTCAAGACTAGTTTTATAGTCTGCACCTTCACTCGATAAGTGTGACTCTATAGCTTCGATCAGTGTTTCAATTTTAGAGCGAATAGGTATAAAATTGAAAACCTCCAAATATGATTGATAAACCGTATGTTTTAAACATTTTAAAATGCTTTCCTTTTGAGTTAATATCTCTCTTAAATTACCAGTGGCCTGAGCTAAAGGATTGTAATTACTGCAAATTGCAGAATGTATTTTCCTTACACTATTTAGTTTTTCATAGTTTTGTTGTTTATCAGTCCTGAAAATCTTTAATATAGCTGGGGAATAGCTCTCGAAAAGAGATATGAGCTTTCTTATTACAACATTTTGTGTTTCATCAATAGGTATTAATCCATCAACAGATAGACAACGAATAAATATGACTGCCACTTCGCTATGACCCTGAGTTGCAGACTCAACTTTGCCTAAAACCCTTTCAAAGTTCGCTCCAGTATAGGTTCCACCAATGCCGCAAATGTTTTTAACCACTTCAACCAATGTGTTTCTTGCTGGTTCACAGGCTGCTGAAGAGTTTTCACCTTCTGTAAGCAGCTCTATTTCACTTTCCAATTTTGAAATAAGAAAAGCTCTTTCCCCGGCACCTAAATCGCTGTTTTTTTCATCTACAATTTCGTCAGTAATCATTTTCTACCTTGCATAAATAAAGTTATAACTCTACTAAGAAAAAATAAAAACTATCTCGCCAAAATACTTAATGAATTTAATAACTGTGTATCCAAGGTTTCCCTTGCCGGTGTGGGTAGCCCATTTGCAACTCTGTAATTCTTAATGGCTGTTCGTGTCGCAGGTCCCATGCTCCCGTCAATATTGCCGTTGTAAAAACCTTTATCGAGTAATGCGAACTGCACTCTCATGATCAACCGCTTACGTTTTTCTGTATCAGCAGTCAGTCCACTACTTGCACGATTAGCACCTGTGGTTCCTTCTGAGTTTGTTGTGGTTGAGCTATTTGTGTCATTAGAGCGAAGTGAGCGAACAGATGAGGAAGACGACGACGAACGAGTTCCTGAGCTGGATGAGTCTGATGTGCCAGGGGAGCTGTATGTTTTGGGATAGTAAGGAGTGCTTCCACCATAGTAGCCACCGCCTGATGAGGAACGGTGTGAGCTGTGGCTACGGTGAGAACTGTGACTTCTATGTCCTGCAATGTAGAACGGCACTTCGGTGTTGAGTGGTGCTATCACTAAATCATGTTCGTTCAAAGTCATACCAGGTAAGTCATTGGCACCAGTAGATGAATCACTTGCCCAAACAGAGTTATTAAGAGCCAAAAATCCAGGAAGCAGAGCCGCGAAATTAAACTTTTTCATATTATTGGTCTCGGAGGTTGATGAAAACGGCCTTTTGATGAACTGAAATAACCAGCACAGGAAGACTTCTGAGTGCATTCATCACATTCTTTGGGATAGTAATTTTTCCAGTCTGAGATGGACTGTGTGGCTAAATCCCATGCCCTTTCAGGAAGGTGACACAGTGGGTAATTGAAGATGGTAAGAGGGATGCCTGACCTGTGTGCAGTATCTACAGCCGAAAGGATTTGTTCTCTGTAGTTGTCGTGCTCTATGAAGATTGATGACCAGTTCTTACGGGCCCATCCAATCGACTCCAATCCCATAAGGGAGATCTGGTTAATGTTCGAGAACACACGACCAGCAAACTCAACGATGTCATCAAGCTCGCTGTAGTTAGCCTGAGTGGGGATGACTCTCAGTTCTATGTTGATCCCTGAGTTACCGGCATTGATCAGTCCCCTGACTGTTTCATCAAAAGCTCCCTCGCTTCCGACCAGATAGTCGTGCACTGATGCTCTTGAAGAATAAAGCGGTATCCCAAACGTGATTTTGAGCTTATCGCTTCTTTCCTTCATCTGCTGGGTAAAGCTGACATCCGCAAACTTCCGTCCGTTGGTTAGAACATGCAGTGCTGTCTCAGGGGAATTTTCGATTATGAAGTCCAGAAAATGCAGGAAGTCTTCGCCATAGAGCAAAGGCTCTCCCCCGCTCACTCCCACTACTCCATTCAGAGAGAAGGAAGCGATAGCGAGAGCTGACTGGTTGAGAAGCCAGTCATCGTTTCCAGCTTTAGGAGGCTGAGAACAAAACAGGCAACTGTTGTTGCACCTTTCAGTGACCAGGACAGTGTTATGGTTTGCTCTACGGGACAGAATTACCCGGAGCATGTTGCCATTATTGACGATCCCAATGTCACCATCTTCTATGGAATCGTAAAGCTCCTGACTCATAATCGAGTCTGCAAAATATGCAGGCAGTCTGGAATCGAGTTGTGTTGCAGTGACAAGCAAATTTGGCAGATAGAATTGAGGATTCTCGGGCTTGGTTTTACACAGGCAATAGAAGCCTTGCTGAACTGGTAAGTCTGATGAAAACCGGAAAATATCGTTTCTCAGCACCTCAGACATAAGCCCACCTTTTGAGCATCTCAGCCATTGGTCCATCCTGAGAGATTTCATTCAGCAGGAAGCGGAACATCCCTTTGTGATACTGGCAGAAGGTTGACCGACTCTTGTCACCAACTGGCTCGCCATGAACACTGATGTTCTGACAAGGATCTGCTCCACAGAAAGGCTGGTATGCACAGGTGTCACAACCTGGCATGGCGAAGTTAAATGAAGATGAGAGAGCGGAACGGTAGTATTCGTTGCTACTAAATGACAGTGAGGCGAACTCTCCGGCACTAAAATCTGCTTCAGGGTTTACTTTCTGAAGCATACGGCTTTCATCGCTACCGTAGACCTTGCCGTCATAGTTGAACAGGATGCAGTTCAGAACGACTCCGCTTGGTGATTTCAAGTCTGCATAACCACTGAAGCCCGGATTGAAAATTCGCTTTAGATGGATTGAAGCCGAATGCTCAACGACAGGTATGCCCTTCTGGTTCTGAAGCAACACTTCCTGCATTAACTTCTTATAAAACTCAAAATATTCAGGCATTGAAAAAGTGAAGCTCTGCTTCTGAGCAAACCCGTATGGGCTGACGGGTCTGATAAACATGTCGGTTAGGCCAAGGGACAGATGAGCATCCACTATGGAAGCTGGCTCTTTTGTCAGCTCCTTAGTTACTGTGGTTACCGTAGCTACACGGTTTGCTCCAAGCTCTTCTGTGATTTTTCTAATGCCCGTGACGGCTTTGTTGTGAGCCTGAGAATCGGTGAGGATACGGTTTTTATTATGGACGGTTTCATTACCATCAAGAGACACAGAAAAGGTGATATTCCGGTCTTCAACCCAAGAGAGGATGCTTTCATCGAGTATTGAGAGACTCGTGGCAATAACCATTTCGAAAGCATCACTACCTAACAAACTCACACACTCCTCATAAATTGACTGGACGAGATCGAACCTGAGAAGCGGTTCTCCACCCTGCACTTCAATCTTGTATGGCGGGGTGCTCAGCTTCTTAATAGTGCTGACGATTTGCGGTATCAGTTCTGGGTTCAGGTCGTAACCATCAGCGGTAATCGATGCTCTGCTGACCTGGCAATACTTGCATGTGTGATCGCACCTGAGAGTCGGCACTATCATGAAGATTGGACGGACGGCCAGTTCATTCATCAGTCGTTTGGCAAATGCAGAACTTAGGGAGGCTTTTGAAACTGCCTGAGTAGCATCGTCTGAAATGAACAATCTGCTTTCAAGTAGCCGGGATATTGTTTGTTCTGGAGGGAATTTGTTATCAGCAAGAAGATGTAGCTCTTCGTGATCGACGAAGCTGTGAAAGCCAGCAAGGTTGCTGATGAAGACTTTGCCATTGCTAAGGCGGTCAAAGTTGAATGGCATCGTATTCATTGAGAGAGTCTCGAATCAATACTCCTCAGAACATTGTCGATAATCGAAGTCCTAACCTGGACGGTGTGTGCCTGAAGCTTCTCCCTGAGCTTGTAGTCATTCAGCAGTCGTTCGAACTCGAACTCCACCTCGTCGTTCCAATGATCGAACGATACAAGCCAATGCTCCTCATTTTCATCCAACTTCCAGCGGACGACAGCACTCATCCAATAGAGGCTGTTTCGAAGCACCCATTCTGAATACATTGTTTTTGATATGTTTTTTTGCATTACATTACCATCCAGAAAGTATCAAAGCTGAAATCAGAAAAATTTTAATTACCTTTCGAAGAAGGCACTGAATCGCTGAAAAATAATTGAAAAGCGAAGAAACCCAATAAACATTTGTTTTATAACTATTTTATTCAATGCTTATTACAGAACATTCTTATTCCTAAATAATAATCATCGGGAATGGGAATGTAAATTTGTTTTGAAAATTTTTATGACACATGCGAATATGATTACATGAATTTATGATTTGATTGAACTTTGGGCAACAAGCCCTATATTCTAACTCATTGATTTAAATAAAATGATGGAGGATCAATCTAATGTCTGAGATACCAGCGGAAGATGTATGTTCCACATGTCAACAGCCCTTGCATGATTCTGTGATCATTGAAAAAGATGGCGAGGTGTTCAAAAGTTGCCCTTCATGCTCCAGCAATGCAGGCACACATGTTTTCTTCAAATATGATGATTTTGGTATGAGAAATATGGGTGATGGTAGATTCATCGTCCAGTCATGGTGTCAAGGATGTAGATTACAAGACGGTATGAAACCTAAATCAGTTTTCAAATGTTAGTCATCATTTCATAAATATTCTTTGATGAGCACCGTAGAAAAATTTATAACAATTAAAATAATTTTAGGTATTCCAATTTTTCTTTAAAAAAGAAGCCCCACCATAAATATCTTCAATAATGAAATCCTCCATTTCTATTTACAATCCTTTTAACTCATATTGAGATTATGACAATATGAGTTATTGAAACTCTTTAAAGTTTTTATGAAGGTTACAGAAAATAAAAAATCACCTTAGGATATCTTATATCAAAAAAAGATCTAACTGATATTAGAGCTAACAGTTAATTTATCTTTTTTTATTACTTATCCATATAGTTGGATTGCTTCTACTAAAATTAAATCTTGCCTTTTTTATTAACAACAAGCGTATTACTGTTAGAAATTTTATTATCTTCTGTTAAGAGGAACCTCCAGTTAGATGGATCTTTTTTAAGTTTAGCAAGTTTAGGCATATAAAACCTTATAGCAGGCTCGTTCCAGATGCCTCCTTTACCTATTTTCCTACTGATAGATCCAAATAATTCGTCAGCCCAAGGTGATTGAGAAATGATGGATTCCCTCAGATGATTTACTTCAGCCAAAACTTAAGAGGGATGATTTATTGATAAAAACATGTTAATAGACTTTTCATACCACTCTCGACCTGATTTAAAACCATCCAATTTATAGAAGATAAAACCAATATTAGTATAAGCATGAGCCATAATACCTTTATCATTTGAATTTTAGGCTTTATCAATATATTTCAAAACATTTTTTCTTATAAACATTTACACCCCCTAATTAACTATCTTAATAACCAATATTAATATAAGGTTAATATATAATTTATCTAAATTGATTATTCTTCATAGCCAGACTAGAATTATTAATGCCGTATCATAATTAAACCTTAGGAAACTATATGTCTGCAAATCGTTTTATACTTTCTCAAGTTTGTTTGCCTACTTTTTTACTGCCGTTCCCTCCATTTATTCTATCTATTTTGAAAAATGAAAGCCTATGTCCAAAAGGTTTCATTTCTGTATATATGCTCTATGACAAGGATAATAAGAAAACTGCCATGACAGGCTTTAACTATTATTATGCCATACAAAAGACTAAGGAAAAAAACAAAAGGCATGATGCTGAAATTGAATCAAAGTTTATCATTTCTAGAAAAGATGATGATTTGAAGAAGGTTGAAGAAATAAATTATTCTGATCATGAAGTGTTGGACATATCTCAGTTTGAAGCCGAACTAATTAAAGCTGATAAATTCGATAGCGAATTTAATGATAATGTTTTCTTGAAAACCATGCAAAAGAGTATCGTTTCAGAAGCATTAGAAATCAGGAAGGAAGTTATAAAAGACTTTATCTATTCGGCATTATTTTATGACACTAACAACCTGAAATCACCGAGCGACTCTTTAAATATTAAAAATAAATAACACCCCCCTAAATCTATTTAGCAAGGGCTAACTGAGCGATGCTCAGTTGCCTTGCTTTTTCTGCTCTTCGGTTGAAAAAGAAAGATAAAAGCCACACCACAATCAAATGCCAACCCATTGACACTATTGATCTTTATGGTATTTATTACATATAGCATACGGATTTGCTATTAAGCCTAAATATCAAAAGGAGTTGATATGGAAAAATTAAATATTATTTTCGATGATGAGTTTCCTTCTTCGTTTACCAATGATCCTATCGCAAAGAAGCTACCGCCCAATCGTCTTCGCAGATACTCTGTGACTGTCAGATTAAATGAGGTTGAGCTGAGCAAACTAAACCAGTCAAGAGGACAGCTAAGCAGGAGCTGTTGGCTGAGATCTTCAGCTCTCAAGCAATTGCCTGCCTCAGTTCCAGAGGTGAACAAAGAAGCCTGGCATCAACTGACGGCTTCCCTGCAAAAGTTGAATGACCTCACTTCGTTTCTTAATCGTCGCGGATCTGATGCTCAACCTTTGAGTAAGGAGGTTGATACTCTCAGGCTGAAGCTGTCGCATGTGAGAGATGCCCTGCTATCACTCGATAAGTAACTATCAGCTCATGAAGGGAATGCAGAAAATTCGTAGAGGTAAGTGCTTCAAAGGTATCGTCTCATATGCACTTGCCCCAGCACCTCATCATAAGACAGCCCCGGTGATAATCGGCGGTAACATGATTGGCTTATCTGTGGATGAAGTGACTGTTGAGTTCATGCGAACACAGCAGCTCCGGTCAGATGTGCAGAAACCTGTCTGGCACAACTCTCTTCGCCTTCCTAAAGGAGATTCACTCACTGATGAGCAATGGAAGCTTGTTGCTGACGACTATATGAAGCGAATGGGCTTCAGTGATACTCATCTCCGTTGCTATATCATGCATAATGACGAGGCCGGCCAGCACATACACATAATTGCTTCCCGCATCCGTATACCTGATGGCCAGCTCTACCTCGGTAGAAATGAAAACCTCATCAGCACCAAAATCATTCAAGAGCTTGAGCGGGATCATCTGCTTACACGAACCAAAGGTCCATCTCCTCCTTCAGCACCCAAAGTCAGGAAAACTGGCAGGAATGAAGAAATGATGGAAGCAAGGTCAGGCATTAAAGCTCCAAAAAAAATCATCCAGGAAGCAATTGAGGCGGTGCTCAGTTTCTATGGCACCATCACCATTGACGATTTTGTTTATGAACTCAGCAAGCTAAAGATAACAGCCAAAGCGAGCATTGCTTCCACGGGTAAAATGAATGGCTTCTCATTTGAGTATGCAGGAATCGCCTTCAAAGCATCTCAGTTAGGTAAAGCCTACTCATGGTCGAGCCTGAGTAAGAGGGTTATCCTCCCCCCTGCTGTCGAGCCTCAGGTGATAGCTGATGCAGAGTTGCCTGAGGAGGAGTTAGTAGCAGTGGAAAGACTGGCGAACATAGACGACGAGCCAATGTTCCACTCCCCTGCTATTCCACATATTGAGGAGCCGAATACTAAACAGAACGGCAGGGTTCGCTGGCTACTATGGGTCCCATACCTGAAGCAGATTATCCAAGCCTTTAAAGCAACAGGTCTGAGCATTCTTAAGCCGTCAATCAAGATGAAACCTTTCCACTTCGTTACCCCCACCCAAAACCTTGGCGGTAAAGAATCACTCGCAATCATCAAAGAAAGCGCTACTGGGAAAAAAAGATTTTCTATTTGATGCCTTTTAAACCTGCTAGTTATCAGTAGCTTAAAACTACACATTAAGTCAAATGCGCTATCTATTCTTATTAACAATCATATTGATAGGAAAAACCGATCGATCGTTTTTACAGATCAATTTTAATATCATAATAGCCTGCACCTATCAAAAAGATCTGATCGATCGGTACAAATGATTTGCTAGACACTCATTACTGGCCGTAATGTAACTTCAAACGAAGCGATATAGCTCACTGATTTATCAGCAAAATAAGCTGATGGATGCGTGCGCTCTGAATCCAACGAAACAACACTGGATGGTTCTATGACAACAATTACTGAAGTTAAGCAGCCTAATTTCCTAATGATGAAACGAGTTTGGATTGCCATCGCTATGCCAATTGTCATCTTCTACTTCTTGGGTATGAGAGGATTAGTGCAACTCGCTATTATTTGGGTTTTCGCAAGCATCATGCTCTTGATGTTTGCCTATAAAAAATTCCGCATTAAGAAGTGGAATGCCAGCACCAGAGATGTATTCGGAGAGTCTGATGGCATGTGGAGTCACGAGTTCGGTCCTACTGCAATGAAGCTCGATGAAAAACGAGGACTAATTCATCTCAAGGAAGAGAATAAACAGAAATCATATCCCTTCTCAGCTATCAAAGAATGGCGATACAACTTGTCTACTACGAGACAAAGAACAGGTCTTGATAAGGAACTGGATCGCACCCACGATTTCAGAGAGTCAGGTTTTTACATCGCTGTTGACGATGTTCAGTATCCAGAATGGCGGGTAATGTTCTTTCCTCAAAAGGGTGACTTCAACTCACAGGAAGGTATCCGTGATACAGAACTGCAACTCAAGCGGTGGATGCACATTTTTGACAAGGTAGTTAATAACTTACACCATTAATAACCGAGTTTGACACAAACAAAAGCCAGCTAATTGCTGGCTTTTTACATTTAAAATTTCATAAAGAAAAATTTAACAATGCCGATAACAGCTACATATAATCAAATGTTGAAAAGGAAATTTAAAGTGGCTGAAAAAATCAATGAAGGCAAAATTATGCAGGTCCTTAACTGGGCTTATGACAAGGCCCTGGACGGGAGTATACCTGGAACAGATTCAGCTTTTGAAATGGCAGGTAGCTATTTGAAAGGTGATGGCACCCTTGTTGACCAAGCTAATTCTCTTATTAGATGGCAAAACACTAAGTCAGTTACCTCAGGATTTCTGTCAGGACTCGGTGGTATTGTGACTCTACCTGTAGCAGTCCCAGCAAGTATCGCTACTGTCCTATATGTTCAGATCCGAATGATAACCTCACTTGCGATAATGGGTGGATGGGATGTGAAAGATGATCGAGTGAGAAGCCTCGTTTACAGTTGCCTTGTTGGGAATGCAGCGAAAGACATTCTCAAAGGAACAGGAATTGTCGTTGGCTCAAAGATGTCAACTCAGTTAATCAAAAGTATTTCGAAAGAAGCCATATTTGCCATTAACAAAAAAGTAGGATTCAGATTGTTAACAAAGTTTGGTGAAAAAGGGGCTATCAACTTAGGAAAAATGATCCCCCTTGTCGGTGGTATAATCGGCGGGACATTTGATGGAGTTTCAACAAACATTGTAGGGAATGTTGCTCGAAAAACATTCATCGAGAAAAGTTTGTTAGCAGAATAGATCAAATTTATAGATTTTTAACAGGAGCAGTGTGTATAAACCACTGCTTCCGATACAAAATTTCACTTAGCCATAATTGTTATTTTTCATACCTCATCCTCATTATGACCCTGCCCCTTTCCCGCCCGAGGCAGTCTGTTCCCAGTTCCCAGTACTGGTTTTCGTCTTAGATGCCTGAAATCGATACGACATACTTAGAATTTCTTAGTGTATCGCTGCATTGAAGAGGACATTAGTAACAAGCACATCCTCCAATGTGATCCTGCAAAGCTCGGATTGACTACCACCGGACTTGCAGGCAGAGATTTCCATCTCATCAAGATGATTTCCTGACGAAACATACTTCTTCACTGCTGGAGGGCTTAGCGAACCCTTTTCACTAACTTCTTAGTAAGATAGGGTTTGATAAGGTTCACTATTAAAGCACTCATCAAAATCAGGCTAAAACCAATTACTTGCTTGCTTGTAGGTTGTTCATTGAGAAATGTAGAAGCAATAATAACAGTTATTACAGGTGATAACAGAGTCGCATAGCTTGCAAATTCTGCACTCTCGTTCTGAATGAGATAAAACCAGATGAAGTATACCAGTGCATTACCTACAATACCGAGATAGAGAACACAAAGAAGACACTCGGTATTAGTGAAAGCGGTAACAAGAGGTTGAAGTAATGGGCCTGATTGAAAGAAAGGATAAGTAATGGAAACCAGAATAGTTGAAACCAATATCTGCCAGAATAACCTCGCCTTAAATGGAGTGAAAATCACTATCTTTTGAGAAACGACAGCTCCTATAGCCCAGAAAATGGCACTACATAGAATTACAACCTCACCCAAACCAACATGCACTTCTTTGAGTATCAAGAAAATCCCCGAAAAACAAAGAAGGAGTGAGAACAGGGAGAGTAAGTTCAGCTTTCTTGCCAAGCCCATCAGGATAATCGAGGTAAAACAAGGCATTGTGTAAACAAGGATTGTCGCATTCGTAACAGAGGTGAAGTGAAGAGCGATGCTATTGAGTGTTGGAACCAGGAAAACATTTGGCACCGCAATTATTGCGATTCTTAAAAATTCATCAAAGTTAAGGGCCTTAAGGCTTTCACGGATACTTTTGTTGAATATCAAAAAAATAATACCACATGAAACAAGAGAACCCGCCATTCGGAATGCATAAGGGCCTATCACATTAATCGCAATTTTTGAAACAGGAAATGAAGTGCCCCATATTAAAGCCATTAACATCGTAAGCCATAAAGAACTTTTAGTCATTAATCTAAGCCTTCCCATACCTTGCTATAACAGACATCCGCCTGCTTTTCTGATTAGCTGTAACCATTGATACGAAATGAGGAACCTGTTTCTCTGATGTATCAAAAAGAAACAGTTCCGCAAAACCTGGCGTCAATGTATCAACAACCTTCTTTCTATCCTGATCAAGGATATGTGTTAAACCACCGAAGTTCGGGTCCCAATTTTGAGTAATATTCAAGGCTACCCCGACATTGTTCCCTGAATCCGTATGTGTGTTGAGAAAATGGCCTTTATCAAAACGATTAATGTAGAAAAGATCGGTATTTCCTATCTTCCTCCCGGTTAGGCGAGCAATCAGATCTTTAAACTCTTCGGAATTACAAAAATTATAAGCAATTATTGAAGCTTCACTTGAAGCAACCTTATCTCTCACTTCATTGGAGAGTCTTCTGAAGAAGAAACTGAATTTATTATCGCAAAAATCTGCAAAACAAGAGTTGAAACTCTTTTCAATCTCATCAGCCGGGGTCAAAAATGAAAGATCTTTTTGCTCTAAGGAATTTTTGTATATGTAAGTCCAGGACTCCTCAGATGAATCTTGTGACGACTCCATAATCTCATATATTTTTGAAGCGAATTGAGATTGTATGTTTTTGGTAAGATAACCTTTGTCGTTAAAGGTAATACTATCAATGCTCATTTAAAAATCTCTTCTTCGCGAGACCTGAAATCTTGCAATGAAAGAATGAATTTTTTACCTACAAGGTGTGGTTTATCGTAGCCAGTTATGGTTTTGACAACCTGATCGGTAACGATACCAGCCATGATTGATAGTGAGGGAGCACTTTGCCAGGCATTTACCTTTCTATCACCATCTATGAACGAGTGCTTCAGACGGGCTTCCTGAAACTTTCTAATGTCTGAATTGCTGTCGTAATACTTATCCTTAACAGAGTTCTTAACTTCATCGAACCCGCTGTGAACACCATCATTGAGGTAGATGGGACCAACGGAGATCTCTAAAGGATCACCACCCAGCTCAATAACAGGGATGGCTTTGTCTTTAGCTATGCTATGGATGATTTCTTCAGCAGTGTCCTTACGATAGTAACCCAGTGCTGCCCAGGCAAGGATGATGAAAGTGCTGTCACCAATGAGTTCTTCAAGTCTTGCTCTGTCTGGAGAAGCGAACTCAAAGAATGTCTCCACATTCACGTTTTCGTTATAGGCAAGGATCGTATCTTTGGCCGCATCAACTTTGTTCTTGCCTACATCATCTGTGCGATACAACACCTGTCTGTTGATGTTTGACAACTCGACATCATCCCCATCAATGAGTCTTAAGGTGCCTATACCTGACATAGCCAGTTGAAGTGCACACCATGTGCCCCATCCTCCCATCCCGAAGATGGCTACCTTACTTTGCTTTAGCCGTTCCTGATACACGAAAGGATGTTGGTTATCAGCATCGATCAGGGAGAACTGAAGGATTTGCCTGTTGTACCTTTCTACTTCCTCACCAGACAGCACTTTTGAGAAGAAGGAGTTGTCCTGAAGGAGCTTCCTTTCCGCCAAGCCCGCAACCAGTCCTTCCAGATGTTCACTTTCAATCTGGACACCCTCACTAACCAGTTCTTTAAAAATCCGGGGAACTGTCCTTTTACCATCCATTTTGGCAAGAGCTGGTCTTACCCAGGAAGGAGGATCATTGATGACCTGAGATACTCCTGGGATTTCTCCAATACAAATATCTCCATCATCTGCGAGGATGATGTGATGAGATTCTTTAATGAGGGGTTTAACATTCGTCAGTGACATGGTGTGCTCCAAAAAAAGTAAGGCCGCATACGAGATGCGGCCTTTGTCATACGTTATCAGCTAAGGACGATAACCTGACCTTTGGTATACATAGCATTTTCTTCAGTGATAGCAGAAATGCGCTGAGACAGAGTAGAGAACTTGATCATAGTGATACCCTCTTGCTTGTTCAGTTAGGTTTGTAAAGTTGTGTTTGTGTATCGATACCACTCCAATAAACAACATTAATGATTTACTCGTCAATAACCCTAGCCGCAAAAAGCCATACTCTTTTTTAATTTAAAATCTTAAAAGAATAAACCTCTGGCTTTGCAGGCAAAATCCGGAGTTAAGATCATGCAGATGATGCTTTTATCAGCATTTTATTAACATGTACTTAAAAAGTGCAACTTGAAAAACACTCATTAGTAACCTTAAGAAATAGTTAGAATATTTACTTAGTGAGTGAACTTATGACAGCAGGTTCAGGGTTCAGCAGGAAGCAGGACAAGTGAGTGAGGAGCTGTAAATGCTTAAAAAAATGGCCTATATGCCCCCCCTTTGAGAAAATCGAAAAGCCATTGTTGAAGAAGTTATTAACCTGGGATTAAGTAATGAAAAGTTATTACAACCTCTTTTTCTTACGAGAAGATGGGTCTTTGATTTCATAGGGAATATCTTTTCTAAAACTTAATTTATGAGTTCTGAACACAGTCTCAACTTCATACTCATTCCATATTATGTATTCAATAATGAATTTATAAAAATATAGAATACGATCAAGACTAATACTCGAAGGTATTGCATAGAAGCTTGGACTAAGTAAAGCCGAACTCAAAATAGCAATAATGTTGCTGGGCCCTCTTAGATAAGGATTTTCGTAATCTTGCTGATATTTGAAGAAGTAACCCACACAGAAAAGATAGGCATCTTTAATAACTTTATCTTTATTACATTGTGACTCATCGTATCGTATGATAAATCGATTAAGAAGAATCAAAAACCTTTGGTCAGGCAAATATTTTTGTAATTTATCCATAGTAAGCATCCTTGCTAAGTTGTCATCCTTGACATGTTACTTATAACGCATATGACCTAAAAATCAATAGCTACACTATCTTCGAAACTTTTCAATAATTGCTTTCAAACCATTTAAAAAACCTCCGCGCGATTTGGGGTCTTCTGCCTCAGGCTCAGGCTCAGGCTCAGGCTCAGGCTCAGGCTCAGGCTCAGGCTCAGGCTCAGGCTCAGGCTCAGGCTCAGGCTCAGGCTCAGGCTCAG
>NZ_JBSRXX010000014.1:0-68262 GCF_054056055.1 Pantoea sp. PvP021 | reverse complement strand
CAGGCTCAGGCTCAGGCTCAGGCTCAGGCTCAGGCTCAGGCTCAGGCTCAGGCTCAGGCTCAGGCTCAGGCTCAGGCTCAGGCTCAGGCTCAGGCTCAGGCAGGAACGATGCTGAATTTAGATAGTCAGAGTCAACATAGCTAACATTATTAGCTTCAACATCCGATATATTTGTCTCATTCGCAGTCAGCTCGTATAAGTTTGTTTGTGAGACAATCGAAATTTCATTACTCGTATTGAAAGTATCTTTAACATCATCGATAAAAGAAACATAAACCAATTTGAAATGATTTGTATGTAGCAACAGTGGTTCTTTATCATCAGGGAAACCAAAAAAGAAAAGAGTTAGAAACTTATTAGCTCTTTTATAGGATTTCGTTTTTTTATCAAAAAGGGACTTCCTGTATCTCTCAGCTTTCTCTCTTTGCTTTTCAAATTCTTTGAAGAATACATCTTTCTGGCTTGAGTTCCAGCTTGATGCATCAACTATAAGTCTAAAGGCTTCTTTTGTTCCTTTCTTGCGAGCAAGAAAAACAATTTCATACTCATCTGCGTTAGGATCTAAAGTAAGATTAGATTGTAGTGCACCAAAATATATTGCGGGCTTACAATATTTAACATCAGGTTTGTATTTTAATTTCTGAAATGTCTCATTATAAGTCCTTTTTTCATAAGGCGGTATTGAAAGGAACTCGTTATTGTTAACTCCTGACAGATAGTAATCAACTATTGGTTTAATACTTGAAGACGAAACAGGATGTTCTCTTACAACATCTTCTTCATCGTTTACTTTTCTGGTCCTATTATTGTTTTTTTCTCTGTGAATCCTTTCGTCATTTTCCAGACGAAGAATTGAAATGAATGGAGCTGGAGGAGAGTTATGTGTTTTTTCATCATTAGAGTTGTTTCGGTTGCGATTTTTTGCATCATGTATGCCACAACCTGACTTGTGCTCGCCAGTATATTTGAAATACGATTGATTAACATTCTCGGATCTGTAACTGCAAGGTGTCGCTTTTATTCTGCACTTAAGATAGGGGCATAAAAATTCAGTGGTTCGAACATAAAAATTATCCATACCCCTAAGGTCATTACCATGCACAATATCATCAGTTGAACTATCTTTCGCTACCGTCAAAACTCACGTCCTCGTTAAGTTGTCTTTAACAGCATAATAACGAAATTACAACACGGTGATCAATAAAAGTTACTTAACTTTTAAGTGCAATATCATTTCTTTAACTTCAATGACTTACATCAATTAGCCCTACTCTTCACTCCTTTCTCTATCAACTGATATTAAGGGTGCATTGAGTTGATGTTCTTTAATTCCATGTTTGTGAGCATTATATTGCCATATCACAAATTGCTGTTTTAAAACTCTGACTTCTTCTTTGAGCGATTCATTTTTCAACTGCAAATTTTTTATCTGCTGTGAAGCTATGTTCAGGTTTGCAGGTCTTTTGACTTCAGATGCTCCAGATTTTATGTTCTTCTTTTGAAGTTCAAAAGCCCTGACTATAGCTGTATGCTGACTCAGAGACTGTCTTGTTGGTCTCTTACCCAAAAGCTCGGTAACGGAGTCACAAAGGTTTTCCCAGGTAAACTTACCCTGCTTTGAACTTTGCCAACCTGCTATACAATTTATAATTATTTGTAGATCTTTATTGGTTAGGTGTTTGGCCATTAATTTTCTCCTTGTTGTTTATGATAATACTGTCATCCTTTTTCATTTCTAAAACACGAGACAGGTGTGAAAAATCGTCCCCATGCGTTCTTACAAGCGAACCATCAGGCAGTTCGGGGTTTTCCATTAATGCAATCATCCCTTTCACTCTTTCAAGGGTTTTGGTTTGATGCAGATACCACTTATCAGCCCCAAGTTCCTCCTCACTGATAGCATCTTTTACTTTATCAACGAGTTGTTCGGTCGTATCAAGTAAGGACCTGAGCCTTTCAAGTTTCTGCATCTCCCCTTTGACACATATCTGCTCACTACAGTTGATACAATCAAAGTATTTGCTACAGGGAGCTAAAATGTAATCGTGCACACAATATCCATATTCAGTTGTATGAACAGCACCATGCTCTACCTTACTTTTTAAATCACTAAGAGTGGAGATTTCGAAGTTGTCATTCACATCACTATTGCAGGGAATTATAGCTTTCTGATTAATCCCCAGAGTTTTCACTTTTTCAATCATCTCATCTTCAGTGATGTGGTTGTAAACTCTGTTTTGTGTAACTGATACTCTTCCTGACCACTTTGCTATGTCCAGTTCTCCAAGGCCCCCTCTTTGAGCGATAGTGTTAAGTAGATGTCTGGCCTGATGAGTTCTCAAGAACAAAGCTTTGTTATGTTCATCATAGTATCCATGCCTTTCGAAAATGTTCTTATGCTTACCGACTTTTGAACTCCCTAACTCCTTTGAGAAAAAGACATTTCTTATTTTGAACAGTTTATTACCCGTTTCTCGTTTCATACTGAGCTGGTTATCGAATAGAGCACAAAGAGCGTTACTGAAGCGAACATCCTTTTCCTTATCAAACCAAATTTTTCCGCCTCGTTCATTTTTCATATCCTCCTCAAGAACCTTACTTCTTAATCTTGGCTTTTCAGATATTCTAAGCAGCCTTTCAATGGCAAGTTGGGCAGTGGGAACCATGATTTCAGGAATCCACTTTATGTTTGCCCCGTAACCTTTTAATGAATAAAACCTCAAGCCATAACATTCCTTTCCTTCCCTGTTCTTTTCGAAAATTTCGCAATCAGCTCTAAGCGATAATATTTCAGTTATACGACTGGGTGCGCACATGAGCAATGCAAACACTGAAGTAACAAACAGGTCTTTTTCGTGAAGGTCATGATCCTGCATTGAAAAGATCTCACCAATTGCTTGTAATGCTTTTTCAGTGGGCAATTTAGCTAATCTGGCTTTGTCTGCATTATTAGAGATCGACAATCTTGACTCAGGTGGTCTGATGTAACTACTCCACTTCATTAATCCACAATTAAGAAGTTCTTTCTCGTTCAGGAAAGCAATTAACCTCTCCATGAATTTACCACATTTGTATGCCACCCCTTTAGTGTAGTTATCATCAATCTCGGACAAGCACTCATCAAGAATGACTGGGTTTAGTTTTTTTATATCACCAGACCCCGTGTAGGCTAAAAGATTTTTTTCAATAACCCTAAGTACAATTGGAAAAGTTAACTTATCAAATCCTTTTGGATTAGAGCAAAAAATAAAAGCTACATATGATTTGCAAAATTCAATGTAAACGAAATCAAGGAATTCCGTGTTACTACTTAAATCAACCTTACTATTCCCTCTCTTAAATTTAGTAAATTTAAAAATCTTCTTCCAATGATTGCATTCCCAATTGTTATCATGCAGATTTCCACTTAACTGTTCTTTGCAGTTTTTAATAAATTCATCGAGGTTTTTCCCTGCTAAGATTTCCGTTTTACTTTTAAATTCAACTATATCAATTTCATTCATATCTATCTCTCCTTTGTAATTTTAAAATCTCACATTTTTTTAATACTTCCTCTACAGCCATTATTGTTCTGTCTAATGTTTTACTCATAGTTTCATCATTAGTATCAGTCATAATTCTTTCTCTTCGTTTTAATAAATGATCTCGTAATTCTTTATGTGGTGCATCAACAAATGGGCGAAAGTGATGGCAGGTATAACAAGGGATAGGAACATTAGCCCTACAAGACTTACAACCATCACATACTCCAGTGACCTCCCCTGATAAATTCCTTACTGGCAATTCATTTTTCTTCATTGAAGAATCATCCAGAATTTTACCTTGAAAGAAACCAGCATATTTCTGCATATGACTTCCCACTGCCTCATCAATTCTTGCAACATGTTCAGCATTAAACTCAACATACACCCCCGTATATTGAGTTGTAGAGTGGTCTAATAGTTCTGCAATAACTAATTCGCTTGCACCTTCTCTTGCTGCTCTGGTGCCAACGGTATAACGAAACCTTCGGGGATTTACATTTAATCTTTCATAAGTTCTTTCAGAAATAACACTTTCTGTTTCAGCAATGAAATTAAGCGTCTTATTTATCTTCAAAGAGTATTCGTGAGCTTTATCCGATACAAATATCTCTCTGGATTCGTTATTGATTTTGAAGCCTTCTAACTTTTGTAATGATATAAATAGCGGTATATTCTCAACTTCTTTATTAATTAGATCTCTATTAAGTACACTACGAACTTTTTCGATACTTAAATCACACTGCTTACAGAGTAAATCATACAAGTCTTTTGTCACTTGATAATTTCTGCAAGATTCCCTGAATCCCAAGCCTTGTTTTATCCTTGGGATACAAATGACATAGGAATAGCTATTCTCGTTTACTTTTATCCTTTTTATATCTGAAACCTTCATCTGTGAGATCTGTAGTGGCCGTCTTCCGGTTGCACTTATCAGCAAAGCCATCGCTAATTGCGTAATGTCGATTTTTTCCTTATCATATGCCCTATAACAAGCTTCAAGAAAAGACTGTAACTCAATATCAGTAAAAGGGCCTTTAACCTGATCTCTTCTCCTTACTACTTCTCCTTTTTTATTATCAGGAATGACCAATTTACATAAAAAATCATATGCTTCTTTACTTATTCCACAATAGCCTAACTCATACCACTTTTTGATCAGTATCCTTACCGATGACATAATATTATTGTCCCTACCATCAGATCCTCTGAACCTGACAAGGGAAAATTCATCAACCTTTTTTGGGTTCACATTTATAATAAACCTCCTAAAGTTATTGCTTATTAATTTAACTGAAGCAGGACTTAATTCACAGGCTAAATATTTTAGCGTTTTTAAATAGCCCTCCAGCAATTCTTTATTTATTACATCTTTCACCGCCTTGATGTTAACTGTCACATTTCGACTTAGCTTCCATGTCTCATCATTTAGGGAAAAGTAATAACCTTTAGTTTTAGCTTCATTAGTGCTCTCATTATCGTCTCCATTAACATATAATTTTAGCATCAAGCACCTCCTCTGTTGATCATTTCTTTCTGCATATTTAAAGCTATCTCTGCGGCCTTGTTTTCGATGAATCTTCTGTTATAAGTAGAAGCAGTGCCAGAACCCTCTTTCCAACCCATCAGTAAAGACCTCATTTGTTCTTGCTCATATTGGTTAGGTGGATTTTCCATCTGGTCCATTTTTGAAGAAAACTCATAGTTCCAGGTATGTCTTAACTTATGACCTGTCATTCTGGAAAGTTCGGGGCATGAATTCTTCAAGGCATTAATAATTTTATGGTATGCCTGAATAGACAAGGGTTCTCCGAATGTATTTCCTTTTTTATGGCAGATAAATAAATAGCCATTATCTTTTTTCATTCTATGCTTACGCCTTTCAATTTTTATATAATTGCAGATTTCATTGCATAGGTCATTTGATATAGACAGCTTTCTTTTTAAGGTTTTAACAAGCGGTTGTTTAATCCTTGAGTCATTAGGATCATCAGCCCTCCTGTTAATTGAAATTGTCTGAGAGCCTATATCAATATCTGTGACCTTGATGTTTAGTAACTCTCCTGCCCTTAATCCTAAATGATAAAGAATTAACATCATTAATCTGTTTCGTCTTTGGACATTAGCATTGAATGGATTCATTTCTGAACCTATCTTCAAAATCTCAAACAAAACATTAAGTTGATTTTGATTGAGGTTTTTATCGATTGCTGAATCTTGATTCCTGAATCTAATTTTAGGTCGATGACTTTTCATTTTCGCAATGAATTTATCAATGATTCCATGATCTCTTTTATAACTTACAGTGAAGAAGTCACATAACCACTCAAGGTATTTTGTAATAGCTGTTAATCTGAAGTATTGAGTATTGCTACTAACCCTACAACCACTATTAAGATTAATAACTCTCTCTTTTTTCATTCTGTTAGTTATAAATTCCTTCAATGCATCGATCTCTTGAAGATGAAGAAACTCTGCTGTTCTGATCCTTGCTTCTATGTCTATACTCTTGAGATTGAGAAATCTATAAAATAGAGCTATACTCGCTGAATGTAGCTCAATAGTTGAAATTGATTCGTTCTTCTTTCTTAACTCAGTTGATATATACAAACACGGATAATAAAGTGGCACTTTTGAAACTTTATCAGTGATCAAACAACATCTCTCTCCAGTATCCATTTTTATTGTATTAGTTACTATTCTATCCATACGTCTCCTTATTTTAATTACATTATTTTAGTTCCACTCTTAATTAAAAATCTTGCAAAATAGGTATATGTATAACCTACATAGAAAATGACCTATAAGTATCTTGCAAATAAATTATTGTCTTTTACTTAATAAAGTTAGTAATATCAAGTGGATCTAATATTATTTTTACATTTATATATAAGGTAGATAGAAGGACTTTTCTATTTACCTGATACTGCTATTTCCTAACTCTGTCCCTTGTCCCATCTATCTTCTCGGATAATCTTGTAAAGATTTTCGCAAGTTTACTGTATTTATTAGCTTTAAAAGTTGCGCTTTTATTGTTATCAGTCATGAACTATTTTTACGCCATTTACATTCCACTACCATATAAATCAACTTTGTCAAATATATAGCGCTATCATTAGAAAAAGCATCTCGCACAAGTAGTACCACGACTATAATATAAAAAAGTTAAATTTTCCAAACATTAATATATTTAGCCAATCATAAAAATTGCCACTCAGATTAAATAAACAATAAATTTAACCCCCAAAGCTCGCTAATTATTAGTATTTAGCTATTAATATATTCATAACCTTTTTCTTGTTACAATGTCTCTGCAACAACATTCATTATTCTTGATTATTTCATTTATGTGTTGATTCTCTTTTTTTATAATGGACTCAACAATCAATTTTCTTACTAACACTGAGTCTATCAGATTGAGTTTTGAGGTATCGTTCACAAACACATCAAGGCTAATCCCAGCCTTTATTAAGGATTTTGCTGTTTTCAAGTAGTCGTCTTGACCTGAGTCTAAGTTTATTAAAGCATTGTTACCATGCACGTCTAATTGGTTGACATTAATTCCATGCTTTAAAAGCAGCTTTAATGCTTTAATAGGTGCATTAAACAAAACATTCTGACCTTGAAAGTTTATTTGTTGAATATCAATTTTACTATTTATTAGTAGTTGGCCAGTATCTAAATCGGATTTAGATACTGGTCTGAACAAAGCATTTTCGCAATGAACATCTACTTGATTTACTTTGATCCCATGCTCGATTAGTAACTTGGCCTTTTCATATTCACAAAAAAAAAGTGCATTTTGTTTTGATTTATTTACGACGTGAATGTCTATACCGTTTTTTATAAGCCATTCACTTTTCCCATAATTTGTTCCATAATCGGCAAAGAACAATGCACTTGAGCCAAGTTCATCCACCTCATTTATATCGATTTCATCTTTATAACTTAAGTATTCATCTTCTGTTTTAATATCAAATATAATCTTCTTGATAATCACCTCAACATAGTTAAAAAATACTTTAACAACCTTAAAATTAAGCCAACCCTTATCTAATTATCAAATTTTATAATTTTGTCAATTGGATATATTAATGGTTACGATCTTAGATTCAGTCAAATCTGCGTTTCGCTCATATGGATTTCATTTATTAATTGATTAACTTATTTGAATAAACAGTTACGATATTAGAGTAATTATATATACCATGTCTTATTTAAGATTAAAAAACCCCAGTAGCCATCTAATTACCAATAGTGCTACTGGGGTTTATCCAAATTTATTTAATCATACTTATTACTAAGCTTAGTATCCTTTCAATTGGATATTGTCCAAAAAGGTCACCGTTCTGAGTTATCCAAATAGGGAAAAATAGCAGCAATGCGGTGGAGAAGATTATTGAAACTAACAAGCTCACTAGCCATCTACTTCTTAGGATTTTTTTATGTGTAGACCATAATTGTAGTTGTTTACCCATTAGCAATTGCAACCACACTCTTCTCCATAAATATCCTATAAAGGGAAGAATCAGACCTGCTATTATCATAAACCAACCACATGAGTTAGCAATTACCTTTAATGAGTATTGTATATTCTGCTGATTATCCAAAAGAGTATAAGGCGTTAGGTAAACATGGTGTGAAGCATTACTAACTGTCCACTTATTATTATATGCTGTATAAAATGGCATTAAAATGTAGATGATTAATGAAGAAAAAATCATCCATTTTATAACTGACCAGTTCTGAAAAGCTAATATAATCGATTTTAGGCTGGCGAGCGCTTCATTCAGATAATCTGTCGAGAATGCTCTGTTCAGAGCTTCCCTAAGCATATGCCCGGATTTACCTGTACTATTAGCATGAAGCATATCCTGATGAGCTTCAGATTCCATGAATATTTTCACCGTTTTACGGCTGAATATGCCAATGAACGGATTGAGTAATCTCTTAGGGGTAGCTGCATAAACAAGATTGTCTAAATCATTTTTGAGCATCAGCTCAATAACATGTCCAGAATCAAGAATTTGAGGCCTTACTCCATAAATAATCCAATGAATTACCGAATCAGGAATTTGAGCCTCCGGAAGTGGACTACTGAACCGCGCAAATGGAACTTCTGCATCATATAAGAAGTTGACTTTATTTCTGGTGAAATCAACTTTAGAGTCTGCGATAACTATATTGCCGAACTTCTGTAAGTTAGGTATCCCAGCTTTATAAAGACCATCTTTTATGAATTGCTGAACATCCTCTCTGAAATAGATTAGTTGATAGTCTGGTATGGCTACACTGTTTAGTTTCGTTATCTGAGTGATCTGCCCCGTCCCTCTGCAAGGCGAGCACTGCTGATCACCTGTACCTGAGCAAGGGCTACATCTGACTTTGCCACTTGAACTACAAGAATAGCAACCACGGTAATGACTTTCGGTGCGGTGTTGCTTGGAGTAATCGTCATATACTGTTTTTTGCTCCAAAACCTGCCCGCTGCCGCCGCAACCTGAACAGCTCGTTTTTCCTGAACCACCACACGATGAGCAGTTTACCTGTCCTCTTCCTCTACAATTCGTACAGTTCTCTGTAAGGCAGAGACAACGAGGATGTGAGTAGATGACCGTTTCCTTTCTTAGCTCCCCATAATGCCTCGAAAGAACGATTGCATGGGCTTCTCTTAAGGTTTCCTCACGGGACAAAACAGCACTTGTTTCTGCTTTTAATGCTTCTTTGTATCTCAAGGCATCACGGAAAACCAGAGTAGTGTCTGAGGACCTAATGCTCCCTGCTTGTGTTTGCTTTACTAACTCAACACGAAAATCCAGACTTAAGTTAATTTGGTAGTCAAAATCTATTTGTTCTTCCAAATTTAAGTCTAATTTATCTGGCTGTAATCTTGTAGAGCGTTCAACAAAATCTTGTATGTTTGATGTACAAGATGATATCCATGCTTCTTTCATCTTTAGTCTCTTAGTGAAGGATTTTATTTTATAAGATAATTTTTTAAAAATTCACTAGCTGAAAAATTTCAATTTTTGTTAATGATTATATTTTTTTGGTTTTTAGTAATTTAACGATACTTAGAAGGAATTATAGAGGGGCTTGAATTACAATCATTATAGAATAATATGAACTCATAATTTAGAAAGCATGGACTGGTCCTTCAAATTCGACTTTTTCTCTTGGTAAAAATATTCCTTTAATGCAGTTCGGATTAATAATAGCTATCTGTATGTGATTTTTTTCATAAAACATAGCACCATCATATAGTCGTTCTCCTTCCAAAAATGCAGATCTAACAGAATCAAAAGGTTGATTATTTTTCATGGCTAAATTACAGGCATAGCGAATTAGTGCGCAATCAAGCTCTCTTTTTCTGAAGTCAAAGTCGCTTTTTCCAAACCCGGTGTTTTGAGGTAGCTCCTTACCTTTTTCTTTAACTCCCAATTGCATATCTTCGAAAGCAGCTTTTAAAAAGTTAATATAGTTCTGATCTAAAAGATCCAAACATCTACCAAGCTCAATTACGGCACCGAGAACGAAAGGTTCTTTAACTTTAGATTTTTTTCGCTGTTTATCTTCATTCGCATATTCGATTGCACGCTGATAATTATTTTCCCAAAAATATATCCCATAACCCAACCAATCATAAGGATTATTACTATGTTTAAAGTTGTCCTTTTGAGTTACTATTTTTAAGGCCGTTTTCTTATCCAGACCATGAAAACCATAAACAATGCTAGGCTTAGAAGAATACATTCCGTGTGCCTTTTTTAATTATTTTCTTTTGCTCTTTGCCACAGTTTCTTTTGAAAAGAAGCGTGAGTTATAGTTTCCTTGTCGAGTCAGGATCTTAGCCTCTACAAGTAATTCAAACCGCTCTTTAGATGTTCGATTTTTGGATTCTTCTCTTATTTTTGCAGTTAATTCTTCGATAGACATAATACCTCCAGCTTTTATTAAAAATTACTTACACTAAAATATACTATAAATCAATATAAAAATCAAACTATTTTATAGTTTGAGTAACATTTTTGGTTTTAAAAAAAGTACTGAGATCTGAAAATTAGGAAAGCTAATCCATATTTATGGATTAGCGAATAAAATTCAGATCATAAAATCCTCAAGTTTTTTACCACTGTCGAGAGCACTTTTTATAGCTTTAGGTGTGCGCCCCTGCCCTGTCCAGCTTTTCTCATTACCATCCTCATCGGTATATTTATATTTTACAGGGCGAGGATTGCGGCTTGATTTTGGTTTTTTTAATGTTGAGCTTGACCCGTAGTTACCAAGTAATTCCTGTGGGTCGATCCCATCCGCAAGAAGTTGTTCACGAATAGCATCAAGTTTCACTTTTCTTTCTTTTTGTTCTTTTTTACCTGATTCTTCCTCAAGACGTTTTTCTTCAACGATTGCTGTTAATTTTTCAAGGATTTCTTCGAGAATCTCCAGAGAAGTTTCGCGAGCTTGTACTCTTAAGGTTCGGATGTTACTAAATACTTTTAAATCTTCGCTCATTGTAAAGCTCCCTATATTAAACTTTCTAAATTACTATAAATAGTCCACTCAATAATTTTAACCGAAGAATTTTGTAAGTCACCTTTTAAAACTTAAATTATGTAAGAAAAGACTAATCTAAAAGATTGAGCTAAAGTTCCTTAGAATCTTTCAAACATTGATTTATTTTGTGTTTTTCTTGTAGGGCAATCGAATTCAGTATTATTTTCTTCAAGTATTCTACAAAGTTCAAATGCCAGATTTCTCTCTCATTTGCCCATACCCAATCTTTGAGTAGAGCTTCTTCAACCGAAAGCCATATCAAAACATAGTCACTATCCCTGAGGTAACCTTTAAAATCCTCATCTGTAATCCTGAGAGCATGACCGATAATCACCCTCCCCTTACTTATGCTCCAGAACGGTTGTGAGCAAGTAAAATCGGAAAGGGTTGTGAATGCTAATCCCCTAACCTGAGCGGCCTGCATGGTGCTACTGACTTTATGATTGTTTCGCCAAGCACGAAGATCTCCGAGTAAATAATTAACCCGCTGGTTGCGAGCTTTGCTTTCAGAAGACTGATATTGCACGTAGGGTGGGCCCTCACCATTCTGGCGATAACGAGCAAGTGTTTTGACACTTACTCCCAAATACAGTGCCGCTAAATCTACCCCAATGGTGGCATCATCCGGCATGTCACCAAACAAACTCCAGACCTCTGACATCTCTCTCAAGGTTTCAATAGCACTCATGCTTGCTTCCCAGAATATTCAGGTATTGGTGGGTATTTTGCCGAAGCCAGTAAATTATTATACAACCCCGGCGCAGTCATCAGTATATGTAGCTCAATCCGCTGTAGTGCCTCAAACACTCGGTTTTTGTCCGGTTCAGCATACCTCTCGGTAGGATCGGTTGTGTTACGGTGATTCAGGAGCTTCTTTACAACAGCATAGGAGCCAATCTCTTCAGCGATCCTGCCAAAGGTTCTTCTCAGGTCATGAGTGCCTAACTTAGCGATTCCGGCTTCTGCACATAGGTATTCCCTAAGTGTTTTACTGTCACTATAGTGCCCGCTTTTGCTTCGAGGTGATCGTGCTGGAAACACCCATTTTCTTCGACTCGCTTTTACTTCCTTATCAAAAACGATATCCCTTCTTTCCTCTAACAAACATCTGACAGCATCACAGATGGGAAGCTCATGATTCGTCCTGTTCTTGGTATCAAAGAAAAAAATTTTCCTATTAGCCAAATCGACATAGCTCGTAGACTTTGCTTCTTCTGCCGATAGCTCCTCTCTCCAGCATAGAGAAGCCGTTTCTTCCTTTCTCGCACCAAGCAACACCGTTAGCAGGAGATAATCGCAACCAAGACGGTTAAAGCTTCTCTTGTGGTGTAGTGCATCCAGAAACTTACCCAATGTATCTTTTGCTGAAAGCGGATTTCTCACACCTTTTGACTGATAGCTTTCTTCCAGTTCAGAGCGACTACGATATTTCTTTTGCACTCTGAGCACAGTGAATGGGTTGTAAGTGAGAACAGGCAATCGTTGCTGGCTTTGTGCATTCATCGCCTCTACATCGATAGAATGTTGAACTGCCACATTTGCCCATCTAAAAGTCTGCTCGGCCGTCGTTCTGGTTTTTAAGGCTATCTCATCAAACTTCTTGAGAATGAGGCTTCCTGTGAGGTCACGGACTCGATACCGCTCCCACTCTTTAAGCTTTTGTTCCGCTTTATCGAGCACCCGGATTGAATTTGGTTTTGCTGGTTTACTTCGTCCTAAGAGGTGCTGACGATATTGAGCGAAAATCTCACTGAGGGTCAGCTCTGCGATATCAGCTTCTCGTTTAACTGCATTTGGGTTTCTTTTAGTAGATTTCATCGATTGTGCATAGGTTCTCGCAACTTCACGAGCCTGATCAATCGATGCAAAATCCGATACATTACCAATCGTAGCTCTGATTACCTGTGAAGGTGACTTCCCCTCTGAAGGACTTCTGCCCCCTCCTGAAACTCTTCTCTGGATGATATAGGTCTTCTTTGTTGCACTGATCTTTACACCAAAGCCTACGGGTGAATCACGGTGGCTGTCAGTGATAAGATACGGCTTACCAGAAAGGTTAGGCACATACACAACTCGTCCGTCTGAATCTAACTCAGGTTTGGTTTCTATCGATAACTTATTGATAATTATTGATTGATTCAGAGTCATCTTCACAGTTGTTGCCTCATGTATACCAGAAGAGCCATGTTGTATTCTCGATAGTAGCTAGAATACATCTGGCATACAAATTTTCGGATTTAGATGGATTTATCAGGGTTTCAAATGGGGCCACTTGAGTACTTCTAAAGCCATAAAAATGAGTTAATTCAATATGAAAGAGTCTACAGATAAGGACTTTTCAACCCATACGCCAATGATGCAGCAGTACCTGCGTCTCAAGGCGGAGCATCCTGACATTCTGCTGTTTTACCGTATGGGTGACTTCTACGAGCTGTTTTATGACGACGCAAAACGTGCCTCGCAGCTGCTGGAGATTTCACTCACCAAGCGCGGTGCGTCAGCGGGCGAACCGATTCCGATGGCGGGTGTGCCCTATCATGCGGTTGAAGGTTACCTGGCTAAACTGGTGCAGTTGGGCGAATCCGTTGCCATCTGCGAGCAGATAGGCGATCCGGCGCTGAGCAAAGGCCCGGTCGAACGCAAAGTGGTGCGCATCGTTACCCCGGGTACCATCAGTGATGAGGCGCTGTTGCAGGAGCGACACGACAATCTGCTGGCGGCGATTGTGCAGAGCCCGCGCGGTTTTGGCTACGCCACGCTGGATATCAGCTCAGGCCGTTTTCGCCTCAGCGAACCTGCCGATGCTGAAACCATGGCGGCAGAACTGCAGCGCACCAATCCGGCGGAGCTGCTCTACCCCGAAGATTTCCAGGCGATGTTGCTGATCGATCAGCGACGCGGCCTGCGACGCCGTCCTTTGTGGGAGTTTGAGATCGACACCGCACGCCAGCAGCTGAACCTGCAGTTCGGCACCCGCGATCTTAATGGCTTCGGCGTGGAGAATGCGCACCTCGGACTGAGCGCGGCGGGCTGCCTGCTGCAGTATGTTAAAGATACCCAGCGCACCACGCTGCCCCACATCCGCTCGCTGAGCATGGAGCGGCAGCAGGACAGCATCATCATGGATGCGGCCACCCGCCGTAATCTGGAGATCACCCAGAACCTGGCAGGCGGCACCGACAACACCTTAGCGGCGGTGCTGGATAAAACGGTCACCCCGATGGGTAGCCGGATGCTGAAACGCTGGCTGCATATGCCGCTGCGCGATGCGCGCATCATTAACCAGCGTCAGGAGTCGATTGCTGAGCTGCAAAATCTCAGCGACGTGCTGCAACCGGTGCTGCGTCAGGTCGGCGATCTGGAGCGAATCCTGGCTCGCCTGGCCCTGCGCACCGCACGTCCGCGCGATCTGGCTCGCATGCGTCATGCGTTTCAGCAACTGCCGGAACTTAACCAGTTGCTGGCCGATGTTGAGGCGCCCCAGTTGCAGAAGCTGCGCACGCAGATGGGCGAGTTCACTGCGTTACGTGAGCTGCTGGAACAGGCGGTGATTGAGTCACCGCCGGTGCTGATCCGCGATGGCGGAGTGATTGCGCCCGGCTACAACGCGGAGCTGGATGAGTGGCGTGCACTGGCAGATGGCGCAACCGACTATCTTGACCGGCTGGAGATCCGCGAACGCGAGAAGCTGGGACTGGATACCCTGAAGGTCGGCTTTAACGGCGTGCATGGTTATTACATCCAGGTAAGCCGCGGACAGAGCCATCAGGTACCGATGCACTATGTCCGTCGTCAGACCCTGAAAAATGCTGAACGCTATATCATTCCGGAGCTGAAAGAGTACGAAGACAAAGTACTCACCTCAAAGGGTAAAGCGCTGTCGCTGGAAAAAAGCCTGTATGAGGCGCTGTTCGATCAGTTGCTGCCGCATCTTGAAGCGCTGCAGCTGAGTGCCGCCGCGCTGGCAGAGCTGGATGTGTTAAGCAACCTGGCAGAACGTGCCTGGTCCCTGAACTATTGCCGCCCGGTATTGCAGGATAAAGCCGGGATTAAAATCAGCGGCGGACGCCATCCGGTGGTGGAACAGGTTCTGAAAGAGCCGTTTATTGCCAACCCACTGTCACTGGCACCCCAGCGCAGAATGCTGATTATTACCGGCCCCAACATGGGCGGTAAAAGTACCTATATGCGCCAGGCAGCACTGATTGCGCTGATGGCATGGATTGGCAGTTTTGTTCCTGCCGATGAGACGCTGATTGGCCCGCTGGATCGCATCTTTACCCGTGTCGGTGCCGCTGACGATCTCGCCTCCGGGCGCTCGACCTTTATGGTTGAGATGACCGAAACCGCTAACATCCTGCACAATGCCACCGAAAATAGCCTGGTGCTGATGGATGAGATTGGACGCGGAACATCCACCTACGACGGTTTATCGCTCGCCTGGGCCTGCGCCGAAAACCTGGCGAACCGTATCAAGGCGATGACGCTGTTTGCCACCCATTACTTCGAGCTGACAACCCTGCCGGAAAAAATGGAAGGCGTGGTTAACGTCCATCTGGATGCCGTTGAGCATGGCGACACAATCGCCTTTATGCACAGCGTCCAGGAGGGTGCGGCAAGTAAGAGCTATGGTCTGGCGGTGGCGGCGCTGGCCGGCGTACCCAAAGAGGTAATTAAGCGGGCACGCAATAAGCTGAAGGAACTTGAGACCGTTTCAAACCACTCCGCGTCATCGACGGTCGATGGCTCTCAGCTGCCGCTGCTGGTTGAAGAGACCTCGCCTGCCATGGAGGCGCTAGAGGCGCTGGATCCCGATACGCTGACACCGCGTCAGGCACTCGACTGGATTTATCGTCTTAAATCGCTGGTCTGATATTACATCCCGTACATCGCACCGCGTTAATGCGCGGTGCGATGCTTGCTCGCCCGCAAATCACTTTTCTGCAGACATAAAAAAAGCGATGGTTTTCACCATCGCTTTTCGCATTCAAACTCAGATTTACTGTTAACGATTATTCACGAAACAGTGCTTCAATACTGAGGCCCTGCGCCTGCAGGATTTCACGCAGACGGCGTAAACCTTCAACCTGAATCTGGCGTACACGCTCGCGGGTTAAGCCGATTTCACGACCCACATCCTCAAGTGTTGCCGCTTCATAACCCAACAGGCCGAAACGACGTGCCAGCACTTCACGCTGCTTGGCGTTCAGTTCGAACAGCCATTTAACGATGCTTTGTTTCATATCATCGTCTTGCGTGGTGTCTTCAGGGCCGTTGTCTTTCTCATCGGCCAGAATATCCAGCAGCGCTTTTTCAGAATCACCGCCTAATGGCGTATCAACCGAGGTAATGCGTTCGTTGAGACGTAACATGCGGCTTACGTCATCAACCGGTTTATCAAGCTGCTCTGCGATCTCTTCCGCACTCGGCTCATGGTCGAGCTTGTGGGAAAGTTCACGCGCAGTACGCAGATAAACATTCAGTTCTTTCACAATGTGAATCGGCAGACGGATGGTACGGGTTTGATTCATGATCGCCCGTTCAATAGTCTGACGAATCCACCAGGTGGCGTACGTTGAGAAACGGAACCCGCGCTCCGGGTCAAATTTCTCTACGGCGCGAATCAGGCCGAGGTTACCTTCTTCAATCAGGTCCAGCAGAGCTAAACCACGATTGCTGTAACGACGAGCGATTTTCACCACCAGGCGTAAGTTACTTTCGATCATACGGCGACGGGAAGGGATATCACCCCGCAATGCACGGCGAGCGAAGAAGACTTCTTCCTCTGCCGTTAACAACGGAGAATAGCCAATCTCCCCGAGATAGAGCTGCGTCGCATCTAACACACGTTGCGTCGCACCCTGTGATAGCAACTCTTCTTCCGCTACGTCGCTATCACTGGCTTCATTTTCAACGAGTGCCTTCTCGTCAAAAATTTCAGCTCCGTTCTCATCGAATTCCGCGTTCTCATGTAACTCGTTTACTTTCAGCGTATTCTGGCTCATAAGCGGCTCCTACCCGTGATTCCAGGGCAGAACATAAACCTGTTTTGTTCTGCCGGATTATCGCTGCGGTAAATAACGCAACGGGTTTACGGATTTCCCCTTGTAACGAATTTCAAAGTGTAATCTGACTGAACTGGTTCCGGTGCTACCCATGGTAGCGATCTTTTGCCCCGCCTTAACTTCCTGTTGTTCCCGGACCAGCATTGTATCGTTGTGGGCGTAGGCGCTCAGGTAATCATCGTTGTGTTTAATGATGATTAAATTACCGTAACCCCGGAGTGCGTTACCTGCGTAAACCACTCGTCCTGAAGCAGTGGCGACCACAGATTGTCCGCGCGTCCCGGCGATATCGATACCTTTATTGCCACCTTCGGCGGCAGAGAAGTTATCGATGATCTTCCCGTCAGTCGGCCAGCGCCAGCTTCCGACCGGCGTTGAACTGTTGGTTGTACTGCTAACCGTTGGGGGTGCGGTAACGACTGGAGCTGTTGTCGTTGCAACATTTGCTCCATTCGAAGGCAACATTTTGCTGCCACCCGAATTACCTGAATCATCAGAATACGTAATAACAGGTTGCTGTGCAACAGCAGGCGATTTAATTTGTGGTGCCGCCGGAACGCCGCCCTGCGTTGCATCAGCAACGGTAATGGGATTGCCGCCGGTAATCGGCTGACCCGACCCATTGCCAATCTGCAGAGTCTGGCCGACATTCAGGCCATATGGCGCAGGAACATTGTTGCGCTGGGCTAAATCACGGAAATCGTTGCCGGTAATCCAGGCGATGTAAAACAATGTGTCGCCACGCTTAACGGTATAAGTTTCACCGGAGTAGCTACCCTTAGGAATGTTCTGATAACTGCGATTGTAAACAATCCGGCCATTCTGCGTCTCAATATTGCTGTTGGTACTAATCATTCCACCACTAGCGGGGGCAGATGCTGAATTTTTGCTTAACATTTGTCCCTGGGCTGGCGTGGCAGGAACGCCGCCTGAACTCGTGTCTGCTCCAGACTGGTTAGTGTTCATGCCGCCATTATCGCCAACGCGACTGATGGGTGCCTGTGAGTTGTCGCTGGAGCTACAGCCTGCCAGCCAAAAACCTACCAGTGAAAGCGCCGCCAGACGGCGTAACTGAAAAAGTGTGCTTCCCGTGCTCATTAATCCCCCGTGATGGCAACTCTGATCTATCTGTTTCACTGTATCTGCCAGCAGGATACTCTGCGCGGCGCGATAAAATCTGCGTTTTCGATGAATAAACTGGATAGTAACAACATCAGGTACGTGGTGCTATGAAACAGTTGTGAAGAAATACGAAGAGGGTCAGGCCAGATCGCCCTGCACCAGCGGGACGAAACGCACTGGTTCGATGGTCTCTTCCATCACCTCTTCGCCCTGACGACGCAGGCGCTTCAGTACCTGCTGATCTTCGCCAACCGGCAGCACCATGATGCCGCCTTCTGCCAGTTGTGCTATCAGCGCAATCGGAATTTCAGGCGGTGCAGCCGTGACGATGATGGCATCGAAGGGGCCACGTGAAGGCCAGCCCTGCCAGCCATCACCATGACGGGTTGAAACATTATGCAGATCCAGCTGTTTCAGACGGCGCTTGGCCTGCCACTGCAGCCCTTTGATGCGTTCCACTGAATAAACATGGTCCACCAGATGGGCAAGAATCGCCGTCTGATAACCTGAACCCGTACCAATCTCCAGCACACGCGAATGCGGATTAAGCCCGAGCAGCGCGGTCATCCGCGCGACCATGTAGGGCTGTGATATCGTCTGACCGGAGCCGATGGGCAAGGCAACATTGTCCCAGGCTTTATGCTCGAACGCTTCGTCGATAAAACGTTCGCGCGGCACCTCGCTGATGGCTTTCAGCAGGTTTTCATCATCGATGCCCTGCTGACGCAGTTGTGACAGCAACGTCTCAATACGCCGATTCACCATGCCAGGTTCACCTCAGCTTTAGCCAGCCAGTCACTGAGGACGTTCTGCGCGCTGTGCGCCGTTAAATCGACATGGAGTGCCGTGACAGAGACGTAGCCCTGATCCACGGCGGCGAAGTCTGTATCCGGGCCCGCATCCAGTTTTTCGCCTGGCGGACCAATCCAGTAGAGTGTATTGCCACGCGGATCCTGCTGCGCAATCACCTGATCCGCCGGATGGCGACTGCCACAGCGCGTCACGCGGATGCCTTTGAGTTCTGACAACGGCAGATCGGGAACGTTGATGTTGAGAATGCGGCCGGTGCGCAGCGGTTCATGCGTCAGCGCCCTGAGCAGAGCGCAGGTCACGGCCGCCGCGGTGGCGTAGTGCTGATGGCCGTTGAGCGAAACCGCGATAGCCGGCAAGCCAAGATGTCGCCCTTCCATCGCTGCCGCCACCGTGCCGGAGTAGATCACATCATCGCCCAGATTGGGGCCGGCATTGATGCCCGACACCACAATGTCGGGACGCGGCTGCATCAGCGCATTCACCCCCAGATAGACGCAGTCGGTCGGCGTCCCCATCTGGACGGCGATATCGCCGTTTTCATGGGTGAAGGTGCGCAGAGGCGTTTCCAGCGTTAATGAGTTCGAGGCACCGCTTCGGTTACGATCGGGGGCAACAACCTGCACGTCAGCAATCTGCCGCAGGGCTTTCGCCAGAGTCTGAATGCCTGGCGCATGAATGCCGTCATCGTTACTGAGCAATATCCGCATTTCGTTCTGACCTTTTTTTATTCGACTGGTCGCCGTGACGGAACCTGTTTTAACGGCATGGCAACAGGTGAGGAATAGACGGCGATTTTTGCATTCTAGCGAGGCGCGCAAGGAAGTGGTAGGCGTAAATCACACGACGGTGGGGGTTTGCCGCAACATTACCCACACTGCGGGTCAGGTTGCAGCGAAGATTACTCATCAATCTGATCGGGCGAGTCCGCGTGGGTCAGCAGCTCCCGGACCACGCTGGTGGCAAAGCTGCCCGCTGGCAGCCAGAATGCCAGTTCCAGCGTGACATCATCCCACCAGCTCCACTGCATATCGCGCGGCACCACCAGCATGGCACGGCGTGCAGCATCAACCTTCTCACGTTCAATCAGTCCCAGCAGCAGCGTCTCATCAGCCAGCGCTTGCTGTTCAAAGGCCAGCGCGTCAGCCTGCGGGCCAGGCTCGCCCCGTCCCGGCAGCGGCGCGGTGATGCGCAGCTCATGCTGCTCAACCCGGCGCTGTGACTCTGCCAGTTCATCAGGCTGCGCGACAAACCAGCTGCCTCGTCCGGTCAGCTGCAACGCGTCGCCGTTGAGCACCTGAGTCAGCCTACCCTGCTGTTGCAGACGCGCACTGGTCACCTGATTAAACAGCGCACTGCGCGCGGCAGAGAGCATCAGGCTGCGCTTGTTACGGTCACGAATAATGATCTCATTGCGCGCCCACTTTTCTGCCATCACCAGGTTATTGCCGCCGCGACCAAAACGCTGTTCACCAAAATAGTTCGGCACGCCCGCATCGCGAATCTGCGCCAGACGCGTTTCAACCGCATCACGGTCACTGATCTGGCGGATGATCAGCCGGAACGCGTTCCCCGCCAGTGCGCCGATGCGCAGCTTACGTTTGTGGCGCACCGCCTGCAGAATCTCGACCCCTTCCAGCTCAAAACCGCGCAGATCGGGCATCGCATTACCCGGCAGGCGAAAACAGAGAGTCTGTTCCGTCACCGCATGGCGATCTTTCATTCCGGCATAACTCATGTCGCGCTGATGAATACCGAGATACTTCGCCAGTGCCTCAGCCACAAAGCGGGTATTGGCCCCCACTTTACGGATACGCACCAGCAGGTGCTCACCTTCACCATCCGCGCCATAACCGAGATCCTCAACCACCACGAAATCTTCCGGATTGGCTTTGATCACGCCGGAGGCCACGGGTGTGCCGTGCAGGTAATTCAGCATCATTGGCTGTCAGCTTTCAGGACTAACGCCACCGCTTCACAGGCGATGCCTTCGCCGCGCCCGGTAAAGCCCAGCTTCTCGGTGGTGGTCGCTTTGACGTTGACCGCATCCATATGGCAGCCCAGATCTTCTGCAATATTGATCCGCATCTGTGGCACGTGCGGCAGCATTTTCGGTGCCTGAGCAATAATCGTGACGTCGACATTACCGATGCGATAGCCTTTGGCTTCGATACGGCGCCAGGCCTCACGCAGCAAGCCGCGGCTGTCCGCCCCTTTAAAGGCCGGATCGGTGTCAGGAAACAGCTTGCCGATATCGCCCATCGCCACTGCGCCCAGCAGCGCGTCAGTCAGCGCGTGCAGCGCCACATCGCCATCCGAATGGGCGATAAAACCCTGCTCAAACGGGATCCGCACACCGCCAATCACTAACGGACCCTCTCCGCCAAAGGCGTGAACGTCAAAACCGTGACCGATACGCATCATGCGCTCTCCTTTAATTGAATCTGACTCAGATAAAAAGCCGCCAGCGCCAGATCTTCTGGCCGGGTGACTTTGATGTTATCACTGCGTCCGCTGACTAACAGCGGGTGGTAGCCGCAATACTCCAGCGCCGAGGCTTCATCGGTGATGGTCGCGCCTTCTGCCAGCGCCCGCGTCAGGCAGGCGGTGAGCAGCGCATGAGGGAAAAATTGCGGCGTTAAGGCGTGCCAGAGATCGTCGCGCTCTACGGTATGGGCCACCGCGGCTTTGCCCGGCTCGCCCCGTTTCATGGTGTCACGCACTGGCGCGGCCAGAATCCCGCCAACGTGGCTCTGTTCACGCACGTTGAGCAGTTGCTGGAGATCGTCGGGATGCAGACAGGGACGCGCGGCATCATGGACCAGCACCCAGGCGGAACCCTGTGCGGCCTGCAATCCGGCCAGCACCGATTCGGCGCGGGTCTCTCCGCCTGTCACCCTGAGCACGCGCGGATCGCGTGCCAGCGGCAGTGAAGCGAAGTGCTGGTCATCAGGACTGAGGGCGACAATCACCTGTTTGATAGCGGGATGGGAAAACAGACGCGCAATGCTGTGTTCCAGAAGGGTGTGCTGACCAATCGTCAGATACTGCTTCGGACAGGTTGCCTGCATGCGGCTGCCGATCCCGGCAGCGGGCACCACGGCAATCACATCCGCAAGGGAGGCCAGAGTGTTCATGTTTTATCGTTGTTGGTTAAGCGCTGCTTGTTGCGCGTTGCGTTTGTTCTGGTCAGGCACCAGACGATAGAAAGTCTCACCGGGCTTAATCATGCCCAGTTCATTGCGTGCACGCTCCTCGATCGCTTCCGAGCCGCCATTGAGATCGTCAATTTCGGCAAACAGCTGATCGTTTCGCGATTTCAGTTTGGCATTGTTTGCCTGTTGCACCGCGACATCATCATTGACGCGCGTATAGTCATGGATGCCATTTTTCCCCAGCCACAACGAATATTGCAGCCAGCCAAGCAGCACCAATAACAGTAACGTCAGTTTTCCCATCCCGCCCCCTAAAAACGGCCCAATCATCCCATAACTTTGCACAGGACTCCACACCAGCGGAGAAAATGGCGCGCTTTGCTGCGCGTCTGCGCAAAATATGAATCAGTACCGATTCAGACGGGAAAAGATTTGTAACCTGCCGATGCGTTTGCACATCAGCGCGGGCGCACTGAGGGCTTACCAGCCAGAGAGAAAAGAGAACATTAACCAGAAGAGCGTGACCACCATGATCACCGTGGCGAGCGCGGCCCACAGCCACTGTCCACTCAGCAGCGTATTCAGCGCGATACCCGTGACCACCGCAACCGGCAGCAGCGCCAGAAAGAATGGCCAGGTATAAAGAAAGAAGAACAGCGTGTTAGAGCCGAACAGCAGGAAAGGAATCGCCAGCGCGCACCAGTAAGCGAGAAAGCCGATAACGCCGCCCGGTAGCAATGAGCGCGGCTCATCCGGGGAGGAGTCATCTTTTCGAGCGAGCATTGGGGTAATGTTCTGCATAGGCATCCTGTTGGCGCGAGGGCGGCAAATCAGAAACGATTTGCCGCTGTCTCTTCAGGATTTGATGATATCGCGGTCACGCAGCAGGTCTAACAATTGGGCGGCGAGTTTTGTAACCAATTGTTCGCCATCCAGCTGGATTTCCGGGCTATCGGGCGCCTCATAGACGCTGTCGATGCCGGTGAAATTACGCAGTTCACCGGCGCGCGCTTTGCGATACAACCCTTTCGGATCACGCGCTTCACACACGGCTAACGGCGTATCGACAAATACCTCGATAAACTGTCCCGGCTCCAGCAGATCGCGCACCATCTGACGCTCGGCGCGATGCGGCGAAATAAAGGCAGTGAGCACCACGAGTCCGGCATCCACCATCAGTTTCGCCACTTCACCGACGCGACGGATATTCTCTTTACGGTCATCATCGCTGAAACCGAGGTCACGACAGAGGCCGTGACGCACATTGTCACCATCCAGCAGATAGGTGCTGACGCCGATGCGGTGCAGCGCCTGCTCCAGCGCACCGGCAACGGTGGATTTCCCCGAGCCCGAAAGCCCGGTGAACCACAGCACCACGCCCTGATGGCCATGCTGCTGTTCGCGTGAGGCGCGTGTCACCGGATGATCATGCCACACCACGTTATCGTCGTGCTGAGCCATTACTGACCGCCCAGCAGGTCGCGCGCATTCCAGTGTGGGAAGTGGCGGCGCACCAGCGCATTCAGTTCCAGCTCAAACGCGCTGAACTCGCCGGTATTAACCGGGGCATCATGGTTTGGCTGATGGATCATGCCGGCACCCACGGTGACGTTGCTCAGGCGATCGATAAAGATCATGCCGCCGGTTACCGGGTTCTGCTGATAGCTGTCGAGCACCATCGGTTCGTCAAAGGTGATCTCAATGCGACCGATACCGTTCAGCGGCAGCGTATCGACCTGACGCGTCTCCAGTGAGTTGATCTCGACCTGATGCAGCACCTTCTCTACCCGGCCACGGGTTTTCTTACCGGCGATTTTCAGGTCATAACTCTGACCGGCCTGCAGCGGCTGCTCTGCCATCCAGACCACGTCAACGCTGGCAGACTGAACCGCTGCCAGCTCTTCACTGGCATCCACCAGCAGATCGCCACGGCTGATATCAATCTCATCCTGCAGCACCAGGGTAATCGCTTCGCCTGCACCCGCTTCCTGCAGATCGCCATCGAAGGTCACAATGCGGGCAATGGTCGACTCCACGCCAGAAGGCAGCACTTTAACGCGCTGGCCTACCTGCACGCTGCCCGACGCCAGGGTGCCGGCATAGCCACGAAAATCGAGGTTCGGACGGTTGACATACTGCACCGGGAAGCGCATCGGCTGATGATCGACGACGCGCTTCAGCTCCACGGTCTCCAGCACATCCAGCAGCGTCGGGCCGCTATACCACGGCATGGTCTGACTGGCAGAAGCGACGTTATCCCCTTCCAGCGCCGACATCGGCACAAAGCGGATATCGAGGTCTTCCGGCAGCTGCGCAGCAAAGTCGAGGTAATCCTGTTTGATCTGCTCGAAGCGCTCCTGGTTGTACTCCACCAGATCCATTTTATTGATTGCCACCACCAGGTGTTTGATCCCCAGCAGCGTCGAGATAAAGCTGTGGCGGCGGGTCTGATCCAGTACGCCTTTACGCGCATCGATCAGCAGGATCGCCAGATCGCAAGTTGACGCGCCGGTCGCCATGTTACGGGTGTACTGCTCATGTCCCGGCGTGTCGGCGATAATAAATTTACGCTTTTCGGTCGAGAAGTAGCGGTAGGCCACATCAATGGTAATGCCCTGCTCACGCTCAGCCTGCAGACCATCTACCAGCAGCGCCAGATCGAGCTTCTCGCCCTGGGTGCCGTGACGTTTGCTGTCGTTGTGCAGCGATGAGAGCTGATCTTCATAGATTTGACGAGTGTCGTGTAGCAGACGTCCAATCAGGGTACTTTTTCCGTCGTCAACGCTGCCGCAGGTCAGAAAACGCAGCAGGCTCTTGTGTTGTTGCGTGGTCAGCCAGGCTTCAACGCCGCCCTGGTCGGCAATCTGTTGTGCAATTACGGTATTCATCTGGCGTCTCCTTAGAAATAACCCTGACGTTTTTTCAGTTCCATCGAACCGGACTGATCGCGATCGATCATGCGGCCCTGACGCTCGCTGGTGGTGGAAACCAGCATCTCTTCGATGATCTCCGGCAGCGTCTGCGCCTCGGACTCTACCGCGCCGGTCAGAGGCCAGCAGCCGAGCGTACGGAAACGGACCATCCGTTCGGTGATCTCTTCACCCGGCTGCAGGTTGATGCGATCGTCATCGATCATCATCAGCATGCCATCACGCTCCAGCACCGGACGCGGTGCGGCGAGATAGAGCGGCACGATCTCGATGTTTTCCAGGAAGATGTACTGCCAGATATCCAGTTCGGTCCAGTTCGACAGCGGGAAGACGCGGATGCTTTCGCCTTTGTTGATCTGACCGTTGTAGTTGTGCCACAGCTCAGGGCGCTGGTTTTTCGGATCCCAGCGATGGAAGCGGTCACGGAATGAGTAGATACGCTCTTTGGCGCGTGACTTCTCTTCATCACGACGTGCGCCGCCAAAGGCCGCATCAAAACCATATTTGTTCAGCGCCTGCTTCAGCCCTTCGGTTTTCATGATGTCAGTGTGTTTGGCACTGCCGTGAACAAAGGGGTTGATGCCCATCGCCACGCCTTCCGGGTTGCGGTGAACCAGCAACTCTGCGCCCATCGCTTTCACGGTGCGGTCGCGAAATTCGTACATTTCACGGAATTTCCAGCCGGTATCCACATGCAGCAACGGGAACGGCAACGTGCCTGGGTAGAAGGCTTTACGCGCCAGATGGAGCATGACCGAGGAGTCTTTGCCGATGGAGTACATCATCACCGGATTGCTAAACTCCGCCGCCACTTCGCGAATGATGTGGATACTCTCCGCCTCCAGCTGACGCAGATGAGTGAGTCGTTTTTGGTCCATGATTTTCCCTCAAGCCAGATTGACAACGGCGGACTCGCGAGCCCCCTGCTGTGCTGAATGTTTAAACCAGGCGAGTTGCCTGTGCAGATTAACCACCTCTCCGATCACCAGCAGCGCCGGAGTGGGTGCCGAGGCGGCCAGCGCCTCAAGTTGTTCTAAGGTGCCGGTCAGCACCTGTTGATCCTGGCGGGTGCCGCGACTGATCACCGCCACCGGCGTTGATGGCGCGCGACCATGCTGAATCAGCGCCTCGCTGATGGCAGCGGCTTTAACGGTTCCCATGTAGATCGCCAGCGTCTGACGCGCACGCGCCAGCGATGGCCAGTCAATGTCATCCCCATCGGGACGGCAGTGACCGGTAATAAACATCACGCTCTGTGCGTAGTCGCGGTGGGTCAGCGGAATACCGGCATAGGCCGTCGCACCGGCAGCCGCGGTGACGCCCGGCACCACCTGGAACGGCACACCCGCCTGCTGAGCCGCCTGCAGCTCTTCGCCGCCGCGGCCAAAGATAAAGGGATCGCCGCCCTTGAGGCGCACGACGCGCTTGCCTTTCAGCGCCAGTGAAACCAGCATCTGATTGATCTCTTCCTGCGGCAACGTGTGCGCGCTGGCCCGTTTGCCGACGCAGATGCGATCGGCATCGCGGCGCACCAGATCCAGCACCTCTTCGCTGACCAGATGGTCGTAGAGCACCACATCGGCTAACTGCATCACCTGCAGGCCACGCAGCGTCAGCAGACCGCTGTCGCCCGGCCCGGCGCCCACCAGAAAGATCTCGCCCTGACGTGTCGGCTCTTCCTGCAGCTCACGGTCCAGCGTGCGTTTCGCCTCTTCGACGTTACCGGCAGACATCTCACTGGCGAACCGGCCGTCGAAAGCGCGTTCCCAGAAGCGCCGACGGTCAGACATGCGGCTGAAGCGCTGTTTGACTTTATCGCGCCAGAGTCCGGCCACTTCAGCCATCTGACCCAGACTGGCAGGCAGCAGCGTTTCGATTTTTTCGCGCAGCATGCGTGCCAGCACCGGTGCGGTGCCGCTGGAGGAGATCGCCACCACCAGCGGTGAGCGGTCAACAATCGAGGGGAAGATAAAGGTGCATTTTGGCTGGTCATCCACCACGTTAACCAGCTTATGCCGCGCATTGGCGGCTTCAAACACCTGGGTGTTGAGATGGTTGTCGTCGGTGGCGGCAATCACCAGGAAAACGCCATCCAGCTGGGCCGGGTCAAATTCGGTCGCCAGCCACTCCAGCTCCTGCTTATCCAGCAGTGCCTGCAGTTCAGGGCATAGTTCACGAGATGCGATCAGAACACGCGCGCGGGCACGGCGCAGCAGTTCAATTTTTCGCGCCGCAATATCTCCCCCGCCGACAACCAGAACCGGGCGGCCAGAAAGATCGGCAAAAAGAGGCAAATAGTCCACGTTAACCCTGATGTTTTAACTTTGTATTAACGCGACTATACGTCGCTGGGTTTATCCAGATGAAATTACGAATTGGAATGAGTAGTTACCGAATGGAATAACGACGCCGCAAAGCACAGAACAATTTGGTCTTAACAGATGAAATTTAATGGCTTTTTCGTGAACAGGCTCACATATTGAAAGCCACACCTGCGGCAGCAAAAGCAGATAAGTGCCAGCGATAAAGGTCCGTTACGCCTTTCGGTAGTGACAGCGCCCGATTCCACTAACAAAGTCACGGGACAAAAAGGATATAATGCGCGCGGCATGGCTGGCCCTGGCCCCATGCGGAACGGCTCCCGAATAATGAAAAAGGATGCACTATGTTTTATTCCCTCCGTTTGAGGGTAGCGACAATTTTATTTGGCGCACTCATTTCCCCGCTGGCTCTGGCCACTCCGCCTGGCCAGTTTGCCGAACAGCAGGTCCGGCACATCGCCACCTTGTTTCCTGGCCGGATGAGCGGCAGCCCGGCTGAGCTGATGGCAGCCGACTACCTGCAACAGCAATTTACCGCGCTGGGGTATAAGACCAATACCCGCCAGTTCAGGACCGGCTATAAGTGGCAGGAAGAGGACGGCACGCAGCGCTGGCATAAGCTCACGGCAACCTCGGTGATTGCCGCGCGTGCAGGCAGCGTGCCGCAGGAGATTCTGATCGTGGCACATCTGGATACCTGGACGCCGCAAAATAGCAGCCAGGCCCAGCACAACCTGGGCGGCTTACGCCTGCAGGGCGTCGATGATAATGCATCGGGTCTTGGCGTAATGCTGGAGCTGGCGCAGCAGCTGAGCCGCAAACCGCTGCACTACGGCATACGCTTTGTGGCGCTGAGCGCCGGAGAGGCGGATCTGCACGGCATGGATGATTATGTTGAGCGGATGAGCACGCGTGAGAAGAAGAATACCCTGCTGGTCATCGATCTGAATAGCCTGATCACCGGCGATCATCTCTATTTTAACAGCGGCATGAATACGCCCCGGGCGGTGCGCAAGCAGACCAGCGAACGAGCCCTGTTACTGGCACGTCAGCAGGGCATTCCCGCCGCCAGTCATCAGCTGAATCGTAAAGACTTTGACGCTCTTAATGCCTTCGACAAGGCGGGCTTTCCGCTGCTGGATGTGACCGCCAGCAACTGGACGCTGGGTAATAAAGATGGTGCGCTGCAGCGTCATCGTAGTCCCCACTTTCCTGATGGCGTTACCCGCCATCAGACTGACCTGGATAATCTGAGCTATCTCGACCGCTGGCTGCCGGGGCAGATAACCTTGCGAACCCGCGACAGCGTTCGCGTGCTGCTGCCGCTGCTCAGTGAACTGACCAATCCCAAAGTGTAAGGATCTGACATGTACGTGGTCTTTCTGAATTACGTTCGTCCGGTAGAAGAAGTTGAAGCGCTGCTGGCAGCCCATATCGAATGGCTGGATCGCTATTTTGACGCGGGCTTTTTTATTGCAGCGGGACGTAAAGATCCGCGCACGGGCGGCATGTTACTGGTCAGGGAGATGGAACGAGAAGAGCTGGATGCAATTTTAGCGGAAGATCCGTTTGTCACGGTGGCAGAGTATGAGGTGACGAAAGTGAATGTGACCCGTGCAGCAGAGGCGTTTGCCGGATTAAAAGGCGCTTAGCTTTCCGCCTGACTGCAGCCAAAAACTTCTCTCCCTGTGTGCGGGGAGAGAAGTCCTGCGTCAGCCTTCGTGCAGACCACACTCGCGCTTGAGGCCGAAGAAGCGCGTCTCTTCTTCTGCCATACCCGGCTCCCACTTGCGGGTGGTATGGGTATCGCCCACCGAGAGATAGCCTTCATCCCACAGCGGATGGTACTTCAGCTTATGCTGCTCCAGATACTGATGAATCTGGCGGTTATCCCAGTCGATAATCGGCAGCAGCTTAAAGACGCCACGCTGGACGCCCAGCACCGGCAGATTCGCCCGGCTGCCCGACTGGTCGCGGCGCAATCCGGCAAACCAGGTCTGCGCGCCCAGGGTTTCAATGGCGCGATTCATCGGCTCAACTTTGTTGATCTCGTTATATTTCTCAATCCCCTCGACGCCCTGCTCCCACAGTTTGCCGTAGCGCGCTTCCTGCCAGGCCGGTGAGGTTTCGGCGCGGAACACCTTAAGGTTGAGATTGAGCTGGTCCGCCAGCTCATCAATAAAACGATAGGTCTCCGGGAACAGATAGCCGGTGTCGGTCAGGATCACCGGAATATCGGGCTGCTGACGCGTCACCAGATGCAGCGACACCGCGGCCTGAATACCGAAACTGGAGGAGAGCACATAGGCACCCGGCAGATTCTCCAGCGCCCAGCTGACCCGCTCTTCCGCTGATAACTTCTCCAGCTGCGCATTGGTCGCGGCCAGCGCCATAGCACGCTGGACTTTGGACATCTCATTCAGTGCTGCGAGGTCGGGGTGACTCATTTTGCTTCCTCCCAAAAATCGCGTGCCGGGTCCAGCACCGGCGCAACAATGCCCGCGCGGATGGTGAAGTCACCAAAGCCTTCAGCGGCCTGGCGCTCAGTGGCCCAGCGTCCCACCAGCTCATCAATGGTGGCGAGAATTTCGCTTTCGTTAATGTTTTCACGGTACATGCGGGGAATACGCGTTCCGCTGCGGTTTCCACCCAGATGCAGGTTGTAGCGACCTGGCGCTTTACCCACCAGACCCAGCTCAGCCAGCATGGCACGGCCACAGCCGTTGGGACAACCGGTAACGCGTAACACTATGTGCTCATCGCCAACGCCATGCGCATGCATGATCCCTTCCACTTTGGTCACGAAGGCAGGCAGGAAGCGCTCGGCTTCTGCCATCGCCAGCGGACAGGTCGGGAACGCCACGCAGGCCATCGAGTTTTCGCGCTGTGCCGTAACGTGATCCATCAGACCATGTTCGCGCGCGATTGCTTCGATCTGCGCTTTTTCGCTTTCCGGCACGCCCGCCACAATCAGGTTCTGGTTAGCGGTCAGGCGGAAATCGCCCTGATGGATTTTCGCAATTTCGGCGATGCCGCTTTTCAGCGGTCGGCCCGGATAGTCGAGCAGGCGACCATTTTCGATAAACAGCGTCAGGTGCCATTTGTTGTCGATGCCTTTAATCCAGCCAATACGATCGCCACGGGTGGTGAACTCATAAGGACGGATCGGCTCAAACGTCACGCCTGCCCGTTTTTCAACTTCGGCTTTAAAGGTCTCGACGCCAACGCGTTCCAGCGTGTACTTGGTTTTGGCGTTTTTACGGTCGGTGCGGTTGCCCCAGTCGCGCTGAGTCGTGACCACCGCCTCGGCAACGTCCAGGATCTTCTCCACCGGGAAATAGCCAAACTCGCTGGCGGTGCGCGCGTAGGTCGCTTTGTTACCGTGCTCAATCGACAGCCCGCCACCCACCAGCAGGTTAAAGCCCACCAGCTTGCCGTGCTCGGCGACAGCGACAAAGTTCAGATCGTTGGCGTGCAGATCCACGTCGTTATGCGGCGGGATCACCACGGTGGTTTTGAATTTACGCGGCAGATACGTTTCACCGAGGATCGGCTCTTCGTCGGTGGTGGCGACTTTTTCTTTATCCCACCAGATCTCCGCATAGGCACGGGTGCGTGGCAGCAGATGCTCAGAGAGTTTCTTCGCCCACTCATACGCTTCCTGATGCAGTTCCGACTCAACCGGGTTCGACGTACAGAGCACGTTACGGTTAACGTCGTTGGCGGTCGCCAGCGCATCCAGCCCCACCTCATGCAGCATCTGATGCGTCGGCTTGACGTTCTTCTTCAGAATGCCGTGAAACTGGAAGGTCTGACGGTTAGTCAGACGGATGCTGCCATAGATGGTTTTGTCGGTGGCAAATTTGTCGATGGCCAGCCACTGGGTCGGCGTAATGATGCCGCCCGGCAACCGGCAACGCAGCATCATGGCGTGGCGTGGCTCCAGCTTCTGCTCCGCACGTTCGGCACGAATATCGCGATCGTCCTGCTGGTACATGCCGTGAAAACGGATCAGCAGGAAGTTGTCGCCGGTAAAGCCGCCGGTCAGACCCTCTTCCAGATCTTCTTTAATGGTGCCGCGCAGATAGTTGCTCTGCTTCTTCAGACGCTCAGCGTCTGCTAATTTGCCTTCTACAACCAGCGGTCCAGGGTGTTTATCGCTCATTAGTAAACGTCTCGCTGATAACGGCGCTCAATGCGCAGCTCACTTAAAAATTCGTCGGCCGTTTCACGATCCATTCCGCCGTGTTCGACCACCACATCCAGCAGTGCCTGCTCGACGTCTTTTGCCATACGATTCGCGTCACCACAGACATAAAGATGCGCGCCCTCTTCAATCCAGCGCCACACTTCGGCCCCTTTCGCGCGGATCTTATCCTGTACGTAAATCTTCTCTGCCTGATCGCGTGACCAGGCGAGGTCGATATGGGTCAGCAGACCATCCTTCACATATTTCTGCCACTCTACCTGATAGAGGAAATCGTCGGTGAAGTGCGGATTACCAAAGAATAGCCAGTTTTTGCCGCCGGCACCGTCGTTGTCGCGCTGCTGCATAAAGGCGCGGAACGGCGCGATGCCGGTTCCCGGGCCAATCATGATCACTGGCGCATCCGGATTAGCCGGCAGGCGGAAGTTGTCGTTGTGTTCGATGAAGACCCGGACTTCGCCCTCTTCTTCGATGCGATCGGCCAGCCAGGTCGATGCACCGCCGCCACGCTGGCGACCTTCAATATCAAAGCGAACGGCACCGACGGTGATATGCACTTCGGTATCGGTTTCAGCCTGCGAAGAGGCGATAGAGTAGAGTCGCGGCGTCAGCGGTCGCAGCAGTCCGGTCAGCTGTTCAGCGCTGAGTTCGGACGGTGCCAGGCGCACCATATCCACAATCGGATAGTGCTGCGCATAGTGCTGCAGCCTGGCTTTATCATCCACCAGTGAGAGCAACTCCGCGTTGCGTGACAGCTGGGCATACTGCGCCACGATCTGCGCGGTGTTAACCGTCAGCTCGAAATGCTTCTGCAGCGCCTCCGCCAGCGGCAGGGTTTTCCCCTGAACCTCTACCGGCTCATCGCCTTTCAGCCAGACCAGCTCCAGCAGTTCGCTGACCAGCGCCGCGTCGTTTTCATACCAGACGCCCAGCGCATCGCCAGGCTGGTAGCGCAGACCGGAATCGCCCAGATCGATTTCGATATGGCGCACATCTTTGTCTGAGTCCCGTCCGGTAATTTTCTGATTCACCGCCAGACTCGCGCTGAGCGGCGACTCTTTAGTATAGGGGCTGGTGGTGACTTCGTTGACGCTGCCGGCTGCTGTCGCCGCAGCCTGCGCCGGGGATTCAGTGGGAACGCGTTTCTTGAGAATTTCCGTCAGTGCATTGCGCCAGGCGGCGGCCTGCTCCGCATACTCAACATCCGCATCAACGCGATCCAGCAGACGCTCGCCGCCCAGCTCCGCCAGTCGGCTGTCAAAATCTTTACCCGCCTGACTGAAGAATTCATAAGAGGTGTCGCCCAGGCCAAACACTGCGAAGGCGGCACCCTCCATTTTCGGTGCCTTTTTCGACATCAGGAATTTATGCAGCGCCACCGCCTCTTCTGGCGGTTCGCCTTCGCCCTGGGTGGAGGTTACAACCACCAGCATTTTTTCCTGGCCAATCTGTTTGAACTTGTAATCACCGGCATTCACCAGGTTTACGTTCAGCTTTGCGGCCAGCAGGTCATCACGTAACTGCTCAGCCAGACGACGTGCGTTGCCGGTCTGGGAGGCAGAAAGCAGCGTAATGGCGGGCGCTTCGGCCGGAGCCGGAGCAGATGCAGTGCTGGCGACGGCGCTACCCGGGGTCTGTTCCACCCTGCCCCAGAAATAGCCTGACAGCCACGCCAGTTGAGTCGGGGAATAATCTGTCGTCGCCGCCTGTAAGCGAGCGAGTTGTTCCGGGGAGAGCGGAAGCATTGAACCAGGTGCCTGAGTCGTCATCGCGTTAAAAATTCCAGTATCAGAAGTCCGGACCGTAAAATGGCGGAAGAGTGCGTAGGTTACCGGTCCGTATATTAACGATTAAATACACCTTCGACATATCAAATAACCAAAATGACTAAATGGTTTTCCAGGTAGGAATAATCGTTAAAAGTGGTAAGCAAAGCGGTGATATATCAGTTAATTAGCTGGACGACACTGTATAAACGCGCAGGAAAAGGTTCGGTTTGTGCGGTTCGGGTGCGAAAAAAGCGGTAATCAGGTAGAATTCAGCGGTTTTTTAATGTCTGAGAACCATTATGTCTACCACCTTGTTTAAAGAGTTCCAGTTCGAAGCCGCGCATCATCTACCGAATGTGCCGGCCGGACACAAATGTGGCCGTCTGCACGGTCATTCGTTCCTGGTTCGTCTGGAGATTACCGGCGAAGTGGATGCGCATACCGGCTGGGTTATGGATTTTGCTGAGCTGAAAGCGGCGTTTAAGCCGGTCTACAATCGGCTGGACCACTACTATCTGAATGATATTCCCGGCCTGGAAAATCCCACCAGCGAAGTGCTGGCGAAATGGATCTGGGATCAGATGAAGCCGCAACTGCCGCTGCTTAGCGCGGTGATGATCAAAGAAACCTGCACCGCAGGCTGCGTTTACCGCGGCTAACCCTGTCGGATCGAACCCTTCGATCCGACGCGGCTTTTCTCTCCGTCCTGCCTCTGACGCTCAACACTTCCCTGTGGTTAACGGCTCATTGCGTGCCGCTTTATCAGGATCAGGCGATATTGAGATATTTATGGGTCTGCATCGACAGACGCCAGTTACGGGCAATGCAGGTCTCAATACAGAGCCGGGTTGCATCATCTTTGCGGCTGATTGGCTGCAGGGCGATGATACGCGCTTTGGTGTCATCAATGCCTGCCAGCAGCCGATCCAGCGCTTCCACATCACGCTCGCGCGCTACCGGATGCTTGATTTCATCGGCCCGGCTCAGCGCCTGGGGCAGAACATCGTAGCCGCCGCGCATGTTGACCTTCGGCGAGACGGTCACCCAGGTCCGTTCAGAACAGTGAATCTCGTGGGTTCCGCTGGTCTCAATCTGGCACTGGAAACCGTGCTGCTCCAGCGCAGTGGTTAACGGACGCAGATCGTAAATCGCCGGTTCACCACCGGTGATCACCACATGACGCGCCGTCCAGCCCTGCTGCGCAATGGCACTCACCAGGGTCGCCGCGTCGGCATCACCCCAGGCGTCGCTTTCCACCGTCTTGATCAAAATATCGCCCAGCGACGTTTCCCGATCTGTCCGCTTTTCCCAGGTGTGTTTGGTATCGCACCAGCTACAGCCCACCGGGCATCCCTGCAAACGAATGAAAATGGCAGGCACGCCGGTGTAATAACCTTCGCCCTGCAGTGTCTGGAACATTTCGTTAATCGGGTATTGCATTACGGACTCGCTTGAAAAAAACAGGGCGCTGATTATGGCAGATTTGCCGCGCAGCTCAACCACGCGTTGTGCCTTTTCTCCGCGCCGGACAAAACACAAATGAGGGGCTTCAGACGGCTGACAGGCTCAGAACGTGGATGGCCAGGACCGAAGAGCAAAGCGTCCCGCGCTCAGGACAAAAACGCCGGAAGCGTTTTTGAACAACGCAAAACGTTGTCCCGGTAACGGGCGTACCTCAGGGATGAGGTGCGTAATCGCGCGGACCCGGCCGGCAGAGATGCCGCTTTGGCGATCGGGCCTTGCCATCTGCGTCTGCACACCGCCACCAACAAAAAGCCCCGCACAAGGCGGGGCTTCAGAGGCCGATGATGTCACTTAGCGCGACATCAACGCACAGTCATTACTGACCTTTAACTTCTTTCAGACCGTTGAATGGCGCTTTAGAACCCAGCGCTTCTTCGATACGGATCAGCTGGTTGTACTTAGCAACACGGTCAGAACGGCTCATTGAACCGGTTTTGATCTGGCCCGCTGCAGTACCTACCGCCAGGTCAGCGATGGTCGCATCTTCGGTTTCGCCTGAACGGTGAGAGATCACGGCAGTGTAGCCCGCGTCTTTCGCCATTTTGATCGCAGCCAGAGTTTCGGTCAGAGAACCGATCTGGTTGAATTTGATCAGAATGGAGTTAGCGATACCTTTATCGATACCTTCTTTCAGGATCTTGGTGTTGGTAACGAACAGGTCATCACCCACCAGCTGGATTTTGTCGCCCAGTACTTTGGTCTGGTAAGCGAAGCCGTCCCAGTCAGATTCGTCCAGGCCATCTTCGATAGAAACGATCGGATACTGTTTAGTCAGATCTTCCAGGAAGTGGGTGAACTCTTCAGAGGTAAACGATTTACCGCCTTCACCGGCCAGAACGTATTTGCCATCTTTGTAGAACTCAGATGCCGCACAGTCCATCGCCAGGGTGATGTCTTTGCCCAGCTCGTAGCCTGCTGCTTTTACCGCTTCAGCGATAACAGCCAGCGCTTCGGCGTTGGAACCCAGGTTAGGCGCGTAGCCGCCTTCGTCACCCACTGCAGTGCTCATGCCTTTGCTTTTCAGCACTTTTGCCAGGCTGTGGAACACTTCAGAACCCATACGGATGGCTTCTTTCAGGTTCGGAGCGCCAACCGGCTGGATCATGAATTCCTGGATGTCGACGTTGTTGTCGGCATGTTCGCCGCCGTTGATGATGTTCATCATTGGCAGTGGCATAGAGTATTTGCCTGGGGTGCCGTTCAGTTCAGCGATGTGCTCATACAGCGGCTGACCTTTAGAGGCTGCAGCGGCTTTAGCAGCTGCCAGTGAAACAGCCAGAATGGCGTTAGCACCGAAGTTAGATTTGTTCTCAGTACCGTCCAGGTCGATCATGATCTTATCGATGTTCGCCTGATCTTTCGCGTCTTTGCCTTTTACCGCTTCAGCAATCGGACCGTTTACTGCAGCAACGGCTTTGGTTACGCCTTTGCCCAGATAACGTGATTTGTCACCGTCACGCAGTTCCAGCGCTTCGCGTGAACCGGTAGAGGCACCTGATGGTGCAGCTGCCAGGCCTACGAAACCGCCTTCCAGATGCACTTCAGCTTCAACAGTCGGGTTACCACGTGAGTCGATAATTTCGCGACCGATGACTTTTACGATTTTGGACATTACGATTTTCCTCAGTACAAGTTAGTCAATCCTAAGACAAGCAACGCGCGAAAAGTTCGCGCGCTGCCTGTGAAACTTACTTCGCTAAACGCTTCTGATGCTCATGTGCGGCTTTAACAAAGCCGGCAAACAGCGGATGGCCGTCGCGTGGGGTCGAGGTAAACTCAGGATGGAACTGGCAGGCCACAAACCACGGATGGTTCGGGATCTCAATAATCTCAACCAGTTGATCATCACCAGAGCGACCTGCTACGCGCAGACCGGCTGCTTCAATCTGCTTTAACAGCATATTGTTCACTTCATAGCGGTGGCGATGGCGCTCAACGATAGTGTCAGAGCCGTAGAGCTGGCGAACCTGGCTGCCCGGCGTTAACTGACACTGCTGGCTGCCCAGACGCATGGTGCCGCCCAGATCGCTCTGCTCGCTGCGGACTTCGACGTTGCCATCTTCGTCACGCCATTCGGTGATTAATGCCACCACCGGATATTTACAGTCTGGCACAAATTCCGTGGAGTTGGCGCCCGGCATCCCGGCGACATTGCGGGCGAACTCCATCAGCGCAACCTGCATGCCCAGGCAGATGCCCAGGTACGGCACGTTGTTTTCACGTGCATACTGCGCGGTCATCAGCTTGCCTTCCACGCCACGGTAACCGAAGCCACCCGGAATCAGAATCGCATCCAGATCTTTCAGTAATTCGACACCGCGTGATTCAACATCCTGCGAATCGATCAGTTTGATGTTCACGGTGACGCGATTTTTCAGGCCGCCATGTTTCAGCGCTTCGATGACCGACTTGTAGGCATCCGGCAATTCCACATACTTGCCCACCATACCGATGGTGACTTCACCACCCGGATTGGCTTCTTCGTAGATCACCTGCTCCCATTCGGCCAGGTTGGCTTCCGGTGCATTCAGGTTGAAGCGCTTGCAGATATAGTCATCCAGGCCCTGCGATTTCAGCATGCCAGGAATCTTGTAGATGGAATCAACGTCTTTCAGCGAGATAACCGCTTTTTCAGGGACGTTACAGAACAGGGCGATTTTAGCGCGTTCGTTGGCCGGTACGGCACGGTCAGAACGGCAAATCAGCACGTCTGGCTGAATACCAATCGACAGCAGCTCTTTCACCGAGTGCTGGGTCGGTTTGGTTTTCACTTCACCGGCAGCCGCCATATACGGCACCAGCGTCAGGTGCATATACATGGTGTGTTCGCGGCCCACATCAACGGCCATCTGGCGAATCGCTTCCAGGAACGGCAGTGATTCGATATCCCCGACCGTGCCGCCGATTTCGACCAGTACCACATCATGACCTTCACCGCCTTCAATAATGCGTTCTTTGATGGCGTTGGTGATGTGCGGAATAACCTGAATGGTTGCGCCCAGATAGTCGCCACGGCGCTCTTTGCGCAGGACTTCTGAGTAGATACGGCCAGTGGTGAAGTTGTTACGACGCGACATTTTGGTACGGATGAAGCGCTCGTAGTGACCCAAATCCAGATCGGTTTCAGCGCCGTCATCAGTGACGAAAACTTCACCGTGCTGCGTCGGGCTCATGGTGCCTGGATCCACGTTGATATACGGGTCCAGCTTCATGATGGTCACGTTCAGACCACGGGCTTCGAGAATGGCTGCGAGGGAGGCTGCGGCAATGCCTTTACCCAGAGAGGAAACGACCCCGCCGGTCACAAAAATATAATTCGTTGTCATGCTGAACCTGAGAGTTTAGGTTTAAAGACGGTGGAATAACCAGGACGGGAAAACAGTATACTGGAAACCGCTATCAGCCACAATTGATGAATCACCGCCATCCTCCAACGCATTGCTGCGGCTAACATAGCCGATAGCCGCCAATGAAATGTTGACGTGCGTCACAAAGTTGCCGTCAGGCTGAATCGAGTAAGCGAAAGCGGTGGCTTTATGCACAGCGCTGGAATAATCAGCGCTTCTCGCCCCGTTTCACTTGCTGCCAGGCGGCCTCCATCTGCTCCAGTGTGGCACCCGGCATACTTAACCCCTGTGCAGCGATGATCGCTTCGACTTCGCGGAAGCGGCGCTCAAACTTGTCGTTGGCCTTTTGCAGCGCAGTTTCCGCTTTGCTGCCCAGATGGCGCGACAGGTTAACCGTGGCGAACAGCAGGTCGCCAATCTCCTCTTCCAGCTTCTCACCATCCACCACGCTCTGCTGCGCCTCGTGCATCACTTCATCAATCTCTTCATGCACCTTAGCCACCACCGGCCCCAGCGTGGTCCAGTCGAATCCGACATTGTGACAACGCTTCTGAATCTTGTGGGCGCGCATCAGTGCGGGCAGTGCCTTAGGGATATCATCCAGCGCCGAATGCTGGGCTTTGTCAGCCCGCTCAGCGGTTTTTATCGCTTCCCAGTTTTTCAGCACTTCGCTGCTGGTTTCTGCTGTGGCATCGCCAAAAATGTGTGGATGACGGCGCTCCAGCTTGTCGCTGATTGCGTGGCAGACATCCTCAAAATTAAAGCGATCCTGTTCGCTGGCCATCTGCGCATAGAACACCACCTGAAACAGCAGATCGCCCAGCTCACCGCGCAGATCGTCAAAATCTTCGCGCTGGATAGCGTCCAGCACTTCGTAGGTCTCTTCCAGCGTATAGGGCGCGATGGTGGCGAAGGTCTGTTCACGATCCCACGGACAGCCATGTTGTGGATCGCGCAGGGTTTTCATTATGCCAAGCAGGCGCTCAATAGCGTTCATTCAGGAGGATCCTTGATTAGTGAGATGACAGGCAACGGGCGAAGAGGCAAAGCGTACAACACGGCAGGACGCTATTCACCGCGTCCGGCCGTGTCTGGTGGTGCAGAAAACGCCTGCGCAACCTCCAGCTGCCGGTTGCCTCAGTGCCTGCCTGAATATCAGTGCAGGCGACGGGCGTCAATGATATCAGAGACCTGGTTCAGACGCGCCAGGACACGTCCCAGTACCTGATGGTTGTAGATCTCAATATCCATGTCGATGGTCGCCAGCTGTTTTTTGGTGTCGCTGCGGCTTGAGACGCCCAGGACATTCACTTTCTCGTTGGCGAGAATGGTGGTGATGTCACGCAGTAAGCCGCTGCGATCGTTGGCGGTCACGCGCACCACCAGCGAATAGCCGCTGGAGTAACTTTCGCCCCACACCGCATCGACGATACGTTCCGGCGCATGCGAAATGAGTTCAGCCAGCTGGTCGCAGTCGGCGCGGTGAATAGAGATGCCGCGCCCCTGGGTGATGAAGCCGACAATATCATCCCCCGGAATCGGCTGGCAGCAGCGGGCAATGTGGTGCATCAGGTTGCCCACGCCTTCCACGACGACGCGTCCGCTCTCTTTGCGTGAAGAGGGAGTGTACGATTTCTGGGTCAGCTGGCGCAGCGCTTCGCGATCTTCCTCTTCGGCGCTCGGCTTGTTCAGCTTCGCCTGCAGGAAGTTAACCATCTGGTTAAGACGAATATCGCCGCCGCCAATCGCCGCGAGCAGCTCTTCAAGCGAGGTGACGTTATAGCGCGGCAGCAGCAGTTTTTCGGCTTCACGCAGGCTGATATCCAGCTGATTCAGTTCGTTATCCAGAATCTGCCGTCCGGCGATAATATTCTTGTCGCGATCCTGCTTGCGGAACCAGTTGTGGATCTTCGAGCGTCCACGGTTGGTGGTGATGTAGCCCAGATTCGGATTGAGCCAGTCGCGGCTCGGGTTCGGCTGCTTCTGGGTGATCACCTCAACCTGATCGCCCATCTGCAGCTGGTAGGTGAACGGCACGATGCGGCCACCGATTTTCGCGCCGATGCAGCGGTGACCGATGTCGCTGTGAATATGATAGGCAAAGTCGAGCGGCGTCGATCCAGCGGGCAGATCCACCACGTCGCCTTTCGGGGTAAAGACGTAGACCCGGTCATCGAACACCTGGCTGCGGACCTCTTCCAGCAGTTCGCCGGAGTCCGCCATCTCTTCCTGCCAGCTGATGAGCTTACGCAGCCAGGCGATCCGCTCTTCATGACCGGCCGCGCCACGCGCGCTGCTGGAAGTTGGCCCCTCTTTATATTTCCAGTGCGCCGCCACGCCCAGCTCGGCATCTTCATGCATCTGGCGGGTACGGATCTGGATCTCCACCGTTTTGCCCTGCGGCCCTAACACCACCGTATGAATCGACTGGTAGCCGTTGGGTTTGGGGTTAGCGACGTAGTCATCAAACTCGCTGGGCAGATGGCGATAGAGCGTGTGCACCGTACCCAGCGCACCGTAGCAATCCTGCAGGCGATCGGCGACGATGCGCACCGCCCGCACGTCAAACAGCTCATCAAAGGCCAGCGATTTTTTCTGCATCTTGCGCCAGATGCTGTAGATATGTTTCGGACGGCCATAGACTTCGGCGCGCACGCCCTCTTTGACCATCTCTTTGCGCAGATTGCTGACGAAGTTCTCGATGTACTGCTCACGGTCAATACGCCGCTCATGCAGTAATTTGGCGATGCGCTTATATTCGTCAGGATGCAGGTAGCGGAAGCAGTAATCTTCCAGCTCCCATTTGAGCTGACCAATACCGAGACGGTTGGCCAGTGGCGCATAGATATTGGTGCTCTCTTTGGCGGCCAGTACCCGCTCATCTTCCGGCGCATCTTTCATTTCGCGCAGGTTCATGATGCGTTCAGCCAGCTTCAGCACTACGCAGCGGAAATCTTCTACCATCGCCAGCAGCATGCGGCGAACGTTATCCACCTGTTCAGAGGCCATGGAGTCGTTGTGGATCGCTTTCAGCTGGCGGATGGCGTCCATATCGCGCACGCCGTGTACCAGCGAGACAATGCCTTTGCCGACGGCGGTTTCCAGCTCCTCTTCACTCACCACTTCATCGTTAGCCAGCGGGAAAATCAGCGCCGCACACAGGCTTTCGATATCCATGCTGAGCATTGAGAGGATTTCAACCATCTCAATACCGCGCCACAGCAGCAGCGACTGATCAGGATGGCCCTGCGTCTGCGCTTCACAGTAGCGCCAGGTCTCGGCCACACGTTGACATGATTGCGGGTTGGCAATACCGAGACTGGCGATCCACTGGTCGAGGGCGAAATCCCCCTCAGTATTTAAATGCGCACTTCTGACCGCAACCATAACCTCTCCTGCACAACGACATACATCGCTTATGTTTTTCTGAACAGCACCATGGATTCGAGATGACGGGTATGTGGGAACATATCCAGCATCGCGACCCTTTCCAATTGGTAGCCTGCCGACAGCAATGTCTGGCTGTCGCGGGCGAGTGTGGTGGGATTACACGAAACATAGACCACGCGATCTGGTGCAAGTTTAACCACATGCGCCATTACGCCCGCAGCCCCGGCGCGTGCCGGATCGAGTAATACCTTGTTAAATCCCTGTGCCGCCCACGGCTGGCGCGACACTTCTTCTTCCAGATTATGCTGATAGAAACTGACATTTTTAAGATTATTCAAATCAGCATTATACGCTGCCTGCCGCACTAATGCTGCAATCCCCTCCACACCAACCACATTATGTACGAAGATTCCTATAGGAAGTGTGAAGTTTCCCATGCCGCAAAACAGATCCAGCACCCGGTCTTCCGGCTGCAGATCGAGCCAGGCAATTGCCTTCGCGACCATCTGCTGATTAACACCATCGTTAACCTGAATAAAATCCTGTGGGCTGAAGGTTAGCTTAAGCTGGTGAGATTGATAAAACGGCGTCGACTCATTTAACGCACTCAACTCTTCCTCGCCCGCATCCAGGAACAGCATCAGCTGATGCTTATGCGAAAACTGTTCCAGTTTTTCACGGTCATCCGCATGCAGCGCATCAAGATGGCGCAGAATCATCAGCGGCCCGTTGTCTGCCAGCACCAGCTCCACATGCCCGAGACGCCTGACGGCGCGTAAGTCACTGAGACACTGGTGCAATGGAACCAGTAAAGCCTCAAGTTCGGGCACTAAAATGGGGCATTGCTGAATATCAACCAGATCGTTGCTGGCTTCCTGACGGAAGCCCATCTGCAACCGCTGCGCCTTATTTTGCCATTGCAGCCCCAGACGGGCGCGACGACGATAGCCCCAGGGCTGACCGGCGATCACCTCATCCACCGCCACGTCTTGTGCGGCGGCCTGACGCAGCATCCGGCTCAGCGCCTGGGCTTTGCTCTGCTGTTGCAGCGCCACATCGGCATGCTGCTGCTGGCAGCCGCCGCAGCGTTCATAATGTGGGCAGCGCGGCGTGACGCGCGCCGGACTGCGGCTAATCAGTCGTGTCACTTTCGCCCGGGCAAATTGACGTTTATCCTCTGTCAGCATGACCTCCGCCTGTTCCCCAGGCAGGGCACCGGCGACAAAAAGGGTTTTGCCCTTGTGACGCGCCACCCCTTGTCCGAACGGATCGAGCGCCTCAATGGTGACGGTGATCCGTTGTTGCGTCGTCACGCGCTGTTTTGCAACGTAAAATTGCGCCATAGTGTTATTAATTCTCTTTATCGAAAACGACCTGCATTGTTTTTGTCGACAGCATGCACAGGGACGTTAATGCCGGAGTAGCCAGGCGACTATTATGACCAAATACAGCCTGCGGGCGCGAATGATGATTTTAATTCTGGCACCCACGCTGATGGTTGGCCTGCTGCTCAGCTCATTTTTTGTGGTGCACCGCTACAATGAACTGCAGCGCCAGGTTATCGATGCCGGAGCCAATATCATTGAACCGCTGGCGATCTCCAGCGAATACAGCATGACCTGGCACAACCGTGACGCCATGCGTGAACTGGTCAGCCTGCTGCACCGCCGCCATTCGGGCATCGTCCGGGCGATCTCGGTGTTTGATAATCACAACCAACTCTACGTCACCTCCAATCACAAGCAGAACCTCAGCCTGCTGCAGCAGGATGATATCCGCGCCCTGCCCGACGATGTCTCCATGGAGCGTCACGGCAACGTATTGATTCTGCGCACACCGATCACCACCGAGCGTTACGATGTGGATGAATTGCCGGACGAAGATGCCAAGCCGTCGGGCAATCCGCTGGGCTATGTGGCGATAGAGCTGGATCTGCAGTCGGTGCGCCTGCAGCAGTACAAAGAGGTGTTTGTTGCCACGCTGATGCTGCTCTTCTGCCTCTGCCTGGCCATGCTATTTGCCTATCGTCTGATGCGTGATGTCACCGGCCCGATCCGCAATATGGTCACCACCGTTGACCGCATCCGTCGCGGCCAGCTCGACAGCCGCGTTGAGGGATACATGCTGGGTGAACTCAGCATTCTGAAAAACGGGATTAATGCGATGGCGATGTCGCTGACCGCCTATCACGAAGAGATGCAGCACAATATCGATCAGGCGACCTACGATCTGCGAGAGACGCTGGAACAGCTGGAGATTCAGAACGTTGAGCTGGATCTGGCGAAGAAACGCGCCCAGGAAGCGGCGCGTATCAAATCTGAGTTTCTGGCCAATATGTCGCATGAGCTGCGGACGCCGCTTAATGGCGTGCTGGGCTTTACCCGGCAGATGCTGAAAACCCAGCTGCGCACCACCCAGCGCGACTATATGCAGACCATTGAACGTTCAGCCAATAACCTGCTTAGTATTATCAATGACGTGCTCGATTTCTCGAAGCTGGAAGCGGGCAAACTGATGCTGGAGGCGATCCCCTTCCCGCTGCGTGCCACACTGGATGAAACGCTGGTGCTGCTGGCCCCGTCGGCGCATGACAAAGGGCTGGAGCTGACGGTGGTGTGTGACAGCAGCGTGCCGGACAACGTGATTGGCGATGCGCTGCGCCTGCAACAGATTCTGATTAACCTGATCGGTAACGCGATCAAGTTTACCGAGAAAGGGTATATCGGCCTGCGTGTCGGACAGCGGGTGATTACGCAGTCGCGCGTCGAGCTGGAGATTCAGGTTGAAGATAGCGGTATCGGCATCTCTGAGCAGCAACAGACACAGCTGTTCCAGGCGTTCCGTCAGGCTGACGCCAGCATTTCGCGCCGTCATGGCGGCACCGGGCTGGGGCTGGTGATCACCCAGAAACTGGTGCGGGAGATGGGCGGCGAAATCACCTTCAGCAGCCAGCCGGACAAGGGCTCCACCTTTGTGATTCGCGTGCAGCTGGATCTCAATCCCAATGCGCCCGGCATGCCACGCGTGCTGGATGCGCTGTCACATGCGCGCATTGCCTATGTTGAAGCGGATGCTAACGTTGCCAGCGCAGCACTGGAGATGTTGAGCGCCACACCATTGCAGATCGATTACAGCGAAACGCTGGAGGGTTTAAAAGCGTCTCACTATCCGCTGCTGCTGATGGCGATGCCGGTCGACATCAGTCAGCCCGAGCTGCTCAATGAACGCATGATTAATGCGCTGCTGGATCGGGCCGACAACGTGCTGATGGCGCTCCCCAGCCCGATGATGTTGCTGGCGGATGAACTGAAGGTACGCGGCATTGACGGTTGCATCGCTAAACCGATCTCCCTGACGCGACTCCTGCCGATGTTACTGGATCTGCATACCCGTCAGATCAGTGAACTGCCGCTTTCACCCCGGCTGCCGCTGACGGTGATGGCGGTGGATGATAATCCCGCCAACCTCAAGCTGATTGGCGCGCTGCTGGAGGAGCAGGTGCAGAACATCCTGCTGTGCAGCAGCGCCGAACACGCCATCCGTGAGGCACGTCAGCAGTCGCTGGATGTGATTCTGATGGATATTCAGATGCCGGATATCGATGGCATTCGCGCCAGCGAAATTATCCGCAGCATGCCGCATCATGCCAGTACACCGATTGTGGCGGTCACCGCCCATGCGATTGATGGCGAGCGTGAACAATTGATCAAGGCGGGCATGAATGACTATCTTGCCAAACCGATTGATGAGAGCAAGTTAAGACAGTTGCTGGCGCGCTATACGCCACCACCGGTGGTCACCGTGCCGGAGCTGCTGCCAATATTACCCACGCTGGACTGGCAACTGGCGCTGCGACAGGCGGCGAACAAAGCCGATCTGGCGCGCGATCTGCTGCGGATGCTGCTGGAATTTTTACCGGAAGTGCATGCGAAGATGGCGCAGTTTATGTCGACCAATGAGGTCAACGCCCTGCGTGAGATTATTCACAAGCTGCACGGCAGTGCCAGCTACAGCGGCGTGCCGCGCATGAAGCAACTCTGCCATCAGCTGGAAAGAGAGCTGCTGGAGGCCAGCGATATCGCTGCGCTGGAGCCGGAACTGCTGGAGCTGCAGGATGAGATGGAGAACGTCGCCCGAGAAGCCCGCCAGCTGTTAGGGATTGGATAAGGCTGGCGGTGAGTTAAACCCGGCCGATGTGGAGTGGCCGGGTAATGCTGGTGGTTAGTTAAACCCGGCCAGCTTTAACGTGGCTGCCACATTACGCGCCGTCATCTCAACATTCTTTCCGGCGCTGGCGAGTGCCTCATCCAGCGTACAGATGCTGTAGAGCACGCTGAATACCGCATCGATCCCGTGCTGATGCACCACGCCGACATCGGCCGTCAGGCTTCCGGCGATGCCAATCACCGGCTTATTAAAGCGCTTTGCCACGCTGGCGACACCGATCGGCACCTTGCCATTAATACTCTGGCTGTCGATACGCCCTTCACCGGTAATCACCAGGTCAGCATCTTTTACCTCCTCCGCCAGCCCCAATGCCTCAGTAACAATCTCAATGCCGCGTCGCAGCTCCGCCTGACAAAAGGCGTGCAGCGCCGCCCCCATACCGCCCGCTGCGCCGCCGCCCGGAATATGCAGCACATCAATATCGAGATCGCGATGAATAATCGCGGCGTAATGGGCCAGCGCCTGATCGAGCTGCTGCACCAGCGCCGGTGTCGCCCCTTTCTGCGGGCCGAAAATGGCCGATGCACCCTCTTTGCCCGTCAGCGGATTGGTGACGTCACAGGCCACTTCAATGCGGCACTGATGAATGCGGGCGTCCAGCGCGTCAATATCGATGCTGGCAAGATCGGCGAGTGCACCGCCACCGTGACCGATCTCGCAGCCCTGGTCGTCCAGCAGCCGGGCGCCCAGCGCCTGCATCATGCCGGCTCCGCCATCATTGGTGGCGCTGCCGCCGATACCAATGATGATGTGGCCGACCCCCTTATCCAGCGCATGTCTGATCAACTCGCCGGTGCCAAATGAGGTCGTTATCAGCGGGTCACGCTGCGATGCAGGCACCCGCTCCAGTCCACTGGCCGCTGCCATTTCGATATAGGCGGTGGACTCATCGCCGGACAGGCCATAGAAGGCGTCAACCTCTGTTCCCAGCGGCCCCGTCACCTTCAGCCTGACGATTTTTCCCTTCGTCGCCGCCACCATCGCTTCTACCGTTCCTTCACCGCCGTCGGCGACCGGTATTTTCACGTAATGCGCATCGGGAAAGATGTCACGGAAACCCGCTTCAATCGCCGATGCCACATCCAGGGCGGATAAACTCTCTTTATATGAATCCGGTGCGATTACGATTTTCATAGGCAATCCGAGCGCAGTTGAGTAATTGAAACGGCTCTGAACCAGTCCGGTTTCCGCAGAGACCGACACCGGGTTTTAGCGGGCGATTTCAACCTTCGCTAACTTCTCATAATAGCAGGCCAGCGCGCTGTGGTCGGCGCTACCCTGCCCGTCGTTACGCAGCGCCTGCATCATCTCCATCACCGCCGCCGTCAGCGGCAGATGCGCGCCGATGCTGTGCGAGGTATCCAGCGCGTTCGCCAGATCTTTGATATGCAGGTCAATGCGGAAGCCGGGTTTGAAGTTGCGATCCATCACCATGGGCGCTTTGGCATCCAGTACCGTACTGCCGGCCAGGCCGCCACGAATCGCCTGATAGACCAGATCCGGATTCACACCCGCTTTGGTCGCCAGTGATAGCGCCTCGGACATCGCCGCAATATTCAGTGCCACAATCACCTGGTTGGCCAGCTTAGTCACGTTACCCGCACCGATGTCGCCGGTATGCACCACCGATCCCGCCATCGATTTCATGATGTCGTAGCAGGTATCGAATACCGCTTTATCACCGCCGACCATCACAGAGAGCGTGCCTTCGATCGCTTTGGGTTCACCGCCACTGACCGGCGCATCCAGCATTTTGATCCCTTTTTCTGCCAGCGCATCATGGACTTCACGGCTCGCCAGCGGCGCAATGGAGCTCATGTCGATGACCACCAGGCCTGGCTTCGCCCCTTCGATAATGCCATTTTTACCCAGACAGACTTCGATGACCTGCGGCGAGTTGGGCACCATGGTAATCACCACATCGCACTGCTCAGCCACCTCTTTTGGCGATTTCGCCACGGTCGCGCCCAGTTCAGTCAGTTCCGCTTCGTTGTCAGCGTTATGATCGCGCACCACCAGCGAATAACCGGCTTTCACCAGATTTTTACTCATTGGTTTGCCCATAATACCCAGGCCGATAAATCCAATTTTCATTGCGTTTCCCCTTGATTGATTAGCGCTTAAATTTGTCGCATAACGCCTGAGAGGCGTTGCGGAACATACCGACATCGCTGCCTACGGCGACAAAAGTGGCACCCCACTCCAGATAACGACGCGCGTCCGCTTCCACCGGTGCCAGAATGCCGCTCGGCTTACCGGCGGCTTTGGCGCGTTCAAAAATGTGTTTAATCACTTTCAGCACTTCAGGATGGGCGGGCTGACCGAGATAGCCCAGCGCAGCAGAGAGATCGCCCGGCCCGACAAAAATACCGTCGACACCGTCCACCGCCGCGATGGCGTCAATGTTGTCGACCGCCTGCTGGGTTTCGATCTGCACCAGCACCGTGATGTTGTCATTGATGGTGCTGTTGTAATCCGGCAGGGTGCCGTACATGTTGCTGCGATGCGAAACCGAGACACCGCGAATGCCGGCTGGCGGATAGCGCGTTGAGGCGACGGCACGCACTGCTTCCTCTTCGGTCTCGACAAATGGCACCAGGAAGTTGTTAAACCCGATATCCAGCAGACGCTTAATGATCACCGGCTCGTTGCAGGGCGGACGCACCACGGGCGCACTGTGGCTGCCTTTAAGCGCCATCAGCTGCGGCACAAACGTGGTGATATCGTTGGGCGCGTGTTCGCCATCCAGGACCAGCCAGTCAAAACCGGCCAGCCCTAAAATCTCGGTTGAGATCGGGCTGGCAAGCGCACACCAGCTGCCGATCAGGGTTTCACCCGCTAACAAACGACGACGAAATCCATTTGGCCAGGCTGCATTACTCATGGTTAAACTCCTGTGACGATGGCTCCCCGTGGGGAGCCGAAAAGGTTAACGTACCAGGCAGGGACGTTTGTTGTCGTAGGTCCATCCCGGCACTAAAAATTGCATCGCTTCGGCATCGTCACGCGCGCCCAGCCCCTGCTTCTGATAGAGCGCGTTGGCCTGCATCACCTGATCCATATCCAGCTCGACGCCGAGACCGGGCTTCTGCGGTACCTGCACCATGCCGCCTTTGATCTGGAATGGCTCTTTGGTCAGGCGCTGATTGCCCTCCTGCCAGATCCAGTGGGTATCAATGGCGGTGATCGCGCCCGGCGCGGCAGCGGCGACGTGGGTGAACATCGCCAGCGAAATATCGAAGTGGTTATTGGAGTGCGAGCCCCATGTCAGGCCGAAGTCGTGACACATCTGTGCTACCCGCACCGAACCCTGCATGGTCCAGAAGTGCGGATCCGCCAGCGGAATGTCCACCGACTGCAGCGACAGGGTATGGCCCATCTGACGCCAGTCGGTGGCGATCATATTGGTGGCGGTTGGCATGCCGGTGGCGCGGCGGAACTCCGCCATCACTTCACGGCCGGAGTAGCCCTGCTCTGCGCCACAGGGATCTTCTGCGTAGGCGAGCACATCTTTGAGCTGTTTGCCGAGCATGATCGCCTCGTTGAGCGACCAGGCCCCGTTGGGATCAAGGGTGATACGGGCTTCAGGAAAACGCTTAGCCAGCGCAGTAACCGCTTCGGCCTCTTCGCCGCCGCGCAGTACGCCGCCTTTGAGTTTGAAATCGTTGAAACCATATTTCTCATACGCCGCTTCCGCCAGCCGCACCACCGTCTCCGGGGTTAGTGCTTCTTCGTGGCGCAGGCGATACCAGTCGCAGGGATCGCTCTCCTGGCTCTGGTAAGAGAGGGACGTTTTGCGGCGGTCGCCGATGTAGAAGAGGTAGCCGAGCATCTCAACGCGGTCGCGCTGCTGTCCGTCGCCCAGCAGCGAGGCCACATTAACCTCCAGATGCTGACCCAGCAGGTCGAGCAGCGCCGCTTCAATGCCCGTCACCACATGAATAGTGGTGCGCAGATCGAAGGTCTGGGTGCCGCGCCCGCTGGCATCGCGGTCGGCGAAGGTGCTGCGCACCAGGCTGAGAATGTTTTTGTATTCGCCCACGGTTTTGCCAATCACCAGCGACGCCGCATCTTCCAGCGTCTGGCGGATTTTTTCGCCGCCCGGGATTTCGCCGACGCCGGTGTGTCCGGCGTTATCTTTGATAATCACAATGTTGCGGGTAAAGAATGGCGAGTGAGCGCCGCTGAGGTTCAGCAGCATGCTGTCGTAGCCTGCGACCGGAATAACCTGCATGGCGGTGACTTTCGGTGTTGAACTCATCTCCTGCTCCTTATGCTGTTGCACGGCCAAATGCCGGGCGTTTGCGATCAAATGTCCAGCCGGGGACCAGATATTGCATCGCCGTGGCGTCGTTACGCGCGCCGGCGGGCAGTGACTGATAAAGCTGATTGGCTTTGTTTACCTGCTCCCAGTCGAGCTCAATGCCCAGACCCGGCGCATCCGGCACGGCAATTTTCCCGTTGCGGATTTGCAGCGGATTTTTCGTCAGGCGCTGATCGCCCTCCTGCCAGATCCAGTGGGTATCAATCGCGGTAGGATTACCTGGCGCCGCCGCACCCACATGGGTAAACATCGCCAGCGAAATATCGAAGTGGTTATTGGAGTGGCAGCCCCAGGTGAGGCCCCACTCATCGCAGAGCTGCGCGACCCGCACGGCGCCGCTCAGCGTCCAGAAGTGAGGATCCGCCAGCGGAATATCGACCGCATTGAGCATCACCGCGTGATTCATCTCTCGCCAGTTGGTGGCGATCATATTGGTGGCCACCGGTAAGCCGGTTGCGCGCCGGAACTCGGCCATCACTTCACGTCCCGAATAGCCCTGCTCCGCGCCGCACGGATCTTCGGCGTAGCTCAGCACATCCTGCATCCCTTTACACAGCGCTATCGCCTCGTCCAGCAGCCAGGCGCCGTTCGGGTCGACCGTAATGCGGGCGTCGGGAAAGCGCTGCTTCAGCGCCGCCGCGGTGGCAATCTCCTGCTCGCCCGGCAACACGCCGCCTTTGAGCTTAAAATCTTTGAAGCCATATTTATCCTGCGCCGCCTCAGCCAGCCGCACCACGGCATCGCTGGTCAGCGCTTCCTGATGACGCAGGTGATACCAGTCGTGGCTGGCCTGCTCACCACTCAGATAGGGCAGATCGGTCTTGCGGCGGTCGCCGAGATAGAACAGATAGCCCAGCACCGTCACTTCATCACGCTGTTTACCTGGCCCCAGCAGTTCAGCCACCGGTACGCCCAGACACTGTCCCAGCAGATCGAGCAGCGCCGCTTCCAGCGCCGCTACCGCGTTGACCCGCAACTCAAAAGTCCAGGCACCGTTGCCGAAGGTGGTGAAGTCAGCCGACTGATTGCCTTTGTGCACCTGCTGCACCAGACGGTTCATTCGCGCAATCTGCTGGCCTTTCACCTGCGGAATCGCCTCTACCAGCGTCTGATAGATGGTGTCGCCGCCGGGGGCTTCACCGACGCCGGTGTGACCGGCGCTGTCGGTGAGAACCACAATATTGCGGGTAAAACAGGCGTTGTGCGCACCGCCAATATTGAGCAGCATGCTGTCATAACCGGCAACCGGGATAACCTGCATATCAGTAATCACCGGCGAACTTTGCGTATTCATAATGCATCCTTACCGGGCCAGGTTTTCAGTTCGACACGTTTGATATCGCCCGCGATCACCAGGAAGCTGAATGCGGCGACGAAGGCATGTATCCCGACATAGACCAGCGCGCCTTCAAAGGAGCCGCTGGTGGCGATGATGTAACCGATGGCGATAGGCGTCACGATGCCAGAGAAGTTACCGAACATGTTGAACAGACCGCCGCTCAGGCCACTGATCTCTTTCGGTGCGGTATCTGCCATCACCGCCCAGCCCAGCGCACCGATGCCTTTACCAAAGAACGCCAGTGCCATGAAGAACACCACCACCCATTCGGTATCGGTGTAGTTACACATCACCATCGAAATAGAGAGCAGCATGCCGAGCACGATCGGCGTTTTACGCGCGATATTCAGCGAGCCGGTTTTACGCATCAGCCAGTCGGAGATCACCCCGCCCAGTACGCCGCCGAGGAAGCCGCACACCGCCGGAATCGAGGCAATAAAGCCCGCTTTGAGAATCGACATGCCGCGCGCCTGTACCAGATAGACCGGGAACCAGGTGATAAAAAAGTAGGTTAAGGCGTTAACGCAGTATTGACCGAGGTAGATACCCAGCATCATGCGTGACGTCAGCAGCTGTTTGATCTGGAACCACTTCTCGCTCCAGCTCACTTTGCGGCTATCCTTTTTGACATCCATGTTGATCAGCGCACCGCCCTGCTCCATGTACTCCAGTTCGGCTTTATTCACGCCAGGGTGATCGGTGGGATCGTGGATCACTTTCAGCCAGATGAAACTGAGGATGATGCCCAGGCCGCCCATGAACCAGAACACGTGCGCCCAGCCCACGGAAGAGACCAGCCAGCCCATGATGGGCGCGAAGATAACGGTGGCGAAGTATTGGGCCGAGTTGAAGATCGCCACGGCCGTGCCGCGCTCCTGCGCCGGAAACCAGGCCGCGACGATGCGGCTGTTGCCAGGGAAAGAGGGCGCTTCGGCCAGTCCCACCAGGAAGCGCAGAATAAACAGCGACATGATGATGCCGAAGCCGCTGAACAGATCGACGAACCCTTGCAAAAAGGTAAAGAGCGACCAGGTAAAGATGCTCCAGAAATAGACGCGTTTTGAGCCGAAGCGGTCAAGCAGCCAGCCGCCCGGAATCTGACCAATAACATACGCCCATGAGAAGGCAGAGAAGATATAGCCGAGTCCGACCGAATCGAGGCCAATATCTTTTGACATCGCCGAACCGGCAATCGAAATCGTTGCGCGGTCACCGTAGTTGAATGAGGTGACGATAAATAACATCACCACAATCCAGTAACGGGCATTGGTGCGTTTCTGCACCGTTTCCGCGGTCTGGCTGAAACTATTCATGATGCACTCCTGAAATATAGCGTGAGCTACATTCGCTCTGACTGCATACACATCGCGTTGGGTATCAGAGAGAAGTTGGGTTAAACACGGCGATCTTTTTGTTTTGGCAAACTTTATTTATCCATCCGGTGTCTGGCAGCCGCGGCGGTTAATAATCCCAGGCAACCTCTTTCGGATGAATAATACGTCGTGACAGATAACCTGACTTTGGCTAACGGAACTCAGTATAAGAACAGCCTGTGGCGATCACATTGGCGCATCGCCCTGGAATAATCGCCTTATTGAAGTGATTGTCTTGCGGATGCACAAAAGCCTGCGGTATAGCTCACGAAAGTGGCAAATATCCGTGCAAAATCCGCCCCGGATAACGCTTTCCCACGCTGTTTGTGAGGGTCTTCACTTGCTTTTGGATAATCGACCCAAAACAGCGAGGTGAATTGCCTTAATGGTGGTCATTTGCACAATGCGCGACCCGCCCCGCCTCCCTATACTGAAGCTGGCAAACAAGGGCGTGACAGGTCAGATCATTACAGCGTGCCGCACAAGTACGGTACGACAGACAGGAAGGTGAGCGATGAACCCAAAAAAAGATGAACAACCGCTCTATATCAAAGTCCATGAGCACGACAATGTGGCGATTGTGGTTAACAGCCTCGGTCTGCCAGCCGGTACGCAGTTTGCGGATGGTCTGACCCTCACAGAGCATGTGCCGCAGGGCCACAAAGTGGCGCTGAGCGCGATTAATCAGGGTGCAGAGATCGTGCGTTATGGCGAAGTCATTGGCTATGCATTGCGGGATATTGCCCAGGGCAGCTGGATTGACGAGTCACTGGTTGCGCTGCCGGAAGCCCCTCCGCTGGAGAGTCTGCCGTTAGCCACTCAGGTTCCGCCTGATTTGCCGCCGCTGGAGGGCTATACCTTTGAAGGTTACCGCAATGCGGATGGCAGCGTAGGCACGCGTAACCTGCTCGGCATCACCACCAGCGTCCACTGCGTGGCCGGTGTGGTGGATCATGTCGTACAGATCATTGAACGGGATTTACTGCCGCGCTATCCGAACGTGGATGGTGTGGTTGCCCTGAACCACCTTTATGGCTGTGGTGTGGCGATCAACGCACCGGCGGCGGTCGTGCCGATTCGCACCATTCATAACCTGGCGCTGAATGCGAATTTCGGCGGCGAAGTGATGATCGTCAGCCTCGGCTGTGAAAAGTTACAGCCAGAGCGTCTGTTGACTGGCACCCCCGACGTGCAGGCGATTTCGCTGGACGATCATGACATCGTGCGTCTGCAGGATGAAAAGCTGGTGGGCTTTGGCGCGATGGTCAATGAGATTCTGCAGGTGGCGGAGCGTCATCTCCAGCGGCTGAATCAGCGCCAGCGCGAAACCTGCTCCGCAGCAGAACTGATTGTCGGCATGCAGTGTGGTGGCAGCGATGCGTTTTCGGGCGTGACGGCAAATCCGGCAGTGGGCTTCGCCTCTGATCTGCTGGTGCGTTGCGGTGCCACCGTGATGTTCTCGGAAGTCACTGAAGTGCGTGATGCGATTCACCTGCTGACGCCGCGGGTGATTAATCAGGAAGTCGGTAAGCGCTTACTGGAGGAGATGGCCTGGTATGATAATTACCTCGACCAGGGCCAGACCGATCGCAGCGCTAACCCGTCGCCGGGCAATAAAAAAGGCGGGCTGGCGAACGTAGTGGAAAAAGCACTTGGCTCGATCGCAAAATCGGGACGCAGCGCCATTGTTGAAGTGCTCTCTCCCGGCCAGCGGCCCACGCGACGCGGATTGATCTACGCAGCGACGCCCGCCAGCGATTTTGTCTGCGGTACGCAGCAGCTGGCATCCGGTATCACCCTGCAGGTGTTTACTACTGGTCGCGGTACGCCTTACGGTCTGGCCGCAATTCCGGTGATCAAGATGGCGACGCGTAATGCGCTGGCAGAGCGCTGGCACGATCTGATGGACATCAATGCCGGGACGATTGCTACCGGTGAAGAGAGTATTGAGCAGGTGGGCTGGCGACTCTTTGAATTGATTCTGGATATCGCCAGTGGCAGGAAGCAGACCTGGTCCGATCGCTGGGGCATTCGTAATCAGCTGGCGGTGTTTAACCCGGCGCCTGTCACCTGACAGTGCACTCAACGGATATCGCCGTGCGCACACTACAGGCTTATCTCTGTAAGGCAGAGATAAGCCTGGCCTTGCAATCAGAGCTGCGCGCCCCAGGCTTCAACCCACGGCGAGGTTACCGCCTCCGGTTCCGGATTTTCAGTGGCATCAACCAGTAACACCTCACCAACCCGCTGAGCGCCCTGCTCCTGCAGCAGCGCGTCAAAGGTTTTACCCGCGCCACAGAAATGGTCATAGCTGCTGTCACCCAGCGCAATCACGCCATAGCGCAGCGCGGGCTGATGACCGAGCTGATCTTTAATCGCATGGAACAGACCTGAAATCGTGTCGGGAAAATCGCCATGCCCGGTAGTAGAAGTGACAATTAACGCCACGTCGCTGGCATAGTTTTGCCAGTCAGCCAGCGTCGGATCGTCAAACACCGTTACGCTGTGCCCCTGCTGCTGCAGAATGGGCTCTGCTTCTTCCGCGACCAGTAGCGCATTGCCATATACCGTACCTACAAAAATGCCAATCTTTGCCATCTGCTTTCTCCCTTATTCTGAAACGTTATCCTGTCCTGGCGCTGCGTCAAACTCAACCCGCGGCACCTCAGGAATGCGATCCTGCCAGCCAAACTGGTTCATCAGATTCTGCCAGACGCCATCCAGTCCGGCGCGAAGCAGCAACGGTTCACCGGTTACCGGATGAGTTAATGCCAGGCTGCTGGCGTGCAGCATCAGGCGGTTAGCGCCAAAATGTTCGGCAGCACCCCGGTTCTGACGCAGATCGCCGTGCGCCGAATCGCCAATAATCGGATGACGCAGGTGTGACATATGACGACGCAGCTGATGCTTGCGACCGGTTTTAGGAGCCAGTTCAACCAGGCTATAACGCGAAGTGGGATAACGGCCAATGCCGACCGGCATCTCGACCGTTGCCAGTGACTGATAATCGGTGACCGCGGGCTGTGCGGTGCGCGCTTCCGTGGCGTGTTTATCGGCAATCTTATCCAGCTCTTCCACCAGCGGATAATCGAGCGTCCCGCTGCTCTCCAGCCAGCCGCGAACCACAGCGTGGTAGGTTTTCTGCATCTGGTGCTGTTCAAACTGCAGGGAAAGCAGACGTCCGACTTCACTGGAGAGCCCCATCAGCAGTACCCCTGACGTGGGCTTGTCGAGACGATGCGCCGTAAACACATGCTGCCCAATCTGATCACGAACGGTCTGCATCACAAACACCGTTTCATGGCGATCCAGCCAGCTGCGATGAACCAGCCAGCCGCTGGGCTTGTTGACGGCAACCAGCCACTCATCCTGATAGAGTATCTCCAGCATCAGTGGGCAGCATCCGTGATTAACGCATCAAGTTGACGCAGGGTCAGCAACAGCGGTGCAATACCCGGCTGGTCAGGCACCAGAGCCACCTCATAATAGGGGGCCACGGCAAAATTTTGTGGTAACGGATGTCGGGCCGCAATCAGGGCATGCATCCGCGGGACTAACACCCACTGGAGCCACTGCAGCGGCTCCAGCGTATCCAGGCAAAAGGGTTCGCGGCTCTCGAGCGCCCCCTCGGCCGGCGGGGTACTCTGCCAGAGATGATGCTCACGCATCACCGCTTCCAGTTGTTCCAGCCGTTGCGTAATCAATTGTTCAGGCGTCATGCGCCACCTCCGCGAGCAGTCAAAAATGGGCGGCAAGCATATCACTTGTTGGCACAGGCACAAAAAAAGGGAGCACTGTATAAACAGTGCTCCCGGTTCGTTTGCAGCCATCCCGCCACGTTAATGCTCCCTGCTCTTCCATGACAACTTGTCCAGTGCGAACTCCTGTCGCGCATCGTCCTGATGTATCCTTAGCATCCTGGCCCACCACCTCTTCTGAGGGGGTTCTCATTCTCCATCCTGGAGGTGTCCCTTGCTCAATCCTGAGCGATCCTGTTTCGTCCTGAAACCTTCCGTGTGCCGTAAGCTCCGTTACGTTCCTGCCTCATGGCTTATCATCATCCTGACGATATCTTTTTCCTGAGCCTCCTGCAGTGCGAAACATTTTGACAGAACTCGTTACGCGCACAAGGTACTCACAGCAGAACTTTACGAAATGTGCGGCGTAAATTCAGATAAACGCCATTAAGTTGATGATTCACAATATTTTTACATCTCAGCCTTCCGGAAGTCTCACCTGTTATATAGCGATCTCTCACAGCACATGTAAGAGATGTCTCACAAGACTAGGGGCAAATCACTGCAACTCAGATGATAACCGGTTGTAATGACTTAAGAAATATCTCAAGCGTTTCCGCTAATTTCACACGCTGTTTACCGCCGGGCTGCTCCAGAATCACTTCGCCGCTGAGATTAGAAAGCGAGATGATCTCCTGTTCTGACTCGGTGGTGGCGATAAACAGCGTAGGCGACTGTTTAAGGCGGCGCTGCATCACCAGATGCCCGATCAGATTCTCCTGTAACCGCAGGAAATCATCCTCACTCCAGACCTGTAAGAGTGTCAGCTGATTCTCACCAAAACTGGCCTGCATATCGCCGGCAAACTGCGTGGTATAGAAAGCTGTGATCTGCGGCTGGAGCTGGATGTCGATCGCCCGCTCAACCGCATCCAGCGTCTGTGGCAGAGTAAAAGGCTGCGGCTGCCAGACGACTCGCTGATCGCGATCCTCCAGGGCACAGGGCGAAGGTATGCCAAAGAGATCGCTGCTGGCCGGCGCATGCCCGGCCTGCTGAAGCCAGTGCTGGCAGTATCGGGTGGTAAAGTCGCGCAACGCGGCGGCAGTTTGCTGCATCATTCATATTCTCACTTCTGATGGGTTACACTTAGCCACTTTGATTAATTTTGGTGGTAACCGCAATGACTACTCACGAACAGGATCAGGCACTCAGCAACCTGACGCTGGGCAAACCCACAGCCTATCACGATCATTATGACAACAGCTTACTGCAGGCGGTGCCGCGCAGCCTGAATCGTGAACCCCTTGGCCTGTTTCCCGACAGTCTGCCCTTTACCGGCAGTGATATCTGGACCCTGTATGAACTCTCGTGGCTCAACAGCAAAGGTCTGCCACAGGTTGCCGTTGGCGAAGTGGTGCTCGATGCGCAGAGCCGCAACCTTATCGAGTCAAAAAGCTTCAAGCTCTACCTTAACAGTTTCAACCAGACCCGCTTTGCCGACTGGGGCGAGGTTCGTCAGACGCTGGAGCGGGACCTGAGTGCCTGTGCTGAAGGTGAAGCGCGGGTCGCGCTGTTCCGTCTCAATGAAGTGGAAGGTCAGCCCATCGGCCATTTTGAGGGGGTTTGTATTGATGAGCAGGATATCGCCATAGAGGATTACCGCTTCAATGCTGACTATCTGGCCGATGCTGCGGGCAGCGAAATCGTTGAAGAGACGCTGGTCAGCCACCTGCTCAAGTCAAACTGTCTGATTACCAATCAGCCCGACTGGGGCTCCGTGATGATTCGTTATAAAGGCCCGCGTATCGACCGTGAAGCGCTGCTGCGCTATCTGGTCTCATTCCGCCAGCACAACGAATTTCACGAGCAGTGTGTCGAACGTATTTTTAATGATGTGATGCGTTTCTGCCATCCGGAAGCGCTGACGGTGTATGCACGCTACACCCGTCGTGGCGGACTGGATATCAATCCATGGCGCACTAATGTGCCCTTCTCGCCCGGTTTTTCGCGGCTGGTCCGTCAGTAGTTTGCGAGACTTCTCGCAGGCTGCATGCACTAAGCGCAGTTCCGCTTGAGCTGTGCGGGCCGACAAGGCTACTCTGGTGATGGCGGCTACCTGCGGGTGGCCGACCAGGGATTTTCGTCACTGCCGTTGCAGTGCCAACACGCACCCAGGCGGGTGTAAAGGAGTTCATTTGATTACCCATATCAGCCCTCTTGGCTCAATGGATCTGCTTTCACAGCTGGAAGTCGATATGCTCAAGCGCACAGCCAGCAGCGACCTCTACCAGCTGTTTCGCAACTGCTCTCTTGCCGTGCTTAACTCCGGCAGCCAGACTGACAGCAGCCAGGAGCTGCTCTCCCGCTTTGAAAATTTCGACATCAATGTGTTGCGCCGTGAGCGCGGCGTCAAACTGGAGCTGATCAATCCACCGGAAGAGGCGTTTGTGGATGGACGCATCATCCGTTCACTGCAGGCTAACCTGTTTGCGGTGCTGCGTGACATCCTGTTTGTCAGCGGTCAGCTCAACATGCCGGGTCGGTTCACTGCGGCTGAAGAAAATGACTCCGCCACTATCACCAACACCGTGTTTTCCATTCTGCGTAACGCGCGGGCGCTGCATATCGGCGAGTATCCCAACACCGTGGTCTGCTGGGGCGGTCACTCGATCAACGCCGTTGAGTACCAGTATTGCCGCAATGTCGGAACTCAGCTTGGACTGCGTGAACTGAACATCTGTACCGGCTGCGGGCCGGGCGTGATGGAAGCGCCAATGAAAGGGGCCGCCGTAGGCCATGCTCAGCAGCGCTATCGTGACAGCCGCTTTATCGGCATGACCGAACCCTCCATCATTGCGGCAGAACCGCCGAATCCGCTGGTGAATGAGTTGATCATCATGCCGGACATCGAAAAACGTCTGGAAGCTTTTGTGCGCATTGCCCATGGCATCATCATTTTCCCGGGCGGCGTAGGGACCGCAGAAGAGTTGCTCTATCTGCTGGGCATCCTGATGAATCCGCAGAACAGCGATCAGGTATTACCGCTGATCCTGACCGGGCCGGAAGAGAGCGCCGACTACTTCCGCGTGCTGGATGATTTCATCGTTAACACCCTGGGCGAACAGGCGCGTAAGCATTATCAGATCATCATCAACGATGCAGCCGAAGTGGCGCGTCTGATGAAGAAAGCGATGCCGCAGGTAAAAGAGAATCGTCGCGAAACCGGCGATGCTTACAGCTTTAACTGGTCGATTCGCATTGAACCCGATCTGCAGGTGCCTTTCCTGCCAACCCATGAAAACATGGCGAATCTCAATCTCTACACCAATCAGCCACCCGAAAAGCTGGCTGCTGACCTGCGCCGCGCCTTCTCAGGCATCGTAGCCGGTAACGTCAAAGAGATGGGCATCCGCGAAATCCGCGAGAAGGGACGCTACAAACTGCATGGCGACCCCGACATCATGCACCGCATGGATGAGCTGCTGCAGGGATTCGTTGCACAGCAACGCATGAAACTGCCAGGCACCGCCTACATTCCCTGCTACGAAATTATCAAATAAACCAGGAGGCAGCCCCCGGGCTGCCCATACTCTCATGGCTCTTCATCTTGTTATTGTTGACGCGTTGAATCTGATTCGCCGTCTGCATGCGGTACAGGGCTCCCCCTGTGTCGAAGGCTGCGTGGCTGCGCTGCGCCAGATACTGGGTCACGCCCATCCGACTCATGCGGTGGCGGTATTTGATGGCGAAGCGCGTCATCAGGGCTGGCGTCATCAGCTGCTACCCGATTACAAAAGCGGTCGCCCGCCGATGCCAGACGATTTACAGGCAGAGATGCCGGCGTTACAGGAGGCCTTTCGCGCCGCAGGCGTAAACTGCTGGATAGCGGGCGAGGATGAGGCCGACGATTTAGCGGCGACGCTGGCGGTGAAAATGGCTCAGGCCGGACATCAGGCCACCATTGTTTCAACCGACAAAGGCTACTGTCAGCTGCTGGCACCCGAGATCCGCATCCGCGACTACTTCCAGAAACGCTGGCTTGATCTGCCTTTTATTGAGGCTGAATTTGGTGTGGCGCCACAGCGGTTACCCGACTACTGGGGGTTGTGCGGCATCAGCAGCAGTAAAATTCCGGGCATCACCGGCATCGGTCCGAAAAGCGCGAAACAGCTGCTGACAGAGTTTCACACGCTTGAAGGGATCTATCAGCAACTGGATCAGGTGCCAGCCAGATGGCGGGAGAAGCTCGCTGAGGGTCGGCAGATGGCAGAGATCAGCCGTCAGGTCGCAACCCTGAAGCGGGATCTGGTGCTGCAGGGCAATCTGAATACGCTGCGTTATACCGGCTGAGTGCCCTTGCACTCAGCCCGGCGATTAACGTTCGTCGCGACGACCACCGGCAGCCGCCCAGATTCGGCGCACATGTACCGTCACTTCTTCGCGGTCATGATAAAGCTGGCGGGCGCGAATCTGCACGTTAATGCCATTATCATCAAATCGTTCCTGCATCATGGCCAGATTCTGCGTCACCTCTTCATAGCGCTTTTTCATGGGCAACTTAAGGTTGAAGATCGCTTCACGGCACCAGCCGTTAACCAGCCAGTCGGTCATCAGGTTAGCCACGCGCACCGGCTTCTCCACCATGTCACACACCAGCCAGCTGATGTTGGTGCGTGGCGGACGGAATTTAAAGCCATCTGCTTTCTCGTGCATCACCTGGCCCGTATCCATCAGGCTCGGTGCCATCGGTCCGTTATCCACCGCATACACCATCATGCTGCGCTGCACCAGCTGATAGGTCCAGCCGCCCGGACAGGCACCGAGATCCACGGCGTACATGCCGCTGGCTAAACGCTCATCCCACTCATCCGCAGGGATAAAGACGTGAAACGCCTCCTCCAGCTTAAGGGTGGAACGGCTAGGCGCATCGGAGGGGAACTTAAGGCGTGGAATACCCATGTAAAACGGCGAGCTGTTTTCCCGGATGGAGTAGCCGACGTAGCAGGTGCCCGGCGCGATGAAAAACACATGCACGACCGGGCGTTTCGGGCTCTCATAATTCAACAGGATTTTGCTTTCACGCAGTGCCGAGCGCAGCGGCACGGTGAACTTGCGGCAGAACTTAGTCAGCTCCTTGGCTTCGTTGGTGTCTGGCACTTCAACACGCAGTTCGCCGCCCTTTTCCACTACGCCGGTCAGCATGCCGACAATAGGGGTAATGCGATCTTCCTGCGGCAGGTCACGCAGCATTTCGCCGACGACCAGCATCTGACGGGCAAAAATCAGCTCGTCAAATGGCAACTCACGTGCCAGCCGCTCGGCATCTTCAAACTGATAGCACTCAAACAGCACGTAGCCAGAGTCATCTTTAACCCGTGGAAAGCCGTAGATTTCACGTTCAGCCGCTTTGGCGCTGATTTCCGCCGCACACTCTTTTTCAAAACCGGGACGACAATAGAGTAAAACTTTATTCATGGCGTTCTGCCTTTCGTTTAAGACGCAGCGCGCCAATCAACATCAATACCCAACCGGCGAGGAAACAGACCCCGCCCACGGGGGTGATAAAAACCCAAAACTTCAGATGTGACAGCGCCAGACAATAGAGGCTGCCACTAAACAGCACGGTGCCGAGCGCCATCAGCGCACTGCTCCAGTAAAACCAGATATTGGCGCGGCGTAACATCGCAGCACCCAGCCCCATCACCGCTAAGGTGTGATAAGCCTGATATTCCAGCCCGGTATGAATCCAGGCCATTTCAGCCGCACCAAGCGACTGACTCAAAACGTGGGCACCAAATGCGCCAAAAGCCACCAGCAGAAATCCGCTGATAGCCGAAAAAACAAACATGGCACGACTGGACATTAACCGATCCTCAGAGTCCTTTTGCATCTGAATGCAAATAAATCAATACGTTATTGTTGATAGCGAAAGCGGAATTTTTCTTGTTCGGTTGCAGCTTTTTCCAGGATCCACTGCCGGAAGGCGGCTATTTTACCCAGTTCTGCCTGACTGTCATGACAAACCAGATAAAAAGCGTTTTTACTGACTAATACATCATTGAACGGGCAGATTAATCGCCCGGCTTCTATTTCGCTCTGCGCCATGACGTTATTCGCCAGCGCCACGCCCTGACCATGAATCGCCGCCTGCAATACCATGGCGCTGTGGCTGAAGATTGGCCCCTGCTGCACATTGATATGCTGCAGGCCCAGTTGCCGGATATAAGATTGCCAGTCCCGGCGGGAGGCATCATGCAGCAGAGTAAAACGCGACAGATCCATCGGCGTTTTCAGCGGATTATCCCCGGTCATCAGCGACGGTGAACAGACCGGCAGCAGATATTCGGCATAAAGTTTTTCAACCCGCAGGCCGGGCCAGTTACCCCGACCGTAAAAAATCGCCACGTCGACATCGTCGGCCAGTTTCTCTTCGTCGCGGTCAACCGCCTGGATACGCACATCGATTCCCGGATAAGCCATATTAAAGCTGGAGAGGCGGGGAACCAGCCACTGAATGGCAAAGCTCGGCAGTAAACTAACGGTCAGCGCACCCTTGGCACTGCGCGCCTGCAGTTTGCGGGTCGCTTCGTTGATTGCCGAGAAAATCTCTTTGATGTCGAGATAGTAGCTTTGTCCTTCTTCGGTCAGCAATAGCGAACGATTCCTCCGGCGAAATAGCTTTAACCCCAGAAAATCTTCCAGAGATTTAATCTGATGGCTTACAGCAGCCTGGGTGACAAACAGCTCTTCTGCGGCTTTGGTAAAGCTTAAATGGCGTGCAGCTGCATCAAAAACACGCAGTGCGTTGAGAGGAGGAAGGCGTTTCGACATGGTTTTCCGTATCCGGATCGGCAAAAAATACGCTGGCTTATACAAAGCGTTTACGTATTAGAATTTTTAATCCGAGGCATTATAATTTGTCCGTTGAGGAACCTCCAGCAAATACCTATAGTTGCCGCACTTCCTGAGCCGGAACGAAAAGTTTTTAGATTTGTGAGTGAGTTCGCAGATTTTCTGAAAGCTTTTGGCTTGTGGTCGTGATGTTGTGTTTGCAATTTTTGATCCGACGATTGCGGATCGAACTCTTAATTCCTGTAGATTTACCCTGTCTGTCCATAGTGATTTTTAAATAGCACCGCAAATTGCGGTGCTTTTTTTTTGCTGCTTAGTTGCCAGACTCTACCATCTCTTTGACATCAGAGCGGTTGATTTGCTGCTCGTTGCCATTCGCATCTTTATAGCTGATCATGCCGGTATCGTTATCGACTTTAGGCTTGCCGGCAGCCACAATGGTGCGACCATCATTGGTATGCATCACGTAATTGCTTGAACAGGCGCTCAGGGTAAAAGCCAGGGTACACACGGCCAGTACTGCGGTTAATTTTTTCATCTGCTATCTCCTTGTAGATTGATTGCATCAAACCACCCGCGTTACGCTAACCAGAGGCAGCCGATAAGTGAGATCGACTAGTAAACGTCCGATCGTTATGCGGGTTTGGTTCAAACCTTGCAATATTCAGCATAACGCGCTTTTCCAGCTTTGCCAGACGCAGACCATTCTTTCAGTGTGGTCCTAATTTTTCTTATCATGGACCAGGCATGACCGCATTCAATCCCACCGCATTTCGCCAGCAGTTTCCCGCACTCGCCGACGCAGGCGTTTATCTCGACAGCGCAGCGACCACGCTGAAGCCGCAGGCCGTCATTGACAGCACGCAGCAGTTTTACAGCCTCAGCGCGGGTACAGTCCACCGCAGCCAGTTTGCCGCCGCCCAGGCCTTAACCCATCGCTATGAGCAGGCGCGCAACCAGGTTGCCCGCTGGCTTAACGCCGCTGACGATCGTGAGATTGTCTGGACGCGCGGCACCACCGAAGCGATAAACCTGGTGGCAAACAGCTGGCTGCGTCCGCGCTTACAGCCTGGTGATGAGATTGTGGTCAGCGAGGCAGAACACCACGCCAACCTGGTGCCCTGGCTGATGGCTGCGCAGGCGTGCGGTGCCCGCGTCGTAAAATGGCCGTTAGGCGCAGATCGCTTGCCGGATATCAGCCAGCTGCCCGCCCTGCTCAACAGCCGTACCCGCCTGCTGGCGATCGGACAGATGTCGAACGTCACCGGCGGGTGTCCCGCACTCGCTCAGGCGATCCCGCTGGCTCACGCCGTGGGCGCGAAAGTGATGGTCGATGGCGCACAGGGCGTGGTGCATTGTCCGCCTGACGTACAGGCGCTGGATATCGACTTTTACGCCTTTTCCGGACATAAGATTTACGGCCCGATGGGCATTGGCGCGTTATATGGCAAAGCGGAACTGCTGGAGGCGATGGAGCCCTGGCAGGGCGGCGGTAAGATGATAACGGATGTCGATTTCAGCGGATTCACGCCGCAGCCGGTGCCGTGGCGTTTTGAGGCTGGCACCCCGAATGTGGCGGGCGTGGTGGGCCTGAGTGCAGCACTGAGCTGGCTGGCACAGTACGATCTGCCCGAAGCGGAGCGCTGGAGTCAGCAGCTTGCGACGCTGGCGGAAGAGCAGCTGGCGGAATTACCCGGTTTCCGCAGCTTCCGCTGTTCAAATGCCAGCCTGCTGGCATTTGAATTCGCTGGCCTGCATCACAGCGATCTGGTGACGCTGCTGGCTGAGCAGGGAATCGCCCTGCGCGCTGGCCAGCACTGCGCGCAGCCGTTGCTGGCGGCGCTGGGCGTCAGCGGCACGCTGCGGGCCTCTTTTGCACCCTATAATAATCTGCAGGATGTTGATGCGCTGGTGCGCGCTATGAAGAGCGCCATCTCGCTGTTATCGGAGTTTTGATTATGCATTCATCGCCGTTAGCGCCACACCCGTTTGGCGAACAGATTACCGTTGCCAGCCTGAAAGAGAGCTTTGGCCGCTTTCATCAGTGGGAAGATCGTTATCGTCAGCTGATCCAGCTGAGCCGCCAGTTGCCTGCCTTACCCGGGGAACTGAAAACAGCAGAAATTGAACTGAGCGGTTGTGAAAATCGGGTCTGGCTGGGCAGCCAGTTACGCGAAGATGGCACGCTGCATTTCTATGGTGACAGTGAAGGACGTATTGTGCGCGGCCTGCTGGCCGTGCTGCTGACCGCCGCTGAGGGCCAGACGCCGCAACAGCTGCTGGCGATGGATCCCTTAAAACTGTTTGATGAACTGGGCCTGCGCGCCCAGCTCAGTGCCTCCCGCAGCAGCGGCCTGCAGGCGCTGGCCGCCGCAGTGGAGCACGCCGCGCGTCAGGCGCTGACGGCGTCCTGACGGGCAGCACGCGCCAGAAACTTCTTCAGCGCATGCGAGACGGCAACAAAGCCGAAGGTGGCGGTTACCATGGTGGCCGCGCCAAAGCCGGATGTGCAATCCATTCTCTTCGGCCCCTCCGCTGTGCTGCGTGAAGCACAGACGCTGCCATCAGCCTGCGGATAGACCAGCGCTTCGGTAGAAAAGACGCAGTCGATGCCAAGTTTGCCCTTGCTGTTTTTCACCACGCCCAGGCTTTTCAGTCGTTCGCGCAGCTTCGCCGCCAGCGGATCCTGGATGGTTTTCGCCAGATCGGCGACCTGGATCTGAGTCGGATCGATCTGCCCACCCGCGCCACCGGTGGTGATCAGCGGGATCTTATTCCGGCGGCACCAGGCGATCAGCGCCGCTTTCGGTCGCACGCTGTCGATAGCATCGATCACATAGTCGAAACCGGCTGCCATCAGTTCGGCGGTGTTCTCTGGCGTAATAAAGTCATCAATGCAGATCACTTCACAGTCAGGATTAATCGCACGCAGCCGTTCTGCCATCACTTCTGTTTTAGCTTTGCCGACGTTGCCCTGCAGCGCATGAAGCTGCCGGTTGGTGTTGGTAATACAGACATCATCCATATCAATCAGGGTGATTTTACCAATCCCGGTGCGCACCAGCGCTTCCGCCGCCCAGGATCCGACACCGCCAATACCGATGACGCAGAAGTGTGCGTCAGCAAAACGTTGCAGCGCATCCTGGCCATAGAGACGCGCCGTGCCGCCAAAGCGCTGATGCCAGGCGTCATTTAACACTTTCATAGTTGAACCTGTTACGTCGTGCGGGCCCGAAGGCCCGCAGAGAAGAAGTTAGTTAGCGCCGAGAAGCAGTGAACCATTATTACCGTTTTGCGGGCTGGAGAACAGCGGTTGTCCGGCACCCGGTGCGGCTTTAATTACCCAGACGCGTCCGTAGTGATTATAGAAGCCCGCCAGATGCGCAGCGTCGGGGCCGATACCCTGATAGATATCAAAGTGCTGGCCTTTAATCGCGCCACCCACGTCGAGTGCCACCATCAGGCGCATCTCATATTTGCCGTTGAATTTGCCCTTCTCATTTAACTGCGGCACTTCAGCCAGCAGTACGGTGCCCGCCGGAATAATTGAGCGGTCAGACGCAACGGAGGCTTTCGCCACCAGCGGAACTGCACTGGCACCGCGCACCGGCGTAAATGGCTCAGCCTTAAAGAAGACGAATGATGGGTTGGTTTCCAGCAGCGCACGGACCTCCTGCGGTGAGTGCTCCTGCGCCCACTGACGAATCGCCTGCATCGACATATCTTCGCGCTTCACTTCACCGCGATCGATCAGCTCTTTGCCAATGCTGTGATAACCCCAGCCATTTTTACCGGCGTAACCAAAGAAGGTCATCGGGCGGCCATCGCCAAAGTCGACATAACCACTGCCCTGCACATCCATCATGAAGTTATCAATCAGGGAATTGCTGTAGGCGATGATGTAGCGGTCATCGAGTCCGCCACTATAGATAGAGGCACGGCTCGGTAATTTTTCTCCGCGTTTGCGCGGTGGCATGCGGTAGATGGGATACTGGAATTCACCCTGACGGGTGTAACGCGCTTCTACTACCGGCGTGTAGTAACCGGTGAACTGCACGTTACCGTAGTTATCCGTACCCTCCATCTGCCAGGCGTTAAGCCCATACTGACGAAGCTGTCGGGTATCGGCACCCGCCATCAGCCAGCTCTCAATTGCACTATAAGTGCCGTTCTGACGGCTATACAGGGCGGATGAGGCGGACTGAATCTGACGGACCTGCTCGCCAAAGTCTCTGCCATTAACCGGTGCGCCTTTGGCATTGGGCTGATTCACCAGCGCCAGCGGTTGTTCCAGTTTGCCATCTTTATATTGCTGACCGCGATCGGTCGGTTTGGAGCTACAGGCCGCCAGCAGCGTAATTAACGCGCCAGTGAGTGCATACTTCACCCAATGTGATTTCATTATCTTCTCTTTTTATAACTGTTCGCCCCGCGACGATAGCAAAGCCCCCGACAGAATGAAATGCATCCGCTCAGACGTCACGCATATCAGTTTAATAATTAACCAGATGGTTGAATCCTTCAGCAACTGGCTGTTAATTTGGCTTTTATCTGCAAAAAGGGGTTGCATGAATTAGCGCGGAGAGTATAGTGCGCTTCCACGGACGCGGGGTGGAGCAGCCTGGTAGCTCGTCGGGCTCATAACCCGAAGGTCGTCGGTTCAAATCCGGCCCCCGCAACCAATACTTCTGCAGC
>NZ_JBSRXX010000013.1:0-115008 GCF_054056055.1 Pantoea sp. PvP021 | reverse complement strand
CCCACCTGACCCCATGCCGAACTCAGAAGTGAAACGCCGTAGCGCCGATGGTAGTGTGGGGTCTCCCCATGCGAGAGTAGGGAACTGCCAGGCATTAAATAAGTGAAAAAGCCCCGCACGAAAGTGCGGGGCTTTTTTACGTCTGCACTTTGCCACGTTAAGCTGAAAACTTGACCTGTAAGCCTGCTCCGGTAGCCTCCAGGTTCCTCCATTTCCTTTTTGAATTACCAGTAGCCTGATAAACACCGGAAACTATAATAATCATTAGATCAAAATATAAAATAAAGACTAGCAGATACAAAGTTTTTGAAATTTATAGCTTAATAAGTTACCAACTTATTAAGCTAATATGATAATAAACCTGCTAACAGGACTAACGCATAGCATTTAGAATGAATGGATTTTATTCTATTTACATTTTTTAGTGCTTGATTGAAACTAATTTCGACATTTAATTAAATGTCTCCGATGGATTTCTATTGAGCATTAACTAATTTAAGGAAGATTAAAATGAAAGAACTAACTGTTGCTGAAACAGAATTAGTATCAGGTGCCGCCTCTACTGGGATCTTAGACAGCATCGGTGGTGCAGTTATCGGAATGTTTGCTGGCGGAATGGGCGTTGCATGGGCGGGCTGGAACATCTCTGCTAATACTAATGGCGTAACCAGTGGAATCCTGGCTCCAGCACAGGGTGTTTTAGGCGGCCTGTTTGGTGGCATTTGGGGCGTTGTTTTTGGTCTGGTAGTCGGTGCTGCGGAAGGTACTGCTGATTCAATGGCACGCGCAGATTCAGTCTGGACAAATATTTTGAACGCTGGCTGATAATGCTCTGATCGTCCGGGGCATCACCTGCCATTTTAAATATCAGGCGTGCTGCCCCTTTTTTCTCTATCCCTGTCTGAAGCTATTTTACTGGTAATCAGTCATCCGATGTTGCAATGGCTGAGAATGCTCAGCGACTCTTATTCCACGAATAACTGTAGCCATCGTCATCCAGAGATAAAAAAGCTCTTTTTTTTGCAAAAATAAGGACGTCCCGTTAATTGTTACTATCGGGCTGGATCTTCTGCTACTGGACTTTACATTATGCTGGCTGACGACCATTTCCGTCCGGCATATTGCCGGCAGGATAGTCCCTAAGGTCATCAGCCGTATTCACATTCAGGAATAGCGATTCATCATCATCCAGCAGCACCGCATGTCCACCCTGATCGCGCAGGAACTGCATCAGGCGACGCTCACCAGCCTGCAGGTATTCACCGAGTGGCGTACCGAGATCGCGATGAATAAGCGCCAGAGTAGGATGATCCCGGGTTTGTGAGCGCACCCACACTGCGGGGGCATCGCCTCGTTGTTGCATCAGCCGCTCCACGAAGTTGAGCGGGATAGCGGGGGTGTCGCAGGCGCTGAATACCGCCCATTCCCCTTCAATCTCACGCAATCCACTGTAGATACCGGCCAGCGGACCGGGATAATCATCAAAAACATCCTGAATAACCCGACATCCGCTTAACTGATAGCGATCAATATTACGATTCGCATTAATCATGACAATGTCGACTTGTGGCCTGAGCCGTTCAAGGACATGCTGATAAAGCGGCCTGCCATCCAGCTGTACTAACCCTTTGTCCTGACCACCCATACGGCGGCCCTGACCACCGGCCAGAATGATGCCGGTTAATATTGTCATGACTGTGCCCTCGCTGATGACGCACTGTGAAAGGAGAAATCTGAATGAAATGCCATCGTTTAAACGAGTTAATCGCGTTGCTGCAACCCGCCTGGCAAAAAGAGCCTGATCTTAATCTGGTCACATTTTTGCAGAAACTGGCTCAGGAATCTGGTTTCCGTGGCCCGTTAAGTGAATTAACCGATGATGTATTAATTTACCATCTCAAGATGCGTGACTCAGCCAGCGATGATGAGATCCCAGGCCTGAAAAAAGATTATGAAGTTGATTTCAAAACAGCACTGCTCCGCGCACGGGGTGTCATTAAACAGGACGAGTAGTGTTATCCTTGGCTGCTATTTGCAAGGGCAACTACAGGTAACATGATGAGCGACGCTGCTTTTAACTTCCAGACATTGAATCCCGACGTGTTGCTTGATGCGCTCTGGGAAACAGGAATTCGCGTCGAATCGGGTCTGACAGCCCTGAACAGCTACGAGAACAGGGTTTATCAATTCAGCGACGACGAAAAACGCCGCTATGTTGCGAAGTTTTATCGCCCACAGCGCTGGCGTGCCGAACAGATTGCTGAAGAACATCAGTACGCACTTGATCTGCTGGCTGACGAAGTGCCCATCGCGGCGCCACTGCGGTTAAAGGGTGAGACACTGCATTGTCACGCTGGCTTCTTCTTTGCCGTATTCCCCAGCCTGGGCGGACGGCAATATGAGACAGATAACGAAGATCAGATGGAGTGGGTAGGCCGCTTCCTGGGCCGCATTCATCAGACCGGGCGTAAAGCGCTGTTCAGGCATCGGCCTGCCATCGGTCTGGATGAATATCTGCATGAACCCCGGCAGGTGCTGGAGCACTCTCTGTTAGTGCCTGCATCGCTTAAAGTCGCACTGCTACAGGCTATCGATAAGCTGGGAAACACGCTGCAACAACAGTGGCACACCACGTGGCAGCCGCTACGATTACATGGCGACTGCCATCCGGGTAATATCCTGTGGCGTGACGGACCGCTGTTTGTCGATCTGGATGATGCCCGTAATGGCCCGGCCGTGCAGGATCTCTGGATGCTGATCAGCGGCGATCGTCAGGAACAGCGTATTCAATGGGATATACTGCTGGAGGCGTACAGTGAGTTCAGTGATTTTGATATTAATGAATTGTCACTGATTGAACCTTTACGCGCCATGCGCATGGTTTATTATCTGGCCTGGGTTGTCCGACGCTGGCAGGATCCCGCTTTTCCGCGCGCTTTCCCCTGGATGACAGATGAAGATTTCTGGCGCAGGCAAATTTCACTCTTTACCGAGCAGGAGAAGCTGTTGCAGGAACCTCCTCTGCAGCTGACACCGCAATATTAATGACGTAGTCAGGAGAATTTTTCACGATGAAAAAAATTTGGTTTGCACTGATGGGTTTAGTGCTGGCATTCAGCGCATCTGCTGCCCAGTTCACTGAAGGTAAACAATATGTGAGTCTGCCTAAACCTGTGGCCGGCGAACCTCAGGTGATGGAGTTCTTCTCCTTCTTCTGCCCGCACTGCTATCAGTTTGAACGTATTTATCACGTCAATGACGCGGTGAAAAAGAATCTGCCTGCTGACACTAAGATGGTGAAATACCACGTCGATTTTCTCGGTGGAGAGCTGGGGCCGGTCGTGACCCAGGCCTGGGCTGTCGCGATGGCGCTGGGCGTTGAAGATAAAGTGACAGCACCGATCTTCGATGGCATTCAGAAAACGCAGACCATCACCGATCCTGCCAGTCTGAAAGAGACCTTTGTCAAAGCGGCCGGTATCTCTGCGGCGGACTATGATGCAGCCTGGAACAGCTTCGCCGTAAAAGCGCTGGTTGCGCAGCAGCAAAAAGCCGCTGCTGATGTTGATCTGCGTGGTGTGCCTGCTATTTTCGTGAATGGCAAATACATGGTTAACAACGGCGGTCTTGATACCAGCTCTATGGATAATTTCGTCGCAGACTATGCGAACGTGGTTAAATTCCTGGTAAGCCAGAAGTAATCAGCCTCACACCCCCGTTAAACGCCAGCTCTGCTGGCGTTTTTTTTATGCCTTTGAACAACGGGCCAATTTTTGTCCATCTCCAGGGCATAAATTTAATATCCACACAAGGGATCGCGCTATTAAAAATAGCGATCGGGTCACGGAAATTAAATAAGCCAATGAAATTTATGGTTTTTATTCAAGTGCCGATTATTTATTTTCCTGAAAAACAGCGCGTTATAATTTTTACGCACAAAGTTATCCACAGAACGATCGTTGCGATCCTGTCCCCAAAAGCGTGAAAAACTCCAGACGTGGCACGCCTTAGTTCACCATTTCTGCCTGGTTGTGGCATCCTTATAGCCCAACTCATAGCAACGAAGACTACACAGACTTATGGCGCAAATAGCAGAAAATCCCCTGATTCTGGTCGATGGCTCATCCTATCTTTATCGCGCGTATCACGCGTTTCCGCCGCTGACCAACAGTGCAGGTGAACCCACTGGTGCCATGTACGGCGTGCTCAACATGCTGAAAAGCCTGCTGGCGCAATACAATCCGAGTCACGTTGCTGTGGTGTTCGATGCCAAAGGCAAAACCTTCAGGGACGAGCTGTTTGAGCATTACAAATCTCACCGTCCCCCGATGCCTGACGAGCTCCGTGCACAAATTGAGCCGCTGCATGAGATGGTGCGGGCAATGGGGCTGCCGTTGCTGGCTGTGAGCGGCGTCGAGGCTGATGATGTCATCGGTACGCTGGCGCTGGAAGCGGAGAAAAAGGGTCTCTCAGTACTGATCAGCACCGGCGACAAAGATATGGCGCAGCTGGTCACGCCCGCCATCACGCTGATTAACACTATGAGCAACACCATTCTGGGACCAGAAGAGGTTGAGCAGAAATATGGTGTTCCACCCGCATTGATCATCGATTTCCTTGCCATGATGGGTGATAGCTCCGATAACATTCCTGGCGTGCCAGGCGTCGGTGAGAAAACGGCACAGGCGTTGCTGCAGGGGCTGGGCAGCATGCAGACGATCTATGACAATCTGGACAAAGTGGCCGATCTCGGCTTTCGTGGTGCCAAAACCATGGCGACCAAACTTGAGCAGAATCGTGATGTGGCGTTTCTCTCTTATCAGCTGGCGACCATTAAGACAGACGTTGAGCTGGCGCTGCCCTGTGAAGAGCTCACAGTCACTGAGCCCGATACAGAGGCATTGCAGGCCCTGTTCAATCGTTACGAGTTCAAACGCTGGCTGAGTGACCTGCAGGACGGTAAATGGCTGCAGGGTAAAAAGAGCACTACGCAGGCGCAAAAAGCGCAGGCCGATGAACCGGCCCCGGTGGCTGAAACCAGCAGCGTGTTACCGACCGAGGGTTATGTCACCATTCTGGATCAGGATCTCTTTGATAGCTGGCTGGAGAAGCTGAAAAACAGCGAAGTCTTTGCGTTTGATCTGGAGACCGACGCGCTGGATACCCTGAGCGCTAATATCGTCGGCATCAGCTTCGCGGTGGCGCCCGGTGAAGCCGCCTATCTGCCGGTTGCCCATGACTATCTTGATGCGCCTGATCAACTGGATCGCGCTACCGTTCTGGCACAGCTCAAGCCCTTGCTGGAAGATGAGAGCGCATGGAAAGTTGGCCAGAACCTGAAATACGATCGCGGCGTGCTGAAAAACTACGACATTGAACTGGCCGGTATCAAATTCGACACCATGCTTGAGTCCTATATCCTCAACAGCGTGGTGGGCAAACATGACATGGATAGCCTGGCCGCTCGCTGGCTTAACCATAAAACCGTGACCTTCCAGGAGATCGCCGGTAAAGGCAAAAATCAGCTGACGTTCAATCAAATCGCGTTAGAGCAGGCATCCCATTACGCTGCCGAAGATGCAGATGTGACCCTGCAGTTGCATCTGAAGATGTGGCCAGAGCTGGAGAAAGAAGCGGGCCCGAAAAAAGTCTTTGAGCAGATTGAGATGCCGTTACTGACGGTGATTTCGCGCATAGAGCGCAACGGTGTGCTGATCGATCAGTCTATTCTGGCGCAGCATTCGAAAGAGCTGACGGCCCGACTGGCTGAGCTTGAGTTGAAAGCGCATGAGCTGGCGGGGGAACCCTTCAACCTCTCATCCACCAAGCAGCTTCAGGTGATCCTGTTTGAAAAACAGGGCATCAAGCCCACAAAGAAAACACCAGGCGGCGCGCCGTCAACCAGCGAAGAGGTGTTAGCCGAGCTGGCACTTGATTATCCGTTACCCAAAGTGATTCTGGAGCATCGCGGCTTATCCAAACTTAAGTCTACTTATACGGATAAATTACCGCTGATGATCAATCCGATCAGTGGCAGGGTACATACCTCTTATCATCAGGCCGTCACCGCAACCGGACGCTTATCCTCTGCCGATCCGAATCTGCAAAACATTCCGGTGCGTAATGATGAAGGACGCCGAATCCGTCAGGCATTTGTAGCGGCCAAAGGCCATCGCATTGTGGCGGCAGACTATTCACAAATCGAACTGCGTATCATGGCGCATCTCTCTCAGGACAAAGGATTACTGGACGCTTTTGCCCAGGGCGAAGATATCCACCGCGCGACGGCATCGGAAGTGTTTGGCGTGGCGCTGGATAAGGTCAGCGGCGAACAGCGTCGCAGCGCCAAAGCGATCAACTTTGGTCTGATTTATGGCATGAGCGCCTTTGGCCTGTCGCGTCAGCTGAATATCGGCGCGGGTGAAGCGAAAAAGTATATGGATCTCTACTTTGAACGCTATCCGGGCGTCCTGCGCTATATGGAGAACACACGCCAGCTGGCGGCGAGTAAAGGCTATGTCGAAACGCTGGAAGGCCGTCGGCTGTGGCTGCCCGATATTAAATCCGGTAACGCCATTCGCCGGAAAGCCGCTGAACGTGCCGCGATCAATGCGCCGATGCAGGGAACGGCAGCGGATATCATTAAGCGGGCAATGATTGCCGTGGATACCTGGCTGGAACAGCAAAACGACAATGCCGTCAGAATGATCATGCAGGTTCACGATGAACTGGTGTTCGAAGTCAAAGCCGGGGCGGTTGAAGAGGCGAGCCAGAAAATCCGTGCGCTGATGGAAGGTAGCGTGCAGCTCGACGTACCTTTACTGGTTGAAGTCGGTGTGGGTGACAACTGGGATGAAGCCCACTGATTCGATGCGTGTGGTCGGTTCTGAAGAACAGAACCGGCCCTGAATCAGGTATAAGAAAATCGTTTAGTTGACCGGTTTAGCGTGGTCAACGCTGGCACTGAGAGAAAACGCTTTTCTAACTGCTTATGGTCTAAACACTTTTTTCGTCATTAAACTACATCGCAACGCTATTTTTGTGACGTGCATGGTAAAAAAAGTCCTGTTTCATGTAAGTAAGCAACAAAAAAGCCTTTGTCACGCACAGAAAATCAGGTAAAGTTCGTCGCGTAGGGTACAGAGGTAAGATGTTCTATCTTTCAGACCTTTTACTTCACGTAATCGGATTTGGCTGAATTTAGCCGCCCCAGTCATTCTGTGACTGGGGCGTTTTTTATTGGGCTTTTTGTACCGTCAGCATCACCGGCACAAGGTTGCCACTCACTCTTCCGCGTCCTGATCTTCAACCGCAGGTTCAAGCGTATTAAACCAGCTGTCCAGCTTCTGACGAACCTTATCCACGCCGATTTTCTTCAGCGATGAGAAGAGCTCTACCTGCACATCACCAACAAATTCGAGTGCGGCTTCACGCACGACATTGAGCTGCGCTTTACGGGCACCTGAGGCCAGTTTGTCTGCTTTAGTGAGAAGCAACAGCACCGGAATGCCACTTTCCACTGACCACTGAATCATCTGCCGGTCGAGATCTTTCAGCGGATGACGGATATCCATCAGGATAACCAGTCCTTTCAGCGCCTGACGTTTTTGCAGATATTCACCTAACGCGCGCTGCCACTTCAGCTTCATCTCTTCCGGGACTTCGGCATAACCGTAACCGGGCAGGTCGACCAGACGCTTACCTTCTTTCACTTCAAACAGGTTAATCAGCTGCGTACGTCCCGGCGTTTTACTGGTACGCGCCAGACCCTTCTGATTGGTTAACGTATTCAGCGCACTCGATTTTCCCGCGTTCGAGCGGCCAGCGAAAGCCACCTCAATTCCGGTATCGGCAGGCAGATGGCGGATATCCGGCGCGCTCATGACAAAGTGGGTAACGTGGTAATTCAATTCAGACAAGGTGACACTCCAGAAAACGCATTAAGGCAATGCGGGCGATTATACGCGTTATGACGCGAAAGTGCTCAATCGCATCTCGGTAACAAACTTTGTAAGAGATTTGCCATTCACGGTGCGGGTTATTTCGCTTTTTACTTTAATTACTAAAAATAAAAAAATATGTAATTCAAACCCTTATCTTAAAACGTTCTTTTTTTGAACTAACTATTTTCGACACTGACTTGAGGCTTTTACCAGTTGGTCTACATTAGTGTGCAGTGCACGGCAGCACACATCAGGATGATGCGCTCAGGGATACCAGGAGGGTTATGAGCGATGGAATGGAACAGGGTCAGGGATGCGGCCAGACAGGGATAAGGAATAGCTCAGGAGTTGAGCAGGCGCGGGATTAACCGGGATGTTACGAGCCGAAAAGGATTTAAAACATGATTCCTTCTTATGAAGGTATGAAATAAGGCGACAGCTTGAGCTGTCGCCTTTTTTCTTTGTCTACTTTCTGCTAGATTTCGCCGCAATTCTATACTGAATAAAAAAAGCCGGGACCGAATACTATGAAGCAACCTGCACGAGCTGCTAACGGCAAACCTGCCGTCAAAGCCAAACGCAAATCGCGTGACGATATCAACCATGAAGCACGCGATCGCAAACGTGATAAAAAGCATCGCGGACATGCATCTGGCAGCCGTGCTAATCCGGCTGCGTCCGAAAACAATGGCGGACGTCAGGCGGACAGCGTCAAAGATCCGCGCATCGGGAGTAAAAAACCGGTGGTCCTGATCGCTGAAGGAAAAACCGCCGCCGTTAAACCAAAGAAAAGCGCAGAAAAACCGGCAGCAGAGAAGAAAGTGCGTCTGACACCAGAAGAAGAGCTGGCGAAGCTGGAAAATGACGAACGTCTGGATGCGCTGCTGGATCGGCTGGAAAATGGCGAAACACTGTCAGCTGAAGATCAGGGCTGGCTGGATGCCTCGCTGGATCGTATCGACGAACTGATGGAGCAGTTAGGCATTGTGATGGATGATGCCGAAGATGAGCAGGCTGAAGAAGATATGTACCGTCTGCTGAAAGGCAACTAAGCAAATTTGATCGGCATGCGTTACCCGCATGCCGCGCTTAACAGGTAAACGACAATGTTTTGGCCTGGATCAATTTTCGCGCTGCTGGCGACATGTTATCTGCTGTGGTTATTGTTTAAACTACGACGCCTGTCGCGTCTGAAGCAACGTTTACGTCGGGTCTCATCCCGCTCACCTTTTATCTCCTCTTCTTCGCGACCTTCTCTCAGACGACGTCACCGGAAGGAGTGAGCATGCCATCGCAGCAGATTGAGTGGGATCAGGCGTTAATTGAAAAGTACAATTATGCCGGCCCGCGTTACACCTCCTATCCCACTGCGCTGGAGTTCAGCGAGCAGTACGCGGAAAACGACTTCCAGCGTGCCGTGGCGCGTTACCCCGATCGTCCGCTGTCGCTCTATGTCCATATTCCCTTCTGCCATCGTCTCTGCTACTTCTGCGGCTGCAATAAGATAGTGACGCGTCAGCGCCACAAAGCGGACCGCTATCTGGATGTGCTTGAGCAGGAGATTATTCAGCGTGCGCCGCTGTTTCGTCAGCGTCAGGTCACGCAGCTTCACTGGGGCGGCGGCACGCCAACCTTCCTCGACAATGCGCAGATTTCCCGGCTGGTGGCTTTACTGAAGCAGCATTTCAGCGTGGCCGATGATGCCGAAATGTCGATCGAAGTGGATCCCCGGGAAATTGCGCTGGATGTGATTGATCACCTGCGATCGCTGGGATTCAATCGTCTGAGCATGGGGGTGCAGGACTTCAACAAATCGGTGCAGGAGCGGGTTAACCGGGTACAGGATGAAGAGGTGATTTTCGGGCTGATGGCGCGTGCCCGTGAACAGGGGTTCAGCTCGACCAGCATTGACCTGATCTATGGTTTACCCCTGCAGACGCCCGCCAGCTTCGCTTGGACGCTGGAGCGGGTACTGGCGCTGAGCCCGGATCGTCTTAGCGTCTTTAACTATGCGCATCTGCCGGCGATGTTCGCGGCACAGCGTAAAATCAAAGAGGGTGAACTGCCATCGGCTCAGCAAAAGCTGGATATTTTACAGCAGACCATCGCAACTCTGACTCAGCAGGGCTACCAGTTCATTGGAATGGATCACTTTGCGAAGCCGCAGGATGAACTGGCTATCGCGCAGCGCAAAGGCCAGCTGCATCGCAATTTCCAGGGATACACGACGCAGGGCGACAGCGATTTGCTGGGGCTTGGCGTCTCTGCCATCAGCATGATTGGCGACAGTTATGCGCAGAACCAGAAAGACCTTAATACCTGGTACAATTGTGTGGAACAGCAGGGAAATGGCCTGTGGCGTGGCATCGCCTTAACCGACGATGATTGCTTGCGTCGGGACGTGATAAAAACGCTGATTTGTAACTTCTCGCTGAATTTTGCCGCGACAGAAGCGCAATGGGGCATTCGCTTCAGCGACTATTTTGCTGAGGACCTGGCGCTGCTGAAGCCGTTGATAGCTGATGGGCTGGTGGAACAAACCGCTACGGGGCTGGAGGTGACGGGAATTGGCCGGTTACTGATCCGCAATATCTGCATGTGCTTTGATCGCTATCTGCGTCAGAAAGCGCGTCAGCAGCAGTTCTCCCGCGTTATCTGAAGAAACGGGCTGGCAGACTTCACCACCAGCCCGTACTGAACCGCTTATTCCATGCCCAGCTCTTTGAGCTTGCGCGTCAGCGTGTTTCGTCCCCAGCCCAGCAAACGTGCCGCTTCCTGTTTGTGGCCCTGCGTATGACGCAGCGCAGTGGTGAGCAGCGTGCGCTCCATCTCCGGCTGGGCTTCTGACAGCAGATTCTGATGACCGGAACGCAGAGCGCGATCGGCCCACTGTGCCAGCAGCGTTGCCCAGCTGTCAGGCAGCGACTGCACCGGATTCTCCGGCGTACTGGATTCAAACAGTTCTCCGGGCAGGTCCTGAATCAGGACTTCCTGACCCGCAGCCATCACGGTCAGCCAGCGACAGGTGTTCTCCAGCTGACGCACATTACCTGACCAGTGCAGTCGGGTTAACGCTGTCTCGGTTTCCGGATGCAGAATCTTCGCTTCCACACCCAGCTCACGCGCCGCTACCTGGAGGAAATAACGCGCCAGACGCGGGATATCCTCACGACGCTCACGCAGCGGTGGCAGATGCACACGAATCACATTCAGGCGGTGAAACAGATCCTCACGGAACTTGCCTTCCTGTACGCGTAATTCCAGATTCTGATGGGTCGCCGCGATAATACGTACATCCACTTTGACCGGCGCATAGCCACCAACGCGATAGAACTGGCCATCGGCCAGCACGCGCAGCAGACGGGTCTGCACATCCAGCGGCATATCACCGATCTCATCCAGAAACAGCGTGCCGCCATCCGCCTGCTCAAAACGGCCCTGACGGATCTGGTTCGCCCCGGTAAAGGCGCCTTTTTCGTGACCAAACAGTTCTGATTCAATTAAATCTTTGGGGATCGCCGCCATGTTGAGCGCGATAAAGGGCGCTTTGGTGCGTGGGCTGTGGCGATGCAGCGCATGGGCCACCAGCTCTTTACCGGTACCGGACTCGCCGTTGATCAGCACACTGATCGACGAGCGCGATAATCGCCCGATGATGCGGAACACATCCTGCATCGCGGGCGCTTCACCGATGATATCGGTGGTGGGTCCGCTGACCGGCTGATTACGTGGCTGCTGCTGCTCCTGATAATGGCTGATAGCACGCTCGACCAGCGCAACCGCTTCATCGATATCAAACGGCTTAGGCAGGTAATCAAAGGCACCCTGCTGATAGGCGCTGACGGCAGCGTCCAGATCAGAATGCGCCGTCATTATGATGACCGGAAGCATCGGATGACGCTGTTTAATCTGTTTCAGCAGCGCCAGGCCATCCATACCGGGCATGCGAATGTCTGACAGTAAAACGTCCGGGGTCTTGGTTGAGAGGGCATCCAGCACCTCGCTTGCGCTGTCAAAAGTCGCACAGCTCAAACCGGCTCCAGTGAGCGCGCGTTCAAGCACCCAGCGGATGGAGCTATCGTCATCGACGATCCAGACTATCCCTCGTTGCATAGAAACCTCACTGGCGAATAGGCAGGTAAACCGAGAATTCGGTGTGTCCCGGCCAACTGTTAAATTCTATTTTTCCTGAATGTTGATCAATCAGGCTACGGGCGATGGAGAGGCCTAAACCGGTACCGCCTTCGCGTCCGCTGACCATCGGATAAAACAGCGTATCCTGCAGCTGGGCCGGAATGCCGGGGCCATCATCTTCAATATCAATACGTGCCACCAGGCGATAACGCGTGCCGTGCAGCGTCAGCTGGAAAGCCGTGCGGGTGCGGATAATAATGGTGCCGCCATCGTCGCCCAGCGCCTGAAGCGCATTGCGCACCACGTTAAGCAGCACCTGTTCAATCTGATCGGGATCGTGCGGCAGTTCCGGCAGGCTGGGATCATAATCCCGTACCAGCGAGACATTCTCCGGCAGCTCCATCGACACCAGATTGACCACCCGTTCGGCCACCTGATGAATGCTCTGCGTGATGTGCATGCCCGGCTGCTGCGGCCCCAGCAGACGATCAACCAGATTCCGCAACCGGTCGGCCTGTTCAATAATCACTTTGGTATATTCATTCAGCGAGGGATCGGGCAGGGCGCGGGATAAAAGCTGTGCCGCGCCGCGCAATCCTCCCAGCGGATTTTTAATCTCATGGGCCAGGCCGCGAACCAGATCGCGAGCGGCCACCTGCTGGGCGTGCTGTAACTGCTCCTGACTGAGACGACGCTGATTATCCATCGGCGCCATTTCCATCAGGATTAAGCCATCGGGTAACCGCTGGGCGGTCAGCGACATAATGTGCGCGCGACCATCTACCACCAGCGTGACCTCACTGTCAGTAAATCCCTGGCCAGCCTCAAGACTCTCGCGCATCACCTCGATATTCAGCGAAAAGTAGCCGGTTAATTCCGGTAACGGCGTGCCGAACAATTTGCGTGAGCTTTGCGCCAGTAATTGCTGCGCCGCCGGGTTGGCGTAATGAATAACCAGATCGTTATCCACCAACAAAATACTGTTAATTAACGCGTTGAGAATCTGCCCTGCATCGGGCAGAGAGCCAGTTGCCATACAACGTTCCTCTGCACTAAAGAGGTGCATTTTAGTCTTTAAGCCGAAAAGAGGGCGAATGAACGGTGAATTCGCGGAGAAAAAAGCCCATCCGAAGATGGGCTAAAAGTTTCCACGGCAACAAAAAACGTCTGACCAGTTAAACGCTGTAGTAGAGCTCGAACTCAACCGGGTGTGGCGTCATGCGAACGCGATCCATCTCTGCTTTACGCAGTTCGATGTAAGCATCGATCGATTCGTCAGTGAATACTCCGCCGCGGGTCAGGAACTCGCGATCTTCGTTCAGTGCATTCAGCGCTTCTTCCAGAGAGCCTGCAACTTTTGGAATCTCAGCTTCTTCTTCCGGTGGCAGGTCATACAGGTTCTTGTCCATCGCATCGCCAGGATGGATTTTGTTGATGATGCCATCCAGGCCAGCCATCAGCAGTGCGGTGAACGCCAGGTATGGGTTAGCCGCTGGATCCGGGAAGCGCGCTTCGATACGACGCGCTTTCGGGCTGGCAACAACCGGGATACGGATTGAGGCTGAACGGTTACGGGCAGAGTAAGCCAGCATAACCGGTGCTTCGTAACCCGGGACCAGACGCTTGTAAGAGTTGGTGGTCGGGTTCGCCAGGGCGTTGATCGCTTTAGCGTGCTTGATGATACCGCCGATGTAGAACAGCGCCATTTCAGACAGGCCGCCGTACTTATCGCCGGCAAACAGGTTCTGGCCACCTTTGGAGAGTGACATATGGCAGTGCATGCCTGAACCGTTGTCGCCAAACATAGGCTTCGGCATAAAGGTCGCGGTTTTGCCGTAAGCGTGCGCAACGTTGTGAACCACATATTTGTAAATCTGAATTTCGTCCGCTTTTTTGGTCATGGTATTGAAGCGGGTTGCCACTTCGTTCTGACCCGCGGTCGCCACTTCGTGGTGATGCGCTTCAACAACCAGGCCCATCTGCTCCATGGTCAGACACATAGCAGAACGAATGTCCTGTGATGAGTCAACCGGTGGAACCGGGAAGTAGCCGCCTTTCAGACCTGGACGGTGACCTTTGTTACCGCCTTCGTACTCTTTACCGGTGTTCCATGCCGCTTCGATATCGTCGATAGCAACGTGTGAACCGGACGTCGATGAGCCGAAACGGATGTCATCGAACAGGAAGAATTCTGGTTCTGGTCCAAACAGTACGGTATCAGCGATGCCGGAAGAGCGCAGGAAATCTTCAGCGCGCTTAGCGATAGAGCGTGGATCGCGGTCGTAGCCCTGCATGGTGCCTGGCTCGAGGATGTCACAACGGATGATCAGCGTAGAATCTTCGAAGAAAGGATCCATGACCGCCGTGGTGGCGTCAGGCATCAGCACCATGTCTGATTCGTTAATGCCTTTCCAGCCGCCGATAGACGAACCATCGAACATTTTGCCTTCTTCGAAGAAGTCAGCGTTAACCTGGTGAGCAGGGATCGTAACGTGCTGTTCTTTACCTTTGGTATCGGTAAAACGCAGGTCAACAAACTTAACTTCATGCTCGTTCATCATCGAGAGAACGTGTTCAGCGGACATACTCAACTCTCCTGGAAATGGTCTTTCATTATCTACATGGCGAGGAAACGTCGTTTCCGGAATACGTTGCGGGAAAACAACTCCCTGACCAACCTCTTCCGGCACGCTCTTCAACCGACATCTGTCTGGCGTTTACGCTTGATTTAGATAAAGCGAATTCTGTGCCAACTTTTTTGATGATGCTTAAATCGCCTTGTGGTGCACCTTTTTGTCATAAAGCGGCTGCACCACGATCGTTTTATTGCACCAGTGTGGTGCTTAACGGTCGCCTGATGGCACTATTTTGGTGCATCAGACCAACTTAGTGCATTTTCTGCACCGGTAACAGGGCAAATTGGCCTCCATGCAATAAACTTTCAGTGAAAAGTGTGATCGTGTTCAGTCTTCCGCTTAATCAGTGTACAATAACGCGCTATTTCTAATGCCTGAGGCAAAGCTGTGATCGAAAATTTGCGTAACATCGCCATCATCGCGCACGTTGACCATGGAAAGACCACCCTGGTTGACAAACTGCTGCAACAATCCGGTACTTTTGATGCCCGTACCGAAGCAACAGAGCGCGTGATGGACTCCAATGATTTGGAGAAAGAGCGTGGGATTACCATCCTCGCAAAAAACACCGCCATTAAGTGGAATGACTACCGTATCAACATCGTTGATACCCCGGGACACGCCGACTTCGGTGGTGAAGTTGAGCGCGTCATGTCCATGGTGGACTCGGTGCTGCTGGTTGTAGATGCGATGGATGGCCCTATGCCGCAAACCCGCTTCGTGACCAAAAAAGCGTTCGCGCATGGTCTGAAGCCGATTGTGGTTATCAACAAAGTAGACCGCCCTGGTGCGCGTCCGGATTGGGTTGTTGATCAGGTCTTTGACCTGTTCGTTAACCTGGATGCTACTGATGAGCAGCTCGACTTCCCTATCATTTTCGCCTCTGCGCTGAATGGTATTGCTGGTCTTGAGCACACCGACATGGCTGACGATATGACCCCGCTGTATCAGGCGATCGTCGACCACGTTGCACCTCCGCAGGTTGAGGCTGACGCCCCACTGCAGATGCAAATCTCTCAGCTGGACTACAACAACTACCTGGGCGTGATCGGCATCGGCCGTATCAAGCGCGGTAAAGTTAAGCCTAACCAGCAAGTCACTATCATCGATAGCGAAGGCAAAACCCGTAACGGTAAAGTCGGTAAAGTCCTGACTCACCTGGGTCTTGAGCGTATCGACAGCGACCTGGCAGAAGCGGGCGATATCATTGCTATCACCGGTCTGGGCGAGCTGAACATCTCTGACACCATCTGTGATCCACAGAACGTGCAGGCGCTGCCAGCACTGAGTGTCGATGAGCCAACAGTTACCATGTTCTTTAACGTCAACACCTCACCGTTCTGCGGTAAAGAAGGTAAGTACGTGACTTCACGTCAGATCCTTGAGCGTCTGAACAAAGAACTGGTTCACAACGTGGCACTGCGCGTTGAAGAAACCGAAGATGCTGACGCGTTCCGCGTATCAGGTCGTGGTGAGCTTCACCTGTCAGTTCTGATCGAAAACATGCGTCGTGAAGGTTTCGAACTGGCGGTATCCCGTCCGAAAGTTATCTTCCGCGAAATCGATGGCCGTAAACAGGAGCCATTCGAGAACGTTACGCTGGATATCGAAGAGAACAACCAGGGTTCAGTCATGCAAGCCATGGGTGAGCGTAAGGGCGATCTGAAAAACATGGATCCGGATGGCAAAGGCCGCGTACGTCTCGACTACGTGATCCCAAGCCGTGGCCTGATCGGCTTCCGTAACGAATTCATGACCATGACTTCCGGTACCGGTCTGCTCTACTCTACCTTCAGCCACTACGATGACATTCGTGCGGGCGAAGTGGGCCAGCGTCAGAACGGCGTACTGATCTCCAACGGTCAGGGTAAAGCAGTTGCGTTTGCACTGTTCAGCCTGCAGGACCGCGGTAAGCTGTTCCTGGGTCACGGTGCAGAAGTCTATGAAGGCCAGATCATCGGTATTCACAGCCGTTCTAACGACCTGACAGTTAACTGCCTGACCGGTAAGAAACTGACCAACATGCGTGCTTCAGGTACTGATGAAGCCACGACGCTGGTTCCGCCAATCAAGATGACCCTTGAACAGGCGATTGAGTTCATCGATGATGACGAACTGGTAGAAGTTACACCACAGTCAGTGCGTATCCGTAAACGTCACCTGACTGAAAACGACCGTAAACGTGCATCACGTGGTCCTAAAGACGCATAATTGCGCCTTTAACTGATAAAGAGCCCCGCCTGCGGGGCTTTTTTTTTGCCTGAAATTCCTGCCTCTTCAGCCGGGCCAGCGAATATTTGTGGGATATGTCGCGCTTTTTACCTGCCCGCTGCCGTTTACGCTTTTCTCTCCGCGAGTGCCTGTTCAGCCTGCCCTTTTGCCGCTAGAGTGAATACTCCAGGGAACAGAAGGAGACACACCATGCTGTATATCTTTGATTTAGGCAATGTGATTATCGATATCGACTTTAACCGCGTGCTGGGTGTCTGGAGTGACCTTAGTCGTGTGCCGCTGGCCTCGCTGCAAAGCCATTTCCAGATGGATGAGGCGTTTGAACAACACGAACGTGGCGAGATCAGCGATGAAGATTTCGCGCTGGCGCTGTGTGAAAAGCTGGAAATCGCGCTGAGCTATGAACAGTTTGCCGCTGGCTGGCAGGCGGTATTCGTTGACGTACGTCCGGAAATCCTGGCGCTGATGAACCGGCTGCGGCTGGAAGGTCATCGGGTGGTGATCCTCTCTAACACCAACAAACTGCATTGCGAATTCTGGCCAACACAGTATCCGGACGTGCAGCAGGCAGCCGACAAGCTCTATCTCTCCCAGGAGCTGGGCATGCGTAAACCGGAAGCCCGGATATACCAGCATGTGCTGGACGCAGAAGGTGTGGCTGCCGATCAGGCGGTATTTTTTGACGATAATACACAAAACATTGAGGCGGCCCGCGCCCTGGGTATTGAAAGTGTACTGGTTACTGACAGTAAAACGGTACCCAACTGGTTTGCAGGTCAACAGTAATTCATGATGTCACGTAAATTTCGTCCCGGGCTGCATGCATTCTGGTTGTGGCTCAAACTGTTGTGGAAACGCATTGATGAGGATGGCATGACGACCCAGGCCGGTAATCTGGCTTATGTCTCATTGCTGGCGCTGGTGCCGCTGATTGCGGTGGTGTTTGCCCTGTTTGCGGCGTTTCCGGTCTTTTCAGATATCAGCGTGCAGTTGAAGCACTTTGTCTTTACCAATCTGATGCCGGCTGCAGGTAACACGCTGCAACGCTATCTTGAGCAGTTTGTGGCTAACGTAAACCGGATGACGGCGGTCGGAGCGGTCGGCCTGATTGTTACCGCCTTACTGCTGATGCATTCCGTCGATACCGCGTTAAACACCATCTGGCGCAGCAACAAGAAGCGGCCGATGGTCTATTCCTTTGCGGTCTACTGGATGATCCTGACACTAGGCCCGTTACTGGCCGGAGCCAGTCTGGCGATCAGCTCTTATCTGCTGTCGCTGCGCTGGATTAACGCGACAGGCGTCACCAGCCTGGTCGATCAGATGCTGCGAATTTTCCCGCTCCTGCTGTCGTGGCTCGCCTTCTGGTTGCTCTACAGCATCGTTCCTACCCAGCGAGTGCCGCCGCGCGATGCGCTGATTGGCGCGCTGGTTGCCGGTGCGCTGTTTGAGCTGGGCAAAAAGGGCTTTGCGCTCTATGTTACTATGTTCCCCTCTTATCAGCTGATCTACGGCGTACTGGCCGTGATCCCCATTCTGTTTCTCTGGGTCTACTGGACCTGGTGTATTGTGTTGTTAGGCGCTGAAATCACCGTTGCGTTAGCCGACTATCGGCAGTTAAAGCAGCAACACAAAGAGGAGCAACGCGAGGAAACATGATTGCATTGATTCAACGCGTACAGCGCGCCAGCGTCAGCGTCAATCAGGAAGTGGTCGGTGAAATCGATGCCGGTTTACTGGTTTTGCTGGGCGTGGAAAAGGACGATGACAACGCGCGTGCGGAACGTCTCGCAGAACGCGTATTGGGCTATCGCATCTTTAGTGATGAGCAGGGCAAAATGAACCTGAGTGTTCGCCAGGCGGGCGGAAGTGTGCTGGTGGTGTCACAGTTTACGCTGGCCGCAGATACCCAAAAAGGGATGCGTCCCTCCTTTTCGGGTGGCGCCGAGCCCGCTGAAGCCGAGCGGCTGTATGAATATTTCAGCGACTGCTGTCGCAAGCAGGGCATCACCACGGCTAATGGCCGTTTTGCTGCGGATATGCAGGTCTCGCTGGTGAATGATGGTCCTGTGACGTTCTGGTTACAGGTGTGAGAGCGTCAGCTGAGCGGCAGGGAACTGGCCACACATCCGAGCGGGAGAAACATTACATGTATCACCTTCGCGTGCCACAGACGGCGGAAGAGCTGGATATCTATTATCAGTTCCGCTGGGAGATGTTGCGTAAACCTCTGCGTCAGCCGCAGGGGTCGGAACGTGACGCCTGGGATGCGCTGGCGCATCATCAGATGGTGGTTGATGAGCAGGGAAATCCGGTCGCCATCGGCCGTCTCTATATTAATGCCGACAATGAGGCCGCTATCCGCTTCATGGCCGTTCATCCTTCGGTTCAGGGCAAGGGACTGGGTACTCTGGTGGCGATGACGCTGGAATCCGTGGCGCGTCAGGAAGGGGCTAAGCGGGTAACCTGCAGCGCCCGCGAAGATGCTGTCGCTTTCTTCGCTAAACTCGGCTACATCAATCAGGGCGAGATTACCGCGCCGCAGACGACGCCGGTGCGTCACTTTTTGATGATCAAACCGGTCGTCACGCTTGACGATATCCTGCATCGCGCCGACTGGTGCGGTCAGCTGCAACAGGCCTGGTATGATCATATCCCGCTCAGCGAAAAGATGGGCGTCCGTATTCTGCAGTTTACCGGGCAAAAATTTATCACCACCATGCCGGAAGCGGGCAACCAGAATCCACACCAGACGCTGTTCGCTGGCAGCCTGTTTTCGCTGGCAACGCTGACCGGCTGGGGATTGATCTGGCTGCTGCTGCGCGAGCGTCATCTGGGTGGCACCATTATTCTGGCGGATGCGCACATTCGCTACAGTCACCCCATCAGCGGACGGCCTGGCGCGATTGCCGATCTGGGCTCATTAAGCGGCGATCTCGACCGCCTGGCGCGCGGACGTAAAGCGCGTGTGCAGCTCGAAGTTGAGCTTTTTGGCAATGATGAGTGTGGCGCTGTGTTTGAAGGGGTCTATATCGTCCTGCCCGCCGATCCTGATGGGCCGCTGGAAGAGGGAGGTTCCGGCGCGCGTATCAACTAATCATCAGGGCCGCTTCAGCGGCCCAGATCTGTTGTTAACGTACCTCGCCAGCCTGCATGGTCTGCTGCAGTTGCTGACTGTCGGTTGTCACCGACAAACTGCCATTGATCGTCGGGCGAAGCGGCTGATTTGCGGTTAATGCACCGTTCAGCTGCAGCTGCATATTACTGTCACCGGTTAACGGCAACGCGGGCCATCCCCAGTTCTGTAACACATTCACAGGTACAGCACGACCCGTCAGTTGCAGCGTCAGCGGACGGGCTGGCTGCTGGCCTACGGTGGCCGTCCCTTCGAGCAGGCCCTTATTACTGAACGCACTCAGCTCCGTAACCTGAATCTGCTGCTGGTCAGCGCTCAGCGCAATCGACGGATGACGCAGGTCGGTGCGATTAAAGGTTGATTCTGCCGCGTTCAGGCTGAGCTTACCCGACCAGATCCCCCACTGGTGCTGCTGCGCCAGCAGCAGGTTTTCACCGGATCCATCCAGTGAGGTCAGCTGGAAGGGAAAAGCCGGATTGATGTCGATAATCAGGTTTCGGTTAGAGGTGAAGCGCGTCACCTCTACGCTATCCAGCCACGCGGGCAGTGTCGCCTGCCAGCGATCGCGCCAGTCCTGCGGCAGAGTGTATTCCAGTCCCGCCACCGCCAGGTTTTTCAGTGTCAGGCGTTTATCGCTACGCGACCAGTCACCGTCAGCCCGAATTACCCCATTTGCCCAGCGTGAACTGAACTGCGTCAGTGCCACGCCCTGCGGTGAGAAGTCCAGGTTAACGATGGGGTCATTTAGTTCGAATCCACCGTTGATAAAATTGCTGGCATTCAGCGCCAGCGAACCATCGTTACTCTGCCAGTCATCACCCTGCCAGTTAACGTTTCTCAGCGTCAGATCCAGATCCGTTACCGCCCAGTCAGGCCCCTGCAGGCGGGCATCGGTCATGTCGAGTCGCGTAATAGCAATCGAGGGGACAACCTGCAGGCTATGCAGGAAATCTTTCAGGCTGCTGGTGGTCTGCAGACGGATGTCGTTCAGGCGCAGCTGATTAATTTTCCAGTTGCCCTGGGCATCGCGCTCACCGTTGCCGGTCATGGAGCCACGCGCCAGGTCGGCACCAATATTGTCAAAGCGCATCCGACCCTGGGAGACACTGCCCTGGATCAGTACGTTTTCACCCGGCACATTATTCAGTGTCATGCTGCCTGCGCTCATCTGGAAGCGGGCATCGCGGCCCAGCATATCAAGGGCAGTGGGTTTCCACGGCAGAATGCCGCCATTAACCTGCTGAGCAAACAGCGGTAACGCGCTGTTGGGGCTGTCGATACGCATATTGTTGAGTTGCAGGCGATCGGCCTGAATCGGTAGCGCGCTGCCTGGCGCCAGATTGGCCAGATTCACTTCTCCGTCGCGCAGCTCAAGGCTGCTGAAATGCAGCGGATCGCTGAACTGAATCAGTGCCAGACCGAGATCGACCCGTTTCGCCACCAGAACTGCAGGCTGTCCATCGTGACCAAAGCTGAAGTCATCCAGAATGATGTGAGAGGGAGAGGAGAAATTGTGTTCAATTTTACTCAGGGAGAGATGCCATTCGGTTTTGTCACTCACCCAACGGCTAAACCAGCCTGCACCCCACTGTGTCTGCAACAGAACATAGATCACGACCAGGGTGAAAAGCAGCAGCAAAAGTAAGGTGAGGAAAAACTTTCCAATAAATTTCATAGCATCCTTCCCGAGTTAAATCCGGTGAGAGGTTGTTATGCCTGAATTACCGTTACAGCTCAACAGCCTGGATGTAAATCCGAATAATTAGCAGGCAGGCCGAAGCCTGCCTCTGGCCTTACTTCTCTGGCGGAAAAATCAGGTTGAGTGCGATAGCGGTAATACCGCCCGCCGCAATACCGGAAGAGAGCAGGGTTTTCAGCCAGTCAGGCGCAAACTGCAGGATCAGCGGCTGCTGGGAAACGCCCAGGCCCACCGCCAGCGACAGCGCAATAATCATGATGGCGCGGCGGTTAAGCGGCTCGCGTGACACAATGCGAACACCCGAGGCGGCGATGGTGCCGAACATCACAATGGTGGCGCCGCCGAGTACCGGTTCAGGGATCATCTGCACCAGTCCGCTGACCGCCGGGAACAGCCCCAGCACAATCAGCATCAGCGCGACAACAAAGCCGACGTAGCGGCTGGCAACACCGGTCAACTGGATCACGCCATTGTTCTGACCGAAGCAGGAGTTCGGGAAAGTATTAAACAGCGCGGAGACAAAGGAGTTGAGGCCATTCGCCAGCACGCCGCCTTTCAGGCGTTTCATATAGAGGGGCCCGCTGACCGGCTGCTCTGACACATCCGAGGTGGCGGTGATATCGCCGATAGTCTCCAGAGAGGTCACCATAAACACCAGCATCAGCGGGATGAGCAGATTCCAGTCGAAGCCCAGCCCGTAATAGAGCGGGGTCGGCACCACGATCAGCGGCTGATCGGTGGGGATGCCGGCGGCAGGCAGCATGCCCATCGCCCAGGCCAGCAGATAGCCCACCGCCATGGCAATGACCAGGGAGGCAACGCGCAGGTAGGGGTTCTTCTGCCGGTTAAGTAGCACGATCACCAGCAGCACAGCCCCTGCCAGCATCAGGTTTTTCGGCGCACCAAAAGTATGGTCGTTAATCGCGCTGAAACCGCCGCCAATGGAGGTCAGCCCCACCTGAATCAGCGACAGGCCGATAATCATCACCACGATACCGGAAACCAGCGGCGTGATGATCCGGCGCGCCAGGTGCAATACGCGTGACAGCACCATTTCGGTACAGGAGGCGACCATCAGCGTGCCAAACAGCGCCGCCATCATGGTAGGCACGTCAGCGCCGCCATTTTTTAGCGCCATGCCGCCCATAATCAAGGGCGTAACGAAGTTGAAGCTGGTGCCCTGAATCGACAGCAGGCCCGAACCCACCGGTCCCCATGTTTTGATTTGCAGCAGTGATGCCACACCCGATGCAAACAGCGACATGCTGATCACGTGCCGGGTATCCTCTGCGGGCAGCCCTAACGCCTGACAAATCAGAATCGCGGGGGTAATGACCGCGACAAACATCGCCAGCAGATGCTGACCGGCGGCAAACAGCGTTTGCGGCAGGGGAGGACGATCTTCAAGACGATAAATCAGTTCGCTTTGCGTGGCGGAAGGCTGTTCTGGCTGCGGATTAGTGGACATCTTCTGTTCTTCCCGAAAAATAATGTGGCGATTGTAATCATCCGCAGGCTAAAAGCAATCGTTTGCCCGGCAGGGATAAAAAAGCCGAATCAGAGGGGGGCGTTCAGACGTTGGTATAACGGGTGTTCTCTGGCAGCCAGCGTTCAATCAATGCGCTGGCCTGCTCGGGATAGTGCTGGTGGATGTGGCGCGCCACACGCTGAACTTCGGGCACCATCGCCGCATCGCGCAGCAGGTCGGCCACTTTAAATTCGGCATTGCCGGTCTGACGCGTGCCCAGCAGTTCACCCGGCCCGCGAATCTCCAGATCGAACTGGGCAATGACGAAGCCGTCATTGCTGTCGCGCAGCACCTGTAAACGCTTCTGCGCCGTCTTGCTCAGCGGCGCTTTGTAGAGCAGTACACAGTGTGATGCCACGGCACCACGGCCCACACGGCCCCGCAGCTGATGCAGCTGCGCCAGCCCTAACCGCTCCGGGTTTTCGATGATCATCAGGCTGGCATTCGGCACGTCCACACCAACCTCAATCACGGTCGTCGCCACCAGCAGCTGCAGTTCATTCGCTTTAAACGCCTGCATCACCGCCTGTTTTTCCGCAGGCTTCATCCGGCCATGCACCAGCCCGATGTTTAAGTCGGGCAGCGCCGTTTTCAGGGATTCCCAGCTGGCTTCTGCCGCCTGTGCTTCCAGCAATTCTGACTCTTCAATCAGGGTACAGACCCAGTAGGCCTGACGCCCTTCGCGGCAGGCATGCTCAACCCGCGCCACAATCTCATCGCGTCGGGTATCGGGGATAGCCACGGTGGTCACCGGTGTACGTCCCGGCGGCAGCTCATCGATGGTTGAGGTATCGAGATCGGCATAAGCGGTCATCGCCAGGGTGCGCGGAATTGGTGTGGCGGTCATGATCAGCTGATGCGGATGGAAGCCCTGCTCCTCACCTTTCTCCCACAGCGCCAGTCGCTGGTGGACGCCGAACCGGTGCTGCTCATCAATAATGACCAGTGCCAGACCGTTGAACTGCACCTGCTCCTGAAACAGGGCATGTGTGCCCACCACCATCGCCACCTGACCGCTGGCTATCGCTTCCTGCTGTGCCTGGCGGGCTTTGCCTTTCTGTTTTCCGGCCAGCCAGCCCACTTCAATGCCCAGCGGCGCAAACCACTGGCGGAAGTTACTGGCGTGCTGTTCAGCCAGCAGTTCGGTCGGCGCCATCAGGGCAACCTGCTTACCATGTGCGATAACGTTCAGCGCAGAGAGGGCGGCGACCAGTGTCTTACCCGAGCCGACGTCACCCTGCACCAGCCGCATCATCGGAAAGTCATTTGCCAGATCTTTCTCTATCTCCGCCACCACGCGTTTCTGCGCATTGGTCGGTGAAAAGGGCAGCGCAGCCAGCAGCTGGTCGCTAAGGTTGTGCCGGGGAAGCATCGGTAAAGCGTAATAGCGCTGAGCACCGGCGCGTACCGCCAGCATGCTGAGGTTGTGTGCCAGCAGCTCTTCCAGAATCAATCTGCGTTGTGCCGGATGACGACCACTCTCCAGCTCGCTGAGTTTTAGATCGGGTGGTGGACGATGCAGCGTGCGGAGCGCATCTGGCAGGCTGATTAAACCGCCGCTCAGTTCCTGCGGCAGCAGTTCGGCAATCGGGCAGCTCTCCAGCAGCGTCAGTGCCTGATCGGTGAGATTACGCAGCGTGGCCTGCCGAATACCTTCGGTGGTGGGATAAACCGGCGTTAAGGTCTCTTCCAGCGTCACATTGCTCTGTTCGCCCTGGATCCGGTATTCGGGATGGATAATCTCAGCGCCACGCTGACCGCGTTTAATTTCACCATACGCGGTGACGCGCCGGCCCGGCGACAGGTTGTTCTTCATCCCGGCATTGAAATTAAAGAAGCGCATCGTCAGTACGCCGCTGCCATCGCTAATCTGGCACACCATCATCCGGCGGCGACCAAAGGTGATATCTGTGTGCAGCACTTCGCCTTCTACTGTGGCCCAGATACCGGGCAGCAGATCATCAATGGCATAGAGTTGGGTACGATCTTCGTAGCGTAGCGGGAGATGAAGCAGGAGATCCTGAATGGTATGCAGGTCAATTTTGGCCAGCTTTGCCGCCTGGCTGGCACCGACGCCGGTCAGGGTACTGAGCGGGATGGCATCCAGCAGACGGCCTTTCATCTTCTTTTACCGGTCGATTGCATGGTTGCCCACCAGCTGGGATCGGCGTCGACTTCGCCCTGCGCATTGATGCGCGGATAGGGTAAACCTTTCTGTTTTGCGACCCGCGCCAGTACCGGGAATCCGCCTTCGAACAACAGGCGTTGCTGTTCATCTTCGTCCAGCAGGCTGTAGTCGCGCAGGTACAGACCCGCGTTCTGCCGCTGCCGCTGTGCTTCATACAGGATCAGCGCGCAGGCGACCGAGACATTCAGCGACTGCACCATGCCCACCATCGGAATCACAATCTGCCGATCGGCCAGCGCCAGCGCTTCTTCGGTGATGCCGGTTTTTTCCTGGCCCATCAGGATGCAGGTCGGAAGGGTATAATCGATCTCACGGAAATCCACGGCATCGGCAGAGAGATGGGTCGCTAAAACCTGCATCTTCTGTTGTTTGAGCTTTTTTACAGCATCGCCGATGGTGGGATGGGTGACCACTTTCACCCAACTGTTGCTTCCGGCAGATGCGGAAGCCTGAGTGCGCATCCGCTGGCTCGGCCAGACGGCGTGCACTTCGTGGATGCCGACGGCGTCCGCCGTGCGGATCACTGCGGAAACATTGTGCGGCTTATGCACCTGCTCCATACAGACCGTGAGATCGTGCTGGCGTAGTGCCAGCATCGCCTGAATCCGGGCAAATCGTTGATCGTTCATGCCTAATTACGGTTACGATGGACTTTGATCACATCCGGCATCACGCGAATTTTACGCATGATATTCGCCAGATGGACGCGATCACGTGCGGTCAGGCGGATAAAGGCGCTGTAAACGCGGCCATCACGCTCTTCGGTATTCAGGCTCTGAATATTGGAACCGGCCGTGTTGATTGCCGCCGTCAGGTTAGCCAGTGCGCCCTGATGGTTAAACATGTCGACTTTGATTTCCGCCACGAACTCCTGCTCGGTGACTTTATCCCACTCGACCGGCATGAATTTTTCGGGCTCTTTCTGGTAGCCGCGAATATTTCGACAGGATTCATGATGCACCACCAGCCCTTTGCCGGGACTGACATGGGCAACAATCGGGTCACCGGGAATCGGACGGCAGCATTTGGCGAAGGTAATCAACACGCCATCTGCACCTTTGATCGGCAGCTTACCGCGCTTGCTGTTGCTGCTGATGGCGTTGCTGTCAGCCTGCAACAGGTTCTTCGCCACCACCACGCTCATCGCATTGCCCAGACCGATTTCTGCCAGCAGATCGTCAAGCGAGGTCAGCTTCATACGATCCAGCTCCTGCCTGATATTCTCAGGCGGAATCTCAGCCAGTTTACGGCTGCCGCCCAGCGCATGGCTGAGCAGGCGGCGACCCAGATTGACGGAGTCTTCGCGCTTGAGGTTTTTCAGCAGCTGACGAATTTTTGCGCGGGCTTTGGAGCTGACGACAAAGTTGAGCCAGGCGGCGTTAGGACGGGCGCCTGGCGCGGTGATGATTTCAATCGTCTGACCGCTGGTCAGGGTTTGCGACAGCGGATAAGGCTGGCGGTCAACGCGTGCGCCAACGCAGGCATGGCCGATATCGGTGTGGACCGCATAAGCGAAATCCACCGGCGTCGCACCGGTTGGCAGCTCAACAATGCGGCCTTCAGGTGTAAAGACGTAGATCTCATCGGGAAAGAGATCGGACTTCACGCTTTCAATAAATTCAAACGAACTGCCCGCACTCTGTTGCAGCTCCAGCAGGCTTTGCAGCCAGCGCTGAGCGCGAATCTGTGCGGTGGTGCCACTTTCGCCCGCCTGTTTATAAGCCCAGTGCGCAGCGACCCCCATTTCCGCCATCTGATCCATATCCTCGGTGCGAATCTGTACTTCGACCGGCACGCCATGCGGACCAATCATTGAGGTATGGAGCGATTGATAGCCGTTCGCTTTGGGGATGGCGATATAATCTTTGACGCGGCCCGGACGCGGTTTATACAAACTGTGCATCTGGCCCAGAACGCGATAGCAGGTATCCAGATCTTTCACGATGACGCGAAAGGCATAGATATCCATGATCGAGTGAAAACGCTGCTCTTTCAGCGTCATTTTGCGGTAAATCGAGTAAAGATGCTTTTCACGCCCGCTGACGCGGCAGGGAATGCCCGCTTCCTGCAAACGGCCGTCGATCTCAGAAAGAATCTTCTGGATCATCTCTTTACGATTACCGCGCGCGGCTTTCACCACCTCTTTAATGACCCGATAACGGTTCGGATAGAGGGCCTCAAAACCGAGCTCTTCCAGCTCTGTTTTAAGATGATGAATACCCAGGCGGTGCGCCAGCGGACTGTAAATCTCTAACGTTTCCAGCGCGATGCGGCGACGTTTGTCCGGGCGTAATGAGCCGAGAGTGCGCATATTGTGGGTGCGGTCAGCCAGCTTGATGAGAATGACGCGGATATCCTGCACCATCGCCATAATCATCTTGCGGAAGTTCTCTGCCTGCGCTTCTTTCTTGTCGCGGAATTTCAGCTTATCCAGCTTGGAAACGCCTTCGACCAGTTCCGCCACGCTTTTACCGAACAGTTGTTCCATGTCCTGGTAAGTGGCAGGCGTATCTTCGATCACGTCATGCAGCAGCGCGGCCATGAGAGTTTCATGGTCGAGCTTCATTTCCGCCAGAATACAGGCCACGGCAACCGGGTGGGTGATATAAGGCTCACCGCTGGAGCGTGTCTGTCCCTCGTGGGCATCACGTGCGACAAGGTAGGCTTGCTGGAGGCGCTTGATCTGCTCCTCTGGCAAGTATTTTTCAATCAGTTGATTGAGACTTTCAAACAGATACAAGGGCGACCTGCAGGTGGCTGTTAACGACGACCTTCAGCGATAGCGGTAACGGCCTGTAACTCAGCGGCTTCCTGCTCTTGCTGTTCCTGACGATCACGCACATCTAAAATCTGATTGGTGACCAAACCTTCTTCGATTTCGCGCAGGGCGATAACGGTAGGTTTATCGTTCTCTTCCGGAACCAGTGGATCTTTGCCGCCTACCTGCATCTGACGTGCACGACGTGCAGCGACCAACACCAGGTCAAAACGATTACCAACTTTTTCTACTGCGTCCTGAACGGTTACGCGTGCCATAGGTGTGCTACTCCACAGATGAAGAAATGACTGCGCATCATACTGAAACTGTATTCAGACTGCCAACAGTTTGCTGATTAAAGCATCGTGACGCGCCTTCTGACGCGCCATACGCAGACGTTCTGCGCGAATAATGGTTTTCAGATCGGACAGCGCCAGATCGAAATCATCATTCACAATTAAATAGTCATACTCGGCGTAGTGGCTCATTTCCGCTACCGCCTGAGCCATGCGACGCGTGATCACCTCTTCGCTGTCCTGGCCACGACCGCGCAGACGGCGATCGAGCTCTTCTTTCGAAGGCGGCAAAACAAAGATGCTGCGTGCGCCAGGCATTTTGGTGCGAATTTGCTGCGCACCCTGCCAGTCGATGTCGAGAAATACGTCAACGCCGGTTGCCAGCACCTGCTCAATAGCATGGCGCGAGGTACCGTAATAGTTGTCGAAAACTTTGGCATGTTCGAGGAAAGCTTCTTCCGCGATCATCTGCTCAAATTCATGCTTCTCAACAAAAAAGTAATGTTCGCCATGGGTTTCACCCGGACGCATACCGCGCGTCGTGTGCGAAACAGAGACCTGCGTATCATACAACGGCTGGGTCTTTAACAGCGCCTGAATCAGGCTGGATTTACCTGCGCCGCTGGGAGCAGAAACAATATAGAGCGTGCCTTGAGCCATGGTTTTCTTGAATTGATTAAAAGCGGAGTCGATTTCCTGCACAGTATACACAGCTTCCCGCCGCCACGCAGCGTTTGCACAGCGGCAACACCCAACTTTTGCGCATCTTCGCGCAAATCTCTGTCGGACGACTGTAATTATCCCCTGATTGCGACGGCATTCCTTCCATAGCTGAACATCACCTCTGGCTGACGCTGAAGCACCGGTATTGAATGCTGCAAAACGTCAGGAGAGAGTTCATGAAAGGATTCGGCTGGCCGCTGTTTGCGGCTGCTCTGTGGATCGTCCTATGGCCTGCGCATAGCGCCCTTTGTCCGGTCTGGACACCCACCCGGGCGTCAGAAGAGATCCGTCGTCTGCAACAGCAGCTGCAGCACTGGGATGATGCTTACTATCGTCAGGGGCAGAGTCCGGTGGCTGATGCCGATTATGACAGTCTGCAGCAGCGACTGAATCACTGGCAGCACTGCTTTAACCTTCTGCAGCCCGCTTACGCACCGCAACTGCCGGGTGAGGGTGAGCACCTGCATCCGGTCGCCCACACGGGCGTAAAAAAGATGCGCGACAAGCTGGCCCTGGCTTACTGGATGCAGGGGCGGCACGACCTCTGGGTGCAGCCGAAAGTGGATGGCATTGCCGTTTCCCTGGTTTATCGCCACGGCAGACTGGTTTCACTGTTAAGTCGTGGTGATGGATTACGCGGTGAAGAGTGGCTGGCTAAAGCCGCCTGGATCCCTGCGATTCCGCTGCAGATCGAGACCGGACTTGAAGAGGTTGTGCTGCAGGGTGAGCTGTTTCTGTCGATGACCGGTCATCAGCAGGCGGTTGATGGCGGCAGGAATGCGCGCTCACAGGTCGCTGGTGCCATGATGAGAAAGCAGCGGGTTCCTCTGCTGGACTCGCTCGATATTTTTATCTGGGCCTGGCCAGATGGCCCCGCCACGATGACGGAACGCCTTCAGCAACTCAGCCGCTGGGGACTGGGCGTTGCCGCAAAATGGAGCCACAGCGTTAAAGACGAAGAGGAGGTTGCAGCGTGGCGGGAGCGCTGGTTTCATGCTGCGCTGCCCTTTGTCACTGACGGTGTCGTCGTTCATCAGAGCCTGCGACCTGCGGGCAAAAACTGGCTGCCTGGAGAGGGAACATGGGCCGTTGCCTGGAAATATCAGCCTCCGGAAGTCAGCGCTGAAGTGCTCTCCGTCGATTTTCCAGTCGGCCGAACCGGGAAGATAGCCGCGGTACTTAATCTGCAGCCGGTACAGCTGGATGATAAGACGGTCAGGCGGGTCAATGTTGGATCGCTGCGTCGCTGGCAGGAGAGCGATATCGTGGCGGGAGATGTCATCACACTGAGTCTGGCAGGCCAGGGCATTCCCCGGCTGGAGCGGGTGATCTGGCGCGTGGCAGAGCGGCACTATCCTCAGCCTCCCGACGCGTCGCGCTACACGCCGCTGAGTTGTTACACCTTCAGCGCTGAATGCCAGAAGCAGCTACTGGCAAAATTACGCTGGCTCAGTCAGAAAACGGTGCTGAATATTCCTGGCGTTGAGCGCAGCACCTGGCTGCACTTACTGGAAACCGGCAGTATGACGCACCTGTTCGGCTGGCTGACGTTAACACCGGAACAGATCGCCGCCGCAACGGGCCTCTCTCGGGAGCGGGCGGGTCAGCTCTGGCACCGTTTTAATCTCACCCGTCAGCAGCCGCTTCGTCGCTGGGTGGATGCCTTAGGTGTTTCACTGCCGCGGAAGGCCCTCAATGCGCTGCCCGATCAGCAGTGGGAGAGCTTAACGCAGCGGGATGTCAGGGACTGGCAAGCTTTACCGGGTGTCGGTGCGGCGCTGGCAAAACGCCTGGTTGCGCAGTTCCATGATGCCCGCCTGCAGGCGCTGATCGCTTTTCTGAGACAGCAGGGAATTCCCGCATCCTCAATGCTCGGGATGGGGATAGTTGAAAATCGGCAAACCAAGACGGAAGCGCAGCGCCAGTAAACGGGCGAAGAATCCGAACAGCAGGGTAATGATAATCACCGCTTCATGCGCCAGTGTGGTTTTCAGCAGCAGGATATACATCCAGCCAGAGGCGAAAGCGATACCGGCGTAGAGTTCCTTCTGAAACACCAGCGGAATGCGATTACAGAACATGTCACGCAGTACGCCGCCAAAGACGCCGGTAATGACCGCACTTATCGCGGCAATAATCATGGCGTGTCCTGAATCGAGCGCAACCTGCGCGCCGATAATAGAAAAGACCACCAGTCCTAACGCATCGAGCACCAGAAACACTTTGCGCAGATGCGTCATCAGAGGTGCCAGGAAAGTGGTCACTACCGCCGCCGCTGCAACAATCATGATGTATTCGGGATGTTTCACCCAGCCCAGCGGATAGTGACCCAGCAGGATGTCGCGCACCGAACCGCCACCAATGGCGGTCACGGACGCGATAATGATGACACCGAACAGATCCATTTTGCGACGCCCCGCCGCCAGCGCACCCGTCATGGCTTCAGCAGTAATACCAATAATGTAGAGAACGGTCAGTAACATAGCAGACTCCAGTAAGACGGCGGCAAGACTACGGCATTGCTTGAGAGACGGCGCCGAAGATTTTCTGGCAATCGGCGTCCGGGATGAGCGCAGTTTATACCAGCCAGCGCTGGCGTCATCATAGAAAGACTTTTTTGCGAAGGGACTGCGGCAGGTGATTGAAAAAGTTGAGAGGAAACAACGTACAGAGGGTTTGCGCGTTCCGGCGCGGGGTTTTCCGACCCAGGGCGGGCGGTGAACTGAAGACGATCGCCAGATAGCCGCTGGTCGAAAACCAGTTTATACAGGAGATAAAAAAGGGCTGGATGTTGCGGGAAAAGAATCGATCAGGTAAATATTGTGACAGACTAAATAAAAAGAAAAGGCGTGCTGGTTAACAGCACGCCAACGCATCGTTTCGGATGCTCAGAGCCCACCATACAGACTTATTTTATTATTTGTTTCTTGCACGAATTTTAGAAAATGCATTCAGGCTAAAACGGTATTCCGGCTGGAACCATGAACGACCGTAGTAGCAGTAAATCAGCATACGAATCGATGCCATGGCCAGATAACCCCAGATCGCACACAATACTGAAGGGGTCAGCCAGACGGTAAATAAGGTGACGGCAAGTCCGGCTAATACCGAGGAGGTTTCAGCAAAAGCGATACGGGTATATTGTTTTTCGCGCTGTAATATCGCACGGTAATGCTGACCCTGTGGGATGATAATAAACACCACTGAGACCATCTGCAGCATTAATGCCAGTTCAGGCTGATCAAAAAGGCTGGTCAGCAGATGGCTGCCAGTAAATAACAGACCAAACACCGCGACCCCCATCAACATATTACCCCAGTAGATCGTGGAGAGGTCATTGATAGAGAGAATCGAGCGGCGGATCAGCGTATTTGAGAAGCCCCGATCGGCCAGAGTATCGATAGCCAGTAAAGCTATCACGGCGATCGCCAGCAGATTGAGCTCATTCGCCTGCAGAATCTGCGCCAGCAACGAGAGTTGTAATACGCCGATGCCAATAATTTTGATTGAAGAGAGCAGAGACCATTTTGCGCCATTCAGACTGCTTTCACGTATTGCCATAATATACTCGTTAGAGTCCATCGACTCTGTGAGAATTAAATAGTTGTGTAACGGCAAGGAGAGGTTGCTGTAACACCGTTAGTTAGTGCAATTTTTCCGGCCGAAGTCCTGAAAACGCTTTACAGGCTTGCCATGTTATTATGGATTCAATCAAATGATGCCTGGATAAAAAAGATATCCCTGGTAAAATCGCTGTTTCGTGTCATGGCGGAATTCCCTTCAGCGAATAAGAATTCCGCCAGATCACGAATAAATCCTGTTGTAGTTTTATATTCTCCTGCCAGCATCCTTGCGGCAATCTCAACGCATTCTTTTTCTGATAACAAAGGATACGTTGAGCGGTCCATGACTTTTTTCCTGCTTTATCATTATGGGTATTGCTGTGTGTGGAATGATTTATACATTGTTTTATTTAATTTAACACCATAAGAAAAGTCTGATTACGCGACCGCAGAAATAAATGGTTTCACTTTATGCATGATAAATATTAAATCCCCAGCAGATTGCTAATAAACGATTGTTAATGATTAATGTATGGGTCAGTCAGAAATTGTTTGTGCGGCAAACAAGGAGGCCCGAAATCAGAGGGGGGCGCCTGCCTTTCAGAGGATTTTGCCAGGATTTTTCCTGGCAGCGATGCTTAAGCAGGGTTGGTGATAAATGCGTAAGGATGATGAGTAATCAGATAAGCGCTTTATGCTTTATCGTCGAAAGTTTTTCTATTTTTTTTCATTAACGGCCAGTGATAAATGCAGAGAAAAAGGCGCGCTAAGTCATTGATTTATTGTGTAAGAAGCTGGTTGAGTTTCTCAAGATCGTTGCTAACCCATTCAATATCCTGCTTAAATTTCTCATCTGAAGTAAATGGCTGGCGATAAACCGTTACCATCACCTCGGCGCCCTGTTCGTTTGCTATCACGCGCATCGGTACGTAGATCTCCTTTCCTGAGCCGCTATCAATCCAGTGATCCATTACCCCAAACGGATTATGTGGCGAGAACCGGATCTTCACATTGCCCTGGGGGCCTTTAGCACGCCAGCGATTGCCATCGGGTTCTAACGCGCTGTGCGTCAGCCCGGAAGCCCACTTTGGGAAAAACTCTGGCTTCCAGATGGTTTCATAAAGATCTAACCAGTGACGTGGAATCGTCAGGCTCAGAGTGCGAGAGGAGAGCATGTAACCTCCAGTGAATAAGCTAAAAAAGCATTAAAGCATGAGGCCAGGCTTGTTAAAACGTTGTAACAGCAGAAGTGTGGTGTTGAAAGGGTTTCGTACAAATGGCAGACAACGGATGATGCTGTCTGCCACTGACTCAGATGAAATTGCCGCGCGCAGAAACCACATGATCTTCGCTATGGCCGTTAGCGTGCCGCAGAACAAAGCCGTCCGACTGCGCCATCACGGCACAACTGTGATTAGGGAAAATACGCAGCAGCGTGCCGACTTCAGGGCGGCGATCCTGATAAAGCAGAAAACCGTGCTCCTCAGATAATTTTGTCACTTCATAAGTCTGACCCGCTTCGTCGGCTGCCACACCAAAGCCGCTGGCATTGGTGCCGTGTGGCCCTTTATCCGAACTCAGCATTTTTGACCCGGCATCTACAATCGCGAAATGATCGTTCACCGCCACGACACGGGTAATGACACTCATTGCCAGCTGATCGACGTGACTTAATCCGAGACGGCAGGCGGTAAGGTCCAGTAGTGCATAGTTTCCGGGCCGGATTTCATTAATGCAGGGTGCAATCTCTGCTGCCAGCGCCGTAGGCGTTGAACCTACAGAGAGAGGGCAGTCGGTAAAACCAGCCGCCTGCAGTTTTGCCTGTACTCGCTGCATCAATGCCGTTTCCTGCCGGGCGACATCCGCAATGGCCGCGGAATTACCGGCACCATAAGCGTGGCCAGCATGTGACACTAATCCGGCAAAGCGTAACCCTTTGTCCTGCAGCGCCTGAGCAATCAGCACCGCTTCATCTGTATCAGGATTGACACCTATCCGATGTAATCCAACATCCACCTTAATCGCTACCGCCAGGTCGCATTCCGGTTGCTGCTGGCAGGCATCAGCAATAGCCGCCACGCCCTGCAGCCTGTCCGCAATCAGGGTGAGCTTTGCCTGATGAAGCACGGCGTGGCGCAGCAATTCAGCCACGCTTTGCGGTTGCACAATCGGGTAGGCTAATAGCAGATCACGAACACCGCCCTGAATAAAGCTGATGCCTTCGCTGGGCTTAGAGACGGTAACACCCTGGGCACCGGACGCGATCTGACGCTGCGCAATCCAGACGCTTTTATGCGTTTTGATATGGGGTCGCAACGCGACGCCTGCCGCACTGGCTTTGCGCTGCATATGCTGCAGGTTCTGCTCCAGGCGCTCTGCATCCACTTCAATATAGGGCGTAAGGCGATCATCAATCAGCGGACGCTGCCACTGCTGTGTATCGTTGATATCCATAAGATTGTCCGGCATTGACGAGGTAAGAGGATTCATCATTCCTTAATTATCTCTTTGATACCAGCCTGCCGGACGCAGACAGGTGTGCTGAACAGCAGAAACTGTAGAGGTAGCTATAACGGCAGAGGCAGTATAAGAGCATAGCAAACGAGAATGAGAGAGTGGACGTAAAGCAGATGTCGTTCAGCAGATTAAAACAACAAAGCAGGCACGAGGCCTGCTTTATCAGTTAACTCAGACGTAGAGCGACTTTTCACCCGGTGGCCGGGTTTTGAAGCGACGATGCAGCCAAAGGTACTGTTCGGGTGCGCGAAGGATCTGATTTTCGATCACTTTGTTCATATAAGCTGCAGCAGCAGCCTCGTCCGTATGAGGATAATTTTCCAGCATCGGTTCGATGATCAAATGGTAGCCATCATTTCCTGGATTACGAATCAGCATAATCGGCACCATCGCTGGCTTCGCCAGACGCGACAAAACAAAAGTCCCGTTAGTCGTGGCGGCTTTTTCCACCGCAAACAGCGGCGCAAAGGTGCTGCCTTTAGGGCCGTAATCCTGGTCAGGCGCAAACCAGACCGATTCACCCTGTTTCAGGGCATTAACCATACCGCGTAGATCACGACGGTCGATCATCGCTTTATTTGAGCGCATCCGCCCTTTGGTCTGCACATACTCCATCGCCTGGTTATTGTGTGGGCGATACATCGCCATCATTGGCTGACAGAGTCCGCTGATGCGGCCGCCCAGCTCCAGTGACATGAAATGCACACCAATCAGCATCACGCCTCGCTTTTCTTTCTGCGCGGCATGCAGGTTTTCCATTCCCGACACTTTAAACAGACGTCTTACCGCACGGTCAGACCAGAACCAGGCAACACCGGTTTCAGCCAGCGCCATCCCGAGCGACGCAAAATTGCCGGCAATCATATGTTCTGTTTTTTCTTCGCTGATGCCCGGAAAGCAGAGTTCGATGTTACGACGGGTAATACGCTCGCGGCGCTGCAGGAAATGGCGAGAGATTTTGCCGGCACCGGCACCGAGACGCATAAGAACAGGATAGGGGAGCTGGACCAGCAGCCAGAGTACGCCAAGGCCAAACCAGGTAAACCAATAACGCGGATGCAGCAGCGAACTGCTAAATTTTCCGGTGTTTTTCATTAACAACCTTCATGGGATAGAGGGATGCATCGCACAAAGAGCACTTCCATGAGTCTTAAGGCGGTACAGCTGTACTGATTTCGACCAACATTTTATCAAAAAGTGCCTTCAAAGAAAGGGAAACTCCGGCATCTACAGGATTGACCTGTTTCATGGAGAGGAGTTAATACCGGCTATAAAAGTACATTAATCATATAAAATCATTATTTTTCAACTGCTTAATCTAAGCCTGAAAGCAGCTTTAATTGTAAGCGAGGCCGTTTCAGGAACAGTCTGGAAATGATTATTTATTTATCTTTACCTGATTCTGATGCTGGCCGCGCTGAAAAAGCGATCAATTCGCGGAAGGAGCTAACTCTTTAAGTGCTGACAGCGCCTGACAGGGGAACAAAGCGCTACTGCGAGCGCTTTGTTGAGTGGAAATTACTCGATATTCTGAATCTGCTCGCGCATCTGCTCAATCAGCACCTTCAGTTCAATAGCTGACGTAGTGATTTCGGCGTTGATCGACTTCGAAGCCAGCGTGTTCGACTCACGATTGAACTCCTGCATCATAAAATCGAGACGGCGGCCAACTGCTTCTTTCTTTTTCAGGATGTTGTAAGTCTCTTTAACGTGCGCATCCAGACGATCCAGCTCTTCAGAAACGTCAACACGCTGCGCCATCATCACCAGTTCTTGCTCAAGGCGATTGTTTTCCAGCTGGACTTCAGCATCTTCCAGTTTGGCGACCAGCCGCTCACGCTGCCATTTGATCACCTCAGGCATCTGCGCGCGCACTTTGCTGACTTCCTGCGAGACGCCTTCCAGACGCTGCTCAATCATCGCTTTCAGGGCGGTACCTTCGCTTTCACGTGCCGCAATAAAGTCATCAAGCGCACCATCCAGTGCCTGCAACAACTGGGTGTTGATGGCATCCAGATCCTGTTCCTGCGCAGACATCACACCCGGCCAGCGCAGAATATCCAGCGGATTAATCGCGCCTTCGTCGCTCTGCATTTTTACCCAGTTGGCAGCCTGCACCAGCTGTTTCGCCAGCGTTTCGTTGAGCATCAGTTCGCCCTGCGCGCTGGGATCGGCATCATAACGGAGGTTGCACTCAATTTTACCGCGCGTCAGACGCTGGCGAATGCGCTCGCGGATAACCGGCTCCAGCCCACGAAACTGTTCCGGCAGGCGGATGTAGGTTTCCAGATAACGCTGGTTCACGGAACGCAGCTCCCAGGCGGCGCTGCCCCATTCGCCTTTGGCTTCGCTGCGGGCATAAGCGGTCATACTGCGGATCATAAGCGGTACTCATTTGCGGAAAGATGGGTGAAGTATAGCGAGGCGAGCCACGGCATAACAGGCATAAGCGTCGCACAGGAAAATAACGAACCATTTCCGCTTTCAGCGACAGCCACTTATGATGACCATTGACCCTTTGTGAGGATGACTGATCTATGTCTCGCGTTATTGCCCTTCCTGTTGTGATGGCTCTGCTGCTGGCAGGTTGCCAGGCACGCCACTCGCCGCCCACTAAACCGCAACCTATCTGTGCGGGTGGCGACATGATGATGCAGACCACGTTGTGGTTTGGACTGAGCAAGCCTGATGGCGGCAGGGTGAGTTCACTCGACTGGATGAACTTCGTGGATAATGAGGTCACGCCACGGTTTAAAGCGGGCCTGTCGGTCTATGATGCCAAAGGGCAATGGCTGGGCGAGAACGGTCAGCTGGCACGGGAGAACAGTAAGGCGTTGATGCTGATCCACGGGATCGACCCCGCCACCAACGTTGATATTGAGGCGTTACGCAGCCTCTATAAAAAACGGTTTGGTCAGGAGTCGGTTATGCGGGTGGATGCACCCGTCTGCGTCGGATTCTAAGGCGAAAGCGGGCGGCAGAATTGCCGCCCGTTGAATAATCAGATAAACAGACCGGCAAAGGCTGCGGAGAGCAGACTGACCAGCGTGGAGCCATAGACCAGCTTCCAGCCAAAACGGGAAACCACATTTCCCTGTTTCTCATTCAGGCCTTTTATTGCGCCCGCCACAATGCCGATAGAGGCAAAGTTAGCGAACGAGACCAGGAACACCGACAGAATACCCAGTCCACGCGCACTCATGCCTGCCGCGACTTTCTGCAGTTCAATCATCGCCACAAACTCATTCGCCACCAGTTTGGTTGCCATGATGCTGGCCGCCTGCAGGGCATCGGCTTTGGGAATGCCAATCAGCCAGGCCAGAGGATAGAACAGGTAGCCGAGCAGTTGCTGGAAGCTGTAGCCGAACACCGCCGCAAACAGCGCGTTGACGGCAGCAATCAGGGCAATAAAGCCAATCAGCATGGCCAGAATAATCATCGCGACTTTGAAGCCTGCCAGGATGTACTCACCCAGCATCTCAAAGAAGCTCTGCTCTTCATGCAGTTTATCCAGCGCGATAGGCTGCTCATCCTGGCTTTTCATCGGGTTGATGATCGACAGGATAATAAAGGTGCTGAACATGTTAAGCAGCAGTGCCGCAACCACATATTTCGGTTCGATCATCGACATATAAGCACCGACAATCGACAGCGAAACGGTAGACATCGCGGTCGCTGCCATGGTGTAGAGCCGGCGCGGCGGGATATCACCCAGAATCCCTTTATAAGCGATGAAGTTTTCCGACTGCCCAAGAATCAGCGTGCTGACGGCGTTGAACGACTCCAGCTTGCCCATGCCGTTAATCTTCGACAGCAGCGTCCCGAAAATACGGATCAGCAGCGGCAGGATGCGCCAGTGCTGCAATATGCCGATCAGTGCCGAAATAAAGACAATCGGGCAGAGCACGCCAAGGAAGATAAATGCCAGCCCCTGTTTGCTCATTCCGCCAAACACGAACTCCGTGCCTTGTGCGGCAAAACCCAGCAGCGTTTCAAAGAAACCGGCGAACGAACCGACCAGCGCCAGACCCCCGGCAGAGTGAAGGAAGAACCAACCCAGCGCGGCTTCCACCACAATCAGTTGAACAATAAAGCGCAGACGAATCTGTTTACGGTCATGACTGACCAGCAGCGCAAGGGCAAAAATCACCACCAGCGCCAGCAGGAAATGAAGAATGGCGGCCATATGTCTTTTTTATCAGAGAGAAAGGAACGCGCATTTAGCCACAGCTGGCGGGGAATTTCATCTGATGCCTGCGTCAGACCAGCGCAAGAGACAGCGGGCAAGGAAGTCCGTATAATGCGCAGCCAATCATTAGCAAGCCGGAGAATACCCATGCGTCCAGCAGGCCGTAGCGCACAACAGGTGCGTCCAGTCACATTGACCCGCAATTACACCAAACACGCAGAGGGTTCCGTTCTGGTGGAATTCGGCGAAACGAAAGTGCTTTGCACTGCCTCGGTAGACGAAGGGGTTCCGCGTTTCCTCAAAGGCCAGGGCCAGGGTTGGGTAACGGCCGAATATGGCATGCTGCCGCGTTCGACGCACAGCCGTATGGCGCGTGAAGCCGCAAAAGGCAAGCAGGGCGGCCGTACGCTGGAGATTCAGCGTCTGATCGCCCGTTCACTGCGCGCCGCGGTTGATCTTAAAGCGCTGGGTGAATTTACTATTACGCTCGACTGTGACGTGATCCAGGCCGATGGCGGCACTCGCACCGCATCAATCACCGGAGCCTGTGTGGCGCTGGCTGATGCGCTGAACAAGCTGGTGGCCAGCGGCAAACTGAAAGCGAACCCGATGAAGGGCATGGTCGCGGCGATTTCAGTGGGCATCGTCAAAGGCGAAGCGCTGTGCGATCTGGAGTATGTTGAAGACTCAGCCGCAGAAACCGATATGAACGTCGTGATGCTGGAAGATGGCCGCATGATCGAGGTGCAGGGCACTGCCGAAGGCGAACCGTTCAGCCATGAAGAGTTGCTGACGCTACTGGCGCTGGCTCGGGGCGGAATTGAGGAATTAATTCAGGCGCAGAAAGCAGCGCTGGAAAATTGATGTAACAGGCGACCTCAGAGTCGCCTTTTCTTTATTTGAGGAGTGAGAAATGAAAGCCTGGCAGCGTCAGTTTATTGAATTTGCCCTGAACAAGCAGGTGCTGAAGTTCGGTGAGTTCACTTTGAAGTCCGGGCGTAAAAGCCCCTATTTCTTTAATGCTGGTCTGTTTAACAGCGGACGGGATTTAGCGCTGCTGGGACGCTTCTACGCGCAGGCGCTGGTGGATGGCGCTGTTGATTTTGATCTGCTGTTCGGCCCGGCCTATAAAGGCATTCCGATTGCCACCACCACGGCGGTGGCGCTGGCGGATCATCATGACCGCGATGTGCCTTACTGCTTTAACCGTAAAGAAGCGAAAGATCACGGCGAAGGTGGCCTGCTGGTTGGCAGTCCGCTGCAGGGCAAAGTGATGCTGGTGGACGATGTGATCACCGCAGGCACCGCAATTCGTGAGTCGATGGATATTATCGGCACGCACAACGCTACTCTGGCAGGCGTGCTGGTCTCGCTTGATCGTCAGGAGCGTGGGCGCGGAGAAATGTCGGCGATTCAGGAAGTGGAACGTGATTACGGCTGCAAAGTGACCGCGATTATAACGCTGGCAGACCTGATTGCCTGGCTGGAAGAGAAGCCTGAGATGGCCGATCATCTGGCCCAGGTACGTGCCTATCAGAAAGCGTACGGGATTTAACAGAGGCGGGCGCAATGCCCGCCTTCTTTTACGCTTTACGCCAGCTGGGCGGCAATCAGCGGCCAGCGAGCCTCAAAGTCTGCGGTAGGACTGAAACGAAACTCAGAACGAACATACCGTGACAGTAAACCCTCACAGAAAGCCAGCAACTGACTTGCCAGCAGCGCCTCATCAGCCTGAAAGGCTTCGCCCTCGCGCATTTTCCGTTCCCGCATCACCTGTCGCAGCTGCACTTCAATCCGCTCAAACAGCTGATTGATGCGTCCCTGCAGTCGGTCCTGCTCAAACATCAATGCATGGCCGGTCAGAATGCGCGTCAGTCCCGGATTACGCTCACCAAATCCCAGAATCAGTTGCACGATCAGACGCAGACGCGTCATGGTCTCTTTTTCATCCTTGAGGATCAGATTGATGCGGGTAATCAGACTGTCTTCGATAAACTCAATCAAGCTATCGAACATTCGTGTCTTACTCGGGAAGTGACGATACAGCGCCGCTTCGGAAACGCCCACCGTGGCTGCCAGTTTGGCTGTGGTAATGCGCTGACTGCCATCACCCGACTCCAGCATCTGCGCCAGCGCCTGCAAAATCTCTTCGCGACGATTCCGCTTCGCGACTTTTTTTTCTGCCATGACCTTAAAGACCCCTGAAATTCACCTAAAAACAGGCAACACCTACGCATCTGCCACAGGAACGCGTCCTGTGGCGATGAGGAAAAAATAACGGGCGTAAGTGAAAGTCGGTAATGCGGGTTACTGGCGACCGGAGTGGCCGAAGCCGCCTTCGCCGCGCAGGCTGGCGTCGAAATCTTCGACCAGGTTAAATTCCGCCTGCACCACCGGTACAAAGACCAGTTGTGCCATGCGATCGCCGGGTTGCAGCGAGAAGCTTTCCTGGCCGCGATTCCAGACCGAGACCATCAGCTGTCCCTGATAGTCGGAGTCAATCAGACCCACCAGGTTGCCCAGCACGATGCCATGTTTATGGCCAAGGCCTGAGCGCGGCAGGATCACAGCGGCCAGATCGGGGTCGGCAATATGAATCGCCAGGCCGGTCGGAACCAGCGTTGTGGTGCCTGGTGCGATGTCGAGAACATCATCAATGCAGGCGCGTAAATCTAACCCAGCGGAACCTGAAGTCGCGTAGGTCGGCAGTGGAAACTCTTTGCCGACGCGCGGATCCAGGATTTTAACGTCTATTTTTTTCATCATAACGGCTGACAATCTCGTCTATTAATTGTTGGCCAAGGAGTGACTTATCGCTGAGCGGTAAGCGTTTTTCTCCATCCTGCCAAAAAAGGTGAAGAGCATTGGTGTCGCTATTAAACCCCTGTCCGGCTTTAGCGACGTCGTTAGCGCAGATCAGATCCAGATTCTTGCGCACCCGTTTTTGCCGGGCGTATTCTTCCACATTCTGTGTTTCAGCAGCAAATCCAACGACGAACGGCCGGTTTTCCTGAAGTGCAGCGACGCCGGCAACAATATCGGGATTCTTTACCAGGTTCAGCGTGACGTTATCATCGCCGCCCTGTTTCTTGATTTTATCGGCCGCAATATCGGCTGCCCGGTAGTCTGCCACGGCTGCGCTTGCAATGAAAATATGTTGTTTATCTATCTCACTCATGACGGCGGCCTGCATCTCCAGCGCGCTGGTCACATCAATTCGCCGCACACCCGCTGGCGCAGACAGGTTGACCGGGCCGCTGACCAGCGTGACCTGTGCACCGCGTCTGGCGGCGGCGGCGGCAATAGCAAAGCCCATTTTGCCGGAGCTGTGGTTAGTGATGTAGCGCACCGGGTCCAGCGCCTCACGGGTAGGACCGGCGGTAATCATAATGTTGAGATGTTGCAGATCGTTGACGGGCGTAGCCCACTGCACCGCATGGTCAACAATCACCAGCGGGTCGAGCATCCGGCCCGGCCCGACATCGCCGCAGGCCTGGCTGCCGCTGTCCGGTCCCCAAATCAGCACGCCACGCGCCTGCAGGCTCTGCAGGTTATGCTGGGTCACCGCCGCACGATACATCTGCTGATTCATAGCGGGCACCACTGCCACGGGTGAGGCCGTCGCTAACACGGCGGTCGTCACCAGATCGTTTGCCATACCGGCAGTAATACGGGCAATCAGGTCAGCAGTGGCCGGTGCCAGCACAATAAGGTCGGCCCATTTTGCCAGTTCAATATGACCCATCGCCGCCTCCGCTGCCGGATCAAGCAGATCGTCAAATACCGGATAGCCGGAGACAGCCTGCAGGCTGAGCGGAGTAATAAATGCTTTCGCACCCTCTGTCATCATCACGCGGACATCAGCACCGCGATCGCGCAGGCGGCGCACCAGCTCAGGTGCTTTATAAGCAGCAATACCGCCGCTCACGCCAAGAAGAATTTTTTTGCCGGCTAATCCCATCATGATGTTGGCCTCACTAAGCTCTCTGCCGCTCGCGGCGGCGAATGCACGGACTTTATCACAAAAGCGTGGATGCGCCTTTTCACTGACTGCGTTTGCGAGCCGTCTCGTAGATTGCAGCTTCACTGATAGCTGCACTCTTCATGATGGGCCATGCTGAGGCTCATCTCAGGGAGAGCGGACATGAAAATAAAGGGACCACGGGAAAAACTCCGGAAGCTGGGTGCGCATGCCCTCAGCGATACCGAGCTATTGGCCATTTTTCTCCGTACCGGATCGCCTGGGCAGAACGTCCTGGAGCTGGCCGGTCAGATGCTGGACGGTTTTGGCTCGCTTTATCAGCTCATGACGTCAGACAAAGCGGCATTCGGTGAAATCAAAGGGGTCGGCGATGCCAAGCTGGCACAACTTCATGCGATTGCCGAACTGGCGAAGCGTTTTTTCGCCAGTAAGCTGGCCCGCGAAAGCGCAATGGAAAATCCACAAATCACGCGCCAGTATCTGCAAAGTCTGTTAGCCCATCAGGAGCGTGAGATCTTTATGGCACTGTTTCTGGATAATCAGCATCGGGTGCTGCGGGCACAAAATATGTTCTCTGGTTCCATTAACAGCGTGGAAGTTCACCCCCGCGAGATTGTCCGGGAAGCGCTGAAGCTCAATGCTGCCGCTCTGATACTGGCGCATAATCACCCGTCGGGCATGGCGGAGCCGAGCCGTGCAGACCGTGAAGTGACCCATAAAGTCAGCGAAGCCTGCCAGCTACTCGACATCCGTCTGCTCGATCATCTGGTGATTGGGCATGGCGAATATGTCTCCTTTGCCGAGCGGGGATGGCTCTGACAGGGGGGAATTTCACGCCAGGTGGCGGCTTTTTGCCCGATCATTCGGGATCTTTATCTGTTCGGGACTTGAGCACTTGGGCTGAGCGGCGTATACTACGCCACCTTTGAGAATCTCGGGTTTGGCGGTTAGGCCAGCTTAGCGGGTTCCATGGAATTCGCCTGGCGGGCTGCAAGCCTGACGAGGCGGCCCAAACCTAATTTTTAAAGCTCGAGCTGATTTGATTTTTGGAGATATTGACATGTCACGAGTCTGCCAGGTAACTGGAAAGCGTCCGGTGACGGGTAACAACCGTTCCCACGCAATGAACGCGACGAAACGCCGTTTCCTTCCGAACCTGCACTCACACCGTTTTTGGGTTGAGAGCGAGAAGCGCTTCGTTACTCTGCGTGTATCTGTTAAAGGTATGCGTATTATTGATAAAAAGGGCATTGATACGGTGTTAGCCGATATGCGTGCCCGTGGTGAGAAGTACTAAGGTACTAAGGAACTGAATCATGGCTAAAGGTATTCGTGAGAAGATCAAGCTGGTTTCCTCTGCTGGTACAGGTCACTTCTATACCACCACGAAGAACAAACGTACTAAACCAGAGAAGCTGGAACTGAAAAAGTTCGATCCGGTTGTACGTCAGCATGTGCTCTACAAAGAAGCTAAAATTAAGTAATTTTAGCGTTCTGCTAAAAACCCGGCTCCGGCCGGGTTTTTTGTTTGTGTAAAACGCTGAGGAGAAGGTATGCCAGAGTTGCCAGAGGTTGAAACCAGCCGTCGCGGTATCGAACCGCATTTGGTCGGTGAAACCATCCTTCACGCCGTGGTGCGTAATTCACGTTTGCGCTGGCCTGTTTCGCAGGAGATCCTGGCGCTAAGCGATCAGCCGGTGCTCAGTGTGCAGCGTCGGGCGAAATATCTGCTGCTGGAGCTGCCGCATGGCTGGATCATTATCCACCTTGGCATGTCCGGTAGCCTGCGCGTGCTATCAGAAGAGCTGCCAGCGGCGAAGCATGACCATGTTGATCTGGTCATGAGCAACGGCAAAGTGCTGCGCTACACCGACCCGCGCCGCTTTGGTGCATGGCTCTGGAGCAGCGATCTGGCGGGCAGCAGCGTGCTGGCACATCTCGGGCCGGAGCCGCTTAGCGAGGAGTTTGACGGCGCTTACCTGTTTGAGAAGTCACGCGGCAAGCGGACGCTCATCAAGCAGTGGCTGATGGATAACAAAGTGGTGGTGGGCGTGGGCAACATTTACGCCAGCGAGTCACTGTTTACCGCCGGGATCATTCCCGATCGTGCTGCCGGCAGTCTGTCGCAGGCCGAAGCGGAACTGCTGGTCAATACCATCAAAGCGGTGCTGTTACGCTCCATTGAGCAGGGCGGAACCACACTGCGTGACTTCTTACAGAGCGACGGTAAACCCGGCTATTTTGCACAGCAGTTACAGGTTTATGGGCGGGCAGGCGAACCCTGCCGGGCATGCGGTACGCCGATTGTCAGCGGCAGACACGGGCAGCGCAGCACCTACTGGTGCCCGAACTGCCAGCATTAAGCCAGTTTAGCCAGCAATGCCTGATGCACCGGCGCGGGCAGGAAGGCGGTCACATCGCCGCCGTGACGCGCCACCTCTTTGACCAGCGAAGATGAGATAAACGAGAAGCCTTCAGACGGCATCAGGAAAACACTCTCCAGCGTTGGCAGCAGATGACGATTCATCTGGGCCAGCTGCATTTCATATTCAAAGTCTGACACCGCACGCAAGCCACGAACCAGCACATTCGCCTGCTGGTCACGGGCAAAATTCGCCATCAGGTCGCTGAATCCGACCACCTCAACGTTGGGCAGATGGGCTATCACTTCACCAGCCAGCGCCACGCGCTCATCCAGACTAAACATCGGTTTTTTACTGGGGCTGGCGGCAACGGCCAGAATGACCTGATCAAACATCTGCGCTGCCCGCGTCACGATGTCGAGATGGCCGAGCGTCACAGGATCAAACGTTCCGGGATAGATGGCTTTCGTGATCATACTCGCCCTTTTGCCGAAGCATGATTCAGCGCCCAGAGGGCTGAATATTTATTGAAGGTATATTGCGCATTGACCACCGCCAGAATCCAGCCCTGTTTTCCGTCGAGAAAACCGGCACGCAGCAGCAGGGTTTTCATAAACGCGCCCAGCGTATGGCTGAACAGAGAAAACAGGCTGCAACGCTTACCGCGCCGATGGCGTTCCGTAGCCCAGGCTTCGGCATAAGCCAGCTGCTTGCGCTGAAAGGCGATTAAATCGCGGCAGGTCAGATGCTGCAGATCGCCGGGTAATGCCACCACCGGCGCGCCGTCACTTTGCAGTGATTCATGCACCAGATTGTCATTGTAGCGGAAGGTGCGTGGGTAGAGTCGCATGACGCGGTCAGGATACCAGCCGCTATGGCGCATAAAGCGGCCGAGAAACAGATTACTGCGGCCCAGGCTATAAACCGTACGGCTGGGTGGCGCGACCAGCACCTGCTCAATCGCGGCGCGCAGTTCAGGTGTCACGCGTTCATCCGCATCGATCATCAGAATCATGTCGCCGGTGGCATAGTGCTGCGCGCGCTGGCGCTGGATACCATAGCCCTGCCAGTCATCATTGAGGTAGACCTTCGCCCCAGCCTGCGTGGCGATCTCGACACTGTTGTCATGGCTGCCTGAGTCCAGCACGATAATTTCATCGGCCCAGCTGACCGAGGCCAGGCAGTCAGGCAGCAGTTCCGCTTCGTTTTTGGCGATCATCACCACGGAAAGACGTTGGCGTGCTGACATTAGTGGGCCCGTGGTGGCAGATGCGGTTCGAGTAACTGTAGCAGACGCTGTAGCGCACCCTGATTCTGGTGCAGCACGTCTACCGCATGACGTCCGTAATAACGGCGGTAATCATCATCCTGTAACAGGTTGGTGACCTCTTTTTCCAGCGAAATCACGTCGGTGACGGTGATCAGCCCCTGGCCTTCCTGCAACTTGCTGCAGATATCTTTGAAGTTCCAGATATGGGGTCCCATCAGAACCGGAAGCGCATGGGCAGCAGGCTCCAGCGGGTTGTGTCCACCCCGTTCAACCAGGCTGCCGCCGACAAAGGCCAGATCGGCAATACCGTATAGCAGCATCAGTTCGCCCATTGAATCTCCGATGACCACCTGCGTTGAGCCAGACGGGATCTCGCCGCTGCTGCGCAGGATAAAACTGAAGCCGCGTTCCTGCGTGAGTTCACGGGCATCGTTAAAACGCTCGGGATGGCGGGGCACCAGAATCAGCAGCAGATCCGGGAAGGTCTGCAGCAGGCGGCGATGGGCATCCAGCACAATGGCCTCTTCACCTTCGTGCGTGCTGGTGGCGATCCACACCGGACGGCGCGGCGCCCACTGACGACGCAGCGTCACCGCTCTGGCGGCCAGTTCTGGCGTCACGGAAATATCAAACTTCAGGCTGCCGGTAATCGTTAGTTGAGAACGTTTCAGGCCCAGGCTCAGGAAGCGGTCGCCATCTTCCGCATTCTGCGCCGCGATAAGCGTGATGCTCTGCAACAGTCGGCGCATGAATTTACCCAGCTTGCGGTAGCCTTTGGCCGATCGGGCCGAGAGGCGGGCATTGGCGATCACCAGCGGAATATTACGCTGGTGCAGAATGCGGATAATATTCGGCCACAGCTCGGTTTCCATGATGATCACCAGGCGTGGGTTGACCGTATCCAGAAAACGATTAATCGAACCCGGCAGATCATAAGGCAGATAGACGTGATGCACATCTTTGCCAAATGCAGATTGCGCGCGTTCAGAGCCGGTAGGCGTCATGGTGGTGACGGTAATCGGCAGGGTCGGGTAACGATGACGCAGAGCGCGCACCAGCGGGATCGCAGCCAGGGTTTCACCCACAGAGACCGAGTGCAGCACAATGCCGTCGGGCTTAACTTTGCCGACACAATAGCCATAGCGTTCTGCCCAGCGTTTGCGATAGGCAGGCGCTTTACGACCGCGCAGCCACAGGCGCAGCCAAATCAGTGGCTGAATTAAGTAGAGCAATGCGGTGTAAAAGGTCGTCATAGTTACCGTTACAGCAAATTCGCGTCTAAAAGCAGATTAAAATCAGATGGCGGCATGTTATCAGAAACCCCGCATGCACTCATCCCACATTGTCAGTTGCTGCTCAGGACCTGCTGATAAAGCGAAGTCAGCGCCTGCGCCAGCCGTTGTGGACCATAAGGTTCAATTTTGCGCCGCGCCGCGTCACCCATTCGTGAATCGACGGAAAGCGCCGGTAATGCATTAACAGCCTGATTTAACCCGTTGATATCCAACGCATCACAGACGAAGCCTTCCTGACCAGCGGTAATAAATTCTGCGCCACCGCAGCCAGTGCTGGTAATCACCGGTAAGCCGCAGGCCATCGCCTCCAGTACCACATTAGGAAAAGGATCGTAGAGGGTGGGCAGCAGCAGGCCATCAGCCGCGTGATAGAACGGCTGCACATCCTGCTGTACGCCGACAAAGCGCAGGCGGTCCAGACAGTTAAGCTGATTTGCCAGCTGCTGATACCGCTGCAGTTGCTTATCCTGACCCACCACAATCAGATAACGGTCGCTGGCAGCCAGCGCCTGTATCGCCGCTTTCAACCCCTTGCGTTCAAAGCCGGAGCCGACATAAATCAGTACGGTGGCCGCATCGGGCAGCGCCAGCTGCTGACGGGTGGCGCGACGTGCAGCTTCCGTGGCGGGCTGGAAACGGCTGGCGTCGATAGCATTATGAATAACGTGGATTTTTCCGGCATCGAGCGAGAAACAGCGCAGGATATCGCGCTTTACCATCTCAGAATTACAGATCACCGCTTTCAGCGTCGGAGAGTTAAACATCTCCGCTTCCGCCTGCAGGACATAGCGATGATAAGGGCTGAGCACAGCACTCAGTCGTTGCCACGATGAGACGATGCGGGCGCGCTGTTCCAGCCAGACGCGATGAACACCATCACCCGCGCGAAAAATATCACAGCCCGCGATGCGCTCGTGGCTTTGCACAATATCGAACTTTTCGCGCTCCCAGCAGGCGCGTGCTGCACGGGCAAAACCGCGCTCACGGGATACCCGGCCCAGCTTTGCAGGATTACAGATATGCAGATGCCAGTCAGGATTGGGTGTGCCCTGCCAGCTGCGGGTAATGATGTTGAGATCGAGCTGCTCGCTGCCCAGCGCTTCCAGCGCGCGCGAGATAAAACGCTCGGCACCGCCATCCGGACGATATTTCTGCCGGACAATCGCCAGCCGTAACTTACTCATTCAGATAGCTCCTCGCTGCCGCGACCACATCCTTCACCGGAATGGCCGACAGATAACGCTGGTCTGTTTTGGTGTCGATGGAATCGGGTGAGGGCAGCGGGCCATAATCCCCCGCCCAGATGACATGATTGTTGTCGCCCCATGGCCGCCAGTGCTGCAGCTTGGTCGGGCCAAACAGCGCAATACAGGGCGTTTCAAGTGCGGCGGCCATGTGCATTGGTGCAGAGTCGACACCAATAAACAGCCGGGCATGATCGATAAGCGCCGCCAGCTGCGGCAGAGTAAACTGACCGGCCAGCGAAACCACATCCGGCGACGCACACAGTGCCCGAATGCGGTTGATCATTGCCAGCTCCTGTTTGTCCGGCCCGGCGGTCAGCACCACTTTGCGGCCCGGCTGCGCCAGCTGATCGAGCGTGGCGGCAACACTCTCCTCTTCCCAGCATTTAAAGCCCCAGCGTGAGGTCGGCTGCACCACAATATAGGGCGCGGTTACCTGGTGTTCTGCCAGTCGGGTCAGCACAATTTGCTGGTCAGCGTCACTGTAGTGCATTGAGACACGTGCGCCGTCGCTGCTGATGCCGAGGGGTGCCAGCGCCGACATATTCTGCTCAACGGTATGCAGCTTGCTGTGATTGTGTGTGGAGACCAGCTGGTTGTGACACCATCGCCACAGGACGTTATCACGTTTTTTAAAAGCGAAACCGATACGTACTGGCGCCGCGGAGAGACGCGTAATCAGGGCAGCCCGCCACTGATCGGCCAGATTAATCACCAGATCATAATGTGCGTCACGTATGGCGCGAATTAATGCACGCTCATGGCCCAGCTTGCGCCAGGTGCCCTCCTGCTTCCATTTACGATCGATGACGTGCAAATGGCGGATAGCCGGATGCGCTTCCAGCATCGGACGCGTCTCCTGATAGAGCAACACGTCGATGCTGGCCTGCGGATAACGCTCATGAAGCGCATTGATGGCGGGCGTTGTGAGCAGCATGTCACCATGATGGCGCAGCTTAATCAGTAATATATTTTTTGGAGAGATGTTTGCTGGAGTCAGGCTGGCCATAAACAAGAGTTCTCAGAATTCAGTGAACCGATTGTAGGGCAAACCCTTTTTAGGATAAAGCCAGCCTCAAAGGTTATTTATCACGCCAGCGATAGAGCCGGGCCAGCCACAACAGCAACTGATACCACTGCTTAATTCCCCGGGCGTTGCGTAACATGCGCAGGTGTGTCCGGGTGGCGAACAGCTCGGCAATGATTGCCTGGCGTGCGCGGGCGTCAGGCTCACGTCTTACACTGTGGCAAACACTGAGCGCTTCATGGGTCACCTGATAGTGAAACGACGGGTAAATCTTCACGCGGTCACGATAGCGGTCATTGAGCTCTTCCAGCAGTCGCGCAATCTTCATGTAGTGGCGCTGATACTCAACGTTGCGCTCGCCGGTACGTTTGCGATTGCTGATTGAGGCGTCGTGCATATAGTAGCGATAGAGTACCGCTTCGGTATAACGCACGCGTTTTGCCAGCAGCATAAACTCGGTGGTCCAGGGAATATCCTGATGATGCAGGCCGGGTTCAAACTGCAACTGATGATGCTCAATCAGTTCCCGGCGATAGATGCCCAGCCAGACCACATGCATATAACGATGGGTTTTTAGCGCGGTATTCAGCCAGTCGGCACCGCTCAGCACCGGCGTGCTGCGCAGGCGATCCAGCGGAATCAGCGGTTTTACCCGCTGGCTGTGTTTGAAAAACCACTCGGCGTTGCACTGTGCCGCATCCAGATTATCTGCTTCCGCCAGCGTCACCAGCGTCTGATACATATCGGGTTGCATGGTGTCATCCGCATCAGGGAAGGTGACATATTTCCCGCGGGCAATCGCCAGCCCGGCGTTACGGGCGCGCGAGACGCCGCCATTTTCCTGATGAATCACACGAATATAAGAATGCTGCTGTGCATACTGATCGGCGCGCTCGCCTGAGCCATCGGTTGAACCGTCATCGACGATAATGATCTCAAGCAGAGTCAGCGTCTGCGCCAGCAGTGACTGCATGAACTCATCAAACATGCTGCCCGCATTGTACATCGGGGTAATGATACTCAGCAGAGGAGAAGTACTCATGACAATATCTGCACCAGCATTGTATTCACTGCGAAAGGGCGTTGCCTCGTCATAAATCATTTCCAAATCAGCAGAGTGAAATCAGGGAGTTCACAATTATAAAACGATGTTGCATCCCTGCTTTACTAAAAACCACGCCCGACAATAATAATGCGCTATATGCGCTTTTTTTACGCAATGTGGTCGTGCAGGTAAACAGATTATTATGCTGGCTTGCTGTCAGCGTCGTTATTACAGAGGTCGTGGCAAACAGCCGGCGGGATAAGTGACGGGAAAGTCAGGCGCTGAAATAACAGCGCCCGCATCAATCTGATAAACCTGAGTGTGCTATTGCTCACTCTGTTTAAAAAACTTGAGACTGACATACTTCATCATCCAGCTCAGGCTTTCAGCATACTGTTTCTGATGCCATTTTACGCGGGCGAATCGCTTCATTTCTTTATAATGCTTTGGCGTATCAAGCGGTTGTGAAGCCCAGGGGGAGCGCTGGTAATAGCTGTAGTAGCGCTGGGAAAGATCGCTGCCAGCCCATGCATGCCAGGGTTTGCATTTACCGGTGTAGTGAATCATTACCGTCTCTTCTGGCACGCTCGTGTGATCCCAGACTTTATTGGCGATGATGTCGTAAATGTGGTTATAGCGGTCTGGCAGGATCAGGACCTCATCCTCCAGCACGATATTCAGCGCATCCTGATCGGGAAAACCAAACTCTGCGCCCCGCGTTACCAGCACGTCGGTAATGCGCGCGGTGGTCTGCCTTTCGAGCCAGCGTGGAATATTAATCAGCATAAAGCCGGAGTTGAAATAGTGGTGGTGCTTCAGCCCCAGCCTTGCGCACTGGTTATGTCGCGCCCGCGGTGTGTCATTACAGGCCGCCAGCGTGTAATCAGTGATATCCAGCGTGAACAGGGGAGAGTAGTCGCCCACCACCAGGGTGTCAGCATCAATATATATCACCCGATCGCTGTAGCTCGCCACGGTTTCCGGGATCAGGAAACGGTAGTGGATACTTTTGGGATAGCGTCCGACCGCAGGCAACTGATCAACCCAGGCACGGTTAAAGATATGCAGCGTGATCGCCAGACGATGGCCCGTGGCCAGCGATCGCAGTTTTTCCACATCCTCTTCGCAAAGCGAGTCTGAAAAAACATGGGCGTGGAAAGCGGTATCAGGATGATGGCTGAGAAGTGAAAACAACGTAATGCCCAGGCCACGCGCGTAGGCGTAGTTGATGCCAAACGCAACATGAACCGGATTATCATCCGTGTCAGCAAGCGTGTTAACCAGCAGCTGACTTTGCTGAACGGCCTCAGCAAGAGGGGTAATTGCCATTACGCTTCACTATTCCAGATTATGAGTAATAAACGTTTGTATTCTAGTCAGTTTATCGTGATCCAGCCCGAATAATTTTTCAGCAGGCTGATCAAACTGAAAACGGGTGGCAAAAACGAACGTCGACGCAGCAATATTATCCGGTCCGATAAACAAAACGTTATTGACCGGACGCTGTTCCCGGACTTCACACGGCCCGTAAAGCATGATCACCGGTATCTGCTGCGCATCCGCAATATAAGCATTGCCAGAGTCAGAGGAGATGTAGAAATCCATCTGTGTAATGGCCCACGGAACCTCTTCCAGTTTTAGCTCACCAATCAGACTGACGATATTGTCTTTCGGGCCGGTCAGGCTCAGTAACTCATCCAGCCACGGCTGCTCAGCCGGTGGGCCAAACACATAAAAGGTGCAGGGCAGGTCAGCCAGCGACGCCATCAGCTGCTGCCAGATGCTGGCAGGAATGGTTTTAGCCCGGTTACCAGCAGAAATACTGATGCCAATTTTAATACCGCTGCGCGGATTAAGCAGCGCGGCGGGCGGCGCAGGCGGCTGCCAGAGCGGTGAGGTTGCATGCTTAGGGAAATCGGTGTAGCGGTAGTCACGATTAATCAGCTTCAGGTAGCTGTCGAGCGTTAAATCCGTTTTGGTGTGGTCGACAATACCGCTGGCGCTGCGATAGAAGGTCTTATGGTAGGACTTACGCACATAGGTGCGCAGAAACTGCTTGTTCGATGCGTTGCAGAGCGCGGCGAAAAACAGGTTCACGCTGTTTGGCTGTACCAGATAGACGTTGTCATAGCGGTTCATCAGCGTGAACGCGAGCTTCAGTTTGGCAAAAAAGCTGCGCTTCGCCTCTTCAATCAGGAAATAGCGGCTGACCGTGTCATCGTGACGCGCCAGCGGCTCCACCGCTTTGCTGATCAGCAACTCAGACTGACCCAGCGCGCGCAGCATCGGGGTGATATTAATAAAATCACCAATCTTTGCCGTCTGGATGATCAGGCTGCGTCCGGTTGGCCGGTAAAACAGCCGCATTACAGCCCGGAAAGGCAGCAACAGCAGGTAGATCAGCACATAGTTCATGGCATGTTTTCCGTAATAACGGCCCGCAGTTTCTCTGCCACCGTGTCAGCAGTCAGCTCTGCCAGATTATGATTCGGGGCGCTCAGTGCCTGTTGGTTCTGCCCGTAACCGCCAATCAATCCAGGATCGGTCGGACCATACAGCGTGAGGTTGGGGCGATCCAGTGCCGCCGTCAGATGGCTCAATCCGGTATCCACTGAGACCACCGCCCGTGCGCCCGCCAGCTGTTGTGCTATCGCTTCCAGCGTCAGCTTAGGCAGTACATCGACATGCTCAAATCCTTCTGCAAGGCGCTGCGCACGCTGATGCTCATGTTCAGCACCCCAGGGCAATTTCACTCGCAACCCGCTGGGCTGCATCTGCTCAATCAGCTGTCGCCAGTGTGATTCCGGCCAGTGCTTGTTGTCACGCGTTGTGGCATGCAGAAAGACCAGGTAATGATGTGCGTCAGCGGGCAGATGATGCAGGAAGTGTCCGGCAATGGCGTAGTCACCCTGACTTTGCGGCTTTTCATAGCCCAGGCTTTTGGCGAACAGTTCGCGCGTCCGCTCAACCGCGTGCTGTCGCTTACTGACCTCATGGCGGATGTCATACCACCAGCTGGCGAACGGCTCACGCGCGCTGCGGCTGTCCTGCCCATGTTTCACCCCTTTCGATAAGCGGGTGACCAGCGCGGCACTTTTGATCAGGCCCTGTGCATCAATCACGATATCGTACTCACGTGACTGTAACGCGCGCTTAAACAGCACGCGCTCTTCACGCTGCTGACTGCCAAACCAGTGTTTGCGCCAGCGGCGAATCGCAACCGGTAACACCTTATCTACTGCGGGATGCCAGCCAGGGATCTGTGCGAAATTCTCTTCCACTACCCAGTCGAAACGGATGCCGGGAATGGCATGCATTGCATCGGTCAGTGCCGGGAGCGAATGCAGCACATCGCCCATTGATGAGGTTTTAACAATCAGGACGTGCATGGCACCTCCTGTGGCGCGAGCAGTTCGCTCAGCGTCTGATGTACACGTTCAGGCTGAATATCGATCAGGCTCTGGTGATAGCCCTGTTCGGCATCGCCTTTGCGCACTTTGTGATAGCCGGTAATCAGGCGAATAATTCGCGCCTGCTTTGCCAGCGGCGGCGTAAAGTCAGGACTGCTTGGTCCATAGAGCGCCACCAGTGGACGATCCAGCGCCGCGGCGATATGCATCAGGCCGGAGTCGTTGCTGACCACGGCACGGCATTGTGCCAGCAGAATCACCGCCTGTTCCAGCTGGGTTTCACCCGCCAGATTACGGCAGTGGCCGCGAGCCTCTTCGGGCAGCGCCGCGATAATCTCTTCGCCGGTCGGGCGATCTTTGGCGGAGCCAAACAGCACGATCTGAAAGCCTTCAGCAATCAACTGGCGGGCCAGCGTGGCGTAGTGATAGTGCGGCCAGCGTTTGGCCGGACCAAATTCAGCGCCCGGACAAAAACCGATGACCGGACGGGTCGCGGCGAGCTGAAACTGTGCGGCCGTTTCAATTTTTTCCTGCTCTTCAACCTGCAGTTTTGGCCACAACAGCGGCTGGGGCAGCTGCGCCGCCGACGCAACAGGTGTGTCGTAGCCCAGCGCAACGTAGCGCTCAACCATCAGTGGAAATGCGGCTTTATCCAGCACGCGCAAATCATTCAGCAGGCCATAGCGCATTTCACCGCGCCAGCCGACGCGGCGTTTTATTCCGGCAAAGAAGGGGACCAGCGCCGACTTGAAGGAGTTAGGCAGCACATAAGCGCGGTCGTAGTGACTGGCGCGCAGCACTTTGCCCAACCGGCGACGCTCACCGATTTCCAGCGCGCCATGCCCAAGTGGCATCGCCAGCGCCTGATTCACCTCCGGCATGCGTGACAACAACGGACGGCACCATGCAGGTGCCATCACGTCAATCACCGCATCGGGATGTTCGGCCTTGAGGGTGCGATAGAGACTTTGCGACATCATCATATCGCCGACCCACGACGGGCCGATTACCAGAATTTTCATCGCCGGAGCAGCTTCCTTTATGCGTTACGGTTCAGCCAGACCATATAGTCAGCGACGCCCTGCGCCACCGTTTTAAATGGCTTGTCGTAGCCGGCGGCACGCAGCTTAGTGAGATCGGCCTGAGTATAGGCCTGGTACCGTCCTTTGAGTTTTTCCGGGAACGGGATGTACTCGATCTGACCTTTCTGGTGGAACTTCAGTACTGCGTCAGCCACTTCCTGGAAGGACTCGGCGCGGCCTGTGCCACAGTTGTAAATCCCGGAGACGCCATTTTCCCAGCACCACAGGTTCACTTCCGCAACATCATCAACGTGGATGAAATCACGTTTAAAGCCGTCGCTGCCTTCAAACAGTTTTGGATTTTCATCGTTGCTGATCTGCGTGTTCAGATGGAAGGCCACGCTTGCCATGCTGCCCTTGTGGCCTTCACGCGGTCCATAGACGTTGAAATAGCGGAAGCCGCATACCGGCGAGTTCGCTTCCGGCAGCATCTGACGGACGTAATGGTCGAACAGCATCTTAGAGTAGCCATAAACATTAAGCGGCTGCTCATACTGACGCTCTTCAATGAAATTCTCGTTGCGTCCGCCGTAGGTCGCTGCGGAAGAGGCGTAGAGGAACGGGATCTCGCGCTCAAGACAGAAGTGCAGCAGCTCTTTGGAGTACTGATAGTTGTTCTCCATCATGTATTTGCCATCCCACTCGGTGGTGGAGGAGCAGGCGCCCTGATGGAACACCGCTTCGATCGGGCCTAAATCATCGCCCGCCATCACGCTCATCAGGAACTCTTCTTTGTCCATGTAATCGACGATATCCAGGTCGACTAAATTGGCAAACTTGGTGCCATCCTTCAGATTATCCACCACCAGAATGTCGGTGTGACCGCGATCGTTCAGCGCTTTGACGATGTTGCTGCCAATCATTCCTGCGCCGCCAGTTACGATAATCATGTTGTTACCTTCAACGTTGTGGGGTGAAACAGGAGGTTTCACACACGAATACCTCACATCATAACATTTCATCAGGGTGCAGACAGCCAGATGACTCTGTAACGCTTTGTGCGTACATCCTTGTGGCGTGAACTATGCTGCAAAAATGACATTCTGTTGGGCGATTTATCGTGAAGAAGCGGCCTGTTCAGTAAGATATGCCAGATTTTTGCCATCTGAGGAGAGCAATGATGCCTGCGCAATTTTATCAACAACTTCGTCAGCAACTTGATGATGCACGTCAGGAAGGACTGTTTAAACAGGAGCGGATCATCACCTCTGCCCAGCAGACGGAGATCGCGGTTGGCGATAACCCGGCGGTGATTAACTTCTGTGCCAATAACTACTTAGGTTTAGCGAACCATCCGGCGCTGATTCAGGCGGCGAAAGAGGGGATGGATTCGCATGGTTTTGGTATGGCGTCGGTGCGCTTTATTTGCGGCACGCAGGATAGTCATAAGCAGCTGGAAAAGCGGCTGGCAGACTTTCTCGGCATGGAGGATGCCATTCTTTACTCCTCCTGTTTCGATGCCAATGGCGGTCTGTTTGAAACCCTGCTCGATGCGCAGGATGCCGTCATCTCTGATGCACTGAACCACGCTTCCATTATCGATGGCGTCCGGCTGTGCAAAGCGCAGCGTTACCGCTATGCCAATAACGATATGGCGCAGCTGCGCGCCTGCTTGCAGGAAGCGCGCGATAAAGGCGCGCGTCATATTCTGATCGCCACCGATGGGGTCTTCTCAATGGATGGGGTGATTGCGAATCTGCCCGCTATCTGCGATCTGGCCGACGAGTTCTCTGCGCTGGTGATGGTGGATGATTCCCATGCGGTGGGCTTTGTCGGGAACGCCGGACGCGGAACCCATGAATATTGCGATGTGATGGGCCGGGTCGACATCATTACCGGCACGCTGGGTAAAGCGCTGGGTGGCGCCTCCGGTGGCTACACCGCCGCAAAAGCAGAAGTGGTGGAGTGGCTGCGCCAGCGTTCCCGTCCCTATCTGTTCTCTAACTCGCTGGCCCCGGCCATTGTTGCCGCCTCGCTGCGGGTGCTGGATCTGCTCAGTGAAGGCGACGGGCTGCGTCAGCGTCTGTGGGACAACGCCCGTTACTTCCGGGAGCAGATGACGGCGGCGGGCTTTACGCTGGCGGGAGCCGATCACGCCATTATCCCGGTGATGCTGGGTGAAGCCAGCGTCGCCCAGGAGTTCGCCCGCCTGCTGCAACAGGAAGGCATCTACGTTACAGGCTTCTTCTATCCGGTGGTGCCAAAAGGTCAGGCACGCATTCGCACCCAAATCTCTGCGGCGCATACCCAGCAACAGCTGGAACGTGCGGTGGCGGCCTTTACCCGTATCGGCAAACAACTGGGCGTTATCGCCTGAGGAGTCCGTCATGAAAGCACTCGCCAAACTGAAGAAGGAAACGGGCATCTGGATGGTGACCGATGCGCCAGTTCCGGAGCCGGGCCACAACGATTTGCTGATTAAGATTCGCAAAACCGCTATCTGCGGTACCGATGTCCATATTTACAACTGGGATGACTGGTCGCGCAAAACCATTCCGGTACCGATGATTGTCGGTCATGAATATGTGGGGGAAGTGGTTGCGATAGGACAGGAAGTGAAAGGCTTTACGATTGGCGATCGGGTCTCGGGCGAAGGGCACATCACCTGCGGACATTGCCGTAATTGCCGTGCCGGGCGAACGCATTTATGCCGTAACACAATGGGTGTAGGCGTTAACCGCCAGGGCTGCTTTGCGGAGTATCTGGTTATCCCGGCCTTCAATGCGTTCAAAATTCCCGACAACATTTCCGATGAGCTGGCGGCAATCTTTGATCCGTTCGGCAACGCCGTGCATACCGCGCTATCGTTCGATCTGGTGGGTGAGGATGTGCTGATCTCCGGCGCGGGTCCTATCGGCATCATGGCCGCCGCGGTCTGTCGCCATGTCGGCGCACGTAACGTGGTGATCACAGACATCAATGAGTATCGTCTGTCACTGGCGCGCAAAATGGGCGTCACGCGCGCGGTCAATGTGGCGAATGAGGATCTGCGAGACGTGATGCACTCGCTGGGCATGACGGAGGGATTCGATGTCGGACTGGAGATGTCTGGTGCACCGCCTGCCTTCCGTTCATTGCTGGAGGTAATGAACCACGGAGGGCGGATTGCACTGCTGGGCATCCCGCCGGGTGAAATGGCGATCGACTGGAACCAGGTGATCTTCAAAGGGCTTTTTATCAAGGGCATTTATGGCCGGGAGATGTTTGAAACCTGGTATAAAATGGCGGCGCTGATCCAGTCCGGGCTTGATTTAACGCCGGTTATTACCCATCGCTATGGAATCGACGATTTCCAGCAGGGCTTTGATGAGATGCGTTCAGGACGCTCGGGAAAAGTGATACTGAGCTGGGATTAAAACAACGGCCGCCAGGGCGGCCGCATGATTAGCTTTGTTTTTTCTCTTCATCGGTCAGGTAGCGCACTTTGCGCGTGTAGTCCTGACCTTTAAAGTTCAGCGGCTGTTGCGGATCGGCGAGGTATTTTTGCCATTCCGACAGCGGAAAGCCGCCATGTGCACCTACCACTTCAGGCGGGATCACCGCCGACTGACCGCCAATTTTCTTTGAGACCGGCCAGTTAGCCCATTCGCCCAGATTGACGGTTTTAATATCCAGCATGTCCAGCAACACCGCGAGCGGCAGCTGGTCAGTAGGCGGCTGGCTGTCGTTCATTAAATTCCAGGTATCATTAAACAGCGTCAGCCACAGCGGCGAAATGCGCTGCCAGACTTCACGGGTGGCAGCCAGGTAAGCCCCATTCACGTGATCCACCAGCCAGGGCCGGATACTGTGCGGGTAGTAGGCGGGGATCGCCTCTTCCGGCGCATCAGCCAGCTTGGCAATCATTTTCCCCTGACGAAAACTGGAATAGAGATGGCCGGGCTTCATCATGATCTCCGGCATCTTAAGCAGATTGAGGTCGGAATCGATCATCAGAATGCCGTCGCCTTTTGCCTGTAAGGGCGCCTGCAATTTAATCAAACGACTGCGATAGATCTGCTTGTAGCGATAGCTCTCTTCCCGATGCGGGACATCCAGCGTCGCCACGCGGGTTTTTACTGGCAGGCTGCCAAAGGCGTGAGCCGGCTGATCGCTGACAATTACGATCTCTTCAGCCTCTGTCGCAAAGCGCGCCGCAAAATCGGCACTGAGCAGGGCTTCTTCAATATAGTCCGCGCCGGTGCAGGGAATCACGACCGAGGTTACCGGTACAGTGCCCTGAACCTCTTTCTGCGAATAAGGCAGGTTATGGCTCGCTCTGATATGGCGATAACGGGGATTTAAAAAATTAAGCATGAGGTTTCTTTTTCACGACGCTTTGCAAAATATTCTCGACGCCGCTGATATAAGTTTCAATAGCGTACTGTTCACGTACGCGTTTCGCTGCCGCATTGATCAGGCGTTGACGTAAATCCGCATCCTGCCACAGTGCGGTCAGATGCTGGGTCAGTTGCACCACGTTGCCATAATCAAATAGCAGCCCGGTTTCGTCATGACTGATCAATTCGGCAGTGCCGACCACGCGGGATCCCACTACGGCGGTATTCACCAGCATCGCCTCCAGCACCACCCTTGGTAAGCCCTCACTGCGTGAGGCAAGAATAAACGCATCAAAGGCAGTGAGGTAATCCAGCGCGTTGTTCTGAAAGCCCGTAAAGACCACATGCTGCTGGATGTTCTCTGCGGTAGCGAGTTGCAGCAGATGCTGAAGTTCCGGACCCGCTCCAACAACCACCATCTTCCAGTCGGCATCGGGATTAGCGCGTTTAAAACGGCCCAGTGCCTGCAGAATATGGTGATTAGATTTACGCAATATCAGCGAGCCGATCGTGCCGAACACAAAGGTCGAAGGGGAGAGTTTAAAGCGCTGGCGTACTTCAAGGCGGTCGGGCAGAGGCTGGTGGATGTCGATAGCATTATTGACGGTAAAACAGCGTTCCGCATCAACACCGTGGCTGCGCAGGGTGTTATTCACGCCCTGCGACACGGCAATGATCGCCTGGCAATCCTGATTAACCATGCTGACCAGCCGCGGTTCCAGAACCGGATCGATACGGCAGTGTTGCACTACCGCAACATCCAGGCTGCGCGCCGCCAGATAACCTTCCACATTGGTGCTGGGCTGGTTATTCATATAGAGCGTGTCAAACTTCCCCAGCTGCAGCAGTGAGTTGATTTTGCTGGCATTGGGCATAATGCGCCAGTGTGTATCAATCTGATCGATGGCGCGCTTCTTGAGCTTTTTATTAAAAAACAGCAGTGCACGCGCGGCTTCTTTAACAAACTTTGCCCAGCGTGGCTGCCTGATTTGCGGAATAAAAAAGACCGGGATAGCCAGCGCATTCAGCGTGGCCTCAATGGTTTCGTCGTTGCCACGGCTGTAGTTGTGATAGAAGCAGCAGGTGATATCAAACTTTTGACGATCAATACGCTTCAACAGCTCCAGCATACTGTTGGTGCCGCCGCCCCACTCTCTGCCGTTATCCAGCAGCAGGATTTTTTGTTTAATAATCGTCATCCCTATCACTGTTCCCGCACAGCACGTTATCGCCCGACCCAGGATTATAGTAATTTCTGCGTATAAATGAACGCTAAGCTGAACACTTAGCATTCATAGCAAATTCAGAACAGATTTTTTAGCGTGTTAAACAGCGGGCTGTTATTCACGCTTTCCGCTATTACCGCTAAGGCTCGGGTGGCAGGAACCGGCGCCAGCGGCTGTTTCGGTTTACACAGGTCTGCAGGCTGGAAGCGCGGTGTCACCGGTTTTGCCGGCGCCACAGGCGGCCGTGAGCCGCTGTGCAGTGATTCGTTCAGCAGCTGACTGGGACGAACCAGCGTAACGTCGGCTGGCAATGTGGGTAACATCTGCTGCAGCACCCGCACTGTGTTAGGGTGGGGATGACCAATGGCAATGGCGTAACCGTCGCGCTGCGCCAGTTTCACCGCCCGACTGAACTGCTGGCGGATGGCATTAATATCCTGGCTGTCATCCAGAAATACCCGGCGTTTTAATACCCTGACCTGGGTGCCCTGTGCGGCAGGAACAGCCTGACTGTTAGCGATGGTCATGCTATCCAGAAAGTAGAGATTGTAGTGGTTCAGCGCCTGCATCACTTTCTGCATGCCGGGCAGGCTGGAGGTCATCCTGCTGCCCATATGGTTGTTCAGACCTACGGCATAAGGCACGTTGTTAACCGCATTGCGCATGATGCGGGTAACTTCTTCGCTGCTCATCTCCGGCGTTAAGGTATCTTTTTCCAGTGGCTGTTTGCTCAGCGGCGCCATGGGCAGATGGATCAACACTTCGTGACCACTCTGGTGCGCTTTGGTGGCCATTTCACGGGCATGTGGCGCGTTGGGCAAAACCGCCACTGAAATGGCCTGCGGCATCTGCAGGACCTTGTTCTCTTCGGCAGGGCGATAGCCTACGTCATCGATGACAATGGCCAGTTTGCCCGCCTGCGCAGCGTAGCTGAACAGCAGGGCGCTCAACAGAACGGGGATTTTTCGAAGTTGCAGCAAAACCTATTTTCCTAACCACGGGAGTGGATTGACGGCCTGTCCCTGACGTCGGATTTCAAAATAGAGCGACGGAGTACCGCGGCCACCACTGGTGCCCACCAGTGCGATAGGCTGTCCTGCCTTCACCTGCGTACCCACGCTCACCAGCGCACTTTGGTTGTAGCCATACAGGCTCATATCGCCTTTACCATGTTCCAGCACGACCACCAGGCCGTAGCCCTGTAACCAGTCGGCCATCAGCACGCGGCCATCGGCGATAGCTTTCACCTCGGTACCTTCGCGCGCATCAATCACCAGTCCTTTCCAGCGCAGTTCACCCTGCAGCTGTTCACCAAAGCGATGTTCAATGCGTCCGCGTACCGGCCACAAGGCCTGCCCGCCGGCGCGACCAAGTCCACCGGTGCGCGCCACCAGTTCGCGTTCGCTCTGGGTCGGCTGATAGCTGGAGCCTTTGGCTTTCGCCTGCGCCTGACGCTGACGCACTTTTTCCGCCTCACGCGCTTCACGGGCGGCGCGCTCGCGCGCCTCGCGTTCCGCACGGGCGATCTTATCCTGCAGACGGCTTTCGTTCTGACGCATCTCGACCAGATCGGCCTGATCTTTTTCCAGCGCGCTTTCCAGTGTCGTCAGGGTTTTTTTCCGCGCTTCGCTCGCCTGTTGCAGCTTCTGCTGCTGGCCCTGCTGCTGCGCTAATAAGCCTTTCTGCTGCTGTTGCTTCTGCTCCAGCGTGGCGCGTTGCTGAGCTAAGTCCTGACGCGTCTGTTGCAGCGATTCGATACTTTTCTGGCGCGCCGCATTCAGATAGCCGAAATAGGCCAGAATACGCTCGCTGCGCTGACTCTCTTCACCGCCCATCAACAGCTGTACACCGTTGTGCTTACCCTGACGAAACGCCGCATCAAGCTGCTCTGAAAGCAGGTTTTCCTGTTGGGTTTGCTGTTTTTCAAGGCGGGCGATGGAGGTGGCAAGCTGTTTGATTTCATCATTCAGGGCGTTGAGGCTATTGCGGGTGTCACGCAACTGACGGCTCGCCTGAGCGATGATTTTTTCCTGGCTCTGCAACTGATCCAGTAATTTGCTGCGCTGCAACTTTTGCGCTTTAACGCTTTTCTCTTTTTCAGCGATGTTTTGCTGAATAGATTGCAGCTGAGATTTGCTGTCTTCTGCACTAACGGCGGCGGCAGGCAATAACAGTGCCCCCGCACAAAGCAGGCTAAGGGAGAGGCTGGACAAGTGTGTGAACAACGGCAGGTTATCGCCGTTGGGACGGGTCCTTGTGTGCGAAACGGTTGTTTTTCCCTTCATAGGCCAATGATTATTCCACGATGAACCGCCGCTTACCAGTGCTCCCCACTGGCATTTGCTTTTCCAGTTATGTCCACTTTCACAATGACATGGATTAAGCCTTACGCCATTTTTGCTATTCAGCCACTTTTTTTGGAAAATGAAGCACAAATCGATACTCTGGCCGCATAGCATCTGTACATGCGAAGTGGCGCAGGTATACTCAGAACCCTTGTTTTAGCTTATTAGCCCGGTCTGGAGTCGTTACCCCTCATGCAAGAAATTATGCAGTTTGCAAGCAATCACCCCATCCTGAGTCTGGCATGGGTCGTTTTACTCGTTCTGGTGATTGTGACTACCGTTAAAGGAATGTTCTCTAAGGTAAAAACGATCAGTCGCGGTGAAGCAACCCGCCTGATTAATAAAGAGGACGCGGTAGTTGTAGACGTGCGTTCGCGCGACGATTTCCGCAGAGGCCATATTTCAGGTGCGCTGAATGTCGCAGCCGCTGAGATTAAAAAAGGCAACATCGACGAACTGGCAAAGCATAAAGCGCAGCCCATAATTGTGGTGTGTGCAACCGGACAAAGCGCGGGTGATTCTGCTGCGCATCTCAGCGCGGCCGGCTTTGAGCGGGTTTCAGTGCTGAAAGATGGTATCAGTGGCTGGAGCGGCGAAAATCTGCCGTTAGTTCGCGGCAAATAATCTTACAGAGGTGCTGATCATGGCAAATGTTGAAGTGTATACCAAGGCGACCTGTCCTTACTGCCATCGGGCGAAGGCGCTGTTAACGCAAAAAGGCGTATCGTTTCAGGAGATCCCCATTGATGGAGACATGGCGAAACGCGAAGAGATGATCAAGCGTAGCGGCCGCACCACCGTGCCTCAGATTTTTATTGATGCGCAGCACATTGGTGGCTGCGACGACTTATTCGCACTCGATAATCGCGAAGGTTTAGATCCCTTACTGCAGGCGTAATTTTACGCCGGACAATCTCATACATAGGATTTGGTCACATGTCAGAACATAACACCAACGAAATGCAATTCCAGATTCAGCGCGTATTCACCAAAGACATCTCTTTTGAAGCGCCAAATGCACCACAGGTTTTCCAGAAAGAGTGGGAACCGGACGTTAAACTGGATCTGGACACTGCATCTTCTCAGCTGGCTGACGAAGTTTACGAAGTGGTACTTCGTGTGACTGTAACCGCCACCGTGGGCGAAGAAACCGCTTTCCTGTGTGAAGTTCAGCAGGCCGGTATTTTCACCATCAGCGGTATCGAAGGAACGCAGATGGCACATTGCCTGGGCGCATACTGCCCGAACATCCTGTTCCCGTACGCACGCGAATGCATTACCAGCCTGGTATCACGTGGTACCTTCCCGCAGCTGAACCTGGCACCGGTTAACTTTGATGCGCTGTTCATGAACTACCTGCAGCAGCAGCAAGGTGAAGAAGGTGCTGAACCACATCAGGATGCCTGATGACAACTCACGCTTCGATTAGCGTCATCGGTGCCGGTTCATACGGCACCGCTTTGGCGATTACGCTGGCCCGCAACGGCCATCCGGTGCTGTTGTGGGGACATAACCCGGCGCATCTGGCGCAGCTTCAGAGTGACCGTTGCAACACCGCTTTCCTGCCTGATGTCCCGTTCCCCGACCATCTTTCTCTTGAACCTGATCTGACTAAAGCTATTGCTGCCAGCCGCGATTTATTGATCGTGGTGCCGAGTCATGTGTTTGGCGAGGTGCTGCAGCAGATCAAGCCTCATCTGCGATCCGACTCGCGTATTGTCTGGGCGACCAAAGGGCTGGAAAAAGAGACCGGACGCCTGCTGCAGGATGTGGCGCGGGAAATTGTCGGCGATGCTATTCCGCTGGCCGTGATCTCCGGACCGACCTTTGCGAAAGAGCTGGCAGCCGGATTACCGACGGCTATCGCGCTGGCCGCAACTGATGCGCAGTTTGCTGAGGATCTGCAGCAGAAGCTGCACTGCGGTAAGAGCTTCCGCGTTTATAACAACCCTGACTTCATCGGCGTACAGCTGGGCGGCGCGGTAAAAAACGTGATTGCTATCGGTGCCGGGATCTCTGACGGGATTGGTTTTGGCGCGAATGCGCGTACCGCACTGATCACCCGTGGTCTGGCTGAAATGAGCCGGCTGGGCGCCGCGCTGGGTGCCGATCCCACCACCTTTATGGGGATGGCGGGTCTGGGCGATCTGGTGCTGACCTGTACCGATAATCAGTCGCGTAACCGTCGTTTTGGCATGATGCTGGGCCAGGGCGAGGATGTAGATAGCGCGCAACGCATTATCGGACAAGTTGTAGAAGGCTACAGAAACACCAAAGAAGTCAAAGCATTGGCTGCCCGTTTTGGTGTGGAAATGCCGATCACCGAGCAGATTTATCAGGTGCTGTATTGCGAAAAACCGGCGAGAGATGCAGCATTGAGTCTGCTGGGACGAACAAGGAAGGACGAAAACAGCACTGGCTAACGCAGGACGCGTAGCATCATCACCTGCAGCGCCCATTCAGGCGCTTTTTTTATCGGGAGAAAACAGCAATGTCGTCTGATGAGTTAGAACTGGTCTGGAATAATATCAAAGCAGAAGCGCGCGCCCTGGCTGATTGTGAGCCGATGCTGGCCAGCTTCTTCCACGCGACATTGCTCAAGCATGAAAATCTCGGTAGTGCACTGAGTTATATGCTGGCCAACAAGCTGGCTAACCCGATTATGCCCGCCATCGCCATTCGTGAAATCGTTGAAGAAGCCTACCGTGAAGATCCGTCGATGATTATGTCAGCGGCGTACGATATTCAGGCGGTGCGCCAGCGTGACCCGGCAGTCGATAAATACTCCACGCCGCTGCTCTACCTCAAAGGTTTTCACGCCTTACAGGCCTACCGCATTGGCCACTGGCTGTGGAATGAAGGCCGGCGCGCGCTGGCGGTTTATCTGCAGAATGAAATCTCCGTCTCCTTTGCCGTCGATATTCATCCCGCCGCCAACATCGGCCACGGCATCATGCTCGACCATGCCACAGGCATTGTGATTGGTGAAACCGCTGTGGTTGAGAATGATGTCTCGATCCTGCAATCGGTTACGCTGGGCGGAACCGGCAAAACCAGCGGTGATCGTCACCCGAAAATCCGTGAAGGGGTGATGATTGGTGCCGGTGCGAAAGTCCTGGGCAATATTGAAGTTGGCAAGGGAGCCAAAATCGGTGCCGGTTCCGTGGTATTACAGCCCGTGCCGCCGCACACCACTGCAGCAGGCGTACCCGCGCGAATCGTTGGTAAGCCAGGCAGTGAAAAGCCGTCGATGGATATGGATCAGCACTTTAATGGCAGCCTGGCGGGTTTTCAGTTTGGCGACGGCATCTAGTCTTTAATCAGCGCGCCCGCATAATCAAGCTGGCGCCACGCTTCATAGACCACCACCGAGACGGCGTTCGACAAATTCATACTGCGGCTTTCCGCTTTCATCGGGATACGGATTTTCTGCTGAGCCGGTAACGCCGCTAAGATCTCAGCCGGAAGTCCACGGCTCTCCGGGCCAAACAGCAGATAATCGCCAGCCTGATACGCTACGGCACTGTGTGCGGGCGTACCTTTGGTCGTCAGCGCAAACAGACGCTCAGGCGACTCTGAGGCGATAAACGCCTGATAGTCGGCGTGGAATTTAATGGCAGTAAATTCGTGGTAATCCAGCCCGGCGCGGCGTAAACGCTTGTCATCCCAGGCAAAACCAAGCGGCTGAATCAGATGAAGCTGAAAGCCAGTATTGGCACACAGGCGGATGATATTGCCGGTATTCGGCGGAATTTCTGGTTCAAACAAGACAATGTTAAGCATAAGGCCCCCGATGACAGGGGCCGAAGCATAACAAATTATTGACGAGCGGAGGAGTAGAGCGGCAACCAGAGGGTCAGACGCAGGCCGCCCAATGGGCTGTCATCCGCTTTAACCCAGCCGCGATGTTGCTGCACTGCCGTTTCAACAATCGCCAGGCCAAGACCGGTGCCGCCTGATTCGCGATCGCGTGCTTCATCGGTACGGTAGAAAGGCCGGAAAATCTGTTCACGATCTTCCGGACTCACGCCTGGACCATCGTCATCAACGTGTACCGTGATGCCGGAAATATCGACGGAGAAGCTGACGCTGATATGGGTGTGGGAATAGCGCAGCGCATTGCGTACGATATTTTCCAGCGCACTCTCCAGCGCATGGGGGTTACCATAAAGCGGCCACGGGCCAGGCGGATAGGGGATATCCATCTTCTTGCCCATCTGCTCCGCTTCGAAACGGGCATCTTCCAGCACCCCATTCCACAACTGATTCGCCTTCATCGCTTCGCTGACCAGCGCATTTTTATGCTGGGTGCGCGACAGCACCAGCAGATCGTTAATCATGCCATCAAGACGCTGTGCTTCCATTTCAATGCGGCCCAGCTCTTTGCCTTCACCCTGGCGTCGACGCAGCAGCGCGGTAGCCAGTTGCAGACGGGTGAGCGGGGTACGAAGCTCATGGCTGATATCTGATAACAGACGTTGCTGACCGGTCATCATCCGCTCCAGCGCACTGACCATCTGGTTAAAGCTGGAACCCGCCGCCAGAAACTCCTGTGGGCCCGATTCCAGTTCCGGATGCTGACGCAGGTTTCCGCTTGCGACTTCGTCGGCAGCATATTTCAGCTTACGTGCCGGACGTGCCAGGCTCCAGGCCAGCCAGAGCAGCAGCGGGGAGCTGATGAGCATGGTGACGATAAGCAGTAACAGGGGACGGTCAAACAGCAGATTCACGAAATCGAGCTGGGAACTGTTGGCGGGACGAATCATGTAAAGCTGGTAGTTATCTTCGCCATCCCGAACGGCGAAAGGCCCTACCAGCTCAACACGACCATATTTCTTCTTCTGCGGATGATCGGCATTGTCAGACTGGCCGATAAAATTGCGGATAACCTGCATTTCGTTATGTTGCGCGCCGATCACCCGACCTTCACTGGTCACTAACAGCAGCCGCTGACCCGGGGGTGCCCACTTCTCCACTGCCCGAAACAGACGACGCCACCACATCAGATCGTTAGGGGGATCCTGTGACAGCTCTGCTTCGACGTGTTGCTCAATCATGATGCCCTGCCGCTGTTCACTCTCCAGCAGCGAGGTCATCTGTCGTGAATCGAGCTTGGGCACCATTAGCACCAGCATCAACACCAGCGCCAGCGTCAACCAGAAGATGGCGAAGATACGGGTGGTCAGACTTCCAATCATGATGCCGAAACCATCAGATAGCCGCGGCCACGTAAAGTTTTGAACCAGGGATGGCCGTCACGGCGTTCAGGCAGCTTGCGACGCAGATTGGAGATATGCATATCAATAGCGCGGTCAAAAGGCGTCAGGCGTTTGCCCAGCACTTCCTGACTCAGGTGCTCACGCGACACCACCTGGCCCAGATGCTGCGCCAGCAGATAGAGCAGGGTGAACTCCGTGCCGGTCAAATCCAGCGTCACATCATCAAAACTGGCCTCCTGACGGCCAGGATTGAGACGCAGGCAGTCCACTTCCAGCGTGGGCGAGCTATTGTCGTGTTGCTGCTGCTGTTCACTCCAGTTTGAGCGCCGCAGAATAGCGCGGATACGCGCCACCAGTTCACGATCGTTAAACGGCTTAGGCAGATAGTCATCTGCGCCCAGTTCGAGGCCCAGTACGCGATCCAGCTCGCTGCCGCGCGCCGTTAGCATGATGACGGGGGTTTGATGTTGCTGACGCAGTTCTTTCAGGGTGTCGATACCGTTTTTCTTCGGCATCATGACATCCAGTAAAAGCAGATCAATTGAGTTATCGAGCAGGTTCAGCGCTTGTTCACCATCGCTGGCTACCACCACTTCAAACCCTTCCATTTCTAACAGTTCTTTTAAAAGCGAAGTTAATTCGCGATCGTCATCTACCAACAGGATTTTATTCATTTTTGTAGCCCTCCGCAGGCAAAATACCGTGTTCCTGGCGCACCTATCCATCGCTTTACGTAGTTTTACACCCCCTGACGGATGTTTGCAGCTGTCGCCGTACACTGGCTCTCGTTGAATCGCAAAACGGAACGAACTGGAGTACACGATGCGCAAATTAACCGCCGTCGTCCTTGCCTCAGCGATGGCTCTGAGTGTCGCCAGCGCAGGTGCTAAAGATGCGACGACGATTGACGAGATGCATCATGGCGGATTGCCGACAGGCAGTATGACGCAAAATCCGCAAAGCCACATGTTCGATGGCATCGAGCTGACTGAAGAGCAACGTCAGCAGATGCGAGACCTGATGCAACAGGCCCGACATGAGCGCCCGGTCGTCCATATTGACGATATCGCAGCACTACATGAGTTAGTGACTGCAGACCAGTTTAACGAAGCGGCCATCCGCGAGAAGGCGGAAGTGATCGCCAGAGTTCAGGTTGAACAGCAGGTCGAGATGGCGCGCGTACAGAATCAAATGTTCCAGCTGCTAACGCCAGCCCAGCAGTCGGCGTTACAGCAGAATTACCAGCGGCGACTTAATGAGCTGCGACAGTTTTCGAATTTGCAGTCAGCGTCATCGCTGCAGGCAGTGAGTAGTACCAGCAGTAACCAGTAACATAGTATCCCTGTTTTCCTTGCCATAGACACATCCCTGTCTTCCCCCGCCATGATGGTGGGGGTTTTTTTTATCTTTTTTTCACTTTTTTTATTTTGACTGGAATCATCACCCCGCAATAAAACCCCTGTTTGATTAGCGCTTGTTGAGCTTTTATGAGTAAGTCTCACCGATTCCTTACTATTCAGGTCATGACTTAAATTTAAGCGTACCGGTAAGGGTTTGACCGCCTGTTAAATATTATAACTCACTGAAAGTGAATGAATTACAGGCAGGTATAGAAAGCTTTAATTATATTTTTCAATGAGATAAATCCCCCGCGTTACGCTTGCCGGTTCAGGCGCACCCTCTACACTTAATCCTGTCACTGCAGGGAAGTTAAGTGTCTTTGCGAAGTCTCAGGGAGCAGCAACCACATTATGTAGTCCTGAATGAATCTATTAACGGAGTAAGTTATGGCAGAGCATCGTGGTGGTTCAGGTAATTTCGCAGATAATCCGCAAAAAGCGTCTGAAGCCGGTAAGAAAGGCGGCCAGAGTAGCGGCGGCGGAAATTTCAAAAACGATCGTGAAAAAGCATCAGAAGCCGGGAAAAAAGGCGGCAAAAAGTAGTCGCCGCCCCTTTCTCAGCCCAGACCTGGGCCTGAATGTGGCCTGGTACTGATGTGTATGACACTTTGCCCCGTCCTCCCACAGAGGCCGGGGCTTGTTTTTTTGTACCTGTCGCGCCTTCCCAAAAAAGCCTGATCCGTTGATCGACCCGCTAAGCAGTGCCCGTCTCACGATGTTAAACTTGAGCCATTCATTCATTTTGGTGCGCATCATCACTGATGCCGCACAGGGAACCTGGCATGCAACCCTCTTATGGCCGACTGGTAAAGCGTGCTGCGCTCGGCGCGACCATTCTTGCGTCTGTGCTGTTGCTCGTGAAAATTTTTGCCTGGTGGTACACCGGTTCGGTGAGTTTACTGGCTTCTCTGGTGGATTCACTGGTGGATATCGCCGCCTCGCTGACCAATCTGCTGGTGGTGCGTTATGCACTGCAGCCTGCTGACGAAGATCATACTTTCGGACACGGCAAAGCGGAGTCGCTGGCAGCGCTGGCGCAAAGTATGTTTATTTCCGGGTCGGCGCTGTTTCTGTTTCTGACCGGCCTGCAGCATCTGGCGACGCCCAATGAGTTGCGGGCGCCCGGCGTCGGTATTGTAGTGACCGTGGTGGCGCTGAGCTCAACGCTGGTGCTGGTGGCCTTTCAGCGCTGGGTGGTTCGTAAAACCCGCAGCCAGGCGATCAGGGCTGACATGCTGCACTATCAGTCCGACGTCATCATGAATGGCGCTATTTTGATTGCGCTGGTGCTGAGCAGCTATGGCTTTGCCCGGGCGGATGCCCTGTTTGCGCTGGGCATTGGTATTTTTATTCTCTACAGCGCACTGCGTATGGGCTACGAGGCGGTTCAGTCATTGCTGGATCGTGCGTTACCGGAAGAGGAACGGCAGCAAATCCTGACGCTTGCGACAAACTGGCCGCAGGTGCAGGGCGTTCACGATCTGCGAACCCGTCAGTCCGGGCCGACCAAATTTATTCAGCTGCATCTGGAACTGGAAGATCAGCTGCCACTGGTGCAGGCGCATCGGGTAGCCGATCAGGTTGAGAAGGCGTTACGCAAAGAATTTCCCGGGTCAGACGTAATTATCCATCAGGATCCCTGTTCTGTGGTACCGTTCGAGAGAGAGGATTCTTTAGGTTTTTAACTTAAATGAATCAAATCGATACGGCAGGGATGACGTAACGCTAACATTGCTGCAAAAAATAGTGAAAAGTTGTCTGACCTGAATCAATTCAGCAGCAAGCCTTTGATATACTATCTGCCATCACGTGTCGCGCGAGTCGTAAAATGAGCTTCAGCAGCGATCGACAGGCAGGATTAACCCTTAGTTTTGAACAATCCAGAGGTTGTCATGATCAAAAAAATTGGTGTATTAACCAGCGGCGGTGACGCCCCAGGCATGAACGCAGCTATTCGTGGCGTGGTGCGTTCCGCGCTGAGTGAAGGACTGGAAGTTTTTGGGATCTATGACGGTTACCTGGGATTGTACGAAGATCGCATGATCAATCTTGATCGCTACAGCGTTTCCGACATGATTAACCGCGGCGGCACTTTCCTGGGCTCAGCACGCTTCCCTGAATTCCGTAATGAAGATGTGCGTCAGGTTGCCATTGAGAACATGAAAAAGCGCGGCATTGATGCGCTGGTTGTTATTGGTGGTGACGGTTCCTACATGGGGGCTAAGCGCCTGACTGAAATGGGCTTCCCGTGCATTGGTCTGCCAGGCACCATCGATAACGACGTTGCCGGAACGGATTACACTATCGGTTATTTCACTGCACTGGAAACCGTGGTTGAAGCGATTGACCGCCTGCGTGATACCTCTTCATCGCATCAGCGTATTTCGATTGTGGAAGTGATGGGTCGCTACTGTGGCGATCTGACACTGGCGGCCGCCATTGCGGGTGGCTGTGAGTTCATCGTACTGCCTGAGTTCCCGTATACTCGTGAAGAGCTGGTAGCGGAAATCAAAGCGGGCATCGCCAAAGGTAAAAAGCACGCTATCGTGGCGATTACCGAGCACATCTGCGATATCGACGATCTGGCGCGTTTCATCGAAACAGAAACCAAGCGTGAAACCCGTTCTACCGTTCTGGGCCACATTCAGCGTGGCGGTGCACCTTGTGCGTATGACCGTATTCTGGCCTCACGCATGGGTGCCTACTCCATTGAACTGCTGATGCAGGGTTACGGCGGCCGTTGCGTCGGTATTCAGAACGAGAAGATGGTGCATCACGACATCGTCGACGCCATTGAAAATATGAAGCGTCCGTTCAAACGCGACTGGCTCGACACCGCGAAAAAACTCTATTAATTCCTCTTCGGGGTGTGCGACCTGGCGCGCCCCGGCACCCCGCCTCTATATTCCCCATGGTTATAACAGCTTATTTTTAATTCTTTTAGCTCTGTATTGGTTTATGTCACGCTTAGCCCATAACGACATTGGGAGAGTGCGTAATGAACAAGTGGAGTATCGGCGTTACCCTGTTGCTGGCCTCAACCAGCGTTCTGGCGAAAGACATTCAGCTGTTAAACGTTTCCTACGATCCAACGCGTGAGCTGTACGAACAGTACAACAAAGCGTTCAGTGCGCACTACAAACAGGAAACCGGCGATAATGTCGTGGTCCGTCAGTCGCATGGCGGTTCCGGTAAGCAGGCGACCTCCGTGATTAACGGCATTCGGGCGGATGTGGTCACACTGGCGTTGCAATCGGATGTTGATGCCATTGCAGAACGCGGTCGTATTGATAAAAACTGGATTCAGCGTCTGCCGGACAACTCTGCGCCCTACACCTCGACCATTGTCTTCCTGGTTCGTAAAGATAATCCTAAAGGCATCCATGACTGGAGCGACCTGACGAAGCCAGGCGTATCTGTTATTACCCCTAACCCGAAAACGTCCGGCGGCGCACGCTGGAACTATCTGGCGGCCTGGGGCTGGGCGCTGGATCATAACAACGGCGATCAGGCTAAAGCGCTGGCTTACGTCAGAGCGCTGTTTAAAAACGTTGAAGTGCAGGATTCCGGCGCACGCGGCGCAACCAACACCTTCGTTGAGCGCGGGATTGGTGATGTGCTGATCGCCTGGGAAAATGAAGCCTATCTGGCGGTTAACAAGCTGGGCAAAGACAAGTTCGAGATTGTCACTCCGAGCGAATCGATTCTGGCGGAACCGACCGTGTCGGTGGTCGATAAAGTGGTAGATGAAAAGGGGACGCGTAAAGTCGCCGACGCTTATCTGAAATACCTCTACTCGCCAGAAGGCCAGACTATCGCTGCACAGAACTACTACCGTCCGCGTGATGCTGAAGTCGCGAAGAAATTCGCCAGCACCTTTGCGCCAGTGAAGCTGTTTACCATTCAGGACAAGTTTGGTGGCTGGACACAGGCTCAGAAAGCCCACTTCGCCGATGGCGGCAGCTATGACCAGGTCATGAAACCGTAATGCGCTGCGGTCAGCGCATCCCTGCGCTGACCGCTTATCCTCCACAACCACGCCTTTTCTCCTTCTCCGCCCAGCCGCTGGGTTATCTGCCAGAATTCCCCGTGACATTTTTTTCTCGCCAGGCGAGGATGCAGGCTGCTAAGCCATTCAGGAAGCGTTGTTATGCCGACACATCGTCGTGCAACCCGCCTGGTTGCGGTTCTGCTGGTACTGGTCATTTCGGGGATGCTGGCTGCCGCACTGCATTTCAAAAAGAACAGTGATGCGTTGTGGCAGATCGTCAGCGAGAAATGTCTGCCTCACCAGCAGAGTGGTGGAGAACCTGCGCCCTGTCAGCGCGTCGATCAGCGGCATCGCTATGCCATGCTGAAAGATATGCACGGGCCGTTGCAGTATCTGCTGATCCCGCTCGACAGGATCACCGGCATCGAAAGCCCGCGGTTACTGCAATCCGCTACGCCCAACTACTTTGCCCTTGCATGGAATGAGCGGACTCTGCTTGCGCAGCGACGCGGCTCACCTATTGACGATCGGGTCCTGTCACTGGCTATCAATTCACAGTATGGCCGCACGCAGAATCAGCTCCATATTCATATCTCCTGCCTGCGACCCGATGTGCGTCAGCAGCTTGATCAGCTGACGCCGCAGCTTAGCGGGCGGTGGCAGAGCATCACGCTGCGTAAGCACCGCTACTGGCTGCGTGCATTGACCCCGGACGAGCTGACCCGGCAGAGTGCGTTTATCCGACTGGCCGATGAGCGGCCACAGGCACGCAGCGAGATGGGGAAATATGGGCTGGCACTGGCTGAATTAAGTGATGGACGACTGGTGCTGATGGCGATAGAGCGAAACTGGCTGCTGCTGAACAGCGGTTCGGCGGAGGAGGTACAGGATCACGCCTGTCAGCTGATAGCGCCCATAAAAAAGGCGGCTTAAGCCGCCTTTAATCGGTACGTTTACTGCTTAGGCGCTTTTTGCAGCCGCTGCAGCTTTAACGATCACAGCGAAAGCGTCCGCTTTCAGTGAGGCACCGCCAACCAGCGCGCCATCGATGTCAGGCTGGGTGAAAAGCTCAGCCGCATTTTTATCGTTAACTGAGCCGCCGTACTGAATGATGACCTGTTCTGCGATAGCCGCATCTTTCTTCGCGATATGGTCACGAATGAATTTGTGAACGGCCTGAGCCTGAGCAGGGGTGGCAGATTTGCCGGTACCGATGGCCCAGACTGGCTCATACGCGATGACCGCATCTTTAAACGCTTCGGCGCCCTGAGTTTCCAGAACGGCATCCAGCTGACGAGCGCAGACTTCTTCGGTTTTACCCGCTTCGTTTTCCGCTTCGGTTTCACCAATGCACAGCACCGGTACCAGGCCCACTGACTTCAGCACCGCGTATTTCTTCGCGATGAATTCGTCGCTCTCTTTGTGGTAAGTGCGGCGCTCTGAGTGACCGATAATGATATATTTCGCGCCGATATCTTTCAGCATCTCTGCGGAAACTTCACCGGTAAACGCACCAGACAGGTTAACGTCTACGTTCTGCGCACCCAGTGCGATGTGGCTACCGGAGATGGCGTGTTTTGCCTGCTCGAGATAGAGAGCTGGCGGTGCAATGGCGACGCCACAACCCTCAACGCCAGACAGTTCCTTGCGCAGACCGGCGATCAGTTCAGCTGTGATCTGCTTGCTGCCATTCAACTTCCAGTTACCCATAACCAGTGGATGTCGCATTCTATCCTCCGCATAAAGCGATACATGAAAAATCGCTGCCAGCTGGCAGCGTTGTCTGCCAGACAGTATAGAGATCAAATGTAGCGATGGCTTTGCTTTTCGTCATTTTCGGCCTCATCATCAGGGGCTGGCGAGCGCCAGTTTGACCGGCTCAATGGCGAAGGTCAGCCCCTTGTCGCCGTTGTCAGCCACCACAAAACGCAACGCGCCCTCGACCTGCGCAAAGTAGGGTAAATCCTTACCTTGCTTCAGCAAACCCTCCAGCTTTTTACGTCCCTCATCGGCGCTCAGTCCCGGTACAAAGAAGCGCAACATGGCGGTCATGTAGGCCAGCGCTTTTTGCTGTGAGGCGTTCTGATCCGGGCCTGGCAACGGTAGCCAGGTAATCTGCAGCGTCTTAATTTTGCCGGTACCGGGCTCCAGCGCGGTAGACGCATAGAGGGTCTCGTTGATTTTGCTGGCGGCGCGCGTCAGGGTGCTTTTGTCGCCCCGATTATCAATGGCGCGATATTCCGGCAGCATCAGCGCCCCGTTGGCCTGATTATACTTTTCGCGGAACTGGCCGATAGTCATATCAAAGGTGGGGGCGCCCGCCAGCAGATAGGGGGCGGTGGGCAACGCCTCGGCCCGATCCTGCGGTGGCGGATCGGCGGCAAAGACCGGAACCGTCAGCGCAAACGATAACAGCAGTGCGCCAGGCAAATTCTTCATTTTGTCGATCCTAACCCGTAAACTCAGGCGCAAATTAAAACGGTTTTTATCCGCGAGGTCAAAACCGCAGCGGTTCTCTTCTCTCTGGATGATAATGCATGACGTTACAACAATGGTGTTTTTCCTGGCGCGGCCGTCTGGGACGACGTGATTTCTGGATCTGGCAGGCGGTCTGGTTGCTGACAACAACCCTGTTATTCGCGTTAGCGGCTAACGACTGGCTTGATACTCAGATGGCGGCCTTTGGCGTGGTCTGCCTGCTGTGGCCCGCCAGCGCGGTTATCGTTAAACGGTTGCACGATCGTAATCGCCGCGGCTACTGGGGATTTCTGGTGATTGTTGCCTGGCTGCTGGTGGCAGGGAACTGGAGCATGCTGGACGGCATACTGCCCTGGCTGTTGGGTCGCGCCATTCCGTTTGTGTTACTGGCTGGCCTGCTGCTCGATCTCGGTCTCTTTCGCGGTACCCCCGGCGCTAACCGGTTTGGTACCGCGACTCAGCCGGTGAGATACCGGCAAACGGCTCACCAGTAATGTTCGCTGGTGATATGGCCCGGCTTACGCTTCAGGTGCTTGCGCATCTCGCGCGTCTCTTTCAGTAATTGCTGGGTGTCACGCACCATCTGCGGGTTGCCGCACAGCATCACATGGCTGCTGTCGGCATCCAGGCTTAACCCGGTGGCGCGCTCCAGCTCACCGTTTTCGATCAACGCCGGGACCCGGCCAGTCAGCGAACCGGCGATCTCTTCGCGACTCACCACCGTCTGGATGTGCAGCTTGCCTTGATAATGTTGTTGCAGCTGCTGCATCAGCGGCAAAAAGCTCAGGTCGGCCGCATAGCGGGCAGCATGGACCAGCACGATGTTTTCAAAGCGATCCAGCCCTTCGCCCTGCTGTAGCATCGACAGGTAGGGGCCAATAGCGGTGCCGGTTGCCAGCATCCATAAGGTTTTGCATTCAGGGACCTCATCCAGCACAAAGAATCCTGCCGCTTCTTTGGTGACCATCACCTGATCGCCAGGCCGAAGTGCCTGCAGATGCGGACTCAGTTTGCCCTCTGGCACGGTGACCAGGTAAAACTCCAGCAGATCATCTTTCGGCGCATTGACGTAAGAGTAAGCGCGCTGTACCCGCTCACCGTCGATTTCCAATGCCAGCTTGGCAAATTGCCCGGCGATAAAGGGATCGATGGGCGCTTTTACCCGGAGACTGAACAGCGCATCCGTCCAGTTTTTCACTTCCTTTACTTCAGCATTGACCCACTCAGCCATAATCACTCCCTGGTTGTTGATTATTCAGGCAGGTCACTATTTTCGCGGCTGCCCGGTGAGATTGCCAGCCTGCGCCGGGGCAAAGGCTCTAATCGACAAACTGTTACTTTGTCTTTACAGGCTGGCCCATAAACTTGACAGGCGCAAGCCGGGACCTTTTCGCTTACCTCTCGCTTTGTCATCTAATCCTGATATTTTGCCCGCCATAACAAGATGACTGGCGGGTGAACCGCTGTTTTAACCTCCTTTCACAGAAAGAAATTTTGCATAATCATGATGACTAAACTCGAAAATCGCCCGCTGCTGGTGATGCTCATTGTGCTGGTGGCAGTAGGGCAGATGGCACAGACTATCTACGTCCCGGCGATGTCGGTGATGGCGGATGCTCTGAATGTGCGGGATGGCGCGCTGCAGCGTGTGATGGCGGCCTATCTGATGACCTATGGCGGATCCCAGCTGATCTATGGCCCGCTGTCAGACAGCATCGGTCGTCGTCCGGTGATTCTGGCGGGCATGATGATCTTTATGATCGGCGCAATCACGGCACTGATGGCGACGTCGCTCGATATGCTGGTGTTCGGCAGCGCTGTTCAGGGACTGGGCACCGGCGTAGCTGGCGTGATGGCCCGCACCATGCCGCGCGATCTCTACGAGGGGCACGCACTGCGGCGCGCTAACAGCCTGCTTAATATGGGCATTCTGGTCAGCCCGCTGCTGGCGCCAGTAATTGGTGCACTGCTGACTCAGCTCTTTGGCTGGCACGCCTGCTTTGCCTTTCTGCTGCTGCTCTGTCTGGCGGTAACCGTCTCAATGGCACGCTGGCTACCGGAGACCCGACCGCAGAGCGCGGAAGTGACACCTTTCTTTAAACGCTACGCCCGCCTGCTCAGCGACGCGAATTTCGTTCGCTACATTGTGCTGCTGATTGGCGCGCTGGCCGGGATTGCGGTATTTGAGTCGAGCTGTGGCGTTCTGCTGGGCGGCGTGCTCGGCCTGCACAGCCTGACCGTCAGCATCCTGTTCATCCTGCCGATTCCGGCAGCGTTTTTTGGTGCCTGGTTTGCCGGTCGCGAGCAGGGTTCATGGCACAGTCTGATGTGGTGGGGCGTAAATAGCTGCCTGCTGGCGGGCATCCTGATGTGGATCCCGGCATGGTTCGGCGTGATGAATATCTGGACGCTGCTGGTCCCGGCTGCGCTGTTCTTCTTTGGGGCTGGCATGCTGTTCCCGCTGGCGACTTCAGGCGCGATGGAGCCTTATGCCTGGCTGGCGGGTAGCGCGGGCGCGCTGATTGGCGGGATGCAGAATCTGGGATCGGGCCTGGTGGCGTGGCTGTCAGCCATGATGCCGCAGCGCGATCAGTTCAGCCTTGGCATGCTGATGTTCTTCACGGCGCTGGTGATGCTGCTCTGCTGGTTGCCGCTCTCACGTCAGCCGGAGCGCGGCAACCAGCCGGTTACAGGATAAAGGGATGGAGCGCCGGATCTTTACGGTCGAGATAGTGAATCGACTGAATACGGCGGATGGTGCGTGATTTACCGCGAATCAGCAGGGTCTCGCTGGTAGCGATATTGCCCTGACGCGTAATGCCTTTCAGTAGTTCGCCACTGGTAATGCCGGTGGCGGCAAACACCACGTTGTCATTGCGTGCCATCTCATTCAGCGTCAGCTTTTTGCCCGCTTCAATCCCCATCTCTGCGCAGCGCTGCAGCTCCTGCTCACCCAGCAGACGGTTTTCAGCGCTGTCGCCTTTCACGTGGTGACGCGCCAGTAACCGGCCCTGCATATCCCCATCCAGCGCGCGGATCACCGCCGCAGAGACCACGCCTTCCGGTGCGCCGCCGATGCCATACATCACATCCACTTCGCTGTCCGGCATGCAGGTCAGAATGGAGGCGGCGACATCGCCATCCGGGAAGGTAAACACCCGCACGCCCAGTTGCTGCAACTGACTGATCACTGCGTCATGACGTGGCTTTGCCAGAATCGATACGGTTAGCTGTGATAGCGGCTTATTCATCGCGATGGCGATGTTACGCAGGTTAGTTTCCAGCGGCAGGTCAAGATCGATCTCTCCACGCGCTGCGGGGCCAACAATCAGTTTTTCCATGTACATGTCGGGTGCGTGCAGAAAGCTGCCCTTATCGCCTACGGCCATCACCGCCAGCGCGTTAGCCTGGCCAAGCGCCGTCATGCGGGTGCCTTCAATCGGATCGACCGCAATGTCGACCGCATCGCCGCGGCCGGTACCGACTTTTTCACCGATATAGAGCATCGGAGCTTCGTCGATTTCGCCTTCACCGATCACAATCTGACCGTCGATTTCAATGGAGTTCAGGACATGACGCATGGCATGGACAGCCGCGCCGTCAGCCGCATTTTTGTCGCCGCGTCCTAACCAGTGATAGCCTGCCAGGGCGGCAGCTTCGGTTACGCGGGAAAATTCAATGGCAAGTTCTCGTTTCATGGCATCTACCTGACAAAAAACAGGCGGGCAGTGTAACACAGCGAGGCAGTGGAGCGGGGAAAAGGCCCGCGACAGCAAGGGTCGCGGGCATTGATATTACTCTTGTTCTTCCCACGCCTGGGCGCGGGCTACGGCTTTTTTCCAGCCAGCATAACGGAAGTTACGCTCGGTGGTTTCCAGGCTTGGACGGAATTCACGCTCAATAACCGCTTTAGAGCGGACTTCATCCAGATCCTGCCAGAAGCCGACGGCCAGACCTGCCAGATAAGCAGAACCCAGCGCGGTGACTTCACGCACTTCCGGACGCTCAACACGAGTGCCGAGGATGTCAGACTGAAACTGCATCAGGAAGTTGTTGGAAACCGCGCCACCATCGACACGCAGCGCCTGCAGGCGGGTGTTGGCATCGTTCTGCATCGCTTCCAGCACGTCGCGCGTCTGATAAGCGATAGACTCCAGCGTCGCACGGATGATGTGGTTAGCATTAGCACCACGGGTCAGGCCGAAGATAGCACCACGGGCATACGGGTCCCAGTAAGGAGCGCCCAGGCCGGTGAAAGCAGGCACCATGTAAACGCCGTTGGTGTCTTTCACTTTCATCGCAAAGTATTCAGAGTCAGCAGCTTCACTGATCAGCTTCATCTCATCGCGCAGCCACTGAATAGAGGCGCCACCGATAAATACAGCCCCTTCCAGTGCATAGTTCACTTCACCGCGCGGGCCACAGGCGATAGTGGTCAGCAGACCGTGCGTTGAGGTTACCGCTTCAGTACCGGTGTTCATCAGCATAAAGCAGCCGGTGCCGTAGGTGTTTTTCGCCATGCCAGGCTGAACACAGAGCTGGCCATACAGCGCAGCCTGCTGGTCACCGGCAATACCAGCGATTGGAATACGTGTACCGCCTTTACCGCCGATGTTGGTCTGACCATAGACTTCAGAAGAGGACTTCACTTCTGGCAGCATTTCACGCGGAATATCCAGGATATCCAGCATACGCTGATCCCACTCCAGCTTATGGATGTTAAACATCATGGTACGGGAGGCGTTGGTATAGTCGGTGATATGCACGCGGCCCTGGGTCATTTTCCAGACCAGCCAGGTATCAACGGTACCAAACAGCAGCTCGCCACGTTTTGCACGCTCACGAGAGCCTTCAACGTGATCCAGGATCCACTTCACTTTGGTTCCGGAGAAGTAAGGGTTAATCACCAGACCGGTGGTGTGCTGGATATACTCTTCCAGACCCTCTTTCTTCAGTTTGTGACAATAGTCGGCGGTGCGGGGATCCTGCCAGACGATGGCGTTGTAGATCGGCTTACCGGTCTCTTTTTCCCAGACGATAGCGGTTTCGCGCTGGTTGGTGATACCGATTGCCGCAATCTCATCAGAGCGGATGTCGGCATGGGCCAGCACTTCAACCAGCGTTGAGCTTTGTGAAGCCCAGATATCCATTGGATCATGTTCAACCCAGCCCGCTTTCGGGTAGATCTGGGTGAATTCGCGCTGTGATACCGCGACGATATTAGAGTCGTGGTCGAGAACGACGGCGCGGGAGCTGGTTGTGCCCTGATCGAGCGCGACAATATATTTTTTATCTGTGGTAGTCATAAATTCTGTCCTGATGATAAAAGGTGAAACTTACGCTTTACGCTGCTGAGCGCGTGCAACCGGTTTGTCTGCTGGAACGCTTGCAGGTTCCTGGGCGGTACCTGGCAGGTAGCGACCAATCAGTGTGCGATAACCTACTGCACCCAGGCAGGCACCGACCAGCGGGCCAAAAATCGGCACGAGGAAGTAAGGGATGTCACGACCACCGGTAAAGGCAACGTTACCCCAGCCTGCCAGCCATGCGAAGATCTTCGGTCCGAAATCACGAGCCGGGTTAAGGGCGAAGCCGGTCAGAGGACCCATGGAGCCACCGATAACCGCAACCAGCAGGCCAATCAGCAGTGGAGCCAGTGGGCCACGTGGAATGCCGTTGCCGTCATCCGTCAGACCCATAATGACCGCCATTAATACTGCAGTGATGACCATCTCAACCAGGAAGGCCTGGCCGACACCGATATGTGGATTAGGGTAGGTTGAGAAGATGCCTGCCAGGTCGAGACTTTCAACCGTGCCGCGCACCATCTGGTGGCTCTGCTCATAATCAAAAAACAGGCTGTAGTAGAGACCGTATACCAGCGCCGCGGCACAAAAGGCACCGGCAATCTGCGATACGATATAAGGCAGAACTTTACGTCCTTCAAAATTAGCAAACAGGCAGAGTGCAACGGTGATTGCCGGGTTCAGGTGCGCGCCCGAAATGCCTGCGGTAAGGTAGGCGGCCATGGAAACGCCAAGACCCCAGATGATGCAGATTTCCCACTGACCGAAGGCGGCACCGGCGAGTTTCAGTGCAGCCACACAGCCTGCGCCAAAGAAAATAATCAAGCCTGTCCCCAGAAATTCGGCAATACACTGACCTTTGAGCGTGTTAGTTGTCTGACTCATAATAGTGGTTCCTGAAGCGAGGTTAAATTTTATCAGTTTTTGTTCTCATTCCATGAGGCACCCAGCTTTAATGTAGGGCTGGTGTGAATTTATCGTTAACGAACATAAACGAGAAATAGCGAAATCGTTTTTTGTGTACTGCGTCATAAAAATGCGCGTTTTCGCGTATTCTGGCTTTCCTTAGCCAATATTCGCGCCTGATGACGGGGATAACGCACCCGTACCAGAAAGCCGTCACAGTAAGCGCAGCGTAAATTCAGGGATTGGCTGAAAAGTGTTACAGACTACGCCCGCAGCGGCCGCGTTGCTGGACTTGCGGGGTGAGGCTACATACAATCGGGACAACGTTGCTGGCTTAAGCTGGCATCATCAACGCCTTGCAGGAATTTAGGAGAGGTCAGAAAGATGTCATTTGAAGTGTTTGAGAAACTGGAAGCGAAAGTACAGCAGGCGATTGATACCATCACCCTGTTGCAGATGGAAATCGAAGAGCTGAAAGAGCAGAACAACTCACTGCGTAACGATGCGCAACAAGTCGTGGGCAACCACGATGCGCTGATGCGTGAAAATCAGCACCTGAAAGAAGAGCAACACGTGTGGCAGGAACGTCTGCGTGCATTGCTGGGAAAAATGGAAGAGGTTTGAAGCCTCAGCTGATGTGAAAAACGGGTGCTCAGGCACCCGTTTTCATGTCTGGCCTATTCGAGGTCCAGCGCATCCTCTGACAGAATGATACCGGTGTTGTCTGCATAGAGATGGTCGCCGGAGAAGAAGGTGACGCCGCCGAAATTAACGCGCACATCGCTTTCGCCAATCCCTTCACCCGCAGCGCCTGCCGGAATCGCGGCAATCGCCTGAATGCCAATCTCCAGCTCTTCCAGCTCATCAACCTGGCGTACCGAACCGTAAATCACCAGACCTTCCCACTCGTTGGTTGCCGCCAGACGTGCCAGCTGCGCATCCACCAGTGCACGGCGCACTGAGCCGCCGCCATCAATCACCAGTACCCGACCCCGGCCATTCTCTTCCAGCAGATCGTAAAGTAAGCCGTTGTCTTCAAAGCATTTCACTGTGGTAATCTGACCACCGAATGAAGTGCGCCCACCAAAATTTGAAAAAAGCGGTTCAACAACATTCACTTCTTCATGGTAGATATCGCAGAGTTCAGATGTATCGTATTTCATAAGGGTTTCGTCTGTTTGCCACAGGAAGGGTAAGTATATCGCTATATGCAGATTGTTGGCAAAATCATCAGTATGAAAAAAGCATCGTTCGATCAAGAACATGCATAAAAAAGCCCAGCCGGGTGGGCTGGGCTTCTGAAAAGCGCTGAATCAGTGGATCAGAGAATGAAGCGGCTAAGGTCTTCGTCAGCCACCAGTTCATCCAGATGTTTACCGACATAGTCAGCATCGATGGTAACGGATTCACCATGACGATCGCTGGCGTCATACGAAATATCTTCCATCAGACGCTCCAGCACAGTATGCAGACGGCGCGCACCGATGTTTTCGGTGGTTTCGTTGACCTGCCATGCGGCTTCAGCGATCCGGCGAATACCCTCTTCGGTGAACTCAATGTTCACGCCCTCGGTATTCATCAGCGCTTTGTACTGCACGGTAATCGAGGCATTCGGCTCGGTCAGGATGCGCTGGAAATCGTTCACGGTCAGCGCCTGCAGCTCAACACGGATGGGCAGACGACCCTGCAGTTCCGGGATCAGATCGGATGGGCTGGCAACCTGGAACGCGCCTGAGGCGATAAACAGAATGTGGTCTGTTTTCACCATACCATGCTTGGTGGAGACGGTGCAGCCTTCCACCAGCGGCAGCAGGTCGCGCTGAACGCCTTCGCGTGAGACATCCGGGCCGCCGGCATTCTGGCCGCCGCGCTTACAGATTTTGTCGATCTCATCGATAAACACGATACCGTGCTGCTCAACGGCATCAATCGCGTCCTGCTTAAGCTCTTCCGGGTTAACCAGTTTGGCCGCTTCTTCTTCGATCAGCAGCTTCATCGCTTCTTTGATCTTCAGCTTGCGGGCTTTCTGCTTCTGGCCGCCGAGATTCTGGAACATTGACTGCAGCTGGCTGGTCATCTCTTCCATGCCTGGAGGGGCCATGATTTCGACGCCAGGGCTGCTGGCGGCCAGGTCGATCTCAATCTCTTTATCGTCCAGCTGGCCTTCGCGCAGCTTCTTGCGGAACGACTGGCGTGCTGCAGAGGGTTCAGCGCTCTGCTCTGACTGGCCCCAGTTGTTTTTTGCTGGTGGAATCAGCACATCAAGAATGCGCTCTTCCGCCATCTCTTCGGCACGATATTTGTTCTTTTCAATCGCCTGACTGCGCACCATCTTAATGGCCGAATCGGTCAGGTCACGAATGATAGAGTCCACTTCCTTACCGACATAACCGACTTCGGTAAATTTGGTCGCCTCTACTTTGATAAACGGCGCATTGGCCAGCTTAGCCAGACGACGCGCGATCTCGGTTTTACCGACACCGGTCGGACCGATCATCAGGATATTTTTAGGGGTCACTTCATGGCGCAGCTCTTCGTCGAGCTGCATGCGGCGCCAGCGGTTACGCAGTGCAATAGCCACGGCGCGCTTAGCGCTCTCCTGGCCGATGATAAAGCGGTTCAGTTCGCTGACGATTTCGCGAGGAGTCATCTCAGACATATTTATACCCTTACGACTTAGACGTTAATTCTTCGAAATTAACGTTGTGGTTAGTGTAGATGCAGATATCACCCGCGATATTCAGCGACTTTTCGACGATGTCGCGCGCGCCCATCTCGGTATTTTCCAGCAGCGCACGTGCCGCGGCCTGGGCGAAAGGCCCACCGGAGCCGATGGCGATCAGATCGTTTTCAGGCTGGATGACGTCACCGTTACCGCTGATGATCAGTGAAGCTGATTCATCTGCGACGGCCAGTAAGGCTTCAAGGCGACGCAGCATACGGTCAGTACGCCAGTCTTTAGCCAGTTCCACCGCAGCTTTCACCAGATGGCCCTGATGCATTTCCAGTTTACGTTCGAAAAGTTCAAACAGGGTGAAGGCGTCTGCGGTGCCGCCAGCAAATCCGGCAATCACTTTATCGTTGTATAAACGACGCACTTTTTTAACGTTGCCTTTCATCACGGTATTGCCGAGCGTAGCCTGGCCATCACCGCCAATCACTACCTGGCCGTTGCGTCGTACACTTACTATTGTTGTCACGGGCAGACCCCTTGTTGCAGTCGGAAAAGGACTCCGCGCACCGGGCGCGGAGTATCATGCAACAGATATGGGGCGGGTTTGACGGGTTTCAACCCCCGACGGAGAGCGGAATACAGCTGGAGTGTCCGGAACTGCGCAGGCGCTTCAGGGTGCTGTCAGCGGAGGCGCGGTCTTTATAAGGACCGATAACCACACGATTCCAGCCGCCACCGGTGGTAATACGGCTTTCAAATCCTTCAAAGGCTAAGCCAGCGCGCACCGATTCAGCCTGGTCAGTGCCTTTAAACGAACCACACTGCACCATCCAGCGCTGCGAAGAGGCTTTCTCCGCCGGTTTCGCCTTCGCGGTCTCCTGCGGTTTTGGCTGCACTTCCGGTTCACGCGTAACAGGTGCAGGCTGCGTCTGGCGCTGTACGTTTTGCTGCTGCTGCTGCTGCTGCTGACGTTGCTGTTGTTGTAATTGCTGCTGTTGCTGGCGCTGTTGTTGTTGCTGCAACTGCTGCTGGCGTTGCTGTTGCTGCTGAGCCTGCAACTGCTGACGTTGCTGCTGAACCTGTTGCTGCTGCTGTTGTTGCTGAACCTGCTGCTGCTGACGTTGCAGTTGTTGCAACTGCTGCTGATGCTGCAGTGTCTGCTGACGTTGCGCCGGCGTCTGTTCGTTCCACGGCACTTCGTTGAGCTGCGTCGGCTGCTGACGCATATCCGCCTGCATCTGCTCCAGCAACTGGCGCTGCTCGTCGGTCAGCTGTGTCTGCGACTTCACTTCGCCACCCGAAGAGGGTTCGATAGGTGTCGGCACAGTGACCTGACGGTTCTCCAGCTCTTTAATATATTTCCAGCGCTCTTCTGGCTTCGGCGGCAGGCCATTGCCGTTGGCTTTATGATCCGTAATGACCGGCACGTCCTCTTTTTTGTGATGCGCCAGGAACCATAAACCACCGGCAAAGGTCACCAACACTGCGACCGCCAGTACAATCATCAATTTAGATGTTCCCGAACCGCCTTTGCTCTTCTTGCCACGGCTGGGGCTTTTTTTGCGACGCGTCCCTGTTGAACGCCCGCGGCCTACGTAATCTTTTTGTGCCACTCTCGTTCTTATACCCTTCAAAAATAGTGCCAGATGGGCGAAATGATGATTTTTACGCGCCCGGCAAGGAGTCCGCCATGTTACTTAAGGGTCGGAACTTTGACCAGCAGTGTTCGCCTTAAGAATCTACTGAAAAAATCAGACAAATACGCTTATTTTTCACGCTTTTTTGCTCGCGCCGTGCTGCCACGAATGGTTAAACCGGCATCCAGCAGCCGCGATCCGCTGATGACCCGTTTGCCATTTAACTCATCCAGTAGCAGAAGCATCGCTTCCCGGCCTATCTGGTAACGTGGCTGCGTGACCGTGGTCAGCGGCGGCTCGCAGTAACGTGATAGCTCAATGTCATCGAATCCGACCACAGAGAGATCCTCCGGTATCCGCAGTCCGCAGCGCCGGGCCTGATTCATCGCCCCAAGTGCCATAATATCGCTGTGGCAGAAGAGCGCGCGCGGCGGTTGCGGCAGGGTCATCAGCTGATTCATGGCGGCAACGCCCGCTTCAAATGTGAAGTCACCGCGCACAATATAGGTGGGATCGACCGTCAGCCCGCTGCGACGCATCGCCTGGACATACCCCTGCAAACGATACTGGCAGAGCGGCATCTCTTCCGGCCCGGCGATACAGGCGATATGTGTGTGACCCAACTGCAGTAAATGATTTACCGCTTCAAATGCGGCGGTCAGGTTATCGATGTGGACAGTGGGCAGTGACATTTCCGGCGCAAACTCATTCGCCATTACCATAGGCGGCAAGTTGCGTTGCTCATCAATGCTGGCATCAAAAGGCAACTTTGAGCCGAGCAGCACCATGCCATCGATCTGTCGCGTCACCATCAGGTTGAGAAAAGTTCTCTCCTGCTGATTCTGATGCGCGCAGTCACCAATCAGCACCAGATAGCCCTCTTCGGCTGCCGTAACTTCAACGCCTCGGATGATTTCACTAAAGAAGGGATCGCAGATGTCAGGGACAATGACCAGGATGGTACGCGTCTCATTACGACGGGCGTTGCGCGTGGGGCCATGTGCCGCGTAGCCGACGGCGGCAACCGCCTGCTCGACTTTCTGGCGGGTGGCCGCAGAAACCTTCTCCGGATTCATCAGCGCACGCGATACGGTGGCGGTTGAGACGCCCGCATGTTCCGCAACATCTTTCATCGTGGCGGCGGGCGGTTGTTGATTCTGCTCCAACACATGCTCCTGACGCGTTATGGCGCGTTCAATTCTGTTTCTGCCTGACCTGAAGGCAAACCGGGCAACATTGTTAACGATTGCCCGGCTGGTTGTTACTTAATTTGCATAAAAATTGTGACTTATGCGACATTTTTCGATCTGGCTCGCAGTGTCAGCTTAAATCAGCTCTCGGTAGGGTCGATATCCAGCGTCCATTTCACTTTGCGCGCCGCGGGCAGTGTTGAAACCAGCGGCAACGAACTGCTCAGCAACTGTTGCAGACGCTGCCGGGAGGGATGCTGCAGCAGCAGTTGCCAGCGCCAGCGTCCACTGCGTTTTGGCTGCAGTGCAGGCAACGGACCCATAAACCACATCGCCTTATCGTTCAGCGGGCTTGCCTCCAGCAAATTACGGAGTTGTTGCAGGAATTCCGCTGCCTGCTGGTTATCCATATCTTCAGCGCGGAACAGCGCATGGCGGCTCCAGGGCGGCAGATGGACTGCCTGTCGCTCCAGCAATGCCTGCTGGGCGAACGCCGAATAGCCCTGGTGCAACAGCGTCTGCAGCAGCGGATGTTCCGGATGGTGAGTCTGCAGCAACACCTCGCCCTGTTTGCCGGCACGGCCAGCACGACCGGCGACCTGGGTGTAGAGCTGAGCAAAGCGTTCCGCCGCACGAAAATCGGCTGAGAACAGCGCACCATCGACATCCAGCAGCGACACCAGCGTAACATCGGGGAAGTGGTGGCCTTTGGCCAGCATCTGGGTGCCGACAAGGATTCGTGCACCGCCGCGATGAACGTCAGCCAGATGCTGCTCCAGCGCACCTTTGCGGCTGGTGGTATCACGATCGATTCGCGACACCGGCACGCCAGGGAAAAGTGTGCCGAGCTGCTGCTCCAGTTGCTCAGTCCCGACGCCTACCGGTAGCAAATGGGTTGAACCACACTGCGGGCATTGATTAGGCAGCGGACGCTGGCTGTCGCAATGGTGGCAGCGTAGCTGGCGATGGTGCTGATGCAGCGTGTAGTAGCGGTCACAGCGGGTACACTCAGCAATCCAGCCGCAATCATGACAGAGCAGGGCGGGCGAAAAGCCGCGGCGGTTAAGAAACAGCAGCACCTGATTATCGGCCTGCAGATGCTGGCGCATTTTACCAATCAGGCCTGGTGCCAGACCGCCGATCAGCTGCACGCCTTTTAAGTCGATAAGCTGTTGCAGTGCCGGTCTGGCATTGCCGGCACGTTTTGTCAGGTCGAGCTGGCGATACTTGCCGCTGCGGACATTGTGCAGCGTCTCCAGAGCGGGCGTCGCCGATCCCATAACAATCGGGATATCCTCTTCATGTGCGCGGAAGACGGCCAGATCGCGCGCCTGATAGCGCCAGCCTTCCTGCTGTTTATAGGAGCTGTCATGCTCTTCATCGATAATAATTACGCCAGGACGGGCCAGCGGCGTAAACAGCGCCGATCGGGTGCCAATCACAATCGCCGTTTCGCCGCGCCGCGCACGTAACCAGACCGCCAGCCGCTCACTGTCATTTAATGCGGAGTGCAGCACATCAATGGGCGCATCAAAACGTTCGCGAAAACGGGCGATAGTTTGCGGGGTCAGGCCAATCTCCGGTACCAGCACCAGCGCCTGTTTACCGCGTGCCAGCACATTTTCCAGCACGCTGAGGTAAACCTCGGTTTTGCCTGAACCCGTGATGCCCGCCAGCAGCCAGGCTGCATAATGTTCATCATCTGCCCGAATCGCACCCACGGCCATCGCCTGATCGGTATTCAGCCGCAGACGTTCGCCTTTTACGGCATAAGTGGTACGCCAGTCGTGCATCTGCGGCTGATGCTCATGCAGTTCGCATAACCCTTTGGCGCGCAGCGCCTGCAGCGTCGCATCCGTGAGGTCATGTTCACTGACCTGATGACGATAGAGCGGTTGCTGCCGCAGTGCAGCCAGCGCCTGCTGCTGTTTCGGTGCCCGCTTTAAACTCTCCGGCGCAGTCGCCCGACCCTGCTCGGTGATTTCCCAGCGCCATAAGGGATTGTCCTGCGCCGCTTTGCCCTGACGCAGCAGTACCGGAATAGCGTGACTCAGTACCTCTCCCTGCGGCGAATGATAATAGCTGGCGGCCCAGTTAAGGATGCGCCACAGCGAGGGCGGATAGAGGGATTCACTATCCAGTACCTCGATCACGCGCTTGAGTTGTGCTTCCGGCAGATCGCTGCTGTCACGAAAGGCGACCACAATCCCGATCATCCTGCGATTGCCAAAGGGCACACTCACGCGACCACCAATGACCGGCTGCGCGCCCTGTGGCGGCAGATAATCAAACAGGCGGGGCAAGGGGACGGGCAGGGCGACCTGGACTACGGGCATAACTCTCTCTTTCCGGCTCAATGATCGGGGAAGCTAGTGTACACGCTGACCCTGATGGCGGGTATCTCAGCAGATATTTGCAGCAATCGAAACTTACCTGTATAATATGCCGCCTTCGGTGAGAAATATCTGGCCGGAGTACACCCTATAATGTTCAATCGCGTGTGGTGCTGTGCAGGTTAAAGCCTGGCACGGAGAGCGACACGGCCTTCAATGAGGTTTCCCATGAAACAAGGTATTCACCCGAAATACGAAGCAGTTACTATCAAATGTACCTGCGGCAACGAGATCCACACCCGTTCAACACTGACTCACGAACTGAACCTGGACGTTTGTGGCAAATGCCACCCGTTCTATACCGGTAAGCAGCGTGAAGTGGCAACTGGTGGCCGTGTTGACCGCTTTAACAAGCGTTTCAGCGTGCCAGGCGCTAAAAAATAAGATTAAAAGGCACCTGAACCTGCGGGTTCGGCGGCAAGAAAAAACCCAGCTTCGGCTGGGTTTTTTTATGGCTGAAAGATCAATACTCCCAGGTATCCGGATCGACACCCATCTGGCGCATGATTGCTTTTGCTTCTTCCGGAATTTCATCACTACGCTCTTTGCGCAGGTCGACGTCATCCGGCAGCGGTTGGCCCGTAAAGGCATGTAAAAAGGCTTCGCAAAGCAGCTCGCTGTTGGTGGCGTGACGCAGGTTGTTCACCTGACGACGGGTACGCTCATCCGTTAAAATCTTCAGCACGCTCAATGGGATAGATACTGTGATCTTCTTGACCTGCTCGCTCTTCTTACCGTGCTCAGCGTACGGGCTGATATATTCGCCGTTCCATTCAGCCATGGGTTACCTTAATTAATAAACGTTAAATGTTAGGAAATCAGCGGATTATGCCTGATTTTTTCCTGCCTGACCCCTGATATGGCGGGTTTTCTTCGCTCACTGCCTCTGTCTCACAGAGGGGAACGCCAGGCGATGACGCATAATTTTAGCGGTTATTGCGGTTTTGCTCAATCTATACGCAAAGACATTTAGATGTCCAGATGTATTGACGTCTAATTAGAGGGTGATATCCTGTGGCCTACATTTTATTCACTCTTCAGGAACAATTCGCTCATGACGCGTAAACCGGCAACCATCGCAGTGCGCAGCGGTTTGAATGATGACGAGCAATATGGCTGCGTTGTCCCGCCAATCCACCTCTCTACGACCTATAACTTCCTGGATTTCAATGAGCCTCGTGCGCATGACTACTCCCGTCGTGGCAACCCCACTCGTGATGTCGTACAGCGTACGCTGGCAGAACTGGAAGGGGGAGCAGGCGCGGTATTAACCAATACCGGGATGTCGGCGATTCACCTGGTCACGACGGTGTTTCTGAAGCCTGGCGATCTGCTGGTCGCGCCACATGACTGTTATGGCGGCAGCTATCGGCTGTTTGACAGCCTGAGCAAGCGCGGCGCCTATCGGGTGAAATTTGTCGATCAGGGTGATCCGGTAGCGCTGCAGGCCGCTCTGGATGAAAACCCAAAACTGGTGCTGATTGAAAGCCCCAGCAATCCGCTGCTGCGCGTGGTAGATATCAGCGCGATTTGCGCCGCTGCGCGTGCTGCGGGTGCCATCAGCGTGGTGGACAACACCTTTATGAGTCCGGCGCTGCAGAATCCTCTGGCGCTGGGTGCGGACCTGGTGATCCACTCCTGTACCAAATACCTTAATGGTCACTCCGATGTCGTGGCGGGCGCGGTCATCGCCAAAGATCCGCAACTCGCTACCGACCTGGCCTGGTGGGCAAATAACATTGGTGTGACCGGTGCAGCGTTTGACAGTTATCTGCTGCTGCGCGGGATTCGTACGCTTTCACCGCGGATTGCAGCCGCACAACGCAACGCACTCGCGATTGTAGAGTATCTGAAGCAGCAGAAACTGGTGAAAAAGTTGTATCATCCTTCGCTGCCGGAAAACGCCGGACACGAACATGCCGTACGTCAGCAGCGCGGCTTTGGCGCGATGCTGAGTTTCGAGGTCGACGGTGATGAGGCGCTGCTGCGTCGCTTCCTGAAAGCACTGCAGCTATTTACGCTGGCGGAATCGCTGGGCGGAGTAGAGAGTCTGATCTCCCATACCGCCACCATGACGCACGCGGGGATGTCGGCAGAAGCACGCGCGGCAGCGGGCATTTCCGATACGCTGCTGCGGGTTTCTGTCGGTATTGAAGATCACGAAGATTTAATTGCCGATCTGGATAATGCATTCCGGGTCGCAGCCGAGGGTTAAGCATGACGATTTCAGCAGGCGCGGGAACGCCGAACATCAGGCAGTTGCATAAGTTTGGCGGCAGCAGCCTGGCCGATGCGCGCTGCTATCAGCGCGTTGCCGGTATTATGGCGGACTACAGCCAGCCGGGCGACCTGATGGTGGTCTCTGCGGCAGGCTCAACCACCAACCAGCTGATTAGCTGGCTGAAGCTGAGCCAGAGCGATCGGCTCTCTGCGCATCAGGTGCAACAGGCCTTACGGCGCTACCAGAGCGAACTGATCAGTGCGCTGCTGCCTGCTGAGGTCGCAGAACCTTTAATCACCGCGTTTATCCGTGATCTGGAAAAGCTGGCCGCACTGCTGGATGCGCCGATCACCGATGCGGTCTATGCCGAAGTGGTCGGTCACGGTGAAGTCTGGTCGGCACGCCTGATGTCAGCGGTACTGAGCCAGCGTGACCTTCAGGCCTGCTGGCTGGATGCGCGTGAGTTTCTGCGCGCTGAACGTGCCGCACAACCGCAGGTAGATGAAGGGAAGTCCTGGCCACTGCTACAGACTTTACTGGCGCAGCATCCGCATAAGCGCATCGTGGTGACCGGATTTATCAGCCGCAACGACGCCGGTGAAACCGTCCTGCTTGGCCGCAACGGCTCCGACTATTCTGCCACGCAGATTGGCGCACTGGCGGGTGTCGGACGGGTGACCATCTGGAGCGATGTGGCGGGTGTCTACAGTGCCGATCCCCGCAAAGTCTCTGATGCCTGCCTGCTGCCGCTGTTAAGGCTGGATGAAGCCAGCGAACTGGCGCGCCTGGCTGCACCGGTTCTCCACACCCGGACTCTGCAGCCGGTTTCAGGCAGCGATATCGACCTGCAACTGCGCTGCAGTTATCAGCCGGAGCAGGGCTCAACCCGCATTGAGCGCGTGCTGGCCTCCGGGACGGGCGCGCGTATCGTCACCAGCCATGATGATGTTTGCCTGATTGAGATTCAGCTGCCAGAGCAGCATGACTTCGCCATCCTGCACAAAGAGATCGACCTGTTGCTGAAGCGCGCGCAGCTGCGTCCGCTGGCGTTTGGCGTTCATCCCGATCGTCAACTGCTGCAGCTCTGTTACACCGCTGAAGTAGTTAACAGCGCCTTTACGCTGCTTCAGGATGCCGGTTTACCGGGCCATCTGCAGCTGCGCGACGGCCTGGCGCTGGTGGCGCTGGTTGGCGCAGGCGTTACCCGCAATCCGCTGCATACCCATCGCTTCTGGCAGCAGTTAAAGGATCAGCCAATTGAGTTCATCTGGCAGTCAGAAGAGCACATCAGCGTGGTCGCAGTGCTGCGCGTCGGCCCGACTCAGCATCTGATTCAGGGATTGCATCAGTCGCTGTTCCGGGCAGAAAAGCGTATCGGTCTGATGCTGTTTGGCAAAGGCAATATTGGTTCACGCTGGCTGGAGCTGTTTGCCCGCGATCAGGAAACGCTGTCAGCGCGAACCGGCTTTGAATTTGTGCTGGCGGGCGTCGCGGACAGCCGTCGCAGCCTGCTGAGCTATGACGGGCTGGAAGCCAGCCGGGCACTCGCCTTCTTTGATGATGAAGCGGTAGAGCGCGATGAAGAGTCGCTGTTCCTGTGGATGCGTGCTCACCCGTTTGATGACCTGGTGGTGCTGGATGTCACTGCCAGCACACCGCTGGCGCAGCAGTATCTCGACTTCGCCAGTCACGGTTTTCACGTTATCAGCGCCAATAAAGTCGCGGGAGCGTCTGACAGTCAGACCTGGCGCCAGATCCGCGATGCCTTTACCAAAACCGGACGTCACTGGCTCTATAACGCCACCGTTGGCGCAGGTTTGCCGATCAACTATACGGTGCGCGATCTGCGCGACAGCGGCGATAACATCCTGGCGATCAGCGGGATCTTCTCCGGCACGCTGTCGTGGCTGTTCCTGCAGTTTGATGGCACGGTGCCCTTTACCGAGCTGGTGGATCAGGCCTGGCAGCAGGGTTTAACCGAGCCCGACCCGCGCGCCGATCTCTCGGGTCAGGATGTGATGCGCAAGCTGGTTATCCTGGCGCGTGAGGCAGGCTACAACATCGAGCCGGATCAGGTGCGGGTGGAATCGCTGGTGCCCAGTAACTGTCAGCAGGGATCTGTCGACCACTTCTTTGAAAATGGCGAAGAGCTGAATGAGCAGATGCTGCAACGGCTCGAAGCCGCGCAGGAGATGGACCTGGTGCTGCGTTACGTTGCCCGGTTTGATGCCAACGGCAAGGCGCGCGTAGGTGTTGAAGCGGTGCGTCCGGAACATCCGCTGGCCTCACTGCTGCCGTGCGACAACGTCTTTGCGATTGAGAGCCGCTGGTACCGCGATAATCCGCTGGTGATCCGCGGACCGGGCGCAGGCCGGGATGTCACCGCAGGCGCTATCCAGTCAGATATTAATCGCCTCGCACAACTGCTGTAACTCCTCCTCCTCAGGCGCTTCGGCGCCTGTTTTCAATGCGTTATCGCTCCCCTGTTGAATCGCCTTCATGTTGATTGAAAATTGATCACGACTGTTGACCATTTTTAAGTTGACGGCACAGTCAGATTACGTCATTTTGAACATCTGGACGTCTAAACGTGTAGATGTTCGCAGGCCGATTGTTAATCGATGAGGGTGCAGGATGAGTTTCTTTCATGCCAATCAGCGCGAAGCGCTAAACCAGAGCCTGGCTGAGCTGAACGGGCAAATTAATGTTTCATTTGAGTTCTTTCCGCCTCGTACCAGCGACATGGAAGAGACCCTGTGGACCTCTATCGATCGCCTGAGCAGTCTGAAACCGAAATTCGTTTCTGTGACCTACGGTGCGAACTCAGGTGAACGTGATCGCACCCATAGCATTATCAAAGGCATTAAAGATCGCACCGGTCTGGAAGCTGCTCCCCATCTGACCTGTGTCGATGCCACGCGCGATGAACTGCGTACCATCGCTCAGGATTACTGGAACAACGGCATCCGTCACATTGTGGCGCTGCGCGGCGATCTGCCCCCAGGCAGCGGTAAGCCAGAAATGTACGGCAGCGATCTGGTTTCGCTGCTGAAAGAGGTGGGTGATTTTGATATTTCGGTTGCGGCCTATCCGGAAGTCCATCCCGAAGCGAAAAGCGCCCAGGCCGATCTGATTAACCTGAAGCGAAAAATCGATGCAGGTGCCAACCGGGCTATTACCCAGTTTTTCTTCGACGTTGAAAGTTATCTGCGTTTCCGCGATCGCTGTGTCGCGACCGGCATTGACGTGGAAATTGTGCCGGGCATTCTGCCGGTCTCTAACTTTAAACAGCTGCAACGCTTTGCCACGCTGACCAATGTGCGCGTGCCGGGCTGGATGAGCGCGATGTTTGCCGGTCTGGATGATGATCCGGAAACGCGGAAAATGGTGGGAGCCAATATCGCGATGGATATGGTGAAAATCCTGTCACGCGAAGGGGTGAAGGATTTCCATTTCTACACGCTGAACCGTGCCGAAATGAGTTACGCCATTTGTCACACCCTGGGCGTGCGTCCTGCTGCTGCTGCGGCTTAACCGCTCTGCTTCAGCCAATAAAAAAAGTCGGGAGAGTCCCGACTTTTTTTGTTTTTACTGCAGGGCGGCGCTGGCGATCGTCAGCACCTCACCACCATTAACCGGTATTGCGCATGCCTGCCGCGACACCAGCAATGGTCACCATCAGCGCCTGCTCAACGCGGGCATCCGGTTCATCGCCATTCGCTTCCCGCGCGCGCGAACGATGCAGCAGTTCGGCCTGGAGTACGTTGAGCGGATCGGTATAGACGTTACGCAGTGCAATTGACTCGGCAATCCACGGCTGATCGGCCATCAGGTGTGAGTCATTGGCAATGGTCAGTACCGCTTTGATATCCGCATCAAGCTGATCGCGCAGCTGTTTGCCCAGCGGCCAGAGTGATTTCTCGACCAGACGCTGATCGTAATATTCCGCCAGCCACAGGTCCGCTTTTGAGAATACCATCTCCAGCATACCCAGACGGGTAGAGAAGAATGGCCAGTCGCGGCACATCGCTTCCAGCTGATCCTGATGACCGGCGGCCATCGCCTGTTGCAGGGCCGCACCGGCACCCAGCCACGCAGGCAGCATCAGACGGTTCTGCGTCCAGGCGAAAATCCATGGAATCGCACGCAGCGACTCTACGCCGCCGGTAGGTCGGCGCTTGGCGGGACGTGAGCCCAGCGGTAATTTACCCAGCTCCTGCTCTGGTGTCGCTGAGCGGAAATAGGGCACGAAGTCAGCATTTTCACGCACATAACCGCGATACATCGCACAGGAGTCGGCGGAGAGCTGATCCATAATGTCGCGCCATTCGCGTTTTGGCTCCGGCGGCGGCATCAGGTTCGCTTCCAGAATTGCGCCGGTGTAGAGCGACAGGCTGGCGATGGTGACGGCGGGTAAACCATATTTAAAGCGGATCATCTCGCCCTGTTCGGTCACGCGCAGACCGCCGCGCAGGCTGCCTGGTGGTTGCGACAGCAGCGCTGCATGGGCGGGTGCGCCACCACGGCCAATGCTGCCGCCGCGTCCGTGGAACAGTGTCAGTGAAATCCCGGCCTTCTCACAGGTTTTAATCAGGGCATCCTGTGCCTGATATTGCGCCCAGCTGGCGGCCATCACACCGGCGTCTTTCGCCGAGTCAGAATAGCCAATCATCACCATCTGTTTGCCCTGAATTAAGCCGCGATACCAGTCGATGCTCAGCAGCTGGCTCATTACGTCATTGGCATTATTCAGGTCATCAAGCGTTTCAAACAGCGGTGCAACCGGCATGGCATAGCCGATGCCTGCTTCTTTCAGCAGCAGATGCACGGCCAGCACGTCAGAAGGGGTTTTCGCCATGGAAATAACATAGGCGGCGATAGAACCCTGTGGCGCTTCAGCCGCGACGCGACAGGTCTCCAGCACTTCACGCGTTTCATCGCTGGGCTCCCAGCTGCGAGGCAGCAGCGGACGCTTGGAGTTCAGTTCACGGATCAGGAAGGCCTGCTTGTCCGCTTCGGACCAGCTTTCATAATCGCCGAGGCCCAGATAGCGGGTCACTTCAGCAATCGCTTCGGTGTGACGGGTACTCTCCTGACGCAGATCGATACGCACCAGCGGCACGCCGAAACATTTCACGCGGCGCAGCGTATCAAGCAACTGACCGTTGGCGATAATGCCCATGCCGCACTTTTGCAGTGACTGATAGATGGTAAACAGCGGATCCCACAGCTGATCGTTGGAGACCAGCAGATCGGCCGGGCGCGGCAGACGTTCACCTTTCAGGCGGCGTTCCAGGAATGACTGGGTAGTCATTAACTGGCTGCGCAGGCGTTTCAGGATCATACGATAAGGTTCAAGTGCTTCCGGATCGCCGCTGAGTTCCCGGATCTCTTCAGTGCACTCTGACATCGACAACTCAGAGATCAGTACGCCGATATCGCGCAGGAACAGGTCAGTGGCTTTCCAGCGACTCAGCTGCATAACGTGGCGGGTAATCGCCGCCGTAACGTTAGGGTTACCGTCGCGGTCGCCACCCATCCATGAGGTGAACTGAACCGGCACGAAATCGACCGGCAGCTTAATGCCGAACGCCTCTTCTACCTGCTCGTTCAGCTCACGCAGGAAAGCGGGTACGCCTTCCCACAGGCTGTTTTCCACCACGGCAAAGCCCCATTTGGCTTCGTCGATAGGGGTCGGACGATATTTGCGGATCTCATCGGTGTGCCACGCCTGTGCCACCAGCTGACGCAGACGGCGCATAATCTGGTTGCGTTCGTAGTCGGAGACGTCGCTGTGATCGAGCTGTTTCAGGCAGCTGTTAACTTCGACCAGCTTGTGAATCAGCGTACGGCGGGTGATTTCAGTCGGGTGAGCCGTCAGCACCAGTTCCAGCGACAGCGACTCAATGGCCGCAAGGATGTCGCTTTCGCTGATATCTTTCTGCTGCTTCAGGGTATCAAAGGTCTTTTTCAGCAGTTCGGGATGGTTCTCACCCTCGCCACTTTGCGAGATGGTCTGATACTGCTCAGCCACGTTGGTGAGGTTCAGAAACTGGCTAAAAGCGCGTGCAACCGGCAGAAGCTCCTCGTTGGAGAGGTTCTGCAGCGTATTGAGCAGTTCTTTACGATGAGTGTCATTTCCTGCACGGGATGACTTGGAGAGCTTACGGATGGTTTCCACCTGGTCGAGGATGTTCTCTCCCAGTGCATCCTTAATCGTATCCCCGAGCAGTTTGCCGAGCATACTGACATTACTTCGCATTGCGGAATATTGTTCGTTCATTGGACCCTGACACCCTTATCGTCTTGAAAAACTTCTACACCCGACCTTTCAGGCAGCAGAAAAATCAGCAACGCCATGTTCCCCCTAATCTACAGGGAACCGGCTCCGTTGCCGCCTGTCCACATTCTGAAACGCTCTGGATAATCACCCGGTGGGCATAACATCGTCTTTTATCTAGCCACGTAATGTTGCGTTCGTCAAATGCGTTAAAGTGCGCTGAAGGTGTGGCTAAATAACGGAAATTCGTAGAATTTATCGGGAACAAAGCGGGATAAGTTATTCTTATTGCTAAATCCCGCAGAATGAAGGGGCATTTTACTGTTAATGCAGTGAAATGCCCCATTTGCTGTTAATCAGTGGCAAAAATGCTGCACAACCTGACTGATAAGCGCCCTTGTCGGCTTAATAAATGCAGTATCAATAAATTCGTCTGGCTGATGTGCCTGCTCAATCGACCCCGGGCCCAGTACCAGCGTTGGGCAGAGCTGCTGAATAAAAGGCGCTTCGGTGCAGTAGTTCACCACCTCAGTGGGTATACCCAGCAATTTCTCGACCACACTGACCAGTTCATGATCTGCCGGACATTCGTAGCCAGGAATCGGCGGATGCAACTCGGCAACCGTGACACGGCCCGGCCAGCGCGCACTGACCGGTGCCAGCGCCTCGTTCAGTAGCCCATCGAGATCGTTCAGCGACAGGCCCGGCAGCGGACGGATATCCATATGCAGTTCACAGCAGGCGCAGATACGGTTAGCGGCGTCACCGCCATGAATATGGCCGAAGTTCATGGTGGGATAGGGGATGGCAAAGCCGTCATGGTGATAACGCTCCTGCAGCGTATTGCGCAGTTGCATCAGATGGGTGATCGACTCATGCATCAGTTCAATGGCGTTAACGCCTCGTGCGGGATCGCTGGAGTGGCCCGATTTTCCCTCGATACGGATCACATTCGACAGGTGACCTTTGTGCGCACGCACCGGTTTAAGTGAGGTTGGTTCACCGATGATGGCGCAGTCGGGACGCAGCTGCGTCGACTCAGAAAAATATTTGGCGCCAGCCATGGTGGTCTCTTCATCGGCCGTAGCGAGGATATAGAGCGGCTTGCTCAGCGTGCTGACATCCACATCGCGCAGCGTATCGAGAATAAAGGCGAAGAAGCCTTTCATGTCTGCCGTGCCCAGGCCATAGAGCTTATTGTCGTGCTCGGTCAGGGTAAAGGGATCGCGTGTCCAGCGGCCATCGTCAAAAGGAACGGTATCGGTATGACCTGCTAGCAGCAGGCCGCCCGCACCGCTTCCGGTACGCGCCAGCATATTAAATTTATTGCGGGTGCCGGGCACCGGCTGCACTTCAACGCTGAAGCCGAGGTCGCGGAACCAGCCGGCCAGCAAATTGATTAAAGTTTCATTACTCTGATCCAGTGCGGCATCGGTTGCGCTGATCGACGGTGTGGCGATTAACTGGCGGTACAGTTCAATAAAAGGCGGTAATTTTGTCTTCACTGTTGGCGGTCCTTGGGTTAGGATGTATCCATATTCATGCAGTAATAGTGAATAAAAATACATTAACGTCCTCTGCAAGGGAACCTTAAATCACTGCAGATGACAGGGCGGGTAACGGGGCAAGGCCGCGACCCGGAACGTGCGACTGTAAAAAGGGTTACAGCCTGATGTTGAATACGCTGATCGTTGGTGCCAGTGGTTATGCTGGTACAGAGCTTGCCACCTTCCTGAATCGCCATCCACATATCAACATAACCGCTTTGGCGGTTTCGGCGCAAAGCCCTGATGCCGGCAAGCGCCTCTCCGATCTCCATCCGCAGCTGAAAGGTGTGGTGGATTTGCCGCTGCAGCCGCTGAGCAGCGCGGCCGAGTGGGCAGACAAGGTGGATGTGGTGTTCCTGGCGACGGCCCACGAAGTCAGCCACGATCTGGCGCCGGAATTTCTCAAGGCTGGCTGTGTGGTGTTCGACCTGTCGGGTGCGTTCCGCGTGAATGACGCTGATTTTTATACCCGCTTTTATGGCTTCACCCATCAGCATGGCGACTGGCTGGACAAAGCCGTTTACGGCCTTGCCGAATATCAGCATGAGAAAATCCAGCAGGCGCAGCTGGTGGCTGTGCCAGGTTGCTATCCGACCGCTGCGCAGCTGGCGCTGAAGCCCCTGGTGGATGCCGGACTGTTAAACGAGGCGCAGTGGCCGGTAATCAACGCCACCAGCGGCGTGAGCGGTGCCGGACGTAAAGCCAATGTCGGCACCAGCTTCTGCGAAGTGAGCCTGCAGCCTTACGGCCTGTTCAATCATCGTCATCACCCGGAAATCGTCGCGCACCTTGGTACGCCGGTGATCTTCACTCCGCATCTGGGTAACTTCCCGCGCGGTATCCTGGCGACGATTACCTGCCGTCTGAAAGCAGGTGTCAGCCGTGAAGATATCGCCGCCGTTTTTCATCGCGCCTATGACAACAAGCCACTGGTGCGGTTCTACGAGCAGGGCGTACCGGCGCTGAAAGCCGTTGTGGGTCTGCCTTACTGCGATATCGGTTTTGAAGTGCAGGGCGAGCATCTGATTGTCGTGGCAGCCGAAGATAATCTGCTGAAAGGCGCGGCATCGCAGGCGGTACAGTGCCTGAACATCCGGTTCGGCTTCCCTGAAACGCAGTCACTGATTTAACGGACAAATATACCATGACCAATCCATTGATTATCAAGCTGGGCGGTGTGTTGTTAGACAGCGAAGAAGCGCTGGCCCGCCTGTTTGAAGCGCTGCTGACCTACCGCAGCGCCCATCAGCGTCCGCTGATTATTGTCCACGGCGGCGGTTGCCTGGTGGATGAACTGATGAAAAAGTTGGCGCTGCCGGTGAAGAAGAAAAATGGCCTGCGTGTCACGCCAGCCGATCAGATCGACATTATTACCGGTGCGCTGGCGGGAACCGCGAATAAAACGCTGCTGGCCTGGGCAAAAAAATCGGGCATCAACGCGGTAGGCCTCTGCCTGGGCGATGCGGGCATCGTGAATGTCACACCGTTTGATGAAGAACTCGGCCACGTTGGCCACGCAATGCCGGGCGATCCGGCCTTGCTGAACACCCTGCTGGCGGCCGGCTATATGCCGGTGGTGAGCTCAATTGGTATAACTGACAGCGGCGACCTGATGAACGTCAACGCTGACCAGGCGGCGACCGCACTGGCCTCGACGCTGGGCGCTGATCTGGTCCTGTTGTCAGACGTCAGTGGTATTCTCGACGGCAAAGGTCAGCGCATCGAAGAGATGACCGCCGACAAAGCTGAGCAGCTGATTACCCAGGGCATTATTACTGACGGCATGATTGTGAAAGTGCACGCTGCGCTTGATGCAGCGCGTACCCTGGGCCGCCCGGTGGATATTGCCAGCTGGCGTCACGCTGAGCGGCTGCCTGACCTGTTTAACGGCGTGTCGATTGGCACCCGGATTCTCGCTTAACGACTCTGATTCAAGGATTACGAAATGCAAACGCAAAACATCAAAAAAATCGTTCTGGCTTACTCCGGTGGTCTTGATACTTCGGCCATCATTCCATGGCTGAAAGAGAACTACGGCGGCTGTGAAGTCGTCGCTTTTGTCGCAGATATCGGTCAGGAGCGCGGCGATCTGGAAGGTGTAGAGAAGAAAGCCCTGCAGTCCGGCGCATCTGAATGCCACGTGGTTGACCTGCGTGAAGAGTTCATCAGCGACTATGTCTATCCGGTGCTGCAGACTGGCGCCCTCTATGAAGGCACTTATCTGCTGGGCACTTCAATGGCGCGTCCTATCATCGCTAAAGCACAGGTTGAGCTGGCGCTGAAAGTGGGTGCGGATGCGCTGTGTCACGGCGCTACCGGTAAAGGGAATGACCAGGTGCGTTTCGAAACCACCTACACCGCGCTGGCACCGCAGCTGAAAGTGGTGGCTCCGTGGCGTGAATGGAACCTGCGTTCACGTGAAGCGCTGCTGGACTACCTGAAAGAGCGCAACATTCCGACCACCGCGTCACTGGAGAAAATCTACAGCCGCGACGAGAATGCCTGGCACATCTCCACCGAAGGTGGCGTGCTGGAAAGCCCGGCCAATGCACCGAATAAAGATTGCTGGGTCTGGACTGTCGATCCGCTGGAAGCGCCTGACCAGCCTGAAGAAGTGACCGTAACCGTGGAAAAAGGTCGGGTCGTGGCGGTTAACGGTGAAAAACTGAGTCCGTTCCAGTGCCTGGAAAAACTTAACGTGCTGGGCGCAAAACATGGCGTCGGCCGTATCGATATCGTTGAAAACCGTCTGGTAGGGATTAAATCGCGCGGCTGCTACGAAACCCCTGGCGGCACCATCATGGTCAATGCGCTGCGTGCGGTTGAGCAGCTGGTGCTGGATCGCGATAGCTTCAAATGGCGTGAGCAGCTCGGCCACGAGATGTCCTATGTGGTTTATGACGGCCGCTGGTTCGCCCCGCTGCGTAAGTCGATTCAGGCCGCTGCCGAATCGCTGGCGGAAGAGGTTAACGGTGAAGTGGTACTGCAGCTCTACAAAGGCCAGGCGACAGCCACCCAGAAGCGTTCCGCGAACAGCCTCTACTCGGAAGAGTTCGCCACCTTTGGTGAAGATGAAGTGTACGATCACCGTCATGCGGGCGGCTTTATCCGTCTGTTCTCACTCTCTTCGCGTATCCGCGCCCTGAACGAGCAGAAGAAGTAATTTTCAGGCGAGGTGCGCCTCGCCTCACAGTTTCATTTCAGGGGCGGCATTTATGCCGCCCCTTGTTTAACGATTCAGAGGAGTTTTCACATGGCACTTTGGGGTGGACGGTTTACTCAGGCAGCAGATCAACGTTTTAAACAGTTCAATGACTCGCTGCGCTTCGATTACCGCCTGGCAGAGCAGGACATCATTGGCTCTGTTGCCTGGTCCAAAGCGCTGGTGACGGTAAATGTCCTGACTCAGGATGAGCAGCAGCAGCTGGAAGCGGCCCTGAATACGTTACTGGATGAAGTCCGTGAGGATCCTGAGCAGATTCTGCAGAGCGACGCCGAAGATATTCACAGCTGGGTTGAAGGCCAGCTGATCGACAAGGTGGGCGCGCTGGGCAAAAAACTGCACACCGGACGTAGCCGTAACGATCAGGTCGCGACCGATCTCAAGCTGTGGTGCAAGGTGCAGATTGAGGCGCTGCTGGGTGCCACCCGTGATCTCCAGCAGGCGCTGGTGGTCACCGCCGAAGCCAATCAGGATGCGGTGATGCCGGGCTACACGCATCTGCAGCGTGCGCAGCCGGTGACGTTTGCGCACTGGTGCCTGGCCTACGTTGAAATGCTGGCGCGTGACGAGAGCCGTCTGCAGGATACGCTGAAGCGGCTCGATGTCAGCCCGCTGGGCTGTGGCGCACTGGCCGGTACCGCGTATGAGATCGATCGTCAGCAGCTGGCAGGCTGGCTGGGCTTTGCTTCTGCCACGCGCAACAGTCTGGATACCGTATCAGACCGCGATCACGTGCTGGAGCTGCTTTCTGACGCTGCCATCGGCATGGTGCATCTGTCGCGCTTCGCCGAAGATATGATCTTCTTCAACACGGGTGAAGCGGGCTTTATCGAACTGTCAGATAAAGTGACCTCCGGCTCATCGCTGATGCCGCAGAAGAAAAACCCGGATGCGCTGGAGCTGATTCGCGGCAAGTGTGGCCGGGTGCAGGGCGCGCTGACCGGCATGATGATGACGCTGAAAGGTCTGCCGCTGGCCTACAACAAAGATATGCAGGAAGACAAAGAGGGGCTGTTTGACGCGCTCGACACCTGGCTCGACTGTCTGCATATGTCAGTTCTGGTGCTGGATGGCCTGCAGGTTAAACGCCCGCGCTGCCAGGAAGCGGCTGAACAGGGTTACGCAAACTCCACTGAGCTGGCTGACTATCTGGTCGCCAAAGGCGTGCCGTTCCGTGAAGCACACCATATCGTCGGGGAAGTAGTGGTTGCCGCCATCGGGCAGGGTGTGGCGCTGGAAGCGCTGTCGCTGGCACAGCTGCAGCAGTTCAGTGCGGTGATTGGCGAGGATGTCTATCCCATTCTGGCGCTGCAATCCTGTCTGGATAAGCGTAATGCGCAGGGCGGCGTCTCGCCACAGCAGGTTGCGCGTGCCATCGGTGACGCAAAGCAGCGTCTGGCGTAATTAACAGGTAAAAAAAAGCGGGCACATTAAATGCCCGCCAACCTCTAGCTTCAGAATTACTCATTTTTATAGGCACATCATCAAAGCGCCTGCTCTCCCGGCCGACGCTCAGATTCTCTTACGCTGACAGCAGATATTGCTGCAGATCCTCACTGCCGCCAATGTGACGACCTCCCATGAAGATCTGCGGTACCGTCGCCCGGCCTGAAACGGCGCGCAGACTCACGGTTGTTGCATCCTGTCCCAGCACGATCTCTTCGTACTGAATACCATGATCCATCAGCATCTGTTTTGCCTGGGTGCAGAAGGTGCAGCCAGGTTTAGTGAAGATTGAGACCGACTCCTGAGCTTTACACTCGGGCGCCAGATAGCGCAGCATGGTGTCGGCATCAGAGACCTCAAATGGGTCGCCTGGCTTGTTTGGCTCAACAAACATTTTCTCTACCACGCCGTTACGCACCAGCATCGAGTAGCGCCATGAACGTGGGCCAAAGCCGAGATCGGCTTTCTCAACCAGCATCTCCATGCCGCGGGTAAACTCGCCGTTGCCATCAGGAATAAAGGTAATGTTGTCTGCGCGCTGTTCTGCTTTCCAGGCGTTCATCACAAACGTGTCATTCACCGAGACGCACAGAATGCTGTCCACACCCTGCTGGGCAAACAGACCCGCTAATTCGTTGTAACGCGGCAGATGGCTGGAGGAGCAGGTCGGTGTGAATGCGCCCGGCAGTGAAAAAACGATGACCGTTTTGTCTTTAAACAGCGCTTCAGTGGTGACATCGACCCAGCGATCGCCCTGACGTGTGTGAAAAGTCGCTGACGGAATAGCTTTACCTTCCTGACTTGCAAACATTTTTTTCTCCTGACATACCGCGTTCCATTTGATGTGCGCATTATTCCCAACCACCCTTGATAGGGCCAATCGTTCATTGCTATTCTATCTATCGCCACGGTCTATCGTGGCTTGGAGGGTAATAATGAATATTCGTGATCTTGAATATCTGGTTTCGCTTGCTGAACACCGTCATTTCCGCCGTGCTGCGGATGCGTGTCATGTCAGTCAGCCGACGTTAAGCGGGCAGATCCGTAAGCTGGAAGATGAGCTGGGTGTGATGCTGCTGGAGCGCACCAGCCGTAAAGTGCTGTTCACCCAGGCAGGTTTGCTGCTGGTGGATCAGGCGCGTACGGTGCTGCGTGAAGTGAAAGTGCTGAAAGAGATGGCCAGTCAGCAAGGGGAAGCGATGTCAGGTCCGCTGCATATCGGCCTCATCCCGACTACCGCGCCCTACTTATTGCCACAGATTATCCCGACGCTGCACCAGACATTCCCGAAACTGGAGATGTATCTGCACGAAGCGCAGACGCAGCAGCTGCTGGCACAGCTCGATAGCGGCAAGCTGGACTGCGCGATTATCGCGCTGGTCAAAGAGAGCCAGGCCTTTATCGAAGTGCCGTTGTTTGATGAGCCGATGAAGCTGGCAGTCTATGCCGATCATCCATGGTGCGATCGCGACCGGGTACCTATGTCCGATCTGGCAGGCGAGAAATTGCTTATGCTGGAAGATGGGCACTGTCTGCGTGACCAGGCGATGGGGTTCTGCTTTGAGGCGGGCGCCGATGAAGATACCCATTTCCGTGCGACCAGTCTTGAAACGCTGCGCAATATGGTGGCGGCAGGCAGCGGGATTACGCTGTTACCGGCGCTGGCAGTCCCACCGGAGCGTATCCGCGACGGCGTCTGCTATCTCACCTGCTACAAACCGGTGCCACAGCGTACAATTGCGCTGGTCTATCGACCGGGTTCACCACTGCGCAGCCGTTATGAACAGCTGGCAGAGGCGATTAAAACCCACATGCAGCACTATTTCGACGCTGCGTTAAAACAGGCGGTTTAAGCCGTTTAACGCCGCAACGCGATAGGCTTCGGCCATGGTCGGATAGTTAAAGGTGGTATTCACGAAGTACTCAATCGTGTTGCCACCGTTTTTCTGCTCCATGATCGCCTGACCGATGTGAATAATCTCGGCGGCACGTTCACCAAAGCAGTGAATTCCCAGAATCTCTTTGGTTTCCCGATGGAACAGAATCTTCAGGCTGCCAACGTTCATGCCAACGATCTGCGCTCGCGCCAGATGTTTGAACTGCGCGCGGCCTACTTCGTAAGGCACCTTCATTGCCGTCAGCTGCTGCTCGGTTTTACCCACGGAGCTGATTTCCGGAATGGTGTAAATCCCGGTTGGGATATCTTCAATCAGGTGCGCTGACGCTTCCCCTTTGATAATCGCCTGAGCGGCAATACGGCCCTGATCGTAGGCGGCTGAGGCCAGGCTTGGATAGCCAATCACGTCTCCGACGGCATAAATGTGTGGCTGAGCCGTCTGATACATGCTGTTCACTTTCAGCAGGCCACGACCATCCGCTTCCAGGCCCACATTTTCCAGCGACAGCGAATCGGTGTTGCCGGTACGGCCGTTGGCGTAAAGCAGACAGTCGGCTTTTACTTTCTTACCCGACTTCAGATGCATGATGACGCCATCTTCCACCCCTTCGATCTTCTCAAACTCTTCGTTGTGACGAATCACCACGCCGCTGTTCCAGAAGTGGTAAGAGAGAGAGTCAGACATCTCCTGATCAAGAAACGCCAGCAGGCGATCGCGGGTGTTAATCAGGTCAACTTTGACATTCAGTCCACGGAAAATCGACGCATATTCACAGCCAATCACGCCCGCGCCATAAATAATAACGTGGCCCGGTTCGTGGTGCAGATTGAGAATAGAGTCGGAGTCATAAACGCGTGGATGAGTAAAGTCGACATTGTCAGGATGGTAAGGTCGTGAACCACAGGCGATAACAAACTTCTCTGCCGTCAGCGTCTCACGCGTGCCATCCGGTTGCTCAATCTCAATGGTGTTGGCATCAACAAAATGCGCATCGCCCTGATAAAGTTCACAACGGTTACGCTCGTAGAAGCCCTGACGCATGGCTGTCTGCTGGCTGATCACGTTTTCAGTGTGATTGAGAATGTCGGCAAAAGAGGAGCGAAGCAGTCGGGTATGATCGCTGTAGAGCGGATTTTGGTTGAATTCAATAATGCGACTGACGGCGTGGCGAAGGGCTTTAGAAGGGATGGTGCCCCAGTGCGTACAACCGCCGCCGATGTTGTGGTAGCGTTCGATCACGGCGATGCGCGCTCCCTGTTTTACCAGCCCCATCGCCGCCCCTTCACCGCCGGGCCCTGAGCCAATCACAATGGCATCGTAATCGTAAGACTTTTGCATACCGATACGTCCTATTATTTATACATTTTTACAACGAGATTCTAACATCTCGTCGCGCACTTCTGAATTCTATCAGCGATTTTCATCACATTTTGACAAAGAGTGAGGTTCACAGGCGGTGACAAAGATTGCCAATCTGTACGCTGAAAATTTTGATATAGTGCCTGCTTAACACCGCTAAAGGCAGAGAGAATGGGCGTCAGAGCGCAACAAAAAGAACGTACACGACGTACACTGATTGAAGCCGCCTTCAGTCAGCTCAGCGCCGAGCGCAGTTTTGCCAGTCTGAGTTTGCGGGAGGTTGCCCGTGAAGCAGGGATTGCACCTACCTCCTTTTATCGTCATTTCAAGGATGTTGATGAGCTTGGCCTGACGATGGTAGATGAAAGCGGGCTGATGTTGCGACAGCTGATGCGCCAGGCGCGCCAGCGTATTGCCAAAGGCGGCAGCATCATTAAAACGTCGGTGTCGACCTTTATGGAGTTTATCGGCAACAATCCCAACGCTTTCCGCCTGTTACTGCGTGAACGTTCCGGCACCTCTGCCGCTTTTCGTGCCGCCGTGGCGCGTGAAATTCAGCACTTTATCGCTGAACTGGCCGATTATCTTGAGGTCGAAAATCGCATGCCGCGCAGTTTTACCGAAGCGCAGGCTGAAGCGATGGTGACCATTGTTTTCAGCGCCGGTGCAGAAGCACTGGATGTTGATGCTGAGCAGCGACGTAAGCTTGAGGATCGGCTGGTGTTACAGCTGCGTATGATCGCCAAAGGCGCTTATTACTGGTACCGCCGGGAGCAAGAGCGACTGGCGGCCACCCTGGAAAAACCCGAAGAGAAATGAGTAAGGATCAGTCCATGACCCACCCAGGTACTCGCGATAAAAGCACACTGGTACTGGCTTTTATTACCGGCTTAGCAATTAACGGCTCGTTTTCTGTGCTGTTCAGCGCCTTTGTTCCATTTTCGATTTTTCCGCTGATTGCGCTGGGTCTGGCGGCCTGGTGTCTGCATCAGCGTTACCTCAACACCAATATGCCGGACGGTATGCCAGGACTGGCAGCGGCGTTTTTCCTGCTGGGGATTCTGGTTTATAGCGCGCTGGTGCGGGCAGAATACCCGGATATTGGCTCCAACTTCGTTCCCACCGTTCTGATGGTAGCGCTGGTGTTCTGGATTGCGACGCGTTTTAAGCGCAAGCGTAATCAGTAGTGATAAAAAAACGGGAACCTCAGGGTTCCCGTTTTTGTTTACGCTTTACGTGTCAGCAGGACACCGCATTCCATATGGTGGGTATAGGGGAACTGATCAAACAGCGCCAGCCGCGTCACATCGTGCGTTTCCGACAGCGTCTGCAGATTGTCGCTGAGGGTCTGCGGATTGCAGGAGATATAAAGGATGCGCGGATACGCCTGCACCATTTTCACCGTCTCTTCATCCAGTCCGCTGCGCGGCGGATCGACAAAAATCGTCTCGCATTCGTAGCTGGTCAGGTCAATTCCTTCCAGACGATTAAAGCTGCGCACGCCATTCATCGCCTGGGTAAACTCTTCCGCCGCCATACGAATGATCTGCACGTTATCAATCTGGTTCACGGCAATATTGTATTGTGCTGACGCAACAGAGGGCTTGGCGATCTCAGTCGCCAGAACGCGGCGGAAATTGCGTGCCAGCGCCAGCGAGAAGTTGCCATTACCGCAGTAGAGTTCCAGCAGGTCGCCCTGTGAATCCTGCGTCACATCCAGCGCCCACTCCAGCATCTGAATATTCATCGCTGCATTAGGCTGGGTAAAACTGTTTTCGACCTGACGATAGATAATCTCGCGACCCGCTACCGGCAGACACTCATCAACATAGTCGCGATCCAGGCAGATTTTGGTCTTGGTGGCGCGACCAATCAGCTGCACATCCAGCCCTTCCGCGCGAAGCTGGTCACGCAGCGCCGCGGCTGCCTGCTGCCACTCATCATCCAGTTTGCGGTGATAGAGCAGCGAAATCACAATCTGATTGCTCAGGGTCGAAAGATAGTCGATCTGGAACAGTTTATGACGCAGGGTACGGTTATCACGGATCGCGGCGATCATCTTTGGCATCAGCTGATTGATCAGCTGGCTGGCCGCCGGGAACTGATCAACACGGATCCGCTCGCGTGTCTGCTGATCAAAGATGATGTGATAGATATCATCGCCGTCGTGCCACAGGCGGAATTCGGCGCGCATCCGATAGTGGCTGACCGGTGAACGGAACACCTCCACGTCGGGCGCAGCAAACGGTGTCATCATCGTCTCTAAACGACTGACTTTTTCCGCCAGCTGTGCGTCATAGTCTTCAATGGGGAGATGTTCGGGTGTCATGAGCAATCCTGATTAATAGCTTACCAGCGGGCGATTGTAGGCATTCACTTGCTGATGTCCAGTCCTGCGGCGAGAAGATGTTTGGCAGTCTGGACTTCCGTATCTCCACTCCGTAGACTGCAGACGCCGGCCTCAAGCCCGAGTTAATAGGGAATCCAGTGTGAATCTGGAGCTGACGCGCAGCGGTAAGGAATGTCGTGATGAGTGCAATTGCAGACACTGTCCTGTGGGATGGGAAGTCATCATCACTTATGGTTCCCAGCCCGAAGACCTGCCGGTGTAACGTCGCTACTCGTACAATCATCGCGTGCTATTGATTGTCGGCCTGCGGCATCCTGCTTCGTCTTATGGATGCGATAAAAATGACAAAAAAAACTGCTTCGCTGTTCGCTCTGAGCGCAACGGCGATTTCTCTCTGGGCGCAATACGGTTTTGCTCAGGGGAATGATGATACGCAAATAGTCACCGCCAACCGTTTTGCTGAACCTGTTTCAGGTGTGCTGGCACCCACCACCGTCGTCACACGTGATGAGATTGATCGCTGGCAGGCCAAAAGCCTGACGGATGTGATGCGCCGCCTGCCGGGTGTCGATGTCGCGCAAAGTGGCGGGTTAGGGCAGCAGAGTTCGCTGTTTATTCGGGGCACCGAATCGAGACATGTACTGATCCTGATTGATGGTATCCGGCTTAATCAGGCGGGCATCACCGGTTCGTCTGACCTCAGCCAGATCCCGCTGTCACTGGTGCAGCGCATCGAATATATTCGCGGTGCGCGTTCTGCAGTCTACGGTTCCGATGCGATTGGCGGCGTGGTGAATATCATTACGGGCCGATCGCAACCCGGCACCACGCTGACGGCGGGCGTCGGGTCCAACGGCTATCAATCCTACGACGGCTCAACCCAGCAGATGCTGGGCGATGCGACAAAGCTCACCCTGGCAGGCAACTACACCTATACCAAAGGGTATGACGTGGTGGCGGGTTATCCCAATGACTATGGCCCGGCGCAGCACGATCGCGACGGCTTCATGAGCAAAACCCTGTATGGCAACCTTGAGCATCAGTTCAGCGATGAGCTCAGTGGTTTTGTGCGCGGCTACGGGTTTGATAACCGCACCGCCTACGACGGTTCATATACCTACGATAATAATTTCAATATTATTGGGCTGGCGGATACCCGCCAGCTCTACAGCCAGACCTGGGACACCGGGTTACGCTTCAATCGTGACTTCTACTCTACCCAGCTCATCGCCAGTTATGGCCATACCAAAGACATCAACTACGATCCGCGCAATGGTCGCTACGGTGCCGCGTCCACCTTTGATGATGTCACCCAGTACAATCTGCAGTGGGGCAACACCGTGCAGGTGGGGCAGGGGGCGATCAGCGCGGGTGTCGACTGGCAGAAAGAGACGACCGAGCCGGGCACGAACTATTTGTCAGATGGCTATGAGCAGCGTAATACCGGTCTCTACCTGACCGGCCAGCAGCAGTTTGGCAGCGTCACCCTTGAAGGTGCGGTACGCGGTGACGACAACAATCAGTTTGGCTGGCATAACACCTGGCAGACGGCGGCCTCATGGGAGTTTATCTCCGGCTACCGCGCGTTCGCCTCTTATGGCACCGCTTTTAAAGCACCTAATCTGTCGCAGGTTTACAGCCCGTTTTATGGCAATCGCGACCTCGATCCTGAAAAAAGTAAGCAGTGGGAAGGCGGTTTTGAAGGGCTGAGCGGACCGGTGAACTGGCGTGTGTCGGGCTATCGCAACGACATCGATAATCTGATTGATGCTGATCCGGCGACTTTCCGTTACTACAACATTAAGCAGGCCCGCATTAAAGGCGTTGAAGCGACCGCAGGATTCGACACCGGGCCGCTGGCGCATCAGCTCTCTTATGATTATGTCGACGCGCGGGATGGCAGCACCGATCAGCCGCTCGTACGCCGGGCTAAGCAGCAGGTGAAATACCAGCTCGACTGGACGCTGTATGAGTTTGACTGGTCAGTTACCTACCATTATCTGGGTGACCGTTATGATACGGACTTTAACAGCTCTCCCAGCCGTCGCGTGAAGTTAGGTGGCGTCAGCCTGTGGGATCTCGCCGTCTCATATCCTGTCACTTCACAACTCACGGTTCGTGGTAGAATTGCCAACCTGTTCGATAAAGATTACGAGACAGTGTATGGCTATCAGACACCAGGACGAGAGTATTACCTCAGCGGCAGCTACAACTTCTGATTTGCGTCCCACCGTGCTGGTGTTTGATTCCGGCGTCGGTGGGCTTTCTGTCTATGATGAGGTCCGTCAGCTGTTGCCGGATCTTCATTATCTCTACGCCTTCGATAACGCTGGCTTCCCTTATGGTGAGAAAAGCGAGACTTTCATTGTGGATCGGGTGGTCGCTATCGTTGAGGCCATTACCCGCAGCTATCCTCTCTCGTTAGTCATCATCGCCTGTAATACGGCCAGCACCGTTTCATTGCCCGCTTTACGTGAACGTTTTGCCTTTCCGGTTGTGGGGGTGGTTCCGGCGATTAAACCGGCCGCGCGCCTGACGCGAAATGGCGTAGTGGGCTTGCTGGCGACGCGTGCCACGGTGCGCCGTCCTTATACCCATGAGCTGGTGTCGCAGTTTGCCGGTTCCTGCAAGATAGAGATGCTGGGATCAGCGGAGCTGGTTGAACTGGCAGAAGCGAAGCTCCATGGTGCGGAAGTTGCTCTGAATGAGGTGCGCCGTATTGTTCAGCCGTGGCTGCGGATGGCGGAACCACCGGACACGGTCGTTTTAGGCTGTACGCACTTTCCTTTACTGCGCGAAGAGTTGCAGCAGGTGTTACCGGAAGGGACGCGTCTGATTGATTCCGGTGCGGCAATTGCACGACGCACAGCCTGGCTGCTGGAGCATGAAGCACCTGAAGTGCATTCATCGCAGCAGAACGTTGCATTTTGTACGGAGCTGGATGGTGAAGCGGTACAATTATCACCCGTTTTACGGCGTTATGGCTTCCCGTTGCTGGAAAAACTGGCGCTTTAGCGGCTTTTAGCTGAAAAAATCAGCACTCGGAATTTTATTTGAAATTAGCACTTGTCACCCTCCGAGAACTCCCTATAATGCGCCTCCACTGACACGGCACAACGGCTTACGAAGCACCGGGTTGAGTAGGTTCGAAATCATACGAACCAGTGAGTTAAGCGAAAATAAATGCTTGACTGACAATGCGGAAAGCGTAATATACGCAGCCCGCGCCGCAGTAAATCGCGGCATGCTCTTTAACAATTTATCAGACAATCTGTGTGGGCACTCGCAGGATTGATATCAGCGTCTCCGGACGTAAAAAATATCAAGCCTCACGAGTGAA
>NZ_JBSRXX010000012.1:0-142780 GCF_054056055.1 Pantoea sp. PvP021 | reverse complement strand
TTTTTACGTCCGGAGACGCTGATATCAATCCTGCGAGTGCCCACACAGATTGTCTGATAAATTGTTAAAGAGCAGTGCGAACAGTGCGTTAGCGTGCTGTCGCGAGGTGGCGTATATTACGCTTTCCTCCTGCAGAGTCAACCTCTATTTCAGAAGTTTTTCTCCGGCGGCGCAGTCTCCTGTGCCTTCTGACCCGTTTCCGTTTCCGGTTTGCCGTGTCAGTGGAGGCGCATTATAGGGAACGGCTCAGATAGCGCAAGTGCAAATTGAGACTTTTTTTCTGTTCGTCTGAAATTTGCACAAAAGCGCCGTTTTACCCCTTTTTAATGCGCGCCGGAAGCTCTGCCAGGCTATTAATCACCCAATCTGCTGCTGCTTCACCTTCAGCGGTGACCGGTTTGCCGCTGCGCACCAGTACTTTCATGCCGACACCGGCAGCCTGCCCTGCCAGCATATCTTCCAGCTTGTCACCCACCATATAAGAAGCGGCCATATCAATATTCAGTTCTTCCTGCGCCGTCAGCAGCATACCCGGCTGAGGCTTACGACAGTCACAGGCCTGACGGAACTCTGCTACTGTTGCTTCAGGATGGTGAGGACAGAAATAGATGCCATCAAGATCAACATCGCGATCGGCTAGCGACCAGTCCATCCATTCTGTCAGCCGCATAAAGGTATCTTCAGTAAACATACCGCGCGCGATGCCAGACTGATTGGTCACGACCACCAGCGCAAAACCCATTGCCTTCAGTTGTTGCAGCGCTTCAATCGTGCCGTCAATAAACTGGAAGTCATCGATCTCATGGACATAGCCATTGTCGACATTAAGGGTGCCATCACGATCAAGAAAAATAGCGGGGACTTTATTCGCCACGTAGAAACTCCTGCTGTAAAAATTGCCGATCAGTATCGCATGATTGCTATAAAAGGGAGAATGTCAGATTGAATCACTTCCATTGATTTAGACGTCTGGATGCCTTAACATCCATCCAGCTTTTATACCGAATAAAAGCGACGAGGCTTCCCACACCACGGACAACGCAACACGATAATAAATAACATAATGATTAAACTAGAAAATATCACCAAGGTGTTTCAGCAAGGCACGCGGTCTGTTCCGGCGTTAACGGATGTCAGCCTGCACGTGCCTGCCGGACAGATTTATGGCGTTATCGGTGCTTCCGGTGCCGGTAAAAGTACGTTGATTCGTTGCGTTAACCTGCTGGAGCGCCCTACTTCGGGCCGCGTACTGGTAGACGGTGCTGATTTAACCGCACTCAACGAACGTCAGTTAACTCAGGCGCGCCGCCAGATCGGCATGATATTCCAGCACTTTAATCTGATGAACTCCCGTACCGTCGCGGGCAACGTTTCTCTTCCACTGGAACTCGGTAATCTCTCCCGCGCTCAGATCACGGCTCGCGTAACTGAGCTGCTGGAACTGGTGGGATTATCAGACAAGCATGATGCCTGGCCCGCCAATCTGTCGGGCGGACAGAAGCAGCGTGTCGCGATTGCCCGCGCCCTGGCCAGCAATCCCAAGGTTCTGCTGTGTGATGAAGCCACCAGCGCACTGGATCCCGCGACGACCCGCTCTATTCTGGAATTGCTTAAAGACATTAACCGCCGGCTTGGGCTGACGATTCTGCTGATCACCCATGAAATGGATGTAGTGAAACGCATCTGCGATCAGGTTGCGGTCATCAGTCACGGTGAGCTGATTGAGAAAGATAGCGTCAGTGAGGTCTTCTCTCATCCTAAGACACCGCTGGCGCAGCAGTTTATTCAGTCTACGCTGCATCTGGATATTCCGGATGATTACCAGCAGCGTCTTTCTGCCACCGCCGCTGAAGGCACCGTGCCTCTGCTGCGGCTGGAATTCACCGGTAAATCGGTTGATGCGCCGCTGCTGTCTGAAGCTGCCCGCCGTTACAACGTGAATAACAACATTATCAGTGCCCAGATGGATTACGCCGGTGGCGTGAAGTTCGGCATTATGCTGGCCGAAATGCACGGCACAGAAAGCGATACCCGCGAGGCGATTGCCTGGCTGAAGGAGAATCATGTGAAAGTAGAGGTGTTAGGTTATGTCTGAAGCGATGATGTGGTTGCTGGGACGGGGCGTGTGGGAAACGCTGATGATGACCTTCGTCTCGGGCTTTTTCGGTTTTGTGCTGGGTCTGCCGGTCGGCGTTTTACTCTATGTCACCCGTCCGGGCCAGATTCTGCAGAATCAGGGACTTTATCGCGTGCTCTCCGCGCTGGTGAATATCTTCCGCTCCATTCCTTTCATTATCTTACTGGTCTGGATGATTCCTTTTACTCGCGTAATCGTCGGCACCTCAATCGGACTGCAGGCGGCCATCGTGCCATTGACCGTTGGCGCGGCGCCGTTTATCGCACGTATGGTTGAAAATGCCTTGCTGGAACTGCCTACCGGACTGATTGAAGCATCACGTGCCATGGGCGCCACGCCAATGCAGATCATCCGTAAGGTTCTGCTGCCGGAAGCGATGCCTGGCCTGGTGAATGCTGCGACCATCACCCTGATTACCCTGGTTGGTTACTCCGCCATGGGTGGCGCGGTGGGTGCCGGTGGTCTGGGCCAGATCGGTTATCAGTATGGTTATATCGGATATAACGCCACTGTGATGAATACGGTATTGGTGTTGTTAGTAGTTTTGGTGTATCTCATTCAATTCTGTGGCGACCGCATCGTGCATGCGGTGTCCCATAAATAAGCCAGCAATATCACATTATTAAGAAGGAAAGGATATGTCTTTCAGATTCAAGAAAATTGCCGCTGTGGGTGCACTGATTGGCGCGATTGCGCTGGCAGGATGCGATCAAAAAGAGAAAGACCCTAACCACATCAAAGTGGGTGTGATTGTCGGTGCTGAGCAGCAGGTTGCTGAAGCAGCGCAGAAAGTTGCCAAAGAGAAATATGGTCTGGACGTTGAGCTGGTCACCTTCAACGATTACGTACTGCCGAATGAAGCACTGAGCAAAGGCGATATCGACGTCAACGCCTTCCAGCACAAACCGTATCTGGATCAGCAGATCAAAGATCGTGGCTACAAGCTGGTTTCAGTGGGTAACTCCTTCGTCTACCCAATCGCGGGCTATTCGAAAAAGATTAAGTCACTGGATGAGCTGCAGGATGGCGCTCAGGTTGCTATTCCAAACGACCCGACCAACCTGGGCCGTACGCTGCTGCTGCTGCAGAAAGTGGGTCTGATCAAGCTGAAAGATGGCGTGGGCCTGCTGCCAACCTCACTGGATATCACTGAAAACCCTAAGCATCTGAAAATTGTTGAGCTGGAAGCGCCGCAGCTGCCACGCTCACTGGACGATCAGCAGATCGCGCTGGCGGTTATCAACACCACCTACGCCAGCCAGATTGGCCTGACGCCAGCCAAAGATGGTATTTTCGTCGAAGATAAAGATTCACCGTACGTGAACCTGATTGTGGCGCGCGAAGATAATAAAGATGCGGAAAACGTGAAGAAATTCGTCAAAGCTTACCAGTCTGACGAAGTCTACGATGCCGCTAACAAAGTCTTTAACGGCGGCGCGGTTAAAGGCTGGTAATTCAGCTGTTCATCTCCTTAAGGGCGGCGCTATGCCGCCCTTTCTGTTATTGGGTGCCCTGCCCGACTTGTTATTTATTCTTGTCCTTGTTTCAATAACGCCACTTTTTGAAACCTGAGGATGTTGCCATGCGTTTTTTACCGCTCTGCTTGTTAGCATTGATGCTGACAGGGTGTGTTCATGAGTATCACCCGATAAGCAGCGCACCGTCCCGGCCGCAGCAATCCAGTGAACCCACCCGCAAGCCTGTGTCACGACCGGCACCGGTTAAGCTCTATACCGATGCCGCCGATCTGGTCAGCAAGCCGTTCCGCGATCTGGGTGAAGTCTCCGCTGAAGATTGCCAGATGAGTAATCAGAACTCCCCAGCCAACATCGCTACTGCACGTAAACGCCTGCAGATCAAAGCGTCACAGATGAAAGCCAACGCGGTGCTGCTGCATCAGTGTGAAATCGTCACCGGCACGCCAGGCTGCTATCGTCAGGCGGTGTGTCAGGGTTCGGCACTGAAAGTCAGCAATCAATGAGTGAATTCGCCTTTGCGCAAATTGGGGTAATCCGCTCACCATGGAAGGAGAAGTTTGCCGTGCCGCGCCAGCCAGGGCTGGTGCAGGATGGCGGCGGCGAACTGCACCTGCAGCCACCTTACAATCAGCCGGAAGCGGTGCGTGGACTGGAAGCGTTCAGCCACCTCTGGCTGCTGTTTGTCTTCCATCAGACGATGGAGGGCGGCTGGCGTCCCACGGTTCGCCCTCCCCGGCTGGGCGGCAATGCGCGCATGGGTGTATTTGCGACACGTTCAACGTTCCGTCCCAATCCCATTGGCATGTCGCTGGTTGAGCTAAAAGGTATCAGGATTGAAAAACAGCAGGTGATCCTGCAGCTTGGCAGTCTGGATCTGGTCGATGGCACCCCGGTGGTGGATATCAAACCTTATCTGCCCTTTGCCGAAGCATTGCCGCATGCCCAGGCGGGTTTTGCTCAGGCGGCACCTGCGGCTGATATGCCGGTTCGCTTCTCCGCACTGGCACAACAGCAGCTTCACCAGCAGTCGCGCTACCCCAATCTGGCTCGCTTTATCAGTGAAGTGCTGGCACAGGATCCCCGTCCCGCTTACCGTCAGGGTGAAACGCAGGCGCGGGAATATGCGGCCTGGCTGATGGATTTTAATGTACGCTGGCGCATTGACGATGCCGGTACTGAAGTGATCGCCATCGACCCGCGTTAAAACCCGCTTTTGAGCCGGTGATCTCACTGGTACACTAGCCGCCAGCAAAATTCTGTCTGTGACTTTCCGATCAACTGGAACCGTAATCAATGCGTACTACTCAATATCTGCTCTCTACTCAGAAAGAGACGCCTTCCGACGCTGAAGTGATCAGCCACCAGCTGATGCTGCGCGCCGGTATGATCCGCAAACTGGCTTCTGGCTTGTACACCTGGTTACCGACCGGGGTTCGCGTGCTGAAAAAAGTCGAAAACATCGTGCGCGAAGAGATGAACAACGCGGGCGCGGTTGAGATTTTAATGCCGGTTGTGCAGCCCGCCGACCTGTGGCAGGAGAGCGGTCGCTGGGAGGAGTATGGCCCGGAACTGTTACGTATTGCAGATCGCCACGAGCGTCCGTTCGTGCTGGGTCCGACGCATGAAGAGGTGGTCACTGACCTAATCCGCAATGAGCTAAGCTCTTATAAGCAACTGCCGCTCAACCTCTATCAGATCCAGACCAAATTCCGTGATGAAGTCCGTCCGCGCTTTGGCGTGATGCGTTCACGTGAATTCATCATGAAAGATGCTTACTCATTCCACGTTTCGCAGGAGTCGCTGCAGGAAACGTATGACGCGATGTACCGCGCCTATAGCCAGATCTTCAGCCGTATGGGTCTGGATTTCCGCGCCGTGCAGGCCGACACCGGCTCGATTGGCGGCAGCGCCTCCCATGAGTTCCAGGTTCTGGCGCAGAGCGGTGAAGATGATGTGATCTTCTCTACCGATTCTGATTACGCGGCCAACATTGAGCTGGCCGAAGCCGTCGCACCCGCCGGTGAGCGCGCAGCGCCGTCGCAGGAGATGCAACTGGTCGAGACGCCAGACGCAAAAACCATCGCGGAGCTGGTTGAGCAATTCAGCGTGCCTGTTGAAAAAACAGTGAAAACGCTGATTGTTAAAGGTGCTGAAGAGAGCGGCCACGCGCTGGTTGCCCTGCTGGTACGCGGCGATCATCAGCTTAATGAGATCAAAGCGGAGAAGTCAGAGATCGTTGCGTCACCGCTGGTGTTCGCGACCGAAGAAGAGATTCGCGCCGCAGTGGGTGCCGGACCGGGTTCAATCGGCCCGGTTGGTCTGCAGATGCCTGTGATTGCTGACCGTACCGTGGCGAAGATGAGCGACTTCAGCGCCGGCGCCAACGTCGATGGTAAGCACTACTTCGGCATTAACTGGGAGCGCGATCTGCCGCTGGCCAGCGTTGCGGATATCCGTAACGTGGTCGAAGGCGATTTAAGCCCGGATGGTAAAGGCACGCTGCAGATTAAGCGCGGCATCGAAGTCGGTCATATTTTCCAGCTCGGCACCAAGTATTCTGACGCGCTGAAAGCGTCTGTTCAGGGCGAAGATGGCCGCAATCAGGTGATGAGCATGGGCTGCTACGGCATCGGCATCACCCGCGTTGTTGCGGCAGCCATTGAGCAGAACCATGATGACCGCGGCATTATCTGGCCAGCCGCACTGGCACCTTTCGAGGTTGCGATTCTGCCAATGAATATGCAGAAATCGTTCCGGGTTAAAGAGCTGGCGGAAGAGCTGTATGCCACCCTCCGTGCCAAAGGCGTTGAGGTTATTCTGGATGACCGTAAAGAGCGTCCGGGCGTGATGTTCGCTGATATGGAACTGATTGGTGTGCCACACACCATCGTCATTGGTGATCGCAATCTCGATAATCAGGAGATTGAGTACAAATCACGTCGTGCCGGTGAGAAGCAGATGATTAAGCAGGATGAAATTGTTGAATTCCTGCTGAAGGCTCTGAATAAGTAAGTTCTTAGCGTTAATCAAAGCGGGCTGAATCTGGCCACAACAGATGAGCTCAACGCGAAGGGAACCGGGTCAGGAGAGGAAAGCGTCCCGCGCCAGGGACGGTGCGGGCCGAGCGGCCATGGATGGCTTTAGCGACTTTCCGATCTGACCGCGTTCCCTGAGCAGGCTCGATCTCTTCGCCGCTCGCCCCTGACGTTGTAAGTACTCAAACGCCCCGCCTGCGGGGCGTTTTTTATTGCACCTTGCCGCGCATCGATTTAGTTGAACTGCGGCGGGCTTTTCCTTCCAGACGGCGCTCTTTTGAGGCGCGGGTCGGCCGCGTGGCGCGCCGGGCTTTTTCCACGGTACTCAGCTCCTGGATCAGATTAACCAGACGTTGCAGCGCTGCTTCACGATTCATCTCCTGACTGCGATACTCCTGCGCCTTGATCACCACAACGCCATCACCGGTAATCAAATGATGAGTGGCGGTGAGCAGCCGCTCTTTATAAAACGCGGGCAGTGAAGAGGCAGCAATATCGAAGCGCAGATGAATGGCGGTGCTGGCTTTATTGACATGTTGTCCGCCTGCGCCCTGAGCACGAATCGCCGTCAGCTCGATCTCACTTTCCGGAATCTCAACCGAACGGGATAGCATAATCATAAGCTCGCTCCCCACACCTTAACCACGTTGACCTCCGATAACCTGTTCATCAAATTAACCTTTTGTGCTCTGATTTATTCCGCCTCAGACAGCGGAATCTGTCACTTTAGCAGTGATTCGCGCACTGTTCCTGCTTTACGCAGGCTGATTTCCTCTAAATGGCTATGATATAGTCGCCAGTTAACCAGAGTATTTACGCTCTGCCGAGGAGGGCCACGTGCAAAATTATTGTGAGTTAGTTCGCCGGAAGTATGCCGAAATCGGCAGCGGGGATTTAGGTTACATACCGGATGCGATTGGCTGCGCATTGAAGGCACTTAATGATGTTGCCGCAAATACTGAGCTAAACTCTTCTGTCAGGGAACAGGCGGCCTACGCCGCTGCTAACTTATTGGTGAGCGACTATGTTGATAAATGAAGCGTACCAACCTATCAATTGCGATGATTACGATAATCTGGAACTCGCCTGCCAGAACAACTGGATGCTGTCGCTGGAAATGAAGGATGGCGAGCAGCTTAAGGCAAAAGCCAAAGAAATCTTTTCACGTAAGAACGTTGAATATCTGGCTATCGATCTTTCCGGTGAACATCGCGAATTACGTCTCGACCATATCGCCAGCTTCACCCATCCCGAGTTGGGTACGGTGGTTGTCAGCGCAGAGTAACCTACGCATTCAGGGCGGGACCTTTCCGCCCTGTTAAACTTCAGGGCTGCAACGAACTGTAGTACGCCGCTAAATCCGCCATATCGTTGTCACTCAATCCCGCCACAAACGCCTTCATGACTTCAGCCTGACCGCCACTGCGTTCGCCCTTTTTATAGGCCTGCAGCGCATGTTCCAGATAAGGTGCGTGCTGCCCGGCCAGGTCAGGATAGAGCGGCACCGCCGCTTTTCCCGCTGCGCCATGACAGGCCATGCAACTGCCCGCTTTCTGTGCGCCGCGCTGCACATCACCCGCTGCCCATGCCGGTAACACGGTGACCGCTAAACAGGCGATAAGCCACTGTTTCATTATGGTTGTTCTCCTGTGCCGGATGCCCCATCCCAGACTATCTGCCAGCCCTGCTGATCAGTGGCCGCGCCATCACGGGTGACAAAAAGAGTCGGAACGCAGACCAGCGTCTGGTTATAAAAAATTAACGGCAGCCGTTCACGCTGCCACGGCGGTATCTGTAACTCCTGCCACAGTTTTTTCATTTCCCTTCCGCCACGACGGCCCACCAGATGGACATGACCCTGTGCGTGAAACCGCACGCTGACCTGCTCATCCGGCTCAGGATAGCGCAACAGGCTCTCTGACTGGCTGGCACGCAGCGTGCCAAGATTCTGCGGTAACGCCAGCGGCTGGCAGAGATCGGGCCATGCCAGCACGGTGTCGCGCAGTGAACTGAACAACGGCAGCCAGTAGAGCTGCTGACGGTAACGACGGAGTTCAGCCTGACCGAATCGCAGCCGGGGCTGCGCATCCTCCCGGCTCGCCATCACTTCGTCGTGGATGCGTTTCAGCGCTTCACGGGACGGCATCGCCCCACCCTGTCCGGCGATCCAGCGCCGCAATAAGGCATTAGCACGCAGCTCACTCATGGCCATTATGGGTGGAAAGTGCAGGCTGCCATCAGGCTGGATCAGCTCTGCCAGTTGCCCGGTGAGCAGTTCATCCAGCAACTGCTCCTGCTCACTGCATAACGCCGCACTGCGGGCCGCTGCCCCGGCAAAATGGGGCCAGCGCTGGTGAAGCTCAGGCAGCAGCCGCTGACGCAGAAAGTTGCGGTCGTAGCGAAGATCCTGATTGCTCTCATCTTCAATCCACGCCAGCTGATGCGCGTCGGCATAGGCTTCAAGCGACTGTCGCGTCTGATTCAGCAGCGGACGCACCAGCTGATGAGAACCCAGCGTGCGTGTCGCGGGCATCGCTGCCAGCCCGGCGGGACCACTGCCGCGCTTCAGCGCCAGCAGGAATGTTTCGCACTGATCGTCGAGGTGCTGCGCTGTGAGTAACACTTCGCCCGGCTGCAGTGCCGCACTCAGCGCCTGATAACGGGCAGTGCGGGCGGCTGCTTCAATGCCGTTTTCCCTGCCATCAACGTTAACGCGGAGCACTTCACAGGGCAGCTGCCACTGCGCGCAAATCGTCTGGCAATGGGTTGCCCAGCGATCGGCATTCGGGCTAAGCCCATGGTGAACATGCAGTGCCCGCAGGCGCAACTGAGGATGCTGCTGCTGCCAGCCGCGAAGCTGATGCAGCAGCACGGTTGAATCCAGTCCACCGCTGAATGCGACCACCAGGGCGGCATCAGGTTGCAAAAGGTTGTCAAAAGCGGGCAAAGACATGGCAGAATCCAGAAAATCGGGCCACTGAATGTCGCCCGCTGAGCGCGCTATTTTACGCCTGATAAAGCTCCAGCGGCAAACCATCCGGATCGGCAAAGAAAGTGCATTGTTTACCGGTCAGGTCATCAATGCGAATCGGTTCGCAGATAACGCCTTTATCGGCCAGCGTCGCGACGGCAGCGGCAACATCCGGCACGGTAAAGGCCAGATGACGCAGGCCACACGCTTCAGGATGACTGACCCGCGCCGGCGGCTCAGGAAAAGAGAACAGCTCAATGGTGTAGCGATCCTGTAGGGCAAGGTCGCCTTTCCAGGAGTCCCGCGCTTCGCGGTAATATTCGCCCATCAGACGGAAACCCAGTACGTCACAATAGAATGCTTTGCTGCGCTGATAGTCAGAGGCGATGATGGCGATGTGGTGAATAGCGGTTAACTGCAACATGTTCAATTCCCTGATTCGGGCAGGCTGTCCGCAGACACCCTGCCGCTGATAGTCGTTTAAAGGTTTATGCGAGGTCGTTTTTCAGCACGCGGACGCGATACTCGCCCTCTTCGGTCAGGCTGGCGCCGTGAATATCCGTTTCGAAGCCCGGATAATGCCGTCCAATGCTGCACAGCATCAGCAGAAAATCGAGCACCGCGCGGCTCTTCTCAGTAATCATCTCGCCTGGCATCACCAGTGGAACGCCTGGCGGATAAGGCAGAATCATATTGGCCGACACCCGCCCGACCAGTTCGCTGAGATCCACCGTTTCGATGTTGCCCTTCACCTGCTGCTGAAACGCCTGATGCGGCGTCATCTTCATTTCGGGCAGGACATCAAATGCCTGCAGCATCAGACGCGGCAGATCGTGATGGCGGATCAGCTGATGGATCCCCTGCGCCAGTGTCTGAATGCGCATATTGCGATAGAAGTCAGGATCTTCGGCATAGAGATCCGGCAGCATGTTTTTCACCCGCAGATTAAGATCGTAGGCGCGTTTGAACTCGGTCAGTCCGCGCAGCACGCTCATTGCTTTGGTTTTGTCGATGCCGATGCTGAACAGGAACAGCAGGTTATAGGGACCGGTTTTCTCCACCACGATGCCGCGCTCATCCAGAAACTTCGCCACCAGCGCCGCCGGGATCCCCTCTTCCGCCATCTTCCCCAGTTCGCTCATGCCCGGCGTCAGAATGGTGACTTTGATCGGATCCAGGTACATGTGATCGCGATCGGCCTGAGTAAATCCGTGCCACTCTTCGTCGCCGGGCTGGATCGGCCAGCATTGCGCTTCGTCAACCTCTTCCGGTTGCCAGATATCAAAGAACCAGCTGTCGGACTCTTCGCGCAGGCGCTGGATCTCCCGACGGAAGTGCAGCGCGCGCTCCACCGAGCGATTGATCAGTCGTTTACCGGGATTGCCACGCAGCATGGCAGCAGCAGTTTCAATAGAGGAGACGATGGCGTAATTGGGCGAGGTGGTGGTGTGCATCATGTAGGCTTCGTTAAACGTCTGTTCGTCGTAGTCGCCCTTAATGTGAATCATTGATGCCTGCGAAAACGCCGCCAGCAGTTTGTGGGTCGATTGCGTCTCATACACCACTTTTCCCGGGATGCGGTCGCCACTCATGCCACTTTTACCGGCGTAGATCGGATGGAAATTAGTGTAAGGCACCCAGGCTGAATCGAAATGAATCGACGGTACATCCAGTGTCTCTTTGATGTACTGGGTATTGTAGAGCAGCCCATCATAGGTGGAGTTGGTGATCACCGCATGAACCGGCCACGTGGCACGGTCGGTGGCAGCCACCTTGAGCGAAATACTCTCGCGGGTGAACTCCTGCTTCGGGATACCGCCGAGAATACCCAACGCATTGCGGGTCGGCTTCAGCCAGATGGGGATAAGATCGCTCATCATCAGCAGATGGGTCAGTGACTTGTGGCAGTTGCGATCGATCAGCACGGTGCTGCCCGCCGGTGCGGCATACATGCCGACAATTTTGTTCGACGTTGAGGTCCCGTTGGTCACCATGTAACTCTGCTCGGCACCAAAAGTGCGTGCAATGTACTCCTCCGCTTCAAGGTGCGGACCGGTGTGATCAAGCAGCGAACCCAGTTCGGTAACGGAAATTGAGATGTCCGATTTCAGGGTATTGGCCCCGAAGAAATCGTAGAACAGGCAGCCCACCGGGCTCTTCTGAAACGCGGTACCCGCCATATGGCCCGGCGTGCAGAAGGTGTACTTGCCCTCTTTCACATAGGTGAACAGCGCTTTAGTCAGCGGCGGCGTAATGTGGTCGAGATAGTCATCGGTATATTGCCGGATGTGCAGCGCGATATCGTCGGCGGCATTCAGCGCGTACTCAAAAAAGTGCAGCGGCATGCGCATCTCATTGACGCTGATGTCCATCTGCGAGTGGGTGTTGATAAAGGCGTACAGCGGCAGATATTCGTTGAGCTGATTAATCTCACGGCAGAGTTCCGGACTGTTGTGCGCGTCCCAGTCGAAGATGACGCCGCTGATACGCGGATTGTGCTCGATCAGTTTCAGCAGATCGTCACTGTTTTTCGGGTAAAGCAGCCTGAAGCCTTGCAGATTTAACGCCGCGTCGAGTTCGCGTAACGGTTCATCTTTATAAAACACGCCGTGCGCGCCCATGATCGCCAGAATATTCAATGCCCATCTCCCTGATTATTGTGGAACCGGACAAGCATAACCGCTAACCCGCGGAAGGTGTAGCAAGGCGGCTATCGGATGGCGCTGAAAGAGAGGGGAATAGCGTGCGGAGATAAACCGGCGGCATAAAAAAAGCGGACCGGAGTCCGCTTTTATTGATGGGGCTAAATCAGGCGTAGCCGTAGCTCATCAGGCGCTGATAACGACGATCCAGCAGCTCTTCAGTGCTAAATCCATCGAGATCGGCCAGATCGGCCAGCAGCTGCTGCTTCAGTGACTGCGCCATATCAACCGGACGGCGATGCGCGCCACCCAGCGGCTCAGGGATCACCGAGTCAATCAGCTTCAGCTCTTTCAGACGGTGAGCGGTAATGCCCATCGCTTCAGCGGCCAGCGGCGCTTTGTCAGCGCTTTTCCACAGAATAGATGCACAGCCTTCCGGCGAGATCACTGAATAGGTGCTGTACTGCAGCATATTCACTTTGTCGCCCACGCCAATCGCCAGCGCACCACCTGAACCGCCCTCACCGATGACCGTACAGATCACCGGCACTTTCAGGCCAGACATTTCACGCAGGTTGCGGGCAATCGCTTCAGACTGCCCACGCTCTTCCGCGCCCACACCCGGATAGGCACCCGGTGTGTCGATGAAGGTGATGATTGGCATTTTGAAACGCTCAGCCATCTCCATCAGGCGCAGCGCTTTGCGATAGCCTTCCGGTGCTGGCATGCCGAAGTTACGGCGAATTTTCTCTTTGGTTTCACGGCCTTTCTGGTGCCCGATGATCATCACCGGACGTCCATCAAGACGTGCAATCCCGCCCACAATCGCTTTGTCATCGGCATAAGCACGGTCGCCCGCCAGCTCATCGAAATCGTCGAAGGCGTTGCGCACGTAGTCAAAGGTGTAAGGACGCAAAGGATGACGCGCCAGCTGAGCGATTTGCCATGCGCCTAAATCGGCGAAGATCTTACGGGTCAGCTCAACGCTTTTCTCACGCAGACGCTGAACTTCTTCATCCAGATTAACGTGTTTATCATCCTGACGACCAATTGAGGTCAGCGAATCGATCTTCGCTTCCAGTTCTGCAATTGGCTGTTCAAAATCCAGGTAATTAAGACTCATAATGTTCCTGTTCTAGTCAAACTCCAGTTCCACCTGCTCCGATCCAATCAACGAGCGCAGATCGTTAAGTAAACGATCGCTGGGCGAAATTCGCCACGCGGCACCAAAGCGCAGCTTCGCTCGCGCGTCGGCTCTCTGATAGTAGAGATGCACCGGAATAGTCCCTGATCGATGAGGTTCCAGAGACTGACGGAGTCGGTTTAATAGCTGGTCATCAATTTGCCTGTCCGTCAGCGAGATAGCAAGTCCGCGCGCGTATTTTTCGCGAGCTTCGTCGATGTCCATGACTTCACGAGCGGTCATTTTAAGGCCACCACTGAAGTCATCAAAGCTGACCTGTCCGCTGACGATCAGAATTCGGTCTTTCTCCAGCAACTGCTGGTATTTATCTAACGCATCGGTAAATAACATCACCTCAAGACGACCGGAGCGATCGTCCAGAGTACAGATACCAATTCGGTTGCCGCGTTTGGTGACCATTACCCGTGCCGCGATCACCAGACCGGCCGCCACGGTAATTTTACCCCGATCGGTAGGATGCATATCTTTCAGCCGCACCCCGCCAACATAACGCTCAATTTCTTTCAGGTACTGATTAATCGGGTGGCCGGTAAGGTAAAGACCCAGCGTTTCCCGTTCGCCATCCAGCTGCACCTGCTCAGGCCACGGCGTGACGCTGGCGTACGATTTCTCAACCTGCTCCGGCTCTTCCGCAAGTACGCCAAACATATCAGCCTGGCCAATCGCTTCCGCTTTCGCGTGCTGATCGGCCGCTTTTAACGCGTCACTGAGTGAACTCATCAGCGCAGCACGATGCGGTCCAAGGCGATCAAAGGCCCCGGACATGATCAATTTTTCCATTACCCGACGGTTGATCTTTTTGGTGTCGGTACGGGCGCAGAGATCAAACAACTCGCGGAAATAACCGCCTTCGTTACGGGCGTCGATGATCGCTTCGATCGGACCTTCACCGACGCCTTTAATCGCGCCAATGCCGTAAACGATCTCGCCCGCGTCATTAACATGGAACTGATAAAGACCGGAGTTGATATCAGGCGGCAGGACTTTCAGTCCCATCCGCCAGCACTCATCGACCAGGCCAACCACTTTCTCGGTGTTATCCATGTCGGCGGTCATGACCGCAGCCATAAACTCAGCCGGATAGTGCGCCTTCAGCCACAACGTCTGGTAGGAGACGAGTGCGTAGGCCGCAGAGTGTGACTTGTTAAAGCCATAACCTGCAAATTTTTCTACCAGATCGAAGATCTTCATCGACAGTTCCCCGTCGATACCCATGCTTTCGGCACCGTCGCGGAATACAGAACGCTGTTTGGCCATCTCCTCGGGTTTCTTTTTACCCATGGCGCGACGCAGCATATCCGCACCGCCCAGCGTGTAACCGGAGAGAACCTGGGCGATCTGCATCACCTGTTCCTGATAAAGGATGATGCCGTAGGTCGGTTCCAGCACCGGTTTCAGGCTTTCGTGCTGCCACTGAATGTCGGGATAGGAGATCGCTTCACGGCCATGCTTACGGTCAATGAAGTTATCCACCATGCCAGACTGCAGTGGGCCAGGACGGAACAGCGCCACCAGTGCGATCATATCTTCGAAGCAGTCGGGCTTCAGACGCTTAATCAGATCTTTCATGCCGCGCGATTCAAGCTGGAACACCGCGGTGGTTTCCGAGCGCTGCAGCATATCGAAGCTTTTCTTATCATCCAGCGGGATAGAGGCGATATCGATCGGCTCCAGTCCCTGCTTTTCCCGGCGCGGGTTGATCATCTTCAGCGCCCAGTCGATGATGGTCAGCGTACGCAGACCCAGGAAGTCGAACTTCACCAGGCCGGCATATTCCACATCATTTTTATCGAACTGGGTCACCGGGAACTGCCCATGCTCATCGCAATAGAGCGGCGCAAAATCGGTGATCTTCGTTGGCGCAATGACCACGCCGCCCGCATGTTTACCGGCGTTACGCGTGACCCCTTCCAGCTTGCGCGCCATGTCGATCAGCGCTTTAACCTCTTCGTCCGCGTCATACATGGCGGGAAGCTGCGGTTCAGCAATAAAGGCTTTTTCCAGCGTCATGCCGGGATCGGGCGGGATCAGTTTTGAAATGCGGTCAACGAAGCCGTAAGGATGTCCCAGCACGCGGCCCACATCGCGAATGACCGCTTTCGCCGCCATGGTGCCGAAGGTAATAATCTGGGAAACCGCTTCACGTCCGTACATATCTGCAACGTGTTCGATCACCTGATCGCGCTTCTCCATGCAGAAGTCGACGTCGAAATCGGGCATCGAGACGCGTTCCGGGTTCAGGAAGCGTTCGAACAGCAGGTCAAATTCCAGCGGATCGATATCGGTGATTTTCAGCGCATAGGCCACCAGCGAACCGGCACCGGAACCACGCCCCGGCCCGACCGGCACGCCGTTGTCCTTCGACCACTGGATGAACTCCATTACGATCAGGAAGTAGCCGGGGAAACCCATCTGGTTAATAACGTTGAGTTCAATCTCCAGACGTTCATCATATTCCGGGCGTTTCTCAAGGCGTTCGGCTTCGTCCGGGAACAGGAACTCGAGACGCTCTTCCAGACCCTCACGGGATTTCACCACCAGATAATCTTCGGTGGTCATGTCACCGGTCGGGAACTGCGGCAGGAAGTACTCGCCCAGTCGGACCGTGACGTTACAACGCTTAGCAATCTCTACGCTGTTTTCCAGCGCTTCCGGGATGTCCGAGAAGAGCTCGCACATCTCCTCTTCGCTGCGCATATATTGCTGAGGACTGTAGTTACGCGGACGCTTGGGATCATCCAGCGTATAGCCGTCATGAATGGCAACGCGAATTTCGTGCGCATCGAAATCTTCTGCATTGATAAAGCAGACTTCATTGGTGGCAACCACCGGTATTCCCTCTGCAATCGCCAGTTCAACTGCCGCATGCAGATAGCTCTCTTCGTCCTGACGGCCGGTACGAATCAGCTCCAGGTAGTAGCGATCGGGGAAATGTTGCTGGTAAAACGACAGGCATTGCGAAACCAGGGCATTGTTGCCGCGCAGCAGGCTGCGACCCACATCGCCGCGCCGTCCGCCCGACAGCAGGATTAATCCTTCCTGCAATTCAATCAGCCAGTCGCGGTCGATGATCGGTCCGTCCACGCCATACCCACGCTGATAGGCACGGGAGATCAGCAGCGTCAGGTTCTGGTATCCGGTATTACTGGACGCCAGCACGGTAAGCTGTGTAAGTTCATCCCCCATCAGCTCACTGGCAACGTTGAAATCGGCACCAATGACCGGCTTTATCCCTGCGCTGTGCGCGCCACCGTAGAATTTCACCAGGCCACAGAGGTTAGTGAAGTCGGTAATCGCGATAGCCGGCATGCCAAGGGCAGCCGCCTTCTTGATTAACGGCCCGGTTTTCGCCAGGCCATCAACCATCGAATAGTCACTGTGGACACGCAGATGTATAAAACGGGGTTCAGCCATATCAGTTTCCGGTTAAAACAGCGTCAGGCTATTAAAGCGTAAGGGTCTGGCGTGCAGCCAGTACTTCAGCATCGAGCAGCGCATTGCGAACGGGCGCAAAACTGCGACGGTGGTGCGGCGTGACGCCATACTGCGTCAGTTTTTCCATATGCAGCGCCGTCGGATAACCTTTGTGCTGCGCAAAACCATACTGCGGGAACAGCAGATCGAGTTCGGTCATCTCCTGGTCACGCGACACTTTGGCGATGATCGATGCTGCACTGATTTCGGCAACCAGACTATCCCCTTTAACTACCGCCTGTGAAGGCATTGGCAGTGCCGGGCAACGATTACCATCAATCAGCACATAATCGGGCTGAATGCCGAGGCCAGCTACGGCGCGCTGCATCGCCAGCATAGTGGCATGCAGAATGTTGAGCTGATCGATCTCTTCAGGCTCTGCGCGTCCCAGACTCCATGCCAGCGCTTTCTCTTTGATTTCGTCATACAACGCGAGGCGGCGCTTTTCAGACAGTTTCTTCGAGTCGGCCAGGCCGGTAATCGGGTTTGCCGGATCGAGGATCACCGCGGCAGTAACGACCGCGCCAACCAGCGGACCGCGCCCCACTTCGTCCACACCGGCAATCAGTCTGGCGACAGGATAGATAAAATCAGGCATTCACCAGCTCCAGTACCGCATCCGCTGCCTGCTCATCGGCGTTCCAGCGGATCTGTTGATGTAATTCATGAAACGTCTGCAGGAGTGTTTCTCGCTCAGGCCCGGCATGCAGCAGCGGATCTAACGCTGCGGCCAGGGCTTCAGGCTGACACTCATCCTGCAGTAACTCTTTGACCAGCTCACGCCCTGCCAGCAGGTTTGGCAGCGAGACGTAAGGGGTTTTGACCAGCCGTTTTGCCAGCCAGAAGGTGGCCGGCTTCATGCGATAACCGACGACCATTGGGCATTTTGCCAGCATACACTCCAGTGCGGCAGTGCCTGACGCCAGGAGTGCGGCATCGCTCGCAATCATCGCCTCACGTCCCTGACCATCAAGCAGATGCATCGGCAGTTCGGGGGCGGTTTCGGCTTTAATCTTCTCAAACTGTTCGCGGCGACGGGCGTTGACCAGCGGCACCACGATTTCCAGTGCCGGATAGTGACGACGCAGCAACTGAGCGGTTTTCAGAAAATCGGCGCTGAGCATTTCCACTTCCGCACCCCGGCTGCCGGGCAGCAAGGCCAGGCAGAGCGCATCATCGGCAATGCCCAGATGACGGCGTGCAGCCAGCTTATCGGGTTGCAGCGGCATGGCATCTGCCATGGTGTGACCGATAAAACGACAGGGAACGTTATAGCGATCGTAAAAAGCTTTTTCAAATGGCAGGAACGCCAGCACCAGGTCGGTGTTACGACCAATCTTAAAGACACGCTTTTGCCGCCATGCCCACACCGAGGGGCTGACATAGTGGATAGTGCGAATGCCAGTGCGTTTAAGATTGCCTTCCAGCGTGATATTGAAATCGGGCGCATCAATCCCGACAAAGACATCGGGTCTGAGTTCGGTAAAACGCCGGGTGAGATCGCGACGGATTGTCAGCAGGCGTCGCAGGCGACCGAGCACCTCGACAATGCCCATCACCGCCAGCTCTTCCATCTCATACCAGGCTTCACATCCTTCTGCCTGCATCAGGGGCCCCGCCACGCCGACAAAGCGTGCATCCGGATGACGGGCTTTCAGGGCACGGATCAGACCTGCACCAAGAATATCGCCGGAGGTTTCTCCGGCGACCAGGGCAATCGTTAAGGGACGCGCTGACATGGATTAACGAATTAATCCACGGGTTGAACGGGTGAAGAAATCGTAGAAAGGTTGCACTTCGCTGTGCTGCTGTGCGATGGCTTCGATCTCCGGTTTCACTTCCTCCAGCGTTCTGCCGCTGCGATAGAGCAACTTATAGGCGTTGCGGATAGCGTGCAACGACTCTTTGCTGAAGCCGCGACGCTTGAGACCTTCGATATTGATCCCGAACGGCGTAGCGTGGTTGCCCTGCGCAATAACGTAAGGCGGCACATCCTGCGCCACGCCCGAACAGCCGCCAACCATCACGTGAGCACCGATGATGCACCACTGATGTACCGCTGTCATGCCGCCAATAATGGCGAAATCATCGACCGTCACGTGACCACCCAGGGTGGCGTTGTTGGCGAAGATACAGCGGTTGCCAATCACGCAGTCATGCGCGATGTGAGCATTAACCATCAGCAGATTATCGCTGCCCACTGTGGTGACCTGGCCACCCTGCGTGGTGCCGCGATGAATCGTCACGCTTTCACGGATACGGTTACGATCACCGATCTCAACCCGTGTTGGCTCACCGGCATATTTCAGATCCTGATTCACTTCGCCAATTGAGGCGAACTGATAAATCTGATTATCTTTACCGATGCGCGTGTGGCCGTTCACCACAACATGTGACTTCAGTACCGTTCCTTCACCGATCTCAACATTCGCACCAATAAAGCAAAACGGGCCAATGTGAACGCGGGCGCCAATAATAGCGCCCTCTTCGATGACAGAACTGGGATGGATAGTGGCTGTTGGATCAATCACGAATTATGCCTCCCGGCTGCGGGCACACATCATGGTCGCTTCACAAACGATTTTACCGTCGACAGTCGCCACGCCTTTAAAGCGGGTCAGACCACGGCGGGTTTTCTCGAAAGTGACTTCCATGATCATTTGGTCGCCAGGTACCACAGGGCGCTTGAAACGGGCACTGTCGATACCGGCAAAGTAGTAGAGTTCGCCTGGCTCCAGTTTACCTACGCTTTTAAACGCCAGAATACCGGTAGCCTGCGCCATCGCTTCCAGGATCAGAACGCCAGGAAAAATCGGTTTACCAGGGAAATGCCCCTGGAAAAACGGTTCATTAACAGAAACGTTCTTCACTGCACGCAGGTATTTGTGCTCTTCAAATTCCAGCACGCGGTCTACCAGCAGAAACGGATAGCGGTGCGGCAGCAGCTCTAAAATCTCTTCAATTTTCAGAGTATGAGTTTCAGTAGTCAAAATACTCTTCCTGTCCTAAAAATCTGATGACATCAATAACACGGCCTGCACAGATCAAAATGATCTTCCGCAGGCCGCAAATAGGTTCTGTGGCGCCGGGCTTCCCTGCTTAACATTTTTATTATGAAAGCCGGTCAGTTTTGGGATGGCGGTTAGTCGTCTTTGCCGACCTTGCGCTCGATGGCTTTTAAGCGTTTGCTCATGTCATCGATGTTCATCACCAGCGCTGCAGTTTTGCGCCAGGTTTTGTTGGGTTGCAGCGGAATGCCTGATGAATAGACACCAGGCTCTGTGATAGGACGCATGACCATACCCATACCGGTCACCGTTACTTTGTCACAGATTTCCATATGGCCGTTAATGACGCTGGCACCGCCAATCATACAGTAACGCCCAATTTTCAAACTACCCGCCATGATCACACCGCCTGCAACCGCAGTATTGTCGCCAATAACTACGTTGTGAGCGATCTGGCACTGGTTGTCTATGATAACACCATTGCCGATCAGAGTGTTATCCAGCGCACCGCGATCGATAGTGGTGCAGGCACCTATTTCTACGCGATCGCCGATTATCACCGCGCCTAACTGCGGGATTTTCACCCAGTTACCACGATCGTTGGCATAGCCGAAACCATCAGAACCGATGACGGTACCTGACTGAATCAGGCAATCCTGACCGATTTCAATTTCGTGATAAACAGAGACGTTGGCCCAGAGACGGGTACCGCTGCCGATACGGGTTTTTTTGCCAACAAAACATCCTGCACCAATGACCACGTTATCGCCCAGCTCAACATCCGCTTCGATCACCGCATTGGCGCCAATGGCGACGTTGCTGCCGAGTCGGGCTGAGGGATCGATCACTGCACTGGGGGCAATATTTTGCGCTGGCTGTGGCGTGGTATCGAGTATTTGTGCCATACGCGCATAGGTCAGGTAGGGATCTTTCACCACCAGCGCTGCGGTATTGCACCACTCCAGATCCGCTTCCGTCAGCACCACGGCTGAGGCCTTAATCAGGGCGAGTTGCTCGCGGTAACGGCTGTTTGCAAGAAAAGTGATTTGGCCAGTTGTGGCGGATTGCATAGAAGCAATGCCGGAGATGACGATATCGCCATCTCCGTGCAATTCTGCATCCAACTGCTGGGCTAAATCAGCCAGTCGAATAGATGACATGAATTATTTAACCTGTTTCAGCACGTCAGCAGTGATGTCTTTTGCGTTTGACGCATAAGCCACCGCGTTAGCGTCGATCACGACGTCGTAACCATCGCTGTCAGCGACTTTCTTCACGGCATCCTGAATACGGCTCAGCAGCTTGTTACGCTCTTCCATCTGACGACGGCGATTATCCTGCTCAAAAGACTGGGCTTTTGTAGAGAAAGCTTCACGCTGAGACATGACATCTTTTTCCATACGGCTGCGTTCGCTCGCCTTCATGGTAGAACCGTCACGCTGCAGACGCTGCATTTTGGTTTGCAGATCGCGCTCCTGGCTCTGCAACTCAGTTGCACGGCCTTTGAACTCGTTTTCCAGCTGTTTAGCAACAGTCGCACGTTGCGGTAACTGTTGGAAAATGCTGGACACGTTTACCACTGCAATTTTGTCGGCAGCCTGAACACCAGCGGAAACCGCTAAAGCAAGACCCAGACCTGCGGCACACAACAACTTTTTCACTATAAACTCCTTACCATCAACGTTTGTGTCAGCGACACAGTGTTTGCCCCGGAACAGCAACAGGTGCTGTCCGGCAGCAATACTTCAGCTATGCATCCATGCTCAGAACATTACCAGGTTTTACCAATGTTAAACTGGAACTGCTCTGACTTGTCTCCATCGACTTTCTTCATCGGCTGGGCGTAAGAGAACACCAGCGGGCCGAGCGGTGACATCCACTGTAGCGCAACACCGCTGGATACACGGATATTGTTTGGATCGCTGTAGTCAGGAATGCCCGCCGCACGCGTTTCCGCAGTATTTTCCCAATGGGTATCCCACGCTGTACCGGCATCGACAAACACCGAGGTACGAACCGAGTTAGCATACTTCTCGCTCAGGAACGGCGTTGGCGTAATCAGCTCAAGGCTGGCAATCGCCATGGCGTTACCGCCCACCGCATCGTCAGACTTACAGACGCCATTTGGATCGGCGATTCGGCAGTTCGACGAGTTGTTATTTAAGTAGGCTGCTTTCGGTCCAATGGTGTTGGACTGGAAGCCACGCACGGTGCTTGAACCACCGGCGTAGAAGTTCTCGTAGAACGGCATCTCTTTGCCGTCGAGACCATCGCCATAACCTACGCGACCACGGCCTAACAGCACCCAGGTACGATCCTGGTTAATCGGCACATACTGCTGAGTATCCAGCGTGGCCTTATAGAAGCTGTTATCCGAGCCCGGAATCGTCACCTTACCGTTCAGGTTGGTACGGTTACCGGACGTCGGGAAGAAGCCGCGGTCCAGGGTGTTATAAGTCCAGCCGTAGTTAAAGGTGAAGTCATCTGCTGAGAAATCACCTTCATCATTGAGCTGCTGCGGCTTGCCGACCGAGTCAAGATAACGCCACATCGCCACCTGAGGCTGCATGTTTGACAGGTCATTGTGGACATAGCCCAGACCGACACGCAGGGTGTTGTTTTCGTTAACCGGGAAGCCAAGCGTGCCATCCAGACCATAACTTTTGTTGGTATAGTCAGAAAGGTCTGCGTTATCTGCTTTAAAGTCGTTGTAGAACAGACGACCACCCAGACTGACACCATCAACGGTGAAGTAAGGGTCAGTCAGCGAGAATTCAGCATAGGTCTGGTAATCGTTCTTGGTCCCGCTGATGCCCACGGTATTACCGGTGCCCAGCCAGTTATCCTGCGTGACGCCGACCTGGAAGCTCACACCACTTTCGGTGCCGTAGCCGACGCCGAAGTTAAAGGTACCGGTGTTACGCTCTTTAACCTTGTAGACCACGTCAACCTGGTCCGGCGAACCTGGCACACGCTGAGTATCCACATCAACGGTTTCAAAGTAACCGGTACGGTTCAGACGCTCTTTACCCTGTTCAACCAGATCGCTGCCCAGCCACGCGCCTTCCATCTGACGCATTTCGCGACGTAACACGGAGTCTTTCGACGTGTCATTGCCTTCGAAACGGACGTTACGGACATAATAACGGTTACCCGCATCCACATTGATATGCAGTTTTACGGTTTTGTCGGCGTCGTTGATTTCTGGCTGTGTTGCCACGCGCGGATAGGCATAGCCGTAGCGGCCCAGCAGTTTCTTGATGTCATCTTCCATTTTCGTGACTTTGGCGCCGTTATAAAGCTCGCCTGCCGGAATCTTGGTCAGATGTTCAATTTCTGCTGAATGGCCCGCCATGCTGCCATTGACGATCACGCCAGCGATTTTGTACTGGTCACCTTCGGTGATGTTCACCGTGATGTAGATGCCTTTTTTATCAGGCGTCAGACTGACCTGCGTTGAATCGATGTTAAAGCGTGCATAGCCACGATCCAGATAGAAGCTGCGCAGGGTTTCAAGGTCACCCGCCAGTTTCTGCTTCTGATATTTACGATCGCCGACCACGTTCCACCATGGCACTTCATCGCGCAGCTGGAAGCGGGAAATCAGCTCATCGGAGCTAAAGGCTTTATTACCGACGATGTTGATCTGCTGAATTTTTGCAGAGACACCTTCAGTAAAGACCAGCTTCAGATCCACACGGTTACGCGGCAGTGGCGTGACCACGGCTTTCACGTTGGCGGTATATTTACCTACGCTGTAGTAGAAATCCTCAAGTCCCTTCTCGATAGAGGAGATGGTGGTACGGTCCAGCGCTTCGCCGACACGGACACCTGAGGCTTCCAGATTTTGTTTGAGCTGATCCTCTTTCACCGCTTTGTTACCGGTGAAGGTAATGCTGGCAATGGTAGGACGTTCTTTGACCTGGACAATCAGCGTTGTACCGTCTCGCAGGACCTGAACATCCTCAAAGTTGCCAGTAGCGAACAGCGAGCGAATGGTATTTCTGACATCATCGTCATTCACCGTATCGCCAACCCGTACTGGCATGCTCAGCAGAGCCGCGCCGACGGCGACTCGCTGCAGCCCTTCGAAATGAATATCCTTCACTACGAAATCGTCTGCACCGTAAACGGTGGCGCTGCTAAACAGCAGCGACGCTATGAGCAACTTTTTCATCGCCATCGTTGTTATGCGTTTTCCTAACACATCCCTCGAATGTTCGCGTTCCAGCGGTTACAAACGTGAGAAATCATTGAAAAGTGCAAGCCCCATTAACAGCACCAGTAAAATTGAACCGATGCGATAACTAAAGTCCTGAACTCGCTCGGACACCGGTCCACCCTTGATCTTTTCGATCGCCAGGAAGAGCAAGTGCCCACCATCTAAAACCGGCAGAGGGAACAGGTTGATGATGCCCAGGTTGACGCTAATCAACGCCAGGAACATCAGGTAGTAAATCAACCCATACTCTGCTGACAACCCTGCACCCTGCGCAATCGAAATTGGCCCGCTCAGGTTGTTCAGCTTCACATCACCGGTTATTAACTTGCCCAGCATGGAGACGGTGAGCTTCATCAGTTGCCAGGTTTTTACACTAGCCTCACCGATAGCCGCAAACGCGCCATACTGTCTTACCGTCTTGTACTCTTCTGGCAGAGGAACAATGCGCGGAATGACACCCGCAAATCCCGCTTTACTGCCAGATTTCGCTTCTGGCGTCATCGTCAGCGCAATAGACTCACCGCCGCGATCCACCTCAAGCGCCATGCTTTTGCCGGGGTTATCCCGGACCTGCGTGACAAAAGTCTGCCACTGCGATAATGGCTGACCATCGACTTTAACGATCCTGTCGCCTGCTTGCAAACCGGCTTCACTGGCTGGCGAGTTCGCCTGCACTTCTGCCAGCGTGGTCTCAATCTGCGGACCGCGTGGCTGAATCCCTAACGCGACGACCGGATCCTGCTTATCAGGCTCAAACTGCCAGTTACGCAAATCCAGCTGTTTCTGCTGGGTCGCGTCCTCGCCAAATCGAGCCACCGTTAAGGTGGTGCTGCTGTCGCCGATTTTACCCACCAGCGCCATACGCACAGCATCCCAGTCAGGCGTTTCGATACCGTCAACAGCCTTAAGTTCCATCCCGGGCGTAATTTGAGCTTCCGCAGCCACCGAACCGTTTAAAATTTCACCGATTACCGGGCGCACGCCGGGCACGCCGTGAATAAACACAACCCAGTAGGCAAAGATGGCAAAGATGAAATTAGCGACAGGACCTGCCGCAATGATGGAGGCGCGTTGCCAGACGGCTTTGTTGTTAAAAGCCTGATGACGAAATTCGGCTGGCACGCTTTCAACACGCTCGTCGAGCATTTTAACGTAGCCGCCAAGGGGAATCAGCGCGATGACAAATTCGGTGCCGTGGCGATCACGGCGCTGCCAGAGCGACTTACCAAAACCAATGGAAAAGCGCTCAACTTTGACGCCACAGCGACGAGCGACCCAGAAATGGCCAAACTCATGAACGGTAATTAATACGCCCAGCGCAACGATAAAGGCGACGAAACTCCAGAGTATGCTCAACATCTTTGCCTGTCCTTAAAGGGTGCGAAACACCAGCAGCAATAAACAGGCAAACACCGGCACCGCCGCAGTCAGACTATCAATACGATCAAGAATGCCGCCGTGACCAGGAATCAGATTACCACTGTCTTTGATGCCCGCTTCACGTTTAAACATGCTCTCAGTGAGGTCGCCCAGCACAGAGGCCAGCGTCGCGATAATCGCGCAAATCACCAGCGTACCGGTGGAAACCGTCAGTGGCGCCAGCGTCGCAAACAGCACTGCAATCAGCGCCGAGGTGACCAGACCGCCCAGGAAGCCTTCCCAGGTTTTGCCTGGTGAGACCTTTGGCGCCAGCTTGTGCTTGCCGAACATCTTGCCAAACATATAAGCACCTGAATCCGCTCCCCATACCAGCAGCAACACAAACAGCAACCACCAGGCACCGGCGAAGTGGTCGGTGTCATAGTGATACTGGCGCAGCGCCACCATGCCCCAGAAAAAAGGGACCAGCGTTAACACGCCAAACAGTAAGCGAAGGGGACGCGAATGGCGCCAGAAGGCCGCAGAAGCGGGATAGGAGAGCACCAGCAGCAGTGCAACGACCCACCACACCAGCGACGCCCAAAGCGATGTCGCGATCTGTGGCAGATGCACCGTGTGTTGATAAGGTGGCAGCGTAAACTGCATCAGCGCCAGCAGCAGACCACAAAGTACAGCCAGCCAGACGCGCTGTTGCCGTGATGCCATCCCTGCAAACTGACCCCATTCCCAGGCTGCCAGCATGCAGATAACGATGGTTGTCAGGGCGAAGCCAACAGGCGGTAACCAGAACAGTGCAGCTATTACCAGCGGAATTAATATCAACGCGGTAATCAGACGAGACTTCAGCAAAGGTTACCCCCAGATTGCTCAGGCGCCGCCTGGTGCAGCGCCGCCAAAACGACGCTCCCGCAGAGAGAATGCATTCAGTGCACCTTCAAAAACGTGTTCATCGAAATCCGGCCAGAGCACATCGGTAAAATAGAATTCAGCATAGGCAATCTGCCACAGCAGGAAGTTGCTAATCCGATGCTCTCCCCCGGTCCTTATCACTAAATCCACTGGCGCCAGCTCCTGCATACAGAGCTGCGACGTCAGGCTCTCTTCGGTAATCTGGTCAGGTCGCAGTAATCCTTCCTGAACCTGTTCAGCCAGTTTTTTCACGCCTTCGATAATATCCCAACGGCCGCCATAGTTGGCAGCAATGTTGAGCGTCAGGCCACTATTATTTGCGGTCAGCGTCTCAGAACGGCGAATACGTTCCTGAATACGCGGGCTGAAACGGCTGGTATCGCCAATGACGCGTAAGCGAACATTGTGTTTGTGCAGGCTCTTCACTTCACTATCAAGCGCCCAGACAAAGAGTTCCATTAACGCGGTGACTTCCTGCGGCGGACGACTCCAGTTTTCACTGCTGAAGGCGTAAAGCGTCAGGGCTTCAAGATTGTTACTGACCGCAAAGCTGACGGCACGGCGTACCGATTTAACGCCAGCTTTGTGGCCTGAAATGCGCAATTTTCCCTGATTTTTGGCCCAGCGGCCATTGCCATCCATGATGATAGCGACGTGGCGCGGACCGTTTCCCTGCTGGTCATCAGTGTTGTTGTGATTGTTAGACGACATAACGCTTAACCAATTCCTTTCATCAGAAATGCTGTGGTTTCTGAATACATTGCGCCCGATTCAAATCCCGACACACTCTCAGTGCCGGGCCACACCGAATTCGGTGACAGACCGTGAAACGCGAGCCAGCGACTATATCATTTTCACCTGAAGCGAACAAATGGCCTCATAACGATCGGCATCACGACGTGAAACGCGGCAACATTTCTGTCGCCAGCGCGCGCGCAGTGCGATCGATTTCAAGGACAGCGTCCACCGAATCCGGCTCCGGACACACTTGTGCCGCCATCACCTCACTATTAAGCGCGGCAATGTCGGTGAAGCGGATCTGGTGATTCAGGAAAGCCGCGACGGCAACCTCGTTGGCTGCATTCAGCGTGGTGGTCGCCGCCTGCCCTGCATCACAGGCATCAATGGCCAGTTTCAGACAGGGGTAGCGACTAAAATCAGGTTCTGCAAAGGAGAGCGCCGACATGCGGGTAAAATCCAGCGGCGTCACGCCTGCATTGATGCGCGAAGGCCAGGCCATGCTGTGGGCAATCGGCGTACGCATATCAGGAGAACCTAATTGAGCCAGCACGCTGCCATCGCAGTATCGCACCATGGAGTGAATCACCGACTGTGGGTGGAGTATCACTTCCATCTGCGCTGCGCTGGCATTAAACAACCAACGGGCTTCAATGTACTCAAGACCTTTATTCATCATGGTGGCCGAATCGACAGAGATTTTTCTCCCCATCGACCAGTTCGGATGTGCACAGGCCTGATCTGGCGACATGGCGCTGAGATCCGCTAAATCTGTGTCACGAAAAGGACCACCCGATCCCGTAAGGATAATCGACTCAATGCCATTATCCCGCAGGTCAGCGTAACCTAACTGATGCTGGATGGTAGCCGGTAAACTCTGAAAAATGGCGTTATGCTCGCTGTCGACCGGTAGTAACTGTGCGTTATGATGACGCACGGCCTCCATAAACAAACGGCCGCAGGTGACAAGCGATTCTTTGTTGGCCAGCAGCACCGTTTTTCCGGCGCGAATGGCCGCCAGCGTCGGCAGCAAACCCGATGCGCCAACGATCGCCGCCATCACCTGATCCACCTCATCCAGCGCGGCCAGCTCACAGGCTGCCTGAACGCCGGAGAGCACTTCAGTATTGACCCTGATTGCTCTCAGTCGCTCACGCAACGCAGCGGCGGATGCCTCGTCTGCCATGCAGGCGTAGCGCGGTGTAAAGGCCGCACACTGCTCGGCCATCAGCGCCACGTTATGGCCGGCAACCAGCGCCGTAATCTGATAAAGCGCCGGGTTGGCGCGCACCACCGCCAGCGTACTGGTGCCGATAGAGCCGGTGGATCCCAGCAGAGTTAATCGCTTCATGAAGCTATCCGTGTGAAGTCAGCGTGCCCACAGGCACAATGTAAAACGCCGCCAGATGTCGCATTCATACGAATACCTCTCTGTACGGCGTTTTGTCCGGCAGTGATGGGATTAGAAATCCATCAGCTCCGTCTCTTTTTCTGACAGTGCAGCATCAACTTTCTTGATGTACGCATCGGTCATTTTTTGCACTTCATCCTGCGCACGACGTTCGTCGTCTTCGCTGATCTCTTTATCTTTCAGCAGAGCTTTGATTTTATCGTTGGCATCGCGACGGACGTTACGTACCGACACACGGCCCTGCTCGGCTTCGCCGCGCACGATTTTAATCAGATCTTTACGACGCTCTTCTGTCAGCGCAGGCAGCGGAACACGGATGTCGGTACCGGCTGAACTTGGGTTCAGACCGAGATCGGACTTCATGATCGCTTTTTCGACTGCCGGACTCAGTGAACGATCAAACACGTTGATTTTCAGCGTGCGTGAATCTTCCACAGTGACAGAAGCCAGCTGACGCAGTGGCGTCGGCGTGCCGTAATATTCGACGACGATGCCGTCGAGCAGCGAAGGTGAAGCACGACCGGTGCGCACTTTGCTGATGGTGGTTTTGAATGCTTCAACGCATTTTTCCATGCGCGTGTCAGCATCTTTTTTGATGTCGTTAATCACGTTGAAACCCTTGGATTCGGTTTGACCTGGCCAGTTCCGGCGTAACCGGAAGCGGGATCGATAATCATCGATAATCCTGACTGGTGCGCGATGCATTATCATCGCGCTGACAGAATATACCTTATTTTATCTCGCCTCGGGTATTAATGCGTAATCAGGGTGCCTTCTTTTTCACCCATCACTACGCGACGCAGTGCGCCAGGCTTATTCATGTTGAAAACACGGATAGGTAATTTGTGGTCACGCGCCAGGGTAAAGGCCGCAAGATCCATCACTTTCAGCTCCTGATCCAGCACTTCAGCATAGGTCAGTTGCTCATACAGCGTTGCGTCCGGGCTTTTCACCGGATCCGCAGAGTAGACGCCGTCCACTTTGGTCGCTTTCAGCACGACGTCCGCTTCAATCTCAATGCCGCGCAGACACGCTGCAGAGTCAGTGGTGAAGAACGGGTTACCGGTACCGGCGGAGAAGATCACCACGCGGTTGTTACGCAGCAGGCTGATTGCTTCTGCCCAGCTGTAGTTGTCACAGACGCCATTCAGTGGAATCGCTGACATCAGGCGTGCATTCACATAGGCGCGGTGCAGTGCATCACGCATCGCCAGGCCGTTCATCACGGTTGCCAGCATACCCATGTGGTCACCCACAACGCGGTTCATGCCGGCCTGCTGCAGGCTCGCTCCACGGAACAGGTTCCCTCCGCCAATCACCACGCCAACCTGGATGCCCAGTTCAACCAGCTCTTTTACCTCTTGTGCCATGCGGTCAAGCACACTCGCGTCGATACCAAAACCTTCAGCGCCTTGCAGGGCTTCGCCGCTGAGTTTAAGCAGGATACGTTGATAAACAGGTTTTGCGTTGGTCGCCATGGTCAGTTCTTCCTGGAAGATTGGGTGTAAAGGAGAAGTAAATTCTGATCGATCATCCGCTTACCGCAATGAAATTGCTATTGGGATGAAACTGAAAACGTATCTGTTGCGATTCACAGACAAAAAAGAACCGCCATCTGGCGGTTCTTTCAAAGCATTAAGACTGTTTGGACATTGCTGCAACTTCTGCAGCGAAGTCAGACTCAACTTTCTCGATGCCTTCACCAACTTCGAAGCGGATGAAGTTGATAACGTCAGCGCCCTGCTCTTTCAGAGCCTGGCCAACGGTTTTGCTTGGGTCGATAACGAAAGCCTGACCAGTCAGAGAGACTTCGCCGGTGAATTTCTTCATACGGCCTTCAACCATCTTCTCTGCGATCTCTTTTGGCTTGCCAGACTGCATCGCGATGTCCAGCTGAACCTGGTACTCTTTATCAACTACGTCAGCAGAAACGTCTTCTGGCTTAACGAACTCAGGCTTGCTTGCCGCAACGTGCATCGCGATCTGTTTGATCAGATCTTCGTTAGCGCCTTTGGTTGAAACCAGAACGCCGATACGTGCGCCGTGCAGGTAGCTGCCCAGCTCTGCGCCTTCCAGGATAGCAACGCGACGGATGTTGATGTTCTCACCGATTTTAGCAACCAGTGCAACGCGCTCTTCTTCGAACTGCGCTTTCAGAACTTCAACGTCGGTAACGCGATCAGCTGCAGCCACATCCAGAACTTTGTCTGCGAACGCCTGGAAACCGCCATCTTTTGCAACGAAGTCAGTCTGGCAGTTTACTTCCAGAATCACGCCGTAGTCGCCAACGATCTTGGTTTTGATTACGCCATCAGCAGCAACGTTGCCTGCTTTTTTCGCTGCTTTGATTGCGCCAGACTTACGCATGTTCTCAATCGCCAGCTCAATGTCGCCATTCGCTTCAGTCAGCGCTTTTTTGCAATCCATCATGCCAGCGCCAGTACGCTCACGCAGTTCTTTTACCAATGCAGCGGTAATGTCAGCCATTCCAGAATCCTCGGTTCGTGCCTGTGTACGTTTGCACCAGCAGACACTTATTTGCGGAAAATTTACTCTGTCCCGCCGTCCGGTTGGGGGCGTAACAGACTTAGATAAAATAAAGGGGCCAGTATAGGCCCCTTACAGATCACATCTGAATGCTAAGGGCTCTTATGCAGAGCAAACCTTATTAAGCGTTTTCTAAAGACGCTTCTTCAGCTTGCTCAGCCAGGTCCTGAGAGCGGCCTTCGCGAACGGTGGTCGCAACGGCAGTCAGGTACAGGTTTACAGCACGGATCGCATCGTCGTTACCTGGGATAACGAAATCAACGCCATCTGGATCTGAGTTGGTATCAACGATAGCAAATACCGGGATACCCAGGTTGTTTGCTTCTTTGATTGCGATGTGTTCGTGGTCAGCATCGACAACAAACAGCGCGTCTGGCAGACCGCCCATATCTTTGATACCGCCCAGGCTGTTTTCCAGCTTGGCCAGCTCACGCGCACGCATCAGAGCTTCTTTTTTGGTCAGTTTGTCGAAAGTACCATCCTGAGACTGAATCTCCAGATCTTTCAGACGCTTGATTGACTGACGCACGGTTTTCCAGTTAGTCAGCATGCCACCCAACCAGCGGTGGTTTACGAAGAACTGGTCGCAGCTCAGTGCAGACTCTTTTACCGCCTGAGCAGCAGCACGCTTAGTACCTACGATCAGGATCTTACCTTTACGGGAAGAGATCTTGTTCAGTTCAGCCAGAGCTTCGTTGAACATAGGTACAGTTTTTTCCAGGTTGATGATGTGAACCTTGTTACGAGCACCAAAGATGAATGGCTTCATTTTTGGGTTCCAGTAACGGGTCTGGTGACCGAAGTGAACACCAGCCTGGAGCATGTCGCGCATGGAAACAGTTGCCATGATAAAACCTCTAAAGTTTGATTGGGGTTGGGCCTCCATGTATCCCATACGACCGACCTCTTTCAAGGCACCCCGGCGTATGTGTCGATACATGTGTGTTTTATTACACATAATGAGAGTTATGCGTTTCCTGCTGACCGAAACGGCCATACAGAGAATCGTCGGCGCGCTTTATACCACAACCAGCCCAGGGACGCCAATAAATGATCGCTGACGGAGGTCAGCGCGTTCTCTATTTGGCAGCCCATTTGCTGGCTGCTAACATGACAGCACAGAACTTATTATTGTCGAAAATTTCGACAACTGCGGATTAATTTAATGGCAATTTCAATTAAAACCCCTGAAGAAATCGAAAAAATGCGCGTCGCGGGCCGACTGGCCGCCGAAGTGCTGGAGATGATCGAGCCTTACGTAAAACCGGGTGTGACCACCGGTGAACTGGACCGCATCTGCCACGATCACATTACTCAAAAGCAACAGGCTGTATCCGCCTGCCTCGGCTATCACGGCTTTCCGAAGTCAGTCTGCATCTCGGTGAATGAAGTGGTGTGCCACGGGATCCCCAGCGATGATCGTCCGTTAAAAGATGGCGATGTAGTGAATATCGATGTCACCGTAATTAAAGATGAATACCACGGCGATACCTCAAAGATGTTTATCGTCGGTAAGCCGACCATTCAGGGCGAACGCCTGTGCCGTGTCACGCAGGAGAGCCTCTATCTCTCACTGCGTCTGATCAAGCCCGGCATCCGCCTGCGCGAACTGGGCCGCGCCATCCAGAAATATGTTGAAGCCAACGACTTCTCTGTGGTGCGCGAATATTGCGGCCACGGTATCGGCAAGGGTTTCCATGAAGAGCCTCAGGTGCTGCATTACGATGCCGATGATGGCGGCGTGGTACTCCAGGCGGGTATGACCTTTACGGTAGAACCGATGGTCAACGCCGGGGATTACCGCATCCGCACCATGAAAGATGGCTGGACGGTAAAAACCAAAGATCGCAGCTTGTCCGCGCAGTATGAGCATACTATTGTGGTGACGGAGAACGGCTGTGAGATTTTAACCCTGCGCAAAGACGACACGCTGCCCGCTGTGCTCGTCGCCGAAGGGTAATTCCCCCATTACAGATCAAGCCGGCGCTGAGCCGGCTTTTTTTTGGCTAAAAAAGAGAAGAGCTGCATGAGCGTGAGTCTGTCAGAAGATGTGAAAAACGGTCTGGTCGATTCGCCAGCCGAATGGGGTGACGACCAGCTGACGCGTGACATTCTGAAGCCGCGGCTGGAGCAGTTTCAGCAACATCTGGCCGCCGCTTTTGATGCCGGTGAACCCGTTGAGCCGCTGATTGATGCCCGCACGCTGTTTATCGATCGGCTGCTGCGTCGCCTGTGGCGCTTTTTTGGCTTTGATGAGATGCCGGCTATCGCGCTGGTCGCCGTTGGCGGCTATGGCCGTGCCGAGCTGCATCCACTCTCTGATATTGACGTCCTGATCCTGAGCCGCCAGCCGCTGAATGAACAGGCTGCGCAGCGCACCAGCGACCTGTTAACGCTGATGTGGGACCTTAAGCTGGAAGTGGGTCACAGCGTCCGCACGCTGGAAGAGTGCCTGCTGGAGGGGTTATCTGACCTGACCGTTGCCACCAATCTGATTGAGTCACGCATGCTGACCGGCGATGTGGCGCTGTTTCTGGAATTACAGAAAAACATCTTCAGCGATGGTTTCTGGCCCTCATCCTGCTTTTTCGCCGCCAAAATTGAAGAGCAGCAGGAGCGCCACAAGCGTTATCACGGCACCAGCTATAACCTCGAACCGGACATTAAAAGCAGCCCAGGTGGCCTGCGGGACATTCATACGCTGCAGTGGGTCGCCCGACGCCATTTTGGCGCCACCACGCTGGATGAGATGGTCGGCTTTGGTTTCCTCACCGACGCGGAGCGCAGCGAACTCAACGAATGTCAGGCATTTCTCTGGCGCATCCGCTTTGCCCTGCATCTCTCCCTGCCCCGTTACGATAATCGCCTGCTGTTTGATCGCCAGCTCAGCGTGGCACAACGCCTGAATTATCAGGGCGAGGGCAATGAGCCGGTCGAGCGGATGATGAAAGATTTCTATCGGGTCACGCGGCGTATCGGCGAACTGAATCAGATGCTGCTGCAGCTGTTTGATGAGGCGATTCTGGCGCTCTCCACCAGCGAAAAGCCCAGGCCTATTGATGACGATTTCCAGCTGCGTGGCGATTTGATCGACCTGCGCGACGAAACGCTGTTCCGGCGAGAGCCGCAGGCGATTCTGCGCATGTTCTACGTCATGGTGCGTAACGACAGCATCAAAGGGATCTACTCCACCACTCTGCGTCACCTGCGCCATGCGCGTCGTCATCTTAAACAGCCGCTGTGTCAGATCCCGGAAGCGCGCCGCACCTTTATGTCGATTCTGCGACATCCCGGCGCGGTCAGCCGGGCGCTGGTGCCGATGCATCGCTACAGCGTGTTGTGGGCTTATACGCCGCTGTGGGGCCATATCGTCGGACAGATGCAGTTCGATCTGTTTCACGCCTACACCGTGGATGAGCACACCATTCGGGTGTTGCAGAAGCTGGAAAGTTTTGCCAATGAAAGCACTCGTCCGCAGCATCCACTGTGCGTCGAGTTATGGCCGCGCCTGCCGCAGCAGGAGCTGTTGCTGATGGCCGCGCTGCTGCATGACATCGCCAAAGGGCGCGGCGGCGATCACTCTATTCTCGGCGCGCAGGATGCGCTCGACTTTGCTGAAATGCACGGCCTCAACTCACGTGAAACCCAGCTGGTGGCCTGGCTGGTGCGTCATCATCTGCTGATGTCGGTGACAGCACAGCGGCGCGATATTCAGGACCCGACGGTGATACAGCAGTTCGCCGAGGTGATGCAGAATGAGAACCGGCTGCGCTATCTGGTTTGCCTGACCGTAGCCGATATCTGCGCCACCAATGAAAGTCTGTGGAACAGCTGGAAGCAGAGCCTGTTACGCGAGCTCTTTTTCGCCACCGAGAAGCAGTTGCGACGCGGCATGGAAAACAGTCCGGATCTGCGTGAGCGGGTGCGTCATCATCGCCTGCAGGCGCTGGCGCTGCTGCGGATGGACAACATCGATGAAGAGCGTCTGCACCAGATCTGGAATCGCTGCCGCGCTGACTACTTCCTGCGCCATACGCCGAATCAGATCGCCTGGCATGCCCGTCACCTGCTGGTTCACGACCTGAAAAAACCGCTGGTGCTGGTCAGTCCGCAGGCCACGCGCGGCGGGACCGAAATCTTTATCTGGAGTCCCGATCGCCCGCACCTGTTTGCCGCCGTGGCAGGTGAACTCGATCGCCGTAATCTCAGCGTGCACGATGCGCAAATCTTTACCAGCCGCGACGGCATGGCGATGGATACCTTTATTGTGCTGGAGCCGGATGGCAGCCCGCTCTCTCCGGATCGCCATCCGATGATCATTCAGGCGCTGGAGCAGGCGATAACCCAGTCAGAGTGGGCGCCGCCGCGTACCCGCCGTCCGTCGGCCAAACTCAGGCATTTCAGCGTCGATACCGAGGTCAATTTCCTGCCGACGCATACCGATCGTCGCAGCTATCTGGAACTGGTGGCGCTGGATCAGCCAGGCCTGCTGGCGCGGGTTGGTGAAGTCTTTGCCGATCTCGGGGTTTCACTGCATGGCGCACGCATCAGCACCATCGGCGAGCGGGTCGAAGATTTGTTTATTCTGGCCAACAGTGAACGTCAGGCACTGGACGAAGAAATGCGAAAAGCGTTGCGACAACGGTTGACAGAGGCCCTTAATCCAAACGATAAAGTGTGACCAGACTCGATTTGTAAACATTAATCTCTTTACTTGTGTCGGGATATTGCCCGGCATCGCACATGACAGATCAGGAAAAAAATATGCAACAGTTACAGAGCGTTATTGAATCCGCCTTCGAACGTCGCGCTGACATCACACCCGCCAGCGTCGACAGCGAAACCCGTGATGCCATCAACCAGGTGATCGCCCTGCTGGACAGCGGTGCACTGCGCGTTTCTGAGAAGATCGACGGCGAGTGGGTAACGCATCAGTGGCTGAAGAAAGCCGTACTGCTCTCTTTCCGCATCAATGACAATCAGGTGATGGAAGGTGCAGAAACCCGCTTTTACGACAAAGTGCCGATGAAGTTTGCAGGCTGGGATGAAGCGCGTTTCAAAGAAGCCGGTTTCCGCGTCGTGCCGCCTGCGGCTGTGCGTCAGGGTGCCTATATCGCCCGCAACACGGTGCTGATGCCTTCTTACGTCAACATTGGCGCCTTTGTGGATGAAGGCACCATGGTGGACACCTGGGCGACCGTTGGCTCCTGTGCACAGATTGGTAAAAACGTTCACCTTTCTGGCGGCGTGGGTATCGGTGGCGTGCTGGAGCCGCTGCAGGCGAACCCGACCATCATCGAAGATAACTGCTTCATTGGCGCGCGCTCTGAAATCGTTGAAGGCGTGATTGTTGAAGAAGGTTCCGTGATCTCAATGGGCGTTTACATCGGTCAGAGCACCAAAATCTATGACCGCGAGACCGGCGAAGTGCATTACGGCCGTGTTCCTGCGGGATCCGTGGTGGTCTCAGGTAACCTGCCCTCTAAAGATGGCAGCTACAGCCTCTACTGTGCCGTAATCGTGAAGAAAGTGGATGCGAAAACGCTGGGCAAAACCGGCATCAACGAACTGCTGCGCACCATCGACTGATTTAAGTGACGGGCTGGTTTCCAGCCCGTCATCTTTTCTTTACAGTGATTCCCAAATAACATGCTTCGCGTCGCGAATTAACTGGTGCGTTTAGTTTTTATCCAGGTCATAATCCGCGCCAGTTAAATCCTGTCGCGCAATGTTCATCCCGCTTATTTATGTCTACAGTTGACGGACGTCATGAACAAGTCTGCGCGCTTCTCACTTTTGATGGAAACAACGCTATGTATGACAATCTGAAAAGCTTAGGTATCAGTAACCCGGACGACATTGACCGCTATAGCCTGCGTCAGGAAGCCAATAACGACATTCTGAAAATCTACTTCCGCAAAGATAAAGGTGAGTTTTTCGCGAAGAGCGTCAAATTTAAATATCCGCGCCAGCGCAAAACGGTTGTTGCCGATCACGCGACCCAGGGCTACAAAGAAGTTCAGGAAATCAGCCCGAATCTGCGTTATGTCATCGATGAACTGGACCAGATTTGCCAGCGCGATCAGGTTGAAGTGGATCTGAAACGCAAAATTCTGGATGACCTGCGTCACCTGGAAAGCGTGGTTTCTCACAAGATCACTGAAATTGAATCGGATCTGGAAAAATTAACCCGTAACGGTCGTTAATTCCCTGCCCGACCAGAGAGGCCAGCATTGCTGGCCTTTTTTATGCCGCAAATCTGCACTTCAGCCCTGCTCATCCAGTTGCAAAGCGACATAGAGCAACAGCCTGTCATCAAAATGGCCAAGATTCAGTCCGGTCAGTTCAGAAATCCGGTTCAGGCGGTATTCCAGCGTATTACGATGAATGAACAGCGCACGCGCGGTGGCGCTCGGCTGGACGTTGTGGGTGAACCAGGCGATCAGCGTACGGCGCAGCAAGCCGTTGTTATCCATGCTCTTGAGCTTCGCCAGTGGCCGGGCGAGCTCATTGGCCTGCCAGCCACCCCGCAGGCTGTCGAGCAGCACGGGCAGCACCAGATCCTGATAAAAATAGCTGCGCACCTCGGGCATACGTTGCTTGCCCACCATCATGGTGGTGCGCGCCGTCCGGTAAGATCGTGCGATGCTGCCGGGTCCGGTAAAGAAGTTGCCCAGCGCGATACGCATCCGAAGATGACCGCTCTCTTTCATCCGCTGTAGTAACTGCTCTACGCGGCGGCGATGATCTTCCTGATCGTGACGCCCATGCCCATTAAGGGCCGGTTTCAGCACCACCATTTCGGTCAGTGACACAATCGCGATCAGATTGTCCCGCTCCGGCGTGGTCAGCAGCGTTTGCAGCTGCTGTAACTCTGACATCGCGCTGTCTACCCCGAGCTGACCACTATCCACTTCCACCACGGCGACCACACGCGGCTGATTGAGATCGATACCGAGCCGCTGCGCCCATTCGGTCAGCTGTGGCGACAGGGTATCGCTGCGGATCAGGTTCAGCACCAGCTCTTCACGCAGACGGCTGTCCTGCGCCAGCATATGCAGCAGCCGGGCTTGCTCCAGCATCATCTCCGCGGTCATGCAGACCAGCTCGCCATAATGCCGCAGCGCCAGCGGCTCGCCGGTCAGGCCGATCACCCCGACGATGTCACCATCAATGCGCAGCGGCAGGTTAATGCCAGGCCGCACGCCATGAAGATGTTTAGCCACGGCCTCATCGATGTCGACAACGCGCCCCTGAGAGAGCACCAGCAATGCACCTTCGTGCAACTCCCCAATACGTTCCCGGTCACCGCTGCCGATAATCCGGCCCCGCGCATCCATCACGTTGACATTGCTGTCAATAATTTTCATGGTGCGCGCCACGATATCCTGTGCCAGCCGGGCATCAAGGTGATAGGTAGCCATCCATTACTCCTGAAAAAGAGGGGGAGAAACAGAATACGCATGCACAGCACGCAGAACATTGTGCAATTGCACAGAGCCAGGCCGTCATTTGCCGGATTTGCGGTGAGCATCACACTCTGAGGAGGCAGAGAGTGGACATAAAAAAGGCGGACCGCAGTCCGCCTCTTCATCCGTTGCTGTTCGCTTACTGCATCAGCAGATAGATACTACTGTCGCCGCGTTTCACATTCAGCGCCAGAACGGACGGCTTGCTGTCGAGAACTTTGCGCAGCTCACCCAGGTTGGTTACCACCTGCTGGTTAACGCCCTGAATCACATCGCCCTTTTTCAGGCCGATACGCGCCGCAGCACTGCCCGGTTTCACGTTATCAACCCGGACACCTTTGGTACCCGCTTCGATATTGCTGAGATCGGCGCCTTCAATACCGGTGTAGATGGTCGCGGACTGCACTTTTGACTGGCTGCTCTGCTGCAACTTAACAGAGACATCGACCGGTTTGCCGTCACGCAGCAGCCCCAGTTTCAGGGTGGTGCCAACCGGAAGTGAGCCCACTTCCGCACGCAGCGAAGCAAAGCTGCTCAGCGGTTTACCGTTCATCGAGACAATGACGTCGCCCGCCTTAATACCGGCTTTGGCGGCCGCTGAGTCTGGCAGCACCTGGCTTACAAAGGCACCACGTTGTGCGTCGACCTTCATCGCTTTTGCCAGCTCGGAGTTCAGCTCAGTCCCCTGCACGCCCAGCTCGCCGCGTTTCACCTGACCAAACTCGACCATCTGTGCCGTCAGGTTTTTCACCATGTTGCTGGGGATAGCAAAGCCGATACCGATGTTGCCGCCATCGGGCGCCAGAATGGCGGTGTTAATCCCAATCAGTTCACCGTTGAGGTTAACCAGCGCACCACCGGAGTTGCCCCGGTTAATGGCCGCATCCGTCTGGATAAAGTTTTCGTAGTTTTCCACGTTCAGACCACTGCGTCCCAGCGCGGAGACGATACCAGAGGTGACCGTTTCACCCAGACCATAAGGGTTGCCAATCGCCACGGTATAATCGCCGACGCGCAGGTTGTCAGAGTCAGCGATTTTGACTGCGGTAAGATTTTTGGCTTCCTGCAGCTGAATCAGGGCAATGTCAGAGCTGGGATCTTTACCGATGACTTTGGCGTCATAGCGACGACCGTCGCTGAGCTGTACCTGAATTTTGGTGGCATTATTCACGACGTGGTTATTAGTTACTACATAGCCTTTGTCAGCGTTAATAATGACGCCCGATCCCAGAGCACGGAATTTTTCCTGCTGGGTATCAGGCACTGGCGCGCCGCCGTTACCGCCTGCACCGTCGCCGTTCTGGCACATCGGTGAACCCTGGAACGGGGAACCATCCTGGCAGAATGGCGAATTGTCGCCAAAGAATTGCTGAAATTGCTGCGGCATACGCGGGGTTTTCACCGTGGTGGTCCCCTCGACGCTGATACTGACCACAGACGGCATCACCTTCTCCAGCATCGGTGCCAGACTTGGCTGTTGCAGGCTATCGGAAGAGGCCGTTTGCGCAGCAGAAACAGTAACAGGGGCGAGCGCCATGCTCAGGCTCAACGCCAGCGCACTTAACATTAAGGTCTTTTTTTTCATTTTTCGTTTCTCAATAAGATTACTGTTCAGACCATTGCTGTGGTCGAAAGGTGAGATAAATGTTTTAGCGCGAAGTTCCTTTAAAAGTTTAAGGCAAAAGTAAAAATTTATTCGCGCTCTTTACAATTGGCGGCTTATTCTACCGCCATCAGTCGTCGGTACTCATCCCAGGCATAGAGATCGGTCATACCACTGATATAATCCTGAATGAGCCGGAAGCGATAATAACGTTCCCACAACAGACGCTGATATTTATGTTCTACAACCAGATTACGCATCTTATGCAAATAGGCTTTACGGTGTTTACCCGAGAGCTTATGAAAAAGCCGGGTTTCGATCGGATGCTGACGCAGGAAATCTTCATTTATCAGCGTGGTAAAGGCTTCGTAATTAAGGCGCATCAGCGGCTGATAGATCTCCAGCAGCCCTTTAATCACCCGGTAACCCTGCAACTCCAGCTGCTCTACTTCAGAATGATTAAAGACCTGCTGGCGCGCAACGGTTTTAAACAATTGCAGTAAGCGGCCCTCTTCACCCTCATCTTCCAGTAGTGCATGGTTAAAACTTCCATCGAATATAGCAGGGAGATTATCAACAAAACGTTTCACCGCATAGCTTACCAGCACGCTCTGAACATTTACGCGGAGTGACATAAAAAATTGATCGCTGCGGCTTCGGCGTTTTTTACTGCAGGCTTCACGCCAGGCTTCGCCAATAGTCCGGCTGAAAGCGTCATTATTTTTAAACGGCCCCCAGGCTTTATTGAGAAACTCATACAAACTTTCAACATTAAAGATATCTTTTTCTACAGCGTCGTCCAAATCGGCAATACAATAGGAGATATCATCCGCAGCTTCCATTATATAAGTCAGCGGAAAACGGTGGTGTTCTTCCATATTGGTGGCAGCACGCAGGTCGGCAATATAATCCTGCTCAGAGAGATAAAACCCAGGCTTTTTCATGAGTACGCTAAATTCGGCGGGCTTTTCCCCCTGCCACCAGGCAGGCGCGGTATATTTCAGGATGCAGGCGACCTGAGAATAACTGAGATTCAGTTGCAGCAGCGTATGCACCATCCGGATCGCCTGCGCATTGCCTTCAAAGTGACAGAGATCCTGGCGGATCATGGCGTTGAGTTGATCAAAGGCTTTACGCTGTGCTTCTCCTTCCACGCCGGCCACCAGCGGATCCACCAGCTCGGCAGAGAGGTTCTCTTCAAACCAGTCGTTAATCGCCGCCTCGCCAAAATGGCCAAAAGGTGGATTACCGACATCATGCATCAGACAGGCCATCTCAATCAGACTTTCAAACGCGCCTTCCAGCTCATCAAGACCATACTGCGCCAGCCCGCCCTGCATCTTCAGGGTTTGCAGGATCTCTTTGGTGATGTAACGCCCGGTCTGCTGCACCTCCAGCGAATGCGTCAGGCGGGAACGAACGGCAGCGTTACGCTCCAGCGGAAACACCTGCGTTTTTTGCTGCAAACGCCGGATTGCGGCGGAGTTTATAATCCGTCCGCGATCGCTCTCAAAATGGCGCGTAATGTAATATTCGCCTTCCGGTTCCTTGCCGCTGTTATAAGGGCGCGAGAAGCTGATCTTCTTCCTGAAATTGATCGCTGACATGGATTACCCCTTATTTTTTCGTGAATTAATCCCCTGAATGCCATGGTAGACTATGCCCTAAATTTTGATTCTTTACATTAGCGGAACTCACTATGAAAGCAGGCATTATTGGCGCGATGGAGCAGGAAGTCACACTGCTGCGCGACAAAATTGAAAACCGTCAAACGCTGTCGCTGGCGGGTTGTGAAATTTATACCGGCACCCTGCAGGGCGTTGAGGTGGCTCTGCTGAAATCTGGCATCGGTAAAACCTCTGCCGCGCTGGGTACCACGCTGCTGCTGCAGCTCTGCAAGCCGGATGTGGTGATCAACACCGGTTCGGCTGGCGGTTTAGCGCCGTCGCTCAGCGTCGGTGATATCGTGGTGTCAGAAGAAGTGCGTTATCACGATGCTGACGTCACCGCTTTTGGTTATGAGCCGGGTCAGATGGCGGGTTGTCCGGCCGCGTTTGTGGCAGACAGCAAGCTTATCGCCGCTGCAGAAGCCTGTATTAAGCAGCTGGATCTGAATGCCGTACGCGGTCTGGTGGTCAGCGGTGATGCCTTTATCAATGGTGCCGAACCGCTGGCGCGCATTCGTAATCTGTTCCCGCAGGCGATTGCCGTTGAGATGGAAGCCACCGCTATCGGCCATGTCTGTCATCAGTTCCAGGTGCCTTTTGTGGTCGTTCGCGCCATTTCCGACGTGGCCGATAAGCAATCTCACCTCAGCTTTGATGAGTTCTTAAGCGTTGCGGCGAAGCAATCTTCGCTGATGGTGAAGAACCTGCTGGCGCATCTGGCGCGTGGCTAAAACGCTACTCCTCTGCTGGCTGCTGCTGCTGAGCGGCAGCCTGCTGGCTTCACCGCCACGCGTGATTACCCTCTCCCCTCACCTTACCGAACTCGCCTTTGCTGCCGGGATTACCCCGATTGCGGTCAGCGCCTGGTCCGACTATCCGCCGCAGGCGAAACAGATTGAGCAGGTCGCAAACTGGCAGGGCATCAAGGCTGAACGTATTCTGCAGCTTAAGCCGGATCTGGTATTAGCCTGGCGAGGCGGTAATCCGCAGCGGCAGATTGACCAGCTACAGCAGCTCGGCGTGCCGGTTAAATGGATTGATCCGCTGACGCTGGATGAGATGTTCACGGCGCTGGCCGATCTGGGCCACTGGAGTCCCAGACCGGAGCAGGCAACTCGCGCTGCCCGCCAGTTACGTCAGCAGGAAGCCGCGCTGCGTCAGCGCTATGCTCATCTGACTGCGGTTCCGCTTTTTTTGCAATTTGGTCAGCAGCCCCTGTTTACCGCCGCCAGAGCCACGCTGCAGAATGAAATTATTACGTTATGTGGTGGCAGGAACATCTTTGCTGACAGCCGCGTCAGCTGGCCGCAGGTCAGCCGTGAGCAGGTGCTGATGCGCCATCCTCAGGCCGTTGTGACGGGTGGCAGTGCGCAGCAGGCGGAAAACATCCGGGTGTTCTGGCGACCGCAGCTGGATGTACCGGTGATTGCCATCAACGAGGACTGGCTTAGCCGGCCAGGCCCGCGACTGCTGCTGGCCGCGCAGCAACTCTGTGCGGCCCTGCATCCCGATGAATAAATCAGCGAATTGATTAAAGTCACTGCGATTTTTGCCGTTGATCAATACCAGAGACGAACGCGCCACGTATGCTCGCCGTCCTTTTAGCGCTCCGGCGCTTTTTTAAAACACCAGGAACCTTATATGACCAGAGCACTGCTGCTGGCCATAGGGCTGTCGATCGCCGGTTCTGCCTTTGCAGGATCGATAAATGGCTCTATTGGCGCCAGACTTGTCATCTATTCACGCTGTGAAATCAACACGGCTAACGGCCAGCCCGCACCGCAGATCAACTGCGGCAGACAGGCAAGCGCGCAGCCGCGCGTAACAAACGGCCAGATTCAATCGCAGGGAAGTGTGAAGCAAAGTAACCGGCTGGTCACAATAGAATGGTAAACGAGGCCGTCTGTATGACGGCCTGCATTATCAGATACTGAAGGAAGAGCCACAGCCACAGGTGGTTTTGGCATTCGGGTTGGTCACGATAAAGCGTGAGCCTTCCAGACCTTCCGTGTAATCCACTGAACCGCCCACCAGATATTGCAGGCTCATCGGATCAACCACCAGTGAGACGCCCTGCTTTTCAATCGTCATGTCGCCATCATTCATCTGGTCATCAAAGGTGAAGCCGTACTGGAAACCACTGCAACCGCCACCGGTGATATAGACGCGAAGTTTCAGCGCCGGGTTCTCTTCGTCGGCAATCAGGTTCTTCACCTTGGTGGCTGCGGCGTCGGTAAACTGCAACGGCAGTGCTACTACTTCATCACTCATGTTTTACTCCGGTAAACGCCCAGGTCAGAAAACGACCTTAATTACGCTATTATCAGCCAGCACCTCAGCGCAATCAAGCTCTGCCCTTCGCACTCTGTGCCGCTTTCGCTCCTGTTAAGGGCACAGGGGGTGAATCCACCTTTCGTCTGCTGCCCCTCTTCCGTAGAATGGCGCAATATTTTTATGAACCGCTGGAGCCGAAAATGAGTAAGTCCGAACAACTGTTTGCCGAGGCACAACGCCTGATCCCGGGTGGGGTAAACTCGCCAGTACGCGCATTTACCGGTGTGGGCGGCGTTCCGCTGTTTATTGAACACGCTGATGGCGCCTATCTCTATGACGCTGACGGCAAAGCCTATATCGACTATGTCGGCTCATGGGGTCCGATGGTGCTGGGTCATAACAACGCGGCGATCCGTAACGCCGTGATTGAAGCGGCACAGCGCGGCCTAAGTTTTGGCGCACCGACCGAAATGGAAGTGACCATGGCGCAGCTGGTGTGTGAGCTGGTGCCGAGCATGGAGATGGTGCGGATGGTCAACTCCGGCACCGAAGCGACTATGAGCGCTATCCGTCTGGCGCGTGGCTTTACCGGCCGCGATAAAATCATCAAGTTTGAAGGCTGCTACCACGGCCACGCCGATCATCTGCTGGTGAAAGCCGGCTCCGGTGCGTTAACACTGGGTCAGCCGAACTCGCCGGGCGTACCGGCCGATTTCGCTAAACATACCCTGACCTGCACCTTTAACGATCTCGACTCAGTGCGCAGCGCTTTTGAGCAATATCCCGAGTCGATTGCGGCCATCATCGTTGAGCCGGTGGCTGGCAACATGAACTGCATCCCACCGCAGCCAGAGTTCCTGCCGGGTCTGCGTTCACTGTGTGATGAGTTCGGCGCACTGCTGATTATTGATGAAGTGATGACCGGTTTCCGTGTCGCGCTGGGTGGCGCGCAGGCTCATTACAATGTGCGCCCTGATTTGACCTGTCTCGGGAAAATCATTGGTGGCGGCATGCCAGTCGGTGCATTCGGTGGGCGTCGCGAAGTGATGGCAGCGCTGGCCCCGACCGGTCCGGTTTATCAGGCGGGAACGCTCTCTGGTAACCCAATCGCCATGGCGGCGGGTTTCGCCTGCCTGACGCAGATCGCGCAGCCGGGTACCCATGAGAAGCTGGATGCCCTGACCCGCAAGCTGGCAGAGGGTCTGCGTGAAGCAGCACAACAGCAAAATATCCCGCTGGTGATTAACCATGTTGGCGGGATGTTCGGTCTCTTCTTCACCGATGCTGACAGTGTGACCTGTTACGCCGATGTGACCCGCTGCGATGTGGAGCGCTTTAAAACCTTCTTCCACCTGATGCTTGAAGAGGGCGTTTACTTTGCGCCTTCAGCCTATGAAGCGGGCTTTATGTCGCTGGCGCACAGCGAAGAGGATATTCAGCGCACTGTCGACGCCGCGCGTCGTTGTTTCGCGAAGCTGTAATTGCGGCAGCGTTAAAGATGAAGACCGGCAGCAGCCGGTCTTTTGTTATTGATGAGGCTTGCCCCGCTCTGTTGTGAGAGGGTGCACGCACAGGAAACAGGGTCAGATCGGAAAGGCGCGAAAGCCGTCATCCATGACTCGCTCGGCCCGCGCGATTACGCACCTCATCCATGAGGTGCGCCCGTTGCCGGGCCAACGCTTCGCGTTGTTCAAAAACGCTCCCGGCGTTTTTGTCCCTGGCGCGGGACGCTTTCCTCCTCTGACCCAATTTCCTGCGCATTGAGCTTCTTCGTTGTTGTCAGATTCACCCTACTTTGGATCTGGCCGGCGTCTGAAACCAGCCTGCTTTTTCCTCTTAACCTGAACGCCGCAGCAGCCAGATAAAGTAAGGCGCGCCTAAAAAGGTCGCCATCAGCCCGGCTGGGATCTGATCCGGGAATGCCAGCATTCGTCCGCACCAGTCAGCCAGCACCATCAATCCCGCCCCCAGTAATCCTGACAGCAGCAGTTGCGGCAACGCCCGCCGGAATCCCAGCATGCGTGCCATATGGGGTGCCATTAGTCCGACAAAACTCAGCGGGCCGATAGTCAGTGTCGCGCTGGCGGTCAGCGCGGCCGCCAGCAGCAGCAGACTCAGCCGCGCAGGCGTCAACGCCATACCGGCCGAGCGTGCGGTAGCGCTTCCCAGCGGCAGCAACGTCAGCCAGCGACTGGCCAGCGGTGCCAGCGACACCAGCACCAGCGCGCAGACTGCGCTCTGAATCGCCTGAGTGCCGCTGATGTTATAGGTCGAGCCGGAGATCCAGCTCAGCAGCCCGCCCATACGCGGATCGCCACTCGCCAGCAGTAGCATCAGCAGGGTGACAAAGGCGCTGTTAAGCGCCATGCCCGCCAGCAGCATTCGTTCAGGTGAAAAGCCACCCCGACTGGCTACCGCCATGATCACCAGCAACGTCAGCGCCGCGCCCAGCGCACCGGCGGGCAGCAGCCAGGCCAGCGCATCGCCCGGCACAAAGAACATCATCATCACCACGCCAAAAGCGGCACCCGAACTGATGCCCAGCACTTCCGGGCTGGCCATGGGATTGCCGGTCAGCCGCTGAATCAGACTCCCCGCCACGCCCAGCATCAGGCCGGTCACCAGCGCGGCCAGCACGCGCGGTGCGCGCCACGGCAGCAGCGATTGCAGCATCTCACCCGCAGACCAGACCCAGCCCTGCGCATCACGGCCAAACGCCAGACCACCCCACCCCAGCAGCGCCAGGATGGCAAGTCCGGTCAGCGCCCAGCGCAGCAGGTTCTGTCGCTCGGCGGGCACCTTATCACCCTGATTCAGCGCGGGCGGCACCGAACCGGTGCGCAGTCGCGGCAGCAGCCACAGCAGAATCGGGACGCCGAGCAGCGCCGTGGCGGTGCCGGTCGGGATATCGCGCCAGTGAGTGCTGAGCCACAACACGCAATTGTCCGCCAGCCACAGCAGCAGCGCGCCAGTCAGCGGAGCCAGCAGCATCCGGGTGATGAGCCGTCGTCCACCCAGCATCTTCGCCAGCAGCGGCGCAAACAGCCCGATAAAGCCGATGATACCGGCGACGTTGACCAGCTGTGCGCTGAGCAGGATCGCCAGCCCGAGGCCACCGACACGCGCCACGGAGAGCGCAAGGCCAAGGTTTTTCGCTACGCCATCATCCAGCCCCATCAGCGTCAGCGGACGCAGCAGCGCCAGCGCCAGCACAAACGCCAGCAGCAGGCGCGGCCAGAGTTGCTGCACATTTTCCCAGCTCATCTGATTCAGCGCGCCGGTGCTCCACAGAAACATGTTCTGCAGCTGATCGTGATTGAAGATAGCGAAGATTTGATTCACCGCGCCGCTGTAGAGGCTCAGCACCAGCCCGGCCAGAATCAGCGTTACCGGCGACAGACGTTTGCCCCAGGCCACACCAAACACCAGCGCGCCCACCAGCAGCGCGCCACTGAGCGCGGCAAACTGCTGTGTCAGCGCCCCGCCCGGCAGATGCCACAGCGTCGCCACGGTAATGCCCAGCTGTGCGCCGGAAGAGACGCCCAGCGTGGTTGGCTCCGCCAGCGGATTACGCAATATCTGCTGAAACAGCAGACCGGCTAAGCCCAGACCACTCCCCACCAGCAGCGCCAGCACGATACGCGGCAGCAGGCTGTGGTGAAACACCATCTGCGGCAGGCTATCGACCGCCGGTGACCAGAGTGCCTGCCACCATTCAGCCTGTGGCAACGCCTGATGCAGATTGACCAGCGTCAGGCTGAGCGCCAGCAGAAACAGCAGGCTGAGGAGGCCTGAGGGAAACAGAGCATGGCGCATCAGTGCGTCTCCAGCGCGCGTTCCAGCACGCGAACAAAGTGCAGCGCCGAGAGCGTCGCACCGTAATACCAGACGGCCGGGACGCGCTGAAAGCGTCCGGTGCGTACAAACGGCAGCGACTGCCACAGCGGGCTGCGCATCAGTTGCTGCATCTCCGCATCGTTATCATGATCAAAGCAGATGACATCCACTTCCCCGACCTGCGCCAGCTTTTCAATGCCGATCACCGCGCTGCCCCAGAAATTTGTTTCGCCCTGCCAGCCATTTTTCAGGCCAAGCAGAGTCATCACTTCCAGAAACAGACTGTTTTTGCCGAAGGTAATGGCGTGACGACTGTCGAGCAGCGACATCAGCAGGATAGTGCGTCCGGCATAGGGCGCCAGCCGCTGGCGCGCCGCCGCCAGCTGATCATCGACCTCGCGCAGATGCTGTTCCGCTCGCGCGCTTAATCCAAGGCGCGCCGCCAGCTGACGCAGCGATGCGCGCGCGGCAGTGAGAGGTTTCCCGTCGCCGCTGTGGAGGTCGAAGCCCATAATGGGCGCGATGCGCGTCAGTTTCTCTTTAGGCGGGCCGTAGCCGTTGGAGCAGAGGATCAGCGACGGCTGCATTTGCGCCATCAGCTCAAGATTGGGTTCAGTGCGCAGACCTACATCGATCACGCCTTCAGGCAGCGGCGGCTCCCCTACCCAGATGTTGTAGTTGTGCAGATCGGCCACGCCCCAGGGCGTGACGCCTAGTGCTATCAGCAGTTCGGTGGGTAACCACTCCAGTGCAATAATCCGACCCGGATTTGGCGTGGCGGCACGCAGGGGAAGCGCACAAAACAGCGGAGAGACTGCCAGCGCCAGCATCAGTCGGCGGCGATTAAGATCGGGCATCATCCTCTCCTTAACAGACAAAACTGACCGGCGCGCCGCCCTGCGGGTGCGGTAAAATGCCCATCGGAATGCCATAAATCGCACCGAGCACCTCAGGCTGCATAATCGCCTCTGCGTCACCTTCGGCAATCATCGCGCCCTGACGCAGCGCCACCAGATGATCGCAGTAGCGTGCTGCCATATTAATATCGTGCAGCACCGCAATCACGGTTAAGCCGCGCTGCTGGCTCAGCGCTTTTATCAACGCCAGCACCTCAACCTGATGGGCAATATCCAGCGCCGACGTCGGTTCATCCAGCAGCAGACAGCGGCTGTTCTGCGCCACCATCATCGCCAGCCAGGCGCGCTGACGCTCGCCGCCCGACAGGCTATCTACCAGCCGTCCGGCAAAGGCATTAAGCCCGACCTGGGCAATCGCATCCTCTACCCGGTCGCGATCTTCCTGACCAAAGCGCCCCAGCGCGCCGTGCCAGGGATAGCGGCCAATCGCCACCAGTTCACGCACCGTCATCCCTTCGGCTGCCGGTAACTGCTGCGGCAGATAGGCCACCTGACGGGCAAAGGCTTTGCTGTTCCAGCGTCCGACGGGCTGCTGATTCAACAGCACCTCTCCGCTGCTGGCCGCGTGGTGACGACCCAGCATTTTTAACAGTGTTGATTTGCCCGAGCCGTTGTGACCGATCAGCCCGGTCACTTTTCCCGGCGGAAAGGTCAGCGACAGTGGCTGAAGGAGCGTCCGGCCCGGCACTTCAAAACTGGCGTTTTTCAGCGTAAAGGTCACCTCTTCTGCGTGCGGATACGGCATGGTTATCCCTGTGAACGGGCGCCGAAGCGCCCGGTTAAATCAGAATCTGAAGGTTGCGGTGCCGACAATCTGGCGCTCCGCACCCCAGTAGCAGGCGTATTCACGATAGCAGCTGGCGACGTAGTCGCGGTCAAACAGATTGTTGACGTTGACGCCCACAGTCGAACCCGGCAAACCGAAACGACCCAGATCATATTTCAGCGCCGCATCCACCGTGGTGTAACCGGCAACTTTAAAGTTCTGGTTCTGCTCAGTGCCAGTGCTGTAAAGGCCCTGACTCTCACCGACATAACGCACACCCGCGCCCAGCGTTACGCCCGAAAGGGCTGTCTCGTGGAAGGTGTAGTCGCTCCACAGTGAGGCCATGTGCTTCGGCACCTGCACCGGCGTTTTGCCTTTGAGCTGGGTGTCTTCGGTATATTCCGCATCGGTGTAGGTGTAGGACGCCGTCAGGTTAACGTTGGCATTCAGCGCCGCTTTAGCTTCCAGCTCTACGCCCCGTGACCGGATTTCACCGCTCTGCACGCTGGCAAACGGATGATTAAACGTATCAGGGTCCGCGGTCAGGTTTTTGGTTTTGGTCAGCTGATAAAGCGCGGCGGTGAGCACCACCGGACGATCTTTCGGTACATATTTCACGCCCGCTTCATACTGCTTAGCGCGTGACGGATCAAATGCCTGACCCTCATAGGTCGAACCTGCATTCGGAATAAAGGCTTCGCTGTAGCTGAAGTAAGGCGCGATGCCGTTATCAAACACATAGTTCAGGCCGCCGCGCCAGGTAAAGGCCTGATCGTTCTGACGATCAACGCTATCCGCTACCCGATCGTAAACCGAGTTCATGGCATAGTCGTAGCGGCCACCCAGCGTCAGCACCCAGCGGTTCCACTCCATCTGATCCTGAGCATAGAGGCCGGTCTGACGCTGCTTGTTGAGATGCTGATAGGGATCGGCAAATGGCGTTACGCTGTTATCGCCATATTGCGGATTAACCGCATTCAGGCTGGAGGCAGTGCCAAACTGTGCATCGATATCATTGCGGGTACGCTGGAAGTCCACGCCCAGCAGCAGCGTATGATCAACCTGGCCGGTGGCGAATTTCGCCTGCGCCTGGGTATCGACCGCCAGTTGGTTGAGTTTCTCTTCTGAAACCGCCGAACCGCGCGTGATTTCCTGAGTCGCCGGCAGGAAACCATTGCCATAAATGCTGCGGTAATCGGTGCGCAGATCGGCATAACGCAGGTTCTGGCGCAGCGTCCAGGTGTCGTTAAAGCTGTGCTCGGCGTTATAACCGACCATTTTGGTGTTGCGTGAAATCTTGTTGCTCTGCTCGCCTTCATCGAAGTTGGTCGGCAGTTTGTACTGGCTGCCATCAGCGCGGGTGATCGGTACCACCGTGCCCTGACGCGGCAGCCAGCCGTAATAACCGGTTTCTGGCTCGTTCTGGAAATAGGTCAGCAGGTCAATGCGGGTGCGATCGTCGGGACGCCAGCTGAAAGCCGGTGCGATGGTGTAGCGCTTCTCTTTGTTCATCGCCTGCTGCGCATCCTGACTGCGCGCCTGGCCGGTCAGGCGATAGCTGTAGACGCCGTCGTCGTCCAGCGCGCCGCCAAAGTCAAAGCCGGTCGAGAAGAGGTTGTCGTTGCCCATCTGGAACTGCACTTCGCGCAGGGTTTCCTGGGTCGGACGCTTACTCACCAGCGAGACCACGCCGCCGGGATTGCTCTTACCGTAGAGCACCGAAACCGGGCCGCGCAGCAGTTCAGCGCGTTCCAGGAAGTAAGGATCGATGGCAAACTCAGAGTAGTTATCACCCTGCAGTTTCAGACCATCCAGATACTGATTGGTGTTGGTTTCGCTGAAACCGCGAATCGACAGCGCATCAATCACGTCTGAGCTGCCCCGGTTACCGGTCAGCACGCCAGGCGTGTAGTTAAACGCCCCTTTCACGCTGGTTACGTTACGCATCTCCATCTCTTCACGGGTGACCACGGAGATGGACTGCGGATTTTTTTCAATGGGGGTATCAGTTTTGGTCCCGGTGGCGCTGCGTTTCGCTGCCACGGTGGGTGCTGGTCCCCAGGCGCTTTCCGCCTCGACGCCGCTGCCGCCCTCAGCCGAGACGACCATCGTCTCCGCCTGCGCGGCGTAAAGAGAGGAGCTCAGGCTCAGTGAGATCATGATACCCAGAAGCGGTCGGGAAAATGTTTTTTTGGTGTTGTCAGAAAAAGTCGTTCGCGCATTCATAAAAGTGTCTCTTAACAATAGGCTCAGGCAGGCGAATCGAAACGATAATGATTATTATAACGCTTAGATAATATGCGAAATTCAGCAGGCACTGCAAGAAGAAATCCCAGTAGTGACGCCGTTTGCAGGCCGATTGACGCGTATTGATCAGGAACAAAAAAAGGGCGCCGAAGCGCCCTTTTTAACCTGTCTGACTGATTTATTTGCCAAACATATCTTTTATCCACCCTGCTACGCCGTCGCTATCTTTCTGCTCCTGCTGTTGCTGGGCCGGTTGTTGCGGCTGCTGCTGTTGCTGTTGTTGCTGCTGCTGATCGAAGAGCTGTTGTTGCTGCTGAACCTGCTGTTGCTGTTGCTGACACAGCGCATTCGGATCCAGCGCCCACACCGGCAGAGAACGCCAGGTGCTGCTGCCCGTGCCGCAGACAAAGTTACCGGCAGAATCCACATTCATCAGCGACACATCTTCCGGCGGCGTCAGCTGTAACGGCATCGGGGCCTGAATGTCCAGGTAGCGACGGTAGAGCTGCATCGCGCCGCTGGCACCATAGAGTTTGGTCGGCTGGTTGTTATCGCGTCCCACCCAGGTGATCGCCACTTCTTTGCCATCAATACCGGCAAACCAGCTGTCCACCAGATCGTTGGTAGTACCGGTTTTGCCCGCCAGATGCGCATTCGGGAAACGCGCGCCCAGCGCACGGGCGGTACCGTGGTCAGCTACCTGTTGCATGGTGTAGAGCGTCAGATAAGCGGCCTGCGCCGGCTCAACACGCTGCGCCTGCGGATAGCTCTGATAGAGCACGCTGCCATCTTCCGCAATCACCGAACGCACCGCTGACAGCGACGCGCGGTTGCCGCCGCTGGCAATCGACTGGAACGCCTGAGCCACTTCAACCGGCGTCAGGTTTAAGGCACCCAGCAGCATCGATGGCACCGGATGCAGCTGCTCTTTCGGCACGCCCAGTTTGTTCCAGGTATCCACCACCGCATCCAGCCCCAGCGTCATGCCGAGGTTTACGGTCGGCACGTTCATTGAGTTGGTCAGCGCATCCACCAGCATCACTTTGCCGCTGAAGCGACGATCGTCGTTCATCGGTTTCCAGATGCTGCCGTTTGGCTGTTTCAGCGCAATCGGCTCATCGGCGATCCAGCTGTTCAGCCGGTAGCTGTTTGGCTGGCTCAGCGCGGTCAGGTAAGTCGCCGGTTTCGCCAGTGAGCCGATAGAGCGGCGTGCCTGCAGCGCGCGGTTGTAACCGGCATACTGCGGATCGGCACCGCCGACCATAGCGCGGACTTCGCCGCTGAAACGGTCAACCACCACCATCGCGGTTTCCAGATCTTTCAGACCACGCTGTTTTTTCAGCGTCGGAATGCCATCGATCACCGCCTTTTCGGCCGCATCCTGCGACACCGGATCCAGCGTGGTGAAGATTTTCACCCCGGAGAGATCTTTCACCTTGTCGCCCAGTTTTGCCTGAAGCTCGTTACGCACCATCTGCATAAAGGCCGGCTGCGGCGTAATCACGCCGCCTTTCGGCTGCACGCCCAGCGGACGGGCCGACAGCATGTCATACAGCTCCTGGTCGATTACTTTCTGCTGCTGCAACAGGCGCAGCACGAGGTTGCGTCGTTCCAGCGCCAGTTTCGGGTTACGCCACGGATTATAGAGCGACGCACCTTTCACCATGCCGACCAGCATCGCCTGCTGATCCAGACTCAGCTCATCAACCGGACGGCCAAAGTAGTAGAGGCTGGCCAGCGGGAAACCGCGGATCTGATCGCTGCCAGCCTGACCGAGATAGACCTCGTTCAGGTAGAGCTCCAGGATGCGATCTTTGCTGTAGCGCGCATCCATGATCACCGCCATGTAGGCTTCACGCGCTTTACGCCACAGCGAACGCTCGTTGGTGAGGAACAGGTTCTTCACCAGCTGCTGCGTCAGCGTACTGCCGCCCTGCACCGCTTTCCCGGCCGTGATGTTCGCCAGGAAGGCGCGGCCAATGGAGTAAGGGCTGATGCCATCATGCTCATAGAAATGGCGATCTTCGGTGGCGATCAGCGTATCGACCAGCAGATCCGGGAAACCGGCGCGCGGTACGAAGAGTCGCTGTTCACCGTTCGGCGACTGCAGCATGGTGATCAGGCGCGGATCGAGGCGGAAAAAGCCAAAATCACGACCGGTTTCAAGGTTTTTAATCTCGCTCAGCTCATCTTTACTGAAGCTCATGCGCGCGTGGATCTGCCCCTCTTTACTGTCGGGGAAATCAAACGGGCGACGCAGCAGATCGATGGTGTTGCCCTTCACCGAAAACTCGCCAGGGCGGGTAATACGGGAGACTTCGCGATACTGAGTACCTTCCAGCAGCGCCACCATTTCACTTTTGTTGTAGGCCATGCCGGGTTCCAGGCTGACCATGCGGCCATAGACGGTGGCGGGCAGTTGCCACACTTTACCGTCAATCCGGCTGCGAATTTCCGAGTCGAGGTAGATGCCCCACGCGGCCATGACCACCACAAACACCAGGAACAGTTTGATTACCCATCCCAGCCAACGGCGTTTGCCGCGCGGCGGTTTTCCACCTTTACCTTTACGTGGCACCGGCGCTTCCTCCTCGTCATCATTAAAATCGTCCTGATCGATATCCTGTTCGATATCCCTGCGTCGTCCCCGGCCCGCACTGCTGCGCGGCGGCAACGGTTTACCTTTGCGCCCTATTGGTTCGCGATCGTTCCCAGACATTACTTTTCTTCTCCAGGCAGTGCTTACGGCAGCGCCGCTACTCTAACTGCTTTCTCGCGTGCCGCATGGCAGAACCCTCTGAATTCGATCCAGCGGACTCAACCCTGCGGGGACATTTTTTTGGTTCGCCTTGTTGGCAAGGCGGTGGCCGGATCCTCGGGCCAGGGATGTTTAGGATAACGTCCCTTCATCTCTTTCCTGACCTCCGGCCAGGCACCGCGCCAGAACGCCGCCAGATCGCGGGTGATCTGCAACGGGCGCTGGGCGGGCGATAACAGCTCCAGCACCAGCGGAATTCGTCCTTCCGCCACGGTGGGATTCTGCGCCTCGCCAAACATCTCCTGAATCCTTACCGCCAGCGCGGGCGGCTTCTCCGCATCGTAGCGGATTGGCAGCCGGCTTCCGGTGGGCACAGTGTAATGAGTTGGCAGCACAGTATCCAGCCGCTGACGCTGTGACCATGTGAGTAAATGTAAGAGTGCCGTGGTCAGGTTCACCGCCTGCAGGCTGCGGAGATCGCGTACCGCTGACATCTGCGGCAACAGCCACTGCGACAGGCTCTCAAGCAGCGTTTCATCGTCGGTCGCGGGCCAGCTCTCTTCCGGCAGCCACCGGGCCGCACACTGGATTCGCAGACGCAGCTGTTCGGCCTCCGGCGTCCAGCCCAGTACCGACAGACCTTTTTCGACGATCCAGCGCAGCATGGCCGCGTGCAGCACCTCCGGTTCCGGGCGCGCCATCGGCTGGGTTTTCAGTATCAGCGCGCCAATCTGCTCACGTCTGAAAGCACGCAGCGTGCCTTTCTCTTCGTCCCACTCTACTTCGGTCCGGCGCTCAATCAGGGCGGGCTGCTGCTGGCACAGCGTTTCAATATCGACCGGCAGTGCCAGCAACATCCGGGCATCCGGTGTGGCACTGCCCTGCAACAGAGCAGGCGCAATCAGCCACTCATTACGCGTCAGGCCATCCTGCTCATCGAGTCTGGCGCCCAGCCCGTTGGCCAGCTGATAGCGACCGCTCTGATCGCGTCGCCGCGCCAGCCGATCGCCAAAGCCCACCGCCAGCAATCCGGCGAAACGATCTTCATCGATGCGCCCGCCACGGATTTTAAGCCGCTGCTGCCACTGCTGCGCCCGCCGCTGCCATTGCGCCTGCGGCCGATGCAGCGCATCACGCAGGTCGGTGCTGCCGCTGCGGGGAGGATCTTCCAGAATCGCCACCAGCAGCGCGGCGCTGGCGACCGCATCCGGCTCATCGCTTGCGGCACACAGTATGGCGGCGAGTCGGGGATCGCATCCCAGCTGCGCCATGCGCCGTCCCAGCGTGTTGAGCAGGCCGTTGTTGTCCAGTGCTCCCAGTCGGGTCAGCTGCTGCTGCGCCGCATCCAGATTTCTGGCGGGCGGCTGGTCCAGCCACTGCAGCTGTTGCGGCTGGGTACAGCCCCACTGCAGCAGATCCAGCCACAGTGACGAGAGATCGCTGTTAACGATTTCCGGTTCGCTCTGCGCCGCCGCTCGTGATGCCTGCTCCTGCGGCACCAGATGCAGGCAGAGTCCCGGCATCAGTCGCCCGGCGCGACCCGCTCGCTGGATCATCGATGCCTGGCTGATTCGCTGGGTCTGCAGACGCGTCACGCCGCTGCGGGCGTCAAACAGAGCGCTGCGTTCCAGCGCACTGTCGACCACCAGCCGAATCCCCTCAATGGTCAGGCTGGTTTCGGCGATATTGGTGGCAAGCACCACTTTGCGGCGGCCGTCGGCGGCAGGCAGAATTGCCCGGCGCTGCGCCGCCAGCGGCAGTGCGCCATAGAGCGGCGTCAGATCAACGTCGTCACTGATGCGTGATTCCAGCTCGCGCTTCACCCGTTCGATCTCCGCCACACCCGGCAGAAACAGCAGCAGCGAACCGCTCTCATCCCGCAGCAGCTGGGCGACTTCACGCGCGACCGCCTCTTCAAAACGCACATTCTGATTCAGTGACGCGTAACGCCGCTCAACCGGATAGCTGCGCCCTTCTGAGACGATCAGTGGCGCATCCGGCAGCAGCGCCGCCAGCCGGGCGTTGTCCAGTGTGGCGGACATCAGCATGATTTTAAGGTCGTCGCGCAGCCCCTGCTGTACATCAAGCAGCAGCGCCAGCGCCAGATCGGCCTGCAGGCTGCGCTCGTGAAATTCATCGAGGATCACCAGCGACACGCCTTCCAGCATCGGGTCGTGCTGAAGCATGCGCGTGAGCATGCCTTCGGTCACCACTTCCAGCCGGGTCTGCGGCCCGACGCAGCTTTCGCCACGCATCCGGAATCCCACCGTGCCACCCGGCTGCTCGCCGAGTTGCTCCGCCAGCCGCTGCGCCACATTACGCGCCGCCAGCCGACGTGGCTCCAGCATGATGATCCGTCCTGGCAGCGCCGCCTGCTGTAACAACTGCAGCGGCAGCCAGGTCGATTTGCCCGCGCCGGTTGGTGCAGCCAGCAGGATTTGTGGGGCGTCACTCAGCGCCGCCAGGATGTCAGGCAGCACCGCGCTGACCGGTAAATCGCTCACAGCAAACTCCGCTTCTGCCTGTGCTAAGATGGCGCGCATTGTAGCATCCATCCGTGATATTTGCCGGAGAGCGCCATGGCGACACAACGCTTATTTTTTGCCATCAGCCTGCCTGACGAGATGCAGCAAGAGCTGGTGCGCTGGCGGGCCGATACCTTTCCTGCGGAGGCGGGCCAGCCGGTGGTCGCGGCGAATCTGCACCTGACGCTGGCGTTTCTGGGTGAAGTTGCGCCGGAAACCTCACAGCGCCTGCAGACGCTGGCCTCCCGTATTGTGCAGCCCGGTTTTGATCTCGACCTGGATGATGCCGGACACTGGCCGCGCCCCGGCGTGGTCTGGCTCGGCTGCCAGCGCGCGCCACGCGGTCTGTTGCAGCTCGCCAGCCTGCTGCGGGCCCAGGCCGCCCGGCATGGCTGTTACCAGAGCCCCCAGCCGTTTCATCCGCACATCACGCTGTTACGCCACGCCACGCAGCCGGTGACGTTACCGCCGCGCGGCTTTCACTGGCGTTTTCGCGTCTCTACCTTTTCTCTGTTCGCCTCTGAATATGCCCGGGGCCGCACCCGCTATCGCGCCCTGGCTAGCTGGCCATTACATTCTCAGGATCCACATGCACTTCTCTCCGCCCCTTAAACCCGCCCGTCTGATTGCCCGTTACAAACGTTTTTTGGCCGATGTGGTGACGCCAGAGGGCGACGTTCTGACGATTCACTGCGCCAATACCGGCGCCATGACCGGCTGCGCCACGCCGGGCGATCGGGTCTGGTATTCGACGTCCGACAGCCTGACGCGCAAATACCCCCACAGCTGGGAGCTGACCGAAACACAACAGGGCCACTGGATCTGCGTGAATACGCTGCGCGCCAACCAGCTGGTGGCTGAGGCGCTGGAGCAGGATCGGCTGCCGGCGCTGGCCGGTTATACGCATCGTCAGGCGGAAGTGAGATATGGCACTGAAAAAAGCAGAATTGATTTCCTGCTCAAAGCAGAGGCCCGGCGCAACTGCTATATTGAGGTGAAATCCGTAACCCTTCTGCATGAAGGAAAAGGGTATTTTCCGGATGCGGTGACGATTCGAGGACAGAAACACCTGCGTGAACTGGCAACAGTTGCGGCAGAGGGTCATCGGGCCGTTTTGTTGTTTGCCGTTTTGCACTCGGGGATTGAGGACGTTTCTCCGGCACGTCACATTGATGTGGCGTATGCAGAACAACTGGCTCAGGCGCAGCAGGAGGGCGTAGAGGTTTTAGCGTATCAGGCAGACTTATCGGCGGAGGGAATGTTTCTTAAATCGCCGATCAACGTAACCTTGTAATATCTTTTGCAATTTTATGTGTTAAGAATGTTCTGAGCTAAGGGCCAATTACGCTGTTCCTCACAGGCTTGTCAAGGTGTGTTCATGAAGAATTGCCAACCCTGACTGCTTCTGTTATTTATAGCGGCCTGTTTTTTTCCCCAATGGGGGATCGATGTACCCCGCAGACGTCAAATGCAGGCTGGCAGCAAGGCCCCTGCGAGACGAAATTCGAAGGGTATAGTGCGTGTTATCCAGGAGAAGCAACATGCAAGAAGGTCAAAACCGTAAAACATCGTCCCTGAGTATTCTCTCTATTGCTGGCGTCGAACCTTATCAGGTGAAGCCTGGCGAAGAGTATATGAATGATGCGCAGCTGACCCATTTTCGCAAGATTCTGGAAGCCTGGCGTAATCAATTACGGGACGAAGTCGATCGTACCGTTTCTCATATGCAGGATGAAGCCGCTAACTTCCCGGACCCGGTTGACCGTGCCGCGCAGGAAGAGGAGTTCAGCCTGGAGCTGCGTAACCGCGATCGCGAACGTAAACTGATCAAAAAGATCGAGAAGACGCTGAAGAAAGTTGAAGATGACGACTTCGGCTATTGCGATTCCTGTGGCGTTGAGATTGGTATCCGCCGTCTCGAAGCCCGTCCTACTGCCGATCTCTGCATCGACTGTAAGACGTTAGCAGAAATTCGTGAGAAACAAATGGCCGGCTGATGCCGCGTCCAGCCTGTTACCACGCAGTGGAACAACTGCTGTTTTGTCCGCTGCGTGGTCACTTCTGAAACCTATGTCATCCTCCTGTATCGGTCGCTTCGCCCCTTCTCCCTCTGGTGAACTCCACTTCGGATCGCTGATTGCTGCCCTGGGCAGTTACCTGAGCGCGCGTGCGCAAAACGGCGTCTGGCGGGTGAGAATTGAAGATATCGATCCGCCACGGGAAGTACCGGGTGCCGCCAGCCGTATCCTGCATCAGCTGGAGCACTACGGTTTAGAGTGGGATGGCGAGGTTCTGTGGCAGTCACAACGTCATGAGGCCTACCGTGACGCGCTGGCCTGGCTGCAGCAGCATCGTCAAAGCTATTACTGCACCTGCCCCCGGCGTCGCATTCAGCAGATTGGCGGTTTCTATGATGGTTACTGCCGTGAACGGCAACGCGGACCGGAGAATGCCGCGCTGCGTTTACGCCAGCATGCGCCGGTCTTTGCGTTTGACGATCGTCTGCGTGGCCGTGTGGAGGCGGACAGGCGTCTGGCACAGGAAGATTTTATTATTCACCGCCGTGATGGCCTGTTTGCCTATAACCTGGCGGTCGTTGTCGATGATCATTTTCAGGGCATTACCGAAGTGGTTCGCGGCGCAGATTTGATTGAGCCGACGGTGCGACAGATTGCGCTCTGCCAGCAATTTGGCTGGCCGGTGCCTGACTGGCTGCATCTGCCGCTGGCGCTTAACCACGATGGTCATAAGTTGTCGAAGCAGAATCATGCACCTGCGCTGCCGGATGGCGATGCCAGACCCCTGTTGGTGGCGGCGTTACGCTTCCTCGGACAGCCGGTTTCAGGCGGCTGGCAGGACTTAACGCAGGACAAACTGCTGTCTGATGCGGTGTCGCAGTGGAATATCGCTTTGATGCCGCAAGAGAACGCCCTGAAACCGGATGCATAGACAACAGCATTCTCAAACGGTTCTCAACAGGCTATGATTAGCCGCTGATTTTACCTACACCCTAATTGCCACTGTCGAGGTGTCCCATTTTTACCCGAGTAGCTAATTTTTGCCGGAAAGTCCTGAAGCGTGATGAAGAGGAAGCCCCAGCAGAGGTTGAACCAGAGCGTCTGATGACCATCATTCCTCGTGAAAGCCATACCATCTCACGTAAAGACATCAGCGAAAATGCCCTCAAAGTGCTCTATCGCCTGAACAAAGCCGGTTATGAAGCCTATCTGGTAGGCGGTGGCGTGCGCGATTTGCTACTGGGGCAAAAACCCAAAGATTTCGACGTGACCACCAATGCCACGCCTGAGCAGATGCGTAAGTTGTTCCGCAACTGTCGCCTGGTTGGCCGTCGTTTCCGTCTGGCGCACGTGATGTTTGGCCCGGAAGTGATCGAAGTCGCCACCTTCCGTGGACATCATCAGGCGGAAGAGCCGGAAGAGGATCGCAACAGCTCGCAGCGCGCCCAGAGCGGCATGCTGCTGCGCGACAATATCTTCGGCTCTATCGAAGATGATGCCCAGCGACGCGATCTCACCATCAACAGCCTCTACTACAGCGTGGCTGATTTCAGCGTGCGTGACTATGTCGGCGGCATAAGCGATCTCGAACAGGGCATCATTCGCCTGATTGGCGATCCGGAAACTCGCTACCGCGAAGATCCGGTCCGCATGCTGCGCGTCGCGCGCTTTGCCGCCAAACTCAATATGAGCATTGCGCCGGAAACCGCCGAGCCGATTCCACGTCTGGCCTCGCTGTTGCGTGATATTCCGCCTGCTCGCCTGTTTGAAGAGTCGCTGAAGATGTTGCAGGCTGGCTACGGCTACAGCACATATCTCAAGCTGTGTGAATATCAGCTGTTCCAGCCACTGTTCCCGACGCTGGCGCGTAACTTCACGGAAAACAGCGACAGTCACATGGAGCGGATGCTGGCGCAGGTGCTGAAAAACACAGATAACCGCATTCACAACGACATGCGCGTTAACCCGGCGTTCCTGTTTGCCGCGATGTTCTGGTATCCGCAGCTTGAAACGGCAGAACGCATTGCGCAGGAGAGTGGCCTGACCTACTTCGAAGCTTTTGCGATGGCGATGAATGATACGCTGGACGAAGCCTGCCGTGCGCTGGCGATTCCGAAACGTATTACGTCGCTAATCCGCGATATCTGGCTGCTGCAGTTACGCATGTCCCGCCGTCACGGTAAACGCGCCTGGAAACTGATGGAGCATCCGAAATTCCGCGCCGCTTACGATCTGCTGGCACTGCGTGCAGAAGTGGAAAATAACCCGGAACTGCTGCGCCTGAGCCAGTGGTGGGGTGAATTCCAGGTGGCTGCGCCGCCGCATCAGAAAAACATGCTCAATAACCTGGGTGACGATCCGGTGCCGCGTAATAAATCGCGTCGTCCGCGCCGCCGTCCTTCCGCACCGCGTCGTGACAACCAGAACGTCTCATGACACGGGTTTACCTCGCGTTAGGCAGTAACCTGGCCGATCCGCTGCATCAGGTTGATGCAGCGCTGACCGCACTGGATGCGTTGCCGCAGACGCAACGCATCGCTACCTCGCCGTTCTACCGCACGCCGCCTTATGGCCCGCCCGATCAGCCCGATTTTCTCAATGCCGCCGTGGCGCTGGAGACCGATCTCAGTGCAGAAGCGCTGCTTGACCATACCCAGCGGATCGAGCAGGAGCATGGCCGGGTGCGCAAGGCAGAACGCTGGGGTCCGCGCACGCTGGATATCGATCTGATGCTGTTTGGCGAGGCGCACATCAACACGGAGCGGCTGATCGTGCCGCACTATGATCTGCTGAATCGCGCGTTTATGCTGGTGCCCCTGCTGGCGATTGCGCCAGACGCCCGCCTGCCCGACGGTCGCGCACTCAGCACAATCCTGGCTGCCCTCGACAGTAGCAGCATCGTGCTGTGGCACGGCTGAGCAGACAAACGCACATCTCTGATTCCGCTCTTTCACGCTATCCAGTAAACTGCGCCCATCAGAATTCCTGAGTTGAGAGCGCCATGAAACCCACCACGATTTCACATCTGCGTCAGGCGAAAGCCAGCGGTAAAAAATTCGCGACCCTGACCGCCTACGATTTCAGTTTCGCCCGCTTGTTTGCCGATGAAGGCATTCAGATGCTGCTGGTTGGTGATTCTTTAGGGATGACGGTGCAGGGGCATGATTCCACCCTGCCGGTCACGGTCAGCGACATCGCCTATCACACCGCCGCCGTGCGCCGTGGCGCACCACAGGCACTGCTGCTCGCCGACCTGCCGTTTATGAGTTATGCCACGCCACAGCAGACCTTTGACAACGCCGCGCAGCTGATGCGTGCCGGTGCTAACATGGTGAAGCTGGAAGGCGGCAGCTGGCTGGCTGAGACCGTGCAGATGCTGACCGAGCGGGCCGTTCCGGTATGTGGTCATCTGGGCCTGACACCGCAGTCGGTCAATATCTTTGGCGGCTATAAAGTACAGGGCCGGGATGAAGCCGGTGCAGAGCAGTTGCTGGCCGATGCGCTGGCGCTGGAAGCCGCAGGTGCACAGCTGATGGTGCTGGAGTGTGTGCCGGTGTCGGTAGCGCAGCGGATTACCGACGCGCTCACCATCCCGGTGATCGGTATCGGTGCCGGCAATGTCACCGATGGTCAGATTCTGGTGATGCATGACGCGCTGGGCGTGACCGGCGGCCACATTCCCAAATTTGCCAAAAATTTCCTGGCGGAGACCGGCGATGTTCGCGCGGCGATTCGCCACTATATCGCCGAAGTCGAGGCCGGAACCTATCCGGCGGCAGAGCACAGTTTCCAGTAATCCAGGAGAGTCACCGTGTTGATCATTGAAACGCTGCTGATGCTGCGCCAGGAAGTCCGACGCTGGCGCCAGCAGGGTAAACGCATTGCGCTGGTCCCGACCATGGGCAACCTGCATGAAGGTCACCTGACGCTGGTGGATGAAGCACGGGCGCGCGGCGACATCGTGATTGTCTCGATCTTTGTCAATCCGATGCAGTTCGATCGCGCCGATGATTTAGCGCGCTACCCGCGCACGCTGCAGGAAGATTGTGAAAAGCTGAATCGCCACCAGGTTGACGTGGTCTTCGCCCCCTCACCTGCTGAAGTCTATCCGCAGGGCGCGCAGAATCAGACCTTTGTTGAGGTGCCGGTGCTCTCTTCCCTGCTGGAAGGGGCCACACGTCCAGGTCATTTTCGCGGTGTGGCCACTATCGTCAGCAAACTGTTTAATCTGGTACAGCCCGATATTGCCTGTTTCGGTGAAAAGGATTTTCAGCAGCTGGCTATCATTCGTAAGATGGTGGCCGATATGGGCTTCGACATTGAGATTGTTGGTGTGCCTACGGTGCGCGCTAAAGATGGCCTGGCGCTGAGTTCGCGCAACGGCTACCTGACGGCAGATGAGCGTAAGCTGGCACCGGTCCTGAGCCAGGTGATGCATCAGATGGCGACGCAGCTGGAGAATGGCGAGCGTCATATTGACGAGATCATTGAGGCAGCCAGTGAGGCTCTGCTGGCGCAGGGATTACGCCCTGATGGCCTGGCGATCTGTGATGCGGAAACGCTGCAACCGCTGACGGTGGACAGCCAGCGCGCGGTGGTGCTGATGGCCGCCTGGCTGGGCAAGGCCCGCCTGATTGATAATCAAACCGTTGACCTGACGCAGTAATTAATCCCGCTGCAGGTTATTTTATTTCTCTGACAAGGTTTCTGGCTATGATTCGCACAGTTCTGCAAGGCAAATTGCACCGCGTGAAGGTGACGCAGGCGGACCTCAATTATGAAGGTTCCTGCGCTATCGATCAGGATTTCCTGGATGCTTCCGGCATTCTGCAATATGAAGCGATCGATATTTATAACGTCACCAACGGTCAGCGCTTTTCCACCTACGCTATCGCGGCTGAGCGTGGCTCGAAAATCATCTCGGTCAACGGTGCGGCCGCCCGCTGCGCCTGCGAAGGCGATATTTTAATTATCTGCTCCTATGTGCAGGTAGACGATGCCGAAGCGCGTCAGTGGCAGCCTAAGGTCGCCTATTTTGAAGGTGACAACCAGATGAAGCGTCTGGCGAAAGCGCTGCCGGTGCAGATCGCCTGATTAAAACCTGATTAAAAAAGGGCCGCCGGTAAAACGGGCGGCCCTTTTTATTTCTGCTGCAGTAATTAAACCGGTTTGGTTGTCATCGGCTTCGATGACTTTTTCATCGTAAAGAGGAAATTAAACCAGCCGCGTTTTCTCATCAGACATAATGTCCACGGTAACGCCAGCGCCACCAGGAACGCCGAAATAAACTTCAGGTCATTTACCCAGGCTGACGGGCTTTCAAACTTCACAATCTTACTGAAGAACTGAATCGCCAGATAATGCGACAGATAGAAGACGATAGAATTGACGCCTATGTAGTAGACCAGTTCAGACTTCAGTTTCAGCGCAATCCAGACAAAGAACGGAACCGATAATAGTGCCAGCGGTGACAATAACGCTTGGGAATGACGCTCCAGTACAAAGATATTCAGGCAGGAGAGCAGCACAAAACTAATTACCGAGATAAACAGCGTTGGGCCATGCTGCACTTTCTCCGCGATATCCACCTGCTTCCTCACGACGTAATCGCCGAGATAGAAGAATACAAACAGATAAAGCGATTTATTGATGTGGGTATTGTCGAAGCTGGCAAACACCCCATCCGCCTCAATCGCTGGCAGCGCCCAGCTCAGCGTCATACAGATGGCAAACACCAGCAGGAACGGCAAGTGACGGGCAAAGATAATCACAATAAAGAAGATAAACAGCGAATGCAGGAACCAGGTCATATCACCGCCACCGGTCAGGTGGGAGAGAATAATATTCATCGGTGATTGCGGCGTATTAGCCATTGAGCTGAACAGGATTTTCAACCCGCCGTAGACTGCAACCCAGACCACAAATGGATAGAGAATACTGCGCACCTTGTTATTAAAAAAAGGACCCAGGCCTTTTCTTAACCCGGCATCGACAAATAAACCCGAAACAAAGAACATCAGCCCCAGCCTTACCGGTGCCAGCATCTCATTTAACAGGCCGCTGAAGGCGGTAAAATGTCCGGCGTTGTTATGTACGGCAATAGTGCTGTGCAAAAAAATGATTGCGAGAATACTCAATCCCCGCAGGTTATCGATCCACGTTATACGATTCATCTTTTCCTGCCTTTGATTAAAAACTGGCCCTGATTCGGTTGCCATTTTTCTTATTAAGAAGACTCTTAGCCTACTCATTCGTCCCTGAGCAGAGGAATGACCTTATTCCGGCGCTATTCTGATAATTCATAATCAAATAAACAACAGCCAGACTTTAAGGCTATTCTTAAAAAATATTTAATAGTTAAGAATCATTCAGATAGCGAAAGATGTCAGAGTATTATCAGATAATACTTAGGGTTATTTTTTGTGAGTAAGGATGTAAGCGAGGCGTCAGGCGGCTTCAGAGGCAAAATATAACGAATGAGGCGGGTTTTAAGGTGATTTTTAAGGCCAGGCAGAACCGTAGTCAGCGTGATTTGCTCTCCACCCAAAAAAAAGCCACGCCCTTATCGCAGCGTGGCCCTTACCATTCAGCTTAACGTCAGGTGCGTAATCCGCGCCCGCGCTGTATCAGCGCATAGACCAGCCAGTAGAACACCAGAATAAAGGCCACCAGCACCGAGAGGGTAAACACCAGCGGCACATCATTAATGCCGAGGAAGCCATAACGGAATCCGCTAATCATATAAACGATTGGATTGAGTTTAGAGACAGCCTGCCAGATCGGCGGCAGCAAACTCAATGAATAGAATACGCCGCCCAGATAAGTCAGTGGCGTCAGCACAAAGGTCGGGATCAGGCTGATATCGTCAAAGGTGCGCGCAAAGACAGCGTTCAGCAAACCTGCCAGTGAAAACAGAATCGCGGTCAGCAGCAGCGTGACCGCCACCATCGTCCAGGAATGCACGTGGAACGGCACAAAGAACAGCGAGATGGCCGTCACCAGAATACCCACGCAGACACCACGCGCCACGCCGCCGCCAACATAGCCGGCAATGATGATGTGGGTCGGCACCGGCGCGACCAGCAGCTCTTCAATGTTGCGCTGGAACTTGGCGCTGAAGAACGACGACGCCACGTTGGCATAGGCGTTAGTGATGACCGCCATCATGATCAATCCCGGCACGATGAACTGCATATAGCTGAAGCCGTGCATTTCACCGATGCGCGACCCGATCAGGTTGCCAAAAATGATGAAATAGAGCGTCATGGTGATGACCGGCGGCACCAGCGTCTGGATCCAGATGCGGGCGAAACGGTTAACCTCTTTGGCCCAGATGCTCTTCAGCGCCACCCAGTAGAGATGTGTCATGCTTTTGCTCCTGTTTTTCCCTGCGTCGTCAGACCCACAAACAGCTCTTCAAGACGGTTGGCTTTATTGCGCATACTCAGCACCTGCACACCCTGCGCGCTAAGCTGGCTGAAGACGCTGTTGAGCCCCTGCTCACGCAGCACTTCCACTTCGAGCGTTGAGGTATCGGTCAGCCGGTACTGGAACCCTTCCAGCGAGGGCAGCGGACTGCGGGGTGCCAGATCCAGGATAAAGGTTTCTGATTTGAGCTTGGAGAGCAGCCCTTTCATTGAGGTGTTCTCCACCAGCTCACCGCTCTGGATGATGCCGATGTTGCGGCACAGCATCTCCGCCTCTTCCAGATAGTGGGTAGTGAGAATAATGGTCGTGCCTTTGGCATTGAGATCTTTCAGGAACACCCACATTGAGCGTCGCAGTTCGATATCCACGCCAGCGGTGGGTTCATCCAGAATCAGCAGCTTAGGCTCATGCATCAGCGCACGGGCGATCATCAGGCGACGCTTCATCCCGCCGGAAAGCATGCGTGCACGTTCAGCGCGTTTTCCCCACAGATCGAGCTGCTTCAGATACTTTTCTGCCCGCTCATTGGCTTCACGACGCTCAACGCCATAGTAACCCGCCTGATTAACGACGATTTGCATCACCGTCTCAAACGGGTTGAAGTTAAACTCCTGCGGCACCAGGCCGAGCTGGCGCTTGGCATTCACCACATCTTTTTCAAGATCGTAGCCAAACACCCGCACGCTGCCCTCGGATTTATTAACCAGCGAACTGATAATTCCGATGGTGGTCGATTTACCGGCACCGTTTGGCCCCAGCAGCGCATAAAAGTCACCCGCTTCAACGTTAAGATCGATGCCCTTCAGCGCCTGCACGCCGCCGGGATAGGTCTTGGTCAGCCGGGAAAGTTCCAGTGCATAAGTCATTCTGCATCCATACCCTGTTTTGATGGCATTGCAATGCCGTTTAAATTTATCAGGCCCTGTCATATAGTACGCGCGCGCACTCTGCGCAGTAACCGGTCGCTCAACACCATGACAGATATCAACACCCTGATCAGAAACAACCGCGAATGGTCAAAATTACTGGTTGAAGAAGATCCCAGCTTTTTTGAGCGGCTCGCCCAGGCACAAAAACCGCGCTTCCTGTGGATTGGCTGTTCTGACAGCCGTGTTCCTGCCGAACGTCTGACCGGACTGGAACCCGGCGAACTCTTTGTTCACCGCAACGTGGCCAATCTGGTGATCCACACCGACCTGAACTGTCTGTCCGTGGTGCAGTACGCTATCGAAGTGCTGGAAGTGGAACACGTTATCGTCTGCGGCCATTACGGCTGCGGCGGCGTGCAGGCGGCGATGGATAACCCGGAACTGGGATTAATCGACAACTGGCTGCTGCACATCCGCGACCTCTGGTACAAGCATAGCGTGTTGCTGGGGGAACTCCCGCCGGATAAGCGCCTGGACAAACTGTGCGAAATCAACGTTATTGAACAAGTCTATAACCTGGGACACTCCACCGTACTGCAATCTGCCTGGAAACGCGGAAAGGATGTCTCCCTGCACGGCTGGGTATACGGCATTCAGGACGGCTGTCTGCGTAACCTTGATGTGACGGCAAACAGCCGGGAGATCCTCGAACAGCGCTACCGCCACGGCATTGCTAATCTGCGGAAGAACGGCGAGGCCTGAGCCGATCGCAGCGTAAAGCGCGGCATAGCCTACACCAGGCAACAGGTGCAGGCCTTGGAAGAATGTGCGGTAGAGCGGTATCAGGATTCCAGCGGCACCACTTTGCCAATATAAGGCAGATGGCGATAGTGCTGAGCATAGTCGATACCAAAGCCCACCACGAACTCATCCGGAATCGCAAAGCCGACATATTCGACGTTCACTTCGACTTCACGGCGCTCTGGCTTATCCAGCAGCGTACAGATCGCCAGGGATTTTGGCTGACGCAGTTGCAGAATCTCTCGCACTTTGCTCAGGGTGTTGCCGGAGTCGATGATATCTTCGACGATTAGCACATCCTTGCCACGAATGTCTTCATCCAGATCTTTCAGGATTTTCACATCACGCGTGCTGGACATCCCGCTGCCGTAACTGGAAGCCGTCATAAAGTCGACTTCATGCGGCACATCGATGGCGCGACAGAGATCAGCCATGAACATAAAGGAGCCGCGCAGCAGCCCCACCAGCACCATATCGCTGCCGCTGTCGCGGTAGTGGTCGTTAATCTCTTTGCCCAGTTCAGCGATGCGCGTGGCGATTGCCTGTTCAGGGATCATCACTTCAACAGTGTGTTTCATTGCGTTCAGCCCGGTTACGTCAGAAAAGCCCCGGAGTCTATCACAGACGCAGCAGCGACGGCTGCGCGGCCCCATAAGCAAACGATTACGTCGCGAAAATTATTACCCGCCGCCTGCGGCTCGCTGAAATGCGCATTACCTTAGAACATTCTGGCATTTACCAGCATGATTCGCTGCATGGTAGCCTTTATCCAACAGATCGTTACCCTACTCGCGCCGCTGGCCGGAGATCACAATGACTTCATCTTCAAGCAAAAAAACGCATATCGGCGACAGGCCGCTGCACCCTGAAACCCAGATGCTGAACTATGGCTACGATCCCCGCCTCTCTGAGGGTGCGGTGAAGCCGCCGGTATTTCTGACCTCGACCTTTGTCTTTGACAGCGCCGAAGAGGGACGGGATTTCTTTGATTACGTCTCTGGCCGACGTGAGCCGCCGGAAGGCAAATCGGGTGGGCTGGTCTATTCCCGCTTTAACCACCCTAACAGCGAAATTGTAGAAGATCGGCTGGCGGTCTATGAGCAGGCGGAGAGCTGTTCGCTCTTCTCTTCCGGTATGGCCGCCATCTCCACTGCCCTGCTGACGTTTGCCCGTCCGGGCGAGGTGATCCTGCATTCCCAGCCGCTGTATGGCGGCACCGAAACCCTGCTTAGCAAGACGCTGCACAATCTGGACATCAAAGCAGTGGGTTTCAGCGACGGCAATGATGAAGTCAAAGTGCGTGAAGCCGCTCAGCAGGCGATGGCCCAGGGCCGGGTAGCGGTGATCCTGATTGAAACGCCAGCGAATCCCACCAACAGCCTGGTTAATATCCGTCTGATGGCGCGTATCGCTGATGAGATTGATCAGCAGCAGGGTTCACGACCGATTATCGCCTGTGACAACACGCTGCTCGGCCCGCTGTTCCAGCAGCCGCTGACGCTGGGCGCTGATCTGTCGCTCTACTCGCTGACCAAGTATGTTGGCGGTCACTCTGACCTGATTGCAGGCGCGGCGATGGGCAGTAAAGCGCTGATGGCGAAAGTACGCGCCCTGCGCAGCGCTATCGGCACGCAACTGGATCCACACTCAAGCTGGATGCTCAGCCGCTCGCTGGAAACGCTGTCGCTACGTATGGAGAAAGCCTGGCAGAATGCGGAAGCGGTCGCGGCGTTTCTGCGCGATCACCCGAAAGTGGCGAAGCTGCACTGGCTGCCCTATCTGGATGCGGAGAGCGCCGAAGGGAAAACTTATCGCGAGCAGTGCAGCGGTGCCGGTTCGACCTTCTCATTTGATATCGTCGGCGATCAGCCCGCTGCGTTCCGTTTTCTTAATGCGCTGTCGCTGTTTAAGCAGGCGGTAAGCCTGGGCGGGACCGAGTCGCTGGCCAGCCATCCTGGCAGCACCACCCACTCCGGTGTTCCGCAGGCGGTGCGTCAGCGTATTGGGATCACTGACGCCACGGTGCGGCTATCGATTGGCATCGAAAACGCCGGCGACCTGATTGAAGATGTGAAGCTGGCGCTGGATCAGGCGTAATCAACTGACGGTAAAGCCCAGCATCATGCCGGTGTCTTCATGCTCCAGCAGATGGCAGTGGGCCATGTAAGCGTGTTCTGCGGCGGCGACATAGTTGAAGCGTACCAGCACTTCACTGCGCCAGCCGTCGACATTCACTATATCTTTCCAGCCCTGCCGGTGCGGGGCTGGCGGTTTGCCGTTTTCTGAAAGAATACGGAACTGGGTGCCGTGAATGTGGAACGGGTGCAGCATCGCATCGCCTTCACCTGAAATCGTCCACTTCTCGTAATCACCCAGCTTCACCGCAAACGACGGCTTCGTCATATCAAAGGCCTGGCCATTAATCTTATTGCCGTTGCGGAAATCGTAACCGGCGGGCGGCGTATTGCCGTGCATGCTGTGATCCATGCTTTCCATAGGCGGCATCGGCTCTGCCGTCGTTTTCTCCTCCGGCGTCTGCGACATCGTGTGATGACCGCCCTTGCCCATCGCTTTCTCGCCGTAGCGCTGCATCAGCGCCTGCATGCCCTGCTGGTCCAGCTGCGGGTCCATCATCAGCTGCAGCCAGCGTGTCGTCAGGCCGTCTGTTGAGGGTAGCGCTGGCAGCGTCGCCAGCTGATCCGGCAGCGTGGCGCTGGCCATCACCCGCAGCGGCAGGATCTGCACCAGCGGCAGCGGCTGGTCAAACGGCGGCAGCGTCATGCCCATCTGCTCTGTCGGCAGCGTCACCAGATCGAAGCTCTTACCGTCAGAAGTATCGATCATCACCTCAAAACGCTCGCCCGGCAGGATCGGCAGCGAGTCGAGCTTTACCGGCTCGGCCAGCAGGCCACCATCGCTGGCGATCACGTAGAGAGGACGTTTATCACTGGCGGCAACATGCAGCGAACGGGCATTGCAGCCGTTGAGCAGGCGCAGACGCAGCCAGCCGCGCGGCACCGCATGCTGCGGATAGTGCATGCCGTTGGTCAGCATCATGTCGCCAAACCAGCCCACCGCGGCGCGCATCACGTCGAGCTGATAATCAATGCGGCTGCCATCTTTGGTCAGTTGCTTATCCTGAAAAATCAGCGGCACATCATCCACACCCCACTGCGAGGGCAAACGCAGCGTTCCGCTCTCTTTATCTTCCAGCAGGATCAGTCCCGCCAGCCCCTGAGCCACCTGATGCCCGGTCTTGCCATGCAGATGCGGGTGATACCAGCAGGTTGCGGCGGGTTGATCGGGCGTAAAAGAGACCTGACGCGAGCCGCCAGGCGCAATCACCGCCTGCGGGCCGCCATCCACTGCGCCGGGGATTTCCAGCCCGTGCCAGTGCAGGGTGGTCGCTTCGCTGAGCCGGTTATGGATGTTCACCGTCACCGGTTTACCACTCTGCATCTTCAGCACCGGCCCCAGCAGGCTGCCGTTATAGCCCCAGGTCGGCACCGCTTTGCCGTTCCACTGGGTGGTACCCTGCATCGCGGTGAGGCTGTAGCTGCCCCTGGCATCGGGTTCCAGCAGAGACGGAATCGGCAGCAGCGGACGGGTGGCTGCCATCAGCGAACGGCTCCAGAGCGGTAATGCTCCGGCTGCACTCAGTGCGGCAGTGAGTTTCAGGAAATGGCGACGTTGCATGGTGATCATCCTTGTGGCATCAGAGCGCACAGCCTAAACCCTGACCTTATGGGAAGGTCAAGTCCTGACCGCGCGAATCTGACGAAAAAAGGCGGTGCAGCGGCCCACAGCGGCAAATTAATCGAAAACCTGAGAGCAACTGTGCTAACGTCATTAGCAATATCCATTGAAGAGAACGACTATGAAGCAAAGTATCAGGATCCTGCTGCTGACGGGACTCCTTGGCTTCTCCTCCACCAGTTTTGCCCTGAGCGAATCCGAAGCGGAAGATCTGGCCGATCTCACGGCGGTTTTCGTCTATCTGAAAAATGATTGTGGCTATCAGGATTTACCGGACGCGCAGATTCGCAAAGCGCTGGTCTTTTTTGCTCAGCAGAACCGCTGGGATTTAAGCAACTACAGCAACTACAACATGAAAGCGCTGGGTGAAGATAGCTATCGCGATCTCAGCGGCATCGCCATCACCAACGACAAAAAGTGCAAGTCACTGGCCCGCGATTCGCTGAGCCTGCTGGCCTACGTCAGGTAACGATTCTTCCCTCTGCAGCCGGACATTGACCGTGCAACCACGGTCAGTGTTAGCTATCATATGCCGCCCATCTTCATGGCGATGTCATCAGAGGAGAGCACCATGGCCCACAATGAAACGTGGTATGAAACCCTTCATGCCGGTTTTGGCCAGTATTTCACGGTCGATAAAGAGCTGTACCGTGAGAAGACTGCGCATCAGGATTTAATCATTTTCGAAAATGCCGCGATGGGCCGCGTAATGGCGCTGGACGGCGTCGTTCAGACCACCGAACGCGACGAATTTATCTACCATGAAATGATGACCCACGTTCCGCTGCTGGCGCACGGCGCGGCGAAGAGCATTCTGATTATCGGTGGCGGTGACGGTGCAATGCTGCGTGAAGTGTCACGTCATCCCGGGATCGAAAAGATTACCATGGTGGAGATCGATGCGGGCGTGGTGACCTTTTGCCGCCAGTATCTGCCGAACCACAGCGCGGGTGCCTATGACGATCCGCGCTTTACGCTGGTGATTGATGACGGGGTGAACTTCGTTAATCAGACGCAGGAAAAGTTTGATGTCATTATCTCCGACTGCACCGATCCGATTGGTCCGGGCGAGAGTCTGTTTACCTCGGAATTTTATGCCGGGTGCAAAGCGGCCCTTAATGAAAATGGCATCTTTGTGGCGCAGAATGGCGTCTGCTTCCTGCAGCAGGATGAGGCCGTTAACAGCCATCGCAAGCTGGGACATTACTTTGCGGACGTCAGTTTCTATCAGGCGGCGATTCCGACCTACTACGGCGGCATTATGACCTTTGCCTGGGCGAGTGATAATCCGGCGCTGCGCCAGCTCGACACCGCGACTTTAAAGGCGCGTTTCGAGGCCGCTGGCCTGACCTGCCGTTATTACACGCCAGCAATCCATACCGGCAGCTTTGCCCTGCCGCAATATCTGTTGAATGCGTTATCCGCCGCGTGCTGATAGTGCATTTCTAAGGGGGTGAACGAAATTGCAAAAGCTAAAACTACATGGCTTCAACAACCTGACGAAAAGCCTGAGTTTTTGTATTTACGATATTTGCTATGCGAATACTGAAGCTGAACGCGATGGTTACATCGCCTACATTGACGAACAATATAACGCTAACCGTCTGACGGAAATCCTGACTGAGACCTGCTCCATTATCGGGGCTAACGTGCTCAACATTGCGCGCCAGGATTATGAACCGCAGGGAGCCAGCGTCACGATTCTGGTCAGCGAAGAGCCTATCGATCCGAAAGATATCGATAACTCAGAGCACCCCGGTCCGCTGCCCAACTCGGTGGTGGCTCATCTCGATAAAAGTCATATCTGCGTGCACACCTATCCGGAGAGCCATCCGGCAGGCGGCCTGTGCACCTTCCGTGCGGACATTGAAGTCTCAACCTGTGGCGTCATTTCGCCACTGAAAGCGCTGAACTATCTGATCCACCAGCTGGAGTCAGATATTGTCACCGTCGATTACCGGGTGCGCGGTTTTACCCGTGACGTGAAAGGGATGAAGCACTTCATCGATCACGAGATCAATTCGATTCAGAACTTCATGTCTGAAGATATGAAAGCGATGTATGACATGGTGGATGTGAATGTCTATCAGGAAAACATCTTCCATACCAAGATGTTGCTGAAAGAGTTCGACCTTAAACACTACCTGTTTAACACCCGCCCGGAAGATCTCACTCCGCAGGAGCACAAGCGCATTACCGATCTGCTCTGGAAAGAGATGCGCGAGATCTACTACGGCAGAAATATCCCCTCAGTGGGCCTGAAGACCCTCTGATTATCAGGCGCGCAGCGTTATAGCCCATAACCTGCGCGTCTCCTTCCCTCTTGTTCCCCCTGCTTTTTCATCACGGCAACCGCCTGACTGAGGTTTGAACGGGTTTCGGTAGACGCACCCGTGACTTCGCGCGAAGAGAATGATGCGTACGCGCGTTAACGGCGCGTTTTAACGGCGAGAGATAAAGATAAACGCGCGGTGCTGCTCTCGTCCTGCTGATCAGGTCAGAGCAACATGGCGCGTTCTGTTCAGGCGGAGGTCAGCGCCAGCGTAATCCCGCGCTCGCGCAGCGTGCGGCAGACAGCCTCCTCTAACCGGCTATCGGTCACCACATCCGTCAGGTCATCCACCGCAGAAGCGCAGAATAGCGACCAGGAGCCATATTTACTGCTGTCCGCCAGCAAGACCCGGCGAGCCGCATTGGCCAGAAGATCGTGTTTCAGCCCCGCTTTCTCCTCAGTCGGCGTGGTAATGCCGCGCTCAAGGCTCCAGGAGTTACAGCTGACAAAGGCGATATCAGGATTGATGCTGCGCAGCAACCGCCGTCCATGTTCGCCTACACAGGACTGACTGGAGTCGTCGATACGTCCGCCGATAATCGTCACTTCGATCTGCTTAAACTCAGACAAAAACAGTGCAATGTGCAGATCGGCAGTGATCACACGCAGCGGCAGATGCGTGAGCTGTCGCGCCAGCTCCAGCATGGTGGTACCCGCATCCAGCACGACCGCATCGCCCGCCCGGACAAAGCTGGCGGCACATTCTGCAATCGCCTGCTTCTCGACCAGGTTACGCTGCATCTTCTCCAGCGTGGTCGGCTGGGCAGGAATAAAACGATTCAGGGTAACGCCGCCATGACTGCGGCTGATCACGCCCTCTTTATCCAGCTTAATCAAATCACGGCGAATCGTGGCGGGTGAGGCGGAAATCGCACTGACCAGTTGCTCAACAGTCACCAGATTATGGCTTTTCAGGTAATCCATAATCTGGTCAAGACGGCTCTGTCCCTTCATATATCCCTATGCGAGCTGCATCGCGAGTTTAATAGAGATCGCCATGCTGTCAGACTTCGCTTTACCTGTCCAGGCGATATCAAATGCGGTGCCATGGTCAGCAGAGGTACGGATAAACGGCAGGCCTGCGGTGATGTTGACGCCATCATAAAAGCCCAGCAGTTTAAGCGGAATATGCCCCTGATCGTGGTACATCGCCACCACCATGTCATACCGTCCATCCTGGCACTGCAGGAACACCGTGTCCGGCGGACAAGGCCCGTAGACATCAATCCCCTGCGCTTTCATCGCCTCAATAGCGGGTGCCACGGTGGTGATCTCCTCATCGCCAAACAGGCCGTTCTCTCCGGCGTGCGGATTTACGCCCGCTACGGCGATACGCGGGGCGCTGTAACCGACACGACGCAGGAAAGTGTCCGCCATACCAATCACGGTTTTGATGCGCGTCTGGTTCAGCGTATCGAGGAACTTACGCAGCGCAATGTGGGTCGTGACATGAATCACTTTCAGCTTATCGGTGTAGAGGACCATGGCGTAATCTTTGGTTCCGGTAAGATGCGCCAGCAGTTCGGTGTGACCAGGATAGAGATGGCCCGCCGCATGCAGCGCCTCTTTGTTCAGCGGCGCGGTGGCAATGGCATGCACGTCGCCCGCCAGTGCCAGCTCTGTAGCACGCTTCACGCAACGCCACGCCAGATCTCCCGCCTCTTTCTGCACCACGCCAGGTTTCAGCGCGTCGGGATCGGCCAGGGGCTCATCGATGACGTTGATGATGCCGGGCGCAAACCGGGCATCCTGCACCCGGTCCAGCACCCGCAGCTCGGCCTGTGGCGTAATGTTCATTGCCATAATGCGGCGCAGCGTACTGGCACAGCCAATCACCACCGCCGGGATGCCATTCAGCTCACCTTCAGAGAGTGACTTAATGATGATTTCCGGGCTGATGCCCGCCGGATCGCCCATGGTGATCGCAATAATTTTACTCACTCGACTTCTCCTCAATAAAACCAATGGCTGCTACCAGGGTATTTTCATCACCAAAGCCACCCGCTTTGGTCATCACCGGCAGAGTAAATTCACTGTTAAGCAGAACCCCGTGCGGCACACAGCCCGCCACCAGACCCTGAATTTTAAAGCCGCTGGCCCCCAGTGCCTGGGCAACGGCAATCGCCACGTCGCCTCCCGACAGATAGAGCGCATGCGGCAGCTGTGTCCGGCACAGGCTGTGGGTCATTTCGCCCAGCAACTGACTGATCGCTTCGCCCAACTGCTGGCGGGTCACGCTGTGCTGCTGGCTGAGATGCTCAATGTCGTGACGCTGGGATTCATGCTGGCAGGTGCGGATCACCGTATGGCGACCAGCACGCAGTGCGGCGGCAGCCTGTTCGATCCAGCGATCCCGGTCAGGCCAGGCGGGCTGCTGAAACAGCTGACGGATATCGACATCCACGATCTCAACTGCCCGCTGGTTAAGCAGCGTGGCGATCTGCTGCTGCGCGCTGCTGCTCATCGATCCCACTACCGCCAGCACGGGCCGCGACGGGCGAACAGAGAGCGCTGCGCCCAGCGCATCGCTTAACCCGGCTGCTCCCACCAGCAGCGGCTTCTCTGTCAGCCGCGCCGCAGCGATTATCAGTCGCGCCAGATCGGCTTCATTTTCGGCATCCACCACCACCACGCCGTGCGCCGCCGCTAACACCGCATCAAGCCGATCGCTGCGCAGCGTCGGGAGATCGATCTCCGTGCCGTCGATCTGCATCTGATCGAGTACACGAGCGCTGAGGATCGGGGTTTTCGGATCGCTGGCAAATTCGGTGTCTGTCAGTAACCGCTGATTGACCCACACTTTACCTTCGTGTGTGGTGCGGCCCAGTCGTGGCACGGCCGGTGCCACCAGCGCCAGCCTTTTGCCGCTGGCCCGCAGCGCAGCCGCGGTTTCAGCACCGACGTTGCCGCGCAGCGTGGAGTCGATCTTTTTAAACAGCCAGCCCTGCTGAAGCTGTGCGGCGAAGTGCTGCACCACCTGAGCCACGCGCTCTGCGGCCTGGCTGGCGCTGACTGCCCGACTGTCGGTGCTGATAACCAGCACATCCGCAGCGTCCTCTGGCAACGGCGCCTCAGTGCCAAACAGCACATGTACGCGGGCGCCAGCCTGTGCCAGTCCGCTACCCGCATCGTTGGCACCGGTAAAGTCATCGGCGATGACCAGCACCGGGGTTTTCCATAATGATGAGCCCATCCTCACTCCTGTCAGGCGATTGCCGCTGCATTTGATTATATTCAATCATGATTGATTATATGTGAGCAAGTTCAAATTAATCGAAATCGATATGCCTTATAAAATTAGCCACAGAGAGTGACTGACTTCGCATTGCGCTGAGCAAGATTAATCATCCGCTCAGACAGGACAGAAATAAGGGTATGAAATGAACATTAACAGCACGGTGATTAGCGGTTATCAGGCGTTAAACGACATGCGCTATCTGCTGAAGGGGATATCGACAGCAGTCGTGGTCACTGACCGGAACATTGAGGCGATTCCGGCAGTGCAGGCGCTGATGGGTCAACTTCGGGATCAGATTCCGGGTATCAGCGTGGTCAACAGCGTTCCGCCTGAACCAAGCCAGCATGATGTGGCAGCGATTATCGCAACGCTCTCCCGGCCCCATGTCGATATGGTGATTGGCATCGGCGGCGGCAGCGTGCTGGATGTGGCGAAGCTACTCTCAGTGCTGTGCATCGACGCCGCGCCTTCGCTGGACGCCCTGCTGGCAGGCGAAAAACCGCAGCGCCGTACCCGTTCAATACTGATCCCTACCACCGCAGGCACGGGTTCTGAGGCGACGCCCAATGCGATCCTGGCGATCCCGGAGAAAGAGACCAAAGTCGGCATTATTTCACCGGTGATGCTGCCCGATGTGGTGGCCCTGGTGCCGGAACTGACCACCAGCATGCCGCCACATATTGCCTCTTCAACCGGTATTGACGCCCTCTGCCATCTGATTGAGTGCTTTACTGCCAATGTCGCCAACCCGGTCAGCGACAACTATGCGCTGACTGGGATGAAGAAACTGTTCGCTAATCTCGAAACCACCCTGCGCGAGCCAGAAAATTTGCAGGCACGCCTGGAGATGCTCTGGGCTTCTTATTATGGCGGTGCATCGATTGCCCATGCCGGGACACATCTGGTGCATGCCCTCTCTTACCCGCTCGGCGGCAGATATCATCTGCCACACGGCGTCGCCAACGCCATCCTGCTGGCTCCCTGCATGCGCTTTGTCCGTCCGGCGGCGGTGAGCAAATTCGCTCAGGTCTATGATCTGCTGCCCGACGCCGACGTCCGTTTAAGCGATGAAGAGAAATCACACGCGCTGGTCGACTACTTCACCGCGCTGGTAGCGCGGCTGCAGCTGCCTGCCAGCCTGGAAGCCCTGGGCATCAGCCCGGATCACCTGCCCTGGTTAGTGGAAGCCGCGCTCGACGTCCAGCGTCTGATGAACAACGTGCCGATGGCGGTCACCGCCGACGATGTGCGCGCCGTCTACCTGACGCTTTTCCCTTCCTGCCAGGCGTAATGAGGATTGTCATGAATAAGAAAATAAACGGCGTACTGACCGCCATCGTCACCACTTTTGACCGGGAAGGTGCCTTTGATCCGGAGAGGCAGCGCGAACAGGTCAGACGCCAGATCAACGCCGGTAACGGCATCTTCTGCGGCGGAACCAACGGCGAATTCTTTGTGCTGAACGAGCAGGAGAAGATCGCGGTTACCACCACCTGCGTCGATGAAGTTAACGGCCAGGCGTCGGTGGTGGCGCATATCGGGGAGATTTCGACCCGTGAAACTATCCGGCTCGGCAAACAGATTGCCCGCCTTGGCGTAGATGCTGTTTCCGCGATCACGCCGTGGTTTGTTCCGCTTAAGCAGCAGGAGCTGATCGACCACTATCAGCGCGTGGCTGATGCGCTTACGGTGCCGCTGTTCCTCTACAACATCCCGGCGCGTACCGGCAATACCTTGCAGCCAGAGACCGTTCGTACGCTGGCCGCGCACCCGAACATCATCGGCATTAAAGATTCAGCAGGCAGCTATGAAAGTCTGAGCGGCTTTCTGCAGGCTACCGCCGACTGTCAGGACTTTGATGTGCTGAACGGCCCGGATTCGCTGATCCACCAGGGGTTCGTGGATGGCTGCTCCGCCTCAATTTCCGGGCTGGCAAACGTGGCACCGGAGGCGATTAACGCCATCTGGGCGCGCTTCCATGCGGGCGATATTGCCGGTTCGCATCAGGCACAGGAGAACGTCACCGGCCTGCGCACCGCACTGTACAGCATCGGTTTCTCACCGGCCGCCGTGAAAAAAGCGGTCAGCCTGCAGGGCTTTGAGGTGGGTGAAAGCCGCTATGCGGTGCAGTTCAGCGCCGAAGAGCAGCAGCAGATCCGTCAAATCGTGAACCACTACCTGCAATAACGTCCATCACCTTTGCACCCTACCGGTCAGATGAGAACGAACCTGATGGTCGCCATCTGCCAGAACAATCGAGGTCATGATGAAAGCATTTTCAACTGAGAGCACCTTACTGATCGTCGGCATGGTGGTCGCCTACATCCTGTTCACCACCTGGCTCACCTGGCGGCTGCGCAGTAAAACCAGCGGCGACTTTATGGAAGGCTCGCGCGCCATGCCTGCTTTTATCGTCGGCATTATGCTGATGTCTGAATATATCGGGGCAAAATCCACCATCGGCACCGCGCAGGCGGCCTTTGAAGATGGCTTCGCCGCCTCATGGTCGGTGATTGGCGCGGCAATTGGCTTCCCGCTGTTTGGCCTGATACTGGTCAAACGCATCTACAACACCGGAAAGATCACTATCTCCGGTGCTATCGCCGAGAAATATGGCAGTTCGACCAAAAATATTATCTCGCTGATCATGATCTATGCGCTGTTGCTGGTAAACGTCGGTAACTACATCAGCGGCGCGGCGGCGATCTCCACCGTACTCAAGATCGATCTGACCCAGGCGGCTTTTATCACTGCGGTGGTCAGCACCTTCTACTTTGCATTTGGCGGCATGAAAGGCGTGGCCTGGGTCACGCTGCTGCACAGCGCCATCAAGTATATGGGGATCCTGATTATCCTCTATGTGGCGCTGAAGATGACCGGCGGCGTCGCCCCGATGATGGAAAAAATGCCGGCGTTCTACTGGACATGGGATGGTCACGTCGGTGCCAGTACCATTGTGGCCTGGCTGATCGGGACCGTAGGTTCGATCTTCTGTACCCAGTTTGTGATTCAGGCGATCTCCTCCACCAAAGATGTGAAGTCAGCGAAGCGCGCCACCTGGGTCGCCTTCTTCTTCTGCCTGCCGATTGGTCTGGCGATGGCGCTGATTGGCGTGGCAGCGAAGTTTGCTCACCCGGATATCAAGAGCCTCTATGCGCTGCCGGTGTTTCTGCAGGATATGTCACCGTGGCTGGCGGGCATTGTCACCACCTCGCTGGTGGCCTCGATTTTCGTCAGCGTCGGTACCGTGGCGCTGGCCATCGCCTCGCTGGTGGTGAAAGACTTTTACGTGCCTTATCGTAACCCGACCCCAGAGCGCGAATTTAAAATGACGCGCTGGATCTCGATTGGCATCGGCTTCTTCCCGCTGCTGTTTGTTCTGTTCTTCCCGGAAGTGCTGAAGCTCTCGTTCTTTACCCGTGCGATTCGTCTGTCGATTACCGTTGTAGCGATCATGGCATTTTACCTGCCGTGGTTTAAGAGCACACGCGGCGCCAATGCCGGTCTGATTGGCGCCTGCGTTGTCACTTCCGTCTGGTTCCTGATGGGTAACCCGTTTGGTATCGACAATATGTACGTGGCGCTGATCACCCCGGCAATTATTATGGTAATTGACCGCTGTATCCCGTCACGCCAGTCTCAGCCTCAATCGCAACACAATGCACAAAACAGTGGAGCCTAAAATGACTCAGGAAACCGTCACCGCAGAACGCACCGGCCTGCTTGCGCCTCACCCGCAGGATAGCGCGCAGCAGGTTGCGATGCTGCCCTCCTCCTGCCCGCAAAACCACGCGGCTAACCTGCTGCCGCTGCCCGATGGCGATCTGCTTTGCGTCTGGTTTGGCGGCACGCAGGAAGGGATTGCCGATATCTCTGTCTTGTGTTCACGGCTGCGAAAAGGCAGCGATCGCTGGAGTGAAGCACAAAAACTCTCTGACGATCCGGGCCGTTCAGAACAGAATCCGGTGCTGTTTCTCGATCCCGACCAGGTGCTGTGGCTGCTGTGGACGGCGCAGAAATCGGGCAATCAGGACACCGCGATAGTTCGCTATCGCCAGTCTCACGATCTGGGCCAGAGCTGGGGGGAGATCAAAACGCTGCTGGATAAGCCCGGCACCTTTATTCGCCAGCCGATTGTGGTGCTGCCCAACGGTAACTGGTTGCTGCCGGTGTTTTACTGCCTGACGCAGCCCGGCGAAAAGTGGGTCGGCAGCTATGACGTGAGCGCGGTAAAAATCTCAGAAGATAAAGGCCAGAGCTGGCGCGACGTCAGCGTGCCTGACAGCACCGGCTGCGTCCATATGAACGTTACCCTGCTGGATGATGGCTCGCTGCTGGCGCTCTACCGCAGCCGCTGGGCCGACCACATCTATCAGAGCCGCTCGTTTGATCAGGGTGAAAGCTGGAGCGCGCCACAGCCGTTGTCGCTGCCCAACAATAACTCCTCAATTCAGGTCACAACGCTGCGCAATGGTCATCTGGCGCTGGTGTTCAATGCCATGAGCGCCGAAGGTGCCAGCGAACGCCGGTTGTCGCTGTATGACGAAATTGAAGACGATGAAGAGGAAAGTGATGTTGCCGTCGCCGCTGAGCCGGTGGTGCACAGTGGTCGCACCGCTTTCTGGGGTGCGCCACGTGCGCCGATGACGCTAGCTATCTCAACGGATGGCGGTAAAAGCTGGCCGCTGCAGCGCAATCTGGACGAGGGCGATGGCTACTGCATGACCAATAACTCCCAGCAGAAATTAAACCGTGAGTTCTCCTATCCCAGCATTAAACAAGGCCTGGATGGCGAACTGCATATCGCCTACACCTGGTATCGTCAGGCGATTAAGTATGTGCGGGTCGCGGAGTCATGGGTGAAGGGAGGTGATGCGTGATTGAACGGATGGTGCTGGTGACCGGGGCCAGCTCCGGCATCGGTCAGGCGATTGCTGACCGTTTACTCGATGAGGGCTGGCAGGTTATCGGCCTGAGCCGCTCGGCGATAAGCCGGGCAGAAGCGGGCTGGCAGAGTCATCAGATCGATATCAGCGACAGCGCCGCACTGCAGGCTTTACTGGACGCGCTACCGGTGCCGCAGGCGGTGATCCATGCAGCCGGTATGATGCAGGCCGCGCCGCTTGGGGAGCTGGATCTGAACGCCAGCACACGCTTATGGCAACTGCACGTTGCCGCTGCTGAGCAGCTGGCGAATCATTTTGCACCGCGGATGCGTGTGGGCGGCAGAATTGTGCTGCTGGGCAGCCGGACATCAGGCGGTGCGGCGGGCCGCAGTCAGTATGTCGCCACCAAATCGGCGATGATCGGTATGGTGCGCAGCTGGGCGGCGGAACTCGCTCCGCGCGGCATTACCGCCAATATTGTGGCGCCAGGCGCCACCGAAACGCCGATGCTGCAACAGCCGGGCCGTGCCAGTTCACCGCCCCGTCTGCCTCCCATTGGCCGCTATATTCAGCCGCAGGAAGTGGCCGGGCTGGTCGATTTCCTGCTCTCCCCTGCGGCGGCGGCGATCACCGGCCAGCAGCTGGTAATGTGTGGCGGTGCATCGCTGAGTTAGTTAACAGGCCGGGCTGCTGAGTTCGCCCGGCCTTATAACCGTAAAGGATTGCCTTACTGTCTTACCGTACGGGTTTGCCGTACTGGTTCATAAACTGGCGATAAGCAGCGATCACCAGCTGAAAATCTTCAATGCCGCAGAATGAGAGGCTCTCTTCGTCGTAGTAGTTCATCCCCTCTTCCATACCGTCATCTTCCAGAGCCAGCAGGTTGGCGCGGATCATCACCTCCTCTTCATCCAGCAGAATGGTGTACTCGCTGCCGATCCGCTGCCACTGACGTACGCTGCCTTTGACATCTTCAATGGCGGCTTCAACTTCATCCAGCAATCCCGGATCGTTTTTGACCTCTTCGTTGAACCAGTGGCCGACCGCTTCATGATCCATCGACATGCGAACCTTAATCTGTCCGGTCACATCGCGTAAAAATTCATATTCCATCGCCCGTTCCTCTCAACGTCGTCGTCTCACCTGGTAAGTGTCCGTGCTGCTCTCGCGGCAAAGTGTGACACGTCGCGCATTATTACAGGCTGTCTGCCGAAAGCCAGCTTTTGATCGTCTCTCTACCCCATGCTGAGACGAAAAAAAGGGGCGAATCATCGCCCCTTATTCATGCCTGCAAGGTGAAGAATCAGACCGCGGTCTGGAAAATCACACCATCAGCTTTGTCGGTGTACTGCGTCAGCTGGTCGAAGTTGAGATAGCGATACGTGTCGCTGGCCGTTTTATCGACCTGCGCCATGAATTGCTGATACTCATCAGGCGTTGGCAGTTTGCCAAGCAGAGACGCGACCGCAGCCAGCTCCGCTGACGCCAGGTAGACGTTAGCGCCGTTACCCAGACGGTTCGGGAAGTTACGGGTCGAGGTAGAGACCACCGTCGAACCATCTGCAACACGTGCCTGGTTACCCATGCAGAGTGAACAGCCCGGGATCTCGATACGCGCACCGCTTTTGCCGAATACGCTGTAGTAGCCCTCTTCGGTCAGCTGTGCCGCATCCATCTTGGTTGGCGGTGCCACCCACAGACGGGTTGGCAGCTGGCCTTTGTGACTATCCAGCAGTTTACCCGCAGCACGGAAGTGACCAATGTTGGTCATGCATGAGCCGATAAACACTTCGTCGATCTTCTCACCCTGAACGTCAGAGAGCAGACGTGCATCGTCCGGATCGTTTGGCGCACAGAGGATTGGCTCTTTGATTTCAGCCAGATCGATTTCGATCACGGCGGCATATTCAGCATCGGCATCCGGCTCAAGCAACTGAGGATCGGCCAGCCATTTCTCCATACCGTCAATGCGACGCTCCAGCGTACGACGATCGCCGTAGCCTTCTGCGATCATCCACTTCAGCAGCACGATGTTAGAGCTGAGGTATTCGATAATCGGCGCTTTATCCAGCTTGATGGTACAGCCCGCAGCGGAACGTTCTGCTGACGCATCGGACAGCTCAAACGCCTGCTCGACTTTCAGATCCGGCAGACCTTCAATCTCCAGGATGCGACCAGAGAAGATGTTTTTCTTACCTTTCTTCTCAACGGTCAGCAGACCCTGTTTGATGGCATACAGCGGAATGGCGTGAACCAGATCGCGCAGGGTAATGCCCGGCTCCATCTTACCTTTGAAGCGCACCAGAACCGATTCCGGCATGTCGAGCGGCATTACGCCAGTCGCGGCGGCAAACGCCACCAGGCCTGAACCCGCCGGGAAAGAGATGCCGATAGGGAAACGGGTGTGCGAGTCACCACCGGTACCGACGGTATCCGGCAGCAGCATACGGTTCAGCCAGCTGTGGATAATGCCGTCACCCGGACGCAGTGACACACCACCGCGGTTCATGATGAAGTCTGGCAGCGTATGGTGCGTGCTCACATCCACCGGCTTCGGATACGCGGCGGTGTGGCAGAACGACTGCATCACCAGATCGGTAGAGAAGCCCAGGCAAGCCAGATCTTTCAGCTCGTCACGGGTCATCGGGCCGGTGGTATCCTGCGAGCCAACCGAGGTCATTTTAGGTTCGCAATAGGCACCCGGACGAACGCCGGTCACGCCACAGGCGCGGCCAACCATTTTCTGCGCCAGCGAGAAACCACGGGTGCTCTCCGCGACATCTTTCGCCTGACGGAATACGGTGCTGTGCGGCAGACCCAGCGACTCGCGCGCTTTGGTGGTCAGACCGCGACCGATGATCAGCGGAATACGGCCACCGGCGCGCACTTCGTCAATCACTACTTCGGTTTTGAGCTCGAAGCTGGCCAGCAGCTCATTGGTTTCGTGGTTGCGGACTTCGCCTTTGAATGGATAGATGTCGATCACATCGCCCATGTTCAGGTTGTTTACGTCCACTTCAATGGGCAGTGCGCCCGCATCTTCCATGGTGTTGAAGAAGATGGGTGCAATTTTGCTGCCCAGCACCACGCCGCCGCCTTTTTTATTTGGCACGTTCGGGATGTCGTCGCCCATAAACCACAGCACCGAGTTGGTGGCGGATTTACGTGAAGAACCGGTTCCGACAACATCACCGACATACGCCAGCGGGAAACCTTTGGTCTTCAGAGCTTCGATCTGTTTGATCGGGCCGATATTGCCCGCGTCATCAGGCTCAATGCCTTCACGGGCATTTTTCAGCATCGCCAGGGCGTGCAGAGGAATGTCTGGACGTGACCAGGCATCCTGGGCCGGAGAGAGATCGTCGGTGTTGGTTTCGCCAGTGACTTTAAACACGGTAACCGTGATCTTCTCTGCCAGTTCAGGCCGTGACAGATACCATTCCGCATCTGCCCAGGATTGCATCACCTGCTTCGCGTATTCATTACCCGCTTTCGCTTTCTCTTCGACATCATAGAAGTTGTCGAACATCAGCAGCGTGTGTGAAAGGGCTTTCGCGGCAATCGGAGCCAGTTTGCTATCGTCCAGCGCCTCAATCAGCGGATGAATATTGTAACCGCCCTGCATGGTGCCAAGCAGTTCAACCGCTTTTTCAGAAGATATCAGAGGAGAGGTTGCTTCGCCTTTGGCGACAGCCGCCAGGAAACCGGCTTTGACATACGCCGCTTCATCGACGCCAGGTGGGACGCGGTTGACCAATAAATCGATCAAAAATTCTTCTTCACCCGCAGGTGGATTTTTTAGCAGTTCAACCAGCGCGGCCATTTGGGAAGCCTCTAAAGGCTTAGGTACAATTCCCTGGGCAGCACGCTCGGCAACGTGCTTACGGTATTCTTCTAGCACGACGTTATCCTCGCTCTCATTATGTAGGGCTTTCCGACCACCTTGCTCACTTATGGAGAACAATCTTCCCTTTCTCGTCCAGGTTGAGGTGCCCGGTTTCGCGGAGGGCAGAATAGCAGTATTTCGTCTGTTTGTTAATCTGTTTACAAAAATACAACATAATCCACTACGGCCATTCTGCCCGCTTAACTCCCTGCATCAGCCAGCTGAGTCGGCTGAATGGGTCTCTCTGCAGCGTACCGCATTCCACACAAATGGCTGCAGGTTTATGTCAGTTTTGCCGTGGCTTTAGCGAAGTGATTCAGGGAAATAGATAACTGGCAGGAATAGAAGCCGGCGTGTTTATGGGGTACAGCGGAGGTGAGCTCAGAAGGATAACAACACCAGGCCGGAAATCAGCCTGATGCAACTGACACCGAATCCGTCCTGCTGATTACTACTGATAAAACCCTGGTCGGTAAATCTCCTTTTCATCCTCACAAGTTGCACGTCAGAAGCTACAAGACAGAGACTGCTATTCAGAAGAGGTCGTCATGACCTCTTCTGTGCATGCTTAATTTTTCAGATTTTCCGGAAAATTAGCGGGCAACTGGTCAGGCGGACAGTCGATCACGCTTTCGTTATTTTCGCCCACATCGCGGATTATGGTCAGCGTCGCGAACTCATCAATCACTTCGGTTGGATAAGCCGGACCCGCTTCGCGGAATTTTGCCATCTCTTCCAGATGATCATTCTGGAAGCAGACGGTTTTTTCCGGATTATTCATTACCCAGCGTGGGAAGAAGATGGTGCCGTGGAAAATTTTATCAGCCAGATTAACGGCCAGGCTGACATCGGTACCGGTTGGTTCAGTCCAGGAAACTTTATAGACATCCTGCGCCAGACGAACGACATAGACATGCTGATTTTTAACCCAGCGATTACCGACCATACCGCTGTGAATGCGATAGTCGATGGTGCTGGCATTTTTAATGTAGAGCTCGTAATTCCAGCCGTTGTCATAGGTGTAAACCAGATGTTTGCCGACGATGCCAGACAGGTCATGTTTATCGAAAGTGCTCATGGTTAATTCCTCATTTGTTTTCCTTGAGGAGATTATTGCGCGTTACAAAACCGATGAATAACGCTATTTTTAGCACTAAATCATTTAATTTTTAGATGAGTGAGCATGTACAAGACAACACTCGAACAGTGGTATCTGCTCGACGCAGTAGTGAATGAGGGGAGTTTTGCGCTGGCAGCGGAGAAGAACAATCGCAGCCAGTCCTCACTGAGTTATCAGCTGAGCCTGTTACAGCAGCGGCTGGGTTTGACCCTGCTTCAGCAGGAGGGCCGCCGCGCTGTCCTGAGTGCAGAGGGACATCAGTTGCTCGCGCAGGTACGTCCGCTACTGGAGGGATTCGGCGCGCTTGAGGCGCAGGCCAGTGCACTGCAACGCGGCGAGCGTTCACGCATCGATCTGATGGTCGATGCGACTCTGCCCAAACCCTTACTATTCGATGTGCTTCAGACCTTTCAGCAACGCTATCCGCATGTCCGCATCTGGTTTAGCGAAATCGTCCGAAGCGAAACGCCTGACAGACTGGCGGAGCATCAGGCTGATCTCTGGCTGGTGGCGCAATATGGCGACACGCCGCTAGCAGGCGAAAGCCTGATGAGTGTCGATTTCGTCGCCGTCGCCCATCGCGACCACCCGCTGCACCGCGAATCCGCCCCGCTTAATGCTGCTACGCTGGCACGCTGGCCCTGCATTACCATTCTGGATCGTCAGCAGCAGCAGCAGTCAGAGGTCAATGGCGATCAGGCGGAGAACTGGTCATTCACGACGCTGTCGGCAGCCATTGAAGCGGTCCAGCATCAGTTAGGTTATGGCTGGCTGCCGGAACAGAATATCGCAGCGCTGTTAGAGAGCGGTGAGCTCCGTCCCCTGCCGCTGCTGCAGGGCCGCCGACGCAGTAGTTCGCTGGTGATGTATATCAATGAAGAGAGACTACCCGGCAACAGCGCCATTACTGCCCTGGCACAAATGTTTATTGAACGAGTGGCTGCATGGGAGATGCGTGGTTAGATGAAGGTTAGCTTGCTGCCTAATCTTCTGAGAATTCGACTGTCAGAGTGCCACCGTCCAGCATCCCATATTGTGTTTACCGGGTGTACTGGAAACAGTGAAAGGGATAAGCCAGACCTTAGCCGAACCCTGAATTTTAGCATCCAGGAAGGTTATGCCCTGCTGATCTGCAGCCCTCTTCGCTTCCTCCCAGGAACTCCACCTATCCTGATGTTTAAGCCAGGAGCCCCGGTAATTTTGTCATAACAGTCGAATTGCTTTGTGATGAGTTTCGGGAATGGCAGAAAAGCACGCTCGTAATTATAGTCAGTTAACCTAGGAGACTGTGTCAGCGCACTGACTGATGAGCAGCGCCTGCGTTTCATTAAATTTGTTAAGCCCTGTAGTGCAGGGCTTTACGTTGCCGAGCCGTTTTCTGACATCAAAATCAGTGACGGATCTGTGAAAGTTCATCTTCTGAGAGACCGGTCATTTTCATGACGGTGTTACGGTCGATGCCGTTCTGCAGCATAGTGCGGGCAACCTCGAGTTTGCCTTCATTTCGGCCTTTCTCGATTCCACGCTGTTCACCAAGCTGAATACCTTTCTCGATACCCTTCTGCTCCAGCTGCTGTGCGATGGTCATAAGTGCGTCTCCGTGTTGCGGCACTCGCTGTGCCAGTTCGCGCACGAAGGCTTCGGAGTCAGCCGACTCGCCTGCCTGCAGTAAATAGTGTATCAGCGCTGTTACCTGGGGTGAAGAAAGATAATCGGCCATCAGTAACGTGGCCAGCCGATCGGTGAGAGTCGCGATGTCACGCTGATGTATGTGCTTCTGTAACAGCGTCAGCGCCGCCATGCTGCGGTGCCCCATGATTTCCTCATCCGGGATCACCGTGACATCCACCAGTGGAAAGGTACTGCCATAGAGGTTTTCCGCCAGCGAAGGGTCTTCAAATTCGTCGAGCCAGCGTGTTGAATACGGATAAGGGCTGCGTTTGCCGGTATAGAACAGTACCGGTATAACCAGCGGCAGCTGCTTATGGCCCGCTTCAAGGTGGCGGTGCATAGCCGCCACAGCGTATCGCATCAGCCTGAATGCCATATGCCTGTCCGGCGTAGACTGATGCTCAACCAGGACGTGTATGTACCCATCCCCGTTACTGGTCTTCAGGCTGTAGAGGATATCGCTGAAATACTGGCGAAGATCGTCTTCAACGAACGAACCGGATTCAAGTTTCAGGGTGCTGAGGTCGCATATAGCGCGCAGTTCGGCGGGCAGATGTAGTTCCATGAAGTCGCGGGCAATGTCCGGCTGTGAGAGAAACTGCCGGAAAGTGGCATCGTGAGGTGTGGGAGTGCTGTTCTTTTTTTTCATCGGGCCTGACTCTGATATTCACATTCGTAGGGGATTACAGGCCAGATGTCTGGCCACCTCCATCATCAATGCGGTTTATCCCCGCTAGCGCGGGGAACACTCTTAATGTATGTGGCTGTAAAATATTATGATTTTACCCTCATAAAAAAATCACCACTAAATTCACGTATTTAAAGATCAGTAACTCACTAATTTATAAGATTCAGGAAGAGAATCAGCCGCAGTCCATCCAGATTCACCGGAAGATGCATTCTTACGCCAGTTTTATCAATCTGGATAAAAGCATCATCAAAGACATCAACCTGACCATACGGGAGAAAGATCATAGCAACGGCTTAAGGGGTAAAAACTCATAAACGGTGCCTTTTGATTCCTCTGCCACCAATAAATTTAGCTATCGCTCAGACTTACTTTTGAGGCCTGTTAATCGGAGCAGTAATACGCTCAAGCGCTACCTGAGCCAGAAAGCCCGAGCGACTTTTGTATTCGGGGTGTGAAGCCACACAACGATCAATCCGATCAATTAACGACCTGGGTAAAGTGACATTGATTTTTTCAGAGCCGCCCAGCAAGCGAATGACATCTACATCAACCAATGCCCAGATATAACCCTGATAGTCAGGATTCGTGGCCAGAGTCTCAATGGTGGACACGGCAGGGATCTCATGACCGAGCTCTACACATAATTCGATATGCCCTGTGATAGCCTCTTTGGCGTTTTTAATGGCTTCATCAAGAGTATCCCCGGCAGAGAAACACCCTGGTAAATCGGGAACGATTACGCCGTATGCGTGTTCGTGATCACCCGCTTCAATCGCGATTGGATAAAACATATTCATACCTCTACGGACAAGCGGGATTAAATTCTCGCTTGTTTCCTGATGCTCTTTACCGTACCGATCGGTAAGTCTTTTTTAGGATGGGGTACTGTAACCAGCCCCGGTTTTGTCGGATGTGTGAAATGGTGATGGCTACCGTTTATCCCTGTCAGAACCCAGCCATCAGCCTTCATTTCGGAAATTAACGTGCTGCTATCCATCCCTGTGTCCTGTCGCGTCCCGATGAAAGCACGATAACTCTAATAACTCTCACAGGCAACGTTTTCAGGGTTATTGGGGTTACCTTTAGTCTTAACCCAAATCGATTCTTGCCATACAGCACCAAACTCCAGGCGAAAAAAAAGCCCCCATAACGGGAGCTTTCTTCTTTAGTAGCAGAAAGTTATTTCTTCTTCGCTTTCGCGTTAGGCAGATCGGTGATGCTGCCTTCGAAGATTTCTGCCGCCAGACCGACTGACTCATGCAGGGTCGGGTGAGCGTGGATGGTCAGCGCAATATCTTCCGCATCACAACCCATCTCAATCGCCAGACCGATTTCGCCTAACAGCTCGCCGCCGTTAGTACCGACAATCGCGCCACCAATAATCCGGTGCGTCTCTTTGTCGAAAATCAGTTTGGTCATACCGTCTGCACAATCAGAAGCGATAGCACGGCCTGAGGCTGCCCACGGGAAGGTGGAGGTCTCGTAGCTGATGCCCTTCTCTTTCGCTTCTTTCTCGGTCAGACCGACCCAGGCAACTTCTGGCTCAGTATAGGCAATTGAAGGGATCACTTTCGGATCGAAGTAGTGCTTCAGACCGGAGATCACTTCTGCCGCCACGTGGCCTTCGTGCACGCCTTTGTGCGCCAGCATTGGCTGACCGACAATGTCGCCGATAGCATAGATGTGTGGCACGTTGGTGCGCATCTGCTTATCGACGCGAATGAAGCCGCGATCGTCCACTTCCACGCCCGCTTTACCGGCATCCAGACCTTTACCGTTCGGCACACGGCCGATCGCCACCAGCACTGCGTCATAACGCTGCGCTTCGCCTGGTGCTTTTTTACCTTCCATTGAAACGTAAATGCCATCGTCTTTTGCTTCAACGGCGGTCACTTTGGTTTCCAGCATCAGGTTAAATTTCTTGCTGATTTTCTTGGTAAAGACTTTCACCACGTCTTTATCCGCAGCCGGGATAACCTGGTCGAACATCTCAACCACATCAATCTCTGAACCCAGCGCATGATAAACCGTCGCCATTTCCAGACCGATGATGCCGCCGCCCATGACCAGCAAGCGCTTCGGCACTTCTTTCAGTTCCAGCGCATCGGTAGAGTCCCAGACGCGTGGATCTTCATGTGGAATGAATGGCAGTTCGATTGGACGTGAACCCGCAGCGATAATGGCATTATCGAAGTTGATGGTGGTCGCGCCGCCTTCTCCTTCAACCACCAGGGTGTTAGCACCGGTGAATTTGCCAAGGCCGTTAACCACGGTGACTTTACGACCTTTTGCCATTCCTGACAGGCCGCCAGTCAACTGGTTGATAACCTTCTCTTTCCAGCTGCGAATCTTGTTGATATCAGTAGATGGCTGGCCAAACACAATGCCGTGCTCTTCAAGGGCTTTCGCCTCTTCAATCACTTTAGCAACGTGCAGCAGCGCTTTAGATGGGATACAACCGACGTTCAGACAAACACCACCCAGGGTGCTGTAACGCTCTACCAGTACGGTTTCCAGACCTAAATCCGCACAACGGAAGGCTGCAGAGTAACCTGCAGGACCTGCCCCAAGTACTACGACCTGGGTTTTAATCTCTGTACTCATCATGACCTCTTAATTGATATCCGGCGGGTCAGACTTTCTTATAATGCCCTTGTTCCACCGGGACTTTCACCGCAAGAGTTTACAGAATTGTTAACAAACTGCCAACCGCGGCGCGACGAATCGTTACAGGAAGGCCGGCTTCCGCCGGCCTTCTTTACATTTACATAACTAAACGACGAATGTCAGACAACATATTGCCGATGATGGTGATGAATCGCGCACCATCAGCACCGTCGATTACGCGGTGGTCGAAGGAGAGAGAAATCGGCATCATCAGACGCGGAGTAAACTCTTTACCGTTCCACACCGGCTCCATCGCCGATTTAGAGACACCCAGGATAGCCACTTCCGGCGCGTTCACGATCGGCGCGAAGTGCGTAGTGCCCAGGCTGCCCAGGCTGGAGATGGTGAAACATCCGCCCTGCATGTCGCCCGCTGTCAGCTTACCGTCACGCGCTTTCTTCGAAATCGCCATCAGTTCACGCGACAGCTCGGTGATGCCTTTCTTGTTCACGTCTTTAAAGACCGGAACTACCAGGCCATTTGGCGTATCAACCGCCACACCGATGTTGATATATTTTTTCAGCGTCAGTTTCTGCGCATCTTCAGACAGCGAGCTGTTGAAGCGTGGCATCTGCTCAAGCGCCGCCGCGACCGCTTTCATGATGAACACCACCGGGGTGTACTTCACATCCAGCTTACGCTTCTCTGCTTCAGCATTCTGCTGCTTACGGAAGGCTTCCAGATCGGTGATATCGGTTTTGTCGAAATGCGTAACGTGCGGGATCATTACCCAGTTACGGCTCAGGTTCGCGCCAGAAATTTTCTGGATACGACCCAGTTCGACTTCTTCGATTTCGCCAAACTTACTAAAATCAACTTTCGGCCATGGCAGCATGCCTGGCAGACCGCCACCGCTGGCTGCAGCTGGTGCTGCTTCAGCGCGTTTCACGGCCTCTTTCACGTAAGTCTGCACGTCTTCTTTCAGAATGCGACCTTTACGGCCGGTGCCTTTGACTTTCGCCAGGTTAACACCGAACTCGCGCGCCAGGCGACGGATCACCGGGGTAGCGTGAACGTAAGCGTCGTTCTCTGCGAACTCACCTTTGCTATCCGCTTTAGCTGGAGCGGGTGCCGCGGCTTTAGCGTCAGATTTGGCAGCAGGAGCCGGTGCGGCTTCCTGTTTCGCGGCCGCAGGGGCAGCCGGAGCAGCACCTTCGACTTCGAACACCATGATCAGTGAGCCGGTGCTGACTTTATCGCCGGTCGCCACTTTCAGCTCTTTGACGGTTCCTGCAAACGGCGCAGGCACTTCCATAGAGGCTTTGTCGCCTTCAACCACAATCAGTGACTGCTCAGCTTCAACTTTGTCGCCAACTTTGACCAGGATCTCGGTAACTTCAACTTCATCACCGCCGATATCCGGAACGTTAACGTCTTTTGCGCCTGCAGCCGCGGCAGGTGCCGATGCCGCTTCTTCTTTCACTTCTGGCTTTGCGTCAGAGGCCGGTGCTGCGCCTTCTGCTTCAAAGACCATGATGGCTGAACCGGTGCTGACCTTGTCGCCGGTGGAAATAGTGATCTCTTTGACCACGCCCGCGAACGGAGCCGGGACTTCCATCGACGCTTTATCGCCTTCCACCACAATCAGTGACTGCTCGGCTTCGACTTTGTCGCCAACCTTAACCAGGATCTCAGTGACTTCAACTTCGTCACCGCCGATATCCGGCACAGCCACTTCTTTGCTGGCTGTGGCCGCAGCAGCGGCTGGCGCCGCGTCCGCTTTTTTCTCTTCGGCGGCGGCAGGTGCTGCTTCCGCAGCGCCTTCAGCATCAAACACCATGATCAGTGAGCCAGTCTCAACTTTGTCACCGGTAGAGATTTTGATCTCTTTCACTACGCCAGCCTGCGGCGACGGCACTTCCATTGAGGCTTTGTCGCCTTCCACGGTGATCAGCGACTGCTCGGCTTCCACCTTGTCGCCAACTTTCACCAGAATCTCGGTGACTTCAACTTCGTCAGACCCGATATCCGGTACCTTAATTTCGATAGCCATTACTCTATTACCTCTTAAGCCAGACGCGGGTTAACTTTATCGGCATCGATATTGAATCGGGTGATCGCGTCGGCCACCACTTTCTTCTCGATCTCGCCGCGTTTAGCCAGCTCACCCAGCGCGGCAACCACCACATAAGATGCATCAACTTCAAAGTGATGACGCAGGTTCTCACGGCTGTCAGAGCGACCAAAGCCATCGGTACCCAGTACGCGATAATCGCTGGCCGGGACATAGCTACGAACCTGCTCAGCGAACAGTTTCATGTAGTCGGTTGAGGCGACAGCAGGTGCGTCGTTCATTACCTGAGCGATGTAAGGTACGCGCGCTTCTTCTGTCGGATGCAGCATGTTCCAGCGCTCACAATCCTGGCCATCACGTGCCAGTTCAGTGAACGAGGTGACGCTGTAGACATCAGAGCCGATACCGTAATCTTTCGCCAGGATCTGCGCAGCTTCTCGCACATGACGCAGGATAGAACCTGAGCCCAGCAGCTGCACTTTGCCTTTGCTGCCGTCTACCGTTTCCAGTTTGTAGATACCCTTACGGATACCCTCTTCTGCACCAGCGGGCATTGCTGGCATATGGTAGTTTTCGTTCAGCGTGGTGATGTAGTAGTAAACGTTCTCCTGCGCTTCGCCATACATACGCACCAGACCGTCATGCATGATGACAGCGACTTCATAGGCGTAAGAAGGATCGTAGGAAATACAGTTCGGGATAGTCAGCGACTGAATGTGGCTGTGACCATCTTCATGCTGCAAACCTTCGCCGTTCAGGGTAGTACGACCTGAGGTGCCGCCGACCAGGAAGCCGCGCGCCTGTTGGTCGCCCGCCAGCCACATCAGATCGCCGATACGCTGGAAGCCGAACATCGAGTAATAGATGTAGAACGGGATCATCGGCAGGTTGTTGGTGCTGTAAGAGGTCGCCGCAGCCAGCCAGGATGAACCTGCGCCCAGCTCGTTGATCCCTTCCTGCAGAATCTGGCCTTTCTCGTCTTCTTTGTAGTAAGCAACCTGCTCGCGGTCCTGCGGGGTGTACTGCTGACCGTTCGGGCTGTAGATACCAATCTGACGGAACAGACCTTCCATACCAAAGGTACGCGCTTCATCAGCGAGGATCGGAACCAGGCGATCTTTGATCGACTTGTTCTTCAGCATCACGTTCAGGGCACGTACAAAGGCGATGGTGGTTGAGATCTCTTTGTTCTGCTCATCCAGCAGCGCACTGAACTCTTCGAGTGCTGGCATTTCCAGCTTTTCAGTGAACTTCGGCTGACGTGTTGGCAGGTAGCCGCCTAACTTCTCACGCTGACCGTGCAGATACGTGTGCTCTTCAGAGCCCTTTTCAAAGGTCACGTACGGCAGTGATTCAATTTTGTCATCTGCAACTGGCACGTTGAAGCGATCACGGATATAGCGCACGCCATCCATGTTCATCTTCTTCACCTGGTGGGCAATGTTTTTGCCTTCCGCGGTGTCGCCCATACCATAACCTTTGATGGTATGCGCCAGGATCAGTACTGGCTTGCCTTTGGTGTCCTGCGCTTTTTTCAGTGCCGCGTAGATTTTCTTCGGATCGTGGCCGCCACGGTTCAATGCCCAGATTTCATCATCGGACAGATCTTTAACCAGCGCGGCGGTTTCCGGATATTTACCAAAGAAGTGCTCACGCACATAGGCACCATCACGGGATTTGAAGGTCTGGTAATCGCCGTCGACGGTTTCGTTCATCAGCTGAATCAGCCTGCCGCTGGTATCTTTGCGCAGCAGCTCATCCCAGCGACCGCCCCAGATGACCTTGATCACTTCCCAGCCAGCACCGGCAAAGATGCCTTCCAGCTCGTTGATGATCTTGCCATTACCGGTAACCGGGCCATCCAGACGCTGCAGGTTGCAGTTAATGATGAAGACCAGATTATCCAGTTTTTCACGGGTCGCGATGGTGATCGCGCCTTTAGATTCTGGCTCATCCATCTCACCGTCACCCAGGAAGGCGTAAACGGTCTGAGCAGAGGTATCTTTCAGGCCACGGTGTTCCAGATACTTCAGGAACTTCGCCTGATAGATAGCCGATAGCGGACCCAGACCCATTGATACGGTCGGGAACTGCCAGAATTCCGGCATTAATTTCGGGTGCGGATAAGAAGAGAGGCCTTTACCGTCAACTTCCTGACGGAAGTTATTCATCTGGTCTTCGGTCAGACGACCTTCAAGGAACGCACGGGCATAAATGCCGGGAGAGATGTGGCCCTGGAAATAGACCAGATCGCCGCCATCCTTCTCACTGCGCGCGCGGAAGAAGTGGTTGAAGCACACTTCATAAATCGTCGCAGAAGACTGGAAGGAGGACATGTGGCCGCCGAGTTCCAGATCTTTCTTCGATGCGCGCAGCACCGACATGATGGCGTTCCAGCGAATTGCGGAACGGATACGACGTTCAAGAGAGGTATTGCCCGGATAATCGGGTTCATCTTCAACGGCAATAGAGTTGATGTAGTTGCTGATTGCAGAAGATCCTGCAGCCACGTTTACGCCGCCTTTGCGGGCTGCACCCAGTACCTGATCAATCAGATACTGTGCACGTTCAACACCTTCTTCACGGATGACCGATTCGATCGCCTGTAGCCAGTCACGAGTTTCAATCGGATCCACGTCATTGTGTAAACGTTCTGACATGGGTGTGTTCCTTATCTGTGTCTAATACGTTGAATAATCGGGAGCCTGTTAAAGCAGATGCAGGCAGGCTCGTCTGATGTCAGTACGATCTTTGTCGCACGTTATTCCTTACGTTGCTGTAAACGACGCAGGGAGCGTTCTCGACGGCTCTGCTCCCGACTTCTGTCCAGCAAGATTTCCTCTATGAACGCCAGGTGACGGTGTGAAGCCTCGCGCGCTTTTTCTGGCTCACGAGCCACAATCGCCTCAAAGATTCTGGCGCGGTGACCGCTCACTTTTGCCAGCATTTCCCGGCGCGAGTAGAGCAATTCGAAATTCTGGCGAACGTTTTGTTCCAGCATAGGGCCCATTGAGCGTAGCAAATGTAAAAGCACAACATTATGGGCCGCTTCTGTGACAGCGATCTGATACTGCATCACTGCGTCCGCTTCGGCGTCTAAATCGCCGCTGTCCTGCGCCTGCTGGATATTCACATGGCAGTCGCGAATGCGCAGCAGGTCTTCCTCTGTGCCGCGCAGCGCCGCGTAATAGGCGGCGATGCCTTCTAAGGCATGGCGCGTTTCCAGCAGATCAAACTGTGATTCCGGATGGTCGGCGAGAAGCTCAACGAGTGGATCGCTTAAGCTTTGCCAGAGATTCTCCTGCACGAACGTTCCGCCACCCTGTCGGCGCAGCAATAATCCTTTGGCTTCTAAGCGCTGGATCGCTTCGCGGAGAGACGGACGTGAGACATCGAATTGTTTGGCGAGTTCGCGCTCAGGCAGCAGCTTCTCTCCCGGACGCAGAGTTCCTTCCATAATCAGCGATTCGAGCTGTTGCTCGATAGCGTCGGAGAGCTTAGGTTGGCGAATCTTACTGTAAGCCATCATCCCTTCTTATTAAGCCAATCGTCCGGAGTAAATTGGTAATACCAATTGCAAAGAGGTGCCGGTAAAGTAACAAAGTATTCACCTTGTGTCTATATGGTGTCTGCGACATTCACCTGCCCCCAAAGCCTGTGCTGGCGCTAACTTGCGGTTAAAAAAATGAAAAATTCGCGTTACCGCAAATGTTAAATAATTTCACTTTTACCAAACCTTACACCCGCTTAGCGCGTTAGCGCAGCGGCAGACATAAGTGAAAGCTATTCGTCATTAACGGAATTTCATGGCAGAAGTTGCTGTGGGCAGACGTGACCAGGACGGCGTTTTTTCAGTCAACTCTCAGCACGAAAGGCGAAAGCAGGTGCAAAGCGATTCGCTTATCACTATTCTTGTCGCCAGGGTAGCAGATGGCACTATTCAGTACGCCAGATACCGTAAAATAATCAATACGTTATTGTAACTACTTCATTACAGCGTCCTGCGCTGCGAACGAAGAATAAAAACATCACGAGGTTTGTATGGAACAACAGCAAGGCGAAGCGCTGAAACGTGGTCTCAAGAACCGCCATATTCAGCTCATCGCGCTGGGTGGTGCAGTGGGAACCGGCCTGTTTCTGGGCAGTGCATCGGTCATTGAATCCGCCGGACCGGCCGTAATTCTGGGCTATGCGATTGCCGGTTTTATTGCCTTTTTAATCATGCGCCAGTTAGGCGAAATGGTCGTGGAAGAGCCGGTCGCCGGCAGCTTCAGCCACTTCGCGTATAAATACTGGGGCAACTTTGCAGGCTTCGCTTCGGGCTGGAACTACTGGGTGCTCTATGTGCTGGTCGCCATGGCGGAACTCACCGCCGTTGGCAAATATGTCCAGTTCTGGTGGCCAGACTTTCCGACCTGGGCTTCGGCTGCCATCTTCTTCGTGATGATTAACGCCATTAACCTGACCAATGTGAAAGTGTTCGGTGAGATGGAGTTCTGGTTCGCCATCGTTAAAGTGGTTGCGGTGATTGGCATGATCCTGTTCGGAGGCTGGTTGCTGTTCAGCGGTCACGCGGGTCCGCAGGCTACCGTGCGCAACCTGTGGGAACAGGGCGGATTTTTCCCGCATGGCATCGGCGGTCTGGTGATGGTCATGGCGATTATCATGTTCTCGTTTGGTGGCCTGGAGCTGGTGGGTATCACCGCCGCTGAAGCGGATAACCCGGAAGTGAGCATTCCAAAAGCGACCAACCAGGTGCTGTGGCGTATTCTGATTTTCTATATTGGTTCGCTGGCGGTGCTGCTGTCACTGATGCCGTGGACGCGTGTCACGTCAGAAGTCAGCCCGTTTGTCTTTATCTTCCACGAACTGGGCGATGCCATGGTGGCGAATGCGCTCAACGTGGTGATCCTGACGGCGGCTCTGTCGGTCTATAACAGCTGCGTTTACTGCAACAGCCGTATGCTGTTTGGTCTGGCACAGCAGGGTAATGCGCCGAAAGCGCTGCTGAAGGTCGATCGTCGCGGTGTGCCGGTGTTAACGATTCTGGTCTCTGCTGTCGCCACTGCGCTGTGTGTGCTGATCAACTATCTGATGCCGGGTGAAGCGTTTGGCCTGCTGATGTCGCTGGTCGTTTCTGCGCTGGTGATCAACTGGGCGATGATCAGCCTGGCGCACCTTAAGTTCCGTCGTAAGAAAGATCAGCAGGGCGTAACCACCCGCTTTAAAGCGCTGCTCTATCCGGCGGGTAACTGGATTTGCCTGATTTTCCTGGCGGCGATTCTGGTACTGATGGCGACCACGCCGGGCATGGCGATCTCTGTCTGGCTGATTCCGGTCTGGCTGGTGATTCTGGGCGTGGGTTACTTTATCAAGAACCAGACACAGAAAGCCTGATGCTTTACCACGTGCTGCGACCTCCTGCGGGGTTGCAGCACGTCACCCGCGCCTCTCTGTCCGTCTCAACTGCCCCGATCCAGTTCACACTTCTCTCCCCGCAACTGTTTTGTCCATCTTCATAACGAATTACTCCCGTTCATCTCGCTGATTTCCTGCCAATAATTCCTGTTCACACTGGATGCGCAGGAGAAAACCATGAAAGGTACAGCCCTCCCGTTTCGGGAAAAACTGGGATATGGCATGGGCGATGCCGGATGCAACATGATTGGCGGTGCCATCATGCTGTTCCTGAACTACTTCTATACCGACGTTTTCGGCCTGGCCCCGGCGCTGGTGGGGACCCTGCTGCTCTCGGTCAGAGTGCTCGATGCGGTAACCGATCCTATTATGGGCGCGATTGCCGATCGCACCCAGAGTCGCTGGGGTCGTTTTCGTCCCTGGCTGCTGTGGGTTTCCGTACCTTATGTGGTGTTCAGCGTTTTGATGTTCACCACGCCAGACTGGACCTATCACAACAAGGTGATCTGGGCCTTCGTCACCTACTTCCTGATGTCGCTGACCTACACGGCGATTAACATTCCTTACTGCTCTCTGGGCGGCGTGATTACTAACGATCCCGGTGAGCGCGTCTCCTGCCAGTCATACCGCTTTGTCATGGTCGGCATCGCTACGCTGATACTCTCTCTGTCCCTGCTGCCGATGGCAGAGTGGTTCGGTGGCGAAGACAAAGCGCGCGGCTACCAGATGGCGATGGCGGTACTGGCAACCATCGGCCTGGCGATGTTTCTGTTCTGCTTTGCCACGGTACGTGAACGTATCCGCCCTGCCGTGCCGAGTAATGATGACCTGAAAAAAGATCTGCGTGACGTCTGGAAGAATGATCAGTGGGTACGCATTCTGCTGCTGACCTTCTGTAACGTCTGTCCCGGCTTCATCCGCATGGCGGCCACCATGTATTACGTGACCTGGGTCATGGGCCAGTCGACGCACTTCGCCACGCTGTTTATCAGCCTGGGTGTGATTGGCATGATGGTCGGCAGCACGCTGGCGAAACTGCTCACCGATCGCTGGTGCAAACTCAAAGTCTTCTTCTGGACCAATATCGCGCTGGCACTCTTCTCCAGCGGTTTTTACTGGATCGATCCCCACGCCACCGTGATGGTCGTGGTCGCCTACTTTGTACTGAATATCCTGCATCAGATCCCCTCTCCGCTGCACTGGTCACTGATGGCCGATGTGGATGACTACGGCGAATGGAAAACCGGCAAACGCATAACCGGCATTAGCTTCTCCGGCAACCTGTTCTTCCTCAAGGTGGGACTGGCGGTTGCCGGTGCGATGGTCGGCTTTCTGCTGTCGATCTATGGCTACAATGCGGGCGCTAAGCAGCAGTCACCTGAGGCGATTAACGGCATCATGCTGCTGTTCACCATTATTCCGGGTGTCGGCTATCTGATTACCGCCGGTGTGGTACGACTGATGAAGGTCGACCGCAAAATGATGATTACCATCCAGCAGGATCTCGCGCTGCGCCGCGAAAACTTCCATGAGTTACACACCGTTCGCCTGCGCGACGGTGTTGTCACGCCAACCGGAGATGTTAAATGACCGCAATCTTGCCGAATCCTTTTATCGAGCAGCGTGCCGACCCCTTTATCCTGCGCCATGAACAGTACTATTACTTTGTGGCATCGGTGCCGGAGTATGACCGGCTGGAGATCCGTCGCGCCACGACGCTGGCTGGCCTGCGCAGCGCCGAGCCGGTAGTCGTCTGGCGCAAGCCCGAGAGCGGCCCCTTTAGCGAGTTAATCTGGGCACCTGAACTGCACTACATTGACGGACAGTGGGTCATCTATTTCGCGGCAGCACCGACGCGTGAAATCAAAGAGGGACTGTTTCAGCACCGGATGTATGCGCTGGTGTGTGAGGCGGAAGATCCGCTGCAGGGCGATTGGCAGCCCTGCCGCCGGGTCTTCAGCCAGTTCGACAGCTTCTCACTGGATGCTACCCACTTCGTGCATCAGGGTAAAAACTGGTATCTCTGGGCGCAGAAAGATCCATTGATTCCCGGCAACTCTAACCTCTATCTGGCTGAGTTGCTTAATCCCTGGACGCTGAAAGGCACGCCGGTGATGCTGAGCCGGCCAGAATATGAGTGGGAGTGCGCAGGCTTTAGCGTTAATGAAGGACCGGCGGTTATCCGTCACGGGGATCGGCTGTTTGTGACCTACTCTGCCAGCGCCACCGATGAGAATTACTGTCTGGGAATACTGTCGATTGCTGCTGATGCCGACCCACTCGATGTTGCCGCCTGGCAGAAATCTGCACGGCCGGTATTTGTCTCCAGCTGGGACAACCATCAGTATGGGCCGGGTCACAACAGTTTTACCCAGGATGAGGCGGGACGCGACGTGCTGGTGTACCACGCACGTAACTACACTGAAATTGAAGGCGATCCGTTATGGGATCCGAACCGCCATACACGACTGAAATATTTCAGCTGGCGGGAAGATGGCACGCCTGATTTCGGCGTGCCGCCTGCCGATTACACCAGCGTGCCGTAAATCGTCAGCAACGCGACAGCGACCACCAGTACCAGTGAGGTACGTTTCGCTAACGCCACGGCAACCCGTGGCGTTTCGACTTTATCGGTGTGCGGATCGCGTGACAGTGAGAACTGCGCCAGAGTCGTCAGCACCTGATACTGAGAACGATGCCGATCGGTCAGCGAAGCAAACCAGGCGGGCAGCGCTTTTTCGCCATGACCCAGCAGGGCGTAAGCCACACCCGCCAGCCGCACCGGGATCCAGTCGAGAAGATGCAGAATGGCATCCACGCCAGATTGTGAACGCGCCATCGGTGTTCCATGCTTTGCCAGCCAGCCTTGCCAGGCCCGAAGAAAAGCGTAACCTACCAGCAGCACCGGCCCCCATGGACCGCCTACCACCAGCCAGAACATTGGCGCAAGGTAGAAACGGAAGTTTATCCAGATCAGGGCATTCTGCAGCTCACGCAGGAACTCGCGCTCGCTGCATTCCACCGGCACGCCATGAATCAGCGTCAGTTCAGCCGCCATCGCCTGATGCGCAGCGTCGTCATCATGACTGGCCGCTTTCAGGTAGCTGTGGTAGTGCTGTCGCACCGACCCGGCACCGATACAGAGCAGTCCGGCAACAATCCAGAAGAGCAGTTGCAGCACGCCAAACAGCAGCCCTTTCAGACTCCAGATCACCAGCGCGGTCAGCGCCATCGCCAGCACGGTCATCAGCAAGGTACGCATCATTGAGAAATGGTGGCGCTGGCGAAAGATCGGCTCCAGCCGGTGTTCGAGCTGCCAGTGCTCGCCCAGTTTAAACAGGCGCTCCCAGCCTAAAACCAACAACAAGGTAAACAACGTCATACTGACTCCGCAAAAATCAGGATTTTTGCTGCGTTAACAGCTGTTTGTAGTAGTCCCAGTCAAAAGCAGGTCCGGGATCGGTTTTGCGTACCGGTGCGATGTCACTGTGCCCCGTGATACGTGCAGGCGTTAACGGGTAGTGTTGCAGCAGTAATTGCGTCACCTGCTGCAAGGCCCGATATTGCGCCTCGCTATAAGGCTCACTGTCTGTCCCTTCCAGTTCGATGCCTATGGAGAAGTCGTTGCAGTTCTCACGTCCTTCGAACTGCGAAATGCCTGCATGCCAGGCGCGTTTATCAAAGGGGACATACTGCACGATCTCCCCGTCACGGCGAATCAGGCAGTGTGCCGCCACTTTCAGCGCGGCGATATCCGCAAAATAGGGATGGGCATCGGGCGGTAAGGTGCCGGTGAACAGTTTATCGATCCATGGCCCGCCAAATTCACCGGGTGGCAGGCTGATATTGTGGATCACCAGCAGTGAAGGTGCCTCATTATCAGGGCGTTCGTTGCAATGCGGCGACGGCACATGACGCACGCGGGTCAGCCAGCCCTGTTTGATTTTCATAGCGGTTTTCCTTATTTCACCTGGCTGAGAATAGCATGAATAATAAAGGATTCTTGCTTCTTAGTGTGCCGGTCTGATGACATTCACGCACTGCGTGTTAAGGATACTAAACAAAATACTATCAGTTGCTGGAACCGAATGGCGGTTCAGGCTATTGTGACCGCCTCTGTCATTTCCCCTTTCAGGAGTAAAACGCCTATGTCATCCCGTGGTTATGATCCCGACAGCCGTCGTCAGGCGCTGATTAAACGCATTGAAAGTGACATTCCGGATAGCGTTGCGCTGGCGTTAAAAGAGGATCTCGGGGGCGAGATCGACGCTGACCGCGATATCACCGCGCAGCTGTTACCCGCCGATACCCAGGCCGATGCGCAGGTCATCACCCGCGAAGCCGGTGTTTTCTGTGGTAAACGCTGGGTTGAAGAGGTGTTCATTCAGCTCGGCTCGCACGCGACCCTGATCTGGCATGTCGAAGATGGTGATCAGATCGAGGCTGACCAGCTGCTGTTTGAAATCGAGGGGCCTGCCCGGCTGCTGCTGACCGCCGAGCGAACGGCGCTTAATTTTGTGCAGACGCTCTCAGGCGTTGCTACCGAAGTCAGCCGCTATGTCGCGCTGCTGGCGGGAAGCCAGACGCAACTGCTGGACACGCGTAAAACCCTGCCCGGACTGCGGACTGCGCTGAAATATGCCGTGTTGTGCGGCGGTGGCAGTAATCATCGGCTGGGCCTCTCTGACGCTTATCTCATCAAAGAGAACCATATTATTGCCAGCGGCTCGATTCGGCAGGCAGTGGAAAGAGCGCAATGGCTGCAGCCCGATGTGCCGGTTGAAGTTGAGGTGGAATCGCTGGAGGAGTTACGTCAGGCGCTGGAAGCGGAAGCCGATATCGTGATGCTGGATAACTTTAGCCTGGAAGCGATGCGTGCCGCCGTCGAACTTAATCAGGGTCGGGCGTTGCTGGAGGTCTCCGGTAACGTCACCGAAACTACCCTGCCACAGATCGCCCTGACCGGCGTGGACTATGTTTCGGTTGGCGCGCTGACCAAACATGTGCGGGCGCTGGATCTCTCGATGCGCTTTAAACAAAAATAGCCTGCCTCGCCGTCACTCAACACGGCGATTTTGCGACCCTGCTTCCGGCGCAGTTTCGACTGCGCTGTAAGTCTGAAATCTGTTCACATCACGCTTTCCAGTTTGCCCATCTCTGCCTGTCTTTTACTGCCCCCGATTTTTAACCTGTCGCCTTCTTAATACGGAGACGATGTGATGAATTATCAACGTGGATTTACGCTGGTTGAACTGATGATTGTGGTGGGTATTGTGGCAATCTTAAGTGCCATCGGCCTGCCCGCTTATCAAAATTATCTGCAGCGTGCTGCCCTTACCGACATGCTGCAAACCATGGTGCCCTATAAAACTGCTGTTGAGCTTTGCGCCATGGAGCGCGGCGGCCCGACGCAGTGCCAGGCCGGAGAAGCGGGTATTCCTGCTGCCAGGGGATCGCGCTATGTCTCGGGACTGAGCGTGACCAACGGGGTCATTACGCTGACCGGCCAGGAGAGCCTGAATGGCCTGAGTGTTGAAATGCTGCCTCTCTGGGACAGCAACGAGGGCGGCATCAGCTGGCAACGCAGTTGCACCAGCAGCAACAATAGCCTGCGTGACAATTGCCTGCAGCAGTTCCGCTTTGCGGATAAAGGAGCCAGCGATGAGCAAGCCTGATGAGGCGATCGCGGCATTATGTCAGCGCTATCGCGCCCTGGTTTTGCACCATGATGCCAGCCAGCTGCGTGTTGCCGTCGCGGAGAGCGTGCCGCCAGGGCTGGCTGAAGCCCTCCATTTTGCCAGCCAGTGTCAGATTGAGATTGAATGCTGGCCGCAGGCCCGGCTCGACCAGCTTCAGCACGCTGACACACCGCTGGTGGCGCGCGAAGAGGCACCAGCAGAATCAGCGATCGAAGCGACACAGCTGATCCTGCGTCAGGCGCTGGAGCGTCGCGCCTCCGATGTCCATATCGAACCCGGCCGTGATGGCCTGCGTGTGCGTCTGCGTATCGATGGTGTATTGCACCCTCTATCTTCCCTGCCCGCCACCCAGCCTGCTGCGCTGCTGGCGCGACTGAAGATCCTCGGCGGACTGGATATCGCCGAACGCCGGTTACCGCAGGATGGTCAGTTCAGTCTGGAGATCGCCGGTAAACCCGCCTCTTTTCGCCTGGCGACCTTACCCATCTACGGTGGTGAGAAAGCGGTGGTCCGGCTGTTGCAGAGTGAAAGCGTGGCGCTGTCGCTGGATAAGCTCGGCTTACCCGCCGCGCAGTTGCGCCTGTTCTGCGCCGCGCTGGCGCAGCCGCAGGGGCTGATTCTGGTCACCGGGCCTACCGGCAGCGGCAAGACGTTTACGCTCTATAGCGGACTCAGTGCCCTGAATACGCCGGAAAAAAATCTGTGCAGCGTTGAAGATCCGATTGAGATCCCCCTGCCCGGCATTAACCAGACGCAGATCCATGCTAAAAACGGCCTCGATTTTAACCGCGTGCTGCGGGCGCTGCTGAGACAGGATCCGGACGTGATCATGGTAGGAGAGATCCGCGATGCTGAAACGGCGGAGATTGCGGTTAAAGCGGCACAGACCGGGCATCTGGTGCTGTCGACGCTGCACACCAACTCCACCGCCGAGACCCTGACTCGGCTACGACAGATGGGTATTCCCGGTTATCTTCTGGGGTCGGCGCTGAAACTGATTGTTGCTCAGCGCCTGGTTCGACGCCTCTGTCCCCACTGCCGTCAGCCCGCTCAGGCGGTGGCGCACTATCCTGCGGAACTCTGGCCCGGTACCTTGCAAACCTGGCGAGCTCCCGGCTGCGACCACTGTTTTTCCGGCTATTTTGGCCGGCTGGCGCTGTTTGAACTGCTGCCGATCAATGCCAGGCTGCAAAATGCGATCGCCGCCGAAATGCCGCTGGAGAATTTGCTCAGCCTGGCGAAACAGCAGGGATTACGCACTCTGCTGGTGTCTGGCCTGGAAGCAGTAAGCCGGGGCGATACCTCGCTGGAAGAGATGCAACGGGTGATTGGGCTGGACGATGGCTGATGCGTCTTTATTTCGCTGGCAGGCGGTCGATAGCCAGGGCCAGTTAGTCAGTGGCCAGCTACTGGCTATCGACAGTGATAACCTGCTGCTGATGCTGGCGCAGCGCGATCTTCTGCCGGTGAGCTGGAAGCGAGAAAAAGTGTGGCGTCAGAGGGAGTGGAAGTGGCAGCACAAAACCGATCTGATTCGTCAGCTGGCAACCCTGCTCAAAGCGGGACTGCCGCTGGCAGAGAGTCTGGCTTTGCTGGCTGAGGGCCATCCGCATGCAGGCTGGCGTGCTCTGATGCTCGCCCTGCATCATCGGGTACTCAGCGGTGCCCCTTTTTCGCAGGCTTTACGTGAATGGCCGCAGATTTTTCCGGCACTCTATCCGGCCCTGATGGAGGTGGGCGAACTGACCGGTCAGTTGGATACCTGTTGCAGTGAGCTGGCCCGGCAGCAGATCCGGCAACAGCAGTTATGGCATCAGGTGGCGAAGGCGCTGCGTTATCCTCTGTTCATTCTGCTGGTGGCGATTGCGGTCACCTGCGGCATGCTCCTGTTCGTTCTGCCAGAGTTCGTTGCCGTTTATGACTCCTTTGATGCCCCCCTGCCCGCCTTTACGGCAGCGGTAATGCAGTTATCTGCCGCGCTTCAGGAGTGGGGAGCTGTGTTAGCCATCGGCGTATCGCTGATGCTGGTGGCGTGGCATCAGTTACGACGACGCTCTGCGGGCTGGCAGCGCCGTGAGCAGGCGATTTTCCTGCGCATCCCGCTGCTTTCCGGGTTATGGCGTGGCACGCAGCTGACGCAGATCTACACCATTCTGAATCTGACACAGCGCGCCGGGTTAACTTTGCTACAGGGACTGGCTGCCGTTGAAGTGACGCTCTCATCATTGCTATGGCGGGAAGCAATGGCCGGACTGCAGCAGCACATTGCTCAGGGGAATCCTCTGCATCAGGCGCTGATGCATCATCCGCTGTTCACACCATTATGCGGTCAGCTGGTTCGCGTCGGCGAAGAGGCGGGCGCGCTGGATTTAATGCTGGCTCGTCTGGCGGAATGGCATGAGGCAGAAACCCGTGAGCGCGCTGACACACTGGCTGCTTCGCTGGAACCGATGATGATGGTGGTGATTGGCGGCGTTGTCGGCACGCTGGTGATTGCGATGTATCTGCCGGTGTTCGGGCTGGGTGATGCGATGCATTAAGGGGCGCAGGCTGCGCCCCGGATAACTATCGGTTGAAAACGCGGTTTTCCTGCTCATTAACCCGAATAAAGGTGGTGCGCTTGGTCAGCTCTTTCAGCCGCTCCGCCCCCACATAAGTGCAGGCGGAACGCAGTCCACCCAGGATATCGCGCGCGGTGTCAGCAACCGGGCCACGTAATGGCAGCTTCACCGTTTTACCTTCTGCTGCGCGATATTGCGCGACACCGCCAACGTGACGCTTCATCGCCGATTCGGAACTCATGCCGTAAAACAGCATAAAGCTTTCGCCATTCTCTTCGACCACCTGCCCTTCACACTCATCATGTGCCGCCAGCATGCCACCCAGCATCACGAAGTCGGCACCGCCGCCAAACGCTTTCGCAATATCGCCAGGCACTGAACAGCCGCCATCACTGACAATCTGTCCGCTTAAGCCATGCGCCGCATCGGCACATTCAATGACAGCGGAAAGCTGCGGATAGCCCACGCCGGTTTTCACCCGGGTTGTACAGACCGAACCCGGGCCAATGCCGACCTTAACGATATCCGCGCCAGAGAGAATCAGCTCTTCCACCATTTCGCCCGTTACCACGTTACCGGCACAGATGGTTTTAGCCGGGAAGGTTTCACGGGCGCGCTGCAGAAAATCAACAAAATGCTGAGAGTAACCGTTGGCCACGTCGATACAGATAAACTGCAGATCGTCTGACAGCGCCATAATCGCAACCAGTTTATTGAGATCGGCCTCCGAGGTGCCGGTTGAAACCATCACATGTTTCAATACCGTCGCGGGGACGCGCTGAATAAACGCGCGCCACTCATCTACGCTGTAATGCTTATGGACTGCTGTAAGGATATTGAAGCTGGCCAGCGCCTCAGCCATTGAAAATGTGCCGACGGTATCCATGTTGGCGGCGATAATCGGTACGCCGCTCCAGCTCAGGCCCGAATGTCTGAAGGTAAAGCTGCGTTCCAGCTCAACCTGTGAGCGACTTTGCAGCGTGGAGCGTTTGGGGCGGATTAAGACATCTTTAAAGCCCAGTTTTAAATCTTCTTCAATACGCATAAACAGTGTCCTGGTAAGTGGCAATGAATCGTCGTTCACGAAGTAAGCACAGCTCCAGTGACGTTATGATACGCGCCTCTCGCTGCGCGACAAGACTGCGAATTTCACTTTATTTACGCTACAATCCGTTAAATTTAATTGTGGTTTATCGGTGTGATCTGACGCGCATTTTTGCGTTTTTTATTCAGATCATTACCCTGAAGCCCTGTCGAAAAGAGAAGTCAGGTGAGAAACATGCCCTATATCGTCGCGCTTACAGGGGGGATCGGCAGTGGTAAAAGTACGATTGCCCAGGCATTCGCAGCGTCTGGCGTGGAAATTATTGATGCTGACCTGATAGCACGTGAAGTTGTCGAACCCGGCACACCCGCTTTACAGGCCATTCAGGCGCGCTATGGCACGTCGATAGTGACTGATGAGGGGAAGCTTGATCGTAGCCGGCTTCGCGACATTATTTTTCAGCAGCCGGAAGAAAAAAGCTGGTTAAACGCGCTGCTGCATCCACTGATTAATGCCCGGACGCGTCAATTGATCGCCGAAGCCACCACACCTTATGTGCTCTGGGTGGTGCCGCTACTGGTGGAAAATCAGTTACAGCACCAGGCTGATCGGGTACTGGTGGTGGATGTTGATGAGGCAACGCAGTTAGCGCGCACCCGGCAGCGTGATCATCTTTCCGTCGCGCAGGCGAAACGCATTCTTGCCGCACAGGCGACGCGCCAGCAGCGCCTCGCCTGTGCCGATGACATTATTGATAACAGTGGCGAGCCCGACGACGCCTTGCCGCAGGTTGCCGAACTCCATCAGCGCTATCTCAGGCTGGCGGCAACGAAACAGGATTAATACCATGAGCACACCCGTTCTGTTTGAACACCCACTGAATGAAAAAATGCGAACCTGGTTACGGGTTGAGTTTTTAATCAATCAGTTAGATGAAATTGTCCCACTGGATAAAACCGTTAATGCGCTGACCTTTTTTCGCCTGATTAGCGAGCTGCTCGACATTTTTGAGCGTGGCGATATGCGTACTGAATTGTTAAAAGAGCTGGAGCGTCAGCAGCAAAAGTTACGTGCATGGGCTGATGTGCCAGGTGTTGATATGACGCTGGTTAATGCCCTGCGCGATAAACTCAAAATTCAGTCGACGCAGTTAATGAATGCCCCACGTATGGGCCAGCAACTCCGCGAGGACCGTCTGATTGCCCTGGTGCGGCAGCGCCTGAGCATCCCTGGTGGATGCTGCAGCTTTGATTTGCCGGGCCTTCACATCTGGCTCCATCTGCCACAGGAAGCACGCGATGCGCAGGTCGAAGCCTGGATGCAGACGCTGGAGCCACTGCATCATGCGCTGGCGATGATACTGGATTTGATCCGCCAGTCCGGTGCGTTTCATGTGCAGACCAGCCTTAATGGTTTTTATCAGGATAATGCCGAAGGCGCCGATCTGTTGCGACTGCAGTTGTCGCTGGAGGATGCGCTCTATCCACAGGTGTCCGGACATAAAAGCCGCTACGCCATTCGTTTTATGCCGCTTGATAGTGAGCGTGGTGAAGTTCCGGCCCGCCTTAATTTTCAACTGGCCTGTTGTTAGAGGTAAAAATGCAGCAAGAAGTGATGACCGTTGCCTGTCCGCAGTGCGGCAAAGATGTGATCTGGGATGAACTCAGCCCGTGGCGCCCCTTTTGCAGTAAGCGCTGCCAGCTCATTGATTTAGGTGAGTGGGCCGCAGAAGAGAAACGCATTCCCAGCCGCGACGATATGAACGACAGTGACAACTGGAGTGAAGAAGATCGCTGACAGCCGAACCGGATGGGGCGCGCTGCCCCATCCGCTCAGAGTTCGCCGGCGATCAGACGCGCAATCAGCTGATGATTCGCGGGCGGAAACTCCTCCGCGACCAACGCATGCTGATCAACCCAACGCTGCGGCTGACCCTCTTTGCCCCACGGCTCTCCTTTCCACCCTTCAACCAGAAAGAAATGCAGCGTCACCCGCAGATCGTCATAGCTGTGGTCTGCATGACCAATCGGGCGTGCCTCGGTGACCTCAATCCCGGTCTCTTCATGAAGTTCCCTTATCAATCCCTGTTCGGCGCTTTCGCCCGCTTCAATCTTACCGCCAGGAAACTCCCACTTGTTCGCCATGTAAGAGGTCGCCGCGCGCTGGGCAAGGAAAATTTGTTTACTGGCATTGCGAATGATGCCAACTGCAACCTGCAGGTGCTTCATGGAGACTATCCGGTAGTAATGGGTGAATGAAGCCTGATTTTAGAGCATGCCGTAGCGGATGTTAACCGCTTTAGCTCAGCGGAATCGCTGTTGCCTGGGTGGCAGAGAACATAAAAAAAGGAGCCAGCGGCTCCTTTTTTATTAGCATTCAGTCTCAGGCGATACGGCCATGACACTGCTTGTACTTTTTACCGGAACCACATGGGCAGGGATCGTTGCGGCCGACTTTGCGTTCACCACTCTGCTCCGCCACAGGCTCTGCGGCTGCCAGCAGATCCTCTTCAACATGGCTCAGCTGCTGTTGCTGTGCCAGACGTTCAGCTTCTTCGCGACGTTGTTGCTCCATCGCTTCAACTTCTTCTGGCATGCGCACCTGGACTTTGCTCAGTGTACTGATCACTTCATATTTCAGTGATTCAAGCATCGCGGCAAACATGGCGAAGGATTCACGCTTGTACTCCTGCTTCGGATCTTTCTGCGCATAGCCGCGCAGATGGATGCCCTGACGCAGATAGTCCATCGCGGCCAGATGCTCTTTCCACAGCGAATCCAGCGTCTGAAGCATCACGCCTTTTTCGAAGTTGCGCATCATCTCTGCGCCAACGATCTCTTCTTTCTCAGCGTAGCTTTCCATAGCATGGGTCATGATGCGCTCACGCAGCACTTCTTCATGCAGGTCAGGCTCTTTATCCAGCCACTCTGCAATCGGCAGGTTCAGATCGAAGTCAGTGCGCAGACGCTCTTCCAGGCCTGGCACGTCCCACATCTCCTCCAGCGACTGCGGCGGAATGTAAGTATCGATGGTGACTTTGTAGACGTCGTGGCGAATGCTGTTGATGGTTTCGCTAACGTCAGACACATCCAGCAGCTCGTTACGCTGACTGTAGATGGCGCGACGCTGGTCATTAGCCACATCATCATATTCCAGCAGCTGCTTACGAATATCGAAGTTACGGCTTTCAACTTTGCGCTGGGCATTGGCAATCGCTTTGGTGACCCACGGATGCTCAATCGCTTCGCCTGGCTTCATGCCCAGTTTACGCATCATATTCGAGACGCGGTCTGAGGCAAAAATACGCATCAGCGCATCTTCCATCGACAGGTAGAAGCGAGAAGAACCGGCGTCACCCTGACGACCTGCACGACCACGCAGCTGGTTGTCGATACGACGCGATTCGTGACGCTCAGTACCGACGATGTGCAAGCCACCTGACGCCAGTACCGCATCATGACGAATCTGCCATGCCGCTTTAATCTCTTCGATTTGCGCTTCAGTTGGCTCTTCCAGTTCGGCCACTTCAGCGTGCCAGCTGCCGCCCAGCATAATATCTGTACCACGTCCGGCCATGTTAGTGGCGATAGTGACCGCACCCGGCTGACCAGCCTGCGCCACGATATCCGCTTCGCGGGCGTGGAATTTGGCGTTCAGAACGTTATGTTTGATACCGGCACGGGTCAGTTCGTTAGAGACCACTTCTGATTTTTCAATCGAGATGGTTCCCACCAGCACCGGCTGACCATTGGCGGTGCGCTCACGGATATCTTCGATAATGGCATCGATCTTCTCTTTCTCGGTCATGTAGACCAGGTCAGCCAGATCTTTACGCACCATCGGACGGTTGGTCGGCACGACAATGGTGTCGAGCTTATAAATGGAGCTGAATTCAAATGCTTCGGTATCTGCGGTACCTGTCATACCGGCCAGCTTCTCGTAAATACGGAAGTAGTTCTGGAAGGTGATAGAGGCCAGCGTCTGGTTCTCGTTCTGGATCTCAACGCCTTCTTTCGCTTCAATCGCCTGATGCAGACCATCAGACCAGCGACGGCCCTGCATGGTACGGCCGGTGTGTTCATCAACAATCACCACTTCGCCATCTTTCACGATGTAATCAACATCGCGGGTAAAGAGTGCGTGCGCACGCAGCGCCGCAGTGACGTGGTGCATCAGCATGATGTTGGTCGGAGAGTAGAGTGACTCGCCCGCTTCCATGATGCCCTCGCTGACCAGCAACTCTTCCACTTTGACCAGACCGCGCTCAGACATGTGAGCCTGACGCGCTTTTTCATCGACCCAGAAGTCGCCTTCACCCTGATGGGTTTCGGTATCTTCTTTATCCTGGCGAACCAGATGAGGGATGATCTTGTTCACTTTGGTGTAAAGCTCAGAACTGTCTTCCGCCGGACCAGAGATGATCAGCGGCGTACGCGCTTCATCGATCAGGATGGAGTCGACCTCATCCACCAGCGCATAGTGCAGTTTACGCTGTACACGCTCTTCCGGGCTGAAAGCCATGTTGTCGCGCAGGTAGTCGAAGCCATATTCGTTGTTGGTGCCGTAGGTGATGTCTGCTGCGTAAGCTTCACGCTTTGCCACCGCCGGCAGGCCCGACATGTTGATACCAATGGTTAAACCCAGGAACTCAAACAGCGGACGGTTGTTTTCCGCATCACGCTGTGCCAGATAGTCGTTGACGGTAACCACGTGAACGCCTTTGCCGGACAGCGCATTCAGGTAGGCTGGCAGCGTTGCGGTCAGCGTTTTACCTTCACCGGTTCGCATCTCAGCAATGCAGCGATCGTTCAGCACCATGCCGCCAATCAGCTGCACGTCGAAGTGACGCATCCCGAACACGCGTTTACTGGCTTCACGCACGGTTGCGAACGCTTCCGGGATCAGGCTTTCCAGCGATTCACCTTTTTTCAGGCGTTCGCGGAACAGATCAGTTTTAGCTTTCAGTTCATCATCAGAGAGCTTCTCAAAATCGGGCTCCATCTTATTGATGACGTCCACCACTTTACGCATACGACGCAGGGTACGATCGTTACTGCTACCAAAAACCTTGGTTAATATTTTGCTTAACATAGTAAATATATTCTCAATTCAGCCGGAGCATTCCGGACTGCGAAATCTTAACAGAGTGAATAAACCAAAAATATTAGCAGAACAATCGGGCGGGTCCGGCGCGAATACCATGCACGCTGGCATGCCATTCTACCCATGAACGGGTAACGGCCGTGAAAAGAGGCGGCGTAGAGATCTGCTGCGGTGCAGTGTGCAGCGCAGAATGTGATGTCAGTAAACTATGCAGTGAGTCTATCAGCGCCAGCTTTTGTGCCGCCAGCGGTAATGTCTGTTGCTCCGCCTGCGCCTGGGGCGCCAGCGTGAAAGAGAGATGACGAATAACGGTGCGGATGGCGTGCTGATGCCAGTAATCCACGCTGAAGCTCGGGCGTCGGGATGCTTCCTGCAGCCGGATCAGGTGATCAAAGCGTGTGGCATTGCCAAGAAAGAGACTGCTGGCCGGAGATTCAGACGACGCGTTGAGTTCGGAGCTTTGCGCACAGGCTGGCAGGCCAAAGCTGGCCGCTACCATCCCTAACAGGAGATGAGGCCAGAAGTAGCGTCTACCTAATTGTCGCCAGCGCAGAAGAATCCCGATCACAACCTTTCCATCGCGCATGCTCTGTTGCGCTCTTGTTTTCTGGTACCCGCCGCGAGCCGCAACGGATTTCGGCCTGTAAAAGCGCCACAGATAGTATCATTAATGTGGGGCATCCACACCTGGGATTAAAGTGATGGCGAGAGAAAACGCGTGTGATTGTTCAGCAAATCAGCAGAACAGACAACGCTTTGCGAGCGAAGTCGCAGTCATCAGGTGTGTGATAAGAGGCAATAAAAAACGGCTGGCGCCGCTGACCGGAGAGGGTGTCAGCATAACCAGCCGTTTCACGTTCCGGGGTATTAAGCCAGAACCAGATTCGGTGCTTTGAATGCCAGCGGCAGTTCAGCTTCGTCTTCGAAGGTTGCCCATTCCCAGGCTTCCTGCTTAGCCAGAACCGCTTGCAGCAGCTTGTTGTTCAGCGCGTGGCCCGATTTGAACGCAGTGAATGCGCCAATGATGTTGTGACCACACATAAACAAGTCGCCAATCGCGTCCAGCATTTTGTGACGGACAAACTCGTCCTCAAAACGCAGGCCTTCTTCATTCAGTACGCGGAAATCATCCAGACCTATCGCACAATCTAAGCTACCGCCCAGGCACAGGCCTTTAGACTGCAGATATTCGATTTCACGCATAAAGCCAAATGTACGCGCCCGGCTGATTTGACGAACAAAGGCGTCAGCAGAGAAGTTCATCGCATAACGCTGTGAGCTGGAATCGATAGCCGGGTGTTTGAAGTCGATGGTGAAATCGAGCGAGAAGCCGTTAAACGGTTTGATCTCAGCCCATTTGTCACCCTCTTCCACACGCACGGTCTGCTTAACACGCACAAATTTCTTCGCGCTGTTGAGCTGCTCGATGCCCGCGTCCATCAGCAGATAGATAAACGGTGCTGCGCTGCCATCCATGATCGGGATTTCTGGCGCATCGACTTCAACAATAATGTTGTCGATACCCAGACCCGCCAGGGCGGCATTGAGGTGTTCAACCGTTGAAATACGTACGCCTTCATCATTCACCAGGCAGGTACTCAGCATGGTGTCGCGCACGTATTTTGCATCAGCCGGAAAATCTACCGGTGGATTCAAGTCGGTGCGACGATAGATGACCCCGGTATTAGCCGACGCAGGGCGTAATGTCAGAGTGACTTTTTTGCCGGTATGTAAACCGACACCAGTCGCCTGAACAATACGTTTTAATGTCCTTTGTTTGATCATCGTATTATCTCGCAATATCACCTGTCCGACCGCCAGTATACTTTACCAGCGGACAGAGACTTTAGCACAAAGAGCGGAGAATCCCAATTATAGGGTTAATCCTAATCGGCCTGCTTACGTAAAAAGGCCGGAATATCAAGATAATCGGGCTCTTTGTTCGACTGCGCAGCCTGGTCGTTAACGACTTTGGCAGCAGGTTTCTGCTCCTGCGGCAGCGGTGACATACCGTGCTGCTGATAGCGATGATCCATCACTGGCTGACTGGCTGGTTTGTTGGTTACCAGGGTGATTTCAGGACGCTTGTCCATGCCGATACCGGTTGCCACCACGGTGACGCGCAGTTCGTCATTCATTTCCGGATCCAGTGAGGTACCGATCACGACGGTCGCGTTGTCAGAGGCGAAGGCGCGGATAGTGTTACCCACGGTCTCGAACTCATCCAGACGCAGGTCGAAGCCCGCCGTAATGTTGACCAGCACGCCACGCGCACCAGAAAGGTCGATATCTTCCAGCAGTGGGCTGGAGATCGCCATTTCAGCCGCTTCTTCCGCACGATCTTCACCGCATGCGACGCCTGAACCCATCATCGCATAGCCCATTTCGGACATGACGGTACGCACGTCAGCAAAGTCGACGTTCATCAGGCCAGGACGGGTGATCAGCTCAGCGATACCCTGAACGGCGCCTTTCAGCACGTCATTAGCTGCACCAAACGCATCCAGCAGAGAGATACCACGGCCCAGCACTTTCAGCAGCTTGTCGTTTGGAATGGTGATCAGTGAATCGACATGCTTAGAGAGTTCGGCGATCCCCTGCTCGGCAAACGCCATGCGCTTTTTGCCTTCGAAGTTGAACGGCTTGGTGACAACCGCCACCGTCAGGATACCCAGCTCCTTAGCCACTTCAGCCACGACAGGCGCTGCACCGGTACCGGTACCGCCGCCCATACCTGCTGCGATGAAGACCATGTCTGCCCCTTCCAGCGCAGAACGCAGTGCTTCGCGATCTTCTTCTGCAGAGTTACGGCCCACTTCCGGGTTCGCACCCGCACCCAGACCTTTGGTAATGTTATTACCGATCTGAATGGTCTGGCCGACAGCTGTTTTACGCAGCGCTTGCGCGTCGGTATTCACAGCAAAGAATTCCACACCTTCGATACGCTCGCGTACCATGTGCTCTACGGCGTTACCGCCGCCGCCACCGACGCCGATGACTTTAATCACCGCGTCGTTGGTTAATTCCATAGGTTCAAACATGATTTCTCTCCGTTATGTGCCTGTCGCCTGGAGATCACTAAAGAAAACAGCATGATCCCCTTTCACAAAAATTAAAACTCTTTTTTTAACCAACTGTTAATACGCTTGAACCAGTTACCTACTGAGACCCGTTTTTCGGTCTCTGCATCACCGTTCATGTGCGACTCTTTGCCGTAATGCAACAGTCCCACGGCAGTGGAGTAGTACGATTCCTGCGCATAGTCAGTCAGGCCGGTAATATTCAGCGGCTGTCCGATACGCACCTGCGTATGGAATACGCGTTGCGCACAGGCCGCCAGTCCTTCGATTTGCGCTGCACCACCGGTCAGGACAATGCCTGCGGCTAAGTGATGCTTCACGCCCTGCTGACGCAGTTGTTCCTGTAACTGCAGAATCTCGTCATTGACCAGATTCAAAAGTTCGGTGTAACGCGGCTCAATCACTTCAGCCAGCGTCTGACGTTGCAGGCTACGTGGTGGACGTCCGCCCACACTCGGCACCTCAACGTTCTCATCTTTGCCGACAATCGAGCCCAGCGCGCAACCATGGCGCACTTTGATCGCCTCAGCATCCGTTGGTGGTGTGCCAAACGCATAGGCGATGTCGCTGGTAACGACGTTGCCTGCATACGGAATAACCTTAGTGTGCCGTAAAGCGCCGCCGGTATATACGGCTATGTCCATTGTACCGCCACCAATATCGACAACACACACGCCCAGCTCACGTTCGTCTTCAGTCAGAACGGCAAAACTGGAGGCGAGACCGGCAAAAATCAGCTGATCCACTTTCAGCCCGCAACGTTCAACGGCTTTAACGATGTTCTTCGCCATATCGTTGTGGCAGGTGATCAGATGCACTTTCGCCTGCATACGCACGCCGGAAAGCCCGACCGGATTTTTAATCCCTTCCTGATAGTCGATGGCGTATTCCTGAGGAATGACGTGCAGGATGCGATGCTCGTCACGTACTCTCACCGATTTGGCGGTATGTACGACGTTCTCTACATCATCCTGAGTCACTTCCTCTTCGGAAATCGGAACCATCCCGATTTCGTTCTGACAACTAATATGTTTGCCCGATAAAGCAAGGTAGACGGAGGAGATCTGGCAATCTGCCATCAGCTCAGCCTGATCGATGGCGCGCTGAACGCATTTCACCACCGACTCAAGATCGTTTACGCCACCTTTATCCATACCGCGGGAAGGGCAGCTGCCCACCCCAATAATGTTGACCATACCATCGGGCAGAACTTCCCCAACCAGGGCGGCAACCTTCGCAGTGCCGATTTCGAGTCCAACTACCAGTTTTCTGTCCGTTGCCTTGATCATTGTTGTTTAGCCTGTGCCTGGTTCTGTTGCTGATTACTGTCCTGTGGCTCCATCACGATCGGTGTCCAGCCAACAGAAGCGCCAGAGTCGTATCGTAAATCCACGTAGCTGATACGTTTGCTCTCGTTCTGACCTTGCTGTTGCAGCACCGGGTAGAGCTCAATAAAGCGATTCAGTCGTTTCATGGTGTCGCTGCGGCCCAGTTCGATACGAACATCGTCGCTGGTGACCAGCTGCCATGAACGCCGCGCCGTCATCGACGCCACCTTCAGAGTAAACTTCCGGGCTTTCAGCACATCATCCATGCTGTGATAGCCCGCCAGGACCTCTTTCTCACTCCCTTCCGGCCCGTACAACATCGGCATTGTCTCTTTGCCGACATGACTGGCGGGTACGCTGAAGGAGACACCCTCAGCATCCACCATGTGCAAATCGTTCCAGCGCGCCACCGGTGTGTACTCCACAAGGTGGATCTTCAGTTCGTCCGGCCACTGCTTACGTACGCTGACCTGCTTAATCCAGGGCAGCCGCTCAATCTGCTGCTGCAGGATGTCCACGTCCTGAGACATAAACGTACCAGGCGGACCCAGCGACAAAATCGCCTGACGAATATCATCGTGTGTGGTGTAGTGCGTCTGTCCTGTCACCACCAGTTTTGACAATGGCAGCCGGGACGCATCGTTCATCCACTTCAGTACCACCAGCCCGCCAGCAACCATAATCCCGATGACGATCAGCAGAAAAATAATGCCGAACAGTCGGGCACCGTTACTGCGCCCGGTGCGAATACGCTCCTGCGGTTCACGGTTTCGAACTCTCATCGCCGCCTGTGACATATCAGTCGGCCAGCTCCAGAATATGGGCAACCAGCTGCGGGAAGCTCATGCCCGCCTGTTTCGCTGCCATTGGCACCAGACTGTGGCTGGTCATGCCCGGTGAGGTATTGGCTTCCAGTAACTGAAAGCGCCCTTCCCCGTCGGTCATCACATCAACCCGTCCCCAGCCGCGACATCCCAGCGCACGCCAGGCCGCCAGTACCAGCTGCTGTAATTCCGCTTCACGTTCAGCGCTTATATCGGCCGGACAGACGTACTGAGTATCGTCAGAAATGTATTTAGCTTCATAGTCATAGAACTCGCTGGCGCTCTTTATTTCAATCGAGGGCAGAATACGATCGCCCACAATCGCGACGGTGTACTCCGCGCCGCTGAGAAACGCTTCGACCAGCACGTCATTGTCGTGCTTAAACGCCATGTCCAGTGCCGCCGGCAGCGCGCTCAGATCGTTAACCCGACTGATGCCTACGCTGGAGCCTTCACAGGCTGGCTTCACAAATAGTGGCAGGCCAAGCGCCGCAATTGCCGCGTTGTTTTCTGCGTCCAGACCGGCATCAAACTGCTGACGCGTCAGCCAGACAAACTTTCCTGACGGTAAACCGCGTCCCTGCCACAGCAGCTTGGTGCGCAGCTTATCCATAGTCACGGCCGATGCCATCACGCCGCTGCCGGTGTACGGCAGTTGCAGGAACTCCAGCACCGCCTGCAGCGTGCCATCTTCTCCGCCCCGGCCATGCAGCGCGATAAAGGCTTTGGTAAAGCCCTGCTCTTTCAGCGTCAGCACAGAGACATCACGGGTATCGATGCCATGCGCATCAATGCCCATTTCCCGTAATCCGGCGAGGACGGCCTGACCTGAGTTCAGCGAAACCTCACGCTCTGCCGAGGTGCCACCCATTAATACTGCAACTTTATCCGCCATGACGATCCTCCGCTTTGCGTTCCGGCTGGAGCTTAGTGTCAGCCAGCTTGCGGGCAACCTTGCCGACGTTACCGGCTCCCTGCACCAGAATCAGGTCATTGCCTGACAGCAGCGGTGCCAGCATCTCTGGCAGCGCGTCATGTTCCGGCACCAGAATCGGATCCACCTTGCCGCGATTACGAATCGCACGGCACAGCGACCGGCTGTCAGCACCCGGAATAGCGGTTTCACCGGCAGAGTAAACATCCAGCATCAGCAACACATCCACATGCGACAGTACGTTGGCGAAATCATCAAACAGATCGCGGGTTCGGCTGTAACGGTGCGGCTGAAACACCATCACCAGTTTTTTATCCGGCCAGCCTGCACGCGCGGCTTTAATTGTCGCGTCCACTTCGGTGGGATGATGACCGTAATCATCAACCAGCATCGCGGTGCCCGGCTGTCCGTTGACCGGCTCTGTCGGGAATTCACCCAGCAGATCAAAGCGACGGCCCGTGCCCTGGAAACTCTCCAGCGCAGCCAGGATAGCATTGTCTTCAATGCCCTCTTCACTGGCGACGGCGACGGCGGCTGCCGCATTCAGGGCGTTGTGGCGTCCCGGCGCGTTCAGCGTAATCTGCAGCGGTGCTTTATCCTGACGGATCAAGGTGAAATGCCCCTGCGCGCCACTCTGTTCATAATTTTCAATGCGCAGGTCAGCATCATCACTGAAACCGTACGTGGTGATATGGCGTCCCACGCGAGGGATCAGATCACGAATAACCGCATCATCCACACACATCACCGCACGACCGTAAAACGGCAGGTTGTGCAGGAAGTTAATAAACGTCTGCTTCAGGTTCTCAAAATCGCCCTGATAAGTGTCCATATGATCAGCTTCGATGTTGGTCACAATCGCCACCATCGGCTGCAGATGCAGGAACGACGCATCACTCTCATCCGCTTCAGCAATCAGATACCGGCTGTGACCCAGACGGGCATGGGTGCCTGCTGCTTTGACCAGTCCACCGTTAACAAAAGTCGGATCGAGACCCGCTTCCGCATAAATACTCGACACCATCGCCGTGGTGGTCGTTTTGCCATGGGTACCCGCAACGGCGATGCCGTGACGAAAACGCATCAGCTCAGCCAGCATCTCCGCGCGACGGATCACCGGGATACGCTGTTCACGTGCCGCCACCAGTTCGGGGTTATCCTGCGAAACGGCGCTGGAAACCACCACGACGCTGGCATCGGTCACGTTTTCGGGGCGATGGTTAAAATAAATGGTGGCACCCAGCGCAATCAGGTTCTGCGTCACCGGGTTAGGGGCCAGATCTGAACCGCTGATATGGTAGCCTTCATTTGCTAACACTTCGGCAATACCGCCCATGCCAGCACCGCCGATGCCGACAAAGTGGATGTGCCGGACGCGACGCATCTCGGGCACGATAGAACGCAGTTTTGCCAATTGTTGTGTATTCATCGCTCTCAGTTACCTGCTATTTCAGTTTGTACCCAGTCCGGGTACAGGTCAGACACGCTGACCGGAATGATTACTTTGCGGCGCGAGCCACTTCCTGAGCGACCCGTTCAGTCGCATCGGGGATCGCCACCTGACGGGCCTGCTCAGCCATCGTCAGCAGTGTTGCGCGATCCCAGTGGCGTAGCTGATCCGCTACAGCCTCCGCAGTAAATTGCGGCTGCTCAAAAATTCTGGCGGCGCCCGCTTTCTCCAGCGGCAGCGCGTTCCAGTACTGCTGGCGATCTTTGTGCTGAAATGGCACGAAAATCGCCGGTAAGCCAGCGGCAGCGACTTCGCTCACGGTTAACGCGCCGGAGCGGCACACCACCACATCAGCCCAGGCGTAGGCGGCAGCCATGTCATCAATAAACTCGCTCACCTTGTGCTGCGTCTGCCCGACCTGCTGATAAGCTTTCTCTGTTTCGGGCAACGACCCTTTACCGGTCTGATGCCACAGGGTGATCTCATCACCCACCAGCGCGGCAACCTGCGGCAGCGTCTGGTTCAGTATCCGCGCACCCTGACTGCCACCGATCACCAGCACCCGTATCGGGCCATGACGATTCGCGAGACGTTGCGCGGGTAAAGGCAGTGCCAGTACATCAGTGCGAACCGGATTTCCCACCACATCGGCGGCGGGAAACGCGCCCGGGAACGCCTGCAATACTTTCGTAGCGATTTTCGCCAGCCATTTGTTGGTCAGCCCGGCAATACCGTTCTGCTCATGCAGCACCACCGGAATACCGCAGCTCCAGGCCGCTAAGCCGCCAGGACCGGAAACGTAGCCACCCATGCCCAGCACCACATCCGGCTGCCAGGCCTTCATGATGCGACGGGCCTGACGCCATGCATTAAAGATGCGCAGCGGTGCCAGCAGCAACGCCTTCATGCCTTTACCACGTAATCCGCTGATGCGGATGAAGTCGATGTCGATGCCATGCTTTGGCACCAGATCGGCTTCCATACGGTCGGCAGTGCCTAACCAGCGGACCTGCCAGCCCTGTTCCATCAGATGATGGGCGACAGCCAGACCGGGAAAGACATGTCCGCCGGTTCCGCCTGCCATCACCATCAATCGCTTACCGCTCATCGACCACCTCGGGTAAACGCCTGCGCTTTCGCAAGGCGCGTTTCATAATCTATGCGTAATAAAAAGACGATGGCAGTCGACATAATGATCAGACTTGACCCACCGTAACTGATCAGCGGTAAGGTCAGACCTTTGGTCGGTAACATACCGGCTGCTGCACCGACGTTAACCAGCGCCTGGAAGCTAAACCAGACTCCGATTGAACAGGCTAAAAAGCCGGAAAAACGCTGATCCAGTTCCAGAGCACGACGGCCAATCGACATCGCACGAAAAGCGACGAAGAATACCATTAAAAGTGCCATTACCACACCGACGTAGCCGAGTTCTTCCCCGATGATGGCGAAAATAAAGTCGGTATGCGCTTCGGGCAGATATTCCAGCTTTTGCACGGAGTTACCGAGCCCCTGGCCCCAGAATTCCCCGCGACCAAATGCCATCAGTGACTGGGTCAGCTGGTAGCCACTACCAAAGGGATCTTCCCACGGGTTCCAGAACGAGGTCACACGGCGCATACGGTAGGGTTCTGCAATGATCAGCAGGATCACCGCAAAGATGCCGGAACCGATGATTGCCAGGAACTGCCACAGTTTGGCGCCCGCCAGGAACAGCATCGCCAGGGTCGTCACAAACAGCACAACCACCGTACCGAGATCCGGCTGCGCCAGCAGTAACACGGCCAGCACCACCATCACGCCCATCGGCTTACAGAAGCCCCAGAAGTTGTTACGCACCTCTTCCACTTTGCGCACCAGATAACTGGCGAGATAGCAGAACAGAGAGAGCTTCGACAGCTCTGCAGGCTGAATACGCAGCGGACCCAGCGCGATCCAGCGCGATGCACCGTTAACCGAGCTACCGACTACCAGAACAATCAGCAGCATCGCGACCGTGACCATCAGCATCACGTTGCTGTAGCGCTGCCAGAAATCCATCGGCACCCGCAGCGTGACCAGCGCCATACATACAGCCAGCACGATGTAGAAGGCATCGCGCTTGGCAAAATAAAAGAGATCGTCATTCAGACGCTGACCCACCGGCATTGAAGCCGACGTCACCATCACGAAACCAATCACCGCCAGGCCCAGCGTCAGCCATAGCAGTGTGCGGTCATAGAGCACCAGCGAAGAGTCATCACTTTCGCGTGCGCCCATGACCCAGTCTTTCAGGCGTCCTGAGAAATATCCCGCCAGTCCGGCGCCAGGAATACGCATCAGCTCAGCTCCTTCGCCAGTTGCGCGAACTGCTCACCGCGCTGCTCAAAGTTTCGGAACTGGTCAAGGCTGGCACAGGCTGGCGACAGTAGAACCATATCGCCTGCTTTAACCTGCGGCGCAATCTGCTCCATCGCCTGGCGCATGGTCTCAGTGCGCACGGCGATCTCCGGACGCAGCGCCGCCAGCGCATCGCCATCGCGACCAAAGCAGTAAAGGCGCACATTGTCGCCCTGCAGCCAGGGGATCAGCGGCGTAAAATCGGCCGACTTGCCATCACCGCCCATCAGCAGCCACAGCGTTCCCTTCACCTGCAGGCCATTCAGCGCTGCTTCGGTGCTGCCGACGTTGGTCGCTTTGGAGTCATTGATCCAGCACACGCCCTGATGCTCATGAACCAGCTGGAAGCGATGCGCCAGACCGTTAAAGTGCGTTAAGGCGGCCAGACTGGAGGCGCGTGGCAGACCCACCGCATCGGCCAGCGCCAGCGCAGCCAGCGCATTGGTGTAGTTGTGCTGTCCCACCATCTTCATTTCGGCCGTGTTCAGGACCTTCTCGCCTTTCACCCGCAGCCAGATACTGCCCTGCTGCTTGTTAAGGTGGTAGTCCCCGAAATCGACACCAAAGCTGACGCAGCGGGTGTCCGCGCCGCGTACCGGCATCGTCAGGGCATCATCGGCGTTAACGATGCAGACCTGTGCATTTTCATAGACCCGCAGCTTAGCGGCGCGATACTGCTGCATACCCAGCGGATAGCGATCCATATGATCTTCACTGACGTTAAGTATGGTTGCCGCCGCGGCTTTCAGACTGTGCGTGGTCTCCAGCTGAAAACTGGAGAGTTCCAGTACATAGAGTTGCGCCGGTGACTGCAGCAGACTCAGCGCGGGCAGACCAATATTGCCGCCGACGCCCACCTGCCAGCCTGCGGCTTTCGCCATTTCACCCACCAGCGTAGTCACCGTGCTTTTACCGTTGGAGCCGGTGATCGCCACGATCGGCGCCTGCGCCTCGCGGCAAAAGAGCTCAATGTCACCGACAATTTCGATGCCGGCTTCGACAGCTTCGCTGAGAATCGGATGCGCCAGCGCGACGCCAGGGCTGGCAACAATCAGATCGGCCGCCAGCAGCCAGTCACCGTTGATGCCGCCCAGATGGCGTTCAACCTGCCCGGGCAATTTATCCAGCCCCGGCGGCGAGACACGGGTGTCCATCACGCGAGGCGTTACGCCCTGCGCTAAAAAGAAATCAACACAGGAGAGCCCGGTGAGGCCCAGCCCGATGATGACGACTTTTCTACCCCGATAGTCAGCCATGATTAACGCACCTTCAGCGTGGCCAGGCCAATCAGCACCAGCATTAGCGAAATAATCCAGAAGCGCACAATGACGCGCGGTTCCGGCCAGCCCTTCAGTTCATAGTGGTGATGGATCGGCGCCATGCGGAAAATACGCTGGCCGCGCAACTTAAACGATCCCACCTGCAGGATCACCGACAGCGTTTCAACCACAAACACGCCGCCCATGATCACCAGTAAAAATTCCTGACGCAGCAACACCGCAATGGTGCCCAGCGCGCCGCCCAGCGCCAGCGAACCCACGTCGCCCATAAAGACCTGAGCCGGATAGGTGTTGAACCACAGGAAGCCCAGCCCTGCCCCGACAATGGCGGTACAGACAATCACCAGCTCACCGGCGTGACGCAGATAGGGAATGTGCAGATATTCAGCAAACTTCACGTTACCGGTGGCCCAGGCAACCAGCGCAAAGCCCGCGGCGACAAAGACGGTTGGCATAATCGCCAGCCCATCCAGGCCATCGGTCAGATTGACCGCATTACCCGTTCCGACAATCACAAAGTAAGCCAGCAGCACATAAAACAGACCTAGCTGCGGCATGATGTCTTTGAAAAAGGGCACGACCAGTTGGGTCGCGGGGGTATCTTTACCCGCCGCATAGAGCCCGAACGCGACGCCCAGCGAAATCACCGACATCCAGAAATATTTCCAGCGGGCGATCAGGCCTTTGGTGTCTTTGCGTACCACTTTGCGGTAGTCATCGACAAAGCCGATGATGCCAAAGCCGATTAACACGAACAGCACGCACCAGACATAAGGATTCGACGGATATGCCCACATCAGCACCGAAATGGTGATGGAGGTCAGAATCATGATGCCGCCCATGGTCGGCGTGCCGCGCTTACTGAAATGCGATTCCGGACCATCGTTACGGACGACCTGGCCAATCTGTAATTTCTGCAGCCAGGCGATCAGGCGCGGCCCCATCCAGAGAGAGATGAATAACGCGGTCAGCAGGCTGACAATGGCGCGAAACGTCAGATAGGAAAAGACGTTAAATCCCGAATAAAAAGCGACCAGATGCTCGGCCAGCCAAACTAACATGTTCCTTTCTCCTTTAAGCTCTGTACTACCTGCTCCATGGCGGCACTACGTGAACCTTTTATCAGGACGGTAATTTCTGAGTGTTCGGACAACAATTGACGCAAACGTTCAGTCAGCGCAGTCTTATCGCTGAAATGTTCGCCAACTTCACTGCTTTCACTGATGAAATGGCTGAATTTTCCGGTGCTCAGCACGCGATCAATGCCTGCATCACGTGCCGCTTGCCCCACTTCGCGGTGACAACTTTCGGTCTCTTCACCCAGTTCCGCCATATCACCCGTGACCAGCACCCGGTAACCCGGCATCTCTGACAGGACCTGAACAGCTGCTGTCATCGAACCGACGTTAGCGTTGTAGCTGTCATCCAGCAGCAGCTGATGCACAGAGAGGCGAACCGGGAACAAGCGACCTGGCACCGACTGCAGGTTTTTCAGCCCCTGCTGAACGGCGCTAAGCGGTGCATCCACTGACAGAGCCAGTGCCGCCGCCGCCAGGGCGTTGGCGATGTTATGCCGACCCGGCAATGGCAGCACGATCTCAGCTTCGCCACGCGGCGTTATCATCACAAAATGAGTACCATCCTGAGCAATGCGGATATCACGGGCGGAGAATTCACACTCTGCCGTCTGCGGTGAGAAACGCCACACGGTTTTATCCTGCAGCGTGCTCTGCCAGTTGGGCCAGTCATTGCTCTCTGCGTTCAGAATCGCAATGCCGTGAGCCGGTAAGCCCTGGAAGATCTCGCCCTTGGCTTTAGCGACACCGGCCAGCGAACCAAAACCTTCCAGATGCGCCGCGGCCAGGTTATTCACCAGCGCGCTTTCCGGTTGAACCAAATCGGTGGTGTAAGCGATTTCGCCCTGATGATTCGCACCGAGTTCGATGACCGCATACTGATGTTCTGCGGTCAGCCGCAGCAGCGTCATCGGTACGCCATAATCGTTGTTAAGATTGCCTGCGGTGTAGAGCGTTTCGCCACACTCACGCAGAATCGCCGCCGTCATCTCTTTAACCGAGGTTTTGCCGGAGGAGCCGGTCAGCGCCACTACACGGGCGTTCGACTGCTGACGAACCCATGCGCCCAGCCTGCCAAAGGCGAGACGGGTATCTTCAACCACCACCTGTGGCACAGCGACAGGTAAATGCTTACTTACCAGCAGCGCCTGTGCGCCATTCGCAATGGCATCGCCGGCAAAGTCGTGCGCATCAAAGCGTTCGCCCACCAGCGCAACAAACAGGCTGCCCGCCGTGACTTTGCGGGTATCGGTGGTCACGTCACTCAGCGTTAAATCGCTGCCATGCAGCGTGCCGCCGGTGATCTCCGCCAGGGTTTTTAATGAAACCGGAATCATGCAACGCCTCCCAGCAGTGCCGCAACGGTGGCACGATCGGAGTAGTCGAGACGGCGATTGCCGATGATCTGATAATCTTCATGGCCTTTGCCAGCCACCAGCACGATATCGTCGGGCTGCGCCTGCATAATAGTGTTAGTGACCGCCTGCGCACGACCAGAGACCACGCGGGCGCGGCCTGGGTCCAGCAAACCGGTCAGAATATCTTTTACAATCGCCTGCGGATCTTCGCTGCGCGGATTGTCATCCGTAATCACCACCACATCCGCATATTGCTCAGCAATCGCGCCCATTAACGGGCGTTTGCCTTTGTCACGGTCACCGCCGCAGCCAAACAGGCACCAGAGTTTTCCTTTGCAGTGCAGACGTGCCGCTTCCAGCGCTTTTTCCAGCGCATCCGGGGTGTGGGCATAATCCACGACAACCGTCGGTTTTCCTGCGGCGCTGAACACTTCCATACGCCCGTTGACCGGCTGCAACTGCGGTGCAACGCTGATTAGCGTCGCCAGCGGATAATCCAGTGACAGCAGCGTCGCCAGCGCCAGCATCAGATTGCTGACGTTGAAGGCACCCATCAGCGGACTGTCGATTTCGCCGTTGCCCCAGCGGGAGCTGAAACGAATATGTGCGCCGTTATCGTGGTAATCCACCGCATCGGCTTTAAGCCAGCGCCCGTGGCAGCCCGGCTGGAGGTTATCCTCCATGGTGACCGCAACGGCATCAGGTAAGCGCGCCAGCCAGCGACGGCCGACTTCGTCATCCGCGTTAAGAATCGCCTGCCCGACCTGATGCTCAGAAAAGAGCAGCCATTTAGCTGACTCATAGCTCTGCATATCACCGTGGTAATCGAGGTGATCGCGACTGAGATTGGTGAAGACCGCCGCGGCAAACGGCAGCGCAGCGACGCGATGCTGAACCAGTCCGTGTGACGAGATTTCCATTGCGGTCAGGGTCGCCCCTTTTTCAGCCAGATCGTGCAGCAGATGCTGAACATCAACCGCTGAACCCGTGGTATTTTCTGCCGCCGCTAAATGACCTACCAGCCCATTACCGACGGTGCCCATCACCGCGCTGGTCTCACCCAGTAGCGTCGCCCACTGCGCCAGCAGCTGGGTGGTGGTGGTTTTACCGTTGGTGCCGGTGACGCCAATCAGCTTCTGTTTTTCGCCCGGCTGCTGATAAAAACGGCCTGCCAGGGCCGAAAGGCGCTGATGCAGCTGCGCCAGATAGATAACCGGTACGCCGTGCATTTCACGGATTTCGCCGTCGACCGCTTCACCCTCAGCTTCCGCCACCACAGCGGCAACGCCCTGCGCAATTGCCTGCGGAATGAAACGGCGTCCATCAACCTGATGGCCTGCAACAGCGACAAACAGATCGCCAGAAGCCGCAATGCGGCTATCCAGGGTCATGTCACGCAGTGGGCGCGCCGGCGCGCCTGGCACCCAGGGGCCGAGTAAATCGCGCAGGTTACGATCTGTCACTTGATTCCTCACTTCTGTTAGTCACCAGCTCATTCTTGTCATTGGTCGGTAACGCGTCCGGCTCGATGTTCATGGTACGCAGTACGCCACCCATGATGGCTCCAAATACCGGAGCGGAGACCGCACCGCCGTAATACTTGCCGGCCTGGGGATCGTTGATCACCACCACCAGCGCGAATCGGGGATGACTGGCAGGCGCGACGCCTGCGGTGTAGGCAATGTATTTATTGACGTAGCGTCCGTCCGGCCCGACCTTTTTCGCCGTACCGGTTTTTATCGCAATGCGATAACCCTTGATTGCCGCTTTGACGCCCCCGCCACCGGGCAGCGCCACGCTTTCCATCATGTGCATCACGGTTTTCACCAGTGACTCATCGAAAACGCGTTGTCCCGCGACGGGCGGATCCACTTTGGTGATCGACAGCGGGCGATTAATGCCATAGCTGCCAATCGTTGCGTAGACTCGCGCTAACTGTAACGGCGTTACCATTAGCCCGTAGCCGAAAGAGAAGGTGGCCCTCTCTATGTCAGACCACCGTTGTTTTTTAGGGTATAAGCCACTGCTTTCCCCGACCAGCCCCAAATTGGTCGGTTTGCCCAGTCCAAAGCGCGCGTAAGTTTCTACCAGCGCTGAGGAAGGCATCGCTAACGCCAGACGTGAAACACCGACGTTACTCGACTTCTGTAAAACCCCTGTCAGGGTCAATTCGTTGTAGCGCGCCACATCTTTGATCTCATGACCATTGACGCGGTACGGCACGGTATTCAGGACGCTGTTCTCTCTCACCACACCACGCTGCAGCGCCGTCATCACCACCATCGGCTTCACGGTAGAGCCAGGTTCGAAAATGTCGGTGATGGCGCGGTTACGCATCAGATCTTTTGGCGTGTTGCCGAGATTGTTCGGGTTGTAAGCCGGGCTGTTGGCCATCGCCAGCACTTCACCGGTATTGACATCCACCAGCACCGCCGTACCCGATTCCGCTTTGTTAAAGGCAACGGCGTTATTCAGTTCACGGTAAACCAGCGCCTGTAACCGCTCATCAATGCTCAGCGTCAGGTTATGAGCGGCCCGGCTGTCCACCGAAGAGATATCCTCGATGACCCGACCGTACCGATCTTTGCGCACCGTCCGCTCGCCGGGTGCACCGGTCAGCCACTTATCAAAGCTCTTCTCGATGCCTTCAATGCCCTGCCCGTCGATGTTGGTAAAGCCAATGAGATGGGAGGTGACCTGCCCGGCAGGATAGTAACGGCGCGACTCTTCGCGCAGATGAATACCGGGAAGTTTGAGTTTTTTAACGTAGTCGCCGATAGCCGGATTGACCTGGCGCGCCAGATAGACAAAGCGGCCTTTGGGATTGGCATTCACGCGGGCGGCCAGCTGATCAAGGGGAATAGAGAGCGCATCGGAAAGCGCCTTCCAGCGGCTGTCCAGCGTCACGCCGCCACCGGCGTGCAGCTCTTTGGGATCGGCCCAGATAGCGTTGACCGGCACGCTGACTGCCAGCGGACGTCCGGCGCGATCGCTGATCATGCCGCGTGAGGTGGGCACCGCCTGAACACGCAGCGAGCGCAGATCGCCCTCTTTTACCAGCTTGCCAGGATTGATCACCTGCAGCCAGGCCACACGTGACAGCAATCCACCCAGCGCCAGTAAAATACAGCCGCACAGCAACGCAAAACGCCAGCTTACAAAGCTGGCTTTATCTTCCGGTTTCTTCAATTTCAGCGTTCTGCCTGTGCCGCTCATTCGCTATCTGAGGTCCTTATTTCTGCACCACGATATTTTCTTGTGAAGGATCAACGTGCTGCAGTTGCAGCTTCTCGGTGGCGATGCGTTCAACACGGCTGTGATCGCCCAGTGCATTCTCTTCCAGGATCAGGTTGCGCCACTCGATATCGAGTGCGTCACGCTCCAGCACCAGCTGTTCGCGCTGCGCGGTTAATAGTCGTGTTTTATGGGTGGTCGTCACCACCAGCACGGCAGAAACCACCACAGCGATCAGCAACAGCACCGGAATCTTGCCTTTTCGCAGCAGATCCCCGCCGATGACGGCAGGCAGACTGTGACGCTCATTACCGATCATGCGTCGGTTTTCTCCGCGATACGTAATACCGAGCTGCGCGCACGTGGGTTTTCAGAGACTTCAGCGTCACCCGGCGACATTTTGCCGAGCAACTTCAGTTCACGCCCACCCAGGGCACGCAGCTGATGTTCAGTCATGGGAATCCCAGGCGGCACCTGCGGCCCGCGACTCTGATCGCGCATAAAGCGCTTCACCAGCCGATCTTCCAGTGAATGGAAGCTGATAACAGAGAGACGGCCCTGCGGAGCCAGCACTTCAACAGCGCCTTTCAGGGCAATATCGATCTCTTCCAGTTCGCTGTTAATCCAGATACGAATCGCCTGGAAGCTGCGCGTGGCCGGATGCTTAAACTTATCTTTTACCGGCATGGCGATTGAGATCACCTCAGCCAGTTCCCGGGTCCGGGTCATCGGCTGTTCACGATTACGCTCGACAATGGCCCGGGCGATGCGTTTGGCGAATCGCTCTTCACCGTAGGTCTTCAGGACAAACGCGATATCCGCCTCTTCTGCGTGCAGCAACCATTCTGCGGCGGAGTGCCCGCGCGACGGGTCCATTCGCATATCCAGCGGTCCGTCACGCATAAAGGAGAAGCCACGTTCGGCGTCATCCAGTTGCGGTGATGAAACCCCCAGGTCCAGCAAAATGCCGTCAATCTTTCCGACCAGATCCCGTTCAGAGACATACTCTGCCAGCGCGGAAAAAGGGCCATGAATAATTGAAAAACGCGGGTCGGTGATCTCTGCGGCAGCGGCGATAGCTTGCGGATCACGATCGATGGCGATCAGCATTCCCTTCTCTCCCAGCTGCGAAAGAATCAGGCGTGAATGGCCACCACGACCAAAAGTGCCGTCGATGTAAATACCGTCTTCCCTGATATTGAGGCCGTTAACCGCCTCATCCAACAGCACGGTGGTATGTTTGAAATTTTCCTGCATAGCTATAGCGACAAGTCCTGCAACCGCTCAGATAAAGGCTCCTGAGCCGACTGTTCTGCGTCAATATCGTCCCTGACTTGTTGATACCAGGTCTGTTCATCCCACAGCTCAAATTTATTGAACTGTCCAACCAGCATCACTTCTTTGGTTAATTTTGCGTGCTGCCTAAGCGTATTCGCCAGCAGCAGGCGGCCTGCACTGTCCATCTGACATTCACTGGCATGCCCCAGCAGCAAACGCTGCACGCGGCGCTCAAGTGGATTCATACTGGAAAGGCGTGCCAGCTTTTTTTCAATGATTTCCCATTCGGGCAGGGTATAAAGCAACAGGCATGGCTGGTGGAGGTCGATGGTACAGACCATCTGCCCCTGAGACTCCCCAATCAGCAAATCGCGATATCGCGTAGGTACGGCGAGCCGCCCTTTGCTGTCGAGATTGACTAACGTTGCTCCGCGGAACATGCCAGTCTCTTCTCCTCATCACCCATTTACGCCACTTTATCCCACTTTTTACCACGAAACGAGTTTAAGGATCCCATGAAATCCTTGTCAAGCCGGAGCGGCAGGTGAATATCACTATTTACAGAGTGAAGAATTAATCTCTGGCGACGATATAAACGAATAAAAGGGGAAAGTAAAAATTAAGCCGATGAATACCTGAATAAAAAAAACGACCCGGGAAAAAACGACTAAAAATGAAACAATGTAAAGGGCTAAATATTAATCGTGGTTTCTGAGACAGCGGCGGCATTTTAGGGGATTTCCGAAAGGAAGCCCAGCGGCTTAAGGCCAGACGGGAAAGTAAGTTTGTTGAAGTTGTAAGCAGATAATAAAAATAACTCTTTCTGCTTTGTTAGATTTGATGAGCAGAATTTACGCTTTTTTACGTCGACCTGTTTATTTAATCAGTTAAATCGTTAAATAAAATGGGCGGGCAGCGTAATACTGCCCGTGACTCATTTAACTTTTCGGCTTAATTGTCCGCGGCGGTATAAATTACGGCGAATGCGGGTTAACCCGGGTTTTGGTTTTCTGGGTTCATCCAGCGAGGCTAAAACTAATTCCAGCACGCGCTCTGCCACGTCGCGATGACGCTGACCCACCGCCAGCACCGGACACTCAAGAAAGTCCAGTAATTCGTGGTCGCCAAAGGTGGCGATGGCCAGCTCGGTCGGAAGCCGTCCGTCTCGTTTCAGCGTCACATCCATCACACCCTGCAGCAAGCCAAATGAGGTGGTAAAAAGCGCCTCCGGCATCGGGTGATCTTCAAGGTATTGTTCAAACAGTGCCGCGGCGGCTGTGCGTTCGAAGCTATTGCAGTAGATATAGTCAATCGGCCGGGGATCGTCTTTCCATGCATCGCGGAAACCCAGTTCGCGCAGGAAACTTACCGACAGCTCGGGTAGCGCACCGAGGAACAGCACATTTTTGACCTCAAGCTGACGCAGTTCAGCCGCCAGCATATGGGCATCGTCCTGATCGGCACCCACTACGCTGGTGAAATGTTCACGATCCAGCGCGCGATCTAACGCAATAATCGGCAGGGGATCGTTGATCCAGCGCTGATAAAAGGGATGCTCTGGCGGTAACGAGGTAGAGACGATGATCGCATCGACCTGGCGCTGTAACAGATGCTCAATGCAGCGCATCTCGTTATCGGGCTGATCTTCAGAACAGGCGATCAGCAGCTGATAGCCGCGCTGACGGGCCTGCCGCTCAAGATAGTTCGCAATACGGGTATAACTGGTATTTTCCAGATCGGGGATCACTAACCCAATTGAGCGCGTACGCCCGGCGCGCAGCCCGGCAGCCACCGCATTGGGGTGATAATTATGCTCACGTACCACCGCCATGACTTTCTCAACGGTTTTGTCGCTGACACGATACTGCCGCGCTTTGCCATTGATCACATAACTGGCCGTGGTGCGCGACACGCCTGCCAAACGCGCAATTTCATCCAGTTTCACGATAACCCCACCATCAAATCCGCTTTTACGGCAGAAATAGCCGCAGTTAAGCTATGGATAACTCATGACTATCATCTAACAGCAGAAAAGTGCGCGGAGCAACCGCTTTTCTGAATGTAACTCGCCTGGCGCATAAAAAATAAAAAAACCCGGCATTTCGCCGGGTTAGGTGTGGATTGATGATGACGCTGCGTGATTAACGCATGATACGATCGCCGCGTGAAACGCCGACGATACCGGAGCGTGCCACTTCAACAATTTCGGCGACATCGCGGACGGTATTCAGGAAGGCGTCCAGTTTGTCACTGGTTCCTGCCAGCTGAACCGTGTACAGCGTCGGCGTTACGTCGATGATCTGACCACGGAAGATCTCTGCGTTACGTTTCACCTCTTCGCGGCCATAACCGCTCGCCTGAATCTTCACCAGCATGATTTCGCGCTCAACATAGGCGCCCTGCCCCAGCTCGGTAACGCGCAGCACATCTACCAGCTTGTGCAGCTGCTTTTCAATCTGCTCCAGCACCTTCTGATCGCCCACCGTCTGAATGGTCATCCGCGAAAGCGTAGGATCATCCGTTGGTGCCACGGTCAGGCTCTCAATGTTATAGCCGCGCTGCGAGAACAGGCCGACGACACGGGATAATGCGCCGGATTCGTTCTCCAGCAGAACTGATAAAATACGACGCATAATTATGTCCTCTCCGTTTTGCTCAACCACATCTCATCCATGCTGCCACCGCGAATCTGCATCGGGTAAACATGCTCGCTACCGTCAACGGTGACATCCACAAATACCAGACGTCCCTTCGCCAGGGTTTCCAGCGCCAGCGCCAGTTTCTCTTCCAGTTCAGCCGGATGTTCAATCGCGATCCCGACGTGGCCGTAGGCTTCCGCCAGACGCACGAAGTCAGGTAGCGACTCCATATAAGACTGGGAGTGACGACCGGAGTAGATCATATCCTGCCACTGCTTCACCATGCCCAGCACCCGGTTGTTCAGGTTCAGCACCAGCACCGGCAGATCGTACTGCAGCGCGGTGGAAAGCTCCTGAATGTTCATCTGGATACTGCCATCGCCGGTAACGCAGATGACCGTTTCGTCCGGCAGCGCCATCTTCACGCCCAGCGCAGCAGGCAGGCCAAAGCCCATGGTGCCCAGACCACCGGAGTTGATCCAGCGGCGCGGTTTGTCGAAAGGATAATAGAGCGCAGCAAACATCTGGTGCTGGCCCACATCCGACGTCACATACGCATCGCCTTTGGTCAGACGGCTGATGGTTTCAATCACCGCCTGCGGCTTGATTTTGTCGCTGGTGCGATCAAATTCCAGGCAGTGACGACTGCGCCAGCCCTCAATCTCCTGCCACCAGTCGTGCAGGCTCTCAGCGCGCTGGCTTTCGCTTTGCGCCAGTAACTCCAGCATCTGCTGCAGCACCTGCTTCGCATCACCGACAATCGGGATATCCGCCGCCACCGTCTTAGAGATAGAGGTCGGGTCGATATCGATATGCATCACCGTGGCGTTGGGACAATATTTCGCCAGGTTGTTGGTGGTGCGGTCATCAAAGCGCACACCGATACCAAAAATCAGGTCGGTGTTGTGCATCGTCATGTTGGCTTCGTACGTGCCGTGCATACCGAGCATGCCAACGCACTGACGATGAGTGCCAGGGAACGCGCCCAGGCCCATCAGCGAGGTCGTCACCGGAATATTCAGGCTTTCGGCCAGCTTTAACAGTTCCGCTTCGCAGCCGGCGGTAATGGCACCACCACCGGCGTAGATCACCGGCTTCTTCGCGGCCAGCAACGTGGTCAGCGCACGCTTAATCTGACCTTTATGGCCCTGAATAGTCGGATTGTAGGAGCGCATGCTCACCGTATCCGGCCAGTGATAAGGCAACTTGTTGGCCGGATTCAGAATATCTTTCGGCAGATCGATCACCACCGGCCCCGGACGTCCGGTGGAAGCCAGCCAGAACGCCTTTTTCAACACGGTTGGGATCTCTTCGGTACTTTTCACCAGGAAGCTGTGCTTCACTACCGGACGAGAGATGCCGACCATGTCGCACTCCTGAAAGGCGTCATAGCCAATCAGCGACGAGGGAACCTGACCCGAGAGGATCACCAGCGGAATCGAGTCCATATAGGCGGTGGCGATACCGGTAATCGCATTGGTTGCGCCGGGTCCGGAGGTGACGAGCACCACGCCGACTTCACCAGTGGCGCGCGCCAGGCCGTCAGCCATGTGCACCGCACCCTGCTCATGACGCACCAGAATGTGATCGATACCCCCGACGGTTTGCAGCGCATCATAGATATCCAACACTGCGCCACCCGGATAACCGAATACCTGCTTAACGCCCTGATCGATTAACGAACGGACGACCATTTCGGCTCCTGACAACATCTCCATCTTCTGCCTCCAGGCTTGCGGACCCGGCTCTGTTAATACGCCCGTTAACGCGTACCACAAAGCCCCGGTGCCTGCTTTGCCAATCAAAATCTTATGTTTATGCATGACAGCGGAAACAACTGCCGCTGTCCGGTTACAGAGAAATCTGTTGAGTTTATTTTTCTGAGAGTAGGTCGATTACCATAACCGCAGTTAACCGGGCAGGCAAACCGCAAACCCACGTAAATTAAAAGGCAGGGGCGTAAAGGCTCTGCCCGATAAGAATTGGCTGCGCGGATTAAACTAATTACGCGGCAGAACCGCAGAGGAAAATGCTGATTAAGAAATTATTTTCAGCGTGATCTAAGAAATAACGAAAACTTATTACCCGGCTGCCCTGGCCCACAATCGCCTGACACTTTTCTTTTCTGGCGTAATTAACCATTAAATCGTTGAAGCGCATTCGATTATGCTAAAGAGCAGGTGATATATCCTGTATCCTCGTGAGACACCCTCCCGATAAAGTCTTTAATTTTCAATACAATAAAATCAAAGACCCGCAGAATCAGTGCTCATTCCCGGGTCGATTGCCTCCGCAGCCACTACGGCGCTGTTCATTACGCTGCCTGACCGTTAAATAACAGAATATCTTCCTCTGGCACCACTAAGAATACCCCTGCATTGAAGGTTGACATCCCTGAGTGATTCCAGTACCAATATGTACAGCACAACATTTTATAAGGTTTGAATCCATGTTTCGTTCTGTTCGCCTTCTCGGTCTACTACTAAACGCACTCAGCTTGCGCGGTAGACTTGTGGGCGGAATCAAACACTGATTCAAACCTGCTGAAAGTTAAAAACCCGCGCCTGTCGCGGGTTTTTTTATGCTCGTTGCCAGGCCAGAAAAAGCATAAGGATGATTACGATGAGCCAGCAAGTCATTATTTTCGATACCACTCTGCGCGACGGTGAGCAGGCATTACAGGCCAGCCTGAGTGTGAAAGAAAAATTGCAGATTGCTTTAGCGCTGGAGCGCATGGGCGTGGATGTGATGGAAGTCGGTTTCCCGGTCTCCTCACCGGGCGACTTTGAGTCTGTGCAGACCATTGCGCGCACCATTAAAAACAGTCGGGTTTGCGGTCTGGCACGCTGTGTGGAAAAAGATATTGATGCGGCGTACGAATCACTGCGCGTTGCCGAAGCCTTCCGTATTCATACCTTTATCGCTACCTCACCGATGCACATCGCCACCAAACTGCGCAGCACGCTGCCGGAAGTGATTGAGCGTGCGGTGCATATGGTGAAGCGTGCGCGCAATTACACCAGCGACGTTGAGTTCTCCTGCGAAGATGGCGGCCGTACCCCGATTGATGACCTGTGCCGGATGGTAGAAGCCACGATTAACGCCGGTGCCACCACCATCAACATCCCGGATACCGTTGGCTACACCCTGCCAGGCGAGTATGCCCACATCATCGGCGAGCTGATGAATCGCGTTCCTAACATCGACAAAGCAATTATCTCTGTTCACACCCACGATGACCTGGGTATGGCAACGGGCAACGCCCTGGCTGCCGTACAGGCGGGCGCGCGTCAGGTTGAAGGAACGATGAATGGCCTGGGTGAACGTGCCGGTAACTGTGCGCTGGAAGAGGTGATCATGGCGATTAAAACCCGCCAGCAGATCATGAACGTGCATACCAATATCAATCATCAGGAAATCTACCGTACCAGCCAGATGGTCAGCCAGATCTGCAACATGCCGATCCCGGCGAACAAGGCAGTGGTCGGCTCTAACGCCTTCGCTCACTCCTCAGGTATTCATCAGGATGGCGTGCTGAAGAACCGCGAGAACTATGAAATCCTGACGCCGGAATCGATCGGCTTACACAAAATCCAGCTGAACCTGACCTCACGTTCTGGCCGCGCGGCGGTAAAACATCGTATGGAAGAGATGGGCTATGCCGAGCAGGATTACAATCTGGATACGCTGTATGACGCCTTCCTGAAACTGGCCGATAAAAAAGGTCAGGTTTTCGATTACGACCTGGAAGCGCTGGCCTTCATCAACAAGCAGAATGAAGAGCCGGAACATTTCCAGCTGCACGAATTTAACGTCCAGACCGGTTCCAGCATCACCGCCACCGCCTCTGTCAATCTGGGCTGCGGCGATGTCGCTAAATCGGATGCAGCCACCGGTAATGGCCCGGTTGACGCGGTCTACCAGGCGATTAACCGTATCACCCAGTTCGACGCTGAGCTGGTTAACTACAAGCTGACCGCGAAAGGCCACGGCGAGAATGCGCTGGGTCAGGTCGATATCGTCGTGAGCTACAACGGCCGCAAGTTCCACGGCATTGGTCTGGCGACCGATATTGTGGAGTCCTCCGCCAAAGCGATGGTCAACGCTCTGAACAATATCTGGCGTGCCCGTCAGGTTGAACAAGAATTGCAGCGCAAATTTAAAGATCAGAAGGAAACCGTATAACCATGTCCAGCTCATCTCATATCGCAGTTTTACCCGGTGATGGTATCGGCCCGGAAGTGATGGCGCAGGCTATGAAAGTGCTGGATGCCATTCGTCAGCGCTTTGATATCCAGATCACCACCCAGGAGTATGCGGTCGGCGGCATTGCTATCGATCAGCATGGTGAACCCCTGCCACCCGCAACGGTTGCAGGCTGCGAGCAGGCCGACGCGATCCTGTTTGGTTCCGTTGGCGGCCCGAAGTGGGAGCACTTACCGCCGGCATCGCAGCCGGAGCGCGGTGCGCTGCTGCCGCTGCGCAAACATTTTAAGCTGTTCAGTAACCTGCGTCCGGCTGCACTCTACAGCGGACTGGAGGCGTTTTGCCCGCTGCGCGCCGACATTGCTGCCAAAGGCTTCGACATTCTGTGCGTGCGTGAACTGACCGGCGGCATCTACTTTGGTCAGCCGAAAGGACGTGAAGGCAGCGGCCCGGAAGAGCGTGCATTTGATACCGAGGTTTATCACCGTTTCGAAATTGAGCGCATCGCCCGCATCGCGTTTGAATCGGCGCGCAAACGCCGTAACAAAGTCACCTCGGTTGATAAAGCCAACGTGCTGCAGACCTCCGTGATGTGGCGTGAAATCGTCAACGAAGTGGCCAAAGAGTATCCGGACGTACAGCTGAGCCACATCTATATCGACAACGCCACCATGCAGTTGATCAAAGACCCGTCGCAGTTTGACGTGCTGCTCTGCTCCAACCTGTTCGGTGACATTCTCTCTGATGAGTGCGCCATGATTACCGGCTCGATGGGGATGCTGCCTTCCGCCAGCCTGAATGAAGCGGGCTTTGGCCTGTTCGAACCCGCGGGTGGCTCGGCGCCAGATATCGCCGGTCAGAATATTGCCAACCCGGTCGCCCAGATCCTGTCGCTGTCGCTGCTGCTGCGTTACAGCCTGAATGCCGATGAGGCTGCCGCCAGTATCGAACGCGCCATCAGCCGTGCGCTGGAACAGGGCTACCGCACCAAAGATTTAGCCGGTGATGGTCCAGCGGTCAGCACAGATGAGATGGGCAGCATCATTGCTCGCTTTATCGCCGAGGAAAAATAAAAAAATGAAAACCTTATACCAGAAGTTATTTGATGCACATGTCGTCCACGAAACGCCAGAAGAAACGCCGTTACTCTACATTGATCGCCATCTGATCCATGAGGTGACCTCGCCCCAGGCCTTTGATGGTCTGCGCGCGCACGGACGTAAAGTCCGTCAGCCGGGCAAAACCTTTGCCACCATGGATCACAACGTTTCTACGCAGACCAAAGATATCAATGCATCGGGCGAGATGGCGCGTATTCAGATGCAGGAGCTGATGAAAAACTGCGCTGAGTTTGGCGTACAGCTGTATGACCTGAATCATCCGTTCCAGGGCATCGTCCACGTTATCGGTCCTGAGCAGGGCATGACGCTGCCAGGTATGACGATTGTGTGCGGCGACTCGCACACCGCCACGCACGGTGCGTTTGGCTCGCTGGCCTTTGGTATCGGCACCTCTGAAGTTGAACATGTGTTTGCTACCCAGACGCTGAAACAGGGTCGGGCAAAAACCATGAAGATTGAAGTGCTGGGCCAGGCGTCAACCGGCATTACGGCTAAAGATATCGTGCTGGCGATCATCGGCAAAACCGGCAGCGCAGGCGGAACCGGCTATGTGGTCGAATTCTGCGGTCCGGCGATTCAGGCGCTGAGCATGGAAGGTCGTATGACCCTGTGCAACATGGCGATTGAGATGGGTGCGAAAGCGGGCCTGGTGGCACCGGATGAGACCACCTTCAACTATCTGAAAGGTCGTCAGTTCTCGCCGCAGGGTGAGAAATGGGAGCAGGCCGTTGATTACTGGCGCACCCTGAAGTCTGACGAAGGCGCGAAATATGATGCGGTAGTAACGCTGCATGCTGAAGAGATTGCACCGCAGGTCACCTGGGGCACCAATCCGGGTCAGGTTATTGCCGTTGATCAGGTGATCCCAAATCCGGCCTCGTTCGCCGATCCGGTTGAGCGCGCCTCAGCCGAAAAAGCCCTGGCCTACATGAACCTGCAGCCAGGCATCAAACTGACCGATGTGGCGATTGATAAAGTGTTTATCGGCTCCTGTACCAACTCACGTATTGAAGATCTGCGTGCCGCCGCCGCCATCGCCAAAGGCCGCAAAGTGGCGCCTGGCGTGGTCGCCATGGTGGTACCGGGTTCCGGCCCGGTGAAAGCGCAGGCCGAAGCGGAAGGTCTGGACAAAATCTTCCTGGAAGCGGGCTTTGAATGGCGTCTGCCAGGCTGCTCTATGTGTCTGGCGATGAACAATGACCGCCTGAATCCGGGCGAGCGTTGCGCGTCAACCAGCAACCGTAACTTTGAAGGCCGTCAGGGCCGTGGTGGACGTACCCATCTGGTCAGCCCGGCAATGGCCGCGGCGGCTGCCGTAACCGGCCACTTTGCCGACATCCGTGAACTGACGACAGGAGCTTAAGTCATGGCGAATAAATTTACTCAGCACACCGGCATTGTTGCGCCGCTGGATGCCGCGAACGTCGATACCGACGCGATCATTCCCAAGCAGTTTTTGCAGAAGGTCACCCGCACCGGTTTTGGACAGCATCTGTTCCACGACTGGCGCTTTGAAGATGACGCGGGCACCGTGCCAACGCCCGGCTTTGTGCTGAACAAGCCTGAGTTCAAAGGCACCAGCATCCTGCTGGCGCGTGAAAACTTTGGCTGCGGCTCTTCACGTGAGCATGCGCCCTGGGCACTGACCGATTTTGGTTTTCACGTGGTGATTGCGCCGAGCTTCGCGGATATCTTTTATGGCAACAGCTTCAACAACCAGCTGCTGCCGGTGAAGTTAAGCGAAGAGGAAGTGGATGAGCTGTTCAGACTGGTTGCGGACCAGCCCGGCATCAGCTTTACGGTAGACCTGGAAGCGCAGACGGTCACCGCTGGCGATAAAGTCTATTCGTTCGAGCTCGACAGCTTCCGCCGCCACTGCATGATTAACGGCCTGGACAGCATCGGTCTGACGCTGCAGCACGAAGCCTCCATTTCGCAGTATGAGCAGAATCAGCCCGCCTTCCTGCGCTGATTGAGTAAAATCAGGGCGACATTGGGTCGTAATGCTGATCAGTTAAGATTAGATTTGTAAAGGCTGTCACGGTCAAACGTGGCAGCCTTTTTTCTGGCCGAGCAAGCCGCAGTGCGGGCCAGCGCACCTCTGCTGCTGCCGGGCCGTCCTCGCGCCGCTCACGCGGTACCTTCGGCTTTGACGTCGTGCCGACGAACCG
>NZ_JBSRXX010000011.1:0-166263 GCF_054056055.1 Pantoea sp. PvP021 | reverse complement strand
CAGCGGCCGCACCTGTCGCTGAAATACAAAACGCCTGATGCAGTGCATCAGGCGTTTTAACGGCATAATGTGTCAACTTATGCCAGGACTAGTCATGCGCGGCAGGCAAACTCAGTCGAGCTTCACGCCCAGCCGCTGTGCAACCGCTTCATAGGCTTCCACCACGCCGCCGAGGCTCTGGCGGAAACGGTCTTTATCCATTTTATCCAGCGTCTCTTTGTCCCACAGGCGCGCACCGTCTGGCGAAAACTCATCGCCCAGCGTCACTTCGCCGTTAAACAGACCAAACTCCAGTTTGAAGTCGACCAGAATCAGACCCGCATCGTCGAACAGTTTGCTCAGCACGTCGTTGGCTTTAAAGGTCAGCTCCTGCATCCGCGCCAGGTTCTGTTTGCTGACCCAGCCAAAGGTTTCGCAGTAGGATTCATTGACCATCGGGTCATGCTTTGCATCATCTTTCAGGAAAAGATCAAACAGCGGCGGATTGAGCACAATGCCCTCTTCCACGCCCAGACGTTTTACCAGCGAGCCTGCGGCGCGGTTACGTACCACGCACTCTACCGGCACCATCTCCAGCTTCTTCACCAGCGCTTCAGTATCTGACAGCAGCGCTTCCATCTGGGTCGGGATACCCGCTTCCTGCAATTTAGTCATGATAAAATGGTTAAACTTGTTGTTAACCATTCCCTTGCGATCAAATTGCTCGATTCGGGCGCCATCACCTGCTGACGTATCGTTGCGGAATTCGAGTATCAGCAGATCCGGGTTATCGGTGCTGTATACGGTTTTCGCTTTACCGCGATACAACTCAGCTCGCTTTTGCATCTTGTTCACTCCAGACTTGAAATAACGGGTGTTCAGCGGCCAGTGCCGCTGCGGCGATTGCCTTGACGCAATCGTTTACTTCGCCGCGCGCTATTATGCCAAAAACAAAATAAAAAGGCCGGAGAATCTCCGGCCTGGGGCAACTTTATTTGTTCAGCGCCGCCTGGAACACGGCCACCAGCGCATCGTTCTGCGACTGGGTCAGCACATGCCCTTTCGGGTCGATGAATTGCAGACTGGTGCGGTTGTCGAGATCGCCGACCTGCACTTTGTAATCACCGTTTGGTAATTCCGGATCTTTCGCACCGACTGAATCCCAGTCGCTGCTGCTCAGTGACTTGTAGGTCACCTTCATGCTGCCGGTTGAGCGGGTCGTGTCGGTCACTTCCATCCCGACGCGTTTCATTGCATCAGGCAGACGCTGCCATGCCACGTTGTATGGCGTACGCAGGATCAGCAGTGGCAGGCCGGTATCATCTGCACCGCTCTGCACATCAATGGCCCCATTCACCCGACCAGAGGCCGCGTTTTCACTCGCCGTATCAATCTTGTCCATACCGGTGCTGATGTCATTCAGCATCTGCGCGGTGTAACGCTGGATCTGCACAGGTGAGGTAATGGTTTTACCATCCTGCTGCAGCTCCAGCAGACGAACGGTTAACTGCTGCTGATAGCTCTGCGACTGCACGCTGATCTGGTAGCGACCACGATACTGCTGATCTTCATCAGCACGGTTCCACTGCACCCAGTCCGTCGTCAGCTGCTGGCCTGCGTCATTACGGGAAGCAATCGGGAATTTGTATGACTGCACCACGTTGACGACCTGCGACCAGACTGAGCCGCGGCTGTTATCAATCATCAGCGCGCCGGTATTGTTGCTGAACTGTGCGCGGGTGCCGTTCATCAGCGCCAGCGGCTGGGCTGGCGGACGGATGTCGAGCTGCTTGCCGGTGGGTGCCTGACTGGTCGTGCGCGGCACGTCGAAATCACCACGCTGCACCGGCAGGATCATTCCGGCAGGCGCTTTCAGTTCATTTAACTGACTGGCTTCAAGATAAGATTCGTCACCGCTGACCTGGCGCTTATAACGCTGATCGCTTGAACAGGCCGACAACAGCATCAGGGTAGAAAGCCCCACCACTGTGGCTACTGTTGACCGCTTTACTGAGTAATTCATTCAAACTCCCTAAATTATCGCAAACCCGCTTTCACCAGCGCCTGCTCCACTTTCGGCTGGCCGGCTGCAGTCAGTGGCGTCATTGGCAGACGCAGCGTGTCGTTAGCGATTAATCCTAGCTGTTTCGCAGCCCATTTCACCGGGATAGGATTGGGTTCACAGAAAAGCGTCTGGTGCAGATGCATCAGACGCTGATTCAGGCGGCGTGCCTCGACGAAATTGCCCTGCTGTGCGAGTTGACACAGTTCGACCATTTCGCGTGCAGCCACGTTGGCCGTCACCGAAATGACGCCTTTACCGCCCAGTTGCATAAAGTCCAGCGCAGTCGCGTCATCGCCACTCACCAGAATGAAATCTTCATTAACCAGCTCTTGGATCTGACTAACCCGCGATAAGTTCCCGGTTGCCTCTTTGATTCCGATAATATTTTTGATTTCGGCCAGGCGGGCAACGGTTTCCGGCAGCATGTCACAACCGGTACGCGAGGGAACGTTATACAGCATCTGTGGCAGGCTGGTGCTATTCGCAATCGCTTTAAAGTGCTGGAACAGCCCTTCCTGCGTCGGACGGTTGTAATATGGGGTCACGGTCAGGCAACCCACAACGCCGGAATTTTCAAAACGCTTAGTCAGAGAGATGCCTTCAGCGGTGGCGTTTGCCCCGGTTCCGGCAATCACCGGAATACGGCCATCGGCCAGCTCCAGGGTCAGCATCACCACATCACCATGTTCTTCATGGCTCAGGGTAGCAGATTCGCCTGTGGTGCCGACGGAAACGATCGCCGCGGTGCCGCTGGCGACGTGATAATCAATCAGTTTTTTCAGACTCGACCGGCAGACATTACCGCTGTCATCCATTGGCGTAACGAGTGCAACAATACTTCCCGTAAACATTGGCGATCCCCTCGACAAACAAGTGCTTCATGGTACGTTTTACACTTAGGGAAAAGCAAGCCAGCCACGCCATTCCCGCGCTTGTCAGCAGTTTTTTTTATGTTTACCTTATGGTTATTAGCGAAAGCAGAGGAAAAGCCATTTTGCCGCAATCTCAGCCCCATCATCTGGTGATCACCGCGCTCGGTGTTGACCGTCCGGGTATCGTCAACACCATTACCCGACACGTCAGCAGCTGCGGTTGCAATATTGAAGATAGCCGTCTTGCCATGCTTGGGGATGAGTTCACCTTTATCATGCTGCTGTCGGGCAGCTGGAACGCGATCACACTGATTGAATCGACCCTGCCACTGAAAGGGGCAGAACTCGAACTGCTGATCGTCATGAAGCGCACCAATGCCCGGCTCCGTCCGCCGATGCCCGATACCGCGTTCATTCAGGTTGAGGTGGCTGATTCGCCGCATATTATTGAACGCTTTACCGATCTTATCGATAAGCATCAGATGAATGTGGCCGAACTGGTTTCGCGCATTACGCCAGCGCAACACAATTTGCCCCCTACGCTCTATATTCAAATGACCGCTCACAGTCCGACGCGAACCAGTGGCACCCCGTTTGAGCAGGCGTTTAATACCCTGTGTCAGGAGCTGAATGCTCAGGGAACGCTGCGCCTTTACAGTGTGTCAGATGCCGACAGCAGCGAATCTGTCAGCGCGGTACGCTAAGCTTTGGTCAATTAACCGGAGTTATTTCTCCACATTACTGCCACTGAAAGGTGACCGGCTATGTGGTGAAATACCCCCTGATGGTAATTTTCCCTCTGGCCGTTTCTGACCGGATGGTGTATTACCCACAGCCTGAATAAGAAAATGGAGAGATGTAATGAATCCACTGAAAGCCGGAGATACTGCACCCGCATTTAGCCTGCCCGATCAGGACGGCGAACACGTGAATCTGACCGACTTCCAGGGACAGCGCGTTCTGGTGTACTTTTACCCGAAAGCGATGACACCAGGCTGCACCGTGCAGGCGTGCGGTCTGCGTGACAACATGGATGAGTTGAAAAAAGCGGGCGTGGAAGTGCTGGGCATCAGCACCGACAAACCGGAAAAACTGTCAAAGTTTGTCGAAAAAGAGCTGCTGAACTTTACCCTGCTCTCCGATGAAAACCATGAAGTCTGCCAGGCGTTTGGCGTCTGGGGTGAAAAAACGTTTATGGGGAAAACCTATGACGGCATTCATCGCATCAGCTTCCTGATAGATGCTGAGGGCAGGATCGAAAAAGTTTTTGATAACTTCAAGACCTCGAATCACCACGACATGGTGCTGGATTACGTCAAGTCAGCCTGATGTTGAGGGGCGCGGTAGCCTTAACGCCGCGCCCTGCTTAGCTGCCTCTTCCCCACCCATTTTTATCCTGCCGTTGCGAAACACTGTGAGTTAACGCGATTACGCGGCGGCCACGATAACGCAGTTGCGCCCGGCATTTTTCGCCTCATAGAGCGCCGCATCCGCCTGTTTTAAACTGCCTTCCAGCCCGACATCCTGCGAACCATTCCAGGCCGCGACGCCGATAGACAAGGTAATGCGTCCCACGTCGGTGAGCCAGGCTTCTGCAATACCCAGTCGCACGCGCTCGGCGATAATCTGCGCCTCATCCAGGGCCGTTCCCGGCAGCAGCATCAGAAACTCCTCTCCGCCGTTGCGGCACACCACATCAGACTGACGGGCGCTGGCACGCAGCGTGCTCGCCACCTGCTGAATAACCCGGTCGCCCACATCGTGGCCCCAGCTATCGTTGACGTTTTTAAAGTGATCGATATCCAGCGCCAGCACCGAGAAAGGCTGGCGTAGCGTGCGGTAGTACTCCAGTACCGCATTAAGACCACGCCGATTCAGCAACTGAGTCAGGGGGTCGGTCTGGGCTTCCGAACTCAGACGACCGATTTTGTCCTGCACCAGTCCGATGCCGGTGAGTAGCGCGCGCTTGACCTGCGCCGCCTCAAAATACCAGGCACTGATGCCGCCAATCTCTTTTGATACGCCCTGCGCATCCATCCGGCTGGCTTTGCGGGCCAGCTGGAATAGCGGTCGGGCAATCAGCCGTGCCAGCCCTAACGCAACCAGCAGGGTCAGCAGTGCGAACGGCACCGAGTTCTTCAGGACTTTCATTAACAGGCCTGAAAGCGGGTTCAGCGTGACGTTAATCGGCTTCAGCGCCACCACCGTCCAGCCGGTGGTCGGCACGACGGCATAGCCCGCCAGCTGCGTCGACTCACCTGCACCCGCAAGCATCAGCGAGCCATTGGTCTGCTCGTCACGCGGACTGACGATGGCGGGCAGAACTTTACCAATCAGCTGACGATTCTGGTGATACAACACCTCATTATTACTGTCGAGCACATAGACCGTGGTGCCATCGCGGTAGAATTGTTCACCCAGTAGCGCATTCAGAATGCTTTTTTTCTTCAGATAGATCGTGCCGCCGATGTAGCCCAGATAGTCGCCATCGGGACTCCAGATTGGCCAGGAGACAAACACCAGCAGATTATTGGCTGCAGAAAGGGTCGGTTTACTGATGATCGGCTGCCGCAGCGTCAGCGCTTCGCGGGAGGCGTCGCTGGTGACACGCATCCCTTTCAGCGTCAGGGATTCGGGCGAGATCGCTTTGATCGCGCCCTGCTCATCCACCACGGCCACCGAGTTGAAACTGGTAGTCTGCTCACGCAGACGATTGACTTCGCTATTCAGCAGTCCTTCATTATTAAAGTCACGGCTTAGCTGATTGGCGCTGTAGTGCAACTGTGACTGCGCCAGCTGAAAAAAGATTTCACTGGTTGAAGCCAGCTTGGCGGCATAGGCCCGGTTAGCCTCAAGCGTGGTGTCAATCAGCACCTGGCGCTGCACCCGCCAGGTGGCGTAGAGCGTATTCGCGAGCGTGATAACAATGCTGACAATCACCAGCAGGGCGATCAGATTGCGCAAGTCGGCCTTGGGCCGAAAGAGCTTTAACATGGCGTCGCCGCCCCGGAGAAGAGTGTCATGTCGTGAATGCCTGATTATTTTTTTAATGTGTGCCAGAAGCCCTGATAGCCGGGCTTAAGTCTACACTGTGTCGGCATTTTTGAGCAGCATTAAGACAAATATCACCCCGCTTAATACAGATTTAGCTGGCACTAATCGATTAACCCCTGACTATCGTAAAATGGCCAGGGTCCCGAAAAGTGGCCAATCGCGCACTGATGCGTGACCATTCCCTGCATTGGCTGCCAGCAATGGAGCAAAAAGCCGGGCGGCTCCAGAATAAAGTGAGCCGGCCCCTCCGGATGCAGATCCAGAGCCACCTGATGCGACACGCCGGGTGCGACACAGGCCAGGGTTCCGGCAAAGCGGGTCTGCAGGCTGCGATGCAGATGACCACAAAGCACCCGCTCAACCTGCGGATGGCGGACAATGATCGCCTCAAGTGCCTCAGGATGGCGTAACCGTTGCCGATCCATATGCGCAATGCCACAGGCAAAAGGGGGATGATGCAGCATCACCAGCGTGGGCTGATCCGCGGCCTCGCGCAGTGCCTGATCCAGCCATTGCAACTGCTGCTCATCCACCTCCCCCCACGGCTGTTGCGGTACGCTGGAGTCCAGGGCCAGCAGCCTGACGCCGCCCACACTAAGCTGCCAGTTCAGGGTTGGTCCCGCCTGCAGGTAGGTGTGATCCGGGAAGGCAGCACGCAGTGCCTCGCGATCGTCGTGATTGCCCGCCATCAGATAAAAGGGCAACTGGAGGCGCTGCAGGGCTTCGCGCAGCGTCTGATACTCTTCCGGCCTGCCAAAATCGACCAGGTCGCCGGTAATCACCACCACATCGGGGCGCGGCTGCAGCGCGTTAAGGGTATCGATAACCTGCAGTAAAGCGGCATGGGTATCGACCTGTTTATAAGAGAGACGACCAAAGGCCTTGATATGCAGATCGCTGATTTGCGCGATGACTGTGGGTTGAACAGACACAACAGACTCCTTAGCAACTAAATTCCAGCGCGGCCTGGCGGGTCAGCGACCAGCTGATGCGCTGTCCCGCCTGCCAGATTTCGCGGGCATGACGCTCGACCTGAATGGGGTTATCCAGCCCGATATCGATCAGTAAGCGCTGCGAGGCGCCAAGAAATGTACTGCCCACCACCACACCGCGCTGGGCATAGCGGGTGTCGTCGGCCAGCAGCACATCTTCCGGGCGGCAAAAACGCTGGGGATGACCGTCGGGATCGTGCGCAATGCAGTTTATGGCGCCCACAAAATCCGCCACAAAGCGGCAGGCAGGGCGCTGATAAATTCCCTGCGGAGTATCGAGCTGCACCAGACGGCCCTGCTCCATCACCGCGATGCGATCGCCCAGCGCCATCGCTTCCTGCTGATCGTGGGTGACGTAAACCGCGGTGATCGCCAGCCGCTTGAGCAGCGCGCCGATCTCCAGCCGCAGCCGATCGCGCAGCCTGGCGTCAAGCGCCGCCAGCGGCTCATCGAACAACAGAACTTTAGGCCGGGCGGCCAGCGCACGTGCCAGCGCCACCCGCTGCTTCTGCCCGCCGGACAATTTATCAATCGCCCGGTGGGACAGATGTGTCAGGTCAACAAGTGCCAGCATCTCCGCGACCCGCGCGTCACGCTCGGCACGTGGCACGCCCTGCACCTTCAGCCCATAGGCGACGTTCTGCGCCACGTTGAGCGTCGGGAACAGCGCGTAGTTCTGAAACACCATGCCAACGTTGCGTTTCTCAATGGGCAGCGCGGTGACGTTACGCTTGTCAAACCAGATCTCTCCCGGGGGATCGCTGCTTTCCAGGCCGCTGATAATACGCAGCAGCGTGGTTTTGCCACAGCCTGACGGCCCCAGCAATACCAGTGTTTCACCGGCGTGAACCTGCAGGTCGAGCGGATGCAGCGCGACCTGCTGATTAAAGCGACGCGAGCAGTGGCGCAGCGTCACGTTGACGGCCTCATTCATACGGTTTCCTCTCTCTGCTGCCGCGAAGATTGCCGTTCCAGCCAGTGATTACAGGCGTTGAGCAACAGCAGCAGCGGTAAAATCATCATAATAAAGATCAGGGTATAGGCGGACCCGACTTCCAGCCGCATCGAGGTGTAGCTGTCGGCCAGACCGACCGGCAGGGTTTTGGTCAGTGGCGTGTGCAGCATCCAGGTAATGTTGAACTCCCCCACCGACAGGGTGATCACCATAAATGCGCCCGCCAGAATGCCGTTGCGGCAGTTCGGGACGACCACGGTAAAGAAGCGGCGCCAGAAGCCTGCCCCCAGGCTGGCGGCAGCTTCTTCAAGGCGCGGCAGATCAATCGCCTGCATCACCGACAGCACCGGTCGGATCATAAAGGGCAAGGTAAAGAGCACATGGCCGATCAGGATGAAGAGCCAGCTGTCGCGCAACGCGCTGAACTGACCATAAAGCAGAATGATGCCCAGTGCGGTGGCCAGGCCCGGCAATGCGACTGGCAGCATCAGGCACTCCTCAATGCGGCTGGCCCAGCGTGACGGTGATTTCAGTAAGCCCCAGGCGGCTGGCACGCCAGCAATAACCGTCACCGCCAGACAACTCACAGCGATCAGCAGCGACAGCCAGAAGGTGTCGGCATACATCTGCCACACCTGTTCCACCCACTTCAGCGTCAGGCCGCTGCGCAGGCCAGTGAAATAGTTCTGCGTGACGCCCGCCAGCATCGAGAGCACAACCGGCACAATCATAAACAGCGCGGTGAGGCTGGTGATCACCACCTGCAGCCAGAACAGCCCCCGGCGTTTCATGCCTTCTCCTTACGGCGGGCAACCAGTCCGTTCGCCAGCATCAGCGCCAGCCAGGCCACCGCCCCCATCACCACCGAAAGTGCCGCTGCGGTGGCAAAGTTGGCGTAATTAGTGAACTCACCATAAATGGTCAGCGGCAGCACCGCGAGCTCTGTGCCAAGGGTAAATGCGGTGCCAAAGGCGCCCATGCTGGTGGCGAAACAGAGCGCGCCGCAGGAGAGCAGCGCCGGTTTCAGCCCAGGAATGATGACGTCAATGATGATGCGCCACTGGCTGGCACCCAGCGATCGGGCGGCCTCTTCCAGCGAACGGTCCAGCTTTTCACTGGCCGCCACCAGCGTCACGATGGCGCGCGGCAGCGAAAAATAGAGATAGCCAATAAATAAGCCGCTGAGCGAATAAGCAAGGATCCAGCGCTCATGAAACAGGCTGAGACTGAGTTGCGCCAGAACACCCTGACGCCCCGCCAGCATGACCATCAGAAATCCCACCACCACGCCCGGAAAGGCCAGCGGAAAGGTCAGCAGCGCCAGCAGCGTGCCTCGCCCGGTAAAGCGCTGCCGTGCCAGAAAGCAGCCCACCACCGCAGCAATCAGCAGCGTCACCAGCGTGACCGCTGCCGAGAGCAGCACGGTATTCAGCAGGCTTTGCAGATATTGCGGCTGGCTGATTACCGTCCAGTAGCCGCTGTGGTGAGTCGTGCGATCTTCCGTCATACCGATCTGCAACAGACGAGCAAACGGCAACAGCCAGAAGGCAGCAAAGAACAGCAGCGCAGGCAGCAGCATCCACGGCCAGTTTGCCCCCAGCGGCCGAAGGCGGTGGCGAACTGAGTCGCCAGCAGCAAACGGATTGATCTCTGAGAGTGACATCAGCGGATCTCGCTCAGGTAACGGGCGGAGAAGCTCTTCTGCGCATCGGCCATCTGCTGATAATCAACCGTGTGAGCGCGCGCATAGTCGCTGTCAGGCAGAAAATATTTCTTCGCTTCGGGTGACATCGCGCCCGCCCGGACCGGACGCAGCCAGGCATTAGCCCAGATCGCCTGACCGGCATCTGACAGCACGAAATCGATCACTTTCTTACCGTTGGCCGGATGCGGCGCATTTTTCACCAGGCTGATGACGTAAGGCACCGTGACCGTCCCCTCGCTGGGGATCACAAATTCCACATTGGCGTGATCTTTGTAGCGGGCGCGATAGGCGTTGAAGTCGTAGTCGATCAGAATCGGGATTTCGCCTGAAATCAGCCGGGCATAGGCGGTCTGCTTAGGCACAATCGGCTGGTTGCGTTGCAGCGCTTTGAACCAGTTGATAGCCGGGGTGAAGTCATGCAGGCTGCCGCCTTTCGCCTGATTCACCGCGACGGCTGCAACGTAGCCCACAAAGGCGCTGGCCGGATCAAGATAACCCACCATGCCTTTATATTCCGGCTTCAGCAGATCATCCCAGGAACGCGGCACCGGCGCGCCACCCAGCGCATCAACGTTGACCATAAAACCCATGGTACCGGAGTGCAGCGCCACCCACTTGCCAGCAGGATCTTTCATGCCTGCCGGGATCTGATCCCAGTTTGCCGGTTTGTAAGCGCTGACCACGTCTGCACTGACTGCCTGAATGCCGAAGCTGACGCCGTAATAGACCACGTCGGCGACCGGATTGCTTTTCTCGGCAACCAGCTGCGCCAGCGCCTGACCCGAATTTTTATTGTCCTGCGGCACATGAATGCCCGTCGTTTTTTCGATCGCCTGGAGCTGTGTCGCCCAGTCGGCCCACTCTGGCGGGCAGTTGTAGCAGATAGCATTTTCAGCCGCCTGCGCCCACGATGAGGCAAGCGTGCATCCAGCCAGCAGCGCAGCGCTGGCGATAGGTTTGAAGTTAACGGTGAGTGACATGATGTTCCCCTGAAAAAGAGCCATGAAATGCCGGGGCGACACTCTCCCCGAGACGTAAATGATGTGCCAGCAGATGGGTTTTACCGCCGACGGGATTCAGAAGCAGGTCAATGGCGCGCGCGCCCATTAGCGCAATCGGCTGCACCACACTGGCCAGTGAAGGTGAAAGCTGTTCGCCCAGCTCAATGCCATCGAAGCCGATCACGGAGAGCTGATTCGGAACGCTGACGCCGGCACGCGCAGCGGCGCCCAGCAGGCTGATAGCCAGCAGATCGTTACTGCAAATCACCGCCGTCAGCGGCGAAGGTGAATTAATCAGCGGCAGCAACGGATGGAAATCGGACTGGATATGGCTGGGCATCTCAATCATCGCCTGCGGCGTCAGACCGGCCTGCTGCATGGCATCGCAGTAGCCGAGATAGCGCAGACGGGCGCGGTCAGATTGCTGCATAGGGCCCGCAGCCATCACGATGTGGCGGTGGCCCAGTGACACCAGATGGGCGGTCGCTTCGGCAATGGCTTTGCGGTTATCTACGCACAGCGCGGGCCATTCGTGCTGTTGCGGTACGTTGTGGGTCAGCACGAAGGGCATCTTCGCCGCCGCCAGTGTCGGCAGCAGCGCACTGCTGTCGGCATCTGCCACCGTCAGTACCAGACCGGCGACACGCTGGTGCAGCATATGTTCGACAATGGCCGCTTCCCGCTCAGCCTGATAATCACTGGTTGCTACCAGCAGCCCATATCCCGCCAGACGAGCCTGCTGCTCCATCGCCTGTAACTGCATGGCAAAAACCGGATTGAGCAGTGAAGGCAACAGGACGCCAAGCGTGGTGGAGTGCTGGGTGCGGAGCTGACGGGCAATATGATTCGGGCGGAAACCGATCTGTTCCGAGGCGGCAAGCACCTTTTGCAGCGTGCCCGGTTTTAGCAGATGAGGATCAGAAAAGGCGCGCGCAGCGGTTGCGCGGGAGACCCCTGCCAGTCTGGCTACGCTGATTAAATCGGTCATGACTGCCTCGTGTATTGTCGATGAGATCGATCTCATTGCGACAACACTAGCGGCGTTCTATGACAGGGGCATCACAGCAATTTGACGGGCAGGTGACAGCGGCAGTGACGCCGCTGTGGGGGAATTAAAGCATCAGGAAGGCGTAACCGCTGTTTTCCAGGGTCGCAACGGTGGTGCCGCTGGAGATGGTGTGAGTGACCATCGGGTCGATCCAGTTGCGCTCAAGCTGATGAAACGCCACTGACTGATCGCAGATAGTGACCTGAACGCCCGCTTTTTTCAGCTCGCTGATCAGCTTCAGGTTCGGGTTATCGACGCCGTAGGCTTTGCTGAACTGGTCATTATTCAGCGCTGATGAAACCGCGTCGCCGTTAATTGACACCACAAATTTCAGCTGGTCGAGTGGCACACCCGCCGCATAATAGAGGTTGGTGACGCGCGCTACGCGCTCCAGACCGAGATTCGGCTTACGAATATCCCCTTCACTGCGGTTGATCTGGAATACTATTTTATTACTCAGGCCCGCTGTCGTGCCGGGTTTAAATGCAGGCGTATCGACATAATGTATTTTGCCGTAGCCTTCAATCGCTGGCGTACTCCAGAAATCAGCAGGTTCGGATTTATTATCCGCCATTTTTCCGCTGACCTTATCGAATAATTCCGGCAACTGTAAAACATTGCCTCCGATAAATCCCGCTACGGCTGCCATCACCACTAAAGCTGCTGGACGCATTAACTCTTCTCCCGATCGTTTAAAACATCAATTACATTGCCAGCCACGCGTATCCCTGGTTTTGCAGGGTTGATACTGTGGTCGGACTGGAAAGTGCATGGACTACAGATTTATCAATCCAGTTATTGGGATAGTGATGGAATGCCACGGACTGATCGCAGACCGAGACTTTCACTCCCGCCTGATTCAGCTCATTAATCAGCTTCAGGTTTGGATTTTCGATGCCATAAAACTTTTTAAAATGGGCGTTATCCAGCATGGCGGGCGTCGCGTCGCCGGTGACCGAAACGACAAACTTCAGCTGATCGGCCGGAATGCCGGAGGCAATATATAAATTCACCACGCGCGCCACACGCTCCAGTCCCAGATTGGGCGCGGTCATCGCGCCATCGCTTCGGGTAATCTGGAAAACAATTTTATTGCTCAGGCCCGCCACCGGTTTAAACGCGGCGTCGGGCTCATAATGAATTTTGCCGTAACCTTCAATCGCCGGGGTACTCCAGAATCCCGGGGCTTCCTGTGGCTCGGTTGCAAAATGGCGTGTCACTTTGTCATAAATCTCGCCACTCTGAGTGACAGCCGCGCCAACGACTCCGCCCATAATGGCGATTAACGCGTATGAAACAACTGAACGCATAACACTTCTCTCCGGCAAATAATGTCTGGCAGATTCAGGACTGAATCAGGTCGGCTATCTATATCACAGCGCAGGCATAATTCTCGCCTGCGTAAATTCAGGTCAGCGCGCGGCTGATAACCGCTGAAATTATTCACCTTCCGTATTAATCGAAAAGTTTCATTATGAGTAAAAAAAGGTCTTAACCAGAATGGACCTGACTCTTTGTGCTCTTTTCCCTTCCTGTGACATTAACAGGAATAAATAACAGCCAGGCGTAGCTGGAATAAGCAGGATAACGGCGAGAGCTACGATTTAATTTATCAATGGCAAAGAGGAGATTTACGGCTCAGAGAGGGCTATTTTTTCAGAGTAGACCTGGAAAAACTCATGCCATAGTCAGTTTTTTTGAGTGAATTTACATAACTTTAAAAAAATCCGCTCACAGGCTAAATCTGCGCGGCAGCAGATTCTGCTTTATTCTGCAGAAGCGCATTAGGAATAAATGAATAAGGCGTTACTTAAACGCTCACAAACCCGCCGATACTCCGCCGGGTTTTATTCGTTTAACCGCGGTTTAAGTTGTCAGGATGTTCAGTTTTTTTCGTCAAAATGGGCGATCTTGCACAAATTACGTTGGTCGTTTGCCAGAAAACGACATTTCATTCTTTTGATGCTCTGGTTAAGATAGTCAAGAACCGTCGTTATCTGCGAAAAATGGAACATTCCCGCTGCGCACCTGTCCATTTTCAGGGCCTCTCTACAGGATTAAGGCATGTTGAACCAGTTAAAGAAAACGCTGATCGCCGCGCTCCTTCCGACGCTCATTTTCACTACTCTGTCACCTGCTTATGCCGATGTCAGTGATTCACTTCCCGATATTGGCACTACGGCCGGTTCGACGCTGTCGATTAATCAGGAACTGCAGATGGGCGACTTTTATGTGCGCCAGCTGCGTGCCAGTGCGCCGCTGATCAATGATCCGCTGCTTAATCAGTATATTAATCAGCTGGGTCAGCGACTGGTGTCGCACGCCGACTCAGTGAAAACCCCGTTCCACTTCTTTCTGATTCAGAACGATGAGCTCAACGCCTTTGCCTTTTTTGGTGGCAACGTGGTGCTGCACTCAGCGCTGTTTCGCTATACCGAAAATGAAAGCCAGCTGGCGTCAGTAATGGCGCATGAGATCTCACACGTTACCCAGCGCCATCTGGCGCGCGCAATGGAAGATCAGAAGCGCAATGCGCCACTGACATGGGTCGGTGCGCTGGGCTCTATTCTGCTGGCGATGGCCAATCCGCAGGCGGGCATGGCAGCACTGACCGGCACCCTGGCGGGAACTCAGCAGGGAATTATCAGTTTTACCCAGGGTAATGAGCAGGAAGCTGACCGCATCGGAATTCAGGTACTGCAGCGCGCCGGGTTTGATCCCCAGGCGATGCCGAACTTTTTACAGAAGCTGGCCGATCAGAGCCGCTTCTCCTCGAAGCCTCCTGAAATTCTGCTGACGCATCCCCTGCCCGACAGCCGTCTGGCGGATGCCCGCAACCGCGCTAACCAGATGCGGCCGGTGGTGGTGCAATCTACAGAAGATTTCTATCTGGCAAAGGTGCGTTCACTGGGCATGTACTCCACCGGGCGTAATCAGCTCACCGACGAACTGCTGAGCCAGTATGCCAGCGGCAATTCTCGTGAGCAGCTGGCGTCACAATATGGCAAAGCCATACAGTTTTTGCAGGCGAAAAGCTTTGCCGATGCGAAGCGGATTATGACGCCGCTGCTGGCGAAGCAGCCGAATAACGTCTGGTTCCTGGATCTTATGTCAGACATCGATATCGGCCTGAATCAGCCACAACAGGCGATCGCCCTGCTCAGCGCCGCCACCAGTGCAAAAAACAGCCCGGTGGTGCAGCTCAACCTGGCCAATGCCTACGTTGAAGCGAAACAGTATGCCAATGCCAGCCGCATTCTGAATCGCTACACCTGGGCTAATAAAGATGATCCCAACGGCTGGGATTTGCTGGCCCAGGCGTCTGCACAGCAGGGACTGAATGATGAAGAGTTATCGGCGCGGGCAGAGAGTCTGGCGCTGAATGGCCAGCTCGATCAGGCGATCACCGCGCTTGGCAGCGCCAGCGCACAGGTGCCGCTCGGCAGCCTGAAACAGGCGCGCTACGATGCCCGTATCGATCAGCTGCGCCAGTTACAACAGCGCTTTAAGCAATATCAGAAAGGCTGAGCATTCACCCTGCGAATAAAGGAGAGTCTGAGATGGTGACGATTTACCACAACCCGCGCTGCAGCAAGAGCCGCGAGACGCTGGCACTGCTGAACGCCCGCGGGATAGAGCCGGAAGTGGTGCTCTATCTGCAAACGCCGCCCGATAGCGAGACGCTGCAAATCCTGTTACAGAAACTGGGAATGCAGAGTGCACAGCAGTTGATGCGGACTAAAGAGGCGATCTATAGCGAACTGGCACTCAGCGACAAAAGCGAAAGTGCACTGCTGGATGCGCTGGTGGAACATCCGGTGCTGATTGAAAGGCCGATAGTGATCAATGGCGACAAGGCGCGGATCGGACGTCCGCCCGAAGCGGTGCTCGACCTGTTTTAAAGGCCGAGTGTCTCTTTCACAAACGGAATGGTGAGTTTACGCTGGGCGCTGATCGAGGCGCGATCAAGCCGATCCAGCGTATCAAACAGGGTGCGCATTTCACGATCCAGTCGCTTCAGCAGGAAGCGCCCCACATCTTCCGGCAGCTCAAATCCGCGTAACCCGGCGCGCAGTTGCAGCGCCTGTAATTTATCTTCGTCGGAGAGAGGCTGCAGGCGATAGATCTGCCCCCAGTCCAGCCGCGAGGCGAGATCGGGCAGTTGCAGATTAAGCTGGCGTGGTGGACGATCGCCGGTAATAAACAGGCGCGTATTGCCGGTTTCCAGAATACGGTTATAGAGATCGAAGATCGCCATTTCCCATTCAGGCTCGCCTGCAATGCACTCGATGTTATCGATGCAGACCAGTGACAGCTGCTCCATCCCTTCCAGTACTTCCGGTACAAACCAGGTGCGTTTATCCAGCGGAACGTAACCGACCGCTTCGCTGCGCGCTGACATCTCGGCGCACGCGGCGTGCAGCAAATGGCTCCGCCCTCCGCCTTCGCGTGACCAGAAGTAGAGATAGCTGCCATGTTGTTGGTTGAGAGCGCCTTTCAGCGCGGCAATCAGCGACGGGTTTTCCCCCGGCCAGAAGCTGGAGAAGGTTTCATCGTCAGGTAAATAGAGTGGCAATGACAATTGTGCCGGCGTGTTCAGAAGCACCTCAGCAAGAGAACAAGCAAAAAATCGGGGGAAGTCTAACACAGTTTTCAGAAAGAGATGAATGGGGCGTCCCTGCCCCGATCCTGTCAGGCTTGCTGCGATCACGGCTCGCGCGATTCTTCAGCCTCCAGTACCACTTCTTCCGGACGCAGCAGTGAGATCACACGGAAGATCAGCGCTAATCCAACCCCTACGATTGTCGCCAGCGCCATGCCTTTCAGCTCCGCAGCACCGATATGCACCTTCGCACCGCTGACGCCGATGATCAGGATCACCGAGGTCAGGATCAGATTTTGCGCTTTGTTGTAATCGACTTTGGACTCGATCAACACCCGAATACCGGATGCGCCGATCACGCCATACAGCAGCAGCGACACGCCGCCCATTACCGGTACCGGGATCGCCTGGATCACCGCCGCCAGTTTGCCGACACAGGAGAGCAGGATCGCCAGAATCGCCGCGCCGCCAATCACCCAGGTACTGTAGACGCGGGTAATTGCCATCACACCGATGTTTTCGCCGTAGGTGGTGTTAGGCGTTGAACCAAAGAAGCCGGAGATGACCGTTGATAAGCCGTTGGCGAACATCGAACGATGCAGGCCAGGGTCGCGAATCAGATCTTTCTTTACGATGTTGGCGGTGACCACCAGATGACCGATATGCTCGGCAATCACCACCAGCGCCGCAGGCAGGATCGTCAGCATCGCCACCCACTCAAAGCGCGGGGTATAGAAAGTTGGCAGCGCAAACCAGGGTGCTTTGACCACGCCGCTCCAGTCAACGATGCCCATAAATGCAGAGAGCAGATAACCCGCCACCACCCCGACCAGAATCGGGATGATCGCCAGGAAACCACGAAACAGCACGGAACCGAATACCGTCACTGCCAGCGTGACCAGCGAAATCAGCACGGTTGTACTGTCGGGCGCACTGCCTTCCGCGGGCAGCAAACCCGCCATATTAGCGGCTACCCCTGCCAGCTCCAGACCGATGACGGCGACAATCGCGCCCATCGCCGCCGGGGGAAACATCACATCGAGCCAGCCGGTGCCCGCGCGTTTGACAATCAGCGCCACCAGACAGAACAGCACGCCGCACAGGATAAATCCGCCCAGCGCGACCTCATAACCCAGCGGCAGCAATAGCAGTACTGGCGAGATAAAGGCAAAACTGGAACCGAGGTAAGCGGGAATTTTGCCTTTACAGATAAAGAGGTAGATCAGCGTGCCTACGCCGTTGAATAACAGCACCGTCGCCGGGTTGATGTGGAACAGAATCGGTACCAGTACCGTGGCACCAAACATGGCGAACAGGTGTTGCAGGCTGAGTGGAATGGTTTGCAGTAACGGCGGTCGTTCACTGACGCCAATGGCGCGACGAGTCATCATTTATCCCCTTGTGTTATTTATCCCCCAGGGCGCGCGGCTCTGGCACAGCAGCAGGCACGCCGGTGAGCCTCGCAGCCACACCGAACCCGTTCGGGGATCTTTTTTTTGCCAAAAAAAAGCCGACTCTCTGGTCGGCTATGCGATTTATTTGGTTCCGAAAATCTTGTCCCCGGCATCGCCGAGCCCGGGAATGATGTAACCCTTCTCATTCAGTCCCTGATCCACTGACGCGGTGTAAAGCTCAACGTCAGGATGCGCTTTCTCCAGCGCGGCAATCCCTTCTGGTGCGGCAACCAGTACCAGCACTTTAATGCTGGTGCAGCCCGCTTTCTTCAGCAGGTCGATGGTGGCGATCATGGAACCGCCAGTCGCCAGCATAGGATCGACAACCAGCGCCAGGCGCTCTTCGATGTTAGAGACCAGCTTCTGGAAATAGGGAACCGGCTCCAGTGTCTCTTCATCACGGTAAACACCCACCACGCTGATACGGGCGCTGGGAACGTGCTCCAGCACCCCTTCCATCATGCCCAGGCCGGCACGCAGAATCGGCACCACCGTGATTTTTTTGCCTTTGATCTGATCGATCTCTACCGGGCCATTCCAGCCCTCAATGGTTACGCGCTCTGTTTCCAGATCGGCGGTCGCTTCGTAGGTCAGCAGGCTGCCCACTTCAGACGCCAGCTCGCGAAAACGCTTTGTACTGATATCATGCTCACGCATCAAGCCCAGTTTATGTTTGACCAGCGGGTGTCTGACTTCCACGATCTTCATTGGTGTTCTCCCGGAATGAGTTGAGCTAAAAAAAATCGCGGGATTATACCGCCTTTTACGCTCCGCGCCACCTGCTCTTGCGCAAAGCCGCGGGTTTTACCGGGACAAATAGAGGATTAATGAAAATCGCCCGATGCGCAATCCCGGACTCGCAAACGTTTGCCTGCACTGATAGAATTGCCGCGCTTTATTTTAAACCACCAACCGCAACTCGCGTGGGGACCTCGCAGTGACCGACAAAACCTCTCTCAGTTACAAAGACGCCGGTGTTGATATTGATGCTGGTAACGCTCTGGTTGACCGTATTAAAGGCGTAGTGAAAAAGACGCGTCGCCCGGAAGTGATGGGTGGACTGGGCGGTTTTGGTGCGCTTTGCGCGCTGCCGCAGAAATACCGTGAACCGGTGCTGGTCTCCGGCACCGATGGCGTTGGCACCAAGCTGCGTCTGGCGATGGATCTCAAACGTCACGATGCCATTGGTGTTGACCTGGTGGCGATGTGCGTCAACGACCTGGTGGTACAGGGCGCCGAGCCCCTCTTCTTCCTCGACTACTACGCTACCGGCAAACTGGATGTGGATACCGCCTCTGCGGTGATCACCGGCATCGCCGAAGGTTGTCTGCAGTCGGGTTGTGCGCTGGTGGGCGGTGAAACCGCTGAGATGCCAGGCATGTATCACGGCGAAGATTACGATGTGGCCGGTTTCTGTGTTGGCGTGGTGGAAAAGTCAGAGATCATTGATGGCAGCAAGGTGCAGGATGGCGACGTACTTATCGCTCTCGGCTCCAGTGGCCCGCACTCCAACGGCTATTCGCTGGTGCGTAAGATTCTGGAAGTCAGCAACACCGATCCGCTGGCTGAACAGCTGGAAGGCAAACCGCTGGCCGATCATCTGCTGGAACCGACCCGCATCTACGTGAAAAATATCCTGAGCCTGATTGAGCAGGTCGATGTGCACGCTATCGCACACCTGACCGGCGGCGGCTTCTGGGAGAATATTCCGCGCGTGCTGCCCGACAACACTCAGGCCGTCATCGACGAGAAGAGCTGGCAATGGCCGGCCGTCTTCAGCTGGTTACAGCAGGCAGGCAACGTCAGCCGTTTCGAGATGTACCGTACCTTTAACTGCGGCGTCGGCATGATCATCGCCCTGAGTCCGGCAGACGCGGACAACGCGATTGCGCTGATGCAGGCTGCGGGCGAGAAAGCCTGGAAGCTTGGCGTGATTAAAGCGTCTGATGCCGAAGAGCGTGTGGTCATCAACGGATGAAAAAGCTGGTTGTACTGATTTCCGGCAACGGAAGTAACCTTCAGTCCATCCTTGACGCCTGTGCAAGCGGGCGGATTCACGGCAGCGTGGCTGCCGTATTCAGCAACCGCGCCGCCGCTTATGGCCTGACGCGGGCGCAGGAGGCAGGTATTCCTGCCCACTCGCTTGCCGCCAGCGACTTCACTGACCGCGAAGCCTTCGATCGCCAGCTCATCGCTGAAATCGAAGCCTACAGTCCAGACCTGATTGTGCTGGCAGGATATATGCGCATTCTCAGCAGCGCGTTCGTAGCCCATTTTCACGATCGCCTGCTGAATATCCACCCTTCCCTGTTGCCGAAATATCCGGGTCTGCATACGCATCGTCAGGCGCTGGAAAATGGCGATAGCGAACATGGCACCTCCGTGCATTTCGTCACTGATGAGCTGGATGGGGGTCCGGTGATCCTGCAGGCAAAAGTCCCGGTTTTTCCCGGCGACAGCGAAGCGGAGATTACGGAGCGGGTGCAGCATCAGGAGCATGCCATCTATCCGATGGTAATCGGCTGGTTTGTTGAGGGTCGTCTGGCGATGCGTGACGGCCAAGCCTGGCTGGATGGCGAACCGCTGCCGCCGCAGGGTTATGCTAACGACTGACGCGACAGGGGAAGCCGGGGCTTCCCCTGAAGTGCTGGCGGTCGGGGTAAAGGCTCAGGGAACCTTTGAGCCGTCTGACATAACAACCTGCTCTGCTCCCGTTACTGACTTAACCGTAGCGCCCCGTAATATAATCTTCGGTCCGTCGCTGTTTTGGCGCGGTAAAGATACGGTCAGTCTCATCAAACTCCACTAACGCGCCCTGATGCATAAACGCGGTGTAATCTGACACGCGAGAAGCCTGCTGCATGTTGTGCGTCACCAGCACCAGCGTGAAATGCTGCTTGAGCGTGGTCATCAACTCTTCAATCACCAGCGTGGAGATGGGATCGAGCGCGGAGGTCGGCTCATCCAGCAGCAGAACTTCCGGTTCAATCGCAATGGCGCGGGCAATCACCAGCCGCTGCTGCTGTCCGGTCGAGAGCGTCAGCGCATTCTGTGACAGCTGATCTTTGACCTCACTCCACAGCGCCGCCGCGCGCAGCGCACGTTCACAGGCTTCGTTCAGCACCCGCCGATCGCGTACACCCTGTAAACGCAGCCCGTAGACCACATTTTCATAGATCGATTTTGGAAAAGGATTGGGGCGCTGAAACACCATGCCGACCCGACGACGCAGCGCCGAGAGATCCTGCTCAGGGCGCAGGATCGGCTGCGATCCCAGCAACACCTCACCCTCGACCCGGCAATGATCAATCACATCATTCATGCGATTAAAGCAACGCAGCAGCGTCGATTTGCCACAGCCGGATGGGCCAATCAGCGCGGTAATCTTGTTTTTCGGCACCTGCAGCGAAATAGCCTGCAGCGCCTGGCGCTCGCCATACCACAGCGACAGCTGGTTAACGGTCAGCGCGATATCCGTGTCGGACGTCATAGTCATAGCCTGTTATTGAGTCATAAGGCGATAGCGTTCACGCAGACGGTGACGCAGGCCCATCGCCAGCAGATTAAGCGACAGAATAATCAGCACCAGCAGCAACGCAGTAGCGAACACCAGCGGCCGGTCAGCTTCAATATTCGGACTCTGAAACGCCAGATCGTAAATCTGGAAGCCCAGATGCATAAACTTGCGATCCAGATGCAGATAAGGAAACACCGCGTCGACGGGCAGTTCCGGCACCATTTTTACCACGCCAACCAGCATCAGCGGCGCGGTTTCACCGGCGGCACGCGCCACCGCCAGAATCAGGCCGGTCAGCATGGCAGGCACCGCCATCGGCAGCACCACGTTCCACAGGGTTTCCGCCTGAGTCGCGCCCAGCGCCAGCGACCCCTGCCGCAGGCTGTTGGGAATGCGGGATAGTCCCTCTTCGGTCGCCACAATCACCACCGGCAGCGTTAGTAACGCCAGAGTCAGCGACGCCCACAGCAAACCAGGTGTCCCGAAGGTGGGATTGGGCAGCGCGCTGGCGAAGAAGAGCTGGTCTATCGTGCCGCCCACCAGCCAGACAAAGAAGCCCAGACCAAATACGCCATAGACGATTGAAGGAACGCCTGCCAGATTGACCACCGCGATGCGCACCAGTCTGGTCAGCGCATTGCGTCCGGCATATTCATGCAGCCAGATGGCGGCGATGACACCCAGCGGCATCACGACCACCGACATCAGCAGCACCATCAGCACGGTGCCAAAGATCGCCGGGAACGCCCCGGATTCACTCTCGCCTTCAGCGGGTGAATCACTGACGAAACGCCACAGCTGATGCAGAAAATGCAGCGTTTTGCCGGTCAGCGTCATCGCGTTCGGCTTCCAGCTGTCAACGATTTCGGTCAGCGGGATCGCATGTTCGGTGCCATGCACATCCCGCAGGATTAACAGATCGCGCTGACTCTGCTGTTGCAGCGAAGCCAGTGTCTCGCTCAGCTGATTAAACCGGCGCTGCAAAGCGGCCTGATTGGCCTGATATTCTGACTCGGCCTGCAAATCAAAGCGCCCGGCAGCACGGTTTGTGGCCGCCTGCTCATCAAGCTGCTCACGCTGGCTGTTGAGGCGCGCCATATCGACCCGGCGAATCTGATTAGCCTGCCGCGCCAGCATCTGCACCTGTCCGAGCCGCTGATGCAGCAGTGCATCGGGATCCTGCGCAGTCAGCTCTTCATTATCCTCACGCAGGCCGACAAACCAGCCGTATGCCTGACCGTGGCTGCGGCGCTGCAGCACCATGATGTCCGCTGGCTGGCTGACCTGCGCCGCCGTGCGACTGTAAACCACCCGGAAATCGGGTGCGTCCCAGTCACGGTTACCGGTTTTAATCAGATAGCGATTAACCTGTCCGCCGCTGTTGCCCTGCTCATCTGCCGGGGCCGGAAAGCGCCACTGATGTTCCAGGGTTTCACCCAGCAGGCGCGTATTGCCCCCTTCAGGCTGGCTAAACGTGTAGAGATCGACGCGCTGCGGCCAGAAAGCGCGCACGCCCTGCCAGGCCAGTAACCCAATCAGCAGCGTAAAGGCCAGCAGGCAGACGGCTACGGCACCGGCGGTTAGCCAGCGCCAGCGATCATTTTGTTGCATCGCTTTCATGCCTGCTCCTCGTGCTGGCTGTAGCGCTGGCGCAGCCGCTGACGGATCAGCTCGGCAACCGTGTTGATCACCAGCGTAAACAGCAGCAGCATCAGGGCGCTAAGAAACAGCACGCGATAATGGGCACTCCCCGCCGCCGCTTCCGGCATCTCAATGGCGATATTGGCGGACAGCGCGCGCAGGCCGCTGAACAGGCCACCTTCACTTTGCGGCGTGTTGCCGGTCGCCATCAGCAAAATCATGGTTTCTCCTACGGCACGCCCCAGACCAATCATCAGGGCGGCAAAAATACCGGCGGAAGCACCCGGCAGCACAACGCGGGTCAGGGTTTGCCACGGCGTCGCGCCAAGTGCCAGCGAGCCCTGCCCTAACGCTGCGGGCACGCTGAACAGCGCATCCTCAGAGAGGGTAAAGATCAGCGGTACCAGCGCAAAGCCCATCGCCAGCGCGGCTACCAGCAGATTGCGCTGTTCGTAATGCGGCAGCCAGTCGCCCGCATCCGGTATCAACAGCGTGGGCAGCCACAGCGTCAGCAGCGTGACCAGCAGTAACAGCGGCAGCAAAATCAGCACTTCACGACCCGGCTGACGCCAGCGCGGCGGTAAACGCGCGCTGAATACGCCGCACAGCAGCAGCGTGCCCGCCAGCGTCAGCGGCAGCAGCAGCACACCCACCAGCGCCTGACCAATATGCGGCGCGAGCCAGATCCCGGCAATCAGCCCCACCACTACGCTCGGCAGCGCGCCCATCATTTCGATTGCCGGTTTAACCCAGCGTCGCAGGCCTGGCGCCATAAACCAGGCGGTGTACATCGCCGCCGCCAGCGCCAGCGGTGTGGCAAACAGCAGCGCTAAACTCGCCGCTTTCAGCGTACCCATCACCATCGGCATCAGGCTGAACTTGGCCTGATAACTGTCACCCGCCGCGGTCGATTGCCAGATCCAGTCCGGTCCGGGGTAATTTTCATACCAGATTTTTTGCCAGAAATTGCGCCAGGTGACGTCCGGCCACGGATTATCAAGCCGCAGGGTCTGCCAGCTTCCCGCCCGTTCAATCAGCAGGCTGTCGCCACGTGGCGAAAACTGCGCCTGCACAATGCCAGGTTCCAGCTGACGCTGCAGTATCGGGCCATCCTGCTTGCTGGCAAACAGCCGCAGCATCCCCTGTTTACTGAGCGTCGCAAACACGCGGCGTTGTGATTCCGTCACCAGAATGGTCTCACCGTCGCTGTTGGCAAAAGTACGAATGCGCTGCAGGCGCGGCCCCTGTTCGCTGGCGATAGCAAACCACTGCGTGACGCCGCTGCCATCCTGGATCAGCAGGCTTGTGCCGCCCACCAGCAGATGCAGACTTTTTGGCCGCTGCGGCAGGGCGTGCGTTTCGCGCAATAGTGCACGGTCATCGTCAAGTTGCCAGACCCGCAGCAGATTGCCTTCGGTGGTGTAGAGCAGATCGCCGGACGGCGAGAGCGCCAGCAGATCCAGCTGGCGTTGCGGCAGCGGGATAACCGAGGCCTGGCGATCGGTGCCAAGCGTCAGCACCCGGAGTCCGGCCTCAGTGAGTGCGGCTATACGCCACTGACCCGCATGGCGCGTCGCCAGCGCCATCTTCGTCACTGCGCCATCGGGCAGATGAAACGGTTTGTCTCCCAGCGGAAAACGCCACTGCTGGTCGGCGGTTGGCTGAATCAGAGTCAGCGCACCCTGCATATTCAGCAGTAACGTCTGCTCATCGGCACTCCGCACTATCTCCCCGGGCGGCGGGGTCAGGGCCAGTGCCGGTTCCGCAGGCTGACCATCCAGCGGAATAAAACGCGCCGCACCGCGCTCGCTGATGCGCCAGCCGACCTTCCCCTGATTGCCAATCGCTAAGGCTGGCGCACGATCCCAGAGTTGCTGGCTGGCCGCAATCTGCAGGCCCGGCGCATTAAACAGCGGTAATACCACGCCAATCAGCCAGCAGAAGAGCAGCAGCATCAATAGCAGGATCGCCACGCCACAGCAGGTGACCAGTCGCCGTGTCAGACGGTCAACGGCACGACGCTTACGATCGCTGAATTGGACAGGAATGTGGTTTGCGCTCATGCGGTTCCGCTAGCAGGCCAAAATAAGCCGCTATGTTGCCCGTAGCCGATTGATAAGACAACTCCTGGCGTTGGACAACGCTGCCATACTCTCGCCATAATGTTGGTGGATACTGGATCTTCAGTCCTGCAACCGCTAAATGGAGTGAGAATGGGTCAGGTAAAGCTTTATATTGAAAAAGAATTAAGCTGGTTATCCTTTAATGAACGGGTTTTGCAGGAAGCAGCAGACAAAAGCAATCCACTGATTGAGCGGATGCGCTTTCTGGGTATCTACTCCAACAATCTCGACGAATTCTATAAAGTGCGTTTCGCCGACCTCAAACGCCGCATTCTGATTGGTGAAGAGCAGGGTTCCGCCAGTACACCACGCCATCTGTTTAAGAAAATTCAGCAGCGGGTAATGAAGTCCGATCAGGAGTTTGATGCGTTATATAACGATCTGCTGCTGGAGATGGCACGTAACCAGATCTTCCTGATCAACGAACGTCAGCTCTCATCCAATCAGCAGGCGTGGCTGCGCCACTACTTCAAGCACGAGCTGCGTCAGCATATCTCGCCGATTCTGATCACCCATGAAACGGATCTGACCGAATTCCTTAAAGATGACTACACCTATCTGGCGGTAGAGATCATTCGCGGTGACAATATTCAGTATGCGCTGCTGGAAATTCCGTCCGACAAAGTCCCGCGTTTCATCAATTTACCGGCTGAGCCACCGCGCCGCCGTAAGCCAATGATCCTGCTGGATAACATTCTGCGCTACTGCCTGGATGACATTTTTAAAGGTTTCTACGACTACGACGCGCTCAACGCCTATTCAATGAAAATGACGCGTGACGCCGAGTACGACCTGGTCACGGAGATGGAGTCGAGCCTGCTGGAGCTGATGTCCTCCAGCCTGAAGCAGCGACTGACGGCGGAACCGGTGCGTTTCGTCTATCAGCGCGATATGCCAGACACGATGGTGTCGCTGCTGTGCCACAAGCTTTCCATCTCAAACCTGGACTCCATCCTGCCAGGCGGCCGCTACCACAACTTCAAAGACTTTATCGGCTTCCCTAACGTCGGCAAAAATAACCTGGTGAACCGCCCGCTGCCGCAGATTCGCCACATCGGCTTTGATGGCTTCCGCAACGGCTTTGATGCGATTCGCAATCGCGACGTGCTGCTCTACTACCCGTACCACACCTTTGAGCATGTGCTGGAGCTGCTGCGCCAGGCGTCGTTCGACCCCAGCGTGCTGGCGATAAAAATCAACATCTACCGCGTTGCTAAACACTCCCGCATCATGGATGCGATGATCCATGCCGCCTACAACGGTAAAAAAGTCACGGTGGTGGTGGAGCTGCAGGCGCGCTTTGATGAAGAAGCGAATATTTACTGGGCGAAACGCCTGACTGAAGCGGGCGTGCATGTCATTTTCTCCGCACCAGGCCTGAAGATCCACGCCAAGCTGTTCCTGATTTCACGCCGCGAAGGCGAAGAGATTGTGCGCTACGCGCATATCGGTACCGGCAACTTTAACGAGAAAACCGCGCGTCTCTATACGGATTACTCGTTGCTGACCGCGGATGCGCGCATCACCAATGAAGTACGTCGGGTGTTCAACTTTATTGAGAATCCCTACCGGCCCGTGACGTTCGATCATCTGATGGTCTCGCCGCAGAACTCGCGCCGGATGCTGTATGAGCTAATCGACACCGAAATTGCTAATGCGCAGCAGAATAAGCCCTGCGGCATTACTCTGAAAATCAACAATCTGGTGGACAAAGGTCTGGTTGATCGGCTTTATACAGCCTCCAGCGTAGGGGTGAAGGTTAATCTTCTGGTGCGCGGAATGTGCTCATTAATCCCTGACTTGCCCGGGATCAGTGAAAATATTCGTGTCATCAGTATTGTTGACCGTTATCTGGAACACGATCGCGTCTATATTTTTGAGAATGGCGGCGATAAGAAGGTGTTCCTCTCCTCCGCTGACTGGATGACACGTAACATTGATTACCGTATCGAAGTGGCAGTGGCGATTCTCGATCCCCACATCCGGCAGCGCATACTCGACATTATTGCTATTCAGTTGAGTGATACGGTGAAAGCCCGCATCGTCGATAAAGAGTTGAGTAACCATTACGTCCAGCGCGGCAATCGTCGTAAAGTGCGATCGCAGCTGGCCATTTATGATTACATCAAGAAACTGGAACAACCTGAATAAATCCTATGCCAATTTCTCATAAAAGTACGCCAAAACCCCAGGAGTTTGCGGCGATTGACCTGGGCTCGAACAGTTTCCATATGGTGATTGCGCGGGTTGTCGATGGTGCGATGCAGGTACTGGGCCGCCTTAAGCAGCGCGTCCATCTGGCTGACGGGCTGGATGCCCGGCACAACCTCAGCGAGGAAGCGATGGAGCGGGGGTTAGCCTGCCTGGCCCTGTTCGCCGAGCGCCTGCAGGGGTTCAGTCCGAGCAACGTGACGATTGTCGGTACCCACACGCTGCGCGAGGCGGTCAACGCCGAAACCTTCCTGCAACGTGCGGCCGAGGTGATCCCCTATCCGATCGAGGTGATTTCGGGCCATGAAGAGGCTCGCCTGATCTTTATGGGCGTTGAACATACCCAGCCGGAGAAAGGCCGCAAGCTGGTGATCGATATCGGCGGCGGATCAACCGAGCTGGTCATTGGTGAGGATTTTGAACCGCAACTGGTTGAGAGCCGACGTATGGGTTGCGTCAGTTTCGCCCAGCTCTATTTCCCGAAAGGTGAAATCAGCCGTGAAAACTTCCGTCGCGCCCGTTTAGCGGCCGCACAGAAGCTGGAAACGCTGGCGTGGCAATATCGTCTGCATGGCTGGCAATATGCGCTGGGCGCGTCCGGCACCATCAAAGCCGCCTGCGAAGTGCTGCTGGCGATGGATGAAAAAGAGAAGCTGATTACGCCTGAGCGCCTCGAAAAGCTCTATGACGAGGTGATGAAACACAAATCCTTTGCTGCACTCAGCCTGCCGGGTCTGTCGGAAGAGCGTAAAGGTGTGTTTGTACCCGGGCTGGCGATTCTTTGCGGCGTATTTGATGCGCTGGCCATTCGCGAATTGCGCCTCTCCGACGGTGCGCTGCGTGAAGGCGTGCTCTATGAGATGGAGGGCCGTTTCCGCCATCAGGATATTCGCAGCCGTACGGCACAGAGTCTGGCGAACCATTACGCTATCGACAGCGATCAGGCACGACGCGTGCTCGACACCACCGAGCAGCTTTATCTGCAGTGGCGCGAGCAGAATCAGAAACTGGCGAATCCACAACTGGCCGCACTGCTGAAATGGGCGGCGATGCTGCACGAAGTGGGCCTGACCATCAATCACAGCGGCCTGCAACGCCATTCAGCCTATATTCTGCAAAACACCAACCTGCCGGGCTTCAATCAGGATCAGCAGATGCTGCTGGCGGCGCTGGTCAGATTCCATCGTAAAGCGATAAAGCTTGATGAGCTGCCGCGCGTGACGCTGTTCAAGAAAAAGCAGTTTGTGCCGCTGATCTTCCTGCTTCGCCTGGGTACCCTGTTGAATAATCAGCGACAGGCCACCACGCGTCCGGAGGCGTTAACCCTGAAATGCGATGATGGCCACTGGACGCTGACCTTCCCGGCGGGCTACTTCACGCAGAACAACCTGGTTCAGCTCGATCTTGAACGGGAGCAGGTTTACTGGAATGACGTTACGGGATGGAAACTGATCCTCGAAGAAGAAGCCTGACAACACGGGCGCCTGGCGCCCGTTTAACTGAAATGATGAATATGACACAACCAACCGCACCCCTTTCAGGCGAAAACTATTTTGCCGAAACCTATGGTTTAACGCCGCCCCACTCCGAAGTGGTTGCGGCGCTGCCCCAGCTCAACGTCGGCAGGGCGCTTGACCTTGGCTGTGGCGTGGGACGCAATACGCTGTTTCTGAATCAGCACGGTTTTGACGTCACGGCGTGGGATCATAATCCGCAAAGCCTGGCGCGCCTGCAGGAGATTATTGCGCAGGAAAATCTCAGCGGCATTCATACCGAGCAGCGCGACCTGAACAACACGCGCTTTAATGGCGGCTTCAACTTTGTGCTGTCGACCGTGGTGATGATGTTCCTTCAGCCGCAGACTATTCCGCAGCTGATTGCCGACATGCAGGCCTGCACGGTCAGAGACGGTTTTAACCTGATCGTGGCGGCGATGAACACGGACGATATGCCCTGCCCGGCTGATTTCTCCTTTGCGTTTAAATCAGGTGAGCTCAGCCACTACTACCGCAACTGGCACATCGTGAAGTACAACGAGCACCCCGGCCAGCTGCATCGCACAGATGAAAATGGCAACCGCATCACCTGTCGGTTCGCGACGCTGCTGGCGCAAAAAGCGAGTTACTGATCTTTATCTGCTGTTTTTTTCAACAGCGATTGATTTCATCAGGCGACTGTGACTAAATATTGCAGTCGCCCCAGATGGGGTCATTACAGGAACCACCCCGCGTGAACAGCGCTATTTCTTCCCGAAGACGTCAAAAAACCGGCACCATGACCCGCATTGTGTTGCTGATTAGTTTTATCATTCTTTTTAGTCGCCTGATTTTTATCCTGCCTGCTGCCTTCGAGCATCATCAGCAACAGAAAGCTATTCCTGAACCGGTTGCCATAACATCAGGCGATACGCGATAGCGAATAACCAATAACGACATTTCGCCTGAAACGCACCTGAAACTTAAACGTTATCCAGATAACTGGACTCTTTTTTGCATCCCTTTTTCAGGCGAAACGCTACACTTCGTGCTGGTGCTTTCAGACTTAAGGGATCCAATGTGTCTGCCTCTCACTCTCAACGTTTAAGTGAAATACGTCATCGCATTCTGACGCTGCTGCTCAGCGAGCACGATCTGGTTGATGCCCTGCTGGAGAAATCGGGCGATCTCAATCCTGAACAGCAACGTGAAAATGCGGCCCAGCGTGACGCGCTGGAACAGGACATTCTGCAACTGCATGCCGCTGACCTCGCGGATATTCTCGAAGCCCTGCCCGAAGCAGAACGTCAGGCGCTGTGGCGGCTGGTGCCGAACGAGCGGCGCGGCCATGTGCTGGTTGAAGCGTCTGAAACGGTCTGGGCCAGCCTCACCGAAGAGATGAGCGACCGCGATATCCTGCGCGCTATCCAGCCGCTGGATATCGACGATCAGGTCTGGCTGGCGCGTTATCTGCCACGTGACCTGACCGGACGCCTGCTGGCAACTGTGGAGCCCGCCCTGCGCGCCCGCATGCTCGATATGGTGCAGCTTGACCGTGACCGCGTGGGCCGGGTGATGGATTTCAATATCCTGACGGTGCGTGAAGATGTCACGCTTGCAACAGTGCAACGCTTTCTGCGCAAGCGCAAAAGCATGCCGGGCGGTACCGATAAACTCTTTATCACCAATAAAGATAATCAGCTGCTGGGCGAACTGCTGCTGACGGACATCCTGCTTAACAAACCCAAAACCCTGGTGAGCGACGTGATGAACGCGCGCCCTACCACCTTCCAGCTCAATGATAAGGCCGAAGACGCAGCCAGCGCCTTTGAACGTTATAACCTCATTTCTGCCGCCGTCACCGACGCCAAAGGCAAGCTGATTGGCCGCGTGACCATTGAAGACATCATCGACCTGGTGAATGCCGAAAACGAAAGCAACATTCGTAAAATGGGGGGGATCAGTCAGGAAGAGGATGTGTTTGCGCCGGTGCGTAAATCGGTACGTAAACGCTGGGCCTGGCTGGCGATTAACCTCTGTACCGCCTTTGTCGCCTCACGGGTTATCGGGCTGTTTGAAGGGACGATTTCGCAAATCGTGGCGCTGGCCACGCTGATGCCTATCGTCGCGGGTATCGGCGGCAATACCGGTAATCAGACCATCACCATGATTGTGCGGGCGCTGGCCTTACATCAGGTTGAACCGGGCAACTTTTCGTTTTTGATCGTCCGCGAGCTTGGCGTGGCGCTGATCAACGGCCTGTTCTGGGGCGGCATCATGGGCGGTATCACCTGGCTGATGTATGACAATATGGCGCTGGGCGGCGTTATGATGCTGGCCATGGCGCTGAATCTGCTGCTGGCCGCGCTGATGGGCGTGCTGGTGCCGCTGGTCATGACTAAAATGAATCGCGATCCCGCCGTCGGCTCCAGCGTATTGATCACCGCCCTTACTGACACCGGCGGCTTCTTTATTTTCCTGGGACTGGCGACGATCTTCCTGCTGCCGCACTAATCTTCAGGCTTGCAGGCCGTAACGTTGCAGCGACCCGTTAAGATTGCGCTGCCGCGTTACCTGTGCCAGCTCTCGGGTCGCCGCAGGCAGCGTATAGTTACCACGCTGAATCAGCCACTCCAGCACATCCGCTAAGTGCCAGATGGCGGTTTTACCGTCATGCACCGGCAGCGGAAACGGCGGGCGGTGGCTGAGCATCAGCTTACGCATATTCTGACGCGTCATGCCGATGATCTCCGCCACATCCGTCAATCCCACAAAATCGGGTGCGGCTTCCACCAGCGTGGCTCCCGGTATCGCACGCAGCACATCCTCTTCTGCCTGCTTCAATACATCCGTTGCGGAGTCAGACTCGCGGGTGAACTCCAGTGCAATTCTGCCCGGCATGCCCAGGCCGATTAGCGCATCATCACAGCCTGCCGCTGCCAGCGTTTCCAGCAGTTCATCCACCGGCGCGTGCCCTTCCGGCAGGCTGAACCGTAATGTGAAACAATATTCCATATGCTTCTCCTTGTGCTGCATCAGGACTTCAGATAGTGACAGTTGTCGACCACGCGCCGCAGCGCGCGGGCATGCTGATGTGCGTTTTTTGGTGTGCTCCAGATACAGGTCAGACAAAACTCCCCACATCGGCACATCAACAGATTTTTCGGACAGTACATTTTGCCCCAGGCGTGATGGCCTCCCGTGACGACCAGCCAGCCATGGGATTCGGCGTAGCGTAACGCCGTTTCGATCTCTTTGTTGGGATGCCGCTTCCTTGCCATATTTTTCCCTATCCTGACGCTGAATTGATAAGTTGTCAACTGACAACCCTATGAAATTATCTTAGTGCGGCTCAGCATGCGCAGACTTTTTCTCGCAGTAAAACAGTCAGGGTATAAACTGGAAAACGTCACACAAAAAACGATCAGCGCCAGAAGTCATCTGGCAGCAGAAACGATTAACAACGGAGGCAATATGTTTAAAGCAGAGGATTTTGTTCAGTCTAAAACCGGCGGCCCGAAAATGCAGGTGCTGCGCGTCGAAGGTGACACCTTATGGTGTGCACGCGTTGATGATGCGGCGAAAAAAGAGATCGAAGTGAAAGCAGAGAGCGTCAATCTCTATCACGAAGAGGGTGACTTTGGCGTGTGCTGAAGTGAAACGGCCCCTGACGGGGCCAGACTGTCAGGGCTTATCCTGCTGAAGGTTGTCATTTCCCAGGCCGCCAATAAACGGCAGACGCAGCCGGAACGGTGTGAAATCGACTCCCATGTTCAGGCCCAGCAGATTCACTTCAAATCCCTCTTCTGCACCCAGCGTCACTCCCGCCACACCCAGAATCGACACCTGCACACCGCGCCCGGATGGCGGCAGCCCGACCGGACGCCACAGTGGCCGGTAATCTTTACCCAGCGCGTTAGCGGGCAGATCAAGCCTTAAAGCGGGTACTTCGCGGCCAATATGCGCCAGGAAGGTGTTGCTGTTCGGTCCTGGCCAGGCGCGGTAGGTTGTCGGCCACGGATAGGATTTAATGGCGGCTTCAATCTGCGGGATCATCGCTTCTGCTTCCGGTCCGCGATGTTCCACCAGCAGCCGCGGTTTTGCGCCATACCAGTAGCCATCAGGCAGGTTGGTGTTGCGCCGGACTTTATCGCCGCTGCCCCAGCTAATCACTTCGTAGCGAGTGAATCGAGTTTCACCTGCGCGCTTGAAGATGATCCACGGATGCACCGCCACCGCCCCTTTCCAGCCGTAAGTCGGCGCGGCATAAACCTGCACAATAGCCAGGCTATATAAAGCGCGCGGGTCGGGCGCTATCCCGGACGAATCACGTCGGGCTGTCGCCCAGCCGCCCGGCTCTGCGGTTTCGCTGTGACGCGTCGCCTGCGCAATGCTGGCTCCCAGCGATAGCAGCAGTACGGCAACAAAAAACAGGCTGAACACTTTAAGTGAGAGCATGACAACATTCCTGGTGACGTAAGAATCGCGAATCGCCTGTTCAGCAGGCGGTTTCAGTAAACGGCGGCTTTGGGATACGGACGATCGATGAAAGCGGCGGGTAAAAGCGGGACACAACTGACGTCAGTTGCGGGCTTTTACTGCATGGAGGATAGCGTAATTTCCGGCAAAGTGAATAATAAAACGCCAGCGGCGAGGCGGGATGCGCTGAAAAGTTAAAACAGCACGGCGAATGCGATAACCACATCGTAATCCGTTACCTGGCAGGGTTTCATCAATAGATGAGCGAGTTTTCCTGAATAAGTGATAACCGCATGCCTTCGCATTAAAACCCTGGTGTCAGTAACCCATAAAGCGTCCTTACTGTTTCAGGGTATTTAACGCTTTTAATAAACTCATTATTTTTTATCCGGCCCTGACTTCCTGCTGCAGGCATAACCCGAGGGGAATCACACTGCCCTGAGTGAACGCCAATTTGTCGAAACTATAAAGTCGTTGCTCTGATAAAACCTAAGCATCAGCGAACATGAGGCATACCGTGGCGTTTTCACTGTTAGCGCTATACCTGCAGATATAAACAGGATGTACGTACTCTTTTAGTCAGAAGTAAGGCCTGCCACTACAGCTCTTTTGTTAATACCTCAAGATTGTCCGCAAGGATATTAAGCACCGCATTAACGTAGATATCCCTGTTTCCCTGGTGCCACATCACGCACAGTGGCAGCCCGGCTATATTGTCGACCGGAGCCAGTGGCAGATAGGTTACGCCATCCGCGTTCATGTTGCGGTAAGAGGATGGCACGAGCGCCACACCCAGCCCAGCAGCAACAAAGCTCAGTATTGTCTGTTTTTCCTCAGCATACTGAGCGATAACCGGATATTTACCGGCCGCTCTGAACAGGTTCATCGTCAGGTCATGACTGTGGGGACGGGAACGTCTTTCCGGCACAATCACCGGCTCATTGCAAAAATCCTCAATGCTTACCCGATCGTAATGCACCAACCGGTGATGAGCAGGGACTGCCAGTACACAGGTTTCATGGGCGATAAAGCGAGTGGTCAGAATGACATCTGTTTGTTCTGGCGGTCGCACAAACACCAGGTCCAGCCAGCCCGAGGTGAGTCGTGGGATCAGGCTGTGCGATTTATCTTCACTGATGTGGATATCGGCATCAGGAAACGCACTGACAAACAGGTTAAGCAGTTTCGGCAGTAATCCTCTCGCCGCGCTGTCAATGGCACCGATCCGCAACGTTTTTTTCTGCGACGCGATGTTTTTATGGAACCGCAACCGTAACGCATCAAAATCCGCAACAACGGACTTAGCCTCACTCAAAAACTCCGCGCCTTCCCGGGTCAGAGAAACGTTCCGGGTAGAACGATTCAGCAGGCGTATACCCAGATCCTCTTCCAGCAAGCGGATAAAACGGCTGAGTGACGCAGGCATCATTTCAAGCTTCCGGGCAGCCCTGCCGAAGTGAAGTTCATCACCTACCACTACGAAGCATCTCAGCTGATTTATATCCATTTTTCGCCCGCACTCAGATTATACAAGTTATTTATATAAACCCTTGCCGATGATAACGCCAGTCAAAACAGCATACTGGGTTCACAACAAAATGATAACAACCCTACCTGACTGTGGAGCATCCTGATATGCACAATGACCTCGAAAAAAAGGTAATGCGCAAAGTAACGCTGCGGATTATTCCTTTTATCATGCTGCTGTATTTTATCGCGTTTCTCGACCGGGTTAATATTGGCTTTGCCGCCCTGACCATGAATCAGGACCTGGGTTTTTCGCCGATGGTCTTCGGTATGGGGGCCGGGATTTTCTTTCTTGGCTACTTTCTGTTTGAAGTCCCCTCTAACCTTATTCTGCATAAAGTCGGTGCCCGTATCTGGATCGCCCGCGTCATGATTACCTGGGGACTGGTCTCCGGCTGTATGGCATTTGTTCAGGGCACCACCAGTTTTTATATTCTCCGCTTTCTGCTCGGCGTAGCCGAGGCCGGTTTCTTTCCTGGTATCATCCTTTATCTCAGCTACTGGTTCCCGGCTGTAAAACGTGCGCAGGTTACCGCCATTTTTATGGCCGCAGCACCACTCTCTACTGCGCTTGGCTCCCCTATCTCCGCTGCGCTGCTGGAGATGCATGGGCTGATGGGCTTTGCCGGCTGGCAGTGGATGTTTGTGCTGGAGGCGATCCCCGCTTTACTGCTGGGCATCGTCGTTCTGTTCTGGCTCACCGACCGTCCTGCCAAAGCAAAATGGCTGACCGAAGAAGAGCGGACCTGGCTTCAAAACTCTCTGCAGGCTGAAGAGCAGGCGCGCGCAACCGGGCAAAGCCACACCAGCGCATGGCGCGGTCTGGCGGATAAGCGGGTTCTGGCACTGGCGCTGGTCTATTTTGGCACCTCAGCCGGTCTTTATACCCTGGGTATCTGGGCACCGCAGATTATTCACAGCTTTGGTGCCTCATCGTTAGAAATCGGCTTCCTGAATGCTTTCCCTGCGGTGGCCGGTGTTCTCGGCATGATCCTCTGGGCCCGCCACTCGGACCGTACCCGTGAACGCAGCTGGCATGTTATTGCTGCCTGTCTGCTGGCCGCGGCCGGGCTGATTTATGCCGGAAGCGTCACAACCCTTTTCTCAGTGATTATCGCCCTGACACTCGTCACCGTTGGGATCAGCGCTTCCAAGCCCCCGCTGTGGAGCATGCCTACCCTTTTCCTGAGCGGGCCAGCGGCGGCAGCGGGCATTGCAGCCATTAATTCGATTGGCAACCTCGGTGGATTTGTCGGACCGATGATGATTGGCATCATCCGCCAGCAAACCGGTAGCTATACCGGGGGACTCTATTTCGTGGCCGGACTGCTGCTGATTTCAGCCCTGACGGTACTGATTCTGTCCGGAAAAGCGAAAAAGCCTCAGACCACAGAACTTCATCAACCTCACACTCATTAATTAATACGGAGAAACATCATGCGTAACTACTCTATTGCCGCAATTCCTGCTGACGGTATCGGCCCTGAAGTCATCTCTGCCGGCATTGAAGTCCTGAAAGCGCTGTCACATCGCGATCCGCAGCTGAAATTTGATATTCAGACTTTCGACTGGGGTTCCGACTACTACAAACGCTACGGCGTGATGATGCCTGAAGACGGCTTACAGACGCTGAAAAAATTCGATGCTATCTATTTCGGCGCGGTCGGCGCTCCGGATGTGCCTGACCATATTACCCTCTGGGGGCTGCGCCTGCCGATTTGTCAGGGCTTCGATCAGTATGCGAATGTGCGGCCGACAAAAATTTTGCCTGGCGTTACCTCGCCGCTACGTAATCGGGGTCCAGGTGACCTCGACTGGGTCATCGTGCGTGAAAACTCCGAAGGAGAATACTCAGGCAATGGCGGCCGCGCCCATAAAGGTCTGCCGGAAGAGGTCGGAACCGAAGTGGCGATCTTTACCCGCGTCGGCGTCACCCGGATCATGCGCTATGCCTTTAAACTTGCTCAGTCGCGCCCACGTAAATTGCTGACGGTGGTCACTAAATCCAATGCGCAGCGTCATGGCATGGTGATGTGGGATGAAATTGCGGCTGAAGTGGCGCTGGAGTTCCCGGATGTGCAGTGGGACAAAATGCTGGTGGATGCCATGACGCACCGCATGACGCTGCACCCGCAGAGCCTGGACACGGTCGTCGCCACCAATCTGCATGCCGATATCTTATCCGACCTGGCCGGGGCGCTGGCTGGCAGCCTTGGCGTAGCGCCAACAGCGAACATCGATCCTGAGCGGCGCTTTCCATCGATGTTCGAGCCGATTCACGGCTCAGCCTTTGATATCACCGGTAAGGGCATCGCTAACCCGATCGCCACCTTCTGGACGGCGGTACAGATGCTGGAGCATCTGGGCGAGCATGAAGCCGCTGCACTGATCATGGGAAGCATCGAACATGTCTGCACCTGCGGCATCCTGACGCCCGATGTGGGCGGCACGGCCACAACGGCCGATGTCACGCGTGCTGTGGTGCAGTTCATCGAATCCCGTTCAACCGTTGCTGAGAGTGCATAACAATGAGAAACGATCAGGCCGCAACGATACTGGAGGATATCTTTAAGCAGGCGGTTGACAGTGCCCGTCCCGGGCCTGTCGTTCCGGCGGCGCTGCCGCAGAAGCCTGCTGGCCGCTGTATCGTGGTCGGGGCAGGCAAGGCTTCGGCCGCCATGGCGGCGGCTGTGGATGCCGCCTGGCCAGACGTGGATGTCAGTGGCGTGGTGGTGACTCGCTATGGTCATGCAGTGCCCGCCGGGCGTATCCGTATTCTGGAGGCTTCCCATCCGGTTTCAGATGCGATGAGTGAAACGGCGGCTATGCTGATTCTGGAAACGCTGCGCGGACTGACACCCGACGATCTGGTACTGGCGCTGATATCAGGCGGCGGCTCCGCCGTGATGGCATTACCCGCGCCGGGTATCACGCTGGCCGATAAACAGTCTGTTACCCGTGCACTGCTGCACAGCGGTGCCAGCATCAGGGAAATGAATCTGGTCAGGCGTCACCTCTCGGCGATAAAAGGCGGCAGGCTGGCTGCACTGGCGCAGCCTGCACGGGTGGTTTCATTGATTATCAGCGATGTCCCGGGTGACAATCCGGCAGATGTGGCATCAGGTCCGACTGTGGCTGACAACAGCACGCCAGAAGATGCACTGAAGGTGCTCGAGCGCTACGCTATTCCGGTATCCGCCGAGGTTCGCCATGTGTTGAGCCAGCCGCTGGCGTTGTCAGGCATGCTGCCCATTGGTGAGGTCAGGATGATTGCCACACCAGCAATGGCATTACAGGCCGCAGCCAGGGCTGCGCGTAATCATGGTATTACCCCATTGATACTCGGTGATGCCCTGGAAGGTGAGAGCCGGGAAGTGGCAACCGTCATGGCAGGCATTGCGAAATCGGTGAAGCAGCATGGTCAGCCGCTGAAGGGCCCTGCTGTTTTGCTGTCGGGAGGGGAAACAACGGTTACCGTAAGTAATGAAGGTGCGGGTAAAGGCGGCCGTAACACTGAGTTTTTACTGGGATTAGCCTGCGCACTCCGTGGAGAAAGGGGAATCTGGGCCATAGCGGGTGACAGCGACGGCATTGATGGCACCGAAGATGCAGCGGGCGCGATGATTTATCCGGATTCGCTGACGCGCGGGAAAAATCGCGGGCTTGATGCACTCACCTGTCTGAACGCGCATGACAGCTACAGCTATTTTCACGCAATCAATGATTTGCTGATAACGGGACCAACATTAACGAATGTGAACGATATCAGGATAATACTGGTAGCATAGCCGCCACTTTTCGCATAGCTGGCAGGATTAAGCAAACGTCTGCATGACATGATTATCAGGAGAGTTCTGCAGTGAGCTGAAAGCCATATCAGCATGACCTGTAGACGTTTTGACCAGTCTTGAGAAAAATGACTTCGCTTTTTTTACCGTACGCTGCCTGTAAGAGGCGGCGTAACATCGACTGTCGATTCTGGCATCAGATTCAAATCCTGCAACCTGTCAGGCTTTGGCAACAGACTGCCTGACGAGGCAAAATTATCCAGTGCACTAATGAAAAAGCCCGCAGTGATGCGGGCTTAGAGGTGCTTTACTGCTTATACGTGCAGGCTGTTGCCAGACGTTAAATCATTCCCACTCAATCGTCGCTGGTGGCTTACCGCTGATGTCATACACCACGCGGGAGATGCCGTCGACTTCATTGATGATGCGGTTAGAGACACGACCCAGGAAATCATACGGCAGGTGCGCCCAGTGTGCGGTCATAAAGTCGATGGTTTCCACCGCACGCAGCGAGACAACCCAGTCATATTTACGGCCATCGCCCATCACGCCGACTGAACGTACCGGCAGGAAGACGGTGAAGGCCTGGCTGACTTTGTTATAGAGATCCGCTTTATGCAGCTCTTCAATGAAGATGGCATCGGCACGGCGCAGCAGGTCGCAATACTCTTTCTTCACTTCGCCCAGCACGCGCACGCCCAGACCTGGGCCCGGGAACGGATGGCGATAGAGCATGTCGTAAGGCAGGCCCAGCTCCAGACCAATCTTACGCACTTCATCTTTGAACAGCTCACGCAGCGGCTCAACCAGGCCCATCTTCATCTCTTTCGGCAGGCCGCCGACGTTGTGATGCGATTTGATGACGTGCGCCTTACCGGTTGCAGAGGCCGCAGACTCAATAACATCCGGATAGATGGTGCCCTGTGCCAGCCACTTAACGTCCTGCAGCTTCAGCGCTTCTTCGTCGAAGACTTCCACAAAGACGCGACCGATAATTTTACGTTTCGCTTCCGGCTCATTCTCACCTGCCAGCGCGTCGAGGAAGCGCGCTTCGCCTTCAACGTGAATAATGTTGAGGCCGAAGTGGTCGCCAAACATATCCATAACCTGTTGTGCTTCGTTCAGGCGCAGCAGCCCGTTATCTACGAACACGCAGGTCAGACGGTCGCCAATGGCGCGATGCAGCAGCATTGCCGTCACGGAGGAGTCAACACCACCAGACAGGCCGAGGATCACTTTGTCGTTGCCGACCTGCACACGCAGGCGTTCAACCGCATCTTCAATAATTTTGGCTGGCGTCCACAGGGCTTCACATTCACAGATGTCGATAACGAAGCGCTCAAGCATCCGCAGGCCCTGGCGGGTATGGGTCACTTCCGGGTGGAACTGCACGCCGTAGAAACGCTTCTCTTCGTTAGCCATGATGGCGAAAGGACAGGTTTCTGTGCTGGCAACGGTAACGAAGTCAGCCGGGATCGCCGTGACTTTGTCGCCGTGGCTCATCCAGACATCCAGCAGCGGTTTGCCAGCGGCGCTGATCGCATCTTCAATATCGCGAACCAGGGCGCTTGGCGTCGTCACTTCAACCTGCGCATAACCAAACTCACGCTCGGTTGAGCCAGCAACGGTGCCGCCCAGCTGCATCGCCATCGTCTGCATACCGTAGCAGACACCCAGCACCGGCACGCCAGCGCTGAAGACATATTCAGGCGCACGCGGGCTGTTCAGTTCGGTGGTGCTCTCCGGGCCACCGGAAAGAATGATGCCGCTTGGATTGAACTGGCGAATCTGCTCTTCGGTGACATCCCATGCCCAGAGTTCACAGTAAACGCCCAGCTCGCGCACGCGACGTGCAACCAGCTGAGTATATTGTGAGCCGAAATCGAGAATCAGAATGCGATGCTTATGGATATTTTCCGTCGTCATTGAGGGTTTTCCAGAACGGTGACTTAATCAATAAAAGCGCCCGGCTGAAGCCGGGCGGGAAATCGGGATTATGAACCCATGCGATAGTTCGGTGACTCTTTGGTGATGGTCACATCATGCACGTGGCTCTCATTGATGCCGGCGCCGCTGATGCGGACAAACTCCGCCTTGGTGCGCAGGTCATCAATGGTCGGGCAACCGGTCAGGCCCATGCATGAGCGCAGGCCGCCCATCTGCTGATGCACGATCTCTTTCAGACGGCCTTTATAGGCCACGCGACCTTCGATACCTTCCGGCACCAGTTTGTCAGCGGCGTTATCGGTCTGGAAGTAGCGGTCAGAAGAGCCTTTAGACATCGCGCCCAGTGAACCCATACCGCGATAGGATTTGAACGAACGGCCCTGATAAAGTTCGATCTCGCCCGGTGACTCTTCGGTCCCCGCCAGCATCGAACCGACCATGACACAGGACGCACCGGCGGCGATCGCTTTCGCGATGTCACCGGAGAAACGGATACCGCCATCGGCAATCACCGGAATACCGGTGCCTTCCAGCGCGGTGACTGCGTCAGAGACGGCAGTGATCTGCGGAACGCCCACGCCGGTCACGATACGGGTAGTACAGATAGAGCCCGGGCCGATACCCACTTTAACGGCGCTGACACCTGCCGCAACCAGCGCCAGTGCGCCGGCACCGGTGGCTACGTTGCCGCCGACGATTTCAAGGTCCGGGTATTTGGCACGGGTTTCACGGATACGTGACAGCACGCCTTCAGAATGGCCGTGTGAAGAGTCAATCAGCAGCACGTCAACGCCCGCTGCAACCAGCGCATCGATACGCTCTTCGTTACCTGCACCTGCGCCAACTGCCGCACCGACACGCAGACGACCCTGCTCATCTTTACAGGCGTTAGGTTTACGTTCAGCTTTCTGGAAATCTTTAACGGTGATCATGCCCAGCAGATGGAAGCTGTCATCCACCACCAGCGCTTTCTCAACGCGCTTTTCATGCATCCTGTGCAGCACCACATCGCGCGCTTCGCCCTCTTTCACCGTCACCAGACGATCTTTCGGGGTCATGACTGCAGAGACAGGCTGTGAAAGGTCAGTGACAAAGCGCACGTCACGACCGGTGATGATACCCACCAGTTCGTTGTCGCGGTTAACCACCGGATAACCCGCAAAGCCGTTGCGCTCGGTCAGCGCTTTAACGTCAGCCAGTGGGGTGGTGGGCAGGACGGTCTGTGGTTCAGTCACCACGCCGCTTTCATGTTTCTTCACCTTGCGCACTTCGTCCGCCTGGCGTTCAATTGACATATTTTTATGGATGAAGCCAAGGCCGCCTTCCTGTGCCAGCGCAATCGCCAGACCCGACTCGGTCACGGTGTCCATGGCAGCGGAGAGCATAGGAATATTTAAACGGATATTTTTGGTCAGCTGGGTACTGAGATCGGCCGTATTCGGCAGGACGGTGGAGTGTGCAGGGACGAGCAGAACGTCGTCAAAAGTGAGTGCTTCTTTAGCGATTCTTAACATGGCAATACTCCACCTCGGGTGATTGAGAATAGATAAAATATTGCCGCGGCATTATACAGGCCGTAATCGATTGCCTCCAGCATTATTTACGAAAAACTCTTGATCCGCACTGACAGCACTGTAGTATCGATGAATTAACCTGCTGATTTGGAATTTGATCTTCGTCACATGTCGCTGCCACCCATCGCCAATATTTTTACCGTCAGCCGTCTCAATACGACAGTGCGTCAGCTGCTGGAGAAAGAGATGGGCCTGGTCTGGATCAGCGCCGAGATCTCCAACTTCACGCAACCGGCATCCGGTCACTGGTACTTCACGCTGAAAGATGATGGCGCTCAGGTTCGCTGTGCTATGTTCCGCAACAGTAACCGACGCGTCACCTTCCGTCCGCAGCATGGTCAGCAGGTGCTGGTGCGCGCCAACATCACTCTCTATGAGCCACGCGGTGACTATCAGCTGATTGCCGAAAGTATGCATCCGGCGGGTGAAGGCTTGCTGCAGCAGCAGTTTGAACTGCTGAAAGCAAAACTGGCCACCGAAGGACTGTTTGATCCGCAGCATAAGCAACCGCTGCCGGAACCGGCGCGTCAGGTCGGGGTGATCACCTCTTCCACCGGCGCGGCGCTGCACGATGTGTTACGCGTGCTGCATCGCCGTGATCCCTCCCTGCCCGTGGTCATCTACCCGACCGTGGTTCAGGGCGTCGATGCGCCAGCGGCTATCGTCCGCGCAATTGAAATCGCCAACCTGCGCAACGAGTGCGACGTATTAATTGTCGGACGCGGCGGCGGTTCGCTGGAAGATTTGTGGGGCTTTAACGATGAACGCGTGGCGCGCGCCATTTTTGCCAGCCGCATTCCCATCGTCAGCGCGGTGGGTCATGAAACCGATGTCACCATTGCCGACTTCGTTGCCGATTTACGCGCGCCCACCCCTTCCGCCGCGGCTGAAATTGTCAGCCGTAACCAGCTGGAGTTGCTGCGTCAGTTGCAGTCACAGCAACAGCGGCTGGAGATGGCGATGGATTACTACCTGGCACGTCAGCAGCGGCTTTACTCCCGCCTTGAGCATCGTCTGCAACAGCAGCATCCGCAGCTGCGTCTGGCCCGTCAGCAGACCGCCCTGTTCCGCCTGCAGCAGCGACTGGGAGAAGCGATGGAAACCCGCCTGCGTCAGGCCACGCGTCAGCAGGATCGCCTGTCGCATCGACTCAATGCCCAGCAGCCTCAGCAGCGGCTGTTCGATGCGCAAAAACAGCTGCAAAGCTGGCACTACCGCCTGCAGCAGAGCATGACAAAACAGCTGAGCACCAGCAAACAGCACTTTGGTCAGTTGGTGGCGCAGCTGGAAGGCGTCAGCCCGCTGGCGACGCTGGCGCGCGGTTTTAGCGTGACCACCGACACTGCCGGACAGGTGGTGAAGAAAACCGCACAGCTCCAGAGCGGCGACCTGCTCCGTACCCGTCTTGATGATGGCTGGGTTGAAAGCCAGGTGACGCAGTTACTGCCTGAGAAAAAGCGCCGCCGCAAAACCGCCTCCTGACTCTGCCCGTCAGCTCACACTTTTACACTTAACGCTGGCCTGACTAATGAGGTTTAACCAGCCTGAAGGGTCTATACTTTCTGGCACATTCCCTGTCGCCAGGGCGTTTCAGATGGCTTGCCAACGTTGTTGCCTCAGAAAAGCGCCGCCGCAAAACTGCCTCCTGACTCTGCCCGTCAGCTCACACTTTTACACTTAACGCTGGCCTTACTAATGAGGTCTAACCCGCCTGACGGGTCTATACTTTCTGGCATATTCCCTGTCGCCAGGGCGTTTCAGATGGCTTGCCAACGTTGTTGCCTCAGAAAAGCGCCGCTGCAAAACTGCCTCCTGACTCTGCCCGTCAGCTCACACTTTAACACTTAACGCTGGCCTCACTAATGAGGTCTAACCAGCCTGACGGGTCTATACTTTCTGGCACATTCCCTGTCGCCAAGGAGTTTCAGATGGCTTATTGCGTTATTCCTCCCTATATCCTTCGCAAAATCATCGCGCACGGTTCCGGCCACCAGCAGGAGCAGGCGCGTCGCACCCTGACACACGTCCAGCACCTGATGGCGGAACACTGGCAAAAGCAGCCGGTGGCAAAATCCGCGGCAGGCGGCCACGTGGATCGTGAAATTTATGATGCGCAAACTCAGCAGACCCTGCCAGGTAAGTTGATTCGTCAGGAGGGCCAGCCCGGCAATGACGACGTGGCGGCTGAGGAAGCATGGGACTATCTTGGCGTAACCTATGACTTCTTCTGGCAGGCTTATCAGCGTAATTCGCTGGATAATCAGGGGCTGAAATTGCTCGGTACCGTGCACTACGGTGACAAATACCAGAACGCCTTCTGGAACGGTCAGCAAATGGTATTTGGTGATGGTGACGGCGAAATCTTTAATCGCTTCACCATTGCGATTGACGTTGTGGCGCACGAACTGGCGCATGGCGTGACGGAAAATGAAGCCGGCTTGATCTACTTCGAGCAGGCTGGTGCACTGAACGAGTCACTGTCAGATGTGTTTGGCTCGCTGGTGAAACAGTTCAGTAAAAAACAGCGTGCCGATGAGGCGGACTGGATTATCGGCGAAGGCCTGCTGGCAAGCGGCATCAATGGGCGTGGTCTGCGATCGATGTCTGAACCTGGCTCTGCCTATGATGACCCGATGCTGGGCAAAGATCCGCAACCGGCACACATGGATCATTACGTGAAGACACGTGAAGATAATGGCGGGGTTCATATCAACTCCGGCATCCCTAACCGGGCTTTTTATCTGGCAGCAACAGCGCTGGGTGGTTATGCGTGGGAACAGGCGGGATATGCCTGGTACGACACGGTGTGTGACGACGAACTGCCACAGGATGCTGACTTCAAGACCTTTGCCCGCTTCACCGTTCAGCATGGTAAAAAACGGTTCAACGAATCGGTCGGCAGTGCCATTGAACAGGCGTGGAAGGAGGTTGGCGTGCTATGAGTGACCTGCCCGAACTCACTGATGACGCCACCATCATCGTCGCGCGTGAAGGCGGCATGGCCTTTATTCCGGGGCTACGCGCCGAACGACGCTTTATGCTGGGCGATCTGCCGCCGCCAGAAAGAGAGCGCGTCTGCCATGCGCTGCAGCAGGCGATGCCGCTGGGCGAACCGGAGGAGAAAGCCGCGCAGGTGGGCAGTGGCGATCAACGCTATTTTCGCATCCAGATTCAGTATGCAACCCACCGCGAGGTCGGGACGATAGTGCTGTTGATTCCGGAACAGGTGGCGCCACCTGAGTTGCAGGCGCTGTGGCGCGACGGCAAATAAGCAAAAAAAGGGCCGACTATGTCGGCCCTCAGACTGCTGATAATCCGATGTGCATCTGTTAGCGACAAATGAGCTTAAAGCGAAGGTAATACGTTCAGAGGAGGAAAGCGTCCCGCGCCATGGACGGCGCGGGCCGAGCAGTCATGGATGACGATTTTGCGACTTTCCGATCTGACCGTGTTCCCTGAGCATGCTCGGTCTTACAGCGAACCAGGCAAGACTTTTCCGTAAAAAAGGGCCAACAATGTCGGCCCTTTTCATTAAGTGTTGTTACTTGCTGTCTGGCAGCGCGTAAGCAATCACATAATCACCACGGTCCGGTGACTGACGTGCGCCACCTGCCGAGATCAGGATGTACTGCTTACCATCTTTCGGTGAGACGTAGCTCATCGGGCCACCCTGACTGCCCACCGGCAGACGTGCTTTCCACACCTCTTTCCCGGTTGAAGAATCAAAGGCGCGCAGATAGTAATCCTGCGTACCCGCGATGAACACCAGGCCGCCCTGCGTGGCCAGCGTACCGCCCAGCGTTGGCATGCCAACCGGCATTTTCACGCGCATCTTGATACCGAATGGTCCGGTATCCTGCACCGTGCCGACCGGCACCTGCCAGACGATTTTCTGCGTTTTCATGTCAATCGCCGACAGCGTACCAAATGGCGGTTTCTGACATGGGATACCCAGCGGTGACATAAAGCGATTTTTATTCACAGCATATGGCGTGCCTTTTAGCGGAACGGCACCCATACCGGTGTTGATCGCTTCGCCGCCGTTGCTGCCACGCGCAATATTGCTGGTATCAGCCGGGATCATCTGAACCCACAAACCCAGACGCATATCATTGACGAACAACAGGTGGTTGTTCGGATCGACCGACATGCTGCCCCAGTTCATACCGCCCAGCGAACCCGGGAAGCTCAGAGACTTGTCGGTGTCCGGCACGGTGAACAGGCCATCATAGCGCATGGATTTGAAGCCAATGCGGCAGGCCAGCTGATCAAACGGCGTGGCACCCCACATGTCAGACTCTTTCAGCGTCTGGTTGCCAATCTGCGGCATCCCGGTCGAGTGTGGCTGCGTTTTGGTGTACTGCTCGTTCGGGATATGACCCTGCGGCATCGGCAGTTCTTCGACTTTGGTCAGCGGCTTGCCGGTCATACGGTCAAGTACGAAGATCATGCCGGTTTTGCCGCCAATCACTACCGCTGGTGTGGTAGTGCCATCTTTTTGCGGGAAGTCGATCAGGCTTGGCTGCATCGGCAGGTCAAAGTCCCACAGATCGTTATGCACGGTCTGATAAACCCACTTCTCTTTACCGGTCGTGGCATCCAGCGCCAGAACCGATGCGCCATATTTGTGATCCAGCTCAGTACGGTTCGCACCCCAGAGGTCAACCGACGAACTGCCCATTGGAATGAACACGGTGTTCATTGCCGGGTCGTAAGACATTGGCGCCCATGAGTTCGGCGTACTGCGGGTATAATCTTTACCCGGCATCAATATCGCATTCGGGTCAACATTGCCTGGGTCAAACGCCCAGCGCATCTGGCCGGTGATAACGTCAAAGCCACGCAACACGCCACCCGGCATATCCGTCTGTACGTTATCCGCTACGCGACCGCCGACCACCACAGTGGTGCCAGCCAGGGTTGGCGCTGAGGTCAGCTGATATTGCGGATCCGGTGCCTTGCCCATACCCGCTTTGAGATCAACGATGCCGTGATCGCCAAAGTTTTCACAGAACTCACCGTTGTCAGCATTGATCGCAATCAGACGCGCGTCGATGGTGTTCATCAGAATACGACGCTGACAGCTGTCACCGGCTGGCAACACTGCGGCAGTCACAGGTGAAGACCCCGGCTTATCTGGCTGCTGCAGCGGTTTCGTGGCGTCAAAGTAAGCCAGACCACGACAGCGCGGCCAGACTTCCGCTTTGGCATTGATTTCACGTTTCCAGATCTGCTTACCGCTGTTGGCTTCAACGGCGATGACGTTGTTGTGCGGTGTGCAGAGATAAAGGGTATTGCCAATCTGCAACGGTGTCTGCTGATCTTCTGCGCCGTTGCCGGTCGGGCTGACAGGGGTATCGCCGGTGCGGAAGGTCCAGGCCACCTGCAGATCTTTCACGTTGTCGCGGGTGATTTGATCCAGCGCCACAAAGCGGCTGCCCTGCGGAGTATTACCGTAGTTATCCCAGTCTTTCTGCTGTTTCGCTTTATCTACCGGGATCAGCGGCAGCTCTTCGCCCGTGCCTGCAACGGTAGGATGTGGCTGGAACATCTGCACCAGCGTAACAACCATGCCTGCCGCCAGCAGCGCAGAGAACGCATAAGAGGGTTTTGCCAGTGAGTGCTTACCTTCATGCTTACGCAGTGAAGGCCAGATCAGGAAGGCAAGCAGCATCAGTCCGGCAGGCACCATCAGGCGTGATACCAGCGGCCAGAACTCCAGGCCCGCGTCGAACAGCGACCAGATCAGGGTGCCGACAAAGACCAGCAGGAACAGAATCACTGCCGAGGATTTGCGACGGAAGAACTGAATTGCGGAGAGTACAGTGACGATACCCGCAATTAAAAAGTACCCGCTGCCACCAAGTGCAACCAGTTTGCCGCCGCCAATTGCAAAAAACAGACCGGTGGCAAGCAGCACCAGTCCGAGCAGCACGGATGCTATTCCCAGCCCCTTTCCGGAGCGGGAGGATGTTTCAGCCATAATACTTACTCTCCTGAATAAACAGAGCGCCCGGACAGATGGCCTTCCGGACGCCGGCGCGATAAGGCAGTCCGCGCCAGGCACCGCTCGGTTTCAAATCGAATATAAACAGACCCGCGTCCGTGAGATCGAGGGGCCGGAAGAACACGGATGTGGCTTGCCCCTCCCACGACGCGGCAGGATTGTACCACCTGGTACATTACAGAGTGAACATCTACAACTCATTTGTTACGGCGCAATAGCATTTTTGCTACAAAATGAGCCAGTCGTCGCTCTGAATTCTCAGACGTTTTAAGCGTAGCTGAAAGCGGCGTCAGTGACCTGGCGGCTGGAAAAGGACGCGCTTGCGGGAGATAAGGCCATGTCCGTTCCGGCAAAAATAGTCCACCGCGCCGCAGGCTTTGAGCACCTCAAGCGGCTGATGACACGCCGGACAGCAGGGTTGTGCGGGGTAATGCGTACCGCAGGTATTACAGATAAATTCACCGTCGCTGAGCGATAGCGGTTGCTGACATTTTTCGCAAATAATAGTCACTATTTTCTCCCTGCTCCGGTTTATTCAGGGCAAAAAAAAGAGGGCCAGATGGCCCTCTATTCTTAACGCTTGTTCTTTTTCATATGCGCCAGCAGACGCTTACGTTTACGCTGCTGCGTTGGTGTCAGCAGGTTACGTTTGCCTTCATAAGGGTTATCACCCTCTTTGAACTGAATACGAATTGGCGTTCCCATCACGTTGAGTGATTTACGGAAATAGTTCATCAGGTAGCGTTTGTAAGAATCGGGCAGATCCTTAACCTGATTACCGTGGATTACCACGATAGGCGGGTTATAGCCCCCCGCGTGCGCGTATTTGAGCTTAACGCGACGACTGCGTACCAGCGGTGGCTGGTGATCGTCTGCCGCCATGTTCATGATACGGGTCAGCAGCGAGGTGTTTACACGCTTCGTCGAACAGTCATAGGCTTCAGTGATCGACTCAAACAGATTGCCGACGCCGCTGCCGTGCAGCGCAGAGATAAAGTGGATGCGGGCGAAGTCGATAAAGCCCAGACGGTAGTCCAGTGTCTCTTTCACTTCATCACGCACTTCCTGCGACAGGCCATCCCATTTGTTGACCACAATCACCAGCGAACGACCACTGTTGAGAATGAAGCCAAGCAGCGACAGATCCTGATCGGAAATACCGGCATGGGCATCAATCACCAGCATCACCACGTTGGCATCTTCAATCGCCTGCAGCGTCTTGATCACCGAGAATTTCTCTACAGTGTCAGAGATTTTGGCACGCTTACGCACGCCCGCCGTGTCGATCAGAACGTATTCACGTCCATCACGCTCCATCGGAATATAGATGCTGTCGCGGGTGGTACCCGGCATATCGTAGACCACTACGCGGTCTTCACCGAGAATACGGTTGGTAAGCGTTGACTTACCTACGTTAGGACGGCCAACAATCGCCAGTTTGATCGGCAGGCCCGTCGGGTCGAAGTTTTCTTCTTCCTCGGCGGCTTCCTGCTCAGCAATCTCGTCAGCTTCAAGCGCAGCCCAGTACGCCTGGTTCTCTTCTTCTTCCGTGAGCTCGACCGTCTCAACTTTGTCCATCCATGGCAGCAGTGCCTCTTCTATCAGGCTGCTCACACCACGACCATGCGATGCCGCAATGGCGTGGATCTCGCCCAGGCCCAGTGAATAGAAGTCCACAACCGCCTGATCAGGATCCATCCCGTCAGTTTTGTTGGCCACCAGGAAAGTCGCTTTCTGGCGGGAACGGAGATGCTTAGCGATTTGCTGATCGGCGGCCATCATGCCCGCACGCGCATCGACCATAAACAGCACGACATCCGCTTCTTCAATCGCCAGCAGTGACTGCTCGGCCATCCGCGTTTCAACACCCTCTTCGGTGCCGTCGATACCACCGGTATCAATAACAATAAATTCGCGCCCTTCCACTTCGGCGCGACCATATTTGCGATCGCGAGTCAGTCCAGGAAAATCCGCTACCAGCGCATCACGTGTGCGGGTTAAGCGGTTAAATAGCGTAGATTTTCCCACATTGGGACGCCCAACCAGCGCGACCACAGGTACCATAACAAAATGCCTCAATAAATAATTAATCGCCCGAATGGCGTGATTATAACGGCTCTGGCCGTCAAGTTCAGGCTTAAGGCGCAAAGAATACCATGCCTGACTAAAAACGAAACGGCCCCTGATTAAATCAGGAGCCGTCGGAACGGAGGATTTCACCTGCCAGACGTGTACCCGTTAACGGGTAATCGCATAAACCTCACCATCTTTCGACTGGATCAGCAGCTTATCGCTGGCGACCACCGGCTCGGTCTGGAAGCCTGAGCTATCCAGTTTCTGCTGCGCAACGAAACGACCATCCGTGGTGTTCAGCCAGTGCAGATAACCTTCACTGTCGCCGACAACCAGATAGCCGTTGTAGAGCACCGGCGAAGTCAGGTTGCGATGCAGCAGATCGCTTTGACGCCAGATGGCGACACCGCCGTCAGCGTTGAGCGCAATCACACGATCGTCCTGATCGACCAGATAGATGCGGCCGGCATCCACAATCAGATCTTTCACACCGCCAATTTCGCGTTTCCACAAAATCTGGCCGGAACGCAGATCCAGTGCTGTCAGATTGCCGTTATACGCCAGCGCGTAAACCACGCCATTGACGATAACCGGAGTGGTATCGACATCGTTAAGACGATCGATCTCAGTGGCACCGCTGACCTGGGAAATACGCTGCTGCCAGACCAGTTGTCCCTGGTTCAGCACCACGGCACTGACACGACCATTGTCGCCACCGACAATCGCGCCACCAAAAGCGACAGCCGGAGCAGATTCACCGCGCAGAGACAACGCTGGCATATCCAGGTTGACGCTCCACTTCACGGCACCGCTGCTCTGATCCAGGCCCTGCAACATGCCGTTGCTGGTATGAACCAGCACCAGACCATCGCTGACTACCGGACGTGACAGTGCTTCACCGGCGACTTTCGTCTGCCACGCCAGGCTACCATCACTGCTGTTGAGGGCATAAACCTGGCCGCGCTCGCTGCCAACATAGACCCGATCGCCATCAGCCGTCAGGCCACCTGATAACATGGCTGAGCGATTTTTCGAGAAGAAGCCGGTTTTCTCAGAGAGATCGACTTTCCATTTTTCTTTACCGTCTGCGGCATCGAGCGCTTTGACGATACCAAAGCGGTCGGCAGCATAAACCGTATTATCCTGCCAGGCAGGATGCAGATTTGAGTAGAAATCACCGACACCATCGCCTACCGAGGTGCTCCACACTTTCTGTGGCGTGAACTGATTTTCCACCTTCGGCAACGGGGCCATTTTTACTACATCTTCTTCGCCGCTAAACAGCGAACAACCGCTGAGCAAAGTGACTGAAATCAGTCCCGGCAGCAGGTATTTACGTAATTCCATGCGCTCTCTCTTGACTGGCTTAGCTTAAGTTATTCATCTTCATCTGCATCATTTGCTTCAATGCCGGAGAGGCGTCAGATTCAACCCCTTTACTCCAGGCATCGCGCGCGCCCTGCTTGTCGCCTTTGGTCAGCAGCGCTTCGCCGCGAATATCGGCCACAATGGCTGTCCAGCCATCACCCTTCACACCGTCAAGGGTTTTAAGCGCCGCATCCGCTTGATTCTGTTGCAGTTGAATGCGTGCCAGGCGCAGGTTAATCACCGCCTGCAGATTGGCATCTTTGGTATCTTTCAGTCCGTTTTGCAGCAGCGTCGCGGCTTTATCAAGCTGACCGGCGTCAACATACTGCTTCGCCAGATCCATCGCAGCCAGCGCACCGTAGGTGTTGCTGTTTTCACTGGCAAAACGGTTTACCGCTTCCAGCGTCTCCGGTTTGCCCGCCTGCATGGCGCTGGTGAGCTGCTGATACTGCGCTGATACTGTCTTCGCCGTATCGTCCTGATGACTGCTCCAGTAACGCCAGCCGCCCAGCGCAGCAATGCCGATCACCACGCCAATAGCTAACGCTTTGCCATTGTTGGCAAAAAAGTTGCGCAGCGCGTCGGTCTGCTCGTTCTCATTGCTATACACTTCCACGCAATCCCTCTCCTTTCTATGGTTGGTGCTGTGTCACGCTTACTGTAACAGCGAGCGCAAGACAGCAGCAGCCTCTGCCTGATCCAGCGTTTGCTGCTCGCCACGGCGCAGATCTTTAATCACGACCTGACCGGCTTTGACCTCGTCCTCGCCTAACACCAGTGCGACGCGAGCGCCCCACTTGTCAGCACGGGCAAACTGTTTCTTGAAGTTGCCGCCGCCAAAGTTGGTCATCAGCCTCAGTTCTGGCGCTTCATCACGCAATTTCTCAGCCAGCTGCATTGCTGCAGACTGCACGCCCTGACCTGAAGCGATAACATAGACATCCACATTGCTCGTCGGTTCAAATTCAGGATTAACCGCCTGAACCAGCAGCACCAGACGCTCCATGCCCATGGCAAAGCCAACGGCAGGTGTTGCGCGCCCACCGAGCTGCTCAACCAGGCCATCATAGCGACCGCCACCACATACCGTGCCCTGTGAACCCAGGCTATCGGTGACCCACTCAATCACGGTGCGATTGTAATAATCAAGACCGCGTACCAGACGCTGATTGACGGTGTAGCTGATCCCGGCGTCATCCAGCAGGGCACACAGGCCGCTGAAATGTTCGCGTGATTCGTCATCAAGATAGTCGCCAAGCTGTGGCGCATCATTCAGTAGCTGCTGAATATCGGGATTTTTAGTGTCGAGAACGCGCATCGGATTGGTGTACATGCGGCGTTTACAATCCTCATCCAGCACCTCTTTATGCTGTTCAAGGAAGGCGACCAGCGCGTCGCGGTAATGCGCGCGTGCTTCCAGCGAACCGATAGAGTTGAGTTCCAGACGAACGTGCTCAGAGATACCCAGGGCTTTCCACCAGCGGGCGTTCAGCATGATCAGTTCAGCATCGATGTCCGGTCCCTGCAGACCAAACACTTCCACGCCAATCTGGTAGAACTGACGATAGCGGCCTTTCTGCGGACGCTCATAGCGGAACATCGGGCCCATATACCACAGGCGCTGCTCCTGGTTGTAGAGTAAACCGTGTTCAATACCGGCTCGCACGCAACCTGCAGTGCCTTCCGGACGCAGCGTCAGGCTTTCACCGTTGCGGTCTTCGAAGGTATACATCTCTTTTTCAACCACGTCGGTGACTTCACCGATGGCGCGTTTAAACAGTGGGGTTTGCTCCACCAGCGGTAAGCGAATTTCGCTGTAACCGTAGCTCGCCAGCGTCTGCTTGAGAACGCCTTCAATCCGTTGCCAGAGGGCGGTATCCGCAGGCAGGTAGTCGTTCATCCCGCGAATCGCCTGAATATTCTTCGCCACGTTAGAATCTCTTAATGCAAAAAAACCTGTCCGGCATCATACCTTATGAGGATGAAACCGCACAGGTTCAGTCAAAAAAGTCACGCACGCAAACCGCGTACGCCATTATTTTTCCAGATGCTGCACATCAATACGGCGACTGGCATCCAGCATCGACGCTTTAGCACGAATGCGCGCTTCCAGCTGATCGATCATGTCATTGTTGTCGAGACGATCGCGCTGACGCACACCATCTTCGTAGAAACCACTCTTCTTGCTGCCGCCGGTCACGCCCAGCGTAGAGAGGGTCGCCTCGCCGGGTCCGTTGACCACGCAGCCGATAATGGAGACATCCATCGGAGTGATGAGGTCTTCCAGACGCTGCTCCAGCGCGTTGACCGTGCCGATAACGTCGAACTCCTGACGTGAGCAGGTCGGACAGGCGATGAAGTTGATGCCACGAGAACGGATGCGCAGTGACTTGAGGATATCGAAACCGACTTTGACTTCTTCTACCGGATCGGCGGCCAGCGAGATACGCAGCGTATCGCCGATCCCTTCTGACAGCAGCAGACCCAGTCCAATCGCCGATTTCACTGCGCCAGCCCGCGCGCCACCCGCTTCGGTGATACCGAGATGCAGTGGCTGTTCAATCTGTTTCGCCAGCAGACGATAAGATTCAACCGCGAGGAAAACGTCAGAGGCTTTAACGCTGACTTTGAATTGATCGAAGTTAAGACGGTCGAGATGATCGACATGGCGCATGGCAGATTCCAGCAACGCCTGCGGCGTCGGCTCGCCATACTTTTCCTGCAGATCTTTTTCCAGCGAACCGGCGTTCACGCCAATTCGAATCGGAATATTGTTGTCGCGCGCGCAGTCGACCACCATACGGATGCGCTCATTGTTCCCGATATTACCGGGATTGATGCGCAGGCAGTCGACGCCATACTCGGCGACTTTCAGGGCGATGCGGTAGTCAAAATGAATATCTGCAACCAGCGGGACGTTTACCTGCTGTTTGATCAGTCTGAATGCTTCTGCGGCATCCATGGTAGGCACCGAGATACGAACGATATCGACACCGACTCGCTCAAGGGCTTTGATCTGATTTACCGTCGCCTCCACGTCAGTGGTGCGGGTGTTGGTCATCGACTGGACAGCGATGGGTGCGCCGTCACCGACCGGCACCTTGCCGACGTAAATGCGTTTGGATTTACGACGGATAATGGGTGCTTCGTTATGCATATTTCTTCTCCACAATTGCCCGGTACGCGATACGCTGTTATTGCGCACCCAACGTCAGGCGAGCAACCTGGTTATTACGGATAAAACGACTTAAATCAACGGGCTGATTCTGATATTGCACCTGAACAGCGGAAGGCGCGCCAATTTTCAGACGATACGGAGGCGTTCCTGCGAGGCTGAGTTTACCACCACTGCGCTGAATGCCGCTGAACAGTTTTTTGCCGGTGGCATCGCTCACTTCCAGCCAGCAGTCGGCGTTAAAGGTCATCACCACCGCATTAGGGTCAGCAGCCGGTTCACTGACCGCCGCTGCACCTACTGGCATCTGAGGTGCCGTGCTGGTATTGGTATTCGTGTTTGTGGCCGCAGGTGCAGCCGCTGAGTTGTCCACGGGCGCCTGGCTCGGTGAAACCACGGCATTGCTGGTGGTATCCGGCTGTGCGGTGGTCGCGCTATTGCTGCCAGTGGCGGCCGGAGCCGCACTCGCTGGCGCACTGGCTGCGCTGTTGTCACTGGTGGTATTGCTTTCGTCAGGCGCGGCAGGTGCCGCGCTGTCACCGCTGGATTCACCCAGCGGAATCGACTGACCGCTATCACCGCTGCTGCTGTTCTGATCGGTCATCGGCACCAAATCATCCTGCGACTCTTTATGATTCTGCCACCACCAGGCACCGGTCAGACCCACCACCACAAACACCACCAGCCAGGTGAAAATCATCAACCAGCCGTCGCGTTTCTTGCGGCGTTTGCCCAGCGAGAAACTTTGCATCGGCTCGATCTTTGAAGCCCGAATCGGTGTCTGTTTCGCCATCATCGGCAGCAGTTCCTCTTCAGGAATGTGCACCAGACGCGCGTAGGAGCGAATGTATCCGCGCAGGAACGTGGAGGCCAGATCGGCAGGCGATTTGTCTTCCTCGATATCACGCACGGTAGAAAGTTTCAGGCACAGGCGTTCAGCGACGTTCTGCTGCGTCAGCCCCATCTGCTCACGGGCCAGACGCAGGCGTTCACCTGTTGAATGTAATGCAGAGTTTTCTTGAGTGGCTTCAGTATTCATTAGCTAAATAACGCTGGTACTGTATCGATTGCGGAAAACGTCGCGCTAACTGGTCGCCATAACGTGAAACGTCAGCGGCATCTCCCTGTAGCGCGGCGAAACGTAAGTGTAACGCCAGACTTCGTGCCGTTGCGGGCAGCTGTTGCTGGTAAATATCAAGCAAAACCTGCACCTTCGCCAGATGGTTATCTGCCATCTGCTTTTCAGCTTCCGACAGCAGCGAATCAGCTTTGCGTCTGTCAGACTCAATGGCCTGGCGTAGTGTCCTGCGGGCAGCGGCAATATCGCCAGCCTGCAGATAACAAAACCCTGCCAGTTCAAGCGCGTCATTGCGTGCATCAAACTGCGGTGCTGCGCTTGCCCGACTAAACTGTTGATGCGCTTCGCCATACTGCCTTAAAGCGCAGAGAAACGCACCGTAATTGTTAGCAACAAAACCATTATCCGGGGCCTGCTGCTGTGCCAGTATAAACCGTGCCTGCGCCGCTGTCTGATTACCCTGCTTCTGCGCCAGTCGAGCCAGCGCAAGCGAGACCCGGTAATCCTCTGGCGCGGCGGCCTGTGCCCGCAGAAAGTTTCGCTCAGCTGCGGCATAGTCGCCACCCGCCAGATAGTGCATCCCTAACTGCAGACGCACCTCTTCTGCTCCGGGTTCGTGATGCTGGCTGACACACCCGCTTACAACAAACAGCGCCAGTAAAACTGCAGGTAATCCGTTACGCATAATCGTTTCCATCCGGTTGACGTTGACAGGCTGCAGCCTGCCACGCGTCATCACTTCAGGAAACGCTCTGAGTCACTCTTCTAGAGAGCCTTCACAGAGATGGCTTCACCCGCCATTTTTTTACGCATCGTACGCTTGGTACGGTCGATCACCTCACCGGCTAACTGACCACAGGCGGCATCGATATCATCGCCACGGGTTTTACGCACGATGGTCGTAAAACCATAGTCCATCAGGACTTTGGAGAAACGATCGATGCGGCTGTTGGAGCTACGGCCATAAGGCGCGCCCGGGAAGGGGTTCCAGGGGATCAGGTTGATTTTACACGGTGTTTCTTTCAGTAATGCGGCGAGTTCATGCGCATCATCTGTGCTGTCATTGACGTGATCCAGCAACACGTACTCGATGGTCACGCGTCCCTGATTGGCGTTAGATTTGCCAATGTAGCGTTTCACCGCCGCCAGGAAGGTTTCGATATTGTACTTTTTGTTGATCGGGACAATATCATCACGCAGCTTATCGTTAGGCGCGTGCAGGGAAATCGCCAGCGCGACGTCGATCATATCGCCCAGTTTATCCAGCGCAGGTACCACACCCGAGGTAGAGAGGGTCACGCGACGCTTCGACAGACCAAAACCGAAGTCATCCAGCATGATCTCCATCGCCGGGACCACGTTATTGAGGTTGAGCAGCGGCTCGCCCATGCCCATCATCACCACGTTGGTGATAGGACGCTGGCCGGTGATTTTCGCTGCGCCGACAATTTTCGCCGCGCGCCACACCTGACCAATAATTTCTGACACCCGCAGGTTACGGTTAAAGCCCTGCTGTGCGGTCGAACAGAATTTACACTCCAGCGCACAACCCACCTGTGAAGAGACACAGAGCGTGGCGCGGTCCCCTTCCGGGATATAGACCGTTTCCACCAGCTGGTCGCCCACGCGAATGGCCCATTTGATAGTGCCGTCGGTAGAGCGCATCTCTTCTGCCACTTCTGGCGCACGGATCTCCGTCAGCTCCATCAGCCGGTTACGCAGCTTTTTGTTGATGTCGGTCATCTGCTCGAAGTCATCGCAGCAGTAGTGATAAATCCACTTCATGACCTGATCGGCGCGGAAAGGCTTTTCGCCCAGCGACAGGAAGAATTCGCGCATCTGCTGACGGTTGAGATCCAGCAGGTTTATTTTCTGGCTTTTGGGGGAGACGACAATAGGGGATGCTGACGCGGACGTCACAATCTGTTCGGACATAATATTCTCTGGCCTCGTTGTTACACGTTATGGCGCTGTTCAGTGATAGGTGAAAAAAATTGCGCCTTCATTAAGCTGAGTCAATGAAGGCGCAATATTGTACAACATCTGCAGCCTGATAACAGGCGGGAGTGACCTCCCCTACGCAGATTTTTGTAAAGCCTACGTAACGTTTATCGCCAGGCGATTAACGGGTACGTGGGCAGATCTCGTTTTCGCCAAAGAAATAAGCGATTTCGCGGGCAGCGGATTCAGCAGAATCTGAACCGTGCGTGGCGTTTTCGGTGAAGCTGTCAGCGTAGTCAGCACGCAGTGTGCCAGCCAGTGCGTTTGCCGGGTTAGTGGCACCCATCAGGTCACGGTGACGCTGAACGGCATTTTCACCTTCCAGCACGGAAACAACAACCGGGCCAGAGGTCATGAATTCAACCAGACCATCGAAGAATGGCTTGCCCTGGTGCTCAGCGTAAAAACCTTCAGCCTGCTCTTTACTCAGCTGCAGCATTTTTGCGCCAACGATTTTGAAGCCAGCGCTTTCAAAACGGTTGTAGATAGCACCAATCACATTTTTAGCGACGGCGTTTGGCTTGATGATAGAAAAAGTACGTTCGATTGCCATGATGACCTCTGTCTTGACGTTCTGAAGAAACCGGTGGCGTCCGCCCCGGTTAAGAAACGGCGCCGATTATAGGGGCTGAGTCCGGCATTGCCTATCAGAGATCCCTAATTTGATGAAAAATCTTGATCTGAGTCGAAGCAGACGCGCCATAGTTATGATTTAGCGCAAAAAATCGTCAGCCCCGGCTGAAGGTGACCGAGACAAGTTGCCCCTCTTCATCCATCACCACCAGCTGATACTCGCCCGGATGATCGAGCTGCAGCGACAGGCTGTCTGCGGCGTTCTGCGTCATCAGAGGCTCACCATTCAGGAACCACCAGCGCTGTGTGCCCTGCCCTCCCTGCACCGCGACCGGCATTGTCAGCGCGCTCCTGCCCGGCAGCGGTCTGACAATTTGCCCCTCAATCACGCCGGTAACGATCAGCGGCGCGCTGCTGCCCTGCTGTAACGGCGGACACCGGGCATCGACAGGGGGCAGACGTTGCGCCCGCCGCTCCTGAGGCGGCAGCCAGGCCTCCAGCGGCAGCGGCCAGACCAGCCGTTCATGGCGGGTGGCGCCGGGGCAGTCTGCTGCGACGCGCAGTCCCTGCGCATTCTGCCAGTAGCCCAGGCGTAATCCGCTGAGGCTCTCCTGGCCGGGTGCCAGCAGTGTAGGCGGCAGCGTGTCGGCGGCGACCCAGCTTTGCCGCCGCTGGCGACAGTTTTCGTCTCCGGCGGACAACGGCTGACCGCCAGGCCAGCAAATGGTCGCCACCGTCACTGAGGCCGGGCGCGGATCGCCCGGAACGTCACGTCTGCCAAGGCGACTCATCAGCAGGCTGTTGATCTGATTCATGACGGGCACGGCAGAGGCAAAACCAAACTGCCCGGCAACCGGCGTCGCATCCGGTCTTCCGACCCAGACGCCAATCAGATAACGGGGATTGATCCCCACCGACCAGGCGTCGCGGTAGCCATAACTGGTGCCGGTTTTCCAGGCCAGTGGCACCACATCGGGTACGCTGCCATTGCCCGCGGGCTGTGCTTCCCCGGCCAGGATACGCCGGATGATCCACGCCGACTCAGGCGAAAGCAGCGGCCGCTGCTGTAAGGGTTGATCGGGCATCCAGCGCAACTGGCCGGCGTTACCGTGGCGGGCAAAGGCGCTGTAGGCTGCCACGATCTCATCCATGCGCGCTCCGGTGCCGCCGAGAATCAGGGAAAGATTAGGTTCAGCGCCGGGGGGAAAACGTAAGTTCAGACCGATATTGCGCAGGCGCGCTGCAACGTTTTTCGGTCCCAGTGCCTCCAGAAGCTGCACCGCAGGCAGATTCAGCGACCGCACCAGCGCGTCACTGGCGCTGACCGGCCCGTGAAATCCGGTATCGAAGTTGCCTGGCCGGTAATCACCAAAGCGACGCGGCACATCCTGCAGCAGTGATTCAGCATGAATCAGCCCCTCATCCAGCGCCATGCCGTAAATAAAGGGTTTTAACACCGAGCCTGGCGAACGCACGCTGGCGATCATATCCACATGGCCAAAACGGCTGTCATCGGTAAAATCAGCCGAGCCGACGTAGCCGCGAACCGCCATGGTGGTGTGATCCACCACCAGCATCGCCAGCGAAGTGCGTGGAGGAAGCTGATTTTTAACATTCAGCGCCAGACTTTCCAGTTCGCGCTGCAGTGAGGGGTCAAGCGTAGAGACAATCTTATCGCTGTGGCTGATCGACAGCAGTCGCCGGGCCAGCAGCGGCGCCATCTGTGGCATCTGGCGCGGCGGCAGCCACACCGGCTCCTGACGGATTTCCGCCACCTGTTCAGCGGACCAGATGCGGTATTCCGCCAGCCGATCCAGCACTTTGTTGCGTGCGGCTTCTGCCCGCTCCGGCCAGCGATCGGGCCGCAGACGGCTCGGTGCCTGCGGCAAAACGGCCAGCAGCGCCGCCTCGCCCGGCGTCAGCTGTGACGGGGCTTTTCCCAGCCAGCTCCAGCTGGCCGCGCCCACCCCTTCCAGCGTGCCGCCAAAGGGCGCACGGTTAAGGTAGAGCGTCAGGATGTCTCGCTTGGAAAGATGCCACTCCAGCTGCAGCGCCCGCCACGCCTGAATCAGCTTGCCGCGCAGCGTCCGGGGTTGCGGGTCGATAAGGCGTGCCACCTGCATGGTCAGCGTGCTGCCTCCGGAAATCACGCTCTGATGGCGCAGATCCTGCCAGGCGGCACGCAGCAGAGCCAGGGGATTGATGCCGGGATGATACCAGAACCAGCGATCTTCATAGGTCAGCAGCGCCTGCAGATAGGCCGGAGCCACCTCCTCTGGCGTGACCGGATAGCGCCAGATCCCCTTGCTGTCAGCAAAGCGCCACAATGGTGTACCGTCGCTGGCAACAACCACCCGCGCAGGCTGCACCTGTTTAAGCGGCAACGGGAAAAGCCGATCCAGCCCCCATATCGCCAGCCACAGCGCCAGAAAAAAAAGCGGCAGCGCGAGCCACCACTTTTTGATGCTGCTGACGTTTACCACGCGTCGCGTCACTTACTGAATATGCAGCTGTGACGGCGTGCTGCCGGTGGCGCGCCACTCCGGCACATACATCGACTCGACCTGCGGTGGTGGCATCAGATAGCGCCCCGGTGTGACCGCCCGCGCCAGGTAGACCAGCGTCGCGGGACGATAAGTATCCACCGCCAGTGCCGCCACAAAGCGATCGTCACGGAACTCAATGTGTCTGATGTCAGCCTGCTGCATGTCACCCATGCTCTCCTTCAGCGCATCCGCACTGTCGCCGAGGCTGGCGCTGCTGTCAGCCAGGTTCTGGTTTTCCAGCTCCAGACCGGCAGGCAGCAGATCCACCACCAGCGCATCGGTGATGCTGCGCTTCGACGAAACGGTCAGACGTACCACCAGCAACTCGCCGCTGCGCAGATTACTGAGATCGGCGGCTTTGCCATCCAGCGTAAAGTATTCACGTTTTATCCCGAGCACATTGCTCTCCGGCTGTGGCGCGGCCAGCGGATAACCGGTGACATCCAGACGACCATACAGCGGCGCATTGCCCGGATTACTGATGGCTAAGCCCTGCAACAGTCGTTCAGCCCCCAGCCCTTTATTCAGTGGCGCATCGCCCTGCAGAGGCTGTGCATTGCCCGACAGTTGCGCCTGCCAGCTTCCGCCCTGCGCACGCTGCAGCGTATGCGCCGCTAAATAGAGCGCGTTATTCTCCTGAGTCGAGAACCAGCGCTTGCCGTTGACCTCTTTTGACAGCGACAGCAGCAGACTATTCTGCAAATCAGGCTGCAGCTTATTCTCTGCTAACAGGGCTATCATCATCCCCTCATCGCGCACCGTGCTGCCATAGTCGCCATACCACTCTTTATCTGAGCGCGTCAGACTGGCACCCTGCATGATCGCAAGCGATGCGCGCTGCCCGTCACCCATCAGCTTCAGCGCTACGCCAAGCTGCATCAGCGCCAGGCCGGAGCGGGCCTTCTCACGCTTTTCATACAATGCGCGCAGCGCACCCAGCGGCGCACGCTGCTGACGCGCCAGCACCAGTCCGGCGTAAGCCTGCACGCTGAACTGCAGCGCGGCGTTGTTATCACTGCCGCCGCCGCTGATCTGCGCGGGATCCTGCAGATAGCGCAGCAGCCGTGCGTTAGCGCGATCAACTACATTATCCGGCAGCGCATAGCCCGCCTCGCTGGCGCGAAGCAGGAAATCGGTCACGTAAGGCGTCAGCCAGAACTCCTCCTCACTCTGCTTGTCCCACAGCCCGAAGCTGCCGTTGGCCCGCTGCATGCCCGCCAGACGGGCAATGCCGGTGTCGACGGCGGCCCGGCGCGCCTCATCACTGCTGGTTTTTATCCCCATCGCGGTCAGCTCAGCATGGCTGGTGTAGAGCGACGGCCAGAGGCCGCTGGTGGTCTGTTCCAGACAGCCGTAGGGATAGGCATAAAGCGCACTGATATAGCTGGCGATATTGAGCGGCGGACGATTGCTCAGCGTCAGCTGTCCACTCAGGGTCTGAGCATCAAGGCCGGTAAACGCGGTTGCCGCGACCTGCCAGGGCTGATCGGGATTGATGACGGCATCGAAATTCAGCGTCCGGGCCGGATAAGGTGGTCTGACGCCGATTTTCCACTGCTGTTTGCTGGGCTTCACCTGCTCGCCCGGCAGGTTCAGACCGGCAATCTGCACGGCAACCTCGCCATCACCAAAGCCGGTTTTCGCCATGACCGGAATCTGAAGTGTGGTACGCGCGCCTTTGGCCAGCGTCACACTCTGGCTGGCAGCCCCGGCCAGATCCACTAAGCCACTGCTGCTCAGATCCACCTTCAGAGTTTGCGGCAAATCGGTCAGGTTAGTGAGATCCAGCGCCAGTGAGGCTGTATCGCCGCTGGCAAGGAAGCGCGGGGTGGCCAGTTCGCTGATCAGCGGTGCCGCAACCACCAGTTTACGTTCGGCCGCGCCGAAGCTGTCGTCGCTCCATGCCTGGGTCATCAGCCGCAGTTCACCGTTAAAGGCCGGGATCGGCAGCGTAATCGATCCGTTGCCCTCTTTATCCAGCGTCACCGCCTGTAACTGCTGCGCCACGATATTGACGTGCGTCACCGGCTTTTTGCCGCCGCGCGTCATCGATTCATCCTCGCCATCACCACCAAAACGCAGCGCCGCGAGCCGGCCACCGCCTTCGATCAGCTGGCCAAAGACGTCGTACTGATCGACGTTGTAGCGTTTACGGCCAAAGAAAGCCTGCCACGGATCGGGCGTTTTAAAATCCGTCACGCTCAGAACGCCGCTGTCCACCGCTGACAGCAGTACATTCACTTTTTCAGGCAGCGGGCCGCCATCACGACTGGCGTGGACTTTTACCGTCAGGCGTTGCTCAGGACGGATTTTATCGGGCGCATCCAGCGTCATATTTAAGCGGCGCGCCTCCGTCGCCATCGGCAGATGCAACAGCCCCACCGCGCGTTTTGGCGTTGCGCCACTGACCTTATCGCCGTCTCGCACCACGATGGCGCTGAAGTAGAGATCGTGACGCTGCCAGCTCTCAGCAACAGGGACATCCACCGTTGTGCCGCCCTTTGGTACGGTCAGTGGCTGCCACCAGAGCGTGCCGCTGCTCGACTCCACCATCAGGTAACCTTTACCGGCCGCCGGTGACTCAACCTGCAGATGCACGGTGTCGCCCGGCTGGTAAGCCGCTTTGTCCAGCTTCAGTCTGACCTGATCCGGGCGCAATGCCCCCGTGCCGTTGGTGTTATCCTGCCAGTCATAACCCGCCTGGAACCGGACGCTGCTGACGATCTTCTCGCCCGCCTGCACTTCCAGCCGGTAGTGTCCCCACTCGACCGGGAAGCTGACTTTGGTGCTGCCATCAGCCGGGACAGAGATGGCGCGTTCATCTTCCTGCAGATCCTTGTCGCTATACTGCGACTGCCAGCCTTCGCTGTCAGAGAAGCTCCAGTAGTAATCATGGCGTTCACGGATCAGGCGAACATCCAGCTTCTCTGCCGCCAGTTTTTTGCCCTGACTGTTGGCATAGACAATGTCGAATTCGGCCAGGCTCTGTTCCGGCACGGTCGGCTCATCGTGATAGCTGTCACTGCGGTAGTCATAAACCGCCTTGTTACCAAACAGCGGCCGGATACCCGGCAGCGCTTCAGCGGGCCAGATGGCCTGGGTGGCACGACGGGTGACCGGACGTCCGCCGGTCTCCAGCAGGCTGGCCTGCAGGATCAGATTGAGCGGAGAGTGGAGCTGATCCCACTGATTTTCTACCGTGAGTTGTGCTTTACCGCTGGCGTCGAGCTTGAGATCCACCTCATCCAGCGTCCGCTTTAACCCCTCTTCGGTGATGTCACCAAACTGGTAGCCTGGCAGTGCAGTCACCGCCTCGCGTGCCGGTCGCAGATAGAGTTGACCCTGTAGCGTGTTACCTGCCGCTGGGGCGCCATAGAGATAGCGCCCCTCAATACCGAACTCAACACTGGCATCAGCGGCCTGTGGCTGAGGGTCATTTTTCAGGGTTAACGCCATACGCTCCGGCAGAAAATCTTCGACGTGAAACTTCCACTCTCGCTTGAGGTTATCGCCGGTATTCAGTCGCAACATCCAGTCGCCGGTCATGGCCGACGCGGACAGCGCCAGTCGCTGCTGGTAGAATCCCGCTTCAGGCTGCCAGACAAAAGTCCGCATCACCTGGCCATCGGGCTGCACCAGCTCCGCTTTGATCGGCTGCGCGGGCAAGGGGTGTCCGTCTGCATCGCGAAGCAACGCATTCACGATGACCGTTTCGCCTGGACGATAGATATCGCGCGGACCAAAAACAAACAGCTGTTTGTCATAGCCCTGCGGCCCCGCGACCGGGAATTCAGCGAGATCCAGCGCCGGACGCGCCAGGTCGATCATTGAGGTCTGTTCTCCCTGAATTGCCAGCAGGAGCTTGCCTTTTTCATCCGCCTTGAGGCTCAGATGACCGGTGCTGTCACTGGTACCGCTTTGCAGCACCTGCCCCTTCTCATCCAGTAACCTGACGCTGACCCCGGAAAGCGGCTGACCGTCTGCCAGACTCTGGGCGAACAGTTCAAACCGGGTCGGGAAGCGATGCAGTGACAGGCCAATATCGCTGAGGGTGAAAAGCGTGGCGGGCTGGCTGTAGCGATAAGTACCGGCCTGCTTCATCACCGCCAGATAGACGCCCGGCTGCTGAAGTGCGGTAATGTCACGCATCGGTAGCTGCAGTTTTTCACGCGTGTTACGCGCCGGGTTGAGCTCAAAGCGTCCGCTATAGACCAGCTGGCTGCTTTTCAGCAGCTCCTGCGACTGCCAGCTTGAGAGGTTGTTGCCGTAATTCCACTGGGAGAGAAATTCCGCCAGGCCGGCATTCTTTATCCGGAAGAAATCGACATCGACCTGGTCAACATTCAGCGCCAGCACCGGCAGTCCCTGCGTGATACGCAGCGGCAGCAGTGAACCGCGACTGGCAAAGCCCACCATCGGCTGGATATCACGGGTGGCGATTTTCTGACTGTAATCGGCGGCAAGCGTCTCTCCGCTGGCCGCGCGCAGTCCCGCATCCACCTTGACGGTGAAGTGACGTGACGGCTCGGGATGGCGGAAGCGCAACGTTTTGCGGTTAGCAGAAAGTTCCCAGCCGCCATCCACCCGGCCCTGTTTATCGTCGGTCAGCCTGACTTTTTGCGCGATATCCTGTTTATCATCAAGCGGCTGACTGAAGGTTAAGACCAGCGCAGCGGCATTATCGATTTGCAGTTCCGAGAGATCGATAATCGTCAGCGGTTTGCTGACCTGGGAGGTTGCGGGTGCTTCTGCCGCCTGGAGAGGCAAAACAGGTAACAGGGTCGCTGACAGCAGCGAGCCACCGATCAGCATGCTGAGCAGCAGCCGGGTATTGCGTTTCTTCATGGTAGTTCCTTCACCGGGACGCAGGGAGTGTCGTTTGATTACGCAGCGCAATTTCATATCAATGCTCGCATTTAATCAACGCTTCTCTTGAGATGGTGCGCACATTCCCTGACACTGGTATGACAGATTGCTGAGATGAGGTTGTTATGACGACGCCACTGTTTGTGTCCGCCGACTGGTTACAAGAGCACTACAACGATGAGCGGCTTCAGGTGCTGGATGCACGGTTGTTGCCACCCGGTATGGAAGCGGTTCGCGATATCCAGGCCGAATATCTGGCGGGTCATTTACCCGACGCCCCTTACTTCGATATTGAAGCGCTTTCCGATCACACCAGCCCTTACCCCCATATGCTGCCCCGCGCCGAAAGTTTTGCCGTCGCGATGCGTGAACTGGGTGTCAGCAGTGATAAGCACCTGGTGGTGTATGACGAGGGTAATCTCTTTTCTGCGCCACGCGCCTGGTGGATGCTGAAAACCTTTGGTGTGGCTCAGGTGTCGATTCTGGCCGGGGGCTTGCAGGGCTGGAAAGAAGCTGGTTTTGCGCTGGCAACCGGCGAAGTGAATCTGCCGGAAGGTGAGTTTGAGGCCCACGCAGATGAAAGCCGGGTGAAACGCCTGACGGACGTACTGCTGATCAGCCATGAAGGCGGCGCACAGATTATTGATGCGCGTCCTGCCAATCGCTTTAACGCCGAAGTGGATGAACCACGTCCCGGATTGCATCGTGGCCATATTCCCAACAGCCTGAACGTGCCGTGGAACAGCCTGGTTGAACAGGGAAAACTCAAGCCGGAGGCGGAACTTCAGACGCTGTTTGCCGATGCGGGCGTCGATATTACCCAACCGGTGGTCGCCAGCTGTGGCTCAGGCGTGACGGCGGTGGTGGTGATTCTGGCGCTGACGGCGCTGGGTGCACGGGATGTCACGCTGTATGACGGATCCTGGGGCGAATGGGGCAGTCGCGACGACTTACCTATCGCGAAATAAAAAACAGGCGGCCCATGAGCCGCCTGTTTTTTTAATAATATCGGATTCGATCAGCTGTAAGAACGAGGTAGCACAGGAAACAGGGTCAGATCGGAAAGTCGCTAAAGCCACTCCCTGGCCGCTCGGCCCGCGCCGTCCATGGCGCGGGACGCTTTCCTCCTCTGACCCTGTTCCCTGCGCGTTAAGCTTATTCGTTGCGGCCAGATTCCCCCTGATTCGGGATATCAGCTATATGAGGCGGCTCGTGAGCCGCCTGTTTACTTTGTTGTCTCAGATAATCCGCTCACTTCCCTTGAAGTCGCGCAGGAAACTGCCCCAGCGACGCTCATAGAATGGCGTGATGTGGGCGGTAAAGAAGTGGCTGATGCCGCGATCGTTCAGCGTCACCTCACAGATATCAACCGGCGCATCGTCCGGCAGCGTATCGGTTGCCACGCTGCCCGCCGCCTGAATGATCGTCTCAATGTTGCTGTCCGCTTCAATGCCAATCAGCAGATTGGGCGCTTCGTCAGCCCGCTCACGGATACTGGCGATAAACGCGCGACGCACCTGCTTATGCTTACTGAAGAGCTGAGTCAGTGAGTCGATCATCTGCGCAGGGGGTTCAGCCACCTCAGACAGCAAGAGTGACTGTCCGCCTTCCAGCACGGTTTGCTGACTTAGCGCACTGCCCTCTTCAGCCAGCAGATGGGTGATCTCGGCCGCAGTAAACTCTTTACCGGAAGGCAGTTTAGGATTGAGAAACAGCGTCTCGCCGCGCGTAATCTCAAACAGCGTCCGTACCGGCAGACGCAGCCAGGACTGCTCACCGCTCACCGCTTCACTCATCGCCTCTTCTGACGTGAAAAAAGGAATGATGCTGCTGCCATCCTCTTTTTCCCAGTGCTGCAGATCAACGGGCGTGCTGGCATCAAGCTGTTGCGTGGTGCTTTCACCTGGCACCCAGGCATCAGCTTCCAGCAGCAGCTGAAAAAATTCGGGCCGATGGGCAGGCTCAGTGGCCGCCAGCTTCAGCACCTCTTCAAGACGGTTCATAGTTTTCCTTTGAACAGCGGCGGCATCAGCCACCGCTGAGATCGGCTTATTTCAGTAACAGATTGGCGAGGGTACGCACGCCAAGACCTGTTGCACCCGCCGCCCACTGGTCAACTGCGCCTTTGCGATAGGTCGCGGAGCAGTCGATGTGCAGCCAGCCCTGCTGATAGTTACTGACGAAGTGTGACAGGAACGCTGCCGCGCTACTGGCACCCGCCGCATGTGACGGGCTGGCGATATTATTGAGATCGGCGAAGTTAGACGGCAGATGGCTGCGATGGAATTCGGCCAGCGGCAGACGCCAGAAAGGTTCGTTCTCACTCACCGCGCTGCCCATCAGCGACTGTGCCATCACATCATCAAAGGTAAACAGCGCATGGTAATCGTTGCCCAGCGCCGTCTTAGCCGCACCGGTCAGCGTCGCAGCATCGATGATCATCGTCGGGTTCTGCTCGCTGGCGTCGATTAAACCGTCGGCCAGGACCAGACGCCCTTCCGCATCGGTGTTCATCACTTCCACCGATTTACCGTTGCGATAGCGAATGATGTCGCCCAGTTTAAAGGCGTTGCTGCTGACCATATTATCGGCACAGCAGAGGTAGAGTTTGACGCGCTTGTTAAGACCGCGCGAAATCGCCATGGCCAGCGCGCCGGTGACGGTCGCCGCGCCGCCCATGTCAGATTTCATTGAGTCCATGAAGCTGCTCTGCTTCAGGCTGTAGCCACCGGTATCAAAGGTGATGCCTTTACCGACCAGACAGGCGTAGACCGGGGCATCGTCGTCGCCGGTCGGGTTGTAATCGAGCGCCAGAAATACCGGCGGACGATTTGAACCGCGTCCAACGGTGTGCAGGCCCATATACCCCTGTACCCTCAGATCGTCGCCTTTGGTGATGCGATAGCTGACGGCACTGCCGCCCACTTCACTGATCAGATCGACTGCATTGTGTGCCAGCTGTTCTGGCCCAAGATCTTCCGCAGGCAGGTTAATAACGTTGCGAACCCAGTCGATAATTTTCAGACGGCGATCAAACTCCGCCTGCTCATGTTCGCCCAGCGCCGGCCACTCAACCTGACGCTGGCCTTTCGGACCACGGAAGCCCTGCCAGAATGCCCAGCACTGCTCAAGGTGCCAGCCTTCGCCGGTCAGCGCCACATGGCGGATCCCCTGGCTGTCGATTTTGTGAGCCGCACGCTGAATGATATTCAGCGCATCCGCGCCGGTCAGATGCAGTGTCATGCCGCTGTCGTTGCTGCTGAGAATCGCTTTTTCGCCCCAGCGCGCATCGGCGGGCTGGCTGCTAAGCGTAATATTCATGGGTTGTGTGGTCATCGAAAAGCTCCATAATCGTTATCTGTTTCATCCAGCCTGATTGTTATAACGGCTTTAATAAGATGTTAAATATAATTCGCAGAGAGACCTGATAACAGATTCCGTCAGGTGTTGCCAGCGAAGTGCAAATATAGGCGCAATTTCCGGACTATGACCGGATATCAGGATTTCATTAAGGCCCGCAGACGGGTCACTGATTTCTGCACCAGGGCAATGGCGTAGTCGATCTCTTCCTCGGTTGTGAAGCGTCCCAGCGAGAAGCGCAACGAACTGTGCGCCAGCTCTTCACTCAGGCCCAGCGCCCGCAATACATAGGAAGGCTCCAGGCTGGCGGAGGTGCAGGCCGATCCGGAAGAGAGCGCCAGATCTTTCAGCGCCATGATCAGTGATTCACCCTCAACGTCAGCAAAACTGAGGTTAAGAATGTTCGGTGCGCTCTGCTGCAGATCGCCATTGAGGGTGACGTCGGGCAGTGTGCTGATGCCCTGCCACAGGCGATTGCGCAGAGTCTGCAGTCGCGCCATCTCGGTTTCGCGCTCTTCTGCTGCGATACGATACGCCTCGCCCATGCCGACAATCTGATGCACCGGCAATGTCCCGGATCGCATACCGCGTTCATGTCCGCCGCCGTGGATCTGCGCAGCAATCTGCACACGCGGTTTACGCCGGACATAGAGTGCGCCGATGCCTTTCGGGCCATAGAGTTTATGGGCAGAAAAGGACATCAAATCAACCGGTAACTGGCTGAGATCGATAGGCAGCTTGCCGACGCTCTGGGTCGCATCCACATGAAACAGAATCTCACGTTCGCGGCAGAGTTCGCCAAAGGCGGCGATATCCTGAATCACTCCGGTTTCATTATTAACGTGCATCAGGGTGACTAAAATCGTGTCGTCGCGCAGCGCCGCACGCAACTGGTCAGGCGAGATAATGCCGTTAGCCGCCGGGGTGAGATAAGTGACAGCAAAGCCTTCACGCTCAAGCTGCTGGCAGCTATCAAGCACCGCTTTATGTTCTGTCTGGCTGGTGATGATATGTTTGCCGCGCGCCTGATGGGCGTGAGCTGCACCTTTAATCGCGAGGTTATCGGATTCAGTGGCGCCAGAGGTAAAGATGATTTCACGCGGATCGGCATTGACCAGTTCGGCGATCTGATTACGCGCAACATCAACCGCTTCTTCAGACTGCCAGCCAAAACGGTGCGATCGCGAGGCCGGATTACCGAACGTGCCATCCAGCGTCAGAAACTGCATCATTTTGCTGGCCACACGCGGATCGGCCGGCGTGGTGGCGGCGTAATCCAGGTAAATCGGTAATTTCATTGCGCTACAGCTCCGTATAAAAAATCATACGTCTTTATAGCAGATTCGGCCCTGACCGCGTTAGCAGTAAGGGCCGCAACAGCGGGGATTACGAGGCGCGTTGGTTGACGTTAATTTCCTGCGTGCGCGGGCTCTGGAAGCGACGATTATCAATCGCATTCTGACGATCGGCTACATCCAGGATCTCCTGATTATTCACCAGCTCAGCCAGTGTAATATTGTTCAGGAAGTCACTGATACGCACGCTCAGATCGCGCCACAGCACGTGAGTCAGGCAACGCTCGCCGCCCTGGCAGCCTTCTTTACCCTGACATTTGGTGGCATCAACAGACTCATCAACGGCGGTGATCACTTCACCGACAGAGATGGTATTAGACGCTTTGCCCAACAGATAACCGCCGCCCGGACCACGTACGCTGGACACCAGCTCATTTTTACGCAATCGGGAGAATAACTGCTCCAGATAGGAGAGCGAAATGCCCTGACGCTCTGAAATATCAGCCAGCGGGACCGGGCCTTCATGGGAGTGAAGGGCAACGTCCAGCATTGCAGTAACGGCATAACGTCCTTTGGATGTCAGTCTCATAGCGTACGACCTCAATAGCGTCCGGTTATCGGAGGATTAGCAACAGATGCTCTGAAGTCTGCCATTCCCGAGTAAATTGGTCAACTATTTAACCTGGTAAATTAGTCAGGTATTTAACCTGGTAATTCACTCAACTATTATCTGCTTCTTTTTTATCGTTTTTTCGCTTTTCAAACGACGAAAGCATGCCGCGCAGGATGTTCAGTTCGTCGCGTTCCGGGCGGGCGCGGGTGTAAAGACGACGCAGTTTGCTCATCACCTGGCCAGGATTGGCTTCACGGATAAAGCCGCTGTTCAGCATCATCTGTTCCATATGCTGATAGAAGCGCTCGAGATCATCCACCAGCGGATAAGGTGACTCTTCATACTGTGGCGGCGGGCTGGCCTGCTCCTGCGCCTGTAACCATGCCATGCGCACTTCATAGGCGATAATCTGTACGGCCATCGCCAGGTTCAGCGAGCTGTATTCCGGGTTTGCCTGAATTGCGACGTGATAGTGGCACTTCTGCAACTCGTCATTGGTCAGGCCGACACGTTCACGACCAAAAACCAGCGCAACCGGTGCCTGCTGGCCCTCTTCCACGCTTTTCACGCCACATTCGCGCGCATCCAGCATCGGCCAGGGCAGCGAGCGGGAACGTGCGCTGGTGCCGACCACCAGACTGCATCCGGCAATGGCCTCATCCAGCGAGTCGACAATTTTGGCGTCGCCGATAACGTCGCTGGCACCGGCCGCGAGTGAGATAGCCTGTGAGTCAGGCTTGACCAGCGGGTTAACCAGATAGAGGTTGGTTAAGCCCATGGTTTTCATGGCGCGCGCAACGGAGCCCATGTTACCGGTGTGAGAAGTCTCGACCAGCACGATACGAATATTTTGCAACATGATTAGGGATACTCAGAAACGGGTCAGTAAAATCAGTAGAGAGAATATTAACATAAAGCAGGACATTTACCGAACACGCTGCTATACTCCGCGCCGTTTTCCCCGTTCTTTAACATCCAGCGAGAGATACCGATGCATCCAATGCTCAACATTGCCGTGCGCGCAGCGCGCAAGGCCGGAAATTTAATTGCCAAATATTATGAAACCCCGGACGCCGTCGAAGCCAGCCAGAAAGGCAGCAACGACTTCGTAACGAATGTTGACCGCGAAGCAGAACGCCTGATTATCGAAATTATTCGTAAATCTTACCCGAAACATACCATCATCACCGAAGAAAGCGGTGAACTGGCGGGCGAAGATCAGGATGTTCAATGGGTTATCGATCCGCTGGATGGCACCTCAAACTTCATCAAACGTTTACCCCACTTTGCTGTTTCTATCGCTGTGCGCATTAAAGGCCGCACTGAAGTCGCCGTCGTTTACGATCCAATGCGCAATGAACTCTTCACCTCTTCACGCGGTCAGGGCGCTCAGCTGAATGGCTATCGTCTGCGTGGCAGCACGGCCCGCGATCTGGATGGCACCGTTCTGGCGACCGGCTTCCCGTTCAAAATGAAGCAGCACGCGCCGGCTTACATGAATATCATGACCAAACTCTTTACCCAGTGTGCTGACTTCCGCCGCACCGGTTCTGCTGCGCTGGATCTGGCCTATGTGGCTGCCGGTCGCGTAGATGGCTATTTTGAGATTGGCCTGAAGCCGTGGGATTTTGCGGCGGGTGAACTGCTGGTCCGTGAAGCGGGCGGTCTGGTGACTGATTTCACCGGCAACCACGGCTATCTGCTGTCAGGTAACCTGGTCGCGGGTAACCCACGTGTGGTGAAATCGATGCTGTCGAACATGCGTGATGAGCTGAGCGAAGCGTTAAAACGCTAAGTCTCAGTACAGAAAAAGGCGGCTTATCAGCCGCCTTTTTTATTGCCTGTTACTCAGTGATGCTTAACGACGTTCGTGTGACAGCACCTGACGAGGCTGAGTACGACGACCTACCATACCCATCACGCCTGCCAGCACGGCTTCGATGATCAGCAGAATCAGGGCATACCAGCTCGCTTTCGCGGTCGCAGCAGCGGCTTTTTCACCGGCTTCACGCGCTTTCTGTTCAGCCTGCTGTTTCAGTTCCTGATACTTCTGAACCGCCTGCTGATAGCTCTGTTCAGTTTTGGCCACGATCTGATCCACTTCCTGATCGCTTTTGCCGGTGCGCGCTTTGATAATATTTTTCAGCGCATCACGATCGGCTGCCTGCAGGGTATCTGAATGACGATCCATCACCCCTTTTAACCAGTTAGCCAGATCAGTATCCGCTGTCTGTGGATGGTTTGCGGTGTTGTTAGCCTGGTTTTCAGCATTCTGCGCTTCTTTATTTGCATCCTGCTTTAAGTTCTCTGGCTGTAATTCCGGTTTCCCGGTCTGGCGTAAAGTCGTTTCCAGTTCGTTCTGCAGGTTATCTAAATTAATATTACTCTCCTGCAGTTTGTCTTTTGCCATTTGGGTAACGGATGGCGCAGCGGCGGAAATACCACTACCCAGCGCCTGGAAGCCTGAGCCCACAATATTCATCGCGCCGCCTAATACACTGGTCGCCAGCGCAATAGCCAGGTAAATAGTGAAAATTGTGCTAAGGCCAAACATCAGTAAACCGTGCAGTGCGCCTTCGCGCTGAGCCAGTCGGCCTGCAACATAACTACCTGCAGCCATCGCGACCAGCATTTCAATGGCAGTCCAGACCAGCGCGCCTGTGCCCAGGCCGTCGAGTGGATTCTGTTCTTTCATCGGATCAATGGTGGTGGCACCGATGGCGGTTCCCAGCAGCGTCAGAATAATGTGAACGATCAACGCACAAATGACACCGGCAAACACGGCGCTCCAGGAAATACGTTTTAACGGCAATCCAGCAGGCCCGGTCGCCAGCGTTTCGGTGTAGCCATTATTAATACGGGTATCAGCCATGAAATATACTCCTCGCAATAAACAGAAAGCGGTCTTGATCTTTTATCATCCCGACGGCGGAATGCCGTTTTGGTATTATCAGCGTAGACAGGGAATAGTCATTTCACCACTAAACCAGCCAGAGAAAAAAATAAAGAGATGAATTCAGAGATAATTAACGAAGAGAAGAGCGCAGCGGCAATTTTATTTCCGCTGCGCTTTTATTCAGAAAGGTCGAATTCCGCCACCCAGCGTCATCTGCGCTGACTGCCATAGCGCGATACCCGCTACGATTAAAATCAGGCTGCCGGTTAAGGCCAGCGCGGGGATCAGCAGTCGCGTCATGCCTGCGGTAACGCCAGGCTGTGCCAGCCGTTGTGCCACCGTGCGCGCCTGCTGAACCAGCAGGCCAATCGCCGAAATGGTCAGTGCCGTGCCCAGCGCCATCACTGCAGCAGAGATAACCCCCCAGCCATAGACACCAATCACTTTGGCAAACAGCAGCATCATAATCGCGCCGGAACAGGGACGTAATCCCATCGACACCACCACCAGCAGCTGGGTTTTCACGCTGAGATTGCCGCTCATCTGCTGCGGTGTCGGAAGATGCGCGTGTCCACATCCGCACTGATCGTCATGCTGATGGTGAGGTTTAAAGGCGCTAAATACCGGGGCCGGACGCGGACGCAATGTCCGCCACAGCGAACGCAGCGCCCGATAACCGATCATCACGCCCAGCCCGATCACCAACAGATAACTGCCCTTCTCCAGCCAGAAACTGCTGAGATGCAGCTGTCGCGATGACGTTTTCAGCAGCAACAGCATCACCGTCACCAGGACAATCGCCACCGAACCCTGCAGCAGTGAGGCGAGCAGCGTCAGCCTGATACTGGTTTTCACTCTGGTGGGATGGGTTGCCAGAAAGGTCGCGATCACCACTTTGCCATGGCCCGGCCCCAGCGCGTGCAGTACGCCATACAGCAGGCTGAATATCACCAGCGAAATGCCTGCCTGGTGGGGCTGCTCCGCAACCTGCTGTAGCAGCTGAGTCATCTGCCGATGCAGATCTTTTTGCCACAGTACGCTCTGCATCAGAATCTGCGGCCAGTAGAGCCAGACCAGCAATGCGCTGCTCAGCAGCACGCCCACCATCAGCCACAGCGGCCAGAGGCGGGAAGCCCGTAACGGTGTGGAGATTACTGACATGTCAGTATCACCGTCTGGGCAAACTGGCGGCCTAAATCCATCTCCTCTGCAGGCGCGTCGGCTTTATCCAGCGACAGCGCATACTGCTTCAGTGAATCATTGGGCTTTGGCGTGTTCAGCGCGAACTTGCAACGCGCCTGCAGCGCCGTCGGCAGCGTTAACGCACCAGGATTGTCATAGAACATATCGACGAAATAGGTGGGATCAAAAGTCAGGATCTCAAAGCGCTGCCCGGTCAGCTTCGGGGGTTCCGCCAGCGGCAGAATAAATTCCAGCACCGCTTTATGGCCGTTACGTGACAGGTTGTATTCGGTTGGCAGATTCAAAAACTTTACCCGCTGTTGGTTGTGCCAGATTTCAGAAAAGTAGTGCTGGCCCAGCACGTTCGCCATCACGCCTGCCGCCAGCTTCTTCCACACCACGCTGCCTGGTTTCGCCTCGCCCGCGTCGTAAAGCAGATCGGCGGAGGTAATCTCATCCATGGTCCAGGTCATCTTTAATCCGGTAAAGGTGTCATCCTGCGCCACCAGTTCGGTTTTCATATCGATGAAGCTGTGAGGATGTGCCATTACAGCCGGACTTAATACCATCAAGAGGGCAAAGAGTGTGCGTTTCATAATGTTATAAAGTAACGTTCCCGATGAAAAGAATCTATAAGTAACAAAATTTTGTGACCCGCCTTAAACCTCCGGCAAATAAACCGCGTAAACCGCGCAGGCGCTGACGGGGTTGACTATTCTTAGCTCAAAATAGCCTGCTGGAAACCTGATTGATGAGTTCTGCTACCCCTTTGGCACCACTCTTCACCCGCTCACAGCGTCAGTGCCATCTTTTATTGCTGCTGTTTCTGCCGACACCCGTGCTTACGCTTGAAAAAGTCTGCCAGCTGAATGGCGTCGATCCTGCTGTTGCCCGACAGGATATCGCGGATGTGGGCCTTGAGATACAGCGATATCACCAGCTGGAATTGCATCAGATGGTGGATGGCAGCTTTCGTCTTCATGGCACAGAGTTGGATCGGCGCCTCTGTCTGCTGCACAACCTGCGACGCAGTTTGCGTTTATCGCAGGATTTCGTCTGCGATCATTTTGCAGCCCCCCTGCGTCAGCGCCTGAAGGTGATGAAGATTGAGAAGGCGCTGTGGGATGAGACCAATTTACAGGCGCTGATCCAGCACTGTAGCCTGCGTCTGAAGCGCGATTTCAGCGAACGCGACCGGCTTTTTCTGCAGATTTTCATGAAATATGGATTGTGCCAGCGCCAGCCGGTGCTGTTCAGTGAAGCGCAGTGTCACTGGCTGCAGCAGAAGGCTGAGCGGCAGGCTGCCGAGGATGTGATTCACCACTGGCGCAAACGCTGCCACCTTGCGCCGCCCGTCAGTGAAACCGACTTCTGGACACTGCTGTTCAGCCAGATACATACGCCTGTCGTGGGTGCGATTGCCCATCCTGCTGAGCAGCAGTTAATGGCTGCGACCCAGCAGTTAATTAATGACTTTGAACGGTGTGCCGACATCACTTTTGCTGATCGCGACGAGCTGCTTAACCAGCTCTATCCTCATCTGGCACAGGCGCTGGATCGCACCCACTTCACTATCGGCATCGACAACAGCGTGGCGCTGGATGTCAGCCGCCTCTATCCCCGCCTGTTGCGCACCACTCAGCAGGCGCTGCAGGCGTTTGAGCAGCAATACGGGATTGCGTTCAGCCCGGAAGAGGTGAGCTTAATTACCGTTATTTTTGGTGCCTGGCTGATGCAGGAGAATGCGTTGCAGGAGAAGCAGGTGCTGATTCTGACGGGTGACGATACCGATCTGGAGCAGGATGTGGAGCAGCAGATCCGGGAGATCACGCTGCTGCCGATCAATATTACCTATCAGGACGTGAAACAGTTTCAGCGGGATGGCGCACCGCGGGATGTGGACATCATCATTTCGCCCTACCCCACCTCGCTGCCACTCTTCTCCCCGCCGCTGGTGCATGCGGAACTGCCGCTGACGTTACACCATCAGCAGCGGATTCGTTATTTACTGGAGTCGTAGCCGGGACGCAGAAATAGCGCGGGCAGCGCCACCAGTGCCATCACCCAGAACAGATGCCCCTGCAGATGAGCGAACAGCACGCCGCAGATCATGGTCATTATCGCAATGCCACCCCCCATCGCCAGCGCGGAATAGAGCGACTGCAGACGGATCACTTCCGCTCCCTGACGCGCCGCAATAAAACGCATCGCCGCCAGATGACAGACGGTGAAGCTGCCACAGTGGAGGATTTGCGCCACAATCAGCAGCGGCAGCGCGGTAGTGGCGCCCATCAGACTCCAGCGGATCAACGCACAAATGCCCGAAAGCAGCAGCAGATCGCGCGCGCTCTAGCGGCGGAACAACCGGTTGCTCAGGGCAAACACGACGATTTCGGCCACCACGCCCAGCGACCAGAGATAACCCACCGTGGAGGCGGAATAGCCACTCTCCTGCCACCAGATAGCACTGAAGCCGTAATAGGCGGCGTGCGCACCCTGCAGCAGTGTTACGCAGAGCATAAATCGCCATACCGCATTCTCACGCAGCAATTCACGCCACACCTGCCAGCCGCCGCCCGCCGCGCCCTGCCGTTCATTACCCTGTGGCTGGGTGGCGGGTGACAGCATCATGCCTGCCAGCATAGAGATGACGCCGACGGAAAGCAGCAGCAGAATGGCGTTTGAAGAGTAAGCACTGACCAGCACGCCGGTTAACGCCGAGCTGATTACAAAGGCCAGCGAACCCCACAGCCTGACCGGCCCATACGCCAGCCCTATCTGCTGTGTCCAGGTGGCGGCCAGCGCATCGCTGAGCGGGACCAGCGGCGAGAAAAAGAGGTTAAAGCCGATCATGACCGTCAGCAGCCACATCCACTGCTCACCCACCCAGAAACCGGCAGCGAACAGGCAGGTCATCAGCGCCAGCAGACGCAGCGCCGTAATCAACCGTGAAGGATTTTTGACCTGAGAAGCGATAAGCAGACTGCCGACAAAGCGTGCCACCATGCCACAGCCGAGCAGCAGGCCAATCTTTTCAGCATCAAGACCGGTGCCTTTCAGCCACACGCCCCAGAATGGCAGATAGATGCCGTAACAGAAGAAGTAAGTGAAGTAGCCCAATCCGAGCCATCTGGCGGAGCCGATTGCCATATTCCCTCCAGCAAGAGTGCTGCCTGGCAGCATGAGTGGGCGCTACTCTGGCAGAGCGCCGCAGGACAGGCAATAAAAAAGGATGGCTGATGCCATCCTTTGTATGCTGTCTCACAACAGGTTAACGATTAAGCGTAGACCGGCAGACGGCTGCAGATTTCCAGCACTTTCTTTTTGGTGCGCTCAATGGTTGCTTCGTCATTGACGTTATCCAGCACATCCGCGATCCAGCCAGCCAGCTCACGCACGTCCGCTTCGTTGAAGCCACGACGGGTAACAGCTGGCGTACCGATACGGATACCGGAAGTGACAAACGGGCTTTTCGGATCGTTAGGCACGCTGTTTTTATTAACCGTGATGTTGGCACGGCCTAGCGCCGCATCCGCTTCTTTACCGGTCAGGTTTTTGCTCACCAGATCGATCAGGAACAGATGGTTATAGGTGCCGCCAGAAACGATGTCATAGCCACGCTCAATCAGCACCTCAACCATCGCTTTGGCGTTTTTTGCCACCTGCTGCTGGTAGGTTTTGAATTCCGGCTCCATCGCCTCTTTGAACGCAACCGCTTTACCAGCGATAACGTGCATCAGAGGACCGCCCTGACCGCCAGGGAATACAGCAGAGTTCAGTTTCTTATAGAAATCTTCGTCGCCGTTTTTCGCCAGAATGATACCACCGCGCGGACCCGCCAGCGTTTTGTGAGTGGTAGAGGTCACGATGTGCGCATGCGGGATCGGACTCGGGTAAACGTCTGCAGCAATCAGGCCGGCAACGTGTGCCATGTCCACAAACAGCCATGCACCTACGCTATCCGCGATTTCGCGCATTTTCGCCCAGTCGCAAACGCCGGAGTAAGCTGAGAATCCGCCAACGATCATTTTTGGCTTGTGGGTTTTCGCCAGTTCAGCCAGTTCGTCGTAGTCAATTTTACCGGTCTCATCGATACCGTAAGCCACGACGTTATAGAGTTTGCCCGACAGGTTAACCGGTGAGCCGTGAGTCAGGTGTCCACCGTGCGCCAGGTTCATCCCCAGAATAGTATCGCCCGGCTGCAGCAGCGCGGTGTAAACCGCAAAGTTAGCCTGTGAACCTGAGTGTGGCTGTACGTTAGCGTAATCGGCACCAAACAGTTCTTTTGCACGATCGATCGCCAGCTGCTCAACGATATCAACGTACTCACAGCCGCCGTAGTAGCGTTTGCCCGGATAGCCTTCAGCGTATTTATTGGTGAGCTGAGAACCTTGTGCCTGCATAACACGCGGGCTGGTGTAGTTTTCAGAAGCAATCAGTTCAATGTGCTCTTCCTGACGCACTGTCTCCTGCTCCATCGCCTGCCACAACTCGGCATCGTAATCGGCAATGTTCATATCACGCTTTAGCATCCGGATCTCCTGACTCAGCTAACTTTCTGACGGTATTTACCCCCCTTCAGGGGCGAAGGCCCACAGTGTAAACCGTTTTAACAGGTGAAGGTAGGGTGAACCTCCTCTTTTTACGCAAACGATTGGCTGGCTACTGGCAGGGCTTTTTTACACCTTTTCACCCTGTTCAGACGCCACGATTTTTCTTCAGGATGTGACGGCGGCTTCTCAGGATGCACCAAAAAGTTGCCACTTTGACAACCGGGAAATTTATCGGGTTATTTACACCACAGGCGAGACGGCTATAAGATGCATTTAAAATACACCTTTAAATGAGAGGCCGTTTTTATGCTTGATGCACACACTATCGCCACGGTTAAATCGACCCTGTCTGCCATCGCCGCCTGTGGTCCTGCGCTTACCGCACACTTCTATGACCGCATGCTGTCGCACCATCCGGAACTCAAAAATGTTTTCAATATGAACAACCAGCGCAATGGCGATCAGCGTGAAGCGCTGTTCAACGCCATTTGCGCCTATGGCGCGAATCTGGAGAACCTGGCCGTGCTGCTGCCCGCAGTGGAAAAGATTGCGCAGAAACATACCAGCCTGAATATTCAGCCTGCGCAATACGCCATCGTCGGTGAAAATCTGCTGGCAACCATTAAAGAGCTGCTGAATCCGGGTGAAGAGGCGCTGGCAGCCTGGGGCCGGGCCTATGGCGTACTGGCAGATGTGTTCATTAATCGCGAAGAGGAGATTTATCAGGCGACGGAGCAGCAAACCGGTGGCTGGCGCGGCACTCGTGCGTTTCGCATCAGTGCTGTTGAGCAGCAGAGCGAGGTGATTAAAAGCTTTACCTTCAGTCCGGCAGATGGCGGCCCGGTAGCGGCCTTTAAACCGGGTCAGTATCTGACGGTGCATCTGCAGCCCGCCAGTTTCGAACATCACCAGATTCGCCAGTACTCGCTTACTCACCTCAGTAATGGCAAAGATTACCGGATTGCGGTGAAACGTGAAGCGCAGGGCACCGTCTCCGGCTGGCTGCATCAGAATGGCAAAGTGGGTGATGAGCTGATGCTGGCCGCACCGCATGGCGACTTCTTCCTTGAGGTCGATGCTGCAACCCCGGTGGCGCTGATATCCGCGGGCGTGGGTCAGACGCCGATGCTGGCCATGCTGCATGCCCTGGCGGCCCGCCAGCACCGCGCGCCGGTCAGCTGGCTGCACGCAGCAGAGAACGGCAAACAGCATGCATTTGGCCCGGAAGTGATAGCAACGGGCGCTCAGCTCACCGATTTCGTCAGTCAGGTCTGGTATCGCGATCCCGCCGCTGAAGATGCCGGTCGCTATGACGCGCAGGGTCTGATGGATATCACCGCGATCTCCGCACGTCTCGCCTCACCCGACACCCACTTCTACCTCTGCGGTCCGCTGCCCTTTATGCAGCATGTGGTGGCGCAACTGCGCGATGCCAGCGTGGCAGATACACGCATTCATTACGAACTTTTTGGCCCGCACAAAGGGATGTAAATCTGGCAGCAACGAATTAGCCTAAAGCGCAGGGAATGCCCGTACCACATTGCTATCTGCCCAATGTGAGCCTTACAGCAACGAATTAGCCTAAAGCGAAGGGAACACGGGCAGAAGAGGAAAGCGTCCCGCGCCAGGACGGCGCGGGCCGAGCGTGCCATGGATGGCGGGTTTTGCGTCTTTCCGATCTGTCCGTGTTCTCTAAGCAGGCACGATCGCACAGCCAACGATTCCAGATGAGGCACTAAGAAACTGGCTTTTGCGTCTTTCCGATCTGACCGTGTTCCCTGAGCAGGCACGCTCTCACAGCCAACTATTCCAGATGAGGCACTAAGGAACTGGCTTTTGCGTCTTTCAGATCTGACCGTGTTCTCAGAGCTGGCTCGATCTCAAAGCTATCCGTATCAGGCTCCCCAGGCATAAAAAAAGCCCGCAGCGCGGGCTTCTTTATGCTGATAAAGAGCTGATAAAGATATAATCAGATCGCCTCTTCATCCTCTTCGCCAGTACGGATGCGCACCACGCGCGCCACGTCGAAGACAAAGATTTTACCGTCACCGATTTTGCCGGTCTGCGCAGTGCGCATAATGGTCTCGACGCAGGTATCAACGATATCGTCGCCCACCACCATCTCGATTTTCACTTTAGGCAAAAAGTCGACCATATACTCTGCGCCGCGGTAAAGCTCGGTGTGCCCTTTCTGGCGGCCAAAACCTTTTACTTCACTCACGGTCATCCCGGTGATGCCGACTTCCGCTAAGGCTTCACGGACATCATCGAGTTTGAATGGTTTGATAATCGCATCAATCTTTTTCATGTCAGACCCTTTTTCACTCCCTCCATGGTCAGAGGGTTTATCAAGTATAAATGTTGCTGGCGCTGTCGGGCGGTAATATCCGGGATTCTTCAGGTTGCCGCAAGCGCTGCCAGATTATGCTGACCGCACCCATTCTGATTCGGGCCTGAGCAGGCAACCTGCCGGTATCACTCCGCAGCCTCCGCTACTCTTTGAAATCACTGGCATCCAGCTCATGACGAGACAGCAGCTTATAGAACTCCGTGCGGTTGCGTCCAGCCAGACGTGCGGCATTGGTCACATTGCCTTTAGTCATCTGCAACAGCTTACGCAGATAGTTCAGCTCAAACTGATTACGCGCCTCAGCAAAGGTCGGCAAAGCGCTGTTCTCACCGCTTAACGCCTGCTCCACCAGCGCATCGCTGATCACCGGCGATGAACTCAGCGCCACACACTGCTCAATAACGTTAACCAGCTGACGCACGTTGCCCGGCCAGCTGGCCGCCATCAACCGCTTCATCGCATCAACGGAAAAACTGCGGATCTGCGGTTTATGCCGTTCCGCCGCCTGACGCAACAGATGATTAGCCAGCAGCGGAATATCTTCAGTGCGCTGATGCAGCGCCGGTATCTTCAGGTTCACCACATTAAGACGATAGAAGAGATCCTCGCGAAACTCCTTTTTCTCCATCGCCTTCGGCAGATCGCGATGCGTGGCTGAAATAATGCGCACGTCAATCTCAATATCATGATCGCTGCCCAGCGGCCTGACCTTACGCTCCTGCAACACCCGCAGCAACTTAACCTGTAGCGGTTGCGGCATATCTCCAATCTCATCCAGGAACAGCGTCCCGCCACCTGCAGTTTTAAACAGACCATCACGGGCACTGACTGCGCCGGTAAAGGCCCCTTTGGCATGGCCGAACAGCTCTGACTCCAGTAACTGCTCCGGCAGTGCGCCGCAGTTAATGGCGACAAAGGGCTTGCCGTTTCGCGGGCTGGCGGCGTGAATCGCCTGTGCCAGCATCTCTTTACCGGTACCGCTCTGCCCGTTAATCAGCACGCTGACGTCCGACTGCGCCACCATATGTGCCTGCTCCAGCAGCCGCAACATCAGCGGGCTGCGGGTGACGATCGCTTCCCGCCAGCGGTCATCGCTGACCGGCGCCTGCTGAGCCAGTGCTTCATCGATCGCTTTATAAAGCGCATCTTTATCCACCGGTTTAGTCAGGAAGCTGAAGACGCCCTGCTGCGTGGCGGAAACCGCGTCCGGGATTGAGCCGTGCGCCGTCAGGATAATCACTGGCAGACCGGTGTGACGTTTCTGGATCTCGCCAAACAGCGCCAGACCATCCATCTCATCCATCCGCAGATCGCTGATCACCAGCTCGATTTTTTCTTTCTGCAGCAGACGCAACGCTTCGGGTCCGCTGGCCGCGGTGGTGACCTGATAACCTTCGCTGCGAAGACGCATGCCCAGCAGCTTCAGCAGGCTGGGATCGTCATCCACCAGCAGCAGTTTTGCCGCTTGTCTGACCATTATTGCTCCTCATCCTGCGGCAGCGCAGTGCCATGGCCGCTGTCAGACACATCCGGGGCTTTCCGCGATGAAAGCTGGCGCTCAATATCAGTAAGTCGCTCCAGCTTATGCTGCGTGTCGCTGAGCTGCTGCTGCTGTTTAACCATCTGCTGGCGTATCGCTTCCAGCTGGGTATCGCTGCTCTGTTGCAGATGAACATATCGGGTGCGCGCTTCACTCAGGTCGAGCTGCGCGGCCTGATTACTGCGCCACAACTGGAGCAGCGGACGCACAGACTGCGGGAAATCGCTGCTGTAGCGATCCAGGGTTTCAACATAGCGACGACGCTCCACTGGCGTCACGTTGCCGTTCGACATCAGCACGCCCTGCTTGAAAGCGCGCGACCAGCTCTCAACCGGCCAGCGGTGGGCTTCGGCTCGGGCCTCGGCGGGGGAAAGGCGTTCAGCGCAATCGATGGCCCGCATCCAGTAGAGGGGATTACTCAGTGCCGCACTATTCTCTATCGTCCACAGGTCACTGCAGCGGGTCGCCAGGTAATCAGCCACGCTGACCTCGGGTTCCGCTACCTGATGGCCTGACGGCAGGGATGAGGTGGCCGGGGAGGTCGTACATCCGCTGAGCAGCAGCGTGATCAGTGTGCTCAACAGTAAAACGGGTAAATATTTCATCAGTCAGACATTCCCGGCTGTGGTGTTCAGTTCAATTCGAAAACAGACGTCAGCCTGCTCGCAGGAGACCAGCGTCAGGTCGCCATGCATCCGGCGCAGGCAATCTTTGGCAATACTCAATCCCAGCCCGCTGCCTTTTACCGGCCCTTTGCGCTGCTGGCTACCCTGGAAAAAAGGTTCGAAAATCATTGCCTGCTCTTCCGGCGGGATCGGCGTACCGCTGTTCGCGACATCAATCCAGACCCGATCGCCCTGCTGCTGACTGCGCAGCCAGATGGTACCGGATTCGCTGCCGTAGTTCACGGCGTTCGAATAGAGATTATCGATGACCCGCATCAGTAACATCGGTTCGGCAAGGCAGTGACTGACCTCCAGATCGACAACCGTCTGCATGAGTTTGGCGCGCGCCGAGAGTGCATGTGCATTCACCACCCCCTCCACAATTTCCGCTACGCTGACCGGTTCCAGCTGGATCGGGCCATCTGCCAGTTTACGGTTGTAATCAAGCAGCTGTTCAATCAGCCGCTGCAGATGACGGCTGCTGCCGTCGAGGATAGTGACCACCTCTTTTTGATCGGCGTTCAGCGACCCGGCTACCTCGTCCGCCAGCAGTTCGGTGCCTTCACGCAGGCTGGCCAGCGGCGTTTTCAGTTCGTGAGAAAGATGGCGCAGGAATTCATGGCGCTGCGATTCCAGCCACTGAAGCCGTTCGCTGAGCCAGACGATGCGCTGTCCCAGCGAGCGTAACTCGCGCGGGCCGCGAAATGTCACGCTGTTACCCAGTTCCCGGCCTTCGCCAAGCCGGTTGATCATCCGCTCAATACGCTTGACCGGCCCGATAATCATGCCGGTAAACAGCGTCATCAACGCCAGACTGATGATAAACAGAATCAGCGCCTGCCAGCCAAAAAACTGGCCGCGATCGGCAATTTCGCGCTGCAGCTGAAGGCCGCGCGAAAACACCACTTCGCGCGTGTCCTGCACCATCTGCGCATTGGTGGCAGAAAAACGATCCAGCGCCTCTGCGGCAGGCGTAACCGGATTACCGTTATCGCACTTTAACGGTGTCAGCAGCGGCAACGTCGCCTGTAAAGTCTGGAATGCGGGCAGCTCGGGCAGGCTGGCGCTGTGCGAACTCAGCATCTGGCTGTAGCGGGTGTGCTGGGTCTGATAAAGGCGCGCCAGCGAGGCATCATCCAGCACGCAGTACTGGCGATAGCTGCGCTCCAGCTCAACCGCCGTTCGCGCCATCGCCTCACTTCTGCGAACATCGGTGAAGGTATTGCGGTTGGTATCCGCTGCCTGTTCGCTTAACGCAGAGAGACTTTCCCACGCCTGCCAGGCCAGCACCAGCAACGGCAGCAGCACCAGTACAAACGCCATCAGCACCAGCTGACGCAGAGAACGGGGAAATAAACGCCATTTTTTCACGCAGCCGCTTCCTTAAGATTTGCTGTCTGGATGCTAACGGACTCTGTCAGCGGAAGAAAGGTGTCGGCGGAAGAAAGGGGAACAAAAGAAAACGGCAGGCTCAATGGCCTGCCGCTGGCACGACGCATGATGCATCGCGTAAAAATGGGTGGAGCCTTACTCAACGTTACGTCCGGTGTTTGATAACGCAAGCGATTATCGGTCAGTTGGACGGCAGGCTCCGTTTGGTGCGTCATTCGGGCTTTATGAGCTCTTCTCCGCTAAGCGGGGCAATCATAAACAGGTGAATGAGCAGCTGCATGAGTATAGCAAGTTCCATGCCAGAAAATAAATCATTATATTTTTCAGCAGATTGAATAAGCTTACCGGACAACTGTTGCGTAAAATCTGATTACAGTAAGGGAAAACTGTCTCCGCAGAGCGACATGAAAACGCGCCTGATGGGCGTTCATTTAAAATCAACGAGATAGATGTCGCCAAAAAGAGACAGTGCGACCTGCTCATTGTCGCCATTTGCCAACAGAGCCACAAAAAAGAGCAGGAGGCGCACTGGCCTCCTGCTCTTTTCAGCGGATTACATTAACCCAGCTGTCTGCGCGCATTGCGGAAAATACGCATCCACGGGCTGTCTTCGCCCCACTCTGCCGGATGCCAGGAGTTGCTGACGGTGCGGAACACCCGCTCCGGATGCGGCATCATGATAGTGACGCGACCACTTTCATTAGTCACGGCAGTGATGCCGTTTGGTGAGCCATTCGGGTTAGCCGGATAGGTTTCTGTTACCTTGCCGAAGTTATCGACAAAGCGCAGTGCCACCAGCCCTTTCGACTCCAGCGCCGCCAGATGCGAAGCATCACGCACTTCAACAAAGCCTTCACCGTGCGAAACGGCGATGGGCATATGCGAACCGGCCATGCCGTCCAGCAACAGCGATGGACTGGCGGCCACTTCTACCAGACTGAAACGCGCTTCAAAGCGCTCAGACTGGTTACGCACAAAGCGCGGCCAGAGATCGCTGCCTGGGATCAGTTCACGCAGATTAGACATCATCTGGCAGCCGTTGCAGACGCCCAGCGCCAGGGTTTGCGGACGGTGGAAGAAGGTTTCGAACTCGTCACGCACGCGCGGATTAAACAGAATCGATTTCGCCCAGCCCTCACCGGCACCCAGCACATCGCCGTAGGAGAAGCCGCCACAGGCGACCAGCGCCTGGAACTCTTCCAGACCGCGACGTCCGGCCAGCAGATCGCTCATGTGAACGTCAATGGCGGTGAAACCTGCCCGATCAAAGGCGGCGGCCATCTCTACATGGGAGTTCACGCCCTGCTCACGCAGCACCGCGACCCTTGGACGTGCGCCAGTGGCGATCATCGGGGCAGCAACATCTTCCTGCGGATTAAAGGTCAGATTAACGTTCAGGCCAGGATCGCTGTCGTTTTTCTTCGCTTCATGTTCCTGATCGGCACACGCCGGGTTGTCGCGCAGACGCTGCATCTGCCAGGTGGTTTCCGCCCACCAGGTACGCAATGTGTTGCGGCTTTCACTGTAGACCGCGCTGTCACCAGAACGGATCACAAAGCGATCGCCCGGCTGCGCGCTGCCCAGCAGATGCGTCGAGTCGGCAAGGCCGTGATCCGCCAGGATCTGCTCAACCACGGCGCGATCGGCGGCGTTGATCTGAATCACCGCGCCCAGCTCCTCGGTAAACAGGGCAGCCAGCGCATCGTTACCCAGCGAGGCGATGTCAACGTCGATGCCGCAGTGACCAGCAAACGCCATCTCGGCCAGCGTCACCAGCAGACCACCGTCGGAGCGATCGTGATAAGCCAGCAGTTTCTGCTCAGCCACCAGCGCCTGGATGGCATTGAAGAAGCCCGCCAGCTGAGCGGCATCGCGCACGTCGGCAGGTTTGTCGCCAAGCTGACGGTAAACCTGCGACAGCGCGGTTGCGCCCAGCGTATTCGCGCCGTTGCCCAGATCGATCAGCAGCAGCAGATTATCCTGATCGGCCTGCAGCTGTGGCGTGACGGTGCGACGGACATCTTCGACGCGGGCAAAAGCGGTAATCACCAGCGACAGCGGTGAGGTCATTTCGCGCTGTTCGCTGCCTTCCTGCCAGCGTGTTTTCATCGACATCGAATCTTTACCGACCGGGATAGTGATCCCCAGCGCCGGGCAAAGCTCCTCGCCGACTGCCTTCACCGCCGCATATAAACCGGCATCTTCACCCGGATGACCGGCTGCGGACATCCAGTTTGCGGAAAGCTTCACACGCTTCAGCGAACCAATATGGGTAGCCGCCAGGTTGGTCAGTGCTTCACCGACGGCCAGACGACCCGATGCCGCGAAGTCCAGCAGCGCAACCGGTGAACGTTCGCCCAGGGCAAACGCTTCGCCGTGATAGCTGTCGAGGCTGGCGGTAGTCACCGCACAGTTGGCAACCGGGATCTGCCACGGTCCCACCATCTGGTCGCGCGCAACCATGCCGGTCACGCTGCGGTCACCGATGGTGATCAGGAAGGTTTTTTCCGCCACGGCAGGCAGATGCAGCACGCGGTTTACCGCATCGACCAGCGTAATGCCGTCACGCTGCAGGGCAGTACCCTGTGTCTGCTGCGTCACCACATCCCGCGTCATCTTCGGCGTTTTGCCCAGCAGGACATCAAGCGGCATGTCGATCGGCTTGTTACCGAAATGACTATCTTCCAGGCTCAGGTGCAGCTCTTCGGTGGCTTCACCAATGACCGCGAACGGTGCGCGTTCACGCTGGCAAATTGCCTCAAACTGCGCCAGCTGATCGGGTGCCACTGCCATCACATAACGTTCCTGTGATTCGTTACACCAGACCTCCAGCGGACTCATGCCTGGCTCATCACTCAGGATGTCACGCAGGTTAAACCGGCCGCCACGACCGCCATCGCTGACCAGCTCCGGCATCGCATTGGAGAGACCGCCAGCGCCCACGTCGTGGATAAACAGAATCGGGTTCTCATCACCCAGTTGCCAGCAGCGGTCGATCACTTCCTGACAACGGCGCTCCATCTCCGGGTTATCACGCTGTACCGAGGCAAAGTCGAGATCGGCATCAGACTGACCCGAGGCCATCGATGACGCCGCACCGCCGCCCAGGCCGATGTTCATTGCCGGACCGCCCAGCACCACCAGCTTCGCGCCTACGGTGATTTCACCTTTCTGCACGTGATCGGCACGGATATTCCCGATGCCGCCCGCCAGCATAATCGGCTTATGGTAGCCACGCAGCTCAGTGCCGTTGTGGCTGGTGACCTGCTCTTCATAGGTACGGAAGTAACCATTCAGAGCCGGACGACCAAATTCATTGTTAAATGCAGCGCCGCCCAGCGGGCCATCGGTCATGATTTCCAGCGCGCTGACGATGCGGGCCGGTTTGCCGAAGTCCTCTTCCCACGGCTGTTCAAAGCCTGGGATACGCAGGTTCGATACGGAAAAACCTACGAGGCCCGCTTTTGGCTTCGAACCCCTTCCGGTTGCGCCTTCATCACGGATTTCACCACCGGAACCGGTCGCAGCACCAGGCCAGGGCGAGATGGCCGTTGGGTGGTTATGAGTTTCCACCTTCATCAGGATGTGTGCGGCTTCCTGATGCCAGCGGTATTCGCTCTCTCCGGCGTCAGCAAAGAAGCGGCCAACCTCTGAGCCTTCCATCACGGCGGCGTTATCTTTGTAAGCAGAGAGAACGTAGTCCGGCGTCTGCTCCATGGTGTTTTTGATCATCTTAAACAGCGACTTTGGCTGTTTCTCGCCGTCGATAATCCAGTCGGCGTTGAAGATCTTGTGACGACAGTGCTCAGAGTTCGCCTGCGCAAACATGTAGAGTTCAATGTCGTTGGGATTGCGGCCCAGTGCGGTAAACGCCGCCACCAGATAGTCGATTTCATCGTCGGCCAGCGCCAGACCCAGTGAGATATTCGCCTGAACCAGCGCCTGACGGCCCTCACCCAGCAGATCGACACTTTTCACCGGCTGTGGCGTGTGATGCGCGAACAGCTGTTCAGCCTGCGCCAGATCGCCGAAGACCGTTTCCATCATCCGATCGTGCAGCAGTGTGCCCAGCGTTTGCCACTGCGCTTCCGTCAGTTGTGGGGCCTGTACATAAAAGGCCAGGCCGCGCTCCAGGCGACGGACCTGCGGCAGGCCGCAGTTGTGGGCAATGTCAGTGGCTTTGGATGACCAGGGCGAAATGGTGCCGGGACGAGGCGTCACCAGCAGCAGACGCCCCTGTGGGGCATGTTCAGCGAGAGAGGGACCATATTTCAGCAGGCGCTGCAGACGGCTCTGTTCGTCAGCGCTTAAGGGCGTGCTGACATCAGCAAAATGGATGTACTCAGCGTAAATATCACTCACCGGCAGATGAGCGTCCTGAAAGCGGGTCAGCAGTTTGTTTACACGAAATGCCGACAGGGCGGGCGAACCACGCAGAATTTCCATTAATAAATCTCTCGTCAGGGCGCCGGGCGACGCTTCATTGGGCGCAACAGGGAAAACGGGGCGTATTATAGAGAAAGCGACCTCGCGACGAAACCGTTTGCGCACAATTTTTGGCGACCCGGATTTGCCTGAATTTTGCGCAAAAGCTGCTATAAAAGTTGCTCAGCGTGATTTTGTTGCGCAAAATGCCCCTCGCTCTGGGAGTTCAAAGAAGACAAATACTGCCTTTAAAAGACAGAGGCCTTAGAGCCAGCGAGAGATAACTATTTGAAACGCCTAAAATTTAATTATCTGTTTATCGGTCTGGTTGCCGTGCTGTTAGCGTTAGCGCTATGGCCATCCATTCCCTGGTATGGGGGTGGGCAGGACCAGATTTCACAGATTAAATCACGGGGAGTACTGCGCGTCAGTACCATCAATTCCCCGTTGACTTACTACACAGTGAACCAATCTCCGGCCGGTATGGATTATGAGCTGGCAAAACGCTTCGCCGATTATCTGGGCGTCAAACTCAAGGTGACAGTACGTCCCAACCTGAGCGATCTGTTTGACGATTTAGATGATGGCAAAGCCGATTTGCTGGCCGCGGGTCTGAACTACAACAGCGAACGCCTGACCCGCTATCAGACCGGGCCAGGCTACTACAACGTTTCGCAGCAGCTGGTCTATCGCGTGGATAAGCCACGCCCTAAAAACCTCGGTGACTTAAAGGGGCGGCTGACTGTTGCGTCTGGATCGGCGTATCTGTCAACGCTGAAGAGCGCGCGGTCAAATCAGTACCCCGATCTGGACTGGGCGATCTCCACCGATCAAAGTCCTAAAGCCCTGCTGGAAGCGGTGGCAGACGGCAAGCTCGACTATACGATTGGCGACTCCGTGACCATCGCTCTGTTGCAGCGCATCTATCCGCAGCTGGCGGTGGCGTTTGACGTCACTGATGAAGAGCCGGTCACCTGGTATGTGCGGCACAGCGATGACGACAGCCTGAATGCCGCGATGCTCGACTTCTTTAACGGTATGGGTGAAGAAGGGGCGATGGCGCGGCTGGAGGAGAAATATCTCGGCCACGTCGGCACCTTTGATTATGTCGATACACGCACTTTCCTGCGCGCCATCGACAACACACTGCCTGACATCAAACCGCTGTTTGAGAAGTACGCCACCAGCATTGACTGGCGACTGCTGGCGGCGATCTCCTATCAGGAGTCGCACTGGAACCCGCAGGCCACCTCCCCTACCGGCGTGCGCGGCATGATGATGCTGACCCGTAACACCGCTGAGAGCCTGGATGTGGGCGACCGGACCGATCCCGAACAGAGCATTCGCGGCGGCAGTCAGTATCTGCAGGATATGATGGCGAAGGTGCCGCAGACCATCCCGGAAGATGAGCGCATCTGGTTTGCGCTGGCGGCCTATAACATGGGCTATGCCCATATGCTGGATGTCCGTAAACTCACTGCCCGCCAGGGAGGTAATCCGGATAGCTGGGCGGATGTGAAGCTGCGTCTGCCCATGCTGAGTCAGAAGCGTTACTACACCCAGACGGCTTATGGCTATGCCCGTGGGCATGAAGCCTATAACTATGTGGAGAACATCCGCAAATATCAGTTAAGCCTGGTGGGTTATCTGCAGGAGCAGGAAAAACGCCTGGCGCAGCAGGCTGAAGCACAACAAGCACAGGCCGAACTGGCCAAAGGCTATCCGGCGGTCGAACCGAAGATCGCCATGAATTAATTCTGGCGTTGCGCCTGACGCAGCGCTTTTTTCTGCTCGCGACGCATACGGAAGAAGTCGCTCAGCATTGCGGCACACTCTTCAGCCAGCACGCCGCTCTGTAATTCAACCTGATGATTCATGCCGGGGTGCCCCAGCACATCGAGCAGCGATCCTGCCGCTCCACTTTTGATATCGTGCGCCCCGAAGACCAGCCGGCTGATGCGGCTGTGAACCATGGCGCCGGCGCACATCACGCACGGCTCCAGCGTCACGTAGAGCGTGGTGTCCAGCAGACGATAATTTTCCAGTACTTTACCGCCCTGCCGCAACGCCATAATCTCCGCATGCGCCGTCGGATCGTGCTGGCCGATGGGCCGGTTCCAGCCTTCACCGATCACCCGGTCATTCTGAACCAGCACCGCACCCACCGGCACTTCGCCCTGCTCCCACGCCCGGCGCGCCAGGTCAAGCGCATGGCGCATCCAGTATTCATCTTGTTGTTTCATGCTGACCACTCCGGGTGACAGAAAAGCGGCGCATTATAGCGGTCTCACCGATCCTTTAGAAACTTATTCCAGCTGTTGCAGCTCACCTGCGGGTGTTACGCGCCAGCGATGCTGACAGAAAAACAGCAGCGGGTTGTCCTGTTTGCTGTCGCTATAGCCGCTGTAGAGCTGTAGCGGGGTGCCGATTTTCTCTTCCAGCTGTGCCACTTTCTCATGGCCGAGGCAGCGCATTGCCAGTACCCGCCCGCCCCAGCCGCGCTGCATCTGACTGGCAATCAGCTTCACGCGTGGCAGAAACGCGGAGTCGTAATAGACCTGCTCCACCAGAGACTGTGGCGATCCGGTGATGAGCCAGACGTCAGCATCATCACTGCCGAGGTAATCGGTCAGACGCTGCTGAACCACCGGAAAGGCTTTAACGCGCAGGCGGAACCACTGTGCAAATTCGGCTTCGAGTTGCAGCAGCGTCCGCTCAGAACGGCCAAAAGTAATAGACCAGAGCAGCAGGCTCATGGGCCAGCGTGCCGCACGGCCTTTAAACAGCAAGCCGATACCCACTACCGGCAATAACGGCACCACCAGCAGCAGATTAAGCGGTCGGCGACGCAGCAGATAGCGCATAAAAGTGCCGAACATGTCCTGCTGGTGCAAAGTGCCATCCAGGTCAAAAAATACGACGCGACGTTGTGTTCCCCTGGTCAAACAACTCTCCTTCAGGCTGATTCTGGAATGATAAAGAGTAGTGTAGCCATCATCAGGCGCTACGGCGATGACTGTCATTTTTAATTCCGATGACTACAATGCCTGATGAATAGTTTATTCTTCACAGATTATCCCTGAATTACGAGGATTGGGCATGAGTTCATTGCTGCGCATTCGCCAGCTTTATCCACGTCTGGCATTGAACGAGCGTCGGCTGGCTGATTTTTTACTGTCGCAACCCGATCGGGCGCGCCACCTGAGTTCGCAAAAGCTGGCGGAAGAGTCTGGCGTCAGCCAGTCGAGCGTGGTGAAGTTTGCTCAGAAACTGGGATACAAAGGCTTTCCGGCGCTTAAGCTGGCTCTGAGTGAGTCACTGGCGGACAAAGATGCCATTACCGTGCATAACCATATCCTCAGCGACGATCCCCTTAAAATGGTGGGCGAGAAGCTGCTGACAGAGAAACTCTCGGCGATCCGCGCCACGCTGGATATCAACAGCGAAGAGAAGCTCAACGATGTGTTACAGCTGCTGAAAAATGCCCGGCGTATTTTACTGGTAGGCATCGGCGCTTCGGGTCTGGTGGCGAAGGACTTCTCCTGGAAGCTGATGAAGATCGGCATTAATGCGGTGGCAGAGCAGGATATGCACGCCCTGCTGGCCAGCGTGCAGGCGATGGGGCCCGGCGATGTGCTGCTCGCCATCTCTTACACCGGTGAACGGCGGGAGATCAATCTGGCCGCGCAGGAGGCGGTTCAGGTAGGCGCCGATGTGGTGGCGTTTACCGGTTTTACGCCGAATACGCTGCAGCAGAGCGCCAGTTACTGTCTCTATACGGTGGCGGAAGAGCAGAGTACCCGCAGCGCGGCCATCTCCTCGACCACGGCGCAGCTGGCACTGACCGATCTGCTGTTTATGGCACTGGTGCAAAACGATCCGGAACGCGCGTCCAGTCATATTCGCCACAGCGAAGCGCTGGTGAAAAAGCTGGTCTGATCAGCGGCAGCGCGTATAATACCCGCGCTTTTTCTGTTGTTATCAGGTGGGTAAAATGGCGCTGTTGATTACGTCCAGATGCATTAACTGCGATATGTGTGAACCGGAGTGCCCGAACCAGGCCATTTCACTGGGCGATGCGATCTATGAGATTGATGTCAGCCGCTGCACGGAATGCGTCGGGCATTATGAGACGCCAACCTGTCAGCAGGTATGCCCCATCGACAACACCATCATCATTGACCCACAGCACACCGAATCACGTGATGCGCTGTGGGAGAAGTTCGTGCTGCTGCACGGCTAGCTTTCAATGATCACCGTGGCGCAGGCGTAGTGACGCTCATCGGCCAGCGTCACGTGAACGTGTTTAACGCCCAGCCTCTCTGCCACTTCAGCGGCATGCTGAAAGAAGCGTAATCCCGGTTTCCCCAGCGCATCGTTATAAACTTCAAACTGATTAAACGCCAGACCACCGCGAATGCCGGTGCCAAAGGCTTTTGCTGCCGCCTCTTTTACCGCAAAGCGTTTAGAGAGAAAGCGCACCGGCTGCTTGTGCGCCTGATACTGTTGCCATTCGGCTTCGCTCAGCACCCGCCGCGCCAGCCGGTCGCCGGAGCGCTCTATCACCCCGGCGATACGTTCAATCTCAACGATGTCCGTACCCAGTCCCAGAATAGCCATCAGCGACGGGCTTCACGCAGCAGCTGCTTCATCTCTTTCACCGCATCCGGCAGGCCACTCATCACCGCACGACCAATAATCGCATGGCCGATATTCAGCTCATGCATTTCCGGCAGCGCCGCAATCGGCAGCACGTTGTGGTAGGTCAGACCGTGACCGGCATTGACCTTCAGTCCCAGACTGGCGGCAAAGGTCGCGGCGTGACGGATACGCGCCAGCTCCGCGTCACGCGCCAGTCCCTCTGGTGCTTCGGCGTAAGCGCCGGTATGGATTTCGATGTAAGGCGCGCCGCTGGCCACGGCCGCTTCAATCTGACGGTGATCGGCATCGATAAACAGCGAAACCAGAATGCCCGCGTCACTCAGCAGTCGTACGGCCGCGTTCATCTTCTCCTGCTGCCCCGCCACATCCAGCCCGCCTTCAGTGGTCACTTCCTGACGCTTTTCCGGCACCAGACAGCAGAAATGGGGCTGGATATCACAGGCGATGCCGATCATCTCATCGGTGACCGCCATCTCCAGATTCATCCGCGTCTGGATGGTGTCACGCAGGATACGCACGTCGCGGTCAGTAATGTGACGGCGATCTTCGCGCAGGTGCACGGTAATGCCGTCTGCGCCCGCCTGCTCGGCGATAAACGCCGCCTGCACCGGATCGGGATAGTTTGTCCCACGGGCGTTACGCACCGTGGCAATGTGATCGATATTGACGCCTAACAGCAACTCAGCCATGACCGTCCTCACTTCTTTTTCATCGTGATGTTGAGTGTACCGCGCAAAGTGAAACAGGCGGTACGACCCGCGCTATTCTTCTGCCTGTTCAGGCTTTTTCTTCGGGATAAACTGGCGGAACAGCTCCTGACTCTTCAGCGGCTTGCCACCAAGATAGGGCTTCAGGGCGATGCGGGTAAACCGCTTCGCGGCGCGCAGGGTGTCGGCATCGGGAAACTCTCGCTCGCACAGGGCGCGCAACTCGCGGCCGGTAAAGCTGCGCTGATTGACCACCAGGCTGGCAATAAAGCCGCGCTCTTCGCGGTAGCTGTACGTCATGTTGTCGCTGACCGGCTCGCCGCTGCCGGCACAGTGCAGGAAATCGACGCCATAACCCAGGTGACCGAGCAGCGCCAGTTCAAAACGTCGCAGTGCCGGTTCGGGCTTGCCGTGCGTTGAGGCTAATGCCTGAAGGCAGTTGAGATAGTCGAAGAAGAGTTCTGAGAAGGGGAATTCCTGCTGCAATACGCGAGAGACCAGCTCATTGACGTAGAGACCGCAGTAGAGCGTGATGCCGCTGAGCGGTAAGGCCAGCGACACCGCTTCGGCATTGCGCAGGGTTTTGACTTCCCCGCGCCCGCTCCAGCGAACCAGCAGCGGGGTAAAAGGCTGTAACGCCCCCTTCAGCTGCGAGCGCCGCGAACGTGCGCCCTTGGCCAGAACCCGCACCCGCCCTTCGCTTTCGCTGAACAGGTCGAGCAGCAGACTGGTTTCGCTGAAGGGGCGACTATGCAGCACAAAGGCGCGTTGCCAGCCTTCCATTGAATCAGAGATCGTCTGTATAACCCAGGCTGCGCAGCGCACGTTCGTCATCTGCCCAGCCGGATTTCACTTTCACCCACAGTTCGAGATGCACTTTCGCTTCGAACATCTCTTCCATGTCTCTGCGCGCTTCTGTTCCGATGACTTTGATTTTGGCGCCTTTGTTGCCAATCACCATCTTCTTCTGCCCTTCGCGCTCAACCAGAATCAGACCGTGAATGTCGTAACCGCCACGTTCGTTGGTCACGAAGCGCTCGATCTCAACCGTAACGGAGTAAGGCAGTTCAGCACCCAGGAAGCGCATCAGTTTTTCACGGATCATCTCTGACGCCATGAAACGCTGTGAGCGGTCGGTGATGTAATCTTCCGGGAAGTGATGATCGGCCTGCGGCAGATGCTTGCGGGTAATCGCCGCAATGGTATCGACGTTTTTGCCGCTCTCAGCGGAAATAGGCACGATATCGAGGAAGTTCATCTGCTGGCTCAGGAACTGCAGATGCGGCAGCAGAATGCTTTTATCCTGGATGTTATCGACCTTATTGATCGCCAGCACCACCGGCACTTTATTGTCGCGCAGTTTGCCCAACACCATCTCATCATCGGGCGTCCAGCGGGTGCCTTCAACCACGAAGATCACCAGTTCAACGTCGCCAATGGAACTGCTGGCTGCGCGGTTCATCAGACGGTTAATGGCGCGCTTCTCTTCCATGTGCAGACCGGGAGTATCGACGTAGATCGCCTGATATTCGCCTTCGGTATGAATGCCCATGATGCGGTGGCGCGTGGTTTGCGGCTTACGCGAGGTGATCGACACCTTCTGCCCCAGCAACTGGTTCAGTAAGGTGGATTTACCGACGTTTGGTCGGCCAACAATCGCGACAAAGCCGCAATAAGTAACGTTTTCGCTCATTCGAGTCCTGAATTGTTCAGCGCCTGATGCGGCGCCGAAAGAGTGCTATTTGAGTCATGTGTCATTCAGCGTCTTCTGACGCCGGGATAGAGTGTCAGGTTAATGGTCAGTGCCGGTTCCGGCACTGTCACCCCGACAGATCTATTCAAGACCTAATTTTATCAGTGCCTGTTCAGCCGCTGCCTGCTCAGCTTTACGACGGCTGGAGCCGACGCCGACAACCGGCTCGGCCATGCCACTCACCTGACAGTGAATGGTGAATTCCTGATCGTGGGCTTCGCCACGTACCTGTACCACCAGATAGCTTGGCAGTGGCAGATGACGTCCCTGCAGATACTCCTGCAGGCGCGTTTTCGGATCTTTTTGTTTGTCGCCAGGACTGATTTCGTCGAGGCGGGTCTGATACCAGTCGAGGATCAGCTGCTCTACCCGCTCAATACTGCTGTCGAGGAAGATACCGCCAATCAGCGCTTCCACCGTATCCGCCAGGATCGATTCACGACGGAAACCGCCGCTTTTCAGCTCACCGGGTCCCAGGCGCAGGCACTCGCCAAGATCAAATTCGCGTGCCATTTCAGCCAGCGTATTGCCCCGCACCAGCGTGGCGCGCATGCGGCTCATGTCACCTTCATCAACCCGCGGGAAGCGGTGATAAAGGGCATTAGCAATCACATAGCTAAGAATAGAATCGCCAAGAAATTCCAGGCGTTCGTTGTGCTTACTGCTGGCGCTGCGGTGAGTCAGGGCCTGCTGTAACAGTTCCGAATGAGTAAAAGTGTAGCCCAGTTTGCGCTGAAGCTTGTTAATCAGGATGGGGTTCATGCGATTCCAGTTCTTTGTTGCGTCTGTGACTCTGCATACCAAACGGGGCTGGTAATCCAACACGTTCCGTTTGGTGTGCAGTGGCCTCCCTGAGGAGGCCACCCGATTTGCCTGTTAATCAGACAATAATGTTAGTGGATACCACCGATGCGACTGAATCGCACGCCGGTTGGCCACTGGCCTTCTTGTTTCTCAAAGCTCATCCAGATAGCGACCGCTTTACCGACCAGATTACGCTCCGGGACAAAGCCCCAGTAGCGGCTGTCGGCGCTGTTATCACGGTTGTCGCCCATCATGAAGTATTGCCCTTTCGGCACGACCCAGCTCGCCTGCGGCTGACCCGGCTGCTGATAATACATGCCTGCCTGACTCTGCGCTTCGTTTACCAGCAGAATGTCATGCGTCACGTTACCAATTGTCTCTTTGCGGGTTCCCAGGCGCAAACCACCGCGCAGGGTATCGCCCTGCGGCACCTGATAAAAACCGTTGCCGGTTTCGTTGCCATCAAAGCCGCTAAAGGTCTGAACAAAGTTGCTTGGCTCAACGTCGGTGTAAGTTACCGCTAACGCTGTGTCACAGGCTTTATCATCGGAGCAGGTCGGTTTCACCGTCAGCGTTTTGCTGTAAGGATCATAAATGACTTTGTCGCCCGGCAGGCCGATAACGCGCTTAATGTAATCCAGGCTCGGATCTTTCGGGTATTTAAATACCGCGATATCGCCGCGCTTCGGCTGACCGGTTGGGATCAGCGTCGTCTGGGTGATCGGATCCTTGATGCCGTAAGCAAACTTCTCCACCAGGATAAAGTCACCAATCAGCAGCGTCGGCATCATCGAGCCAGAGGGAATCTGGAACGGTTCGTAGATAAACGAACGCACGATGAAAACCACGGCCAGCACCGGGAACACGGATGCGGTGGTTTCAACCCAGCCTGGCTTTGCAGCGACCTTCGCCAGCGTTTTGCTGTCGAGCGCGTTACCGGTCTGGGCCTGAGCCTCAGCCTGTTTCGCGCGACGCGCGGGTGCCCATTTAAAACGATCAATTACCCATACGATGCCAGTAATCAGCGTCGCTATCGCCAGAATCAGGGCGAACATATTAGCCATTGGAAATCCTTATTTGCTGTCCTTACCGACATGCAGAATGGCGAGAAACGCTTCCTGTGGCAGCTCAACGTTACCAACCTGCTTCATTCGCTTCTTACCATCTTTCTGCTTCTGCAACAGTTTCTTCTTACGGCTGACGTCACCGCCATAACACTTGGCGAGAACGTTTTTACGCAGCTGTTTCACCGTTGAACGCGCGATAATGTGGTTGCCGATTGCAGCCTGAATCGCAATATCAAACTGCTGACGCGGGATGAGCTCTTTCATTTTCTCAACCAGATCGCGTCCGCGATAAGGCGCGTTGTCACGGTGGGTAATCAGCGCCAGCGCATCCACACGCTCAGAGTTAATCAGTACGTCAACACGTACCATGTCTGAAGGCTGGAAACGTTTAAAGTTGTAATCCAGCGAGGCATAACCGCGCGAAGTTGATTTCAGACGGTCAAAGAAGTCGAGTACCACTTCAGCCATCGGAATTTCGTAAGTCAGTGCCACCTGATTGCCGTGGTAAACCATGTTGGTCTGCACGCCACGCTTCTCAATACAGAGCGTGATGACGTTGCCCAGATACTCCTGTGGCAGCAGCATGTGACATTCGGCAATCGGTTCACGCAGCTCTTCGATATTGTTCAGTGCCGGCAGCTTGGATGGGCTGTCGACATGAACGATTTCGCCGCTGGTCGTCACGACTTCATACACCACCGTCGGTGCGGTAGTGATCAGATCGAGATCGTATTCGCGCTCCAGACGCTCCTGGATGATCTCCATGTGCAGCAGACCGAGGAAGCCGCAGCGGAAACCAAAGCCCAGCGCCGTTGAGCTTTCTGGCTCATAAAACAGCGAGGCGTCGTTCAGGCTCAGCTTACCGAGCGCATCACGGAACGCTTCATAGTCGTCAGAGCTGATTGGGAACAGACCAGCGTAAACCTGTGGCTTCACTTTTTTAAAGCCCGGCAGCGCTTTGTCTGCCGGGTTACGTGCGGTAGTCAGCGTATCGCCCACGGGTGCGCCGAGGATATCTTTGATGGCGCAGACCAGCCAGCCTACTTCACCGCAGTTCAGCTCATTACGATCAACCCGTTTCGGGGTGAAGATACCCAGGCGGTCAGCGTTATAAACCTGGCCGGTGCTCAGGACTTTGATCTTGTCGCCTTTGCGCATGGTGCCGTTTTTCACGCGCACCAGGGAAACAACACCCAGGTAGTTATCGAACCAGGAGTCGATAATCAGTGCCTGCAGCGGCGCTTCCGGATCGCCTTCTGGCGGCGGAATGTCGCGCACTAAGCGTTCCAGCACTTCCGGAACGCCGACGCCGGTTTTGGCTGAGCAGCGCACCGCGTCAGTTGCATCAATGCCGACGATATCTTCAATTTCCTGTGCGGCGCGATCGGGATCGGCAGCGGGCAGGTCAATTTTGTTCAGAACCGGCACCACTTCCAGATCCATCTCCATCGCGGTGTAGCAGTTCGCCAGTGTCTGCGCTTCAACACCCTGACCGGCATCCACCACCAGCAGCGCACCTTCGCAGGCGGCCAGTGAGCGGGAAACTTCATAAGAGAAGTCTACGTGGCCTGGGGTATCGATGAAATTGAGCTGGTAAGTTTGGCCGTCTTTCGCGTGGTAATCGAGTGTGACGCTCTGTGCTTTGATGGTGATGCCACGCTCGCGCTCCAGATCCATAGAGTCAAGAACCTGCGCAGCCATTTCACGAGCGGTGAGGCCGCCGCAAATCTGAATCAGGCGGTCAGAGAGCGTAGATTTGCCATGGTCGATATGAGCGATGATGGAGAAATTTCTTATGTGCTTCATTTATTGGGATATCTTCGCTTAAAATTCAGTTGAAAACCTGAGCACAGACACATTCAGGAAGATCGCTCTTTACCCACAATCCTGTCAGCCTCATTAATGACGACGCATATTACACTGTTAACGCCGCGCATAAAAGAATGGAACGTGGTGGAAGCGAAACAGATATCTGCGCGAGGCAGAACAGACAAAGGCCGCGGGATGCGCGGCCTGGACGTGCGTTACGCTTCGCTTTCAACACGCAGCGCATCGGGAGGCAAGGCGATGTTCAGAATGACCGGCTGAAAGGCTTCCCGATCGCCGAATTTCATTGAAACGCCTTTGGCGACAATAAAACCCCCGATACCGCCCAGCAGCGCACCGCAGGCGGCGGCCAGATCGCTGCTGAACAGCGCCTGAAACAGCCCGGAAACAAGGAACAGGCCAAACAGCGGCGTCATGTAGACCAGCAACGCTGAACCCAGCAGGCTGCTCTCTTTGATACCGAGTTCGATCCGCTGCCCCGGCTGCAGCGGCTTGCTGCTGGCGATTTGCATCACGTGGGCATTCTTCGGACCGAGTTTATTCAGCATATGGCTGCCACAGCCTTTACGCGCCTGGCAGCTGTTGCAGGAGGTTTTTGCTTCGGTGTGCAGCGTGGCGATGCCATCCTGCCATGCCACCACGGTGGCCCATTCTCTCATCATTTTTGTGACCCCAGGTCGATGCTGTCCGCAATACGTTTTGCGGTCGAGGGCGGTAATTCGCCGATCACCGCTATTTCGTTATTATTGCGCACAACGGTCTGGACCGTACGACGCCCAGTGCGCAATGTCTGCGTTGTGCTGGTTTTATCGGCCGGCGTCACGTTGATAGCGAAACTAAACAGGCCATCGCTGTAGAGCTTCGATTCCATATTTTTATTCAGACCGGGTAGCGTGCGGCGATTCTGCGACACCAGCGACATACCGGCAGGTATCCAGCCTGGCTGCCAGGTGAGCGTAACCGCATCCCCTTTCGGCACGGAAAGCGACGGTGGCAGATTGGCTTTCTCCAGCCCCTGCATCAGATTGCGCACCCCTTCGTCCACCGCAAAGCTGATGACGCGGAACTGCTCCAGCGTTTCGCCGTCACGATCGAGCAGGTCGATGCGCAGCGGCAGCTTGGTGTCCACATCCAGCCAGACCACATAGCTGTAACGGGTGCCATCGCGTGACACGATGCGCAACACATCACACATCTGATCGGCAATGCGCGAGCGGCCTACGGTAATAAAATCATAGGCTGTGGCGAGCTTGGTGAAGTCAGCAAAAATCACCGACGGCAAAGCATCGATAATGTGATTGCCGGGGAGCGAAAAGGGATCGAGGCCGGGTTCGAAGTAACTGATATCGTTGCCGCGCTGGATCACTTCCCGACGTGGCCCGTCCATCTGCAACAGCTGCGCGAATATCCGGTTATCGATTACAGCATGACGATAACGCAGCGATTCGATGCCGATGCGGGAGACGTTGATATAGGCGAATTCGTAGTTGAGGTTCTGACTTGCCTGCTCCATCTGCTGCAATAGCGCCCCGGACGCAGAAGGTTGCGCCGGGGCGGCAGATGACCACAACAGGCTGCCTGTCAGCAGGCTAACAGCATACCAAAGCGGCTTCATTACTGCTGTTGCTGTCCTAATGATTGATTTCCGGGAACATCAACCTGCGCCTGTTTTGGCGCAGAGGTTTCAAACTGCAGCTGGTCAGCGTGCAGGCGACGTTGCAGTTCGTAATCCTGCAGCATGGCATTTACGCGACGACGCTGGTCCTGAACCTGCTGGTTAGAACTGTTGGTGTCAAATGCATCAGACGGCACGCCCAGGCTCACCGGAGACGCTTTGCCCATCATCGGCATCGTATTGAACACCGGAGAGTCAGAGGTCTGCGTGGCGCTGCCCTCAGGCTGGTTATAGTGCTGAACGCCTACGATCACGGCCAGTGAAACACAGGCAGCGACACCGACCTGGGTCAGTTGCGCAGCCCACGGGCGCGCTTTTTTCCAGAACGGCATTTTTTCCCAGCGGGAAGGTTCTGGCTGAGCTTCAGGGATCAGCGTTGTAACCGTACGCAACGGTTCTTTTTCGATGGCAGCAGCGACGCGCGCAGAAATATCAAAATGCAGGACATCGCCCACATCACCGCGCATGGTATCGCGAATGAGATGATAGCTTGCCCAGCTTTTCTGTAATTCTGCGTCCTTAGACAAGGCGGAAAACAGCTCGTTATCTAAGGTCTCACCATCCATTAAAGCGGAAAGTTTTTCTTTCTGCATGCCTATGTACCCTTCCAGTAGCCGTTATCACTGACGTTGGATAAGCGGTTGAACTTTGTTATCAATGGCCTCTCGCGCACGAAAGATACGTGATCGAACAGTGCCTACCGGGCAATCCATAATGACGGCGATCTCTTCATAACTCAGACCGTCCAGTTCCCTGAGGGTGATTGCCATACGCAAGTCCTCGGGTAGCGCCTCGATGGTACGAAAGACAATTTGTTTCAATTCTTCTGACAACATTAAGTTCTCAGGGTTCGAAATTTCTTTTAATGCACCCGCACTTTCGAAATTTTCCGCGTCAATAGCATCCACATCGCTGGATGGCGGACGACGCCCCTGAGCAACCAGGTAATTTTTCGCTGTATTTACCGCAATGCGGTACAGCCAGGTATAAAACGCGCTATCGCCCCGGAATGAATCCAGTGCGCGATACGCTTTAATAAACGATTCCTGTACTACATCAGGTACGTCGCCCGAGGGAACATAGCGTGAAACCAGGCTCGCCACTTTATGCTGGTAACGAATCACCAGTAAGTTGAAAGCTTTTTGATCTCCCTTCTGTACGCGCTCGACAAGGACCTGGTCCGTCAACTGCTCGCTCATCCGAGGTAATGTCTCCCCAAATTTTTCATACGCATAAAGTAACTGCCAGCACATCTCATGGTTCTGAGCAAGCATGCGCTTAGAGTTGTGATGTGGTGCGAAGTTCACTTCTCGCCCTGATATTTACCGCTCCGATGGACATTACACAGGTTCTTCGTTTTCGTTCAGTGTAAGGAGCGTAAATCGCAGGCAGAGTAACCTATGACAACAGCTTTTTCATCATTAAATCCTTTAGGTTTAATAAGTTTGCTATAAAAAACCGCGCCAAAAGCAGTCCGGTTTTAACTCACTGATATTAAGTAACTTTGGGAAATCATCAGACAAAAACCTGCGCCAGATGTTTAAAATACTTCACAGCAACCCCCATTGCGCTTATGCTCAGCCCTATTCTTGTTTAGTAAATTAAACATTATGATGAATGCGAACCCGGATTATCAGTGTGATGTACTCATTGTGGGCAGCGGTGCTGCTGGCCTGTCGCTGGCGTTACGGCTGGCAAAACAGTACCAGGTGACAGTTCTCAGTAAAGCGCAGGTCAATGAGGGGTCAACCCTTTACGCCCAGGGCGGTATTGCTGCGGTATTTGATGAGACTGACAGCATCGAGTCACACATCGAAGATACGCTGATTGCCGGAGCAGGATTATGCGACCGTGAAGCCGTCTCGTTTATCGCCAGTAATGCCCGGCATTGCGTGCAGTGGCTGATCGACAACGGTGTCGCCTTTGATCTCGATCCGCAGGCGGCCGGCGACATGCGTTATCACCTGACGCGGGAAGGCGGCCACAGTCATCGCCGTATCCTGCACAGCGCTGACGCCACCGGCCATGCGGTTGAAACGACGCTGGTTAGCCAGGCGTTGAGCCATCCCAATATCCGGATACTGGAACGCACCAACGCGGTCGATCTGATTCTTTCAGATAAAATCGGCCTGCCAGGCCCACGCCGTGTAGTAGGCGCGTGGATCTGGAACCGTAATCGCGAACAGGTGGAAACCTGTCGGGCACGGGCCGTGGTGGTTGCAACTGGCGGTGCCGCCAAGGTCTATCAATATACGACTAACCCCGACATCGCCTCCGGTGACGGGATCGCGATGGCCTGGCGTGCCGGCTGCCGGGTTGCCAATCTGGAATTTAACCAGTTCCACCCGACCTGCCTGTTTCATCCGCAGGCGCAGAATTTCCTGTTAACCGAAGCGTTACGCGGAGAAGGTGCCTGGCTGTTGCGTCCCGATGGCAGCCGTTTCATGCCCGATTTCGATGAGCGTGCCGAACTCGCCCCGCGCGATATCGTCGCCCGGGCCATCGATCATGAGATGAAGCGGCTGGGCGTTGACTGTATGTATCTGGACATCAGCCACCAGCCTGAGGAGTTTGTTCGCGCGCACTTCCCGATGATCTATGAGAAGTTGCTGACCTTTGGCTTTGACCTCACCAAAGAACCCATCCCGATTGTGCCTGCCGCGCACTATACCTGTGGCGGCGTGGTCGTCGATCAGCATGGCCAGACCGACGTCAGTGGCCTCTATGCCATCGGTGAGGTGAGTTATACCGGCCTGCACGGCGCTAACCGCATGGCATCCAATTCGCTGCTGGAGTGTCTGGTTTATGGCTGGTCCGCCGCAGAGGAGCTGATTCGCACCCTGCCCGCCATTGAAGCCGTTACTGCGCTACCCGCATGGGATGAAAGTCAGGTTGATGACGCCGATGAGCGCGTGGTGATCCAGCATAACTGGCACGAGCTGCGGTTATTCATGTGGGACTACATGGGAATCGTCCGCACGACCCGGCGGCTGGAGCGGGCGCTGCGTCGCATCAACCTGCTTCAGCAGGAGATCGATGAATATTATCGTCATTTCCGCCTCTCCAATAATCTGCTGGAGCTACGGAATCTGGTGCAGGTCGCTGACCTGATGGTGCGCTGTGCGCTGGAGCGAAAAGAGAGTCGCGGCCTGCACTATATCCGCGACTACCCGGATTTACTGCCCGAGGCGCGGCCAACCATCCTGACGCCGCCGGACTACATAAAAAGGTAGAACTCCCGCGTCAGACTACACCACTCATCAGAATAGCGGGTGTCCGGCGTGCGGATAGCGAGACGCTCAAGCAGGGTTTCACCGGCCTGCGGCGACAGCCCCAGCAGAACGCGGTGCGGCGGACGATGGGCATATTCCGCCACGTCCAGCCGGAAACGCAGATGCCAGCCATCCGCCTGCGCCAGGGCGATGAATTCCTGGCCGGTCGCGGTGGGCAGCACCACGCAGAACATCCCCTCTTCTTCAATCAGTAATGCAGCACTGCGTAACAGTGTCTGATGATCGAGCGAGGCCGTGGCACGGGCGCTGTCCCGTGCCGCAGTAGAACAGGCCACGCCAGGCGCAAAATAAGGCGGATTGCTGACGATTAGCGAGTAACGTTTGTCGCACTGTTCAGCCCAGTCGGCGATATCACGCTGATGAACCTGAATACGTTCAGGCCACGGCGACTGCTGCACATTCTCCTGCGCCTGAAGCGCGGCTTGCGGTTCTAACTCAACCGCATCGATGTTGACCGGCGACGGCGTACGCTGCGCCAGCATCAGCGCGATAAGCCCGCTGCCGCTGCCAATATCCAGAATACGTTTTACCCCGGCAACCGGCGCCCAGGCCCCAAGCAGAATGGCATCGGTGCCCACTTTCATCGCACAGCGATCGTGCGCGACAAAAAATTGTTTAAAGGTAAAACCGTTCTTGTTTAACTGTGGCCGTTCACGCGGCTTATCCTGCATCATTCGTCACTACCATCGTTTTTTTCCTGCCGTACGGCAGCGCATGAGTGTAACGTGACAACAGAGGGAATTCACGCGGCAGACAACCCCAGGCGCAGCCGAAACGGATTAACAGATGAAGATTCAGTCTGATCTGTCTATAATCAGCGCCCCAAACTGAGGTAGACCATGACAGTAACCACATTTTCCGAACTCGAACTCGACGAAAGCCTGCTACAAGCGTTGCAGGAAAAAGGCTTTACGCGCCCAACAGTGATCCAGGCTGCTGCAATTCCGCCCGCGCTGGAGGGCCGTGACGTTCTGGGTTCGGCACCTACAGGGACCGGGAAAACCGCCGCGTATCTGTTACCGGCGTTGCAGCACCTCCTTGATTTTCCGCGTAAGAAATCTGGCCCGCCACGCATCCTGATTGTGACCCCGACCCGCGAACTGGCGATGCAGGTCGCCGATCATGCGCGTGAGCTGGCGAAACATACCCATCTGGACATCGCCACCATCACTGGCGGCGTGGCTTATATGAACCATGCCGAAGTGTTCAGCGAAAACCAGGACATCGTGGTCGCCACCACCGGCCGTCTGCTGCAGTACATCAAAGAAGAGAACTTTGACTGCCGCGCAGTAGAAACCCTGGTGCTGGATGAAGCGGACCGCATGCTCGATATGGGCTTTGCCCAGGATATCGAAACCATCGCGGCTGAAACGCGCTGGCGCAAGCAAACTCTGCTGTTCTCTGCCACGCTGGAAGGCGACAATATCCGTGACTTCGCCGAGCGTCTGCTGAACGATCCGGTTGAGCTGGAAGCGGACCCAAGCCGCCGTGAGCGCAAAAAGATCCAGCAGTGGTACTACCGCGCTGACGATCTGCAGCACAAGACCAAATTACTGATCCATCTGCTGAAACAGCCGGATGTGACGCGCAGCATCGTCTTCGTGCGTAAGCGTGAACGTCTGCATGAGCTGGTGAGCTGGCTGCACGAAGCGGGGATTCGTAGCAGCTATCTTGAAGGCGAAATGGTGCAGGCAAAGCGTAACGAAGCGATTAAACGTCTGAGTGAAGGCCGCGTTAACGTGCTGGTTGCGACGGATATCGCCGCGCGCGGCATTGACGTTGAAGATGTCAGTCACGTCTTCAACTATGACATGACGCGCACCGCTGATACCTATCTGCACCGCATCGGGCGTACCGGTCGTGCGGGCCGTAAAGGCATCGCCATCTCACTGGTTGAAGCGCACGATTTCGTGCTGCTGGGCAAAATCACCCGCTATGTGAACGAGCCGATCAAAGCGCGCGTGATTGATGAGCTGCGTCCTGAGACGCGGGCGCCAAGTGCCAAAACGACCGGCAAACCGTCGAAAAAGGTTCTGGCGAAGCGTGCAGAGCAGAAAGCCAGTGAAACAGAAAAACCGCGAGTGAAAAAACGCCATCGTGATGCCAAAAATGTCGGCAAACGCCGCAAGGCAAGCGGCAGTACGCCAGCTAACGAGAATGCGGAATAAATCATCGCAGCCATAAAAAAATCGCCTCACAGGAGGCGATTTTTTTTATCTGATAATCAGTAACAGCCCTTTCACAATCTTTTGTCTGCCAGAGCGCTTTCTTCATGACACTGGCATCAGCGTGCCGGGAAGTTAACTGTTTATCTTATTCATAATATTAATAAAAATTGCTGTGTGCGCTTTGCGCTAATTTTCAGCAACCGATAACTCAGGCTGCTCAAAGACTTTCAGTAAAGGTACGGGTAATCACGTCGCGCTGCTGCTCAGGCGTCAGTGAGTTAAAACGCACGGCATAGCCTGAAACGCGGATGGTCAGCTGCGGATAGTTTTCAGGATGTTTAACTGCATCTTCCAGCGTTTCGCGGCGCAGAACGTTGACGTTCAGATGCTGTCCACCTTCAACACGTACCTGAGGTTTGATTTCAACCGGCACTTCACGGTAAGCGAATTCGCCCAGCTCGCTGATGGCGACAACCTGATCTTCTTCGTAGCCCGCTTTTGCACACAGGCAACGCGCTTCGGCTTTCTCTTCGTCCAGCAGCCAGAAGGAGTTCAGTAGTTGTGAATTGTTTGATTGAGTGATCTGGATACCAGTGATCATGATTGCGTCTCCCGGGTAATACGTGGATAAATCAAATTTGAGGCCCCGGTATATCACCTTTGATTTCGGACAGTTTTGACCTGTATCAATATTAATCAGGCATTCCGGCCGCTTTTAAGCTAACCCGTTGATCTCAATACCCCTGACACCTAAACTTAATTTGTATTATTCAAATTATTTTTGCCTTCAGGTCAGCGGCAGGAACCGCTAAGCTTATGGCACTAACGTTAAGGGAGTTAAACATGGCTGAAAAGCTGACCTGGCACGACGTGCTGGCTGAAGAGAAAGAGAAACCCTATTTTATCGAGACGCTGAAGCAGGTCGCCGATCAACGCGCCGCAGGTGTCACGGTCTATCCGCCGCAGAAAGATGTGTTCAACGCCTTTCGCCTGACGGAGCTGGGCGACGTCAACGTCGTGATACTCGGTCAGGATCCCTATCACGGGCCTCATCAGGCGCACGGCCTGGCCTTCTCGGTACTGCCCGGCGTCCAGGTGCCGCCCTCGCTGCAAAATATCTATAAAGAGCTGATGCAGGATATTCCAGGCTTTCAGAAGCCCAGTCACGGCTTTCTTGAGAGCTGGGCAAAACAGGGCGTGATGTTGCTGAACACCGTGTTGACGGTTGAGGCGGGCAAAGCGCATTCCCATGCGCGATTTGGCTGGGAAACCTTTACGGATAATGTGATTGCGGCGATTAACCAGCACTGTGAAGGGATGATTTTTCTGCTGTGGGGTTCACATGCGCAGAAGAAAGGCAGCATTATCGATCGCCAGCGCCATCACGTGTTGCAGGCTCCGCATCCCTCGCCGCTCTCCGCGCACCGTGGCTTTTTCGGCTGCAAACACTTTTCAACAACCAATGAGCTGCTGAGCGCTGCCGGTAAAAAGCCGGTGGACTGGACGCCGGTTTTACCTGACTAACGCCAGAAAGCACACGGCCGCGTAAGTGCGCGGCCGTGTAACGGGATTCAGGCGTTGAATCAGCTTTTAGCTTTGGAAACCGCAACCATCGCCGGGCGCAGCAGGCGGCCATTCAGCGTATAGCCACGCTGCATCACCAGCATGACATGGTTTGGCTCAAACTCTTCAGACTCCATCATCGACATCGCCTGATGCACTTCCGGGTTAAACGGCACGCCGGTTTCGCCGACCACTTCAACACCGAATTTACGCACGGCGCCCAGCAGGCCTTTCAGGGTCAGTTCAATCCCTTCAATCATCGAAGCCAGCTGTGGATCCTCTTTGTTCGCCACTTCCAGCGCACGTTCCAGACTGTCGATCACCGGCAGCAGTTCGTTGGCAAACTTCTCAAGCGCAAATTTGTGCGCCTTCTCAACGTCCATCTCGGCACGACGACGAATGTTCTCAATCTCTGCCTGCGCACGCAGCTGGGCATCGCGCACACCGGTCTGCGACTGCGCTAATTCAGCTTCGAGCTGAGCAATACGCTCATCACGCGGATCCACCTCTGCCGCTGTCTCCGCTTCCTGAGGTTGCTGCTGATCCTGCTGAATTTCGTCTGAGACTTGCTCGTTTGGGGTGTTCTGTTCTTTACTACTCATGAATTTCTCCGCGTTTTGCACATTCATTTCGCTGGTTGGCTTATTATGGGGATTGGTATGACGGATTCAAGGGAACCTATCACATTGCCTTACCGTTTTGGCTTATAAGGAACACCGACCAGATGAACAAACACTTTAACTGCATTGGTATTGTGGGTCATCCGCGCCATCCCACCGCGTTAACCACGCATGAGATGCTCTGGCGCTGGCTGACAGCCAAAGGTTATCAAGTGATCGTTGAGAAGCAAATTGCGCAGGAGCTGTCGCTTCACGACGTGCAGACGGGCACGCTGGCGGAGATTGGTCAGCAGGCCGATTTAGCGGTCGTGGTGGGCGGTGATGGCAATATGCTGGGCGCAGCACGAGTGCTGGCGCGCTACGACATTAAAGTGATTGGGATTAACCGCGGTAATCTCGGCTTTCTCACCGACCTTGACCCGGACAATGCGCAGCAGCAGCTGGATGAGGTGCTACAGGGCAACTATTTCGTCGAGAGCCGCTTTCTGCTGGAAGCGCAGGTGTGCAAATCTGACTGCTCGCCGCGCATTGGCTCCGCTATCAACGAAGTGGTGCTGCATCCCGGCAAAGTCGCGCACATGATCGAATTTGAAGTCTACATTGATGAAGTGTTCGCCTTCTCCCAGCGCTCGGATGGGCTGATTATTTCGACACCCACCGGCTCGACCGCCTATTCACTCTCTGCGGGCGGCCCGATTCTGACGCCGTCACTCGAAGCAATTGTGCTGGTGCCGATGTTCCCGCATACGCTGTCAGCGCGGCCACTGGTCATCAACAGCAGCAGTACCATCCGTTTGCGCTTTTCCTCGCGCCGCAGCGACCTGGAAATCAGCTGTGACAGCCAGATTGCGCTGCCGATTCAGGAAGGCGAGGATGTACTGATTCGACGCAGCGCCAATCACCTGAACCTGATTCACCCCAAAAACTACAGCTATTTCAATACACTGAGTTCAAAACTGGGCTGGTCAAAAAAATTGTTCTGAAATGCGGCATCACCTCTTTACTGGATAAAAAACCAGTTTATACTGTATGAAAAACCATATGTGTTTATTCATACAGGTGAACCTATGCTGGCCCAACTGACCATCAGTAATTTCGCTATCGTTCGTGAGCTCGACATTGATTTTCAACGCGGCATGACAGCAATCACTGGTGAGACCGGTGCCGGTAAGTCTATCGCGATTGATGCGCTGGGATTATGTCTGGGTGGTCGTGCTGATGCCGACATGGTGCGTCAGGGCGCCAGCCGGGCCGACCTCTGCGCCCGATTTCAGCTCAAATCTTCCCCTTCTGCTCAGCGCTGGCTGATTGATAATCATCTGGACGATGGCAACGAATGTCTGCTGCGCCGGGTTATCAGCGCTGACGGACGTTCCCGCGGCTTTATCAACGGCACGGCGGTGCCGCTCTCTCAGCTGCGCGATCTCGGCCAGTTACTGATTCAGATCCACGGCCAGCATGCCCATCAGCTTCTGCTCAAACCAGACCATCAGAAACATCTGCTGGATGCCTATGCCGGTCACGACGAGCTGCTGCAGCAAATGCGCGCCAGCTATCAGACCTGGCATCAGAGCTGCCGCACCCTGGCGCTGCATCAGCAGCAGGCGCAGGAGCGCGAATCCCGCCGCGAGTTGTTGCAGTATCAGCTAAAAGAGCTGAACGACTTCGCTCCGCAGCAGGGTGAATATGAGCAGATCGACGAAGAATACAAGCGTCTGGCCAACAGCGGACAGCTGCTGTCGACCAGCCAGCAAGCACTGCAACTGTTAGCAGACAGCGATGACAATAATCTCAACAGCCTGCTCTACAGCGCACGTGAGATGATTTCAGAATTGACCTCACTGGATGAGAAGCTGAATGGCGTTCACAACCTGCTGGAAGAGGCGGCGATTCAGCTGAGCGAAGCCAGCGATGAGCTGCGCCACTACTGCGACAGCCTCGATCTGGACCCTAACCGCCTGTACGAACTGGAACAGCGTATTTCGCGCCAGATCGCCTTAGCCCGTAAGCATCACGTTACTCCTGAAGGGCTGCCTGAACTGCATCAGCAACTGCTGGCAGAAGCGGAACTGCTGTCTCAGCATGAGAGCGATCAGGAGAGCCTGCAATCACTGGTGAGTGAACACTATCAGGCAGCGTTGCAAAGCGCAGAGCAGCTGCACCAGCAGCGCAGCCACTATGCCGATGAGTTGCAGCTGCTGATTACCCAGAGTATGCATCTGCTCTCAATGCCGCATGGCCAGTTTAAAATCGCGCTGACCTTTAATCCGGATCAGCTGACCGCAGACGGTGCGAGCCGCGTTGATTTCCAGGTGACGACTAACCCAGGTCAGCCACTGCAGCCGCTGGGCAAAGTCGCTTCGGGCGGTGAACTGTCACGTATCGCCCTGGCGATTCAGGTCATCACCGCGAAGAAAATGGAAACGCCAGCGATGATTTTCGATGAAGTGGATGTCGGCATCAGCGGCCCGACCGCCGCCGTGGTGGGTAAACTGTTGCGCCAGCTTGGCGAATCGACTCAGGTGATGTGCGTAACCCACCTGCCGCAGGTTGCCGGTTGTGGTCATCAGCATTTTTATGTCAGCAAAGAGACCGATGGTGCGATGACCGAGACTCATATGCAGCCGCTGGACAAGCGTGCTCGTCTGCAGGAACTGGCGCGACTGCTGGGTGGCAGCGAGGTCACACGCAACACCCTGGCCAACGCAAAAGAACTTTTAGCCGCATAGCAGCGCACTTTTTTAACCGGCTGGGGTCATAAGCTTGCTCTGTAGAGGTTTCCAATAGCGAAAAGGTTTATTATCATCGGCACTTATGTCGCCAAAGTAATAAAGCCTGCCGCAGGCAGAGTTCAGATTTTGATGGCAAGAAAACCGCCTGTAAAAGGCGTTTGGCCCCGGAAAAGGAATGTATAGATGCGCTGTAAAACGCTGACTGCCGCGGCAGTAGTAATGTTGATGATGACCGCCGGATGTTCCACCTTAGAGCGCGTGGTCTATCGTCCTGATATCAACCAGGGTAACTATCTGGTAGCTAACGACGTAGCCAAGATCCATACCGGTATGACACAGCAACAGGTGGCTTACACCCTCGGTACGCCGATGATGAAAGACCCGTTTGGCAGCAACGTATGGTATTACGTGTTCCGTCAGGAGCCAGGTCATGAGCGCGTGAAACAGCAGACGCTGACGCTGAACTTTGATGGCAACGGTGTTCTGACTAACATCGACAATAAGCAGAATCTGGCCAGAAACAGCGACTGATTGAACGTAAGACCGTTTAAACAACAGACAGCAAAAAGGCGCACTGAGCGCCTTTTTTTATGCCCGCTATCCACTGAGCCTGACAGGATAGCGACTTATTTTTTGCTTTCTGCCGCTCGCTCTGCGCGCTGACGGCGCAGCTCTTTGGGATCGGCAATCAGCGGACGATAGATCTCAATACGATCGCCCTCATTAACCTCATCACCCAGCTTCACTGGCCGACTGTAGATGCCGACTTTGTTACTGGTGAGGTCAATCTCCCGACGCAGTTCCAGTAGCCCTGACTTTTGGATGGCCTGCTCTACCGTACTGCCCTGCTCCACTTTCACGTAAAGCTGATACTGTTTTTCAGGTAAGGCGTAGACCACCTCAACGGAGATCTCAGGCACTGTAGACCTCTTTGGCACGCTGAGTGAAAGCCTGCACCATGCTGTTGGCAAGCTCTTTGAAGATACGTCCAAAGGCCATCTCTACCAGCATGTTGGTGAATTCAAACTCCAGGCTTAATTCAACCTTGCAGGCGTCATCGCCCAGCGAGACGAACTTCCAGCCGCCGGTCAGCTTGCGGAACGGTCCATCAACCAGTTGCATATGGATGCTCTGGTTATCTGTCAGGGTATTGCGGGTGGTAAATGTCTTGCTGATGCCCGCTTTCGACACATCCACGGACGCAGTCATCTGATTATCTGACGCATCCAGCACGCGGCTTCCGGTGCAACCCGGCAGGAATTGCGGATAGGCATCCACATCATTTACAAGTTTGTACATCTGCCCGGCACTAAACGGGACCAGCGCCGAACGACTAATCTGAGCCATAATGGTTCCTGTTCATCACGAAACCGCTGAATAATAGCATTTTCAGCGATTAAACAAAAATGTCCCCGAGTGAGGGTGTGCTAGAATATCCCGTTTCCTGCCGCCCCGCTGGACTGGGGATGCGATAACCGACTAAGTGATGTAAAATACGCCGCACTATGACAAAGAAAAAAGCACACAAACCCGGTTCTGCCACTGTTGCCATGAACAAACGCGCCCGTCACGAGTACTTCATTGAAGAGGAGTACGAAGCGGGATTGTCGTTACAAGGATGGGAAGTTAAGTCACTTCGTGCTGGTAAAGCCAACATCAGCGACAGCTATATTCTGCTGCGCGATGGCGAAGCCTTTCTGTTCGGTTCAACCTTTCAACCCTTAGCCGTTGCCTCCAGCCACGTGGTCTGTGACCCAACGCGCAGCCGTAAGCTGCTGCTGAAGCAACGTGAACTCGACTCCCTGTATGGCCGCGTCAACCGCGAAGGCTACACCATCGTGGCGCTGTCGCTGTACTGGAAGAACGCCTGGTGCAAACTGAAGATTGGTGTTGCACGCGGTAAAAAAGAGCACGACAAGCGCGATGATATCAAAGACCGCGAATGGCAATTAGACAAAGCACGTATCATGAAGAATTCAAAGCGTTAAGCACTGGATTTTGAGTTGTTTTGTTGTTAGTATTTGAAGTTCTGGGGCTGATTCTGGACTCGACGGGATTGTGAAGCCTTAGGAGCATGCCGAGGGGCGGTTTGCCTCGTAAAAAGCCGCAAAAAAATAGTCGCAAACGACGAAAACTACGCACTAGCAGCTTAATAACCTGCTTAGAGCCTTCTCTCCCTAGCTTCCGCTCTTAAGACGGGGATCAAGAGAAGTCAAACCCAAAAGAGATCGCGTGGATGCCTTGCCTGGGGTTGAAGCGTTAAATCCAATCAGGCTAGTCTGTTAGTGGCGTGTCTGTTCGCAGCTAACCGGCGAATGTAAAAACTGACTAAGCATGTAGTGCCGACGGTGTAGTAATTTCGGACGCGGGTTCAACTCCCGCCAGCTCCACCAAAATTCTTGGTTGATGGTTACCAGAACCATCATCGAAGTCCTGAGAGCCCGCAAGGTGAAAACCTTGCGGGCTTTTTTGTGTCTTTAATTTGCCCAGCATAGTCTGCAGCCAGCTAATTAAATCCGAACTTTTTAAGCACCTCATAAAGCTTTATTGTTTTGAGGTGCCTAAAACTATGGAAACCCGGCAATGGCAAGACAAACTAAACCTCTCTCCGTTAAGGAACTCGAATCTGCCAAACCCAAGGAAGCGGACTATGTGCTCTATGATGGCAATGGCCTTGAGCTACTGATCAAATCCAGCGGAAGTAAAATCTGGCAATTTCGCTACATTCGCCCCGTCACCAAGAAGCGAGCGAAAAAGAGCATTGGCTCCTACCGGTCAGTTACCCTTGCTGATGCACGAAGCTATCGGGCAGAGTCCCGCTCACTCCTGGCCAAACAGATTGATCCGCAGGAACATCAGCAAGAACAACTTCGCAGTTCGCTTGAAGCCAAAACTAATACTTTCCAACTCGTGGCTGAACGTTGGTGGAATGTGAAGAAAGCCAGTGTGACCTAGGACTATGCAGAGGATATTTGGCGGTCTCTGAAAGAGATCTCTTTCCTGCGGTTGGTGACGTCAGCGTTACAGATATCAAAGCTCATACTCTGGTTCAGGCCGTCCAACCGGTTCAGGCCTGAGGAGCGCTGGAAACAGTTCGTCGCCTTTGCCAACGTATCAACGAAGTCATGATATATGCCCAGAACACAGGCCTGATTGATGCTGTTCCCAGCGTCAATATTGGCAAGGCATTCGAGAAGCCGCAGAAGAAAAACATGCCCAGTATTCGTCCGGAACAGCTGCCTCAGTTAATGCAGACGATGCGAACGGCCAGCATTAGCCTTTCAACAAGGTGTCTGTTCATGTGGCAGCTTCTTACCATCACCCGCCCTGCTGAAGCGGCTGAGGCTCGTTGGGATGAGGTAGACATGGAGGCACGAGAATGGAAGATCCCTGCATCGCGCATGAAGATGAACCGTGACCACACAGTTACTTTGTCAGATGAGGCAATAGCTGTTTTGGAAATGATGAAGCCGTTAAGTGGCAATCGGGAATTCATATTTCCCAGCCGTATCAAACCTAATCAGCCGATGAATAGCCAAACAGTTAATGCCGCACTGAAGCGTGCTGGCTTAGGTGGAGTACTCGTATCACATGGTTTGCGATCTATCGCCAGTACAGCCCTAAATGAACAAGGCTTCCCACCTGATGTTATTGAGGCGGCACTTGCTCATGTGGATAAGAATGAGGTTCGCCGCGCTTATAACCGCAGTGATTACCTGAAACAGCGTCGACCTATGATGCAATGGTGGGCGAATTGTGTTCAAGCGACAGACCGTGGAAGTATTATTGAAGGTGGGTCTAAAGGCATTAAATTACTATCTATGCCCTAACTGCATCGCGCCCAGATATTGGGCGCGATGCAGACTCACCGGCCACTTCATGCCAAGAGCGGAAGTTTCTAACATTGTGGCGCATTATTAGCGAGGAGCAGGTCACTTGCAGCCGGGTAGTATAAAAGCAGAATGGAAAGTGAAACTCAGACCGATTTGATGATTCAGCCCTCAGGGAATAAGCAGCCTGAAGGTACGGGGACTATAAAGATACATCCATGCAGTTATAAGCCTCACTGACACCCGCATGGCTCATGGCACAGGCCTTTAAAATAATCAGCGCGTGGTGCATCAGAAGTTCACTTCGCTCAGGCTCAAACCAGCGATCATTAAACTTCCCGCCGTGGAAAAGGTTGTTTCGTATTCTGCGTATTAACAGCAGGACCAGCTGCGCCTTACTTGTGCTCTGTACGGGGCTTTCATCCCACGCTAGTTCACCGTTTCTGACGATCTGCTTTTTGGGAGGATGACTCAGAATGTAGTCAATAGCGCCGGCCAGTTCTGTGGTTCCGGGCGAAGCGATGATGTCATCAACCTCAGCCGCATAGCGATCCCAGTTGGCCTTTGCTGCCCCGTCCCCCTGCGTAAAACCCGTCATTTTGAGGCAGAATTCATATCGTGCAAATTCGATGAAAAACTCATAGCACAGGCTATTAAGTCGGGATCCAGCGGTAACCATCATTCTTCCCTCTAATGTGTCTTTTTGCCGTTATCAGCAAAACGAAGTGCAGTAGAATTAATCACCGAGATACTTCCGTCGCTCATTCCAAGTAAGCTTTGACAGCATGGGGCAGGGATTCAGCGCAAAATTTACCAACTCCGGGTCAGCCATCTCCCAGAACCGTTTGTAAGCCTCTACAATATTTTGCACGAGTGCCAGGATATCCTGGAACTGAATGTCCAGCCGGTCCAGAATAGACGTAAAATGATGCTCCATCATTTCATTCCCGTCGTGGCTGTTCCATTTTTCATTACGGATGACTGCCTCAACCGTAAGCACATTCCAACTGAGACCAAGAAAATAACTCAATTTTTGCATCCGCGAATAAACACCACGCAACTGACGCTCGTACTTATGCTTTCCGAAGTTTTCCACATCGAATGTGCCATCGCCGTCTACGGGCATATGTCCGTCACGTCCGTAACGCCAGAAAAGCTTCACAAAGTCACGATGGACCTGAATCACAGAAGGCAAGTCGTGGTCCATACGTCGCAGGGCTTTACCAACCTGGTAGTCATTGAACGCTTTCTCCTGGGTTAAGAGGTCGGCTGAAGTGAAGGTGAAGCTGAGTGATTCTGAGGTGCTCAGAATATATCTGTCTGGATCCCGTCGAATTTCGTGCTCAATTGATTTCGAGTAAATCATGCCGGATACGGTATCAACCAGAACAATTACGACAGGTGCTTCATAACTGCGCCAGAGCCTCAGCGTACTCCGTTTAACGGAAACGCTATGGCTGCCCTGATTGCTCATATTTCCGGTGGAGGTGCCTTTAAGCTGAATCCCCACAATCTGCCCCGTAACCTGATTGCCCTGGCTGGTGAACTCAAGTAGAAAATCAATGCCGTAGTCATTTTCAGACAGCTCCCGCAGCATCCATTCAGGCGGAATAGCGCTCCGGAGCATGCTTTTAGCTGTACTGTCAGTCACGTGGGAGTGATGCCGCTGCGGGTACGCATTATCGTCCATAATCACCCTTTATGAAGCGTGTCAGAGACCTTAAACAGGTTTGCCGGTGCAGCAAACTGTCTGACAAGATGGCAGTTTGCTGCAAACAATTTCTGCAGGCGCAGAGATTAAATAGCGTCCTTAATATTGCCTGACAGTTTTGTAGCAAGTGAAGATTCACCCAGCCCAAAAAAAATCCCGGCCGCCAGCGCAATGATGGCGTTACCCGGGATCAGCGCCGTTGAAACTTCCCCGAGTTTAATCTCAAAAAACCCTGCCAGAAGGCATAATGTAACAGCCGACGACAGTGTGCAGCAGTAAATCAGCCTCATTAGCAGACTGCGATGCTGGCTGATGTTCTCGTAGATTTCATCAAATACGATGCTTTTGGTTTTGATTGAAACAAACAGCCAGGAACCTATACAGGTCCCGATGAGCACGGCGGGTACGTTTTTCAGTTCAGCAGTATAAAAATACTGCGCTGCGCCAAGAATAATCATCAGTAGCAGGGCATACATACCGTATACCCCCATTATCCGGTTTCTGACTAAAATCCATGACGAACTCAGGATAGTCTTTTTCAGCTCACTGAGCGCTTGGCTTGCCGGAACAAAGTCAGCCTCCCGGCCTGAGAAACAGACCTTCGCAGCCTGAAATAACTGCTCGTAGACTTCTAGCCGCTTTTCATTATCCTTTTCAAACAGCGCATTAACGGTCTGAACAATACGCTCCACATCAAGGCGAAACGCCAGATATTCCTCAGGCACCTTCCCGTTGCCAACAGGGGAAAAGCCAATTCCCTTAGGATCGGAATCATTGGGATATCGCGAAACCACAAAATAACATTTTGGCTCACTCATCACACAGCACCTGCTTCTTGCAGATCGTGCATTCATCGGTTTCCTTGCGGGCAAGAAGAATCGAGGGCTCCATGGAGAAAACTGGCCGCGATTTCATGATTTCAATCTGAGCTAGGATTGTTGTCACATTTTCCCGATGCTGCGGCGCTGATTCCAGCAGGCCATTGAAGTAGGAGGTCAGAACCTCTAGATTTCTGTTTAACATTACTGGCCTGCCCTGATATTGAGATGCTGTGTCACGGTAATATCCTCAAACTCAATGCCATAAGCGCTGAGCTCCTGTCTGACCTCATTGAAAAGGTCATTCGTTCTGTTCTGTGTGTCTTCTATTGTGAGTAGTGCGGTAAAACTAACTTCCTCATCTGGAAACTCCCCTGGCGTCCTCTCGATTGAACTGATTTTCAGTCGCCACTGGTCAGAAGCACCGACGCCAGCCTTCGTTTTGGTTTCAAACGCGTATTTTTTGACCGGCCACCACTTCAGGCCGAAGTCAATCTGGCTTTTCTCATAGTTAACGTCTTTACCTAGGCGGACGTCCCAGACTGACTGGCAGTTTTTCCGGTACGCCCATTCATCTGTCTTAGTGTCCCGCTTAAACTGCTGAAGCACGGCGTCAATGTTGACACGACAATATTCTGCGCCGTAATTCTGATTAATAACGGGATCGTAGGCAATGGTCAGCGTAGCTTTACCGTGGCATTTCCCACCTTCCGTGGTCAGACTGCGGGGCCAGTTGAAATCAAACTCCAGTACTTCGCTGCGCTTAAGGCTTCCGCTCATCACCAGCGTAATACTGCTGTCGTCACTGTGAAGCATATCGCGGGAGGTCAGCGGCATGCCGAATCCGGCAAATCGCCTCGCTGAAGAGATATCCACGCTCTTATCCCTGAGTGGAAGCGTCAGGTCTGAGTGATGAACCAGCATAGCGGCAAGAGAATTGCGTGACAGCTTGCCTGCTGTCCTCTGGTCCAGACTGGCAAGGATTTTGGATACCAGGGGGGCGGAGAAGCTGGTTCCCGCCTCTTCCACGAGTTCTCCGCTGCCATCAATGGAAACCAGTCCGGTTCTACCCGTCTTCAGGGAGTACCCGCCATAGTGGATCACATCCGGTTTAACGCCCATTGCCACGCCGGGTCCGCGACGGGTATAGACCGTAGGTGCACCGTGAACGCTGATGTCACACCCTGGCGGATTTACCGCTCCCACGGTGATGGCGCTGACGGCCTCCGCTGGCTGAGAAAGCCTGTCTACGTCAGAGAAATGTAGCGCAGCCGGTCTTGAAGCCCAGGGACCTCTGAAATCAATTGGACGAAGGTTCCCGGAAGAAATGACAAAAAGCACATCGTATTTTTTGGAAATGCGGTCGATTTGCGTGGCGGCAAAGCTGTAGGAATCATCGCGGACAAACTCGCGGAAGTTGAGGCTGAAGTTAAAGATGCGAAACCCCTTCGCCACCGCATCACCAACCTCAATATCCAACCAGTCAAAGAAGTCACCCGGGTCTAAGAAATAGCTGGTGAACGTATTGGATTTGCCGCTGTGAACGGGGATCCAGATATCATAAAGCAGGCAACCGTCATCATCGACCTTAGGAAGCTCCGGATTCAGCATGCCCCCACAGACCAACAGGCTGGCCACCTGTGAGCCATGGTTGGGATCGCAGTCTTCAGTTTCAAAGCCATCGGATACTTCTACACACCACTGGGCCAGTTCTTTATGATGGATACCGCTGTCAATGACGCCCACTCGGGGATAATCTTCTCCCTCCGTTCGGGCGGGCATTGAGAAGTCCAGCGCCACCGGGGAGTGTGACGGGTTCGCCCGTGAAATTTTTGGCGGCAGGGAAATACGCTTCACCAGCGGGCTTGCGCTGAGAACAGAAAGCAGAAGCCGGTGCCTTTTCGAGGAATTATCAACATCAGAAGGTAAAAAATTCAGCTCCAGCCGCTTGTCAAAATCTACCTTAAAATCATGGCCTGAATCCGGCCTGAGAAGCTGGATCATGATGGTTTCAGATGATGTCGGATAACGGCTCATTTTTGTCGCATACACGCCGGCCCCCAGCGTTTTGAGCTGCTCCCTCAGAGACCTCTTCATCGCACTTATGGCATCGCTGGTGACGGTAAACAGCCTGGCGTCAACGGGTCTGAAATCAACCAGTTCAACCTGATAGCCGGCAAATCCCTCATCCTTATCGGCATGCCAGGCGGCGCTATCCTCCGCAGAAAAGGCTATTTTCTCTTCGCTGCCATAAAAACTGATGCGGTCAATAGCTCCCGTCTCGCTTTTGGCTTCACTGGGCTTATTAACGATCTTACCCTGCCTCTCGTCATACACCTTTTTGGTGTACTCTTCAGCACCGTCAATCTTGTTGTAAAGATGCACCAGATTTTTATCCGTCACCTGTATCAGCATTTCTCCTATTCCCAGCGCGCCTACCGCAGGTGCTTTACTTCCAGGAAAGAGAGAATCAACGGGACGGTGAGATTTTGCCAGCGCCTGTGGGTTTAGCTCAACTTTAACGAGACCAAGATCATGACCGGACCGGTTAAGCTGGCTTCTGACATTTCCCACTTCATCAAGGAGGTTTCTTTTGTGCTTTTTGAAGGCATCATCACGATCGGCGTAAAAATCAGTATTGTTACCCATCGCTCTGCGTTGCGGCGTATTTTTATACTGCTTAGAATTTAAAATAACCTGAACTGGATTATTTCTTTTCATATATTACCCCATCCTTAGCAATCAACCTCCTGATGACAGTCAGGATTCTTTTATATTTCTGGAAACTTTTGACTGAGTAACGTCAAAAACGAGAGCAATCTCTTTCTGCGTGAACTCATGCTTTTTATGCAACAGGCGCATTATTGCCGCGTCCTGATTATTTGATAATAACTGCATAAATTCGTTAACTTCACTGCCCGCATGAATAACTGCAAATGATTGAACAGTCTCAATAAAGGTCTGTTCGGTGTTACCAATAGCGGCCATTCTCTTGAAATTATTTAACATTAACTGAATATCTGAACCGTTAAATCCGTCTGTCAGAACGGTAAGGAATTTTATCTCTTCCGCCGTAAAGCTCAAGGGATGAATGTATTTTTCAATAATCTTCAACCTCGCTGCATAATTTGGCTTAGGTATCAATATACGCATCTCAAATCTTCGCCAGACTGCTGGATCCAGTAATACTTCATGGTTGGTAATTGCCAGCGTCATACCACTTTTCGATCTGGCATCAATACACTGCAGTAATGTGTTGACGATACGCTTGATTTCTCCAACCTCATGTTTGTCATTGCGGGCTTTAGCCACAGCATCAAACTCGTCCAGTAGCAGCAGGCAGTCATACTGAGCTGCAAAATCAAACAGGTTATTGATATTTCTTGCACTGGTACCCAGTAGCGACGAAACAAGCCCGTCCAGCTTGGCCAGTACGATCGGTAACCCGAGCATCCTGGCGATATAAAAGGAAAGCATTGTTTTACCCGTCCCCGGCAGTCCGAAAAGCAGGCAGCTCAGCGAGGGCATCACACCGAAGCGGGCCAGTTTATCCAGGTTATTCCACTGTTCGATTAGCTGACTGACCGCGGAAGCCAGTTCCTCGGGCATAACCGGCAGCTCGGCAGTGGCAAGCTCTTCCGGAAAAATGATGTGTGCAAGGGGAGACCCACTTTCTTTATCCACAGGCACTTTAACGCTTTCCCTGAGCTCCTGCTTTCTGAGAAATGAGACACGGGAGAGCTCAACCCTGGCTGGCTCCAGCGTTTTGAGCGTACTGGCTTTGTTAATCAGTCCTCTGAGCAGCTTTGCTTCTGCAACCTGCTGATCGTTTCTGAGGGCATCATAAAGGCGCTCCATCTGCTGCAAAGCACCTGCGGAGGCCCCATCCTTGATAATCTGCCGGCATAAAGCCGCTACGATTTTAAAGTTCTCCACATAACACCTGTTTATTTATCCAGTTAAATGATTTTTAGATTATAGAGAGCCCTTCTGCTGCATGCAACTGCCACAGAGAAAACTCGCATAAAAATCATAAAATTTGAATTCCAATTAGAAAAAATGCATCAAAACAGCTTAAATCGGATTCTTTACTGAAAAATATGAATATTTTATAAATCCATCAGGATTTGTTCGTATTTCCCGTAAAGAAATGAAAAGCAATCCTCGCTCATTCAGGCTATGAAGACTTTTACTGTGCGATCAAGACGAATACACAGTGCCAGATGAAGGGGGAGGGAAGAACCGAGACAGGAAATCTCAACAGCATCCCGACAATAAGCACGCATATCAAGGTCCCGGGTTGCCCTGAAGCGCAGACGCTTCTGCGCTCAGTGTGCAATCAGCAACAATGACAAAGGTGAAACGCCCTCAGCTCTTATCCCTGCCCTTAGTTATCTGACGAACTTTTTCCCAGTGATACCGGCACAACAACAACCCACAGCCAGCAAAGTTAATCAGGCTGACAAGACATATCTTAAGACTGAGATGTTCCGTCCATTTGGTGGCTGACTTGCCCCCAGTATTAGATACAAGGCGCAGTTAGCAATGTCGGATCCTTCACTCTCAGAATTACCCTTTCTCCAGCTCGCTGCAAATTCAGACGGCGTCTGATAATTCAGCGTGGAGTGCGGGCGACATTCGTTATAATCCTGACGCCATTCGCTGATGGTTTTCCTGGCATGATTGACGTCGCTGAACCAGTGTTCATTCAGGCATTCATCGCGAAAGCGTCCGTTAAAACTCTCAATAAATCCGTTCTGTGTCGGCTTGCCGGGCTGGATAAGTCGCAGCTCCACTCCATGCTCAAAGGCCCACTGATCGAGCGCGCGGCAGGTAAACTCCGGGCCCTGATCGGTTCTTATAGTAGCCGGATAGCCGCGAAACATCGCAATGCTGTCCAGAATACGCGTGACCTGCACGCCTGAAATCCCGAAGGCAACAGTGACCGTCAGGCATTCCTTTGTGAAGTCATCGACGCAGGTAAGGCACTTGATCCTGCGACCGGTAGCCAGCGCATCCATGACGAAATCCATCGACCAGGTCATGTTGGGCGCCGCCGGGCGGAGCAGCGGCAGACGTTCTGTTGCAAGCCCTTTACGTCGACGTCTGCGTTTAACGCCCAGCCCGTTCAGATGATAAAAGCGGTACACGCGCTTGTGATAAACCAGAAGCCCTTCACGACGCAGTAACTGCCATATGCGGCGGTAGCCAAAACGCCTGCGCTCCAGTGCCAGTTCAGTAATGCGCCCTGATAAATGGGCATCAGCCGCCGGACGCTGAGCGTCATAGCGCCAGGTCGACAGGGACAAACCTGTGAGTCTGCAGGCACGACGTTGCGACAGACCGGTCGCATCACACATCAACACCACGACTTCGCGCTTCTGGTCTGTCGTCAGTACTTTCGCCCAGGAGCCACCTGAAGCGCCTCCTAATCCAGCATGGCCTCGGCGAGCAGCTTCCTGAGTCTGGAGTTCTCTTCCTCAAGCGACTTCAGGCGCTTAACCTAAGGCACCTCCATGCCGCCATACTTCTTACGCCAGGTATAAAACGTGGCGTCGGAAATGGCGTGCTTACGGCAGAGCTCACGGGCAGAAACTCCGGCTTCAGCCTCGCGGAGACTACTGATGATCTGTTCGTCGGAAAAACGCGTCTTCATGGGGATGTCCTCATGTGGCTTATGAAGACATTTCTAACATCGCGGTGTATTAATCAACGGGGGAGCAGGTCAATTGTACCAAGTGACTAAATTTTGTTATAAAAAGCCAACAATCAAACAAAAGACACTAATTAATTATGAATAAATTGGATATAGAAAAAATGCTATTAGAAGAGGGGTTTACCCTAAATGAAGTCTCTGTGATACGTCATCATGCTGAGAAAGAAGGTTATCCTTATCCCTGGCTCCTTTCACAGTTAAAGAAAAGATTCATAGTTGCAATGATATTAATAGCAATCCTTCTGGCAGGACTCATTTATACCATTAGCAGTGGTACACAAGAAAACATTGTATCTTATTCGATAACGCTGTTAGCAGGCTTCACAATTCTGTATACTTTTATTCCTTTGAAGCCTGCATACAAAGCATTTAAATTTTTGAGAAAACACTCTCATATTTTATAAAGTCGCTAATGAATATTTTCATTTATTTAATCGAAGAATCGCACTACCTCTTCCCCCTACAGCAATACATTCACCACTAAAGACATCTATATAATATTTAATTGGATTTGGCATGTTTTCCATCATCCATGGAAGATCTTCAGAAAATTTCAAATCTGAGGTTGAAATAACCCAAACAGATTTACCATCAAAAGACGATCTAACAGCCTCATGAAAACGTTCGTCCCAACCATGACCTGTTACCCTTGCATATTCTTTGGCAATTTCAACAGCTTTATTTTCCGATATCATTGCTGAACTCCATACCAAACATTATACATTAACCCTCCAACCACTACTGGCCCCAAAAGAATACCTGCGGTTTCATGCCGCAATAATGTATATGTAATTTCGTAAGTATTTCCAAGAGGGAATTTGAAGCCTTCAATGATATATCCTCTACTCATCCCTCTGGCTCTTAATAAGCCAATAGTTTCAGCAAAGGACTCTTCCAGATATCGTAATATATATGATTTATTATATGCGCTTTGTCTCATGAAAACCCTAAGTTCTCTTAATAAATAGAACTTAGGCGCAATTGCCATGTGTACCTGTTCATGATAAAGAGTTGAAAGCATCTGCAAATAGGCGTCATCTTTCGACATTGCACCAGGATAGTAGTTGCGTCCTACTTCTACGTCCCCCCAGGGTTTTGTGCGTCCCTGAACGACGTCACTATGCTTTGTGATTTTTATCTTAGGAGTATAACGCCAACCTCCATTGCGAGGCAGGTTCATTTTCCTTCCAATATCGCTGCTGTATCTAGGCATTTTTACTCCCCTGAAAGGAGTTTTAAATGTATCACCAGGCTTCTTCTTTAAAAGAAGTGCGAGGACAGTATTAACGCCTAACAGAGTGATCGCGTCTGCTAAATCCTTAGCAGCAACGTCAAGATCTCCTTCGCTACGAGCTGCGTTAGTCTTCGTTGCAAAATCAAACAACTTCTTAGCCGCTTCAAGCGCTACGCCCCCTACTGCTACCCAACCTACAATGAGAAGCACTAAATCAGCGATTTCACCAATCCCAAAAAAGTGCGCACCAGCCCAAACCACGATTACCCCCGCCATAGTTGCTAATGCTGAGGGGGTGACCATAGCAAGAAGCTGTTGACCTACGTCAGATGGTAAGAGCACTGCCGCTTTCGAGATGACTAGTTGTAGCCTTGACTGTATATCGCTAGGGATAACTTCCATTCTCTATCCTCAGTTATATGTTAAGCTGCCTGCAGAATAACTCTTGAATACTGCATTATCCAGTAGTTTTGCTTATCATGTTTGTTTGCTCTGAACGAAGAAGATATGTCCACTTATCATTTAGCTTTTTTAAAAATTCATTAAAAACTGACAGCATTAAAATTATGATTTAAATCAAAAGCCCAATCTAACTCTGAATAATAAAAATATAAAAAATCGAGAGTGATAAGAAAAAGAGCAGCTTCCCGCTTTCAATCCCGTTATCATAAATCTATGTAAATGAAATCTTAAAGCTGACAGAACACGATGCAACAACATGGGCTCAGGAGGAAAGATTTGTCCGTTATCTTGAGCGTTATAGAACTGGTCTTCTTAACAATCAGCAATTGCAGGATAAGTAATTAATCTAATACCTCAACGACCTGAAAAGATAAGTAGCTTGATGAAGATGATGTCTCTGACAGGCGCTGGTTGAACAGAAAAGAAGTCTGTGGTATCGCAGAACTTGCAAGACAAAGGCTGGTGGCAGGTCAGAGCCGCTCCATAGTACATGAATGGTCTACAGTGGGGCTGGCAGGGATCCCAGGTTATTCAAGTTATGTAGGCAATGCAGCGAAAGCGGCAAAGTTCTTGAAATCAGGTGGTTACAAAGGAATGGGGTTTGCCTTTGCTGGAACCACCAATGACGTAGTCAATGCCTGCGTTAAAGGACGTGAGAACGAATGTAAAAGAACCGCATTCAAAGAGTATGGTAAGTTTGGGGCTTCGACCTTAACGGGTGTGGGAGCTGGTGCAGCCGGTTCTTTCGCAGGCGTAGGTGTATGCGCAGCAATAGGGATCGCCACGGCAGGAACCGGCGCGGTAGTCTGCGCAGCTGTTGGCTCAATAGCTGCGGGCTATGTAGGTGCTAAAGCGAGTGACTCTGTAATGGATACTATCTATGAATACATGGGAATTTGAAGAATGAAGTCGGCCATAATGGTTTTAATCATGCTTCCGTTGGTTTGCTTAGTGGTAAGCGTTTTTTTGTATCTAATGAACAGGTCTCGCTACAAGGAATTGATCTCAGACTTCCAACAACAGCATACACTGCCCGCCCCTTACTTGTTGCACTGCAATATAGGATATATAGGTTCACCTCTAATGACCTATTTTTTTATGCGATTAAAAAAAATAAAAAAATTTTCTTTTTAAACAGGAACGACAATGCTTATAACTTTGCACATGAAGGTCAAAATCTAAAAAAAATAAACAATTTAAAACCATTATATTATACATTTTTATTAGGGTTTTTCTGTTGCTTTTCACTTTCCATTATTGCAATACTGATCAAAGCTCAAATAATTTGATCATGTTAATAAAACATTCAGATAGATAATTTTCCATACCATATTTTATGGTTCACCTTAAAATTAGATTGTATAGTGAATTATGTCTCTGGATTAAAACCGGATGGGCATACGCTTTTAAAGCATATTGGAAAATCACCCCAGGAACTTCATGAAAGAATTATCCAATCCAATGGGGTATTGGATCTATCTGGTTCGTTCTCGTCGCTGGAGATTGCCGAAGCAGCCATATCAAAGGCACTTCATAATAATCGGGAGTGGATAAAACTATGGGCTGCAAGTAAACCACGACATAACATGACGATAAGTTACGATGTGGGTAAAACCGTTGGTTATGTTGTTCAGAAAGGGAACAACACTGCCTATAAAGCAACTAAAATCAGAGTTGCGCTGAAGTATCAGACTTACAATAACAAACCTTATTATATAATTACTTCTTTTCCAGATAAGTGAGTTGATCATGAGCCGTGCACCTCTTGCCCCAAACTTAGATTTATGCATTGTGGGAACACTTAATCAGGACTTCGACGTTATCACTGGCGCTGATACGATGGATGGTGCCATTGATGTAGTCGTTGACGAAGCTTCTCCAGAAGAAAGATGTAATTTACGTAAAGAACTTACTGACTTTCTTAAGCTGTCAGAAGAAGAGATAAAGGAAGAGTTTTCTCAGCGATGGCAAGATATTTCACCTGATTACGCCAGCAGTTTTTTGCTCTATTTCCTTGAAAGCATCAAAAGATACGATGAAAGATGATGCCTGCAGATTGGCAATGAATACTCATCCGGTTCTTTTGAACAGCTGTCTGTGCATGACGAACATATCCGCTTCAATTTCATCGGCCATTCTGTATGGGTGATAAAAGTGAATGACAGCCCAAAGCTCCGTCTTCCTTTTGTTTCGGATCCGCGTGGAGTCAAGCGTGCCTCGGGTCTCAAAACATACCTTTCGATTGATGCAAAGCCCTGCCCCTCTATCTGACTGAACGCCTTGATGGATGAGATAGGTATACGCCTGTTCATACCCATAATCTCTGTATCAGACGTTTCGCTGGCAATAAATTACGCGCTGGCACTTTTCCAATCTGAAAGACCAGCCCTTCTCATACTCCCTTCCGCCTCCCCACTCCCCCTTTACAGCCCCAACCCAAACACGAAATAATACCCCTCTACGCCGGGCCACAATGCCCTGCCAACGCTTAAACCCAAACTCTACTCTGCGGACCCCCTATGAATAACGAAATCTCTCTCAAATACTATGATGTCGCAGATGAGTATGCGACGGAGTCTGCTAAGCCGGTGAGCGATGCTGAACGTACCCCCCTGGCGCATTATTTCCAGCTGCTGATCACCCGTCTGATGAACAACGAAGAGATCAGTGAAGAGTCGCAGCAAGATATGGCGCGTGAAGCGGGTATCGATGAGCAGCGTATTGATGAAATTGCCGAGTTCCTGAACCGCTGGGGCAACGAGTAACAGACACTCACCGGCAGACGAGCTTTGCGCAGGTTGCCGGTAATCTGCCTGACTCAACAACCTGATTCGACACAGCGCCGGTATCCCCGCAACAACGCCCAATGCTGACAGCCACGTGTCTCACGTGGCTGATGTCCGTTCCCTGCCCTACCGACCCATCACTTCGTTTTTATCTGCCGCTACACACACTCCATCACACTCGCCTTCATCCGCCACAAAGCACCCTTCCGCAGCTCACCCTCTGGCGCACCTGAAAATTATCATCCAGACTTATATAGTCTGCGCAGGCATTGTGTTTTACACTGCGCGCTGTAAAAAACTGAGTAGATTAAGCAGGCAAAAATGGCGATGAACGGAACGATCACAACCTGGTTTGAAGATAAAGGTTTTGGCTTTATCAAAGATGAAAACGGTGATAACCGCTATTTTCATGTGATTAAGGTCGCCAATCCTGATCTGATCAAGAAAGATGCGGCGGTGACGTTTGAACCCACCACCAACAACAAGGGCTTATCCGCCTATGCGGTGAAGGTCGCGCCGACAAGCAAATACATCTATATCGCAGGCGAGCGGCTCAAGATCACCTCGATTAAGTCTTATCTGGTCTACAACGAAGAAGTCCCGGTCGATGCCGGTGTCGATAAAGAGAACGCGGTGTTGTCAGTGGGACTGCTGCTGAATAATATCCGGCCGAAAACTGACCCGAACGCCAATGAGATGCGCTCGCTGAAAAAGCTGGCGGTCACCACCTTCCAGGGTACGACACTGATCTTCTCTGAAGATGAGATCGACATTGAAAGCACGGTTAAAGTGCTTAAAGGCCTGAAGTAATCCCGAATGCGGGCCGAAATTCTGTTGGCAGGATTTCGGCCTTCAGCCTCCTGCCGGCCTGCTATTCAGGCACATTTCTCTGACACGAAATCCCCGCCCACAGGGCTGATACATGACAAAGCGTTCCTCTGGCGGATAAAACCGTCCTGCTCTCCCCTCTAATCCATTGTTTATGATAAAACAAAGGTCAAAAGCGCAGCTCATCAAGGTTCATCCCCACAAAGCGACTTTCCAGGGTAGAATTAGAAACTTTGTTCAGTCATTGCCAATGTTTTCCATCATCGCAAAGTGATACGAAAAGCGGGTGAAATAAGGTATAAAGCCGCATGAAAATCCCAAACAGAATCCAGCCCCTGGTCGATGACGGCCTGATTGACGATGTCCTGCAGCGGCTGAAAAGCGGCAAAGAAGCAGACGTCTATACCGTGCTATGCGGCGGCAAGGTGCAGTGCGCCAAAGTCTATAAAGAAGCGACCCAGCGTAGCTTCAAGCAGGCCGTGCAGTATCAGGAAGGTCGTAAAACCCGTAACAGCCGTAACGCCCGCGCCATGCAGAAAGGCACAAAGTTCGGCCGTAAGCAGCAGGAAGAGTCCTGGCAGACCGCCGAAGTAGATGCCCTGTTCCGCCTGGCGAACGCCGGTGTTCGCGTGCCACAGCCTTATCTCTGCATCGACGGTGTGTTATTGATGGAGCTGGTGACCGATGCCAATGGCTCGGTCGCGCCACGTCTCAGCGATGTCTCTCTGTCTGAAGAGCAGGCGGTCACGGATTTCCACACCATGATCCGCAACATCGTTCGTATGCTCTGTGCCGGTATCGTTCACGGTGACTTATCCGAGTTCAACGTACTGCTGGATGACCAGGGCCCGGTGATTATCGACCTGCCACAGGCGGTCGATGCGGCGGCCAATAACCATGCCGAGTCGATGTTTGAACGTGACGTAGACAATATCACCTCTTACTACGGTCAGTTCGCTCCGCAGCTGCTGAAGACGCGCTACGCCAAAGAGATCTGGCTGCTCTATGAAGATGGCAAGCTCACCCCGGAAACGCCGCTTACCGGGAAGTTTGTGGAAGAGGAGCGCGTAGTCGATATGGATTCTCTGATGGATGAGATCATCACCGCAGAAGATGAATATTACGAGCGCCAGCGCGCCAGCCGTGAGCGCGACGAAGAGTAAATGCATCAATAAAAAAAGGCAGCGAGTCCCCTCGCTGCCTCTCACTTACCGCACGATCACAACGCCATCACCGCACGATGACCGTCAGCGCAATCAGAGTTAAGCCGATGATCATCACGCCGACAAATACCGTATCGAGCCTGCTTTTTTTCATCTTCTCCTCCCTAGAACCACTGACCAAAGCGGCGGATGTAGAAACGCTTCATGCCCTGTGCCACCAGGCAGTAGCTGAACAGCGTCAGCACCAGCCACGGGAAATATTGCCATGGCAGTGGCACCAGACCGACCATCGCACCCAGCGGGGAGAACGGGATCAGGATGCCCAGCGCCATCACCGCCAGCGTCGTCAGCATCACCGGTAAGGTGGCGCGGCTCTGAATAAACGGAATCTTCCGGGTACGCAGCATATGCACTACCAGCGTCTGTGACAGCAGCCCCTCAATAAACCAGCCGGACTGGAACAGCGACTGCACGCCTGCATGGTTAGCGCCGAAAACAAACCACATCAGCGCAAAGGTGGTGACGTCAAAAATTGACGAGGTCGGACCCATCCACAGCATGAAACGCTTGATGTTGCCGGCATCCCATTTACGCGGCTTATTCAGAAACTCACGGTCAACCTTGTCCCACGGCAGCGCCAGCTGGGAAACGTCATACATCAGGTTCTGAATCAGCAGATGAATCGACAGCATCGGCAGAAACGGAATAAAGGCACTGGCCACCAGCAGCGAGAAAACGTTGCCGAAGTTGGAGCTGGCGGTCATGTTGAGATACTTGATGATGTTGCCAAAGGTCTCGCGTCCTTTGAGTACACCCTCATTCAGCACCTGTAAATCCTTCTCCAGCAGGATGATGTCCGATGAGGCTTTCGCCACATCCGCCGCGCTGTCCACGGAAATCCCGGTGTCAGCTGCCCGCAGCGCAGGCGCGTCGTTAATGCCATCGCCCAGGAACCCGACGGTGTGACCGTTCTGCTGCATCAGCCGCACCAGACGGGATTTCTGCAGCGGGGTCAGCTGAGCAAACAGGGTGCAGCGTTCAGCTTCCTGCGCCAGCTCATCATCGTTCATCGCCTCAATCTGATCGCCGGTCAGCATCGCCGGATCGGTCAGCCCGACATCGGCACAGACCCGCAGCGTCACCAGCGGATTGTCACCGGTCAGCACTTTCACCGTCACACCGCTGTCACGCAGGGCTTTAATCGCCTTACCCGCGCTGGCTTTAGGCGGATCGCGGAAGGTCAGCATTCCCTGAATAATCAGATCGCGCTCATCACTGTCGCTGAGCGGCGCGTGCAGCTCGCCATCACGGGTTGCCACCAGCAGCACGCGATAGCCCTGCTGATGATAGTGTTCAGTCTGCGCCAGCAGCGCCGCGCGCTGTGCTGCATCCAGTGCGACCACCGTGTCGCCCTGCCGCACGGCAATACTCACTGCCAGCATCTCTTCCACTGCGCCTTTGCAGATCAGTTGTGAACGATGCTGAGTCAGATCTTCCACCAGCACTGACACCCGACGGCGGGTAAAATCAAACGGCAGCTCATCGATCAGCTGGAACTGGCTGCGCTGAGACTGTGAAATGACCTTGTCGCCCGCGCAGAGTAAGGCGCGATCCATCAGGTTTTTCGCGCCACTCTGGCTGCCGCTGTTGAGCCATGCCAGCAGCAGCACCTGTGCATCTTCGTTGCCCCGCGCGTCCAGATGATGCGCCAGCAGGATGGTGTCCTGGGTCAGCGTGCCGGTTTTGTCGGTGCAGAGCACATCCATCGCGCCGAGGTTCTGAATGGCGTTGAGCTTTTTAACGATCACTTTACGACGTGACATCGCAATCGCGCCCTTAGCCAGGTTGGCGCTGACAATCATCGGCAGCATTTCCGGGGTCAGTCCGACCGCGACGGCCAGTGCAAACAGTGTGGCATCCATCCAGTCGCCTTTGGTAAAGCCGTTAATCAGCAGCACCACCGGGACCATCACCAGCATAAAGCGGATCAGCAGCTTGCTGACGCTGTTCACCCCGCGGTCAAACGCGGTCTGCGGACGGCTTCCGGTCAGCGATGAGGCCAGGGAGCCGAACCAGGTTTCGCCACCCGTCGCTACCACGACTGCGCTGGCTGTGCCGCTGGCCACGCTGGTGCCCATCAGGCAGATATTCGGTGATGCCAGCCGCTCCTGGGCGGTCTGACCTTCGGCATCGATACCCGCATCGCTGCTCTGTTTCTCAACCGGCAGCGACTCGCCGGTCAGTACTGCTTCACTGATAAACAGATTACGTGAACTCAGCAGACGGACATCGGCAGGCACCTGATCGCCGGTGCTGAGCAGAATGATATCGCCCGGCACCAGTTCACTCATATCCACATCCTGACGCTGCGCGGTTTCGCTGCCTGGCTCACGGCGCAACACGGTGACCTGGCTGCGCACCAGTGACTTCAGTGCCTGCGCCGCACGGTTAGTGCGAAACTCCTGCCAGAAGCGCAGCAGCCCGCTCAGCATCACCATGGTGAAGATGATGATCACGCCGGAGAGATCGGTCTCCTGACCGGCGCGCAGCGGCAGAATATAGTCGGTAAACAGGCTCACCAGCGCCAGGACCAGTAATACGTAGATAAACGGGTTATTAAACGCCATCAGCAGCTGAATCAGCGCAGGTGGCGCTTTCTCATGCGCCACTTCATTACGGCCATACAAAGCCAGTCGTTTCGCCGCCTCAGCCTGGGTCAGGCCCTGACGCTGACTACGCAGGTTCGCCAGCGTCATATCAATGTGCTGGTCTGCCTGCTGCGCCACAGCAAACATTTTTTTACTTTTTTTATCATTACGGTTGCCGGATGAAGTGATCGCAACCTGTTCCAGTTTCATGTCGCTCATTTCGACATCTCCCTGATTTAAAGCAATAGTTGTCCTGCACGGGAAATAACGTGCATGGATAAAACCTGGCGTGGCCGGGTTATTTAATGGGATGACTTTCATAAACAGTCAGGTTATTCCGCCGGCGCGCTAAATAATGACGCGCACAGGGTTACCTGACGCCGGTTATACGCGGCGTTTTAAAAGTCTGATATCAGCGATTGGGCGCAGCCTGGGCTACGCCAGACGGGGCGGAGGAAAAAGAGCGAATATAAACAGCAGCATAACGCGCACTCCTGGTGATAGCAGGATTAAAAACAAGGAGCGCGATCGTTAATTAAAGCGTGGATCGCTGCTCGCCGGTTGGCAAGCAGCAGAGGAAACTCAGCTTGCCAGAATAAAGGTTAATCTCGGGTGACTGTCCAACTGAATTCTCCTGAAGTTATCTGCCGCCATTATAAAGAGAGGCCGGCGTCGGTAAAGCAATAACGTATTGAATAACGGTTTCGTTGAGGATTTGTTTCTGCTCAGGTTGCCGCTTCGGTAACAGCGTGGCGATCTTCTTATAACCGCCAGGTAATGCTTATAACCTTTTGGCATATGATTAGCCCATATTCGACTATTCTTCGCATCGGCCCTTTCGTAAACTCGCGTAACTTTTTAGAGGCAAGGAAATTTCATGAAAACTATAATTCCATCATTGCTGGCGCTGACGCTGGCTGCCGCCTTCACAGCCCAGGCCGCAACACCAAAAGATACGCTGGTGATTGCACAATCAACTGACGACGCAGACAGCTTCGATCCGGCCAAAGGGTTTGAACTGACCAGTGTTCAGGCTTTTACGAACATCTATCAGCGCCTGGTACAGTCTGACCCGCAGAATCCGGTGGACCTGAAACCTACACTGGCCACCTCTTGGCAGCCCGGCAGCGACAACCGCAGCCTGACCTTTGAACTGCGTAAAGATGCGAAATTCTCTACCGGCAACCCGCTGCGTCCGGAAGATGTGATCTTCTCGCTGGGCCGCGTGGTGAAGCTGAACCTCGATCCCTCTTTCATCCTGACGCAGCTCGGCTGGAACAAAGATAACGTCGATGGCTTCCTGAAGAAAGTCGACGACAATCATGTGCAGATCAGCTGGACCGCCAACGTCAGCCCGACCTACGTCCTGAGCCTGCTCTCTGCCCCGGTTTCATCCATCATTGATGAAAAAACCGCGATGGCGAACCAGAAGAACGGCGATTTCGGTAACGCCTGGCTGGCCACCCACTCTGCGGGCAGCGGCCCGTATCAGATCCGCAAAGTGGTGATGCATCAGGTGGTGCTGCTCAGCGCTAACCCGACCTCACCAGCGGGCGCGCCAAAAATGAAGAACATCCTGATCAAAAACGTGCCTGAACCGGCTGCGCGTCGTCTGCTGCTGGAACAGGGTGATGCCGATATCGCCCGTAACCTGGGTGCCGATCAGATTGCTGCGCTGAACGGCAAACCGGGCGTGAAGACGGAAGCGATTCCCATGGCATCGCTCTACTACATCCAGTTCAACATCGGCGCGAACGAGACGATGAAGAACCCGGCCTTCTGGGAAGCAGCACGCTACCTGTGGGATTATAAAGGCATCGCCAGTGAGCTGCTGAAAGGTCAGTTCGACGTGCATCAGAGCTTCCTGCCTAAGGGCTTCCTGGGCGCGATCAACGACACGCCATACAGCTACGATCCGGAAAAAGCCAAAGCGATTCTGAAGAAAGCGGGCCTGAACAACGTCACCTTCAAGCTCTCCACCAGCAACCAGCCGCCTTATCTGGATATCGCACAGGCGCTGCAGGGCAGCTTCGCCAAAGCGGGCGTGAAAGTGGAAGTGGTGCCGGGTCTGAGCTCCGAAGTGTCGACCAACGTGAAAGCGCATAAATATGAAGCGACGCTGAACGCCTGGGGCTCCGACTACTTCGATCCCAACACCAATGCCGCCTCGTTTGCTTACAACCCGGAAGATGGCAGCAAAACCATCGCCTTCCGTTCAGACTGGCACATTCCTGAGCTGAACAAGCAGGTGATTGCGGCGACCGCCGAGAGCGATCCGAAGAAACGCGTGGCGCTGTATGAAGCGATGCAGCGTGAAGTGATGAAGAACTCACCGTATGTGATTGGGATGCAGGCGAAGAACCTGATCGCCCTGCGCGACAACCTGAAAGGCTATGTGCAGGGCATTAACCCTGACATGGTGTATTACTCGCAGGTCACTAAGTAATGGCACAGTCTGTTCCTTCAGCCGGGTTCGCCCGGCTTTTTTGGCAGCGTGGCGGGCGCCTGATCGGTAGCGTACTGTCGCTGCTGGTCACGCTGCTTGGCCTGCTCGCCTTCACTTTTATGCTGTCGCATCTCTCGCCGATCGATCCGGTGCAGCAGATCGCCGGCGATCACGCCAGTGAAGCGACCTATGAGCAGGTGCGTCATGATCTGGGTCTCGACCAGCCGGTGCTGATGCAGTTCTGGCGTTACGTCGAACATCTGGCGCAGGGCGATCTGGGTGTCTCCCGTCTCACTAATCAGTCGGTGAGCGGCGACCTGATGACCACCTTCCCCGCCACCATCGAGCTGGCGACCTGCGCGATGATCTTCGCGGTGGTGTTCGGTGTGACGCTGGCGCTGCTGGCCGCCTGGAAACCGGGCAGCTGGATCGATAATCTCGCCCGCTTTGTCTCGCTGCTGGGCTACTCGGTGCCGGTGTTCTGGCTCGGCCTGCTGGGCCTGCTGCTCTTCTATGCGGTGCTGCACTGGTCCGCCGGACCGGGACGGCTGGATGATATCTGGGTCTACACCCTGGAGCCGAAGACCGGCTTTGTGCTGATCGACAGCTGGCTGTCGGGTGAACCGGAGATGTTCCGCAATGCAATTGCGCACCTCTGGCTGCCGGTGGTGATCCTCGGCCTGCTGGCGATGGCGGGCATTACCCGCCTGCTGCGTGCTGCGCTGCTGGAAGAGAGCAGCAAAGAGTATGTGGTGCTGGCGCGTGCTAAAGGCGCGGGTCGGGTGCGCATCCTGCTGCGCCATATCTTCCCCAACGTGCTGGGCACGCTGGTCACGGTGATCGCCCTCTCCTACGCTACGCTGCTGGAAGGCTCGGTGCTGACTGAAACCGTCTTCGCCTGGCCAGGTGTGGGTCGCTATATGACCAATGCGCTGTTCTCCGGCGATGTGCCGGCGATTCTGGGCTCAACCCTGTTAATCGGCAGCTGCTTTATCCTGATTAACACCCTGGCGGATGTTTTAACCTGGTTAACCGATCCGAGAACCCGATGACGCAACAACTCTCTGAACTCGAAACGCTGCGACCACGCCGTCGCCGTCAACGCGTTACCTCGTTAACCGTTGGGCTGACGCTGGTGGCGATTCTTATCCTGATGGCACTGCTGGCGCCGCTGATTGCGCCGTTCGATCCGAACGTGCAGACCATGTCGAGCCGTCTGCTGGCGCCGTCGGCACAGCACTGGTTCGGCACCGACGGCTTTGGCCGCGATCTGCTGTCGCGCGTGATTTACGGCGCGCGTCCGACCCTGCTGCTGGTGTCGCTGATTCTGGTGCTGACCATTCCGGCCGGGCTGTTGATCGGCATCACCGCCGGTTACGTGGGCGGCTGGACCGAACGCCTGCTGATGCGCATTACCGATATCTTTCTGTCACTGCCCAACCTGGTAATCGCGCTGGCGCTGGTGGCGATTCTCGGCCCTGGCCTGATGAACGGCGCACTGGCGCTGGCACTGACCAGCTGGCCGCCGTTTGCCCGTCAGGCACGCGCTGAAACCCTGGCACTGCGCCGCAGCGACTACCTTGCCGCCGCGCGGATGCAGGGGATTACGGGCTTTCGCCTGATGTTCGGTCATATCCTGCCGCTCTGCATGCCGACGGCGGTAGTCCGCGCCGCCCTGAGCCTGGGCGGGATTATCCTGGCCGCAGCCGGGCTCGGTTTCCTCGGTATGGGCGTTCAGCCGCCGACGGCGGAATGGGGTTCGATGGTGGCCGAAGGCAGTAAAGTCATTTTTGATCAGTGGTGGGTTGCTGCTGCACCGGGCGCGGCGATTCTGTTTGCCAGCCTGGCCTTTAACCTGACAGGCGATGGCCTGCGCGACCGACTGGATACCCGTCATGCAAAATAATCTGCTCCATGCCGAGGGGCTGACCATTCGCAGCGACGATGCGCTGCTGGTCGATAACATCCGTTTTTCCGTAGGCCGCGAGCGCGTGGCGCTGGTCGGTGAGTCCGGTTCCGGCAAGTCACTGACCGCCCGCAGCCTGATGGGCTTACTCTCGCCCGCACTGCATCTGCAGGCCAGCCAGCTCCAGGTGGCCGGTGAAAATGCGCTGACGCTAAGCGAGCGTCACTGGAACCAGCTGCGCGGTAACCGCGTGGCGATGGTGATGCAGGACCCAAAGTATGCGCTTAACCCGACGCGCACCATTGGCTGGCAGGTGGAAGAGCCGCTGATCCTGCATCGCCGCCTGAGCCGTGCCGAGCGCAAAGAGAAAGTGTGTGAAATGCTGGATGCGGTCGGCCTGCCCGATCCGCGTCGTCTGATGCAGCAGTATCCGCATCAGCTCTCTGGCGGCATGGGCCAGCGCGTGATGCTGGCGATCGCCCTGATTACCGATCCGGACTTCCTGATCGCCGATGAACCGACCTCCGCGCTGGATCATGCCATGCGCGATCAGGTGCTGGCGCTGATCCGCGGTCTGGTGGAGGCGCGCAACATGGGTCTGCTGCTGATCAGCCATGACTTGCAGCAGGTTTCAGAACATTGCGAGCGGGTGATGGTGATGTATAAAGGCCGGTTGCTGGATACGCTGCCCGCCGCCGATCTGCCGCACGCTACCCACCCCTACACCCGCACGCTGTGGGCCTGCCGTCCGGGCAAAGCGACCCATGGACAGACATTACCGGTGCTGGACCGCGCTGCGCTGGAGGCGAATGATGATTAAGCTGCAGGATCTAAGCGTCGCCCACAAACAGGGTTATGAGCTGCGCACCGTGGTGCATGAGGTTAACCTGGAGGTTAGCGCTGGCGAGTGTTTTGGTCTGGTCGGTCCGTCAGGCTGCGGCAAGTCGTCGCTGCTGTGGGTACTGGCAGGTCTGAACCCACACTGGCAGGGTCAGATGCAGCTTGCCGGTCACGAAGTTCAGCCGGGTAAAGCCTTCACCGGCGCGCTGCGTCAGGAAGTGCAGATGGTGTTTCAGGATCCCTATGCCTCGCTGCATCCGCGTCACCGGCTGCGTCGCACGCTGGCGGAGCCGCTGAAGCTGCTGAAACGTGACAATATCAACGATCGTATCGATCAGGGCTTCCGTCATGTCGGACTCGATCCCGCCCTGGCGGATCGCTATCCGCATCAGCTCTCCGGCGGCCAGCGTCAGCGCGTCGCCATCGTGCGCGCCCTGCTGCTGCAACCGAAGATCCTGCTGCTGGATGAGCCGACGTCGGCGCTGGATATGTCAGTGCAGGCGGAGATCCTCAATCTGCTCAACGATCTGAAACAGCAGGATGGCCTGACCATGGTGCTGGTGAGCCACGATCCCGACGTGATCGATCACATGTGCGATCGCGCCGTGCACATGTCGCAGGGTCGCATCATCGAACAGATCTCTGCCTGAAATCAGGCCGGACGGCGTTCACCTGCCGTCCGGCGCTGCTGCATCCGCCGCGCCTTTCTGTAACATCCCCTTCTTCCGCCATTAGCGTCATCCTCTCCATTGCCAGAACGGCGCGCTGTTCTCTTCCTCTGAGTCATTAGATTGCCACGCGACGCTGTAAACCTTTACAGGCTGAAGCAGGCACGCGAATGCGACAGCGCAAAACGCAGCGGCTGGCTGATGCGGTATACTCGCGACCATTATTTCATGAGAGGAAAAGGCAATGACGGTAAAATTGCGTCCGCTGGAGCGGGAAGACCTGCACTTTGTCCATCAGCTGGATAACAACGCCAGCGTGATGCGTTACTGGTTTGAGGAGCCGTATGAGGCGTTTGTGGAGCTGTCCGATCTCTACAACAAGCACATTCACGATCAGACCGAACGTCGCTTTGTGGTCGAGCACAGCGGGCAGAAAGCGGGATTAGTGGAACTGGTGGAAATCAACCATGTGCACCGCCGCGCCGAGTTTCAGATCATTATCGATCCGGCCCATCAGGGCAAAGGACTGGCAACCCAGGCGGCGAAGCTGGCGATGGATTACGGCTTCTCAGTACTGAATCTCTACAAGCTCTACCTGATTGTCGATCAGGAGAACGAAAAAGCGATCCACATCTACACCAAGCTCGGCTTCGAGATCGAAGGCGTGCTTAAACATGAGTTTTTCATCAACGGGGAGTACCGCAACACCATCCGCATGTGCATTTTCCAGCATCAGTATCTGGAACGCCATAAAACGCCAGGCGGAATGGTGAAGCCGACCGCGCAGTAATCAGCCGCGCGCGCCAACCGGGTTCATAAAGGGACGCGGGTGTTCAGGCTTAAGGTCGTACATGCCGCCATAGAAGGGATCGACCAGCAGCCAGCCGGGGAATCCACCCAGCGGGATATTGCCCAGCAGATACCACAGGTTAGCGCGTGCCTCGATAGGCACCGTGACCGGCACGTAGCCCGGGCTTTCCAGCATCAGCAGGTAGTGCTTTTTGCCGAAGTAGCGGCCGGTAGATTTTTCCAGTTCAACGGTCTGCGGCGTGAAACCCTGCGCAACCGCATAGCCACGCTCATCCTGCACGGTGAAGCGCGCGCCCTGCGGCAAGGAGTCGATGCGCACCAGTTGGGTTTCATTGCCGACAATGGTGGCACAGCCGCTAAGCAGCAGCGCGGCGGCCAGGGCCAGAATTCGCTGTTTCATGAAGGGGTCCACAGAGTGATCAGTGATCAGAGTGTAGACCGCCCTCTCCGCCTCAATCGGGCTATCATCGCCCGATTGAGCCAGCTTATTGCGGTTGACAAGCGCGGGCGATAGCCGCGATGTCGTTGGGTGAGGTGCGACAGCAGCCGCCAATCAGCTTCGCGCCCGCCTGCTGCCACTCTGCCAGTTTGTCATGCAACGTGCAGCCTGATGGCGCTGAGTGCCAGGTTTTGCTGCTGGCATCATACTGCTCGCCGGAGTTGGGATAGACCACCAGCGGCTTGTCGGTCAGTTTCTGCAACTGCTGCAGCGCAGGCGTTACGCTCTCAAGTGCCACACAGTTGATTCCCACCGCTACCACCTGCGGCTGCTGATTCAGCCAGCTCACGACGTCTGACAGCGGCGTGCCGTCGCTGATGTGTCCGGCGTCACGCAGGGTAAACGAGAACCAGGCGCGGCCTTCAGGAAATTCAGCCAGCAGCTTCACCAGCGCCTGCGCTTCGGCAAACGAAGGCAGGGTTTCGCAGGCCAGCAGATCGGCACCCGCCGCCAGCAGCGCCTGCACGCGTGGGCGATGAAACGCCATCATCTCCGCTTCCGGCAACGCATAGTCGCCGCGATATTCCGAACCATCCGCCAGGAAGGCGCCATAGGGACCGACCGATCCCGCTACCAGCAGCGTTTTTGCGTCGGGCCGGACCGCCAGATAATCGTGACGGGCGCGTCGCGCCAGCTCGACGCTCTGCGCGATCAACGCCAGTGACTCCGCCTCATCAAGGCCACGTGTGGCAAAGCCCTGCGGCGTCGCCTGGTAGCTGGCGGTAATGGCACAGCGCGCGCCGGCGACAAAATAGTCGTAGTGCACCTGATAGATCAGCTCAGGATTTTCCATCAGCACCTTAGCTGACCATAACGCATCGGCCAGATGACAGCCGCGGGCTTCCAGCTCGGTGGCCAGGGCACCATCCAGAATCAGCAGTGGTGACTCCGTTAAAGCCTGCGCGACAGGGTTATACGACATCATTGGCCTCCTCAGGCTTCGGGGATGATTTGTGGGTCAGATGGTAAGCGGTATAGCAGAACAGCACAAACGGGATGCCACACCACAGCGCGATACGCTGAGTCGGATCGAATGCCAGACCGACGCAGGCCAGCAGGCAGAGCAGGAAACCCAGCACCGGCGTCAATGGATAGAGCGGCGCACGGTAGGCCAGATCGGCCAGCGATTTGCCCTGCTGAAGATGACGGCGACGGAAAACAAAATGCGAAGCGCAGATGCTGAGCCAGACGGCTACCACCGCAAAGCCGGAGATGGCCGACAGCGCCACAAACACCGTGTCTGGCGCGACCACGCTGGAGACCAGCGCCAGCAGACCACCCACCATGCTGACGGTGATCGCCAGCATCGGCACGCCGCGCTTATTCACCCGGGCAAAGGCGCGCGGCAGCGTATTTTCATTGGCCAGCGACCAGAGCATCCGCCCGGAGGCATAGAGTCCGGAGTTGGCCGCAGACAGGATAGCGGTCAGGATCACAAAGTTAATAATGTCAGCCGCCCACGGGATGCCGATCTTTTCGAAGACCAGCACGAACGGGCTTTTCACGATACCCGCCTGATCCATAGGAATCAGCGCCGCCAGCACAAATACCGTGCCGATGAAGAAGATAATCAGCCGGGCCACGGTAGTACGGATCGCCAGCGGCAGCACTTTCTCCGGCTGCTGGGTTTCACCGGCTGCAATACCGATCAGCTCGGTGCCGGAAAAAGCGAAGTTGACTGCCACCATGGTCATCAGAATCGGCAGTACGCCGTTAGGCAGCCAGCCGTGCGCCGTCAGATTGCTCAGGCCCGGTGCGGGCGTGCCATCCTTCATCGGGATAAACCCAAACATCGCCGCACCCCCGAGCACGATAAAGGCGACAATCGTCACCACCTTAATCAGCGAGAACCAGAACTCCCCTTCGGCAAAGAAGCGGGTTGAGATAACGTTCAGCAGATAGATGGCGCAGCAGAAGACCAGACACCAGATCCATACCGGGATCTGCGGGAACCAGTACTGCATACAGAAGCCCGCCGCCGTCAGGCTGGAGCCGAGGGCGACGGTCCAGGTGAGCCAGTAGAGCCAGGCCACGGTGTAGCCGGTTGCCGGGCTAAGATAGCGTGCGGCATAGACGTGGAACGCGCCGGTTTCCGGCATCGCCACCGAGAGTTCGCCCAGACAGACCATCACCAGCCAGACCACCAGCGCGCCAATCAGATAGGCGAGCAGCGTCCCCGCCGCCCCGGTGGTGGAAATGATATAGCCGGTGTTAAAAAACAGGCCGGTGCCGATTACGCCGCCCAGCGATAACATCACCAGATGGCGCACTTTCATGGTGCGTTTAAATTGTTCCTGCGAGGGAGTTGGCTGTTCGCTCATCACTTTTATCCGTATGGACGTCTAAACATCTATAAGGGACAGTTTTATACGCGTCACAGCCGGTAATTGCAACGGCAGGGAAACAGGGAGGAGGTAAAGGCGGTTCAGTGCCCCGTCGCGGCGGGGCCTGATGCGTTAGCCGAAAACGCTTTGAATATAACGTTCCAGCGCCATGCGGGAACTAAATCCGTGCGGGATGCCGTAGTGTTCCTGTGAATCACCCGCCAGGTAGAGAGGGAATTGGGTGTAGTGATCGCAGGTCTTCATTTCTGAAGCAGGTTCAGCGAACGGCTGGCTCTTCTCTTTCAGTGTCGGGTGAATGACGAGTGCCATGCGCCCCATGCGCGCTTCGCGATTCACATAAACATAGTTCTCTCCACGGCGATAACCATAGGCCCGTGGGGTAATTTCATCGACTTCGAAACCCGCTTTTTCCAGTACGCGCGCTACCTCATCTGGTCGTAAATACATGCTCGATCCTCTCCTCTTTCAAAAGCTTCGCAACCTTACAACAGCATGACAGAGTGGGCATTCGGAATTTTCCCTAAAGAACACTCCCGCGTCTCGTTTATCTCAAGGTCGTCTACACTAGTATTACGTTTTTAAATCAAAGGGAGCTAAAAAATGTTTAATCGCACTGTAAAAAACGATGACATTGATATTAATCAGGATGTTAACGAACTGGCCGATTCACTGGAAGCGCTGCTGAAATCTTACGGCAGTGACGCCAAAGACGAAGTGGATTCTGCACGCAGTCAGGCAGAAAAGCTGCTGAAACAGACCCGCTCCAGACTGAACGGCGGCAGCAACCGTGTTTCACAGGTTGCGCGTGATGCCAGTGCGCAGGTTGACACTTATGTCCATGACAAGCCATGGCACGGTGTTGGTATCGGTGCCGCTTTCGGTATCGTAGTGGGTGTGCTGCTGGCTTCACGCCGCTAAGCTCAACTCCAGAAAATCTCCTGAGCCCTGCCCTGTGCGGGGCTTTTTTATGCCCTTTTTCTGGCCGATGACATTTACAAAAGATTTTTCCAGGCTGCAGGGCGCATCCCTGCTGGCTTTGCCGCTGTTGCGCAAATGCAAATCATAAAACCCTATATCTGGTGGGCTTGACCCACAAAACCACTACATCTAGTATTTATCTCATCAGCACGACACCAGATGTTCGTCACAATGAAGCCCGCAACCTGCCGCGTCTGCTTTGTTTTCGGGCATCAGAACCGCATATAGAGGGAAATACGAATCATGCGCATTATTATTTACACTAAAGATAACTGTGTCCAGTGCACGGCAACCAAAAATGCGATGGACCGTCAGGGTCTCGCCTATCAGCTTATCAATCTCGACAGCCAGCCCGAGGCGATCGACAACCTGAAATCACTGGGTTACCGCCAGGTACCGGTCGTGATGGCAGATAACGATCACTGGAGCGGTTTCCGCCCGGACAAAATCGCCACGCTGCGCACGCTTTCTGCTGTCGGAGGATAAACACATGTTCCCGCTGGTCTATTTTTCCAGCCAGTCGGAAAACACCCACCGGTTTGTGACGCGCCTCGGCCTGCCTGCCCGGCGCATCCCGCTTGATGCCCGGCAACAACTGCATATCGACCAGCCCTATATTCTGGTCGTGCCCAGCTATGGCGGTGGCAGCAGTCGCGGTGCGGTGCCCGGTCAGGTGATTCAGTTTCTTAATGATGAGGCGAACCGACGCGGTATTCGTGGCGTGATCGCAGCGGGCAACCGTAACTTCGGTGCCGGTTACTGCCTGGCGGGCAGCATCATTGCAAATAAATGTCAGGTTCCCTGCCTCTACCGCTTCGAGCTGATGGGAACGCCTGACGATATCGCGAAAGTTAAAGCGGGAGTAACCCAATTTTGGCAACAACAGACACCCTCAACGGCGTGACGCTCGATTATCACGCCCTTAATGCCATGCTCAATCTCTACGACGCCGAGGGCCGCATCCAGTTCGACAAGGATCGCGAAGCGACACGTCAGTTTTATCTGCAGCATGTGCAACCCAATACCGTCCCCTTCAATAGCTGCGCTGAGCGTTTACGCTATCTGGTGGCAGAGAGCTATTACGAAGCGGAAGTGCTGAACCAGTACGATTTTGCGTTCCTGCTTGCGCTGCATGAGGTGGCGGAAAATTGGGGATTTGAGTTCAAAACCTTTCTCGGTGCCTGGAAGTACTACACCAGCTACACCCTGAAGACCTTCGACGGCAAACGTTATCTGGAAACCTTTGAGCAGCGCGCCTGCATGGTGGCGCTGACGCTGGCTCAGGGCGATGAAAAGCTTGCGCGGGCCCTGCTGGAGGAGATCCTCAGCGGCCGTTTCCAGCCCGCTACACCAACCTTCCTGAACTGCGGCAAACAGCAACGCGGTGAGCTGGTCTCCTGCTTCCTGCTGCGCATCGAAGACAATATGGAGTCGATTGGTCGCGCCGTGAATTCGGCACTGCAGCTTTCAAAGCGCGGCGGCGGCGTCGCCTTTTTGCTGTCAAACCTGCGTGAGTCCGGTGCGCCAATCAAACGTATTGAAAATCAGTCGTCGGGCGTTATCCCGGTGATGAAAATGCTGGAGGATGCCTTCTCTTATGCGAATCAGCTCGGCGCGCGTCAGGGCGCCGGCGCGGTGTGGCTCAATGCACACCATCCCGATATTTTCCGCTTCCTTGATACCAAGCGCGAAAACGCCGATGAGAAGATCCGCATCAAAACCCTGTCGCTGGGCGTGGTGATACCCGATATCACCTTCCAGCTGGCAAAAGAGAACAAACCGATGGCGCTGTTCTCGCCTTACGACGTTGAACGGATCTATGGCCAGGCCTTTGGCGATATCAGCATCAGCGAGAAATATGACGAGATGCTGGCCGACGACCGCATCCGTAAAACCTATATTCAGCCACGCGACTTCTTCCAGACGCTGGCCGAGATTCAGTTTGAGTCGGGCTATCCCTACATCATGTATGAGGACAGCGTGAACCGCAGCAACCCGATTGCCGGTCGCATTAACATGAGCAACCTCTGCTCTGAGATCCTGCAGGTGAACAGCGCCAGCGAGTACAATGACGATCTCAGCTATCGCCGGATCGGCAAAGATATCTCCTGTAATCTCGGCTCACTGAACATTGCGCACGCCATGGATTCACGCGATCTGGCGCGTACCGTGGATGTGGCGATCCGCGCCCTGACCTCGGTGTCGATGATGAGCGAAATTGGCTCGGTGCCCTCGGTCGCCGAAGGCAATCGCCGTTCGCACGCCATTGGCCTGGGTCAGATGAACCTGCATGGCTATCTGGCGCGGGAAGGCATCGCCTATGGTTCACCGGAAGCGCTGGATTTCACTAATCTCTACTTCTACTGCATCACCTATTATGCGCTGCGCACCTCTAATCAGCTGGCACAGGAGCGTCAGCAGACCTTCGATGGCTTTGCGGAATCGCAGTACGCCAGCGGCGTCTACTTCGATAAGTATCTGCAGCGCGAATGGCTGCCGCGCACGGAACGGGTAGCGACGCTGTTTGCCGATGCCGGACTGACGCTGCCGACACAGGCGGACTGGCAGGCGCTGCGCGACGCGGTGATGCAGCACGGGCTGTTTAATCAGAACCTGCAGGCGATCCCGCCAACCGGGTCAATCTCCTACATCAACCATGCCACCTCCAGCATCCATCCGATTGTTTCCCCCATCGAGATCCGCAAAGAGGGCAAAACCGGCCGCGTCTACTATCCCGCGCCGTTTATGACCAATGAGAATCTCCATCTCTATCAGGATGCGTATCAGATTGGGCCGGAAGCGATTATTGATACCTACGCAGAAGCGACTCAGCATGTCGATCAGGGCCTGTCGCTGACGCTGTTCTTCCGCGATGATGTCTCGACCCGTGACATCAACAAAGCGCAGATTTACGCGTGGAAAAAAGGCATTAAGACGCTCTATTACATTCGACTGCGCCAGATGGCGCTTCAGGGCACGGAGGTTCAGGGCTGCGTATCATGCTCCCTGTGATGAAAATGATGAAACTAAAACAGATTCAGGCAATTAACTGGAACCGCATTCAGGATGACAAAGATCTTGAAGTGTGGAATCGTCTCACCAGCAACTTCTGGCTGCCGGAGAAAGTGCCGCTCTCCAACGATCTGCCCGGCTGGCAGACGCTGGATAAACAGCAGCAGCAGCTGACCATCCGGGTGTTCACCGGCCTGACGCTACTTGACACCATCCAGAACGTGATCGGCGCGCCGGGGCTGATGGAAGATGCCATTACCCCGCATGAAGAGGCGGTGCTGTCGAATATCAGCTTTATGGAAGCGGTGCATGCCCGCTCCTACAGTTCGATCTTCTCAACCCTGTGTAACACCCAGGATGTGGATGCCGCTTATCAGTGGAGCGAAGAGAATGCGCCGCTGCAGAACAAGGCGCGCATCATCCTGGAACACTACCAGGCCGATGATCCGCTGAAGAAGAAGATCGCCAGCGTTTTCCTGGAGTCGTTTTTGTTCTATTCCGGCTTCTGGCTGCCGATGTACTGGTCGAGCCGTGGCAAGCTGACCAACACCGCTGACCTGATTCGCCTGATTATTCGCGATGAGGCGGTGCACGGTTACTACATCGGTTACAAATATCAGCAGGCGCTGGCTGCCGCTGACGATCTGCGCCGCGAAGAGCTGCAGCAGTTCGCCTATGATCTGCTGCTGGCGCTGTATGAGAACGAAGTGGCTTATACCGAGGCGCTCTATGCCGATGTCGGCTGGGTAGAGGAGGTGAAAACCTTCCTGCACTACAACGCCAACAAAGCGTTGATGAATCTGGGCTATGAGGCGCTGTTCCCGGCGGAGCTGACAGCGGTGAATCCGGCCATTCTGTCGGCTCTGTCGCCCAACGCCGACGAAAACCACGACTTCTTCTCCGGTTCAGGCTCCTCCTATGTGATGGGAAAAGCGGTCGAAACCGAAGACGAGGACTGGAATTTCTGAGGGTTACCGGGTGCTGTTTTGTCAGCATCCGGTTTTCACTGGCAGTGCCGTGTCAGCCGCGCCATTCCATCTAATCATAAGAAAAAAATATTACTGCAACACAGCCTGACTATTTCACCGTTTGTTGATTCTGCCCCTCCCCGCATTTCCTTTTTTTTCGACCAATTATTCCACTGAACCCGATCGTTTCAGGCGTGATTATTTCCCTGCATCGGAATCCATTATTTCCGTAATATTTCACCCTGGTGACGCTTGTTTTTCTCCCTTTCACGCGGCAAATCGGCTGAAATGCCAAAAACCCGCCAATGATTTCACAAAAAATTAATCCACGCTTATCCCTTGCGAGCACTGAAGATAATCGGTATCTGAATGTCCCGCGGCCGGTCAATATTCCACTTCAGGGTTGTCAGATAACGTCAGTGTGCTACGGTATGGCCTGCTTAAATTTCAGCGGGAACGACAGGATAATATTAGATATTTCAACCAGGATTTAATGACTGCATGGCTATTAAGCTCGAAGTAAAAAATCTCTATAAGATATTTGGCGACAATCCGGATCGCGCGTTTAAATATATTGAAAAGGGTGCGACCAAAGATGTCATTCTTGAGAAGACAGGGCTCTCTCTTGGTGTAAAGAACGCCAGTCTGGCCATTGAAGAAGGCGAGATATTCGTCATCATGGGGTTATCCGGTTCAGGAAAATCGACCATGGTTCGCCTTCTCAATCGTCTGATAGAGCCGACGCGCGGCCAGGTGATTATTGACGGTGTCGATATTGCCAAAATATCAGCCAGCGAACTGCGTGACGTGCGCAGAAATAAAATCAGTATGGTATTCCAGTCATTTGCTTTGATGCCGCACATGAATGTATTAAATAATACGGCATTTGGCATGGAATTAGCGGGAGTCGCACTGGCTGAACGCCAGGAAAAAGCACTGGAAGCGTTACGTCAGGTCGGGCTGGAGAATTATGCGCACGCTTACCCGGATGAACTTTCCGGAGGGATGCGGCAGCGCGTCGGATTAGCCCGCGCACTGGCCATCAATCCCGACATCTTATTAATGGATGAGGCCTTCTCCGCTCTGGATCCGTTGATTCGTACTGAAATGCAGGATGAGCTGGTTAATTTACAAGCCAGGCATCAGCGCACCATCGTCTTTATTTCCCACGATCTTGATGAAGCGATGCGTATTGGCGACCGTATTGCCATTATGCAGGGCGGCGAAGTGATACAGGTTGGTACGCCGGATGAAATCCTGAATAACCCAGCCAATGACTATGTCCGCACCTTTTTCCGTGGCGTCGATATCAGCCATGTATTCAGCGCCAAAGATATCGCCCGTCGTAGCGCGGGAGCGTTGATCCGCAAAGCGCCAGGTTTCGGCCCGCGCTCCGCCATTAAGCTGCTGCAGGATGAAGACCGCGACTACGGTTACGTGCTGGAGAAACAGAAGTTTCTTGGCGTGGTCTCCACCGACTCGCTGAAAGCCGCGCTGGCAGCAGGTCTGGGACTCGATAGCGCCCTTCTCGACTCGCCAGCCGCGGTGCCCGCCGATACCTCACTGAGCGATCTGCTCTCGCACGTCGCTCAGGCGCCCTGTGCGGTGCCAGTGGTCGGCGAGGAGAATCAGTATGTCGGTATCATTTCCAAAAGCACGCTATTGCGCGCGTTAGATCGTGAAGGAGCCCAGCCATGAGTCAGGAAACCACCAATCCGTGGGATAGCGGCAACGCCGCCAGCAGTCAGGCTGCGCCCACCAGCAGCGGCGGTGCCGATGCCTGGGGCACGCCCGATGGCAGCGCGACACCCGATGCAGCCAGCAGCAGTGACTGGCTCAACAGCGCCCCCGCGCCCGCGCCGGAACATTTCAATATCATGGATCCGTTCCACAAAACCTGGATCCCGCTTGATCACTGGGTGACCACCGGTATCGACTGGGTGGTCAACCATTTCCGCCCGTTGTTTCAGGGTATCCGGGTACCGGTTGACTATATTCTCAGCGCCTTTCAGCAGCTGTTGCTGGGGATGCCCGCGCCGGTAGCGATTCTGGTGTTTGCGCTGATCGCCTGGCAGATCGCGACACCCGCCATGGGCATCGCCACGCTGGTATCGCTGATCGTGATTGGCGCAATTGGCGCCTGGTCGCAGGCGATGGTCACGCTGGCGCTGGTGCTTACCGCACTAATGTTCTGCATTCTCATCGGCCTGCCGCTGGGGATCTGGCTGGCCCGCAGTGAACGGGCAGCGCGTATCGTACGCCCCTTGCTGGATGCGATGCAGACAACACCCGCCTTTGTCTATCTGGTGCCGATTGTGATGCTGTTTGGTATCGGCAACGTGCCAGGCGTGGTGGTCACGATTATCTTCGCCCTGCCACCGATTGTGCGTCTGACTATTCTCGGCATTAAGCAGGTGCCCGCCGATCTGATCGAAGCGAGCGAATCCTTTGGTGCCAGTCCGCGTCAGCTGCTATTCAAAGTGCAGTTGCCGCTGGCGATGCCCACCATTATGGCGGGCGTCAATCAGACCCTGATGCTGGCGCTGTCGATGGTGGTGATCGCCTCGATGATCGCCGTGGGCGGACTCGGTCAGATGGTTCTGCGCGGTATTGGCCGTCTCGATATGGGGCTGGCTACGGTGGGTGGTGTGGGGATTGTGATCCTTGCCATTATCCTTGACCGCCTGACCCAATCGTTTGGTCGCGATAGCCGCAGCCGCGGTAATCGTCACTGGTATCACACCGGCCCGCTGGGCCTGATCTTCTCTCCTTCGCGTAAAAAATAATCTGTCGGGCGGTGCCTGCGCGCCGCCCATCCTGACGCGACATCTGAAATAAGGAATGACTATGCGCAACAGAGCCTCTCTGCTCGCCGCCGTGGTAACCACGCTGGCCGTTTCACACGTCTCCGCTGCCGATCTGCCGGGCAAAGGTATTACGGTACAACCCATACAGAGCACTATCGCTGAAGAGACTTTTCAGACCCTGATTGTCAGCCGCGCGCTGGAAAAACTCGGCTATCAGGTCAGCAAGCCGAGTGAAGTGGATTACAACGTTGGCTACACCTCTATCGCCGCTGGCGACGCCACCTTTACCGCGGTGAACTGGCAGCCGCTGCATGACGACATGTACAAAGCCGCCGGTGGCGATCAGAAGCTCTATCGTCAGGGAACCTACGTTACCGGTGCCGCCCAGGGTTATCTGATTGATAAGAAGACCGCCGAGAAATATCACATTACCAATATCGAACAGCTGAAAGATCCTAAGATCGCCAGCCTGTTTGACGCCAACGGCGATGGCAAAGCGGATATGACCGGCTGTACGCCAGGCTGGGGCTGTGAAGCGGTGATTAATCATCAGAACAGCGCCTTCGGTCTTAGTGATACCGTAACCGCCAATATGGGTAACTATTCGGCGATGGTGGCGGATACGCTGGCACGCTACAAGCAGGGTAAACCGATCCTTTATTACACCTGGACGCCCTACTGGCTGAGCGATGTGCTGAAGCCGGGCCGCGATGTGGTCTGGCTGCAGGTGCCGTTCTCTTCGCTGCCTGGCGAACAGAAGGATGTGGATACTAAGCTGCCAAACGGCGCGAACTACGGTTTCCCGGTTAACACCATGCACATCGTCGCCAACAAAGCCTGGGCGGCGAAAAACCCGGCGGCTGCCCGTCTGTTTGCGGTCATGAAGCTGCCCATTACCGATATCAATGCTGAAAACTCAGCAATGCATGCCGGACAAAACTCAGAAGAGGCGATTAACCGTCATGTGGATGGCTGGATTAAGGCGCATCAGGCTGAGTTCGATAAATGGATCAGCGAGGCGCAGGCCGCCGCGCAATAACATGAAAACATTTCCGCCTCAGGGTGGTTGATAAAAGTGCTGGCTCAGTGAGCATACGCTTTTAGTCGGGCAGTTATCTGAGGGCAGAAATTTTTCTGCCCTTTTTTTATGCCTGCTTTCCCGACTGGTATGGCCTGTTAATAAACATGCGTGTGAAATAGTTTTTTGAGTTACTATTAACCTCAAATGATTATTAGCGACCGATGCTGTTTATGAATGCGACTCGCCAGGGTCTGACGCCTGCTTTAGTAATGCTGATGTCAGTAGCAACCGGCCTCTGCGTAGCCAGTAATTACTACGTTCAGCCACTACTGAATACCATCGCTCAACAGTTTGATCTCTCTGTCAGCCTCGCCGGATTTATTGTCACCACGGCGCAGCTGGGCTACGCCTGCGGTCTGCTGCTGCTGGTGCCGCTTGGCGATCGGTTTGAACGACGCAGCCTGATTGTTACGATGATCCTGCTGGCTGCTGCGGGCATGGTGATTATCGCCCTTTCGCACTCCTTTCTCTTTTTACTGCTGGGCACGGTGATGACCGGCCTGTTCTCGGTCGCCGCACAAATCCTGGTGCCGCTGGCCGCCACGCTGGCAGAGCCGGAGCGGCGCGGCAAAATAGTGGGAACGGTAATGAGCGGTTTGCTGCTGGGGATTCTGCTGGCGCGCACCGTGGCAGGCGGCCTGGCGCAGCTTGGCGGCTGGCGTACCGTTTACTGGACTGCCAGCCTGCTGATGGTGGTGATGGCCCTGGCGCTGTGGCGATCGCTGCCGCGCGTGAAACAGTCCGTGCCCATGAGCTATCCGCAACTGCTGGCCTCCATCTTTCGCCTGTATGCGGGTAATCGGGTGCTCCGCACCCGCGCCTGGACCGGCTGCCTCTCCTTTGCCAATTTCAGCCTGCTGTGGACCTCAATGGCCTTTCTGCTCGCCGGGGCGCCCTATCACTTCTCAGAGGGCGAGATTGGCTTGCTGGGGCTGGTCGGTGCCGCGGGTGCGCTGGCCGCACGTCAGGCGGGCGCGCTGGCTGACAAGGGTAAAGCGAAGCTGACCACCCGACTGGGCCTGCTGCTTATGCTGCTGTCGTGGGCCGCCATTGCGTGGGGCGCGGAGCAGCTTGCGCCGCTGATCGTCGGCATCCTGCTGCTGGATCTGGCGGTACAGGCCGTCCATATCACCAATCAAAGCGTGATCTACACGCAGATGCCGGAGGCGCGGAACCGTCTTAATGCCGGTTACATGACCAGCTACTTTATGGGTGGCGCGGCCGGCTCACTGCTCTCCGCGACCGCTTACCATCTTTGGGGCTGGTATGGCGTCTGTGGCGCTGGCGCGCTGCTGACTGTGGTTAATCTGCTGATTTGGGCAGCCGGATCGCGCTTTGAGCCGGAAAAAATCAACTGAAGCCTGGCCGGACAGCGCATTGCGTCTGGTCACAAATGGTTAGGTTTGTTATGGTTAGTAGCAAACCTATTCACTTCAGTTATTTTTCCCCGCGATATTATTAAATTTGCCCCCTTTTTGATCACGTTCCGGCACAGCGGCTGCCGCCGGACGTACGGGTTTTTGACCCAGGGCCAGGGAATGGCCTGGAATACCTTTGATGGTGAATAGTGATTCTGTCAGCGATCACCTGCCAAAAAGTGACTACGCTTATCCTGTCACCATAGTTATTATACAAGTTGCAATTAGTGAGGTTTTTTTTAATGGAAAGTTCGTTTACTCCCATTGAGCAGATGCTAAACATCCGTGCCAATCGCCATAAGGATTTTCCGTTGCAGGAAATTATTCTGACGCGTCTCTGTATGCATATGCAGGGTAAACTGCTGGACAACCGCAATAAGATGCTGAAAGCACAGGGTATTAATGAAACCCTGTTCATGGCGTTGATTACGCTGGATGCACAGGAAAACCATAGTATTCAGCCCTCTGAGCTCAGCTCTGCCCTTGGCTCTTCACGTACCAATGCCACGCGCATTGCTGATGAACTGGAAAAGCGCGGCTGGATTGAGCGTCGCGAAAGCGATCACGACCGTCGCTGCCTGCACCTGCATCTGACCGATAAAGGGATGGAGTTCCTGCGTCAGCTGCTGCCACCTCAGCATCAGAGCCTGCAGTACCTGTGGTCGTCGCTCTCCGTCGATGAGAAGTCGCAGCTGGAAGGCATCACCCGTAAGCTACTTAATCGTCTTGATAAAATGGATGAAGATCAGCTGATCGCCTCGCTTTCCCGCTAATAGCAATAAGTGCGACACAATCACCTGTCGGAATCGTTATTTTAATTTCCTTTTTTATCTGGCCAGCGCTCAGTCGCTGGCTTTTTCGACTCGGGCGCTGGCGAAAAGGGATTTCTGCCGCCCGACTAAATGGAAAACGTGGAGAAAGACATGAGTGCAACGGCAGAAGCACAAAGCCCGCAACCGTCAGCCAACAAAAAGAAGAAGCGCAAAAGTGTGCTCATCGTGCTGGCGTTGATCTTTGTGCTGATTGGTATTGCCTGGGGAGTTTACTGGTTCCTGGTCCTGCGCCATTTTCAGGAAACGGATGACGCCTACGTTGCGGGTAACCAGGTGCAGGTGATGGCACAGGTCTCCGGTAGCGTGAATAAAGTCTGGTTTGAAGATACCGATTTCGTCAAAAAAGGCGATGTGCTGGTTTCACTGGATAAGACGGATGCGGAGCAGGCGTTTGAAAAAGCGCAGACGGCACTCGCCACCAGCGTGCGTCAGACGCATCAGCTGATGATTAATGGCAAACAGTATCAGGCCAGCATTACCTTGCAACAGACCGCTCTGGCGCAGGCACAGGCCGACCTGAAACGCCGTGAGCCGTTAGGCGCGGCTAATCTGATTGGCCGTGAAGAGTTGCAGCACGCCCGCGATGCCGTCGCGACGGCCAAAGCACAACTGGACGTGGCGATTCAGCAATACAATGCGAATCAGGCGATGATCCTCAACACCTCACTGGAAAATCAGCCTGCCGTGCAACAGAGCGCGGCTGAGCTGCGTGACGCCTGGCTGGCGCTGCAGCGCACCGAAATCCGTAGCCCGATGGATGGTTTTGTCTCCCGTCGCAGCGTGCAGGTCGGTTCGCAAATCTCCACCAGCACCCCGCTGCTCGCCGTCGTGCCTGCAACGAATCTGTGGGTCGATGCCAACTTTAAAGAGACCCAGCTGGCTGGCGTTCGTATTGGTCAGCCTGTCACCGTGGTTGCCGACATCTACGGTGACGAAGTGGTTTATCAGGGCAAAGTTGCAGGACTGGATATGGGCACCGGCAGCGCCTTCTCACTGTTGCCGGCACAGAATGCCACCGGTAACTGGATCAAAGTGGTTCAGCGCCTGCCAGTTCGTATCGAACTGAATCAGGAAGATATCGCCAGACATCCGCTGCGTATTGGCCTCTCAACGCTGGTTAAAATCGATACCACCAGCAAAGAGGGCAGCGCGCTGGCCACCAGCGCCCGTCAGCAAGCCGCTTACAGCAGCAACGCACTGGCGATTGACCTTGCGCCGGTCAATCAGCTGATCACCGATATCGTCCGCGCCAACGCCGGATGATGACGCGGAGGCTGTAATGGCACAAAAACCGCTTGAAGGAATGCCGCTGGTCCTGATGACCATTGCGCTATCGCTGGCGACGTTCATGCAGGTTCTGGACTCGACCATCGCCAACGTGGCTATCCCTACGATTGCCGGTAATCTGGGGGCGTCGAACTCCCAGGGAACCTGGGTGATCACCTCGTTTGGTGTGGCCAATGCGATCTCGATCCCGCTGACCGGCTGGCTGGCAAAACGCATCGGTGAAGTGAAGCTCTTTACCTGGTCGACCATTCTGTTTGCTATCGCCTCCTGGGCGTGCGGCATGTCAGACAGCCTGGAGATGCTGATCTTCTTCCGCGTCATTCAGGGGATCGTCGCGGGTCCCTTGATCCCGCTGTCGCAAAGTCTGCTGCTCAACAACTATCCGCCCGCCAAGCGCAGTGTTGCGCTGTCGCTGTGGGCGATGACGGTGATCGTCGCCCCAATCTGTGGCCCGATACTGGGCGGCTGGATCAGCGATAACTATCACTGGGGCTGGATCTTCTTTATCAACGTGCCCATTGGTGTGGCGGTGGTAATACTGACGCTGCAAACCCTGCGCGGCCGGGAAACCAAAACCGAAATCCGGCGGATCGATATGGTCGGGCTGGTGCTGCTGGTGGTGGGGATCGGCTGTTTGCAGGTGATGCTGGATCGCGGAAAGGAGCTCGACTGGTTTAACTCGTCCGAGATCATCGTGCTCGGGGTAGTGGCCGTGATTGCGCTGTCAGTCCTGCTGGTGTGGGAGCTGACTGACGATCACCCGATCATAGATCTGTCGCTGTTTAAGTCGCGCAACTTCACCATTGGCTGCCTGTCGATCAGTCTGGCTTATATGCTCTACTTCGGCTCGATTGTTCTGTTGCCGCAGCTGCTGCAGGAGGTCTACGGCTACACCGCAACCTGGGCCGGTCTGGCGTCTGCGCCAGTGGGCATTTTGCCGGTGATCCTGTCGCCGATCATCGGACGCTTTGCCCATAAGCTCGACATGCGACGGCTGGTCACGTTCAGCTTCATTATGTATGCCGTCTGCTTCTACTGGCGCGCGTATACGTTTGAACCGGGAATGGACTTTGGTGCCTCAGCCTGGCCGCAGTTTATTCAGGGCTTTGCCGTGGCCTGCTTCTTTATGCCGCTGACCACCATTACGCTGTCGGGACTGCCGCCGGAGCGCATGGCCGCTGCCTCCAGCCTGTCGAACTTTATGCGTACCTTTGCAGGCTCGGTGGGAACGTCGATTACCACCACTATGTGGAGTAACCGCGAGTCGATGCATCATAGCTACCTGACGGAGTCGATCACCCCGTACAACGTCAATTCTCAGCAGATGTATAGCCAGCTGGAGAGCATGGGGATGACGCAGCAGCAGGCGTCGGCCTGGATCGCGCAGCAGATTACCAATCAGGGACTGATTATTTCAGCGAATGAAATTTTCTGGGCGTCGGCGGGGGTCTTTTTGATTCTGCTGGTGCTGATCTGGTTTGCCCGTCCGCCGTTTAGCGCAGGCGGCGGTGGCGGTGGCGCGCACTGATGTGACACAGCAAAACGGGCCTTTCGGCCCGTTTTTTTATGCGTTCTGACGCCACCATTCGGCGAGCAGTACGCCGGTTGCGACCGAGACGTTAAGGCTTTCTACGTTGCCGGTGCCGCCAATCGACAAGCTCATGTCACCCTGTTTGAACGCGGTATCAGAAAGACCTTCACGCTCCTGCCCTAACACCAGCACCATTTTCTCCGGCAGCTGAGCCTGCGCCAGCGGCGTGCCCTGATGGCTGGAGGTGGTGACGATGGTGTAACCCGCTTTACGGAACGCTTCCAGACCTTCACTGAAGGTTGCGCCGCTGATGGCCTGCACATGCTCAGCACCGCCTTCTGCGGTACGTACCGCTGCGCCGGACTCCAGCAGTGAGGCGTCGTTCACCAGCAAACCTTTTACGCCAAAGTGCGCGCAGCTGCGCATAATCGCGCCGAGGTTATGCGGGTTGCTGACATCTTCCAGTGCCAGCACGCAATCTTTGGTATTCGCCTGGCTCAGCCATTCAGAAACCGCCATACCCATGCGCTTTTTGATCAGGAAGCAGACGCCACCATGATGCTCAGTGCCTGACGCTTTGGTAATCTCAGCATCTTCCACGACGTGATAGGCTTTGCGGTTAGCCGCCAGCCAGCGTAGCGCTTCGCGGAAACGCGGTGTCACTTCCTGCACGAACCAGGCGCGAACAATCGCTTCAGGACGGCTCTGGAACAGCGCCTGACAGGCGTTCTCACCATAGACGCGCGTCTCTTCGTTACGCTGACGACGGATCTGCTCGGGATCGACGAAGCTCTTGCCGCTGATGCCGCCGTGATCCGGCTTATCGCTTTCGGTTGCCGGACGATCTGCTGATGGCGCGCGAGACACGGTGCGCCATGGGGAATCGCTGCTGCCATAGGCGCCGCGATTATCATCGCCACGATCGTTGCGGCGGCCTGCGCCATCTTCTGAACGGCGTGGAGCGCCACGTCCGCCTTCATCACGACGCGGTGAACTGCTGCGACCGGTGTCGTCGCTGCGACGGCCAGCGGAGCGACCACCTTCCTGACTGCGTTCAGTACGGGGGCCAGACGAACGACGATTATCATCCGAACGGGCAGCAGCGTGACCACCTTTGCCTGTACGAGGATTAGGCGCGCGCGCGCTTTTATCGTCCTCGCCACGCACGTACATCACCTTAACCTTACCGCTCTTGCCTTTAAATTCGTCGTTCATGTCTTCCTCCTGCATTGAGAGCGCGCAGATTACCTGATGTGCTGGCGCTTAGCTATCAACTATTGAACCTATAGAGCAATCCAGATTGAGAGGGAATCCGTCCCCTTTCATAATGAACAATATTTATCAGACTGACACTTTTCAACATCAGAGGTTCCTATGAATACGGTATGCGCTTCCTGTCAGGCAACCAATCGCGTTCCTGAAGAACGCCTTGCCGACGTGGCGAAATGTGGTCGCTGTGGAAATGCGTTATTTGATGGCGAAGTGGTGAATGCCACCAGCGCTAACTTTGACAAATATCTGCAGGATGATCTGCCGGTGGTGATCGATTTCTGGGCGCCCTGGTGTGGTCCCTGTGTCAATTTTGCGCCGGTGTTTAAAGATGTCGCCAGTGAACGCAGCGGTAAAGTCCGCTTTATTAAAGTGAACACCGAAGCGGAACCGGCCCTGAGCGCCCGTTTCAACATTCGCAGTATCCCGACCATCATGCTGTTTAAGAACGGCGAACGGGTCGACATGCTGAATGGCGCGATGCCCAAAGCGCCTTTCAATGAATGGCTGGATGAGTCACTTTAATCTTCAGAGGCCAGCCTGGCTGGCCTTTTCCTTTTCGCCTGCGCTTCGATTACACTGACGTTTTTCCTGCCCTGAATACTCATGTCTGATAATGCTGTTTTGCGCTTGCGCACCCAACGCCTTGCCCGATCCACTCGTCCTTTCCTCGCACGCGGGAACCGGGTCATCCGCTGTCAGGGCTGCCTGCTGCCAGAGGTCAACTGTCTCTGCAGTCAGATCGTGCCGCAGTCCGCCCGTAGCCGCTTCTGCCTGGTGATGTTCGATACCGAGCCGATGAAGCCGAGCAACACCGGCCGGCTGATTGCCGATATTCTGCCGGATACCCAGGCTTTTGGCTGGTCACGCACCGAGCCGGATCCGCTGCTGCTGGCGGCGGTGCGCAATCCCGATTATCAGCCGCTGGTGGTTTTCCCGGCCGCTTATGCCGACCCCGGTCGCGAAGTGCTGACAACGCCGCCCGTCAGTGGCAAGCCGCCGCTGTTTATTATGCTGGACGGCACCTGGACCGAAGCCCGCAAAATGTTCCGTAAAAGCCCCTGGCTCGACGCCCTGCCGGTGATGTCGCTGGATGTCAGTACCCCGTCGCGCTATACGCTGCGTGAAGCCCACGGCGCAGGTCAGCACTGTACTGCTGAAGTGGCCGCGGCGCTGCTGGCGCAGGCGGGCGATCGGCTAGCAGCTGAGGCGTTATCTCACCATTTTGATCAGTTCCGCGCGGCCTACCTGGCAGGGAAACCGCACCACGCCGGACAGGTTTAATCGCCCAGTCACCTCCTGGCGGGAGCGTCCCTGCGCTGACAGAGATTAAAATCGGAATGCGCAGCCTGCGATCTGCCCGGAAGCACTGCCAGCAAAAAGCGTTTACAATCACGCAAATCCCGAACTCTGGAGAGCGAGATGAGCCAACGCGGACTGGAAGCGCTGTTACGACCTAAATCAATTGCGGTGATTGGTGCCTCGGTCACGCCAGGGCGCGCCGGATACTTTATGATGCGTAACCTGCTGGCGGGCGGTTTTAGCGGCCCGGTGTTGCCGGTGACGCCGAAATATAAAGCGGTCAGCGGCGTACTGGCCTGGCCCACTATCGACAGCTTACCTTTCGCGCCAGACCTGGCAGTAATCTGCACCCATTCAAAACGTAACCTCGAACTGCTGCAACAGCTCGGGGAGAAAGGCTGCAAGGCCTGCATTATTCTTTCTGCGCCCGCCAGCCAGTCGGCTGAACTCAAAGCCTGCGCCAGCCAGTGGCAGATACGTCTGCTGGGACCGAACAGTCTTGGCCTGCTGGCCCCCTGGCAGGGATTGAATGCCAGCTTCTCGCCAGTGCCGATAGAGAAAGGCCGTATCGCATTTATCTCCCAGTCCGCCGCCGTATCCAACACCATTCTCGATTGGGCGCAGCAGCGTAATCTCGGATTCTCCTGGTTTATCGCGCTGGGTGACAGTCTGGATACCGATGTCGATGATCTGCTCGACTTCCTGGCTCGCGACGGTAAAACCAGCGCTATCCTGCTCTATCTTGAGCACCTCAGCGATGCGCGTCGTTTTGTTTCTGCCTCACGCAGCGCCTCTCGTAATAAACCGATTCTGGTGATCAAGAGTGGTCGCAGCCGGGAAGCACAGGCGCTGCTGGGCACCCACAGCGGTCTGGACGCCGCCTGGGATGCAGCCATTCAGCGTGCCGGGTTACTGCGGGTGCAGGATACCCATGAGCTCTTCTCCGCCGTTGAGTCGCTGAGTCATATGCGGCCGCTGCGTGGCGACAGGCTGATGATCATCAGTAATGGTGCCGCCCCCGCCGCGCTGGCGCTGGATGAGCTCTATGCCCGCAACGGGAAACTGGCGCAGCTCAGCGAGCAGACGATTCAGCAGCTCGAGGCGCTGTTGCCCGCTGGCGCAGGCCGCGGCAACCCGCTGGATTTAAAAGATGACGCCACAGCAGAACGTTATGCCGCCTGCACAGAGATCCTGCTCGACAGCCATGAACTTGATGCATTGATGATTATTCATGCGCCAAGCGCGGTCGCGCCCGCGACTGAAACGGCCGGACATCTGATCGACACCATCGCCCGTCACCCGCGCGGTAAGCTGGTGACGCTGCTGACCAACTGGAGCGGCGAGTTCTCTTCACAAGCCGCGCGCCGAGCCTTTACGCAGGCGGGCATACCGACCTGGCGCACGCCAGAGGGAACAGTGACCGCCTTTATGCATCAGGTTGAGTACCGCCGTAACCAGAAGCAGCTGCGCGAAACCCCTGCCCTGCCCGCCACCCTGAACCTGGATAGCGCTCATGCACACCAGCTGCTGTCACAGGCGCTGGAGCGTGGTGTTACCGCGCTGGATACCCACGAAGTGCAGCCGGTGTTGCAGGCTTACGGCCTGGCCACGCTGCCGACCTGGATCGCCAGCGACAGTAAGGCGGCAGTGGCGATTGCCGATCAGATTGGCTATCCGGTGGCGCTAAAATTGCGTTCACCCGATATCGCGCATAAATCGGAGGTGCAGGGCGTGATGCTCTACCTGCGTAATGCCAGCGAAGTGGAGCATGCCGCTGAGGCCATTTTTGATCGGGTAAAACAGACGTTGCCGCAGGCACGTATCGAAGGGCTGCTGGTTCAGAGCATGGCGAGTCGTGCAGGCGCACAGGAGCTGCGGGTCGTGGTCGAACAGGATGCCCTGTTTGGCCCGATCATTATGCTGGGGGAAGGCGGCGTTGAATGGCAGGCCGATAAACAGGCTGCCGTTGCCCTCCCCCCGCTGAATATGACGCTGGCACGCTATCTGGTGATTCAGGCGATCAAGAGCGGAAAAATCCGCAGCCGCAGCGCGCTGAATCCGCTGGATATCCCCGGTTTAAGCCAGCTGCTGGTGCAGGTCTCTAACCTGGTGGTGGATTGCCCGGAGATCCAGCGACTGGATATTCATCCGCTGCTGGCGGCGGGCAATGATTTTACCCTGCTGGATGTCACCCTGACGCTGGCTCCATTCCACGGCGATAACGAAGCACGGCTGGCAATACGTCCTTATCCTCAGCATCTGGAAGAGCAGGTAGAGTTAAAGGATGGGCAATTCTGCCTGTTCCGGCCCATTCTGCCAGAGGATGAGCCTCTGCTGCGCGATTTCATCAGTCAGGTCACCAAAGAAGATCTCTACTACCGCTACTTCAGTGAAATTAGTGAGTTTACTCATGATGATCTCGCCAACATGACCCAGATCGATTATGACCGCGAGATGGCGATTGTGGCGGTACGTCAGCATCATGGACGATCCGAGATCATCGGCGTCACCCGGGCTATCTCTGATGCAGATAACATTGATGCGGAGTTTTCGGTGCTGGTCCGTTCCGACCTGAAAGGCTTAGGCATGGGCCGTCGTCTGCTGGAAAAGATGATCCGCTATACCCGGCATCACGGCTTGCAACAATTGAACGGTATCACCATGCCCCATAACCGCGGCATGATTACGCTGGCACGAAAGCTAAACTTTCATGTTGATATTCAACTGGATGACGGTATTGTCAGCCTGAAATTGTCTTTACAGAATGAGATCAACTAACCTTGTAGAGAAAGGTAAAAAACGTTCGAATCGGCGAAGTTGATGTTATTATTTGTGGTTATAACCCTGATTTGATGGCAAAAGGCCATGCAATGAACAGAGAAGAAGTGCACTGTGATGTTGTCTAAATTTAAACGTAACAAACACCAACAACACCTCGCACAGCTGCCGAAACTGTCACAATCCGTTGCGGATGTGTCGACACTTTACTCGCCTGCCGAATTTCGCCAGACGTTGCTGGAGAAGATTGCTGCAGCGCAGACTCGCATCTGTATTGTTGCGCTCTATCTGGAAAATGATGACGCCGGACGTGCCGTCATGGATGCGCTTTATAGTGCGAAGCAGGCGCGGCCGGAGCTGGATATCTCGATTCTGGTTGACTGGCACCGTGCGCAGCGTGGGCGAATTGGCGCAGCGCGAGGCGTAACCAATGCCGACTGGTATTGCGAAATGGCGACACGTTATCCGGATATTGCCATCCCGGTTTATGGTATCCCGGTCAATACCCGTGAAGCGCTGGGCGTGCTCCACCTTAAAGGGTTCATTATTGATGATATGCTGCTCTACAGCGGCGCCAGCATCAATGATGTCTACCTGCATCAGCATGATAAGTATCGCTATGACCGTTATCAGGTTATCCGTAATTCCCAGCTGACAGATACGATGTATGACTGGATCACGCTCAATCTGAAGTCAGCAGAGGCGGTAAACCGACTCGATTTTGCTGAGCGCCCCTCAAGTCCTGAAATTAAAAATGAGACACGCCAGTTCCGTCAGGATCTGCGCGGTTTCAATTATCAGTTTGAAGGGAATGCCGGCAACGATGAACTGACGGTCACGCCGCTGGTCGGTCTGGGTAAGCATAGCCTGCTCAATAAAACCATTTTCCACCTGATGCCCTGTGCGGAACAGAAGCTGATCATCTGTACCCCCTACTTCAACATGCCCGCCTTGCTGGTACGTAATATCATTCATCTTCTGCGTCAGGGAAAACAGGTTGAGATCATCGTCGGCGATAAAACAGCCAATGACTTCTATATTGCGCCCGATCAGCCGTTCAAAATCATCGGCGCACTGCCTTACCTGTATGAAATCAATCTGCGTCGCTTTATGAGCCGTTTGCACTACTACGTTACGACCGATCAGCTGGTCGTGAGACTGTGGAAGGATGGCGAGAACAGTTATCACCTTAAAGGAATGTGGGTTGATGACGAATGGCAGCTGATTACCGGTAATAACCTCAATCCACGTGCCTGGCGGCTCGATCTGGAAAATGCGGTGCTGATCCACGATCCTCATCAGGAGTTAGCGGCTCAGCGTGAGAAGGAACTGACGTTAATCCGGCATAACACGACGGTAGTGACGCATTTCCGTGAGCTTGAAAGTATTGCTGATTACCCGGCCAAGGTGCGCAAGCTGATTCGCCGTCTGCGCCGGATACGTATCGATCGCCTGATCAGCCGGATTCTTTAATCGCTGCGGCCAATAAGGCATCTGCTATGCGAAGTGTGCTGCTTGCTGGGCTGTTGTGTAGTGGATGCGCCCATATGGCTAAAGATCAGTAGACCGGACGGGATAAAGCGGAGCATTTTGTCGCCTCTGCAGTCCTGGCCGCTGCCGGCAGTGAATATGGGCAGCGCCAGCACCATTCTGACCGGCAAAGCCAGACTGTTTTCATTAACGCCTGGGGCGGGAAAAGAGTGGTATGACAGCCGCCCGAATGGCAGCGGCTGGAGCTGGAAAGATTTCGCCTGGGATGCCGCCGGTGCTGCCAGCGGCATTGCCCTGTGGAATCTGAGTCAGTAGCTTTCTCTGTTAAAGCTTAATCCCCTTACCGCGCTTGTGCAGCAACAGCGACACCAGAAATGCCACCGCGCCCATCGCTGAAACATACCAGAAGAAAGTCGTCTCAATCCCCTGCTGCTTCATCAGCAACGCAACATACTCTGCCGACCCACCAAAGATCGCATTCGCTACTGCGTAAGATAGTCCTACACCCAGTGCGCGCACCTGTGGCGGAAACATTTCTGCTTTAAGAATGCCACTGATGGCGGTGTAGAAGCTGGTAATCAGCAGCGCCAGCATGATTAACAGGAAAGCCACACCGGGACTTTGCACGTTTTGCAGCAGGGTCAGAATGGGGACCGTACAGATGGCCGCGCCCGCGCCAAAAATCATCATCGAGGTGCGACGACCGATTTTATCTGACAGGGCACCGATAATCGGCTGAATCAGCATAAAGACCAGCAGCGCACCGGTCATCAGGCCGCTGGCGGTTTTAGGATCCATACCTGACGTATTAACCAGATACTTCTGCATGTAGGTAGTGAAGGTGTAAAAACTCAGGGAGCCGCCTGCGGTGAAACCCAGCACCATCAGGAAGGGACGAGTATGATTACGCAGTAACCCGATTACGCTACCCGCATCGCGATGTTCGCGGCTCGTCTTATCTGAGGTCTCTTCCAGTGAGCGTCTTAACCATAATGCGACAACGGCGAGGAGTGCGCCGAGGAAGAACGGAATACGCCAGCCCCAGCTTCGCAGTTCTGCATCCGTCAGCAGAAATTGCAGGACCACGACGGTGAGTACCGCCGCTAACTGGCCACCAATCAGCGTGACATACTGGAATGAGGCGTAGAATCCTTTGCGTCCTTCCAGAGCCACTTCGCTCATGTAGGTTGCACTGGTCCCATATTCTCCGCCCACCGATAATCCCTGAAACATACGCGCCAGCAGCAGAATGACGGGCGCAGCCACGCCGATCGTTGCGTAACCGGGTAAGCAGGCGATCACCAGCGAACCAAAACACATCATGCAGACCGAAACCAGCATCGAATTTTTTCGGCCATGTTTGTCGCCGATATAGCCGAATAGCCAGCCGCCAATCGGACGCATTAAAAATCCTGCCGCAAAAACGCCCGCTGTCTGTAACAACTGAGTGGTGGTATCGCCCTGCGGAAAGAAAATGTGGGCAAAATAGAGTGAGAAGAAGGAGTAAACGTAGAAGTCGAACCACTCAACCAGGTTACCCGATGACGCGCCGACGATAGCCCAGATACGTTTCTTTGTATCATCCGTCTGAGTTTTATTATTTGTGGGTGCCATGCCTTACCTCTGTTCCTTGCTGATCAACAGCGTTTAAAGGAGTGAGTAAAGCATTTAAGTCTACTGAAGGTAAAGGCGGCGTAATCCGAGATTATTATTGTGAGCCATGTCGCTAATTATCGAAAAATCAGCGGGTTGCTGGTCATTCAGAGGTGGAGAATGGGGAGTTAAGGGTGACATACCGCGTGCCTGCAGATCATATTTTCAGCTTAACGTGGCAAAGTGCAGACGTAAAAAAGCCCCGCACTTCCGTGCGGGGCTTCTTCACTTATTTGATGCCTGGCAGTTCCCTACTCTCGCATGGGGAGACCCCACACTACCATCGGCGCTACGGCGTTTCACTTC
>NZ_JBSRXX010000010.1:0-203092 GCF_054056055.1 Pantoea sp. PvP021 | reverse complement strand
CCCTTGACGCAGCTGCCGGAGCCGTCTCCGCTCGCCGACTGCCACACCACGATGGCGCCGCCGTCCGGCAGGCTGGCTACCGACGAGACCGTCTGCGCTCCCGTGGTGGTGGTGTTCACCGTGTACTCGGAGTAGAACGCCGCATCCACGTCAATCACGATACCTTCAATGCCGGTTCCCGAACCGTCCACGTTGTCCGACTGCCACGTCACGTATACGCTGCCGTCCGCGGTCAGCACGGCGTCAAAGATGTGCGTTGCATCCACCGAGTCGCCACCGGTACCCTGGTTGCCGCTCGTGGTGGTGTTCACCAGGAACTCGCGTCCCACCCTGTTATCGTTCGCATCAAAGCGCTGTGCGTAGATGGCCGAGCCATCCCCGTCGCCGCCTTCGGAGCCCCAGATAAGCAGGTAGCCGCCATCATCCAGCGCCACGCCGACCGGCTTATACTGCTTGCCGCTGGTGTAGCTGTTGACGATGAAGTCACCGCTGCCGACCAGCGTCAGCGTCCCGGTGGCGGCATCCACGCGGTAGTGCACTGCGCGGATGTCAGAGCCGCTGGTGCCGCTGTCGCTGCTGTCCCAGAACACCACGATGCTGCCGTCGTTCAGGGTGATAACGTCCGGATAGTTCTGGGAGCTGTCCGTGGTGGTGTTCACCTGGAAGTTACCCCCCAGTGGCGTGCCGTCTGCGGCAAAAATCTGCCCGACAACCCCGCTGCCGCTGGTGTCACCCGGACCGCTGGTGGCGTTCCACACGGTCACGTACATGCCGCCGTGCGCCGCATCGGTAAAGGCCGCCATTTCCGGACCGCCTGAGCTGCCCATGCCCTTGCCGGTTGCCACCGTCACTTCGCCCGTCACCGGCTGGTTATCCGCCCCGTAGCTGCGCTGCACGATGCCTGTGCCCTGGTCTTCCCAGCTGATGATGTAGCCGCCGTCGGCGGTTGCCATCGCACCCGGACGGTTCTGCGCACCGCTGTAGGTGGTGTTCACCTGGAACTCGTCGGTCACCGCCTGGCCGTCGGCGCCGTAGCGGCGCGCCATCACACCGTCGCCGCTGTTGTCCAGTCCGTTAACGTTGGACTCGTAGACGATCAGAAAGCCGCCGTCGGTCAGCGCGATCACCTGCGGGCTGTCCTGATTGTTGGCCGTGCGCTGGTTCACCTGCTGCTCGGTGCCGATTTTATGCACACCGTCTGCCTCGTACAGCTGCATGTAAACCTCGGTACCGGAGGTGCCGTCACCCTGCCACGTCACCACGATGCGGCCGTCCGCCAGCCGGGTGACCGACGGGTTGAGCTGATCGCCTGTGGTAGTGGTATTCACCTGCGCGCTTTCATTCAGCAGATCGTAAGCACTCAGCGCGGCTCCGGAGATCAATACTGGCTGGCTCTGGTTACCTGCCGCGTCAATAGCCGAGAGCGTTCCGTTTTCACCGACACTGAGTGGGTTAGGTACAATACTCCATACACCCTTAGCATCTGCCACCGTGGAGTAAACCGTTCCAGCCGCATTCGTCACGATAACAGTAGCGCCTGCTTCGGTCTGGCCACCCAGAGTCTCCTTAGTATTGGTAGAGAGACCCACGTTCGGCGGCAGTACATCGGTGTCGCTCGACGCTGGTGTCGTCGCAGGCTGATAGTCAATGGTCGTTGGATCGTTGTTGTCCGGCGTCATTTGCTCCAGTCCCAGCGTTTCAACCAGATCCACAACGCGTCCTTTAATCGCCGAGCCTTCGCCGTCACCCACACCTTTGTCAGTCCAGGTCACGTAAAGCTGACCGCCCGCAAGGAAGGTCGCATCGACTTCAACCTGCTCGCCATAGGTCAGCTGATGGATCTGCATCTGCTGGCCCACTTTGTTACCCGCTGCATCAAAGTACTGCGCGTAGATGCCGCTGGTACCTGCACCCGGTGCCGTATCTGTTGCAGACATAAAGAGCGCAACGAAACTGCCATCAGGACGGCTCACGACTTTCGCCAGATGTTGATCGCCTGCTGTTGCCGTGTTGATCAGGAACTCGCTGGTCAGCGCCGTACCGTCTGCCGCATAGATGCGGCCCCAGACGCTGTAACCGTTCTGATCCGGTCCGCTGGTATCGTTAGAGTCCCAGGTCACCACGTAGTTGCCGTTATCCAGCGCGCTTACTGCAGGTGATGCCTGATTATTAGTCAGGGTCTGGTTCGCTACGAAGCTGCCGGTTACCTCATGCAGTGAAGGATCGTAGATCGACACGCCTGCGTCATACCCGGTACCTTTAACGGTATAGGCGATAGCGACCTGGCCATTTTTCAGTAACGTAACAGACGGCAGCGGCTCCCAGTCAGCGCCAAAGCCCAGCACGCCGTTTACGCTCAGCGAAGTCGTAATCAGCACAGTCTCCGCCGTGACCGGCGTGCCGTTTGCATCATACTGGCGGCTGTAAATCGCCCAGTTACCGTTCAGGCTTGCCTGCCATACAACCAGATAGCCGCCATCTTCCAGCGAGGTAATGGCGGGTTCAGTCAGTTTACTTGCCGTGGTACCGGTGTTAACGCTGAACTCTGTGCCATCAGCCACCAGACCATTTACATTACCCGCACCGTCATAGCTGTAGGTATAGCCCTGACCCTTGATATGCGCACCGGAATCCGTGCTCCACACCACTTCGATATGGCCGTTCGTCAGGACCGTAACCTGCGGCGTAATCTGGTCGCCCGCTGTGGTGGTGTTCACCGTGAACTCCGCCCCGACCGGCTGGCCTTTCGCGTCCAGCAGCTGGCCCTTGACGCAGCTGCCGGAGCCGTCTCCGCTCGCCGACTGCCACACCACGATGGCGCCGCCGTCCGGCAGGCTGGCTACCGACGAGACCGTCTGCGCTCCCGTGGTGGTGGTGTTCACCGTGTACTCGGAGTAGAACGCCGCATCCACGTCAATCACGATACCTTCAATGCCGGTTCCCGAACCGTCCACGTTGTCCGACTGCCACGTCACGTATACGCTGCCGTCCGCGGTCAGCACGGCGTCAAAGATGTGCGTTGCATCCACCGAGTCGCCACCGGTACCCTGGTTGCCGCTCGTGGTGGTGTTCACCAGGAACTCGCGTCCCACCCTGTTATCGTTCGCATCAAAGCGCTGTGCGTAGATGGCCGAGCCATCCCCGTCGCCGCCTTCAGAGCCCCAGATAAGCAGGTAGCCGCCATCATCCAGCGCCACGCCGACCGGCTTATACTGCTTGCCGCTGGTGTAGCTGTTGACGATGAAGTCACCGCTGCCGACCAGCGTCAGCGTTCCGGTGGCGGCATCCACGCGGTAGTGCACTGCGCGGATGTCAGAGCCGCTGGTGCCGCTGTCGCTGCTGTCCCAGAACACCACGATGCTGCCGTCGTTCAGGGTGATAACGTCCGGATAGTTCTGGGAGCTGTCCGTGGTGGTGTTCACCTGGAAGTTCCCCCCCAGTGGCGTGCCGTCTGCGGCAAAAATCTGCCCGACAACCCCGCTGCCGCTGGTGTCACCCGGACCGCTGGTGGCGTTCCACACGGTCACGTACATGCCGCCGTGCGCCGCATCGGTAAAGGCCGCCATTTCCGGACCGCCTGAGCTGCCCATGCCCTTGCCGGTTGCCACCGTCACTTCGCCCGTCACCGGCTGGTTATCCGCCCCGTAGCTGCGCTGCACGATGCCTGTGCCCTGGTCTTCCCAGCTGATGATGTAGCCGCCGTCGGCGGTTGCCATCGCACCCGGACGGTTCTGCGCACCGCTGTAGGTGGTGTTCACCTGGAACTCGTCGGTCACCGCCTGGCCGTCGGCGCCGTAGCGGCGCGCCATCACGCCGTCGCCGCTGTTGTCCAGTCCGTTAACGTTGGACTCGTAGACAATCAGAAAGCCGCCGTCGGTCAGCGCGATCACCTGCGGGCTGTCCTGATTGTTGGCCGTGCGCTGGTTCACCTGCTGCTCGGTGCCGATTTTACGTATACCGTCGGCCTCAAAGAGCTGCATGTAAACCTCAGTGCCGGAGACACCTGCGCCCTGCCACGTCACCACGATGCGGCCGTCCGCCAGCCGGGTCGTCGACGGGTTAAGCTGATCGCCTGTGGTAGTGGTGTTCACCTGCATACTTTCATTCAGCAAGCTATACGTAGCCAGTGCAGATCCCTGGAAGGCCACTGTATCGCCCTTGTTCCCTGCTGGATCGATAGCGTAGATCTCTCCTGACTCGCCAGCTGAGATTGGGTTAGGTGCTATCACCCATTTACCCTGCTGATCGGCTACTACGCTATATTCCGTGCCGTTCTTATCGACAATGACAACCACAACGCCTGGCTCAGTAACACCGCTCAGTGACTCCTCTGAGTTTCCTGAAATCCCAACGTTAGGCGCTGTGATATCGATAATAAAATCCCAGCTACTGCTGATTTCACTGACGTTACCTGCAGCATCCGTTGCCGTCGCCGTAATACCGTGTGTCCCTTCCAGCAGGTTAGTGGTCGGCGTATAGCTCCACTCACCCTGTGCATCTGCCGTCACTGTCGCAAGCAGGATGCCATTGTCATAAAGCGTAACCAGCGAGCCTTTTTCCGCCTTGCCGGTAAAGGTCGGCGCCGGATCGTCAATGACATTACCTGCCACTGGTGAGGTGAACTGCAATGTACCGACGTCATCCTGTAATGACTGGATGATCACTGGTTCTGGCGGTGTGGTATCCACATTCAGGGTAAATTTCGCCTCGCTGCTGTTGCCCGCTGCGTTGGTTACCGATGCCGTAAAGACGTGCTCACCATCAGCCAGCTCCGCCACCGCGAACGTCCACACGCCGCTGCTGTTTGCCGTGCTGCTGCCCAGCACCGCGCCCGATTGGTCGCTGATGGTCACCACCGCGCCCGCCGCCGCCGTGCCCTGCAGCTCCGGCGTGCTGTCGTCGGTCAGCCCGCCGTTCAGTACCGCGCCGGTGATGCTTCCCGCATCGTCGTTCGCCTGGTCAATGCTCAGCTCCACGCTGCTGCTGTCCAGCCTGAAGGTCGCGCGCTCGCCGCGGGTTTCGTTCCCCGCCGCGTCCGTCACCTTCACCTGCCAGCTGTGCTCCCCGTCCGTCAGCGTGCCCAGCGCCAGTGTCCAGTTGCCGTCCGCGTCCGCCACCGTGCTGCCTGCCGGCGTGCTGCTGTTGTCCAGATATACCGTCACCGTCGCGCCCGCTTCCGCCGTGCCCTTCAGCACCGGCGCGCGGTCGTCGGTTACCCCGCCGCTGGCAACTTCGCCCTGCACCTCACCCTGGGCGTCCATCAGCGCCGCCACGGCCGCCTCCGGTGCCATGGTGTCCAGCACCACGTTAAACGCGCCGGTCTCCGCCGAGGAAACCCCCGCCGCGTTCACCGCCGTCGCCGTCAGGTCATAGCGGCCGTCCTCGCCCAGCGCCGCCGTGGTAATGCTCCAGCGGCCGTTGTCATCCGCCACGCCCGACCCCGCGTTTACCCGGTTGCCGTCCGCATCCGTGGCCCACACGATGACCGTCAGCCCCGCGCCCGCGGTGCCGTTCAGCGTCAGCGTGCCGTCGTTGGTGAACTGGCCCTTCTGCAGGAAGCCGCTGTCCGCGTCTTCGCCCTGGCTGTAGTCGTCCACCACGTTTTCAATCGCCGGCTGCGCCGGGGCGCTGGTCAGGACGCTGAAGTCCCACGCCGCATCCGCCGTACCGCTTACCTGCGGGCCTTCATTGCCCGCCGCGTCCACCGCCGCGACCGTCAGGGCGTGTGCCCCGCTGCTCATTGCGCTGTCCGGCGTCCAGCTCCACTTGCCGTCCGCCTCCACCGCTGCGCTGCCGATCAGCTTGCCACTGTCGTAGATATTGACGCTGACCACACCCTGCGCTATTCCTGCCGTGCTCACGCTACCGCTGTAGGTCGGGCGTGCATCATCAGTCGTTGCACCGTCGGCGATCTCGCCCCGTACCGGACCGACGTCATCGGTCAGCGTGATGCTGCTGTCTGTAAAGGCGTCGATATCCGGCGCAGTGGTGTCGACGGTAAAGCTCCAGCCATCGTCATCAGTGCCGCTCACCTGCGGGCCTTCGTTACCCGCCGCGTCCACCGCCGCAACCGTCAGGTCGTGTGAGGATCCGTCCGCCATATCCTGCTCCGGCGTCGAGCTCCACTTGCCGTCCGCGCCCACCGCTGCGCTGCCGATAAGCTGGCCGTTGTCATAGATATTGACGTGATCGATGTCGGCGGTTGCGTCGCCGGAGAAGGTCGGCCGTGCGTCGTCGGTGACGCTGCCATCCAGGATCTCGCCGGTAATCGCACCGACGTCGTCGGTCAGGGTGATGCTGTCGATGACCAGGCCCGAGGTCTGGTTATCCGGCGGCGTGCTGTCTGTCGGGCCGTCGATCACAACGCTGTTGCTGTTGCCCGCCTCGTCGGTGGCTTCCACCACGACGTCTTTGGCGTCCACGCCCGCCGGATTCGGCTGGATGCTCCAGTGACCGTCCGCGTCCGCCACCGTGCTGGTCACGCTGTCGCTGACCGGATCGGTGATCACGATCACCGCGCCCGGCTCGGCGTTACCGGCCAGCTCGTCTTCGGTGTTGTTCGTGATTTCCGGAGCCGCCGTGCTGGTATCCAGCTTAAACGGCCATTCTGCGCCAGGCGCGGAGATGTTTCCTGCCGCGTCCGTGCTAACGGCTTTGATACTATGATCGCCGTCTACCATATTGGTGGTCGGCGTATAGCTCCAGTTGCCCTGCGCATCCGCCCGAACGCTGCCCAGCACGCTGTCGCCGTCATACAGCGTAACCAGCGAACCTTTTTCCGCCTTGCCGGTAAAGGTCGGCGACGGATCGTCCGTTACGCCACCACTGGTCGTAGACGTGCCCTGTACAGTGCCTACATCGTCAATCATCCCGGTGATGGTCGGCAGGACAGGTGCGATGGTGTCAACGGTCAGGGTAAATTTCGCCTCGCTGCTGTTGCCCGCCGCATTGGTTACCGATGCCGTAAAGACGTGCTCACCGTCTGCCAGCTCCGCCACCGCGAATGTCCACACGCCGCTGCTGTTTGCCGTGCTGCTGCCCAGCACCGCGCCCGATTGGTCGCTGATGGTCACCACCGCGCCCGCCGCCGCCGTGCCCTGCAGCTCCGGCGTGCTGTCGTCGGTCAGGCCGCCGTTCAGTACCGCGCCGGTGATGCTTCCCGCATCGTCGTTCGCCTGGTCAATGCTCAGCTCCACGCTGCTGCTGTCCAGCCTGAAGGTCGCGCGCTCGCCGCGGGTTTCGTTCCCCGCCGCGTCCGTCACCTTCACCTGCCAGCTGTAATCGCGGTCCGTCAGCGTGCCCAGCGCCAGTGTCCAGTTGCCGTCCGCGTCCGCCACCGTGCTGCCTGCCGGCGTGCTGCTGTTGTCCAGATATACCGTCACCGTCGCGCCCGCTTCCGCCGTGCCCTTCAGCACCGGCGCGCGGTCGTCGGTTACCCCGCCGCTGGCAACTTCGCCCTGCACCTCACCCTGGGCGTCCATCAGCGCCGCCACGGCCGCCTCCGGTGCCACGGTGTCCAGCACCACGTTAAACGCGCCGGTCTCCGCCGAGGAAACCCCCGCCGCGTTCACCGCCGTCGCCGTCAGGTCATAGCGGCCGTCCTCGCCCAGCGCCGCCGTGGTAATGCTCCAGCGGCCGTTGTCATCCGCCACGCCCGACCCCGCGTTTACCCGGTTGCCGTCCGCATCCGTGGCCCACACGATGACCGTCAGCCCCGCGCCCGCGGTGCCGTTCAGCGTCAGCGTGCCGTCGTTGGTGAACTGGCCCTTCTGCAGGAAGCCGCTGTCCGCATCCTCGCCCTGGCTGTAGTCGTCCACCACGTTTTCAATCGCCGGCTGCGCCGGGGCGCTGGTCAGGACGCTGAAGTCCCACGCCGCATCCGCCGTGCCGCTTACCTGCGGGCCTTCATTGCCCGTCGCGTCCACCGCCGCGACCGTCAGGGCGTGTGTCCCGCTGCTCATCGCGCTGTCCGGCGTCCAGCTCCACTTGCCGTCCGCCTCCACCGCTGCGCTGCCGATCAGCTTGCCACTGTCGTAGATATTGACGTAACTGATGTCTGCGGTAGTCGTGCCTGAGTAGGTCGGACGTGCATCGTCAGTGACAGAGCCATCTTCAATCTTGCCCTGTACCGGACCGACGTCATCGGTCAGCGTGATGCTGTCCGCCACCAAACCCGATGTCTGGTTATCCGGCACCGAGGTGTCAACGGTAAAGCTCCAGTCGCCGTCTGCCTGCGGGCCCTCATTGCCCGCCGCGTCCACCGCCGCAACCGTCAGGTCGTGAGAGGTGCCGTCCGCCATATCCTGCTCCGGCGTCCAGCTCCACTTGCCGTCCGCGTCCACCGCTGCGCTGCCGACGAGCTCGCCGTTGTCATAGATATTGACGTGATCGATGTCGGCGGTTGCGTCGCCGGAGAAGGTTGGCCGTGCGTCGTCGGTGACCGAGCCGCTGGCAATCTCGCCGGTGATCGCACCGACGTCGTCGGTCAGGGTGATGCTGTCGATGACCAGGCCTGAGGTCTGGTTATCCGGCGGCGTGCTGTCGCCGGGGCCGTCGATCACAACGCTGTTGCTGTTGCCCGCCTCGTCGGTGGCTTCCACCACGACGTCTTTGGCGTCCACGCCCGCCGGATTCGGCTGGATGCTCCAGTGGCCGTCAGCATCCGCCACCGTGCTGGTCACGCTGTCGCTGACCGGATCGGTGATCACGATCACCGCGCCCGGCTCGGCGTTACCGGCCAGCTCGTCCTCGGTGTTGTTCGTGATTTCCGGAGCCGCCGTGCTGGTGTCAACGGTAAAGCTCCAGTCGCCGTCTGCCTGCGGGCCTTCGTTGCCCGCCGCATCCACCGCCGCAACCGTCAGGTCGTGAGAGGTGCCGTCCGCCATATCCTGCTCCGGCGTCCAGCTCCACTTGCCGTCCGCGTCCACCGCTGCGCTGCCGACGAGCTCGCCGTTGTCATAGATATTGACGTGATCGATGTCGGCGGTTGCGTCGCCGGAAAGGGTCGGCCGCGCGTCGTCGGTGACCGAGCCGCTGGCAATCTCGCCGGTGATCGCACCGACGTCGTCCGTCAGGGTGACTGAGTCACTGACAATGCCGGAGTTGATGTTATCTGGAGGAGTTATGTCCGGTCGGGAACCGTTGGACGGCGGAGAGACATTACCCGCAGGATCGACAACCACGATAGTTACGTCGGTATCCCCTTCATGGACAGGGTTAGGCTGGATACTCCAGTCACCATTTTCATCAACTACAACCGTGGTGGTTTCACCGGTACTGCCATCGGAAATAACCACAGTTGAACCAGGTTCTGCTTTACCTGAGATTTGTTCATCATCATTGCTATTTATAACCGCCGCTTCTGGCGAAGAGGTGTCAGTAAACTCTTCAGTCAGGCTACCGCTATTGCCCGCACTATCAGTTACCGTAACAGTGACGGTGCCATTTGGTTGTGAAGTCGGTGCTTCCACATACCAGTTACCTTCACTGTCCGTCTGGGTCGTGATCTGGGTGCCATCAGGCAGTTGAATGACAACCTGTGAGTCAGGGCTATTCGATGTTCCGGAAAACTCTGGACGACCATCATTATCACTGTCCGCAACAGGATCAAGTGTCACCGATACACTCTTAGCGGAAGAGTCATGGCCACTGCTACCACGCCCGGACGCACCAATAGCAACGCCGCCTGCCGCGCCGCCCAGCAGCATAAAGGGCAACCAACCAAAATTGTTGTGACTGGCAGTCAGCGGATCGGCACTGGCATATCCTTCACCGCCTAATACCTGTTCACCGCTCTGACCTTCAGTTAAAGCTGGCGGATATTCAGCGACATCGCCGGAAGTCGGCACATATTCATAAAATTGACCGTTTTCGCCCAGCCCAATCAGATGAACGTTTTCATTATCATAATAATCTTCCAGCACAATATCAGGATGCTGAGAATCATCCTGGCTAAAGAAAAGCTGCAGATTATTGCCAACGCGCTTGGTTACAACCATTTGCGGAGCATGTCCTGTAGCGCTATCGATCAGTTCTATATTTAATGCACCCTGATGCGGAACTTTGATCGTTGTAGGATTTTCAGATTTTGTATCAACAGTGTATGAAGAGATAATACCCTTCACACCACGCAAGTTCACTTTCAACATAACAACCTTCTTAATTAACGAGGATTGATTAAATTCAATAGAAATAAGGCTTTCACAAACCCTTAATCTCTATATTCATATACTTAGAATAACCGTGATTTTATGACGAGATAATCTGCAATCCTGACATTGCTTCCAGCACAACTCTTGATTCTGGAGTCAGTGAACGGCATTATCAGAACTGATTAATAAAAAATATGGTGCCAGATTGCATCAATGCAGTGAGTATGCAGCGCCCTGAGCGTTACTGCTTTTATCAGCTATCTTCATAGCATTGCTCTGAGCATGACTACTGTCAGAATTTAATAGTGAAGAAGCCACCGGGTGATTCAACAGTTTTGACTCGCCCGCTTCAGAACAAGAACGTTCATTTACTACACGCGATAACGTACGTGATTGTGCTTTGAGACTGGTTAAAACAGATTCAGCTTCCTTTGCAGGCACCAGACGCGCCGTGATTTTCTGCTGATCATTTACCGCTAACTGATAGTAATAGCGCTCACCTGATTTCAGCTCTGGTGTGGATACTTCAATTTTTGCTGGCTGGACAAAATCATGCTGGCTGAACATAACGTCCAGTTTTTTCTGGCCAGGACACACACTAATTTCAGTCCCTCTATCACCTGACATTACGCTCGTATAGTATTGATTATTAACAAATACGTTAACGACGCGTTTTGATGCGGCAGGATTTTTTTCATCAATACGGTAGACAATAATGTGCGCACGCGGGTCGCGTATCTGCTCCGGCGCCTTGTCATTGTTGACCTCTTTAAACAACGATGGCGCAGGAACGTTCTGCGATGGCGCCGCCTCAACATAATTGCAGTACAGGTAGCCTGTAAGTAATAAAACCATACTCAGCATTGCTCCCTGCATAAATTTAAAGGGATTATTCGATGCTTTGCATGTTAAACGTGAATTATTTTCCATATAACTCTCCTTAAGGTGCTTAACCTTTATATTTAAAACACCTTATATCCGATGTTGAACAGGAGCTGACAACTCCTTAAAAAATAAAAAATGGGAAATTTAAACAGCGCAGAAGGGTGAGCCTACGCCTCTGGATAACGTTAAATCTCATTTACATTGATAACTCCTTTGTAAAGTTCAAGCAACGAGACATCATTGATAAATGCATTAAATTCTTTATCTCCTTTCAGAGCGAACTTTCTCATCACATTATATTTATGTGCATAGATTGTTTTAACTGACAAATCTAACCTTTTTGCTGTCTGGATTACACTGTATCCTTTCTTCAAAAAACTAAGCACCTGAAGTTGCACCACGGTGATACGTGCAAATTCGCACCGTAAACAGTCTGAAGGCAGATATCCCATAACTCTTCCCTGAGTGTTTAACCAGGCCTTGGTTATTTTCTCAGTTATTAAACGTACCGAATCCCTTTTTGACACTTCAAGCAAAGATTGATAACAAAATGGTAACGGGTTTTTAATTTTCTCTCCGAAATCATCGGTAAATACCAATATGATACTGCCAGGCTTTCGCTCGCGATAAGCGGGTTGACACATATAAAGACGCCATTGCGAAACATTGATCAGGATGAAGTCAGCCTGCCGCAGGTTATGACTATCAAAACCTGATAAAAATTTTACTTCTGCATCAGATAGCAGTGCCTCCTCAATTACCTTTGATATGCCCAGTCTGAAGAAGTAATTGTCATCCGTACAAACCACATTAACATCCATTTTTTCCCTTCAGCATCACAAAATTCACGATGACAAATATTATATTCAGGTGAACTTACCGTTAATCAGTACCAATTCGCCTTTCTCTTTTAGTTCCTTGAGCACTCTGCAAATGGAACTTTTTGATAAATGAGAACTATTTTCAATAAGATATAGTGCTGAAAATCGTTTCTTTAAATGAGTCGGCAGTTTTTTCCATCTTTCAATCAAAGAAAGAACTTCATCATATGAGTTACTTTTTGGTAACTGAATGTAATTCATCAGATCAGAATACTGTCCTGATAAAATAGACATTGCGTCATTAAAAAGATCTTTCTCAAAAACCAATCGCCAGAACACGTCATAGTCAATGAAACTGACTTTTCCATAATCGACTCGTTCCAGATAGACTGGCGGCTCGTCTAAAGCTGGAGTGACGCCGACAACAAACGGAGCGGATAAGATATTCAAAACCTTATTCTCGCCTTTAAGTTTAAGTAAAAAATCGCCGTCAAGAATGAACATAACGCGACGTACATTATCTTTAGTCAAATGATAACGGCGCTTGCCTCTTGAAATTTCATCTGGATTAGCAATCTGCGTAAATCCTGCTAATGCATCGATGATCCGTTCATGATTTTCAGTCACTCTATACATATTAATTAACTCAATCTAACTGACGCATTGGTCAGTGATTAGCAACAATTCGTAAAATCAGTTTTTTATAGTCTCTTTCTCTTTCGCCTGGTGTACTCGCTTACCTGAGCTCGCCTCCATAACTCGGGCAGTTAAAAATAGTCTTTATCGGTTCCACTATAATAAAACCGTCCCAACAAAATTCAAAACCGCAAATACAAATAAATAAAGACATTCAGGCCAATAAAAGAAACAATAACCAGATCTTACACCATTCAAACGCTGTTTAGTTAGCACATAAATCTACTTTGTAGCACCTTACGGGCAGTGTTATAACTTTTTTCCTAAAAAAAGAATTTCCCATTACCATTTGAAAGATGATGTTATGAGCATGCTATTTTAAAAGCACGCATTTAAACACCTCTCTCAATTTTCCAGCATGGCTGAAAAGAAACAAATCAAATTGGCATCAATGTTAATGCTCCTTACTAAAGTTACGCTGTCAGGCAGCATTGCATGGAAGGAATTAAACCACGGCACCCATCGAACAGATACTTAAATTGATTATCTTTAAATATTTAGTTTTTTATCCTGATATATATGATTTAATTAGCTTAAATCACCAGAAACTGGCAAATGGGATTTTTCCCTTTTTAATTCCACTTCTCAAATGACTTCACATTCAGGCAAGTGAAATCATTAACTCATGGCTTTATGCACAAGCTTATTCATAGATAAATCAGTTTCACTGAACCGCGTTCATGGCATGCGCTTCCCGGATGCCAGATAATTTTAAGCATCAGGCATAAGCAGTGCTGTTAATGGTTAAATCACGCATAAGAATAATGTACGCTCAAAAAATTCCAGAATACCAACAGCAGTTAATATTATGTAAAAATATAATAGCCATATCCTTGCTTACGATAACAAAAGAAGAATTATGGATGTTTTACTATTTCATTTTTTATGACCACCCATTCTAATAGCGCCGTTCGCTAGAAGCGGCATAAATAATAATATTGAAAAAATGATACATGGAGATATCGATGAGAGAGTTAACATCTTTTGAAATGCAAAACGTTTCAGGAGCAGGTTTTTTTGACTTTATTGGCGCTGTAGTTGTCGGTGCCGTTACGGGTATTAGTTCTTTTGGTCTTAAATGGGGAATGAGTGGCGGAAGCACCGGTGGCGTGTTAGGCGTTGGTATTGTCTCTGCCGGTGTAGGTCTGATTGTCGGCGCAGTCCTTGGTCTTGTTGATGGTGCTTTATATGGTGCTATGAATGGCTGGGATAGCACGGCAGGCTGGTTTAACGCGGTCGTTGAAAACCAGTTTGATCCTAATGCATCTGTAATTACAGCTTAAGGAAACAACATGCGTGAATTGAACAATAAAGAAATCGAAGGCGTTAGCGGTGGTTCATTAACTTCGGTGATCCTGGATTTCTTTAAGCAGCTAGGCGCAAGCTCAGAAGAGAAAACTGAATGGACGCGCCCAGACTCAATTCCAGCAGCGAACCCGGTTAGTGGGTCTGCCTTTGGCATGGGTATTGTTGGTGTCGCAGCAGCAGTCGTATTTGGATTGCTGATTTTCTAATTCTCTTGTGAGGAATGAATCCTCCAGGGAAGTGAACGATTATTAAATCGTTCATTAATTGATGTTATTAATTATTTTATACAAAGGAAAGTATATGAAAAAGTTATCTATGGTTGCTCTTGGTCTGATGCTGGCTGCTGCTCACGTTAATGCTGCTGAAGCTTCAGATGGCACCATTAACTTCACAGGAAATATTGCGTCTCAGACTTGTACTGTAAGCGTAAACGGCGGCGGCAGCACTGCAACCGTTACACTGCCTAAAGTAGCAAGTAGTATTTTAAGCACATCTGGTCAGACTGCAGGTAACACTCGCTTCACTATGGCGCTGAGCAATTGCTCAGCTACGACTGGTGACGTGTACGCTTACTTTGAACAAGGTGCCAACGTCAATGCTGATGGTCGTTTGACCAATACTGGTACTGCAACGAATGTTGACCTGCAGCTGCTGGATAGCGGAAATGGCGTGTTGAACGCGGGTAGCACTGAGCAGACCACCTCTCCAAAAACTGTCGCTCTGACTGCTGGTGCAGGTACTCTGACCTATTCTGCTCAGTACTATGCAACTGGTGCAGCTACTGCTGGTACCGTCTTATCAGCTGTGAACTATTCAATCAATTACCTGTAATTGATTATGGTGGGAGCATCTGTTCCCACCTCTCTTCCTCTATCATCATTTCTGTCAAAATCATGAAAAAAAAAAGTTTTAAATTTTTGATCTCCTGTCTGCTGGCTTTTACGGTGACCTCATCGGCTTTTGCCAGCGTGACGATTATCGGTACCCGGGTAATCTACCCCGCAACAGAAAAAGAAGTCACAGTCCGCTTAGATAACCATGGCAATCAACCTGCGCTGGTACAGGCCTGGATTGACAATGGAAATCCTGATGAAGCACTGGATAAAATAAACGTACCGTTTGTCTTGCTACCGCCTGTTTTCCGTATGGAGGCTAACAAAGGACAGACATTACGTATCGTTTATACCGGTTCAAACCTGCCCAAAGATAAAGAGTCGGTATTCTGGCTTAACGTACTCGACATCCCTCCTCGCGATAAAAGCCTTGCGAATCAAAATCAGTTGCAAATGGCTATTCGTAGCCGCATCAAAATTTTCTTTCGCCCAGCCCGGTTCGATGCGATGCAAGCCACAGAAGCAGCGTCGGGTCTTATCTGGCATCAAGGGGAGAAAGCGAATCAGCTGACAGCAACCAATAACTCTTCGTTTTACGTCAACGTTTCACAGATCAATGCCGAGGATAACGCGGGGCGAAAAGTAGTCAGTGAAAAGGGAGATATGCTTGCACCAGGCGAAACAAAAAGCTTCTCCCTAAAAGGATTGAACGCAAATCAAATAAAAACAAACTTTCATTATCAATATCTGGATGATTATGGCGCTGCACGCAATGTAGACGCCAAAATTAGTCAGTAACTTTGGTAACTCATCAGGGGTAATAATGATGGCAAGGATGATTAAAAATAATAAACAAACGGGCAAAATATTTTACCGATCTTTTCTGGCGCTTTTTTTAACTGCATCAACAGGCGCCGCATTTGCAGAAAATTCGTATGATTTTGACGAATCATTTGTGAAGAATCTACCGGGCGTTAAAGTTGATGTGGCCCGCTATGCAACCGGTAACCCTATTGATCCTGGTACTTATACGCTGGATATTTTCCTGAATGGTCGTCAGATTGGTCGGGAAAATGTTCAGGTCATTCGTGAAGGGGCGGGAACCAAAGCGTGCCTTTCCTATGATCTGGTCAAAAGCTTGTCACTTAAGGACACAGTTTTTAGCCCGGGACAAGCTGAAAATTTGCGCTCTGGTAAACAGTGTATGGCGCTGGAAGAGGTGGTTAAAGAGAGTCATGCAGCTATCAATTCTGCCGATATGCAGATGGATATCTCAATTCCGCAAATTTATCTGTTGCGATCTGCGCGCGGCTACGTTGCGCCAGAATTCTGGGATAAGGGTGAAACAGCACTTACGCTAACCTATAACACCAACTATTATCGCTCTGTAAATCACGGTCAGCCATATGACTCATTTTATGGCCGTGCGCTGGCGGGCTTTAACCTTGGCGGATGGATGTTCCGTCACGATGGTTCTCTCAGCTGGCAACGTCAAAAAAACAACGAGTATCATCATTACGATGCAATTAATACCTATGTGCAGCGTGATATTCCGCAAATAAAATCACGGCTGTTATTAGGTGAAGGCAATACCAGTGGCGAAATTTTCGATACGCTTTCTTTTCGTGGTGCGCAAATATCTACAGTTGACCAGATGTGGCCAGACTCTCAGCGAGGCTATGCACCAGAAATCCGCGGCGTAGCCCGAACCAACGCTCAGGTAACTGTATCGCAAAATGGCAACAAAATTTATGAAACGACGGTTTCACCAGGCCCTTTTAATATCACCGATCTTTATCCTACAGGCTACGGTGGTGATTTAGACGTGACCGTGAAAGAAGCTGACGGCGGTGAGACCCGTTTCTCAGTTCCTTACGCAGCGATGACGCGTCTGAAACGTCCGGGCATGACTTTTTATAGTCTGACCGGTGGTGTATCCCGAAAAGACAATATGGTTTATACACCTTCGGTCTATCAGGGCACTATTCAGCATGGTTTTAGCAATAGTCTGACCGGTTACTCAGGTATTCTGGGATCAGATAACTACACCTCTGTGCTGTTGGGAGGTGCATTTGGTTTACCTGTTGGTGCGATCTCACTGGATATTACTGGGGCTCAGACAAAATATGGTGATGAGAAAAAGCAAGGTGTAAGTTATCGGGCAACTTATAGTAAGAAGGTTTCTCAGACTAACACGAATTTTACTCTGGCGGCTTACCGCTTCTCATCATCCGGTTATTACAGTTTTGATAATGCATTACAAATCAATAACTATTATAAAAAAAATCATAAAAACAGTTCGTCAAATTATCTTTCGCGCCCCAAACAACGTTTTTCTATGACGGCAAGCCAAAATTTTGGGGAGTCATATGGGAATATCTATCTTACTGGTTTTGTTCAGAATTACTGGGATTCTGCCGGAACAAATACGCAATTTCAGCTGGGTTACAATAATACAATTGGTCGGGTCTCCTATACTTTATCAGCAAACCGATTATTATATTCAACCGGCGGGCATGACACTCAACTGTCACTCGACTTCTCGGTGCCAATTGGCAGCGATAGTCAAAGTTATGTAACCGGAAGTGCGACACATAATAAACAAGGTGTGAATGCACAAACAGCAGTTAATGGTGTTCTGGGTGAACATGACCAATATAACTATAACGTTGGAATAGCGCGCGATACTGATAATGAGAAGTCCGGTTCAGTTAGTGGGCAGTACCGTTCGCCCTACAGTATGCTGACGGCGTCTTATACTAAAGGGGAAAACTATTATTCTGCCTCGGGTGGTATCAGCGGTGCGGTAGTCGCTTTACCTGATAGCATTAATTTCAGCGCTTATCAGTCTACGACTTATGCTGTTGTTACCGCAGAAGATGCAGAGGGCGCGCGTGTACTCGGCTATCCCAATATTGTGTTAAACGGCAGCGGCAAAGCTATTGTGCCAAACCTTAACCCGTACCGGATAAACGAACTGGCCATCGACCCAAAAGGAATTCCACTGGATGTTGAGCTTGAATCAACTCAGCAGCGCGTTATTCCTGTTGAGGGTGCAGTCGTCAGACTTGATTATAAAACCAGCAAAGGAAAGCCACTGTTAATTCGGGCTAATCAGCCGAACGGAAATGCCTTGCCATTTGGTGCAACGGTTAATGATGAAGACGGTAACCTTATCACCACTGTTTCACAGGGTGGTCAGATTTATGTGAGGTTAAATAAAGATGTCAGCCGCCTGCATATTTCCTGGGGTAAAGCAGCCAGTGATAAGTGTCTGGTTAACCTGGAGTCCGGTATTGTTAATTCCAGTGAAAACAACACCCTTGCAAGGCTCACAACAACATGCAGCAGCGATCAATCAAAACCTGTTCGCTACGTGTCTAACGGCGAAATGAACAAAGATAATCAGGGTTAATCGGGTGACATTATGATGTTTATTAACTTTAGAAGGACACTGACCAGAATAGTCAGCATCATGATTATGGTATCTGGTTTCGTCATGCTAGCACCAATTAATGCGAACGCGGCAGATGATGTCACACTGACGTGCAAAAAATCTCTTTCTGATGCGGTATTAGATTTCCGCTCACTGGGGATAAATATTTCGGCAGCTGTTCCGGTGGGCACGGTCGTTTATAGTGGCAATTTAACAGTCACGTTCAAATGTGCCCTGGATAATCTGCAACAGTTTTTTGATGGTTTAACGGGAGAAGTGTACTTAAAGCGTAAAACAATTGCTGAAGATGCACTCGGTTATGGCTTAACCATTTATACCGGTTACGGTGGTGAAATGTCCACCGACGCTGCCAATATTCCTACCGGCAACAAGATCGCTACTTACGCGTTAACCAGTGGCGGTACAGTCGGTGCTTATACTGATGTCACATTGAATGTGCCTTTTCAGATTGTGCGGACGTCAAACTCGATGGCTGGCCCCAATTTGCTTCCGGACTATGTCAACGTATTTGATGTAGGCTCATTGGTACCAGGAAATGACCTGAAACTTTATGTCAGATATATTAAAAGCGGCATCACTGTGAGGGATCAAACCTGCTCAGCAGCAGGCGATGTTAACCCGAGGGTGTCATTAGGGAGTTACACAGCGAATACCAGCAGTGGGTTGGGTTCCGGTATTGGACAAACCAGCCCATCTACCGCTTTTAATCTTCAGCTTAACTGTGAGGCACTTCTTTCAGGTACCTTTGACGTTATGATGCAGTTGGATGGGGATGCGGCTGATGGGCTATCGGATGTCGGCGTAGTTTCTCTGAACTCGACCTCAACTGCCAGCGGAGTGGGTGTTCAGATTCTGAATGAAAGTCAGCAACCTGTTGCACTGGCAGCACCATACAGAGTTGCAGCTTATCCACTGTCGTCAGCATTGATAACAGTGCCCTTATATGCACGTTATTACCAGACTGCTGCCACAATAACCCCTGGTAGTGCTAACGCAGTTGCTACCTATACCATTAGTTATCAGTAACCATATGGGCTCTTCGGAGCCCTTTACCAGACTTTATAAACTGAGAAAGGATTTTATCAGTGGATAGGCCATTAAAAGGAAGGAGGTTTAAAGTTGGTGTCTCTGATGAGAGTCCTTTTATTTTTTATTCAATACAAAAAATACTCTCAACCGAATTTCACAACCTGGACATTGCAGCATACCCGGTAGAAGCAGAAAATCTTTTTGTAAAACTGAATAGCGATCCTCCTGATATATTAATTACTGATTTTTGCTTTAACTTTGAACGTAATGATTTGAACGGCGTTAGAAAGCTAGAAGAAATTTACAACCATAATGCTAACCTTAAAATCATTATCTTTACGGCACAGAATAGCCCGGCCATTTTGAAAAGAATATTGCAAATTCCGGTAAATGCAATAGTGAGCAAACGTGATGATATACGGGATCTGGTAGAAGCTTTGCACTGGGTTTGCTCATCGAATTCTGAAATATTTTATTCAGAAAAGATGAAAGATCTGGCGCATTCTGCTTCAGAGGAGCCCGCACAGACTCTTTTATCACCCGCAGAAGTTGAAGTAATCAGACTTTTTGCTATCGGGTACAGTTTAATGGAGATAGCTAAAGCACGTAAACGTAGTATCAGTACGGTTGCAACGCAGAAATATAACGCCATGCGTAAACTTCAGCTGCAGTCTAATACTGATTTGATTAAATATGTCTTTGCCCAGCAACTCATCTAATTTCGGGCTTAATTTTTAAGAAACAGCGAGCATCATGAAATTTTATAATTTTAAAATTGCATTTATTGTACTGTCCTGCGTGCCATTTGGATCTTATGCGACCAGCTTACAGCAGGCTGCCCGAGCCGCATTAACCTATGACTCTGCATTGCAATCCAGCCAGATGACCAGTGAAGCCGATCAGCAAAAATACTGGCAGGGTATGGCCGGAATGTTGCCCACATTGACGCTCGAAGGAAACTGGGATCGTCAGGAACAGCCGGATAAAAAATATCAAAGTGGTGTAACAAATCACAGTTACGATCTCAGTGTCAGACAACCCCTGTTTGATATGAGTAAATATGCTGGCTGGCGTAAAGGCGTTGCTATTGCCAATACCGCTGAAGCCCAGTCAAAAAAAGCTGAAGAAAAGTTATTAAATGCGATCAGTAATGCCTACTTTTCGGTGCTCTATCAGCAGGAAGTTTTACAGGCTGCGAAAGCTGCCAGTCACAACTTCAAACAACAGCAGCAAAAACTGCAGGCCGGTATTCTGAATGGACAAAACACTCGTACAGAGCTGGATGAAGCTAAGGCCAATTATGCTCTTGCTCAGGCCAAAGAAATAGAGGCGAGTAGTCAGTTATTGCTGGCTGGAGAAGCATTTCGTCGCTTATCGGGTGTCAGCCCGGACACTGTCGAGCCGGTAAATTTTCAGTGCCTTAACGCTTCGCCCTACGCTTCTTTAACTGATGCGATTAATGCCAGCCAGCAACGTAACACTGAAATCAAAATTGCCCTGTTTCAGAATGATCAGGCCGATGCTGATGTATTGGCTGCAGATGGCGCACATATGCCTGTCGTGTCACTTTACGCCAGATATGGCAAAAACTGGAGCCGTAACGATAACGACGATAATTTACTTTATGATGCTATTTTTGGCACTAACTCTAAAAGTAATAATCTGCAGTATGGCGTTAACGTTTCTATTCCATTATTCGCGGGTGGCAGCCAGATTTCACAATCTTATGAAGCAGCCTATCGCCGTCAGGCAGCGAAATATTCCACCATGGAAGCACAACGCAAAGCGGCTACAGATACACGTTCAGCATGGCTTAGTCTTACGAATGGAAAAGCGTTAATCAACGCGCAGAAAAATGCCGTCGAGTCTTCACGCGAAAAAGTGGTGTCTGTTCAATATGGCCGGGAAATGGGTTTCCGTACGGTAAATGATGAGCTTGATGCCCAGCAAAAATATTTTAGTGCGCTTAAAGATCAGGCTGAAGCTCGCTTCAATTACCTGAACGCCCTCATTAATCTGGCACAAAGTACCGGATCACTATCAATCGACATGCTGAATTTTTTTCAGTGCCGTTAATCCCTTACTCATGATGATTATATAAATGGAACAGTCACTATTCCGTCAGGAGGCACTTGATGCAGCCAACCGTGGAAACCTGGGCATTGTGGCACTCTATTGCCCACCTTATCGCTGGTTAGTTATTTCCGTTGTAGTGCTGATCACTGCCGCGACAGCGCTGTTTTTTATATTTGGCAGTTATACAAAATATGAATCCTCTACCGGAGAACTGCTGCCTAAAAATGGCATGCTGATCATTCCGCCCCCCGTAAGCGCCACGGTGGTCGATATTCCGGTAAAAGAGGGCCAGCATGTTGAAAAAGACGATGTGCTGATGGTGTTGTCATCAGAGGTTTCAACGCAGTTAGGTCAGACTCGTCAGGTTATTGCCGAGAATCTGAAAGGCCAGCGTGAAAGGCTTCAACAGGATCTGGTGACGCTTGAAAAGCTTCATCAGGTTGAAATGAAGGGCCTGACCGACACTATCGCCAGCCTGAAACTGCAACAGGAGCAGCTGAAGCTGCAATTGACACACCGTCGGAAACAGGTTTCCCTGGCGAAAATGCAGTTGGACAAGCTGGAAGCCATGCACAACGAAGGGTATGCCTCAAGCCGTCAGATGGAAGAGCAGGAGTCTAATCTGCTCGATAGCCAGGCGCGCTACCAGGAATATCAACGTCAGCTGTTGGACATCTCGCAAAAAATTGTTCAGACCGAGCAACAGCTGCATGAAAAACCGCTGGATGACGAGAAAAAGCGTAACGATATCGAGCGCCAACTGGCTGATAACCGTCAGTCGATGGCTGAAAATGAAGCGCGCCGCTCGTTTGAATTACGTGCGCCTAAAAGCGGGTATGTCGGCATGATTATGGTCAAAAATGGACAGATGCTCACCGCCGGTCAGTCAGCCATAGCAGTTTTGCCAAGCAATACTGAACTGGTCGCCCGCATCATGGTAAACACGCAGTCCATTGGTTTTATCCAACCGGGACAGCGGGTGGTGCTGCGCTATAAAGCGTTTCCTTATCAAAAGTTTGGTCAACAGTATGGAAAAGTTATCGAGGTTTCACGCACCGCTCTGTCTCCTCAGGAAGTCACTACGTTAACCGGCAAAAACAATATTCAGGAACAGCAGTACCGCGTGCTGGTCTCCCTGAACAAACAATCAATTACTGCTTATGCGCAGAATGAAAAACTCAAGCCGGGTATGGCGCTGGATGCCGATTTTATCGTCGACAAACGTCGTCTTTATGAATGGGTGCTGGAGCCAATTTTTGCGCTTGGACACAAAATCTCTCTCTGATTAAAAGGTCTGTTCTGTGTTGTTATTAGAGAAACTCAATTTTAAATGGTTTAACCGCCTGCCGATGATTCGTCAGTCACAGGCGACGGAATGTGGTCTTGCTTGTCTGGGGATGATTGCCAATTATCACGGTCATGAAATCGACATGATCACCCTGCGTCGCAGGTTCGCAACGTCGCTTAAGGGTGCAACACTTAGTGATGTCATTGCCATGGCACAACAACTCAATATGAGTTCCCGTGCGTTACGCGTTGATATGGAAGAGCTGTCTAAATTACGCATGCCCTGCATTCTGCACTGGGAATTGAACCATTTCGTTGTGCTAAAAAAAGTGCGCGGCAATAAGATCACGCTTCACGATCCTGCACGCGGCATTCGGGAACTGACATTTAAAGAAGCATCACCGGCGTTCACCGGCGTTGCACTGGAGCTGGTTCCCTCCTCCACTTTTGAGGTCAAAAAAGAAAAAGAAAGCATCTCGATGATGAAGCTGGTGGGCAGTGTGACAGGGGTGAAATCTGCCTTTGCCCAGGTGCTTATCCTGTCCATCGCTCTGGAGCTTTTCGGCGTACTCTCCCCCTTCTTTATGCAGTGGGTGATGGATATGGTGCTGGTCTCCGCAGATTACTCACTACTCTCCTTGCTCGGGATCGGCTTTATCATGATTGCGTTGTTTCAGACCATGATTACAGCGCTGCGCTCATGGGTGATGAGCTGGTTCTCAAGCCAGCTCAGCGTGCAGTGGACGGTCAATGTCTGTCACCATATGTTAAAGCTGCCACTTGAATGGTTCGAATCCCGTCACGTTGGTGACATTCTGTCCCGCTATGGCTCGCTGAACACCATCCAAAGTACGCTGACCAGCCGCTTCATTAGTACTGTGCTGGATGGGGTAATGTCGATCGTGACAGTAGTGATGCTGTTTATCTATAACGCTAAGCTTGCCTGGCTGGTAATTGGCCTTTTTGTCGCCTATGCACTGTTACGCTTCATGGCTTATGATCCTGTTCGCCGCGCCAATGAAGAGCAAATCATCAGTTCAGCCCGCACGCAATCTTCTTTACTGGAAACGCTTCGCGGTATCCAGGCGGTAAAAACCAATAACAAGCAGGTGCCTCGTCTCTCCGCCTATATGAATTTCCTGGTGGATACGACCAACAAAGGCATTGTGATTCAGAAGCTTAACATTTTGTTTGGTTCCGCCCAGGGATTGCTCACTTCTGTAGGCAGGGTAGTACTGGTCTGGCTGGCTGCGCTGCAAGTACTGGATGGCAACTTCTCTGCAGGTATGCTTACCGCCTTTATTAGCTTCTCCGATCAGTTTATGAGCCGCGGTGCAGGTCTGATCAACGCCGTAATCGACTTCAGAATGCTGCGTATGCATGGTGAACGACTGGCCGATATCGTGTTGTCAGAAACTGAAGTCAGCTCAGAAGCCAGTCCGGTACTGGTGAGTAAAGATACGCATGATGAGACAGAAACGTCGCAGGATATCAAACTAACGGATATCCGCTTCCGCTATGCACCTACCGAACCCTGGGTAGTAAATGGTGCCAGTCTGGAAATTAAGGCTGGCGAAAGCGTTGCGATTGTCGGCCCTTCAGGTCAGGGAAAGACCACCATGGCCAAAATCATTCTGGGTCTGCTGCACCCGGAAGGTGGAACAATCACCGTGGGCGGAATGGACATTACCCAGACAGGACTTGAACACCATCGTAACCGCATCGGCTGTGTTATGCAGGATGACATCCTGTTCTCAGGCTCGATCAGTGAAAATATTAGCTTCTTTGATAATAATCCTGACCACGCAAAAATTACCCGTGTAGCACGCCTGGCGCAAATTCACGGCGATATCATGAAAATGCCGATGAACTATCAAAGCCTTGTCGGTGATATGGGATCGTTTCTCTCTGGCGGGCAACTGCAGCGTATTCTGCTAGCTCGCGCCCTCTACCGCGAACCAAAAATACTGGTACTGGACGAAGCAACCAGTCATCTGGATATCTATAACGAAGCGCAGATCAACAATGCAATAAAGCAAATGAAAATCACCCGAATCATGATTGCACATCGCCCGGAAACCATAAGAAGTGCAGATAAAATCGTCCTGTTAAATAACGGTACGCTCAGTGAAGTTACCGCAGAGCAGTTATTTGGCCAGACAGAAAAAACTAAAGAAATGGAGATTACACATGGATAAAAATATTTGTCGGTTTAGCGAAGGTATGATTACTTTACCGGAAGGCTACTGCGAGCGAACCCTGAACACGCTGGCGGATCCCCGTTCAGCGATGCCACCCGTCACTATTTCTCGTGATAAACTGGCCAATCACAACAATCCAGAAGAATATATCAGCAGTCAGCTTGCTATTCTGCAGAGACAAATGAAAGACTGGCAGCAGCAGGCAAATCAACCCGTGGTGTTGGGCGATAATCTGAGCACAGGCATCATGATTACTTATGATTTTCTGCGCCCGGATAATATCCGGCTTTATCAAAAGCAGGCGATTTTCACCTTAAATCTTGAGGATGTATTAATTTTCTCTTTGTCAAAGGCTGCCCCCCTGACCGATGAAGAAATTCAGCTGTTTAATAATATCCTGAAGAGTTTCCAGAGCTGGCCCTGATGCTTTTCCTCAGCAAAGCCTGACGACATAACGTTAAAAGAAAAACCGGGCAGGATAAATCCTTCCCGGTTTCATGCATTATGAACACCGCTAAATTAGCCGTTTACAGAGCTCAGTAACGCTGGCAGGTAAAGAGATAGGAGATCGGCCCACCGATAATATAGGTATTTTTATCAATCTTATCGACATCCAACTGCAGATGCGTTGGATCCAGCGTGATCTCTGCTAACAACTTATTAAAGATGACATCAGGGGTAGTATCAGTATTCGAAGTGACAACTTTGCTGATCTGATACCGGTAAGTATCATCGGAAATTTTAGCGCCATTGATTAATGCAACCCTTCTGTTAAGAATAGTAACACCGTCATTGCTCGTTGCCTGCCCATTCAGCAAAAGATAGCCTGAATCCTTTTTATCAAAACGTAAATCCTGGGCAACAGCGAACTCAATTCGTTTATCATCATTACGACTGAGATCGTAACGGCTAAACGCTGAGCATCGAAAAGGAAAATCTTTGGCCTGATGTGTTAAGTAATAAACCCCTGCAAAAGTCACCATTAATAGCGCAGCCAGCATGAAGATAATATTAATACCAATGCTCCGCTTCATCCCATTCTCCAGTCAAGATAATAAAAATTGTCGCATGAGATGATATGACCATCGCTATTAATTTTACACGATGAAAGAATTGTTCTTCCGAAATTCTTAGTAGTAAAAGAGGTGTTTTTATCAAAAATAATCCGGTGACCCGCATCGCAGGTTTGATTATTTTCCCTTAGAATTTGCACTATTTGCTTACCCAATGCCTGTCGTTCAACCTCATCCAGACCCTGCAATAATACTGCTTCGCAGCCACCTTCAAGTTTAATGGCACTCATTGGAATAATTTGCTCGTCAGGACGCGATACCGTGAAATACCAGAGCACCATGCCCAGCACTATCAGAGCAACAGAAGCAAACCAGTATCGCCGGGTGACGTTAACGGACGTAGCTGGCAGCTGATTACCGGGCGGAGTGGCAGGCAGGACAACGTTTTCAGCAGACCCTTCAGTTATACTTCCTTCCGATATGTCATCAGTTAAAACTTCCGTCACCCCCATGACCGGGGCTGATTGACGTTCAATTTTAATATCGGTATTCAGGCGTATACCGATTTTCGGGATGGTGATAATCAGATTTTCACAGCCATAAGCCGCGAGTGCCCTGCGCACAATACTCAGATATTGATTCAGATTACTATTCGATCCACGCAGGCCATATTTATCCCAGACCTCGGTCAGCAACGTATCACGCGCCAGTATTTCTCCCCCGGAATTCAGTAACTGTTCAAAAAGCCGACCTGAAGAAATACTGAGGCTCAGCGACTCCTGAGTAGGAATGTGGCTAAGCGTGCAGTCATCAGAATTGTAAGAAACCTGATCATCGATTATGTAAATCATTAAGAAATCACTGAATTTCCGCTCATTTATCGACAGTATAATTCAGCTTATATGAAGAAGCACTACAGACGCGTTAATCAGGCGATTAAGGAAATTTTTACAGATTAGCCAGCAAAACAGGCCGGGCAGAGTGCGTCACTGCCCGGCAGCTGGTTAATAATTTATGAAACGACAAAGAATCATAAGGTTAGCGGCGATTTTTATGGCTGATTAGCGGCAGCAAACTCCGCATAATTACTTTGAGTAATGATTTTATAGGGGATCCAGTTCAGTGATTCGACTTTCTGTTTATCCAGTAACGCTTTCACGACTTTCACAGCGCCTGTCGCCTGCCCTTTCGCATCCTGGAAAATAGTCAGCGTCATCTTTCCATTTTTGACGAACTGCTGGCCATCTGGCGTGCCATCGATCCCGGCAACCAGAATGTGGCTGTTTTTCGCCTGATTCAGCGCCATAATAGCCCCGATAGCCATTTCATCATTATTGGCGGCGATTGCATCGATCGGTCGCTGATTAAGCAGCCAGCCCGAAACTACGTCTACCGCTTCATTACGCTGCCAGCGTGCAGTCTGTTTTTCGATTACCGCCATTTGCTTATATTTAGCGATCACCGCTTCAACGGCACGCGTCCGTTCCCGCGCTTCTTCATTTGATAATGCGCCCATTAAAATGGCGACATTGCCCCGATAGTTCATCTGTTTTGCCAGCGCTTCCATCTGCATCTCACCCCCCAGGGCAGAGTCAGAACCGACATAGGCCATACTGGACGGTAATTTCACTTCCGGTTTACGGTTAACAAACACCAGCGGAATGCCCGCCGCTTCTGCCGCTTTCACCATCGGCAGTACGCCCTGTGTATCGACCGGGTTGAGAATAATGGCATCCACGCCCTGATTGATAAAGTCTTCAACCTGCTGTACCTGAAGAGCTACATCCCCTTTGGCATCGACGAACTGCCCATCCATTTTCAGCGCTTTTATCTCATCCACCATCTGCGTCCGCAGAATCGATACGAAGTTAAGATCGAAATTAGCCAGTGCGACACCAATTTTAGGTGTTTTAGCCCAGGCGGTAACGCTGATCATCAGGCTGAGCAGCAGTGCTAACATTTTGGTTTTCATCGCGTAATCCTGTAGGGTTTATTATTGATAGAACCGCCGGGCAACAGGCAAATACCCGGCGGCAGAGCTCACAACGTAAAGTGATCGCGGAACTGTGCCAGGGCTGTTTCGCTGTCGCCTTCGGCCCAGCCCTCCAGCGCAACGACGCCGCAATAGCCGACCTGCTCCAGCGCACGGGCAATGGCGCGATAGTTAATTTCCCCGGTGCCAGGCTGAATGCGCCCCGGCACATCAGCCACCTGGATTTCACCGATAGCGGGGCCGCAGCGTCGTATCAGCTCTATCAGGTTGCCCTCTCCAATCTGGGCGTGATAGAGGTCCAGATTCATCTTCAGTGCCGGGCTGTTGACCGCTTCGACCAGCGCCAGCGTATCGGCAGCCCGTGCGAACGGCGTACCCGGATGATCAACTGCCAGATTAAGGTTTTCGAGAGTAAATACCCGCCCGGCCTGCTCGCCGAGCGCAGCGACACGCCGCAGGGTGTCGGCCGCTTTAAGCCACATCTCACCGGTAACCACCTCAACCGGACGAACCGCCTGGCCGTGAGCATCCAGCCCGGTGCCATGCAGATTCAGGCTCGGGCAGTTCAGACGATCTGCAATCGCCAGTGAGGTTTCTGCGCTATGCAGCAACTCTGCAATCTCATCATCATCAGTAAGGTTACCGTTGAGGTAGCCGGTCATGGAGGTAAAACGCGCACCTGTCGCCACCAACGCGTCGATATCTTTGTTGGCCCAGTTCCAGATCTCCACGCCAAATCCCAGCGCATGAATCCGCTCAACACGCGCGATAAAAGGCAGTTCGAGAAACACCATCTCCGCACAGACTGAAAGCTGATAACCGGCCATTAGCGTTCTCCCAACAGAATGGGTTTGCGTTGCTGCACCGATTCAATACAGGCCAGCGCAATTTCCAGCGCGTTACGCGCATCAGTGCCAGTAGCGCGCGGCGTGTCACCGTGCAGAATCGCGCGGGCGAATTCTGCCATTTCAGCAACATAGGCCTCACGCAGCAGATCGGTATCCATTCGAGACGTTGCGATGGCAATACCCTCGGCATGATAGCGCACACAGTTGTCCTGATTGATGTTGCCAGCCTGCAGCATACCTTTACTGCCAAAGACCTCACCGCGAACGTCATAACCGTAAACTGCCTGGAAGTTGGCTTCCGCAGTGGCAATGGCACCGTTATCAAAGCGGATGGTCACCACCGCGGTATCAAGTAATCCCTTATCTTTAAAATCGGGACGCACCAGCGCATCAGCCAGCGCATAGACCTCAACCGGCCGGGAACCCGGATTGAAGTGCAGCAGGGTGTCGAAGTCATGGATTAAGGTTTCAAGGAAGATGGTCCACTGCGGGATCGGGGCCGGATCGCGCAGGCCAGGGTCGCGTGTCACCGAACGGCTTAGCTGGGTGGTGCCATTGGTGCCTGCTCTGACAGCTTCAATAGCTGCGGCGAAGCCTGCACTGAATCGACGATTGAAGCCGACCTGCAACACAACGCCCGCATCCTGTGCGGCGGCAATAGCCCGATCTGCCTCATCCAGCGTTACCGCCATCGGTTTTTCGCAGAACACGTGCTTGCCAGCCCGGGCTGCAGCGATCACCAGTTCGGCGTGAGTGCGAGCCGGCGTAGCAATAGCAACGGCATCGATTTCGCTGTCATTGAGTAACGCCTGGATATCGGTATAGTCTTTCTCCACCCCCAGCCGGTCTGCCAGTTGCTGCGCTGCGCCGGGTTGCAGGTCGGCGACCGCTGTCAGCCGTGCCCCAGGCACCCGCAGCGCCAGATTCTCTGCATGAAAACTGCCCATGCGGCCAGCACCGATCAATCCCACTCGTACTGTTTTAAGGTTCATAACTGCTCCTGTTTTTTGTTGTCAGCCCAGTCAGGCTGAATAGGGTGTCCGGATGTCGCCTGCGCTTTGGCGGCAAAACGACGGGATTTTGAAAGCATCAGCGGCTCGATGTGCTCCAGTGAGATGCCTCGGGTTTCAGGCAGAAAACGTTTTACAAACCAGAAGGCCACCAGGCAGCCAGCGGCGCAGAGCATCAGTGGAAAAGCACCATGGAAGTGATCCATCAGCAAACGGCTACGGTTCATCATCGGGAAAGTCTGAGTAACGATGAAATTGGCGAGATACATCGAAGAAAAGGCGTAGCCCATCGCGACGGCACGAATCCGGTTGGGAAATATTTCAGAGATCAGTAGCCAGGCACCCAGACTCCATGACATACCAAAAATCAGTACGAACGCCACCAGGCCCACAACCGGCAGCAGGCCACCGATCTGCGCTATAAAGGCCCAGGCGGTAATCACCAGGCTGACAGCGCAACCCAGCGCTCCCCAGCGCAGCAGACGCGTCCGTCCCCAGCGATCCACTGCGTTCAGACAAAACGCTACTCCGACCAGCAGCGCCAGTCCGAGGAAAATGCTGTGATAGAGGGAGGTCTGTGTATCCGGTGAGATGTTCTGCAGCAGCGACGGTGCGTAATACAGCAGGATGTTGATGCCCGAAACCTGCTGCAGAATCGCAATCGCGCAGCCGATCAGCAGGATGTAACGCATTCTGGCGTCGCGGAGCAGACGGGTTCCCTGCTGACGGGTAACAGAATCCGCGTCCGGCGCACTGATTTCTGCCAGCAAACGCCGCGCATGTTCAGGCGTCGAAAGCCGGGTCAGCACTGCCAGCGCGCGTTCACGCTTGCCGTTTAACGCCAGCCAGCGTGGTGATTCCGGCATAAAGGGCACCAGTGCCAGAAACAGCAGGCAAGGCACCACACCCGACGCCAGCATCCAGCGCCAGCCTTCACTGACTATCCAGGCATGGGGCATACCGCGTGCAATCAGGTAGTTCACCACATAGACCGTGACCTGACCGCCAACCATCAGCATCTGCTGCAGCCCAAGCATGCGCCCTCGCCAGTCCTTAGGTGAGACCTCTGCGATATAGAGCGGCGTAATTGCCGACGCCATCCCGACCGCCAGGCCACCCACCAGTCGGTAAATCACAAAACCGGTTAGTGAATCTGCCAGCGCAGAACCCACCGCAGACACGGCAAACAACAGCGCGGTGATCACAAGTGTAGGTTTACGCCCGATCCGATCTGAGATCGCGCCGACACAGCCAGCGCCGACGATACAGCCGAGAATGACATTTGAAACAGCCCATCCACTTTGCCACGGCGTTAGCGCAAGGTGTTCCGTTAATGGCTCAATAACGCCGGAAATCACTGAGGCGTCATAACCGAGGATCACCCCGCTCAATGAGGCGATGGAACAGATGAACAGCAACAACTTCAGATTATGTTTACGCATAACACCTTAACTTTCCCATTGTTTTTGACAGGTGAGAGTTAGTGTCAGCGTTGCAAAGTGGATGCCAGTTTTAAAGCGGGCTTTTATGTGAACGCGCTCGCAGATGGCACATCAGAATTGAAAATAAAATTTACATGTCAACTTAACATGTCATTAAAATGGACATTCCATCGACCACGAGAGAGTGAAATGCAATCTTTGCATGATTTGCTGCCTAATAAAGAAGAGAGCGATGCCATATTCAGCCTGCCGGAAGGCGGTGATGCGGCACAGTGGGAAGCTCGGTTTGCCCGGGGCTGGCAGGCATTTAGCCAGGGTGAACAGCCGCGCTGGATCCGCCGCAGTATTTTGCAGTCATGGAACCGCTCGCACGAACATGGCATCGATCCGGTATCTTTTGAGTACAGTGCCTCCGATCCAACGAAGCTGGCCGCCGTTCTGCGTCATAACAGTGAGCTGATTACTGTGGCGCATAGCGTGATGGAGAACCTGCTGGCTTACAATCCCGATGGTCATATCAATCTCACAGATGCGCAAGGCATCGTACTGAGTTTTTGCGGCAGCGACCTGACTCCGGTCGGCAGCATCCTGCGTGAGGAGGTGCTCGGCACCAACTGCACCGCGCGCTGCCTGCGCGAGCAGCGGCTGGTCTATGTACTCAGCGGAGAAAACTGGAAAATCGCGCTGCGTGAACGTAACCGGCAGTGCGCCGCAGCTCCTATCCGTGATGCCAGCGGTCGTATGACCGGCGTACTGACGCTGACCGCCACGCCTGACAATTTCAGTGCCCATACGCTGGGCACCGTGCAGGCTGCCGCAGAGGCAATTGGCCAGCAACTCACCTTACGCCGTCTGCTGGCCGAGCAGCAGTCGATACTGGAGACCCTGAATGAGGGCGTTGTGGTCTGCGACCGCGACGGGCGCATCAAAACCCTGAACCGCTACGCTCGTCAGATCTTTGCCGGTATTGATACCGACAACGCCCTGATCGATCAGGTGCTGCAGCCCCAGTCCGGTTCATTGCTCACACTGCCCTGCTGTAATGACCGCGAGATGGTGTTCCGCCCCGATGGCAGACCCAGTGTTTCATGCCTGGTCTCGCTGATGCCGGCACCGGACGGCGGTCGCATCCTGTCGCTGCGGGAAAATCAGCGCATCCGTGCCATTACCCGTCGTGTGCTCGGCGTCAGCGCCAGCTATACCTTTGAGATGATTCGTGGTCAGGCACCCACGCTGCAGAAGGCTCTTCAGGATGCCCGCGCCAGCAGTCGCAGTGACAGTACCGTTCTGCTGACCGGTGAAAGCGGAACCGGTAAAGAGCTGTTTGCTCAGGCGATCCACAATGCCAGCAGCCGGGCGCATGAGTCCTTTGTCGCGGTTAACTGCGGCGCACTGCCGCGTGACCTGGTGCAGAGTGAGCTATTCGGCTACGTCGATGGCGCGTTCACCGGCTCACGGCGCGGCGGTTCGGCAGGTAAATTTGAGCTGGCCGACGGTGGCACGCTGTTTCTGGATGAGATTGGCGAAATGCCACTGGAGGCACAGACCAGCCTGCTACGCGTGCTGCAGGAGAGTGAGGTGCTGCGCATCGGAGCGGCGCATCCGCTGAAAGTGGATGTCCGCATCGTGGCGGCAACCCATTGCGATCTGCTCAGTGCAGTGGAACAGGGTGCTTTCCGCCGTGACCTGTTCTATCGCCTCAATGTTATCTCCCTGACCATCCCTGCCCTGCGTGAACGCCAGAGCGACATTCCTGATCTGGTGAATACCTTCATTCACGCCCTGTGTCAGCGGCTGAATAAAACGCCTCCGCAGGTGAGCATTGAAGCAATGAACGCCCTGCAGGCATGGCACTGGCCCGGCAACGTGCGCGAGCTGGAAAATCTGGTCGAGCGGATCGTTAATCTTTGCCAGAGCAGCATCATCGACCTTGCCGATTTGCCGCCAGCGATGGTGACGCGCGCAGCCGAAAACAGACCAGCGGCCAGCAGCCTGTTGCAGGATAATGAACGAGCCTGCATCCTGCAGACCCTTCGCGCGCAGGGGGGTAATCTGCGGCAGTCCGCTAAGCTGCTGGGCATTTCTCGCACGGCGCTCTATAACAAGCTCAATCAGTGGAATATCTCTATAGATACGCTGCGCCAATAACCGGCTGGTGGCACTCAGCAACACCAGCATACATTCAGCCCGTTCAAAATATGGCTTTTGATCGCATCAGGGCCTAAAATGTGACCACCCCTAACAGTGGTCACTGAATTTTTTCACCCACCTTTGATCTGCCAGGTTCTGACAATGACTCAATCCGTAACGGAAAATGGCACACGCGGCCCGCTCGGGCACAATGTGCGTGACCAGATTGTCGATGCTGCCATGCAGCACTTCGCGCATTATGGTTACGAAAAAACCACCGTCTCCGATCTCGCCCGTGCTATCGGCTTTTCCAAAGCGTATATCTACAAATTTTTTGAATCAAAACAGGCGATTGGCGAAGTGATCTGCTCCACCCGGCTGGCGATGATTATGCAGCACGTCGAAGTCGCTATCGCCGATGCGCCTGGAGCATCGGAACAACTGCGGCGACTGTTCCGCACGCTTTCCGTCACCGGCACTGAACTCTTTTTTCACGAACGTAAACTCTATGATATTGCTGCCGTCGCGTCGCGTGACCGCTGGCCATCGGCGATGGCGCATGAAGAACGACTGCTCAGCCTGATTCAGCAGATCCTGCGCCGGGGGCGTGAAGCAGGTGAGTTTGAGCGTAAAACCCCGGCTGACGAAGCGGCGGAGGCAATCTATCGGGTGATCAAACCCTACGCCAGTCCGGTACTGCTGCAGTACAGCCTTGATGACGCTGAAGAAGCCTCTGCACAACTGGCAGCGCTGGTGTTACGTAGCCTTGCGCCCTGAACATTGCGCATGATGTGACTATTGACTTATTTAGTCACAAGAGCAACGATAGCACTCTGTCTGGTTATCGCTCAGGATTCTGATGCTGCTAAGCTTATCTCTCTCTGCTCTATTCCATCCCTGCGTTCGTCCATCGCACCATTCTACGCAGGGTCTCACCTTCCGCGCTCAAGGCGTGTATCCATTGTCTGCGGCAGCATTTCAATCACTGTCCGGACTCTCTACGGGAGTAATCCAATGAGTCACTTAGCCTCATCACAACGCATTGTCATTACCGGCGCGGGCATCGTTTCGCCACTGGGTTGTGGCGTTGAAACCGTCTGGCGGCGATTAACGGCAGGAGAATCAGGTATACGTACCCTTCCCGATACGCTTACTGCTGGCACCGGTATTTCAGTAGGTGGCAGCGTGCCGGGCATCGATGAAGATCCGCTGGCAGGTTACGACCCCGAGGCGTTCATTGCGCCGAAAGAGCGTAAAAAGATGTCGCGCTTTATAGAATTCGCGCTGCTGGCAGCAGAAGAAGCGCTGAATCAGGCGGCCTGGCATCCTGAAGATGAGGCGACGCGTGAACGTACCGCGACGATTATTGCTTCAGGCGTCGGCGGCTTTGGTGCCATAGCCGACGCGGTGCGCACCACCGATGCACGCGGCCCGCGCAGGCTCTCACCCTTTACAGCACCTTCGTTTCTGGCCAACATGGCCGCGGGTCATGTCTCAATCAAACACGGCTTCACCGGCCCGCTGGGTGCGCCCGTTACCGCCTGTGCGGCGGGAGTTCAGGCAATTGGTGATGCAGCCAGGCTGATCAGAAGCGGTGAAGCGGACATTGCTATTTGTGGCGGCACAGAAGCGGCGCTGGATCGCGTCACGCTGGGCTGTTTCGCGGCTGCACGTGCGCTATGTGTGGGCTATGAAGATCAGCCGCACCATGCCTCACGTCCGTTTGATCGTGACAGAAACGGCTTTGTGATGGCCGAAGGTGCAGGCCTGCTGGTGATTGAGTCGCTGGCTCATGCCGAAGCACGCGGTGCGACGCCGCTGGCGGAGATAGTCGGCTATGGCACCAGCGCCGATGCATACCACTTAACCGCGGGTCCGGAGGATGGCAGCGGGGCTGCGCGGGCGATGAGAACCGCCCTGCGCCAGGCGGGCATCAGCCCGGAGGACGTCCAGCATATCAACGCACACGCAACCTCAACTCAGGTTGGCGATCACGGTGAGCTGGCGGCTATTCGCGCAGTGTTTGGCGATGATTCGCAGGTCGCGATCGCCTCAACTAAATCCGCCACCGGCCATCTGCTGGGTGCGGCAGGCGGCGTTGAGGCGATATTCACCCTGATGGCGCTGCGGCAGCAGCTTATTCCGCCGACGCTGAACCTCCATCATCCCGATGAAGCCGCAGGCAATCTTGACCTGGTGGCGCTCAATGCACGTCCCACGGCGCTGACTTATGCCATGTCGAACGGTTTTGGTTTTGGCGGCGTCAACGCCAGTCTCCTGTTGCGTAAGTGGCAATGACTTCAGAGTGACGATTAAGCCCGCGCTGCCAGACACCCTCTCAGCGCGGGTAATACATCGGACGTCCTTAAAAATCATGCACAGCTGTTCCCTGTGTGCCGGGGTTTATCAAAACACCCTCTGTACAACACTCGCTTTATAAATCTGTACCTTTCCTGACAAAATTGCCTCCGCCAGACCTCCTGCCCTTTTTCTTTCAGCACTACAATTAATCGGATGAAAACAACCTCAGAGAACGTTAATGAAGATTGCAGCTTTCGATATTGGTGGTACCTCTTTAAAAATGGGCGTGATCGATGAGCAGGGAAATATTCTGACCAGTGAGAGTGCTGATATTTCCCATAATTCACGCGACAAAATACTTGATGCGATCCTGGCCTGGCTGGAGAAAAATCCCGGCTGTGCTGGCATCGCCGTCAGCACGCCCGGTTATATTGATGCAGAAGCTGGATATATCGCCATGGGTGGCACCATTCGGGACTTCGACCAGTTTCATCTGAGCCAGTGGCTGACGGAAAAAACCTCACTGCCTGCCACGGTCGAAAATGACGCCCACTGCGCCTTACTGGCTGAACAGTGGCTGGGCAAAGCAAAAAAACTCAGTGATTTTCTGATGTTAACTATCGGCACAGGATTAGGCGGAGCGGCCTTCTGCAACGGCGCGCTGATCCGGGGCGGTCGTAACCGCGCGGGCGAGTTTGGCTGTCTGCTGACTTCGCGCCCCACCAGCAGCAATATTGAACGCCATACCATGAGCCAGAGTTGTACCATGACGGCGCTTCGGGAGAATTACAGCCAGCTCATCGAAAAATCTTCCGACGACGTCACGGGTAAAGATGTCTTTGACGCATACGAGCGCAAAGAAGAAGCCGCGCAGCAGGTGGTGAATAAATTCTACCAGGATCTTGCAGCCTGCTTATATAACCTCTTCAGCGTGTTCGATCCGCAGATGATATTTATCGGTGGTGGAATTACCGAGCGGGAACCGTTCCTCGAGGAACTGGCAGAGCAACTGGCAAAATATGATCTTGATATCCGCATTGATACCGCGACCTACGGCAACGACTCCGGCATGTTGGGCGCAACCTGGAATTTCCTGCAGCGTCAGCCAGACAAATAATGGCTTGTAGTTCAGGACGTATGCAGGTTACACCTTTCTGATAATTATGATGATTTATCTGGTGCGGTATTCAAAACGATAACCCGGTCATGACCGGGTTTACTCTTGTTTATATTAGTGTCGTATTTGCGCCAGATCGTCTGACGTCAGGCCGGTCATTTCTATGACAGTTTTACGATCAAGGCCGTTTTGTAGCATAGTGCGCGCAATTTTCAGGGTAGCTTCACGCTGTCCTTCAGTACGACCTTTCTCAATACCACGCCGTTCACCAAGCTCGATACCTTCTGCGCGACCTTTTTCGATCCCTTTTTGTTCAAGCTGCTGTGCGATGGTCATCAGTGCGTCTCCGTGTTGTGGCACCCGCTGTGCCAGTTCGCGAACGAAAGCTTCGTAGTCAGCTGACTCACCAGCCTGCAGTAAATAGTGTATCAGCGTCATCACCTGGGGTGAAGAAAGATAATCGGCCATGAGTAGCGTGACCAGATGGTCAGTCAGGCTTGCAATGTCGCGTTGATGAATATGTTTCTGCAAAAGCGTCAGGGCGGCCATACTGCGATGAGTCATGATCTCATCATCCGGGATGACCGTAATGTCCACCAGCGGGAAGGCGCCTCTATAAAGGCTTTCCGCCACTACCGGATCATCGAATTCGTCGAACCAGCGGGTCGACCACGGATAGGGAGTGCGCTTACCGGTATAGAACAGTACAGGTATGACTAAAGGCAGCTTTTTATGGCCAGCTTCAAGGTGGCGCTGCATAGCGGCTACCGCATAACGTATCAGGCGGAATGCCATATGCCTGTCAGGGGTGGATTGGTGTTCAATCAGAACATGAATATATCCGTCACCGGTTGAGGTTCTGAGACTGTACAAAACGTCACTGAAGTATTGACGCAAATCGTCTTCAACAAATGATCCGGACTCAAGCTTCAGTGTGGTGAGATCGCAGATTTTAAGCAATTTCTCCGGAAGGTAGATCTGCATAAAATCTCTGGCAACATCCGGATGCGTAAGAAACTGTCTAAAAGTAGCATCATGAGGTGTAGCACTATTTTTATTTTTCATCAGTTCAGCCCCTGTAAATTCCATGCGCTGCTACCACAGCGAAGAGGCTATCTTAATAGATCACATTTTAATTTATAATATTTAAATCTTGCCCAATCCATATAGATTAACTACACCCATGCTCTTTTAAAAAATTTATTAGCAAGATGCATTATGACGCAATCTAAATTAACCACCTTAATCAATTTATATAGCGATAATTAAAACCTCCGGATGTACCCGAAACTTCTAACGCTGACCATTAATGTCTGAACCGCTTTACGAAAAGTTAATTTTCTATTTAAGTCACGGCATAACCAGCCCGATCACGCTGTTTATACCGCTCGCTCCCTATCCCCGTCCCGGCGCATCCAACAGGCTAAGCGCCACGCCTGTCAGGGTATAGACCACGACATACAACAGAATCAGTGCCGCAAGCAAAAGGCGGTGGCTGCGCATCTCACTTTTCTTCATGGTGCCATTCAGAAGGTGTAGCTCAATGCCAGGGTGGCCGATGCGCCGTTGTGCCGTGCAACGATGGGGCTATCTGAAGCATGCTTATCCAGCCAGCTGTAGTCACCGATCACACTGGCAGCCCAGGCAGGCGTGAACTGATGGCTCCAGGTCAGGCTGGTGTCGGTGCCATAAAATCCACCCGCGGCGTCATAGCGTTCAAATCCGCTGCGCGCACTTTGCTTGCTGTTAACGCCATACCAGGTATTCATATAACGCCCGTCGCCAAACAGTCCCGCCACCTGCAGTGCCACGGTATCGTCACTGGTCTGCCAGGGGATCAGGGTTACGGAAGTCCGGTACTGCACACCCTGACTATCACTTAATGGCAGCGTCGCTTTGCCCTCCAGCACCAGCCACGGCGTTACCGACCATCCCAGCGCCAGCGCGGTGTTCATCGTTGCGTCGATGTTCCCCATGCCTCTGAGCCGGTCATCCCCATCTCGCCAGGATGAATTCTGGTCAGAACGGCCCAGCCCGTAGCCCAGCGTATGTTCCAGATACAGTCCATTATCTGCCTGCAGGTCATAGCCAATGCCTTTCTGTGAGTCTAAAAAGAAGGCCCCGTCGCGTGCCTGGATCACCGGCATCAGCTGCCAGTGCTGCTTATCGGCGCCGCTATAGCGTGGTGCATTGATACCTGCAATGCCCAGCGTGACGCTTGGCGGCGGCGTAGTCTCATCAGCCATGGCAGTCGCGGCACTGAATCCCAGCGAAAAACAGACCATGTGCAGCGTTATTTTTCCGGTTATCATCACGTTTCCTCATTATCACATCAGGTGCGGAGCTGAGGGGTTCAGAGCCGCGTCAATGGCCGGAGTATGCGAGGCGAGTGTCAATTAACGACCAGGGATTTATGAAGAAACAGTCAAGGTGATCCGAAAATGCAGTCAAAACGTGTACTGATTATTGAAGATGATGCTGATGCGGCGGGCGTACTTGAGGCCTACCTGAAACGTGAAAATTATGAGGTCATGATTGCCGGTGATGGGCCAGGCGGGCTGGATGCCGCCAGACGCTGGCAGCCCGATCTGATCCTGCTGGATATCATGCTGCCCGGCATGAACGGCACTGAAGTGCTGGCAGCGCTGCGACGTCGTGACGATACCCCGGTGATCATGGTAACCGCGATGGGTGATGCGCCGGACCGCATCGGCGCACTGCGCTATGGCGCGGATGACTACGTGGTCAAACCCTATCATCCGGGCGAAGTGGTGGCGCGCGTTCAGGCAGTACTGCGCCGTAGCCAGCAGAGTCAGGTACCCGCTGCAGAAACCCTGCGCTGGGCGGGTTTAGTGGTGGACCCGGTGGCGCTCACCGCAGTGGTCGATAGCGACAGTGCTTCACCGCGCCGCCTCGATCTGACACCGACCGAATTTTCCCTGTTGGTCACCCTGATGCGCGCTCCGACGCGTCCGTTTACCCGCCTGTTTCTGCTGGAGCACTGTCTGCCGGAAAGCGATGCGCTTGAGCGGGTGGTCGATACCCACGTCTATAACCTGCGTCGCAAACTGGAAGCCGCGGGCATCTCTGATGTCTTACCGGCAGTGCGCAGCGTCGGTTACCGGTTCAGACAGCCATGAAGAACGATACGCATACTTCATTGTGGCGCTGGATCTGCATCCGGGTGCTGTTTCTGGCGATTGGCAGCGTGGTGCTCATTGCCATCTGTATGTGGCTGCGCTTCGCAGTGCAAGCGTACTGGGTCTATTACCGGATGCCGCCCGCGCTGCTGGATGAGTTCACCCGGTTGCGCCACCACCCTGCCAGCGATCCTGTGCGCTTTCATCAGATTATGGACCAGTGGTGGGGCATCAACTTCTCCGATCCGTCGCTGGCCTCGTCGGACTGGCTTACCGTGATCGTGCTGGTCGTGGTAACGATTCCGTTTATGGTGCTGATGGCGCTGCGTTTCGCCCGTCCGCTGTCGGCGCAGTTCAGCCAGCTGGCTACTGCGGCGCGAGCGGTTTCAAAAGGCGAATTTGGCCGATCGGCGGTAATCGTAAAAGAAGCCCCACAGGAGCTGGTACGTTTTACTGAAGATTTTAATCAGATGACGCAGCAGCTGGCGCGTTACGAGCGTGAGCTGCGCACCTCGCATGTGGCGATGGCGCATGAGCTTCGCTCGCCACTGACGGCGGCGATGGGCCGCCTGCAGGGGATTCTGGATGGCGTCTTTCCTGCCGAACCGCAACAGCTGGCAATGATCATGAAGCAACTGACGCAGCTCAGTCGCCTGACAGACGAACTGCATCTCTTGTCGCTGGCGGATGCCGGGCAGCTTACCCTGAACCGCGAGTGGTTTAATCTCAGCGAGTTACTGCGCGAGCGCTCCGGCTGGCTTCTGCCGCAGGCAGAACAGGCGGGGATTGCCATCAGCGTGACATCACCCAACGATCTGCGGCTGTATGCCGATACCTTCCGGCTGGGCCAGGTAGTGACCATCATCTGTGAGAATGCAATGCGCTACGCTGCCGACGGTGGCGCGTTGCTGATCACGGCCAGCCAGAACGATCAGGCGATCATAATGACCTTCCGCGATTATGGTCAGGGTGTGGAGCCGGACTTCCTGCCGCAATTGTTTGACCGCTTTACCCGCGCTGACTCCTCACGCGCCCGCCACTCCGGCGGCAGCGGTCTGGGACTGTCGATTGCCAAAGCGATTGTCGAGGCGCACGGCGGGTCGCTTCACGCCACACTGCCCGCCGACGGCGGTCTGCTGATCGGGATAACGCTGCCGACGAGATAAATTGTTCTGGCTTGACCATTTCTTGATGGTTCATGGAACGTTTCTGGACACATGCCGGGTTCAATGAGCACAACTCATTAAAGGAACCCGGTTATGACAGACTTCTTATCGGATGCTGCCCGCCAGGTGTGGCGTCATCTCTTCGGTATTCACATCTTTGCGCCGATCATCTTCGTGCTGCTCGGGGTATTCATCATGACCGGTTGCCGGGACAATAGTTCTGCTCCGCCTGCCGCCCCGCTCCGCCCGGTTAAATCGGTGATTGCTCCACCGCTCAGCAGTGATGCATCGCTGGTGCTGACTGGCGAAATCCGCGCTCATGAAGAGGTCGCGCTAGCCTTCAGACTGGATGGCCGGGTGGTGAGCCGTGCGGTTGAGCTGGGCGATCGCGTCAGCGCCGGGCAATCGCTGGCAGCGCTGGAAAATGATCAGTCACGCAATCAGCTAAGCAGCGCACGGGCCGATCTCGACAGCGCACGCGCCGCCGAACGGGTCGCCGCGCTTAACCTGCATCGGATGCGGCTGCTGATGCCCGGAGGGGCCATCGCCCGCAGCCAGCTGGACAGCGCCCAGGCGGACTGGCAGAGCGCACAGTTCCGCCGTCTCAGCAGCGAAGCGGCTCTGAAAAATGCCCAGGATAACCTCAGCTGGACTCAGCTGACTGCGCCTGCAGCAGGCCGGATCACCGCCATCACGGTTCAGCCAGGTCAGGTGGTCAGCGCCGGACAAAATGTGATGACGCTGGCAGCAGGGGATGCACGCGATGCGGTGTTTGACCTGACAACGCCTGCGCTGCTGCATCCTGATGATCGGACACCGCTGAAAGTGACGCTGCTCGCCGATCCCGGCGTGCAGGCCAGTGGCACAGTGCGTGACATCAGCCCGCAGGCCGATCCACAGACCCGCACATGGCGGCTGCGCATCTCACTGAATCAGCCGCCTGAGGCGATGGCACCCGGTGCCACAGTCATTGTCACCCTTCCCGATGCGCAGCCGCCGGTCATCGCCCTGCCCGCCAGCGCCCTGACCCGCTCCGCAGACAAACCCGCGCTGCTGGTCGTTGATGCGGCGTCACGCCTGCAGCTTCGTCCGGTAGTGCTGGCCCGCTTTAACGCGCAGCAAATCTTCGTCACTGCCGGGATCAAGCCGGGAGAGCGCGTCGTCACCGCCGGCGTCAGCACCCTGCAACCTGGCGAAAAAGTGGCGCTTTCGCAGGAGGCTCCATGAAAAAAACGTCTGGCTTTAACCTCTCCGGCTGGGCGCTGGCGCATCAGCAACTGGTGATCTTTTTCATGCTGCTGGTCATGGCGGCGGGTGTGCTGAGCTATGAACATCTGTCACGCAATGAAGACCCGGCGTTTACTATCAAAACCGCCGTAATATCAGCCCAATGGCCAGGCGCTGATGTGAACACCACGGTGCAACTGCTCACTGACGTACTGGAACAGAAAGTGCAGGAGATCCCGTCGCTGGATGCGGTTGAGAGCGAAACCCGCGCCGGACAAACCGTCATCTATGTCAACCTGCGCGATGACACGCCGCCCTCTCAGGTGGCCGGCATCTGGTACCAGCTGCGTAAAAAGATGCAGGATGTTGCCCCTTCACTGCCGCAGGGCGTGCAGGGTCCGGCCGTTAACGACGAATTTGATGACACCTTCGGCACCATTTATGGCTTCACGGCGGAGGGTTTTACCGCCAGAGAGCTACGCGACCGGGTCGATAACCTGCGTCGCAATCTGGCCAGTCTGCCCGACATCGGTAAAACCAGCCTGTTAGGTGTACAGGAGCAGCAGGTGGTTATCGCCTTTTCGCCGCGCAAGCTGAACGGCATGGGGCTCGATTTACAGCAGGTCAGCGACGCCATTAAAGCTCAGAACGATGTCGTCCCGGCGGGCAGCCTGCGTACCGACCGCGAGAATATTGCGCTGCGGGTCAGCGGCACCCTGACTTCGGTTGAAAATCTGCGGGCGATTACCCTGCATATCGGTGAGCGTTTTATTCCGCTGACCGATCTGGCCACCATCAGCCTGCAACCTGCCGAACCTCCGGCGCCGACGTTTAGAATTAACGGCGTTCCGGCTATCGGGCTGGCGATCTCCATGGCCGGCAGCGGCAACATGCTCGATTTCGGTCAGCAGCTCAGTCAGCGCATGCAGATGCTGGCCAGTCAGTTACCGCACGGTATTACCATGACCCGCGTGGCCGATCAGTCTTCCGTGGTGAAAAACGCGGTCAGCGGCTTTGTCCGGATACTGGGCGAAGCGATCGTCATCGTGTTAGCCGTCTCCTTTGTCTCGCTGGGACTGCGTGCCGGTCTGGTCGTTGCGGCGGCGATCCCGCTGGTACTGGCAATGACCTTTACCGGCATGTTAATGGCAGGCATCGGACTCCAGCGCATCTCGCTTGGCGCGCTAATCATCGCGCTGGGGCTGCTGGTGGATGATGCCATGATCACTGTCGAGGCAATGGTGGCGCGACTGGAAGCGGGCGACAGCAAGTGGCAGGCCGCCACCTATGCTTTTAAAACCACCGCATTTCCGATGCTGACCGGTACGCTGGTAATGATCGCCGGGTTCATTCCGGTCGGGTTCGCCGCCTCCAGTGCCGGAGAGTATTGCTACTCATTGTTTGTGGTGATTACCCTGGCGCTGCTCTGCTCGTGGGTCGTCGCGGTCATCTTCTCTCCGCTCACCGGCTGCTGGCTGCTGTCGGCCAGGCACATCAAGGCCGATAAGCCGCGGGGCGTGCTGACGCGCAGCTATCACCGGCTACTGGAGGTGATTCTGCGTCACCGGCTGGTGACGATTGGCACAGCGATGGCGGTGCTGCTGGTCAGCCTTTACGCCACCACTTTTATGCAGGGTGAATTTTTCCCTGCGTCGGATCGGCCCGAGCTGCTGGTCAGCCTGACGCTTCCCGCCAGTGCAGCCCAGGCTGAAACCACCCGCCGTACCGCACAGCTGGAACAGATGCTGCGCAACGATCGGGATGTGGCGAACTACACCAGCTACGTTGGCTCGGGCGCAATACGCTTTTATCTGCCGATGGATGTGCTGCTGGATAATGAAAACATCGCGCAGCTGGTGGTGGTGGCGAAAGATCTGGCGGCACGCGATCGGCTGCGCAGCAGGCTGGAGCAGAAGCTGGCGGTGGATTTCAGTGATATCACTACCCGGGTATCGCCGCTGGAGCTGGGGCCACCGATCGGCTGGCCGCTGAAATATCGCATCACCGGCCCGGATAATGCCAGGGTGCGGCAGGCGGCCGATCGGCTGGCGGCGCTGATCGCCCGCTCACCGCTGACTCGCGAGGTCAATCTTACCGCCGGAGAGCCAGAACGGGTCATGACGCTGGCGGTGAACCAGACCGCAGCCCGCGCAGCCGGACTCTCTTCCGAAACGATAGCCACCGCACTGAATACTCTGATGTCCGGCAGCGTGGTGACCACCCTGCGCGATCGTAACCGTCTGATCGACGTCGTGCTGCGCAGCAATGACCCGGAGCGGCAGGACACTGACACACTGGCAGGATTGATGATCACCAATGCCAGCGGACAGAAAATCCCATTGCGACAGGTAGCAACGCTGAACTGGGGAGTGGATGACCCGGTAATATGGCGACGTCAGCGGCTGGCTTACATCACCGTACAGACCGATATTGCGCCCGGTCAGCGGGCTGAACAGGTCTCGCAGCAGCTCGCACCAGCCGTCGCCGACCTGCGCGCCTCGCTGCCGGCCGGATACGGTATTGAAGAAGGTGGCGTGGCAGCCGAATCGGATAAAGGCAACGGTTCAGTGTTTGCTCTGCTGCCGGTGACGATCTGCGTCATGCTGGTCTTGCTGATGATTCAGCTGCAACGCTTCTCCGGCATGCTGCTGGCGCTGAGCATGGCACCGTTTGGCCTGCCCGGCATCGTATCCGCGATGCTGTCGGCTGGCACACCGCTGGGGTTCGTGGCACTGCTGGGGATTATTGCCCTGGCGGGGATCATCATCCGCAACGCGGTGATCATGATCAGTGAAGTCGATGCGAATAGCCGGGCCGGACTGTCCGCGGGTGAGGCAATCCGGCAGGCTGCCCATCACCGTGCACGTCCCATTCTGCTGACCGCCTGTGCGGCAATACTCGGCATGATCCCCATCGCCCATCAGGTTTTCTGGGGGCCCATGGCACTGGCGATTATTGGCGGTCTGATCAGCGGTACGCTGGTAACGCTCACGGTGCTGCCCGCCGCGTTAAGTCTGTTGATGCAGCGCGGCTCACGTTAAAACAACACCCGGCGATCCCGTGCTGAGAACGGCGGGATCGCCGGAAAGGATCAGTTCATCACCTCGACCAGAATCAGCGGGCACTTTCTGACTTTGCAGGCCTGACTGTAGGCCAGCGAGCAGACCGAGCAGAGATCGCGCACGTCAGACTGGTACTCATACTCCATGAAATAGCGGAACTGGCCGCCCGCCGAATCTGTTCTCCAGAATCGCTGCGGCTCCAGAATTTCATCCAGTTGCCTGAATGTCAGGGCTGACGGGTTGTGAAACCCGACTCTTACGCGGTATGTAGTCATGCACCGATTATTGGCATCCCGGTCCCTGGCCGCCAGTTGGTTATTGTTTTCAGTTCAATAGCTGGCGCTTATCAACCCGCTTCGCCTGGTGCCGCAGGCTGTTCTGCCAGCAGCGCCAGCAGGTGCAGTACTGCTTTTGACGGGTGAAGCCGACGCCAGGCAAAGGCAACGTCGGTAAATAGCGTGTTGTTTTCGATATCGCAGAAGCTGACCCCGGGGTTATCGACGCAGCGCATCGACTCCGGCACCAGCGCAATCCCGCAGCCCGCCGCCACCATGCCCAGCGACGTAGTGATCTGTGGAGCCTGCTGAAAAGTGTGGCGCGAAAAGCCCGCCCGCAGACAGGCAGTGACAATCAACTCATACAGGCTGGGCGAGACGTCGCGCGGGAAGATCACCAGGGTTTCTTCCGCCAGCGCGGATAGTGCCACGGTGGGTGTGCCGCTGAGGGGATGGCAGCGCGGCAGCGCAATCAGCATCTTTTCGGTGGAGATGACACGCAGATTAAACGCCTTGCTGCTTTCACACGGCAGCCGGATAAAAGCGGCATCCAGCAATCCTTCCTGTAAATCCTGCATCAGCAAAGACATATTCTCTTCGCGGGTCAGCAGCTCCATCGCCGGATAACGTTCTTTAAACTGGCGGATCAGGGTGAAGATGCGTGGATTAAACGCCACCGAGCTGGCAAAGCCCAGCGACAGCTGACCACTGATCCCGCGCGCAATACCGCGTGCGTTCTCCAGCGCCTGATCGGCCAGTTGCACAATCTGCCGGGCATCCGCCAGAAACGCTTCGCCCGCTTCGGTGAGTTCCACTCCGCGCGTCAGGCGCTTCAGCAACGGTGTGCCAATTTCCTGCTCCAGCCGCAGTATCTGCTGACTCAGCGGCGGCTGCGATATGCCCAGTATCTCGGCGGCACGAGTGAAGTGAAGCGTCTCGGCTACGGCAACAAAATAACGCAGATGGCGAAGTTCCATATCAAAAACGTCTCAAAGTTAACAGGTTTCGCTATTGGACCCACCGACTGAATCGGTTCACCATTAGGTTAACACGGCTTAACGGTTAATCGATGAGGCATCAAATGAGCAATTGTGTAACTGATTGTTCCTGTGAGGATCAACTAAAACATACTGTCCTGACGCTTTCACAGGATGCACCAGAAAGCGTTATCTATCAGACCTCTTTAATGAGTGCGCTGCTGAGCGGCGTTTACGACGGCAATGTCCGTATTGCCGACCTGCTGCGTAAAGGGGATTTCGGCCTGGGTACCTTTAACCGGCTGGATGGCGAAATGATCGCGTTTGATAGCAAGGTCTATCAGCTGCACGCCGACGGCAGCGCGCACCCGGCCGATCCGGCGCAGAAAACTCCGTTCGCCGTGATGACCTTTTTTAAACCGCAGCATCTGTATGAATTTGACCGGCCGATGTCGCGTGAGGCGATCCATCAGGTGATCGACAACGAAATCACCTCCGATAACCAGTTCTGCGCGCTGCGCATCAGCGGTCGTTTCAGTCGCGTCGAGACCCGCACCGTGCCATGCCAGTGTCGTCCCTATCGCTCAATGCCGGAAGTGCTGGGCGATCAGCCGACCTTTGCCTTCAGCCAGCGCGCGGGCGAACTGATCGGATTCCGTACACCGCAATATATGCAGGGCATTAACGTTGCGGGCTATCACGAGCATTTTATTACCGACGACCGCGAAGGCGGCGGCCACATTCTCGACTATGCGCTGGAACAGGGCACCCTGACCTTTGGTGCCATCAGCAAGCTGGTCGTGGATTTGCCACAGGACAGCGATTTTCTCAATGCCGACCTGAACCCCGCCAATCTTGACGCCGCGATTCGTGCGGTAGAAAGCTAATCAGAGGAATGACGATGAAAACTCCAACCGATACCACACTCTGGACCTGTGGCGCTGACCTGGTGGTGGCGCAACTTGAGGCACAGGGCGTCCGCCACGTCTTTGGCATTCCTGGCGCAAAAATTGATAAAGTCTTCGACTCACTGCTGGATTCCTCCATCCAGACCATCCCGGTTCGCCACGAAGCTAACGCTGCATTTATGGCCGCCGCAGTGGGCCGCCTTACCGGCAATGCGGGCGTGGCGCTGGTCACCTCCGGGCCGGGCTGCTCCAACCTGATCACCGGCATGGCCACCGCCACCAGCGAAGGCGATCCGGTGGTGGCTATCGGCGGTCAGGTGAAGCGCTCCGACAGCGCCAAGCAGGTTCATCAGAGCATGGACACGGTTTCAATGTTTCGCCCAATCACTAAATATGCGGTTGAGGTCACCGACCCCGCTGCACTTTCTGAATGCCTGTCGAATGCGTTTCGCCACGCCGAACATGGCCGGGGCGGCGGTGCCTTTATCAGCCTGCCACAGGATATTGTCGATCAGCCGGTTACCGGCAAAGCGTTGAGCAGCAAAGGCCGCCCTGTACTGGGCGCCGCACCTGACTCAATGATCGACGCCGTCAGCGAAGCTATCGCCGGGGCTAAAAATCCGGTCATCCTGTTGGGATTAATGGCGAGCCAGACAGAGAACAGCGAAGCGATTCATGAGCTGCTGACACGCAGTCACATTCCGGTTACCAGCACCTATCAGGCAGCAGGAGCGGTCAGACAGGATCACTTCTCACGCTTCGCCGGGCGCGTCGGGCTGTTTAACAACCAGGCGGGCGACAGGCTGCTGCAACAGGCTGACCTGATCGTCACCATCGGCTACAGCCCGGTGGAATATGAACCGGCGATGTGGAACAGCGGTAACGCCACCCTGATTCATATCGACGTAATACCCGCTGAGACCGACAACCGCTATCTGCCGGATGCAGAACTGGTGGGTGATATCGCCGCCACGGTGCGTAAACTCGCCGCGCGTATCACTGCCCCACTCCAGCTGACCCCGGAAGCCGCCACCATCCTTGAGGATCGTCAGCAGCAGCGCAAATTGCTGGCGATGCAGGGTGCCAGCCTCAATCAGTTTGCTCTGCATCCGCTGCGCATTGTCCGCGCCATGCAGGACATTATTAACAGTGACGTCAGCCTTACCGTCGATATGGGCAGCTTCCACATCTGGATCGCCCGCTACCTCTACAGCTTCCGCGCCCGTCAGATCATGATCTCCAACGGTCAGCAGACGATGGGTGTGGCCCTGCCGTGGGCGATTGGTGCCTGGCTGGTCGAGCCGCAGCGCAAAGTGGTTTCAGTTTCCGGCGATGGTGGTTTCCTGCAATCCAGCATGGAGCTGGAAACTGCCGTCCGCTTAAAAGCCAACATTCTGCACATCGTCTGGGTCGATAACGCCTACAACATGGTGGCGATGCAGGAAGAGAAAAAATATCACCGCGTCTCGGGCGTCAATTTTGGGCCGGTCGATTTCAAAGCCTATGCCGAAGCGTTTGGGGCAGCGGGCTTTGCGGTGACCAGTGCGGCAGAGCTGGAGCCGACGCTGCGTAAAGCGATGGATGTTCAGGGGCCCGCCGTGGTCGCGGTGCCGGTCGATTACACCGACAACCCGCTGCTGATGGGTCAGCTGCATCTGAGCCAGCTTCTTTAATTTCTCAAAAAGGAAATCATGATGAAAAACAGAGTGGCATTTGTGACCGGCGCAGGCCAGGGCATTGGTGAAGCGATCGCCCTGCGTCTGGCGAAAGATGGACTGGCGGTTGCAGTAGCCGATTTTAATCAGGAGACCGCACGCCAGGTCGCGGAGAAGATCAACCAGCAGGGTGGCAAAGCGATTGCGCTGAAAGTCGATGTCTCGCAGCGTGATCAGGTGATGGAAGCGGTAGAAGAGGCGCGCCGCACGCTGGGCGGCTTTGACGTCATCGTCAATAATGCCGGTATTGCGCCCTCCACGCCGATTGCTGAGATCACCGAAGCGGTGGTCGACAAGGTCTACAACGTCAATGTCAAAGGGGTGATCTGGGGCATGCAGGCCGCGATTAAAGCGTTTGCTGCAGAAGGTCACGGCGGCAAAATCATCAACGCCTGTTCTCAAGCGGGTCATGTCGGTAATCCGGAGCTGGCGGTTTACAGCTCCAGTAAGTTTGCCGTGCGCGGGCTGACGCAGACCGCTGCGCGCGATCTGGCACCTGCCGGCATCACGGTTAATGCCTTCTGCCCTGGCATTGTCAGAACACCGATGTGGGAAGAGATTGACCGGCAGATCTCTGAAGCAGCCGGCAAACCCGCCGGCTACGGCACCGAGGAATTTGCGAAACGCATTACGCTGGGACGTCTTTCTGAACCGGAAGATGTGGCTGCCTGCGTCGCCTACCTGGCCAGTCCTGACTCCGATTACATGACCGGTCAGTCGCTGTTGATTGATGGCGGCATGGTGTTTAACTGATCTTCGTTCGCCTGCTGCGTCATCGCGTGGCAGGCGTTTTTCCTGACCGGGTTGAACCGTTAATTTTTTTTATCTGAAAAGCGGTTAACCATCAGCCTCTTGCCCGTCTGCCCCCGTATTTCCTGCCTTTTTGTCGCCACAGAGATTAAAGCTGCTTATCACCCTGCCGATAAAACAGAGACTCCTCTCCCTGTTCGAAGCGACCATGTTAACGATCAACCATAACGAAACCGCCGCGATTACGAACAAAACGCGGTACAGCACTGACTCTGTTCTGGGACGAACGGTTGAACGGTTATCATCAGGGATGAGAATTAACAGTGCCAAAGATGATGCGGCAGGTCAGGCGATTGCCAACCGCATGACGGCCAATATTAATGCCGATGCGGTGGTAGCGCGTGGCCTCAATGACGCCATCAGCTATTCCCAGACCGCCAGTGGCGGCCTTGGCAGCATCGTCGATCTGCTGATCCAGGCGCGCACCCTGTCGGTCCAGGCCGCTAACGGCACGCTGTCGGACGCCGATCGACAGAGCATCAACGGCCAGTATCAGCAGATTATGGCAGGCATCAATGAAGTGGCAGACCACACCGAGATTTTTGGCCGCTATCCGCTGGCGACGAATAATCCCGATCTTCCCCCTGCGAAACTGGGTAACGTTGACCCTATCAACACGAAGTTTCCGGTGCCGGGCAAGAATTACTCCTTTACCTCTGGCGTGATCCCGCTGGCCTATATCCCGGCAGGCTCGACGGCGATAAGCATCACCATCGACTCACTGGGTATGGATGACGATCTCCAGCTCTTTACCCGCGACGGTAAACACCTGGTCGGTACACCACTGGACGGCAGTGCGCCTGATTACACCTGGGCCAGCAAAAGCATCACTAATTCGGCTACCGCGGATAGTCGCCTGCTGACCAGCAGTAACGGATTTGCCAGCGGTGCGGCTTATGACAGCTCCCAGTTGCTGGAGGGCGGCCCGAGCTGGACGCTGGCGGGCAGTAACAGCAGCACCTACAACGGCATGAACATCACTTACAGCGGTGACGGCGATCGCTATGAGGATGTCGCCAGCGGCGATTTCAACAACGGCACCATCACCAGTAACCGGCTTGAGCGCATCACGCTGGATACCGTCAGCGAGGATTTGATTGTGGTGGTGGTGGGCAATGGCTCCTTCACCGGTAATCTGACCTGGGGAAATCTGCCGGAACCCAAAGGTGTGCCTGCGACGCCGCCGAAGAAGAGCGAACCTATGGAGGTGGTCACCAGCGCCGATTACGGTCAGCCGATCCAGTCGGATACTATTCCGGCAACGCCATCGGATACCAAAACGCTGGGGCTGAACAACACAACGCTGCTTACAGAGGGCGATATCTCAACCACCATGAAGGCACTGGATAGCGCGCTCGAGAAGATCAGCGGTTATCAGTCGATCTATGGCGCAAAGATCAACCGTTACGAGTCCAACCGTAATGTGTTATCGCAGCAGGGTGTGGATACCTCAGCGGCTCGCAGCCGCATACAGGATGCGGACTATGCTGAAGAAGCAAGCCAGCTGGCACGCAGCCAGATTATTCAGCAGGGTCAGACTGCCGTCAGCAAAATGGCGAATAAAACCCCTGAAATGATTATTCAGCTGTTAGGCAGCTAATAACGTTAACCGGCTGAGCATCAAGGCTCAGCCGGTTACCCTGTTTCTCCACCACTCTACTACCCGCCTGATTCAGCCCCCAGCTGGCCCGAAACCCCGGTTACACTTCGACACCCTTTGATCTCAGTCACACAATCTCGTTTAAGAACCGTTTAAAGATGATCATGATCACCCTTCTTTGTTAAAGAAATGCTAAATACTGACAACTATTTATTATCATCTTTGAATGCAGGGTTAATTAAAACAACAGGTTAATCATTACCACGCTAAGTAATTACCTGAATTTTCCTGCCGGTATGTAACTTTTTCATTACTTTTCCGCCATTGCGAGGGCTGTTAATTTGCTGACGATACTGGGTTTTTCCATGGTTGTTTGCTTCATGTATCTGATCATGACCAAACGCATGTCAGCCTTGATTGCGCTGATCCTGATACCAACCATATTTGCGCTGATTGGCGGTTTTTACGCAGGTCTGGGTGCCATGATGCTGGACGGCGTCAAAAAGCTGGCCCCTACCGGCGTGATGCTGACCTTCTCCATTCTCTATTTCGGTCTGATGATCGATGCCGGATTGTTTGACCCACTGGTGCGCTTTATTCTTCGGATGGTGCGCGGTGACCCCCTGAAAGTGCTGGTCGGAACGGCGGTACTAACGCTGCTGGTTTCTCTGGATGGTGACAGCTCTACCACTTACATGATTGCCATTGCCGCATTCCTGCCGCTCTATCACCGGCTGGGCATGAACGTGCTGATGATGACCTGCCTGGTGAACCTTGCCAGCGGCATCATGAACCTCTCCCCTTGGGGTGGCCCGACAGCCCGTGCCGCGGCGGCACTGCGCATTGACGCCCTCGATATCTTTATTCCGATGCTGCCAGCCATGCTGCTGGCCTGTGCCAGCCTGGTGGCAATGGCGGTGCTGTTTGGCCTGCGTGAGCGTAAGCGTCTTGGCGTGATGACCATGAAAGATCATCATCTCGACAACATTGAGCTGGGGCTGGGCGATGCCGAAGAGTGCGCAGCCAATCGCCGTCCGAAAATGTTCTGGCCTAACTTTATCCTGACCACCGTGCTGCTGGTGCTGCTGGTGATTGGTTTAATGCCGATTCAGATCCTGTTTATGCTGGCGTTTGCGATAGCGGTGATGCTCAACTATCCCACGCTGGAGGAGCAGAAAGCCCGCATCAGCTCCCATGCCGGTAACGTGCTGGCGGTGACCGCATTAATTTTTGCCGCCGGTATTTTCACCGGCATCCTCTCCGGCACCGGCATGGTTGACGCCATGGCGAAGAGCCTGCTGGCTGTGATCCCGCCCAGCTTCGGCCCTTTCCTGGCGGTGTTCACCGCGTTGGTCAGTCTGCCGTTTACCTTCTTTATGTCGAATGATGCCTTTTACTTCGGCATTCTGCCGGTTATCGCCCAGACGGCGGCCAGCTACGGCATTACCGCAGAAGAGATTGCCCGCGCTTCTATTGTCGGCCAGCCATTCCACCTGCTGAGTCCGCTGGTGCCGTCAGTCTACCTGCTGGTGGGTCTGGCGAAAGTCGACATCGGCGACCACCAGCGCTTTGCAATAAAGTGGGGGATTCTGGTCAGTCTGGTGCTGATGGCGGGCGGTCTGCTGACCGGTGCTTTCCCGCTGTTCCACACCTGATAATCCTCTGCTTTATGGCGGATAACCGGCAATTTTTCCCGGTTATCCGCTTCACCGCTCCGCCTACTGCGTCATCCCTCTCTACACTCTATAGCCAGGCTGATGTGCTACGCGCCGGACAGGCCGTAGCCTCTCAGAGATATCCCCATTGCCCCTATGGAGGCCCGATGAAAATTCACCACCTTAACTGTGGCTGTATGTGTCCGCTGGGCGGCGCGTTCTATGATGGATTCAGTAAAGGCCTGAAAGCACATCTGGTCTGTCACTGTCTGTTGATTGAGACGGATCGCGACGGGCTGGTGCTGGTGGATACCGGCTTTGGTCGTCAGGATATCCATGCGCCCGGCAGCCGCCTGTCCGGCTTTTTCCGCGCATTAAACAATATTCAGCGCCGCGATGAACTGACCGCACTGTCACAGTTTACGTCACTGGGTTTCCGGGCTGAGGATGTGCGGCATATTATTCTGACCCATCTCGACTTTGATCATGCTGGCGGACTGACCGATTTTCCGCAGGCGCGAATCCATCTGTTGCAGCAGGAGGTTGATACCGCGCATCAGCGTCATAGCTGGCTGTCACGGGAACGTTACCGGCCCGGACAATGGGGTGGGATCAGCAACTGGGAGACCTATCAGCCGCAGGGAGAAAAGTGGTTTGGTTTTGAGGCGGTTAATCGCCTGCGTGACTTACCGCCGGAGATTTTGCTGGTGCCGCTGGCGGGCCATACGCCGGGTCACGCGGGTATCGCGATTCAGCAACCCGATGGCTGGCTGCTGCACGGCGGCGATGCCTGGTTTTACCGCGGCGAAATGCGGCAGCAGACGCGACACTGCACGCCGGGACTGCGCTTTTACCAGTGGATGATGGGCATGGATAACGTGGCCAGACGACACAATCAGCAGCGACTGCGTGAGCTCTCCTGCCAGCGCGGCGGCGAAATCACCTTTTTTTGCAGTCACGACGCCCGTGAGCTGGATGCGTTACAGGTTAATGCGCCGCTGCGCTGATGAGAAAATACCCGTATTCACTGATTCGAGCAGCATGGTGACCGGATGAAAACTCAGGGTTATGGTTTGTCAGGCGCCTGTTACTTTGTCGCTTTCGCGATTTCATATCCAGTCTTCTCACTTAAGCTTCCTTGTCATAGCTTATCATTGTACAATGATTTGTATTACTTACTACGGAGGTACTATGAGAGCAATCAGTTACAGCGAAGCCCGACAGAATCTGTCTGCCACTATGGTTCAGACAGTTGAAGATAAAGCGCCGGTATTGATCACTCGCCAGAACGGTGAATCCTGCGTGCTGATGTCGCTTGAGGAATATAACTCACTGGAAGAGACGGCATACCTGCTGCGGTCACCTAAAAATGCGCGCAGGTTGATGGATTCTATCGAAAGCCTGCAAAGCGGTAACGGGACTGACAGGGATATTATTGAGTGAAACTAACCTGGTCCGCAGAAGCCTGGGAAGATTATCTCTACTGGCAGGATGCCGATAAAAAAACCGTTAAAAAGATAAACGAGCTGCTCAAAGATGCCAGCAGGACGCCTTTTGAAGGCAAAGGAAAACCCGAGCCGTTAAAGCATAATCTTGCAGGTTTCTGGTCACGCAGAATCACGGCAGAACATCGGCTGGTGTACGCTGTCAGCGGGGATGCTCTATTGATTGCCTCATGCCGTTATCATTACTGACGGGCTCAGGAGCTTGCGCCTGAGCCCTTACAATGCACCAGTTTCAGCGGCGTAATCATCCACCGCAATCCGGATCGCCCGCCCTCTTTTTCAGCTGTGCGGAAAGCCAGGGCGCAGTCAGACTCTCTGCAGATGCGCTGACCTCTTCCGGTGAGCCGGAGGAGACAACCCTTCCTCCTTTAAGACCCGAGCCGGGACCCAGATCAATCACCCAGTCCGCCTCTGCCACTATGCGCATGTTGTGTTCCGCCATAATTACGGTATGACCACGCTTTACCAGTTCATCCAGCACTACCAGCAGCTTATCCATGTCAGACGGGTGCAATCCTGTTGAAGGTTCATCAAGCAGATAAAGCGTGGGCGTACGCTGGACCCGCTGCAGCTCCCAGGCAAGCTTGATACGCTGGCACTCGCCGCCAGAGAGTTCAGTGGCGGGCTGACCCAGCGTCAGATATCCCAGCCCCAGCGACGTTAGTGCCTTAAGCGAACGCTGGATCCCGTCATGCCCATGAAACACCTCAGTGGCGTCGTCCACGGTCAGATCAAGCACATCCGCTATCGTCAGGTTGTTCCACTTTACCTCCAGCGTTTCGGGGTTATAACGGCTTCCCGCGCAGACGGAACAGGTTGCGGTAGCGCTCGGCATGAAGAGCAGCTCAATCGAAATCTGTCCCTGCCCTTCACAGGCAGGACAGCGTCCGGCTGGCAGATTAAAGGAAAACCGGCTGGCGCTGAAGCCTTTGGCTTTCGCCGCGTCGGTGTCTGCAAACAGCCTGCGGACGATATCGAAAAATCCGGTGTAAGTGGCCAGATTTGAGCGTGGTGTCCGGCCGATAGGACGCTGATCGATTCTGACCAATCGGCCGATGGCGTCACTTCCGCTGACAACCTGACCTTTAACGTCCGGCACCAGATCCTCTTCCTCGCCCTCCTCGATGTCAGGCGTTTTGTCAAAACGTCCGAGCATTTCCGGAAGCACGCGATTCAGCAGCGTCGATTTTCCGGAGCCGGACACGCCAGTGACGGCCGTCATTCTCCCCAGTGGGATGGCGATATCCACTCCGGCAATATTGTTGCAATAGACCTGTTCAAAGCAGAGCCAGCTCTCTGCGGGCCGGCGCTGGCGCAGCCCGGTATAGTTTCGTGAGAAAAGATAGCCCGAGGTGGGTGACGCACTGACTTCTTCAAGCCCTGCTGGTTCGCCGTTATAGACGATCTCGCCGCCATGCGTTCCCGGGCCGGGGCCGACCTCAATGAGCCAGTCCGCCTCGGCGATGAGGTCAATATTATGTTCGACGACCACCAGCGAATTACCGGCACGCACCAGGTTCTTCAGGGATGCTAGCAGCGATTTGACATCATCGGGATGCAGCCCGGCTGACGGCTCATCCAGCACATAAAGCACGCCAAACAGCCGCGATATCAGCTGAGTGGCCAGACGCACGCGCTGCAGCTCGCCGGATGAGAGTACGGTGGTACGGCGTCCCGGCGCCAGATGACCCAGACCCAGCGTTTCCAGCTGCTCAAGCCGCATACAGATATCCGACGCCATCCGGATGACCGCCTCACGCAGTGCCGCCTCTGCCGGCAGGTCCGGCGATGCGCCACGTGCATAAGGCTTCAGCAGTTCAGCGAGCTCAGAGACCGACAGCTCACTCAGGCTGGCAATGTCATGACCGGCAAAGGTCACGGACAGCGCATCCCGGTTTAGCCTTTTACCGTGGCATTCAGAACAGGGAGTGACCGTCACAAAGCGCGCCAGCCGTTTCTTCGTCGTCTCGCTGCCACCCGAATAACTCTGCAGCACGATTTTTGCTGCACTGGTGTACGTGCCGGTATAAGCCGGCTCTTCGCCCGCCGCCAGCGCGTTTTCGCGCTGCTCAGCATTCAGACCGACAAAAATTGGCACCGATGGCTGTTCGTCAGTCAGCAGTATCCACTGCTGATCACGGGCTGAAAGCGTATTCCAGGGCGCATCAACATCGTAGCCGAGCGTCTCAAGGATGCTGCGCAGATTTTTGTTATGCCAGCCTCTGGGCCAGGAAGCGATAGCTCCCTGGCGGATGCTCAGTGAGCTATCCGGCACCATCGACTCGGTTTTAACGGTGTGCACTCTTCCCAGTCCCTGGCAATGCGGACAGGCACCTTCAGGATTGTTAGGCGAGAAATAATCGGCGGTCATAAAGGGAACGCCTTCAGGCCTTACGCCCGCACGGGAAAACAGCAGGCGCAGCGTGACAGAAATTCGGGTGAGGCTGCCCACCGTTGAACGCTCCTGCGCGCCAGCCCGGCTCTGCTGAAGCGCCACCGTGGGTGGAAGTCCGTCAATATTATCCACATCCGGTGCAGCAGCCTGATCGATCAGACGACGGGCATGTGGCGACACCGATTCGATAAACCGGCGCTGGGCTTCCGCATAGAGAGTATCAAAGGCGAGGGACGATTTACCGGAGCCTGAAACCCCGGTGAACACCACCATGGCGTTGCGGGGAAATCGCAGCGAAACATCTTTGAGATTATGTGTTCTTGCACCCTGTACCGAGATATAAGGATCAATGTGCTCATCAGCGAGGTAATGATCGGCGTTGCGTTGTTCTGTCATGATTTCCCTGATTGATAATGCACGGCAGATTCACAATCGCCTGCCGTTAATGACTAAAAATTGCAGATGCTAATCCGGCGTTCAGGCTATCCGGCCCGTTTGGGGATAGAAACAACAGCAAGGGTAGTCAGGGATCGCGGTCTGCACAACGCGAGGGGGGTTCATCGCTTCGTGGCAGCACAGACTGGTAACCAGCATGTACAGGAAGCCTTCTTATCTCTTAAGAAAACCCTGGAGAAAACTTAAACAAGCCAAAGCTGTCACTAGCGAATTGCTTATGTGACTCTAATGTAGATTCCGGTGGTATCGATAAATGCAGGTCTATGTAAGGTATGGATATAAAGAATGGGAAATGTTTAATACCCCACGAACCTTTCTATAACCTTTATCTCTCTATGGCCAGGTATGCACTCCAGAGTGCCTGGTGCCGTCCCGCTCCCGTTATTCAGCGTGCTGACGGCATAAAAAAATCATTTAATTCATAAGGATAGCGAAACCATGCCCATTTCTGAAATGATGCCGCGAATGCCTTCAGGGAGATGAGGTGAAATTACCGTTTTTTATTATCCTGTCCCAGACCATCAGGTTGTCAAGCATGAACGCGCGAGGTATTGTTTAAGAAGCATCAGGATGATGAATGAAGTGAACTTGTGGGAGCTGGCAGTGGATACGACTGAAGAACTCAATAACACCTATTTCTACGCAGGTAGACCGAACCTCACCGCTGGTGAGCTCTTTTTCATGATTTTCTGTGAAGAAGTCGCTGAACAGCTGGGCATTGATGACTTCGGAGCGATCGTGGCCATCCTGTCTGGACGTAATGTCCTGACTACCCGCACCAAACCGCGCGATGCTCTCAAAGGTACCTCCTATGCCTCACGGGCAGCACGCAGAGTATTCCCTAACGCCAAGTTTCCTTTCGGCATACAGCTCCCCACCATCGTAGGGGGATACCCGCCCCGGACCGCGCGTATTCTTTTTACGCATAAGCTCAGCACCTTTGTTGGTCGGGCGATACCCGTCGTGGGCTGGGTGATTCTGGCAAGAGACGTTGCCGATATCAGTTTCAATTCGGTCAGACTGTACAATGCCATCGCTCGCGGGGAGGATAAGTTATGGTAGATGACACACAGGCACGCGTAATGGCACTCATTGAGCCGTGGAACGGCCGATCGCTGCTTACGTTCCGGAAAAAAACACTCACGCCAGAGATGTCGCTTAATCAGGACATGAAGCTTGACCCGGAGGACGCTGCGGAATGCCTTCAGAACGTCTTCGATGCGTTTGGAATGGATTCTGATCTGGTGACTTTCAGCCTCTACTATCCAAAAAACCCGCGCGAGGCCATCCCTCTTACTATCGGGATGGTAATCGAGTCAGCCCGTGCCAGGCGATGGTGCTATGACTGATATGACCTGCTCCCCGTTGATTAGTACACCCCGATGTTAGTAATGTCTTCATAAGCCACATGAGGGCATCCCCATGAAGAAGCGTTTTCCTACGAACAGATCATCAGTATCCTCCGCGAGGCCGAAGCCGGGGTTTCTGCACGGGAACTCTGCCGTAAGTATGCTATTTCAGACGCTACTTTCTACACCTGGCGCAAGAAGTTTGGCGGCATGGAAGTCCCTGAGGTAAAGCGGCTTAAGTTACTTGAAGAGGAGAACGTCCGCCTTAAGAAGCTGCTCGCCGAAGCCATGCTGGATAAGGAGGCGCTTCAGGTGGCTTTGGGTCGAAAGTTCTGACGACAGACCAGAAGCGGGAAGCCGTGGAAGTCATATGTGATGCAACGGGTCTGTCGCAACGTCGTGCCTGCAGGCTGGCAGGTCTGTCTCTTGCAACCTGCCGTTATTCAGCTCAGCGTCCGGCTGCTGACGCGCAGCTATCTCTACGCATCACAGAGCTGGCACCTGAACGCCGTCGCTTTGGTTACCGGCGGATCTGGCAGTTATTGCGTCGTGAGGGCCTTCACGTCAACCACAAGCGGGTATACCGCATTTATCACCTTAACGGCCTGAGTGTGAAGCGCAGACGACGTCGTAAGGGTCTGGCGACTGAGCGGCTTACGCTGCTTCGCCCGGATGCGCCCAATCTGACCTGGTCAATGGATTTCGTCATGGATGAACTGGCCACCGGTCGCAGGATCAAGTGCCTTAACTGCGTCGATGACTTCACAAAGGAATGCCTGACTGTCACTGTTGCCTTTGGGATTTCAGGCGTGCAGGTCACGCATATTCTGGACAGTATTGCGCTGTTTCGCGGATATCCGGCTACGATAAGAACTGACCAGGGGCCGGAGTTTAACTGTAGAGCACTTGACCAATGGGCCTTTGAGCATTGCGTGGAGCTGCGGCTTATTCAGCCCGGTAAACCGACACAGAACGGATTTATTGAGAGTTTTAACGGACGCTTTCGCGATGAATGCCTGAATGAACACTGGTTCAGCGATATTGTTCATGCCCGGAAAATCATTAATGACTGGCGGCAGGACTATAACGAGTCCAGACCTCATTCATCGCTGAATTACCAGACGCCGTCTGAATTTGCAGCAGGCTGGAGAAATGGAAAATCAGAAGATAAACAAACCGACATTACTAACTGATCGTTGTATCTAATACTAGGGGCAGGTCACGAATAACGTACACACACTTAAGACGAGAGCTCTATACAACTTTCAATGTGGCCATTCTCCGTCAACGGGTGTCAGGTCTAAGTGATGCCATTAAATTGCCTACAGAATTTCAGTGTGATTTATGAAAAAAACCCGTCTGCGACGGGTTTTCAGGCATAGAAGGCGACAATCACCGATCCGGCATTACGGCTTTTTAAACTTGTCTTCGACTTTCTCTTTCGCTTCCGCGATTTTATCACCGGCCTTTTCCGCGAAACCCTCTTTATGCGCTGGCTCGCTGCCTGGCGTTACCGGACGGGTGTCGTGGTCAGCGCGGGCCTGACGCGTGCTTTCAAGCAACGGATCGGCCACAGTACGATTCCCGGTCAGCCGATCTGCGCCGAGAGGATCTGTACTGACATGGTCAATATCCACTTCCTGACGGCGTACCGAATCGTTGATAGTTTCAACCCGATCGCTTGTCTCTTTGCGTAACACCACCTCTTCAATGATCTCCGCGGTCTTATTAATCACGGGCTGCTCATGCGTCTCTTCCACTTCGACAGTTTTTTCAGACCAGTCAACATGGGTGGGTGAACCTGATTCATTCACCGGACGACGGAAGATTGCGGCGTGCTGCTCATGCAGCGAGACATTTTCTGAGACCTGATCGGTGACAGTGTAGCGACGAACGCGGGTTGAACCTTCACTGACCAGACGTTTACCCACTTCCAGTCGCTCCTCGGCCAGACGCAGTACATCCTCGTCACTTTCGTCACCGGTCAGGGCAGTACGGGCAGCGCCACGATGGGCAGGATCGGTAGAGAGCGGATCGACGGCGGCATTATCCTGAAGCGTTCCACTGGCAGGTGCAGTCAGACCATCACTGGTCGCGTAACCGGGCGCGTAATCATCGGGCAGCGCCGCACTGCGCTCGGTAAGTTCTTCATGTGCATCAAGGATGCCCAGGGCGCGAGGTAACTCATCTTCATCGGCCCGCAGCGACAGCACTACTCCGCCGGTTCGCATCGCGTCTTCATACACTTCGGCCTGATCCTCCTCCAGCGTATTGCCGAACAGGCGTTGCCAGAAGCCAGGGTGACGGGCCTCCTGACCTTCGGTACGCAAACGATCACCGGAGATGATATCAATGTCATCATCCAGGAACCCGGCCTTGATCAGGTTACGCTTTGCACCCTCTGCCAGTGAGATATTGCTGAACATTGTTACGATTGTTTCACGCGCCATGTTGTGTTCCTCGGTGATGGATTCGGACGGCTCTGAATAGGGTGTTCGGGTCAGGTGAGCATGCTGTTTGCGCAGGGAAACAACCTGTTCTGTCGCTTCTTCACTGACAACTTTGCGGATATGCCACTCCTCTTTCAGCACCAGATGACGAACGATCTCGACTTCCTCTTCAACGACAGGAATGATCAGAACGCCATTTTCTTCACGGATCTCCGGCATCTCAGCCAGCCGTTCCGATTTAGGAATGCGTTCTATTTCCGCCGTCTGGTGCCGGAGCATCAGCGCAATCTTCTGCTGATGCTCAGTGACCTGTCGGGTAACCCTGACATGACCGTCGATGACCCGCTGTTTTGAGACCTCAACGGTTTCCTCCGCCAGGCTTATCACCTGGTCGCTACCCTCTGACCCTGGTTTTTCAGGAGGTTGATTGTTCATGTTTAACCTGCCTGTGATACAGAGCGATCATTTGTACTTTTCTTTACCTTGAGCATAAGTCACTGCTTTTCGGTTAGTTAAAGCCTGGCACAAACAATGCCAAAAGACAGGAAAAAGCAAAAAAAAGCCATTATAAGAAGATAACGTGGTGCTAAAATCGATTAAGCGGTGCGGCAGATAAAAATCAGCTAACGAAGCGGCAGACAGTGAAATCTCTTTTATCGCATACGCAAAAAGAGGATCAATCAGGCGTTAACCCGACCCGAAGTGAATCAGGCATATCGGGTCAGGGGTTGAGCCATTCGCTTTCCTGCAACTCGCCGTTAGCCGAATAGCGAAACAGGGCGCGCTGATTTTCGTTTCGATGAAGCTGATAGGCGTCCAGCACACTGGCCTGCAAAATCACCACGCCAAAACGGGATTCCCCGGTTTCCGCTGCCGTCGCATCAGACGTCTCGTTAGCCGTTGTCCGTGCTTCCCCCGGAGGTCCGCCGATGTAAGTCTGCCGCGTGTGCTGCGGTAACGCACGCCAGGCTGCCCGGGCAACATCACTTCCCGCCGCATAACACGCAACCCGCCCTGCCAGCCGTAACTGCAGGCGACGCTGATGGCAATATCCCACCACGGTGACCTGCGGATTCGCCGCCATCTCCTGCCACTTCGGGCTGCGAACATCCGTATGAAATGTCAGCATCCTGCGGTCGTCGGCACACTTGCGCAGAACCACGGTGCGCGCCTGAGGTTGTAGCAGAGCATCGACCGTACAGAGCATCAGATAACGAAATCCACCCTGTGGATCGGTTGCAGATTCCTGCAGCGCAGCCCAGGCTCCAGTTTCAAACGTTTTCAATTCCATGGGGATTACTCTCATCAGGATCAATTTTCAGCCATCTGGCTAAAAGCGTAGCAATGAAGTGGGCAGAAGGCCTGACAGCGCAGCGATAAGAGCAAATGTGGCAAGCGGGAGCTGGACAATGCACGAGAGCAGGAGCTGGTGAAATAGCGTCGGGATTGCGGGATACCTCGCAGAGCGGCAAAAGCGCGTCCCGCCAGTCAGCCACTCTGTGTTATTTTGCGCCATCGCCACAGAGATCCGATCCACAGGGAGTTGCATGATGACAACTGAAGAGCCAGCTAAAGTACCGGCTGAAATACCGCTGAAAGTCACCTCGCCACGCCTGACTTATCGGTCACTTCGGCAGGAAGACTGGCCCTTCTATCTGGCAGTCAGTCAGGATAGATCGGTGATGCAGTACATCAGCGATCCGCGCAGCGCTGAAGAGATCAGAACCCACTCATTTGATGTCCGCCTGCCCGCCTGGTACAAGGGCTGCAGGCACTGGCTCTGTCTGGTTATCGGAGAAAAAACATCCGGTGCTCCGGCTGGCTTTTGCGGGTTTATCGATCGTGGAGAGGGTATTGCGGAGTTTGGCTTTATTCTGGCCGCAGATGCGCAGGGCAAAGGCTACGGCAGCGAGTCTCTGCATGCCATTATCACCTTCTGCTTTGAACAGCAGAATTACCGCAAACTGATCGCGACGGTGACGGCAGGCAATGCGGCCTCACGCCGGACCCTGATTTCAGCGGGCTTTGTGCAGGAGGGGACGTTGCGGCAGAACTTTTTCCTCAACGGCCAGTGGCAGGATGACTGGATCTTCGGCTTGCTGAAACAGGAATATCAGCCCGCACACTCACCCTGAGGCGCAGACCATCAGCGTCGGGCATCCTCCGCTCCGTTCGCCACAATCAGACCGATTAGCGTGGCGTAACGTCATAACCGCTGGCGATAGCGATAGCGATAGCGGGCGCACAGTGCTCCTCTCCGCACAGCATCGCCTCAAAGTCCGCCGGCGTCAGTGGCTGGCACAGGCCATTGCCCTGCATAATGTCGCATCCGGCGGCCGTAACAAAAGCGATCTGCTCTTTATCTTCCACCCCTTCGGCGGCCACCCGAATCCCCAGGCTTTTGCCGAGCGCGGTAATGGCCCGGAACATCATACGCACCCGCATGCTGGAACCCAGCTCGTGCGTCATCGACTTATCGATTTTAAAACCCGTCACAACGCTATAGCGCAGCAGGTTAATCGCCCCCAGCGTACGCCCGTAATGATCGATAACGAACGAGGCTCCCGTTCGGCGTACGGCGTCAACCTGGACCGGCATATCCTGCATCAGCACGGCCAGCAGTGGCTCATCCACTTCCAGCTCAACAAAACCGGCATCGCCTCCGGCACTCTCACGTATCACCGTCTCCAGGCTGTTCCCTGCCAGCTGGCGCGGAAACAGGTTAATGCTGACGCGAAGCTGAGGAGAGCGAACCTGCCACTGCCGGACCTGTGCCAGAGCACTGCGGATGATCCATTCACCCAGCGTGACTGAAAGCGGACTTTTAACCAGCATGCCGATAAATTCAGCCGGCAACAGCAGCCCGCGCGTCGGATGCTGCCAGCGCACCAGCGTCTCGCAGCCAATAAGCTTTCCGCTTTCAACGTCGTAGCGGGGCTGATAGTAAAGAGTGAACTGCTGCTGCCGCACCGCCGTTTCCAGTTCGCGCTCAAAACGGCGCCGCTGCTGCTCCGCTTCACGAAACGCGGGCATAAACAGCATGCTGCAGCCTTTACCCGACGCTTTGGCGCGATAGAGCGCCAGATCAGCGGCGGACATCACCGAAGAGGGATCCCTGCCGTGCTCCGGATAGGAGGCGATGCCGGTGCTGGCACCGACCACCACCGGTGAGTCGTGATAGCGGAACGGCGTCTGAACGGCCGCAATCAGTTTCTCCGCCGTGATCGCCGCCTCTGCGCTGCCGCCTGCTAACAGGATCACAAATTCATCACCACCCAGGCGCGCAGCCGTCACGGCACTGGCGCAGACCGCACGAATCTGTTCGGCAACGTGGCACAACAACGCATCGCCTGCAGCATGCCCCAGCGTATCGTTAACCTCTTTAAAACCATCGAGATCGGTCATCAGTAACGTATAGGGGACGCCCGCCCTGGTCAGCTGGCCGACCTGATCCATAAACGCGCTGCGGCTGGCGAGACGTGTCAGCATATCCAGTGAGGCCAGCTCACAGAGCCGCGCCTCACTCTCATAGCGGGCCGTGACATCGCGGATGATCATGCCCACCAGCCGTTCGCCCTCTTCACGCCAGCCCGAAAAAGAGACCTCTGCCGGAAATTCACGACCTTCACGCGTGACACCCCATATCTGCAAAGAGCGTGGGTGCGAGATAGCTGCTTCGTCAGAGGTAATCCGGACCAGTTCATTACGGTAGTCAGTCTGACAGCGAGCAGGGATCAGCTCACTGATATACTGGCCGCGCATCTCCTCTGCGCTGTAGCCGAACAGCGCGGTGGCGGCCGGGTTCCAGAAGGTTATGCCACGCCGAAGGTCGGTGCAGACAATGGCGTCAGGCGAAGTGGATGAGATCGCCTCGAGTCGCTGCTGGCTGGTGTAGCGCAATAACTCCAGACGATGCATCTCCATGCGATCCATCACCAGTGCAGCAATATCGTTCAGATGCTTTCGATCCTCTGCAGTTAACGGCTCACGAGGATGGCTGTCGGTCAGGCAGACCGTGCCAATATGATGCCCATCAGGGGTCGAGAGCGGGATTCCCGCGTAAAAGCGGATAAAGGGGTAGCCGTGAACCAGCGGACTGTCGCGGAAGCGCGGATCTTTCAGCGTATCGGGCACGCAGAGGATATCGCCCTGCGCCAGCGTATGGTGGCAGAAGGCGACGTTGCGTGCCGTACCTGAAATATTTAAACCGTACCGGGAGGCGAAGAACTGCCGCTTTTCGTCGATAAGCGAGACAAAAGCGACCGGCACCCGAAACAGCCGCGCGGCAAGCGTAGTGAGGCGATCCAGCGCATCGGTCGGCGGTGAATCCATCAGATGATACTGCTTAAGTGCGTCGAGGCGAGCCGCCTCGGCATCATGATAAACTGGACGTTTCAGCGTAACTCTCCTCTGATGTTATCTGCTGTGGCTGGCCTGACACAGTATAAAGAGGACACGTTCAATCAGACAGAACGCGCAGAGTTCGCTGCCGATCCGTTGCCGGAAGAAAGGCCCGTCAGTAAACCCGGCAGCAACAGGTTGCCGCGCTGAGTCCGATAAAGCTGACACCGCAGACAGCGAGGCATCAGTTAACACGTTATGCCTGCCAGAGAGAGTGCGGCGGACCGCCCAGGATTATCTGGCCAGAGCAGATCAGACAGGCGGTAATGCGCCTCGCTTAGCTCTCTATATCGGCCCGACATGACTTTACTTAAGAGAAAACAGAGGATGAACGCCTTACTTTTTCAGCTTTGGTACCAGTTGATAGTGCGGATGCTCTCCGGCGAGCAGCATCAGCAGTTCATACTCTCCCTGACTGAGCAGCGCAGGATTTTTCGATGCTTCTTTCGTCTGCCAGACACGCTGGCTAAGATCGAAACGCTCGGCTGCAATCTCCTGAGAGAGACCGGCCGCAAGGCGCAGCTCACGCACGTTGTGCTGGACGGCGACAGGCCGCTGTAAAATCTGATTTCCCATATAAACGCTCCGCATACGGTGCCCCGGCGAGATGGCCGGGCGGAAGTACACGCCTGCGGCCAAAACATAAATTTGAGTTAAGTTTTAACAGCCCGGCGTTTTACACTTATCAGGAAAGCGTAACGCACCAGTAAAAACAGAGAAAATAACCTGAATTATATTTAAATCGCTGCCCGGATAATTTTTGCACCGCTGAGAATAGTAATTGCCATTCTGAATGGTGACGTTGATCGAATGATGATCAACGTCAATCACAGTCACAAAAAATGACCGTTTCATCCCTCTTTTAAAAAGAGTGAATATTAATCGTTATTCCGTGCCGGACAGACATTATCTACAGTTCAGAAAAAATACGTTCAGGCTATGCCCGCGCAAACGTTGCCCAGCCGCCTTTTTCAGCAGGCGTGACGCGTTTAGGCTCTACGGCAAGAGGGCGATGCGGCAGGGTAAAGCGCGTAATCACGCTGCCCAGCTTTTCAGTCTGTCCACTGAGACTGCCTGCCGTCGCCGAAACCTGCTGAACCAGCGTCGCATTCTGCTGCGTTACGCGGTCAAGTTCTGCAACGGCGACCGTGACCTGGGCAATCCCTTTGCTCTGTTCATCCGAAGCCAGCGCAATCTGTCCGATCAGTTCATTCACGCCGCCGACGCCGCGCAGCACGGCCTCCATGGTGGTTCCTGCGCTCTCAGCCGCCCGCCGGCCATCGTCAACGCGTGCCACGGTATCGGCAATCAGCTCTTCGATCTCTTTAGAGGCAGCAGCACTTCGCTGTGCCAGTGAGCGTACCTCACTGGCGACTACCGCGAAGCCGCGGCCCTGTTCACCCGCACGGGCGGCTTCTACAGCGGCGTTTAACGCCAGAATGTTGGTCTGAAACGCAATACCATTAATAGTGGTGGTGAACTGCCGGATTTTTTCTGATCCCTGAGCGATGCTGGTGATGGCTGCCGATACCAACTGAACCAGTTCCACGCCCTGCTGAGTCGTATCCGTGGTGCTGGCAGCCAGTTCACGTGCCTCACGGGCATTCTCTGCATTGTGACGCACGGTGACGGTAATCTCCTCCATGCTGGCTGCGGTCTGCTCCAGCGCAGCAGCCTGAGTGGATGTCCGGTCGGAGAGATCGGCGTTACCCGCTGCGATGTCCCCCGCTTCACGATGAAGAATGGCTGCGTTGTCTCGGATAGCGCTGACCGTCTGCAACAGACTGTGCTGCATCTCTTTGACCAGCGGCACCAGTTGCCCGACACAGTTGCGCCCCAGATCTTCCGGTTCGCGCGTCAGATCGCCATCGGCAATAATTTTTAAATGACCGCGAATTTTACCTACCGGACGCACCAGATGGACGACCAGATAGCGGTCGCAAAACAGCAGCAACGCCACTGCCGCCAGCAGTGCTGCCAGCAAGACGCCCTCAAGCCGATGCCGGTCAGCCTTCAGGGGTGCCTGATTCCGGGCCAGCTGCTGCGTCACCTTGTCCAGCTGCGCACGGGCAACCGTTGCGTATTCTGAGGGGGTTGTCGTAAGTGCCGCGCGGACGTTATCCCAGTCAGCATCGGCCGGGGTTGAGGCGACGAGCGCGTTTTGATCGGCTGGCGTACCGCTCTGCATGACGATAGCGCTGTGCGCCAGAAAGCTCAGCTGCTGCGTCAGAACGGCTGAACGATCGGTTTGACGAAAGATATCGCGCACGACCTGGCTGCTGTAGCCACCGGCCAGCACGACGATGCCCAGTGAGACGATCATCATCCACAGCACAACGCGGCGGATAGTGAAATGCCTGAGTGAATTCATGAGGTTTCCCCGATGTTGTCATTGGTGTAGTTAAAATTAAATAAAAAATAAGTTATGTCATCTACTTTAGTGCATTATTATATAGTGCACTATGTTTATACTCTGTATACTGGCAGGATATTTAAGAAATTAAAAGTTTTTAACGACAAAATAATAGAATCGTGATTACTAAAATATTTCGTTAAAGAAAAGTGATTTGCTATTCTGACCAGCAATGCCGTGCAGTGTGATAAAAAATAAATGGTCATGACTCTTTCTTTTTGCAGAATTTGCCTGTAGTCATGACATCATACCCTTCAATTTTTCTGTTTAATTTCGCGCCGTAATCAGCCGGTGCGGAGGAATCCATGCTTATGAGTCTCAGCGACGGCGACGATTGCCGTACGCGAACCCTGCACGCGCTGCGCAGTAACGACGAAAGTCGTGACGATGTGTTGCGACAGTTCGTCCGTCTGGCCAGCCAGGCACTCGGTATACCCGGCAGCTTTATCTCCGTACTGGATGATGAGATGCAGCATGTTAAGGCTGCGCAAAATTTCACACTCACTCAATCCTCCCGGCAGGACTCGCTCTGCCGGCATGCAGTGGACAGTGACAGCACCGTGGTAGTACCCGATACGTTGCTGGATACCCGCTTTGCTGAGCATCCGCTGATTGTTGGCGCGCCTTTTATTCGCTTTTATGCCGGCGTACCGCTTAAAAGCAGCACAGGTCTGATACTGGGTACGCTGTGCGTGACTGACACCGCGCCTCATCCCTTTAATGCGGATCAGGTCGCCATGCTGAAGATGCTGGCGGCACTGGTGATGTCATTTCTTGAGGCCTGGTACTCGGCTGGCTTTGCCGACCCGGTAACCGGTCTGCCCAACCGCCAGCGTCTGATTCGCGACCTGCAGTTTCTTGCCGCCTCCGGTGACACCACGCCACGGCGGCTGGTGCTGATTGACTGTATCGATATGCCGCGCGCCTACGAGCTTGCGCGCTCAATGGGCATGGGACCAGTTGAAAGCCTGTTGAAAGATGTGGCGACACTGCTGCCGCTGCGCCTGAGGCCTGCGCCAGGAGAGATGCTCTACACCGTAGCCACCGGGCGCTTTGCCCTGCTGACACGTCAGGAGAGCAGACTCACTGCCAACTGGGTGGCAAACAAGCTGGCCGGGATCAGCGCGGATCTCGGCGATGGGCTGTCGGTTGCACTGATGACCCACACCGGTGAGGCGAGTTTCAATACCGGGGAGATGCCTGCCCAGGAGATCCTGCGGCGTGCGGTCAGCGCGCTGCACGAGGCCATCACACGCGACGTCGCCTCGATGCCTTTCAGCGAGGCCACTGATACGCGCCATACGCAGGACTTCACCCTGATGCATGACCTGGCCATCGCGATACGCCAGGATAAGGGGTTATGGCTGGCGTATCAGCCTAAAATCTGTCTGCACAGCGGCAAGCCAATTGGCCTGGAGGCCCTGATCCGCTGGCAGCATCCGCAGCGCGGCGAACTGTCTCCTGCACAGTTTTTACCCTTTGCCGTGCAAACCGAGCTGCTCAGTGAACTGACCACCTGGGTGACAGAGCACGCAATCGCCCGGCTCTCCCGGCTGCGCAACAGCTATATTCAGTTGCCCATCACCATTAACGTCAGCAGCAGCGATTTTTCACGTGACGGTTTTGCCGACGAGCTGGAAGAGCAGATGATCAGGGCGAAGCTCCCGGTTTCGCTGCTGGGCATTGAGTGTCTGGAGACGGAACGGATTCTGGAGAGCGCGACCGCAATGCGGGGGCTTGAGATGCTGAAACTTCGTGGATTCGGTATTTCACTGGATGACTTTGGTACCGGCTACAGCAACATCAGTTATCTGCGGCGCATTCCGCTGGATGTGATCAAGCTGGACCGTTCACTGATCAGCGAAATTTCATCTGACACCGCATCGCGCGTCATCGCCCGCAGTATTATTGCGATGCTTAAAGATCTCGATTATATGGTGCTGGCTGAGGGCGTGGAGAATGCGGAAACCGTTACGGCGCTGACCGAGTTTGGCTGCGACCAGGCACAGGGCTTTTTCTACTCCAGGCCGCTGCCGGAAGCGGCACTGGATGAGTGGCTCGGCTGGCGATTACGCAGTAAGTGCTGAGCCTGTCCCACACACCCCGGAATCTTACCCGGCCGAATCAGACGCGCTGAACTCCTCAGCTCCGGCAATGATGACGGTATTACGCCCGGCGGCTTTTGCTTCGTAAAGCGCTTCATCGGCACGCCGCAGCAGAGAGTCGCGATCGCTATCCTGATCGCTCCGCAAAGCCACCCCGGCTGAGATGGTCATCGTTCCGGCAAACGGAAAGGTGGTGGCGCTGACGGTCTCACGGATGCGCTCCGCGGTGCGGACGGCATCAGCCAGCGTGGTATGCGGCAGCAGCAGAATAAACTCCTCGCCGCCAAACCGGCTGACGATATCGCCGGTACGACAAGCCTGACGCAGCAACGCTGCCAGGCTCACCAGAACCGCATCGCCCGCGTCATGCCCGTACCAGTCGTTTATCTTCTTAAAATGGTCAATATCAATGGCGATGGCACACTGTTCATGCTCACTGTCTGACTGCGCCGCCAGCGCCGAAAATCCGCGTCGGTTGCAGAGCCCGGTCAGCGGATCGGTCATCGCTTCATCGTTTAGCGCGGCAAGATGACCCGCAACGGCGTGCCGATGCGCCTGCACGGCTTCTTTGAGCCGATCAGCCTCGTAATACCAGGTTTTGACCGTGGCGAGAGATTCCGCCTGGGCTTCGCTGCCGCCATCGCGCACTCTGTCCGCCAGCTTTTCCAGTGGAGAGGCGATTCGACCGGCCATAAAGGCAATAATGGCCGCTGTTACGGCAATAATGCCCAGAACGAACCAGACGGCGCTTTCTGCCGTGCGCATCAGAATATGCCTGACCGTTTCAGAGGTGCCGGTAATAAAAACGTTCCAGCCGGTTTTATGCAGTGTGCCATAGCCAGTCAGATAGTGCTGTCCCTCACTCTCCAGCGTGAAATGCCCGCTTTCTGTCGTGGCGAGCCGTTTCTGCAGTGCCAGACTCAGCAGCATCTTTGTTCCGACGCGCGCTGCGTCATGACTGAAAATAATCAGCCCTTCATTGCTGACCACGCTGACCGTTGAACCATTGGAATAGAAATGCTGGCTCAGGATTTCGCTCAGCATGCTCTGTTTCTTGAGATAAATAGTCCCGCCAATGTAGCCCAGATAGCGGCCATCTTCGCTGAACAGAGGTTGTGATAAAAACACCACATAGTTACCGGCCGCAGAGGTAAAAGGAGCAGAGATAAAAGGCTTTTGGGTCGCTATGGCCTGCAGGCTGGCAAGTGAGTGCAGCTTCACGCCAATGAGATTCAGACTATCAGGTGAGGTTGCTGCAATAATGGCATCATGATTTACCACCACCACCGAGTTGAAAAAGCCCGACTGCATTCGCAGGCGATCGCTCTCTCCTTCCAGTCGTTTAATATCGCTAAGCTCATTGATCTGCGACGCACTCCAGGCCAGTTCACGTTGTGCTGTCGCCAGGTAACGATCGGTGGTATCAGCCAGCTTGCGGGCATAGGCAATGTTCCCCTCAAGCAGACTGTCTTCGATGTTGGCCTTCTGAAAGAGCAGCAGCGCACTCAGCAGCAGACCGGAGGTCAGAATGACGCCCCCGATGGAAAGCAAAGTCAGCAGCGAGCGAAGGCGCATTTTTTCATGGGGCATTGCAGTCGGGATCCGGATTAAGTGTCATCTGAGTGTAACAGTAGACGTTTCACGTCAAGGGCCGAACAGAAGATGATTTACACAGGATCACGGCGCATTGCCGGGCGCAGCACACAACCGTCCAGCCCTGCATAAAGGATTGTTTAGCGTTTCGATAGCCCTGATAAGCAACAGCAGAAAATGATTAAGCGGTAATAATGATACTGAGCAGGCCGGTATCTGTGCAGATGACGCACTATTATTACCGCTGACCGTGATAACAACGCCATATGGTCGCTGAAAATAACGGGGCAGGCTCTGCCCCGTTTATCATTACGTTAAAAATATGCGTAGAACAGTTAAATAAAACCTGCATCAATAATAAGTAATTGTGCATCAGCCTTATCTTTTAAGCGAATTTAACGCCAGAACGATTTAATATAAGAGCGGCTGCTGAGCCTTTTAATAAAATGATGCGGACAGGTATAGCGGCGCCCTTCCCACTCCAGATTAAACCACTGAAATTCATCATTTTTAATTTTTTCCAGCAGGGTCATTGCCTGCATCGGCGTCTGAAAAGCATAAGCTTTCATCACGCCCTCCTGGGTGCATAAATCAATATGAACCATGTAACCCCCGGGTGTTAAAAAGATCGAACATTTTATAATTATTGAAAAGCCTCTTTATCATAATCCATTTATCGGCTGCCGATTATCTGATTCCGTATTATTTACGTAAAAATTTCGCATCTATTTCCCATTTAAATTTTTGGGCAACCCTGCCTTATTTCATCAATTAATTTGACCATGTATACGAAATCCAGCCAGACCCGAATAGATCGTAACCCATGTTTAATGCAGCTCAGAGGGTGGCGACGATAAGCGATCGCAGAAGATGACGTATACCTGCTCACATTGTCAGCATTGCACCGTCTGGCAGGTCCAGAGCCGTCATGCAGAGGGGATGTAATGGTGCTGGCTGAGAGGTTGAGATGGTCATAAACAGAGCACATCGTTTACACTCTCATCAGCCTCATCTGCAATCCGGTAACGGTACAGATGTATCGCGGAGCGAGGCAGGAGATCACTGACGGCGGGCAATAAGGAATCTTATGCTGGATTATATGGTGTCGCTCTACCGTACTGTTCCTGTCTCATCTGAACGTCTCAGCGACTGGCTTGCCAGCTGGCTGGCGCAGCAGCAGACACGATGCCACGATCACCATTTTTCTGCCGCCTTTCCATGGCGTGAAACCGGTCTGCCCCAGCACGCCTTTTTGCAGCGAGAACTGACGATAAACGGCCAGCGTTATCTCACCGGGCCGCGCTATCTGGGTGGCGATCCTGCACAGCCCTTTATTGAGGTTGTTGCGCGTGACGGCATCATCGATTACAGGGTCGCTAGCGCCATTATGCAGGCATGGCAGCCGCTGAAACCTCTGAAGCTGCGCATCCTGTTGCCTGCGACTTATCCTGACATCGGTATAACAGATCAACTGCTTTTCCTCAGCGACCTGGCTTCACTCTCTGTTCCTGTCGACGAAGATATTTCACTGGTGACAGCCTGCCGGAAAGATTATCCCGCCTGTATCACGGCGATTAACCGCGCCTATCGTGCCAGCTGGCACACGCTGCCGCATCTGCGCGATCAGTTACTGGCAACCAGCAGGCAGGAATTACGGGAGGATATCGCCGCGGGACATGTGTTTCTGATTATCTGGCAGGGCATAGTGGCAGGGCTGATGATTTGTGTCCCCCGGCGACTGACCTTTATTGAGGGGTTTCAGATTATGGATGAGGTGATTATGCCCGCTTATCAGGGCCGTGGACTCGCCGCGCGCGCTCAGCAGCGTTTGCTGCAGCAGCTTCATCATCATTATGGTGAGAAGGCACTGCTGACCGGTACCATTCTGCCCGGTAACACCCCTTCACTGCGCAGCGCGCAAAATGCCGGGCGACGCTGCGTGCTGAAATATCAGTTTTTTACCCCTGCCGATTTACGAGCCGGCCGACAGGCAATTTAAATCACCATAAAGCCAGCTCAATCAACTTATCCTGCACACTGTAAACGCGCTGCTTAAGGCTCAGGCTCTCGTCTGCGCTGATCCATTTTGCAGCAAACGCACCATTAATTTTTTCCAGTGCGATTTTGGTGCTGCTTTTCAGACCTTCATGCCAGTTCGCGTCTGAACGTTTTGCCGCCTGTTTTTCCAGGCTCTCAACTAACGCCGCGACACTTTTACCACCGGTAGTAGCTTCGGATACAGACATACCTACCTCGTTTTGCTGCTAAAAAACGGCCACACTCGCGGAACATATTATACCTGAACCCTGATCGGCATGGCGCTTTCCTGTGCGCACTACCCGGCATGCCTCGTAAACTCATTCTGGCATCACAGAGATGACGTAAATGGCGCAACGCCACCTGCATCAGGGGGGAATCCATTCAAACGTCATATCCAATCAACCCGCCAGCATTGCAAATTAATGTGAATTTTTAATGACCATAAAGATAAAAAATAACTTTAAAATTAATGACCTGTTCTCATTTCACTGACCCGCCTTGTGATTCACATTTTGAAAACAAAATAATCACACATAGTTATTTTTTCATGCATAAATTAGTGCCAGTTTTCATTTATGGAGCAAGCAAATGACTCACTTTGTGGCAATTTTTTTCTCTTCACTGTTTATGTGCAGTAACGTTTTTGCAGGTACAGTCTCATCCGTCTCTCTTGGGGCGCTTTCTACCTCGCTCAACGAACGGATGCAGGTGATGAAAGCGGTGGCGGGTTATAAAGCACTGCATCATTTACCTATTGAGGATCTGCCACGGGAACAGGTGGTGCTGGATAACATGCTGCAAAACGCACAACAGGCCGGGCTTGAACCCCACTCCGTGGAGCCGTTTGTTCACGCTTTGATGAACGCCAGCAAGGCGATCCAGTATCGCTATCGGGCTGACTGGCTCTCATCACCAGACAGCGCTGTTCCTGTCAGGGATCTGGCCGAGACCAGACAGCAGATACAACAGCTGGATACCCAGCTCCTGACGGCGATCAGCCAGCGGCTGATGACTGGCGCCTTCTCGCAGGAGGACAAAGAATTTCTGATGTCACACCTCACGGCACCTCACCTCAGTGAAAGTGATAAAAACAGCCTGTTCGCTTCCCTCTCCCGCATTCAGCGCCAGCACTAATCCTCTATCAGCGGAGAACGCTATGCAGCTTCATGAACTCATGGACCCCGACTACTCTGACAATCCCTTTCCCCTTTATCGAAAACTGCATCAGCAAGGACCGCTTATCCCTGCCGGAGATAAGATCATCATCAGCGGCAGTCACGCGGTAGTGGACGCCCTGCTGAACGACCGGCGGGTCGGTAAAAATTATATGGAAAGTGTCAGAGTAAGATTTGGTGATGATGCAGCCGGACTGCCGCTGTTTCAGGGTATCAGCAGAATGTTTCTGGTGCTGAACCCACCCGATCATAACCGGTTAAGAGGACTGGTTATGAAGGCGTTCAGCGGCCGGGAGATTAAATCTCTTCGGGAGATGGCGCTGACGATAGCCAATGAACTGGTTGATGAACTGGAAGGGCGTCGTGCCTGCGATCTGGCTCAGGCATTCGCTTTTCCGCTACCGGTGCGCATTATCTGCCGGATGCTGGATGTCTCAGAATCTGATGCACCAGAACTGGGTCGCCTTACCTCTGCGCTGGTCAGGGTTTTCGATCCTCAAATCAGTCAGCCAGATTTGCTGAAAGCCGCTGAAGCTTTTGCCGTGCTGGAAAATTACTTCAGTGCCGTGATCGTCTCCCGTCGTGACAGCACCGCCAGCGATCTGGTGTCACTTTTTCTGCGCAGCGACAGTGACGGCGACCAGCTGGATCACGATGAGATCATCGCCAATGTGATACTGCTGTTTCTTGCCGGTCATGAGACAACGTCAAACATGCTGTGCAACACCATTCTGGCCCTGCATGCTCATCCGCAGGAACTTGCGAGCCTGAAACAGAATCATGCGCTGATACCCGATGCCATAGAGGAATGTCTGCGCTACGACAGTTCGGTCCAGATGCTTTACCGCACGACTCTGGAAGAGATTGAGCTGGCAGGAGAGCTCATCCCGCCCGGAACCCGCTTCTTCCTTAGCCTTGGTGCAGCCAATCACGACCCGCTGGTATTTACCTCTCCGGAACGGCTGAATATCCGGCGGCATGAGGGGCGCTGTCTGGCATTCGGTGGCGGTATACATCACTGTATGGGCTACCGGCTGGCACTGGCAGAAATGGAGGTGGCGCTGGAAGTATTACTGACCCGATTGCCAGAGATGCGGCCCGTGGCCGCTGGCGTTCGCCGCAACCACAGAGCTAATCTGCGCGGCGTCAGCGCCCTGCCGGTCGAATGGTAAAGCACTGCAACGCCCGGCGGTTAACCGCGCAGCCGCAGCGTGGCGGGCAGGATAAGCTGACTGTCAGCGGGATCCTCACCAGCGATCATCGTGGTCAGCATAGAAAAGCAGGCCTGCGCCAGTGCCGGGACATTCTGCTCAACCGTGTCGATCGGAATGGAGAGTGAATCATAGAGATAGTGATCGTCGAAACTGGCAATGCGGATGTCGCTGGTCAGCAGGTTATGCTCGCTCATGTAGCGCAGTACTCCCTCCAGCAGACCGCAGGCGGCGGTGAACATCGCTTTAGGGGGGCGTCCCAGCCTGCGACAGAGCGCGGCAAACATCTCATAGCCACTGCCGGGATGGTAGTTACCCTGAATTATCCACTCCGGCCGCAGCGTCACACCCGCCCGCATCAGTCCCTCTTTGAATCCCGCCAGACGATCCTGGGTCGGGGAGAGGTCAGACTGTCCGCCAAGAAAGTAGATCTCCTCCGGACAGGTGCGCGCCAGCTTTTCGACCAGCTCAGCGGTGGGCGTCACAGAGTCGGTGATGACCCAGGGCAGCCTGGTATTGTTCATGTGGCGGTCAAACAGCAGCACCGGCAGCTGTTCGCTGAGGCTGACATAGTCGCTGTCGCTCAGCATACTGGAGGCGACAATCAACCCGTCGACCTGACGCGCCACCAGGTTATTGACCACGGCCATCTCCTGACCGGCATTTTCATCGGTGCAGGAGATCAACAGTTGCAGACCGGCGGCGCGACAGAGATTTTCCAGCGCATGGGAAAAGGCCGCAAAGCCGTGGTTGGTGATCTCCGGCACCACCAGCCCCAGCGTATGACTGCGGGCGTCATGTAGCATACGGGCGTGTATGCTGGGCTGATAATGGTGTTCACGGGCCAGTGTCAGAACCCGCTCACGCGTCTCCTTCGCCACCCGTAACTCTTCGCCACGACCGTTGAGCACCAGGCTGGCAGTGGCTTTAGAAACCCCAGCCAGCCCGGCGATGTCACTGATGGTAACGCGTTTGGTTTTTCTCACGGCAAGGCATCGGTTAGTGAAACAAGGGCTTATTCTACCATGCAGCGACGTAACGACCAGTAGCGGGCCTGCAGTTCTGCGCGACCGCGCAGGGTTAGCATCGCCGGATGGTCCGGAAAATAACGGCTGCTCATCACCCCTTCCCCGTCGTTGATGAAGATCTCAACGCTGGAGTGGTCACACAGGATCTGCAACCGGCGTGCAGCCCCTGTCCAGTAACGATAGGTCCATTGACCCGATACCAGGCTGCGACGGGCAAGCCGCAGTTCATTCTGCTGCCACGTCAGGATCAGCGTATCGGCGAAATTGAGTTCTATATCGCCCAGGCTCTCCAGCTCAAGCTCCAGCCGCTGCGCGGCGATCGGCGGCGCGTCATCGGCGCGGCCCTGATAGTGCAGCTCCCTCTCCCGCAGCGCCTGCAGTTCTGCAATCGGCTGCTGACAGAGCCGGCCATTGCGGGAGCTCAGCTCGCGCAGACAGGTCATCTGATGGATCCAGTGATGCGCCACGGTTGGCTGGGCCATCTCTTCACCGTCTGGCGTTCCCATCCAGCCCACCAGCAGACGCCGGCCGTCAGCGGTCAGCGTGGTTTGTGGTGCATAGAATTCAAACCCGGCATCCATTTCGTTCAGCGGGCCATGCAGGTAGGCAGGCTGCTGATAATCCAGCGAGCCACTGAGCCAGGCGCAGGCGTGACTGTTCAGGTAGCGTTTCTCTTCAGGCACAAAACCCTGCGGACAGCAGATCAGATACGTGCTGTCGCCGAGGGTGAACATATCCGGGCACTCCCACATGTAGCCAGCGGCGTCCAGCCCGCCCAGTTCGCTGCCTGCAATCTCGCCGAGATTCTGCCATTCGCGCAGATTATCAGAACGCAACAGCAGCACCCTGCCCTGCAGCTGGGTATTCTGCGCGGCCAGCACCATGTACCAGTGATCTTCATGACGCCACACTTTGGGATCGCGAACGTGGCCGGTGTAACCCTCCGGTACGGCGATAACCGGACCGAGTTTGTCGAAACCGCCCGCGCTGTTCTGCTGCGCCAGACACTGCCACGCGGTGCGTGAACCATCATCAAACTTCACATTGCCGGTGTAGATCAGCGTCAGTACACCGTTATCGTCTACCGCACTGCCCGAGTAACAACCGCTGCGGTCATACTCCTCGTCCGGCATCAGGGCGATGGGCTGATGCTGCCAGTGCAGCAGATCGGCTGAGCGCCAGTGTCCCCAGCATTTTTGCTGATGCGCGCACTCCAGGGCGTTCCACTGATAGAAGAGATGATATTCACCGTCGAAATGGATAAAGCCGTTGGGATCGTTAAGCAGCCCGGTTACCGGTGCCAGATGCCAGCCAGGGTAGTGGCTGTCGCTGAGCGCCTTTGGCATACCCTGCATCACCGCCTGCAGAATGGCGGCAAGACGTGTTGATGAGGCCATTATTCAGAATCCGTTTTGTATTTAAGCAGGTAAGAGATCACAAACGCAGTGGTAAACGCGATTGCGATGCCGATGACATAGTTGAGCAGAGAGCCCGCCTGGACAATCGCCATGCCCGGCAGACCGGTCAGCCCGACCGCAGTCATATAAACATGGACCGACACCACCCAGGCACCACCCAGCGCGCCGCCCACCAGACCCGCTATAAAGGGTTTCATAAAGCGCAGGTTAATACCAAAGATAGCCGCCTCGGTAATCCCCAGTAGCGCGGAAAACGCTGAAGGCAGCGAAATCGCTTTGATCTTCGCATCGCGGGTTTTAAACCATACGGCCAGACAGGCACCGCCCTGAGCCACGTTCGCCATCGCCCAGATAGGCAACAGGAAGTTCACGCCGATGGAAGGATTGCCCAGCAGTCCGGCTTCGATAGCGTGAAAGCTGTGATGGACGCCAGTAATCACAATCACCGAATAGAGTCCACCAAACACCAGTCCTGCCAGCCAGCCGGCGTGCGCAATCAGCGTACTGAGAATAAAGGAGATGCCATCACCCAGCATACGACCCGCCGGACCGATAATCAGCAGCGCAATAAAGCCGGAGATAATCACCGTCAGGAACGGGGTCAGGATCAGATCCAGCGCATCCGGGATAACCCGACGCAGCTGCTTTTCCAGCATGCTCATAAACCAGACCGCCAGCAGCACCGGGAACACCGTGCCCTGATAGCCAATCATCGCCACTTCAATGCCGAAGAAGTTCATGGTGTGGAAACCGGCGGCGACGCCCCAGGCGTTGGTCAGCGCCGGATGAGTGAGAATGCCGCCCAGTGTCGCACCAAGAAACGGGTTACCACCAAACTCGCGGGCAGCCGTAAAGCCAATCAGGATCGGCAGGATAATAAAGGCCGCCGAGCTGCACATATCCAGCATGATATAGAGCGCATTTTCCGGATTGACCCAGCCGTAAGTTTTGACCATCCCCAGCAGGCCCATCAGCAGACCTGATGCCACAATCGCCGGAATGATCGGCACAAAGATGTTCGACAACAGGCGAGCGATGCGCTGGAAAGGGTTGAGCTTACGTGCGGCTATATCAGCGGCCTCAGATTTGCTCGATTCACTGATGCCCGCCTCGGCGATAAAGGCAGCGTAGACCTTGTTCACCACGCCGGTGCCGAAGATAACCTGAAGCTGGCCCGCATTGCGGAAGCAGCCTTTAACGCCTTCAATCCGGCCAATCGCGGTCGTATCCGCTTTTTCATCATCCGCCAGCACCAGCCGCAGCCGGGTGGCACAGTGAGCAGCGCTGGCGATGTTCTCTTTACCACCCAGCAGGGGCAGCAATGCCCGCGATATTTTTACATAGTCCATACACACCTCAATCTTGTTATGTTTTTATCCATCCTGATCTCTGGCCCCGGCATCCGGGGCCGCCCGGTCAGAACCAGGTTTCCATCTGTACGCCGAAGTTCCATTCGCCACCGGCATCGAATCCTTTACTGCCGAAAGCGTCGTCACTGGCATAGTTATCCAGCCGGTGATCCCAGTTCATCCAGGTTGCAAAGAGACGAATTTCCGGACGTTTGAGGAAGTCACCGACATCACCGGCTTTCAGGGTTGGCGCAACGGTGAGTTTGGTAAAGCTGCCGCTGACCGCATTACGGTTGTTGTAGCCTTCAGGACGCAGATCCATGTACTGATAAGAGCCTTCATACTGCATCTCAAAGTTCTGGGTGATTTCCTGAATCAGCCGCAGGTTGACTGTCGCCCAGTCATAGCTGTCACCTTTGACGTAACGATCCTCACTACGCTGAGCCAGTAAAGCAGGTGCAATGTGCCAGCCACCGCCCAGCGGGGTAATACCGTAACTCGCCAGACGCCAGGTGTCCGCTTCCGGCAACAGTGCGCCATCAGAACCAATCGACTTCACCTCTGCGCCCAGTCCATGACCATAGAGCAGTGCAGTTTTCGACGTGCCTTCTCTCAGCCCATAAAAGCTGTCGTTATGCAGGCCAAGCAGCGCATGTACGCCGGTTTCTGCCGCATCGCTTTTGACTCTGAGGCCGTCGATGTCACGGCGATCGTCGTTATCCTTTGCCCGCATACCGCTGACCATCAGCTGTACCGGCCCGACAAAGTTATTCAGCGACAGGATGTAGTTCTGCGCAGTGTTTTCATTGTTTTCAATGTCGCCAAAGGTACGACCATAAAGGGAAATGTTACTGCGCGCCTGATCGCTCCATTTCATGTCGTAAATACCGGCACCGGTACCGGCAAGGAACACCACATCGGAGTCGATCCAGTGAATATCAAAGTTATCGCGATCAAAACGCTTACCGGCCCAGACCGTGGCGTTATCGAATGCGCCGCTGAAGGTGGGAAGCTGCCCGAGCTCGACAAACGCCTGACGCAGGTTGAGATCGCTGCTGGCGGCTGTCCAGTCGTTGTAGGTGCGCTGTCCATCGGCCAGCATCGCTTTGAAACGGGTGGTCGCGCCGTTGTCCAGCGTCTGTTTATGTTCAAGGTTGAGCTCAACGTAGGTATCCGGTTCATTACCAAGGCGACCAACGTGACCGCCGGTTTCCCCGGCAGGGGTAACGGTCGGGCCACCCTGAGTTTTGGCGGCCGAGCTGTTCATCAGCAATCCTGAACGGGCATAACCGTGGAACTCGAAGCCACCTTCATCGGCTGATTTTTGTTCCAGTTTCGCGGTGCGCTGCGCGACCTCAGCGGTGGAGTTTTGGGTCTGTTGTTGCACGGCAGCCAGCTGCTGTGCCTGCTTCTCAGCCATCTGTGCCTGTTTCTCCGCGACCTGTGCGCGGGTTTCCGCTGCATTCGCTCGCTGCTCGGCTGCCTGCAGTCGCTGCTCCATGGCCGCAAGGCGTGCTTCAATGCTGCTCATACTGGAGTCGGCCCAGACTGATGTGGAAAGTAATATCGTTGAGAGACTCACTGCTAACGTGCTTTTTTTCATTTTTTTATGTCCCTGAAGAGAGGCTATCATCACCGGATTTTTTGCTAAACCGGTTTAGGCGCAAATCATAGCCACGGGTAATTTCCCTGCGCAATGAAAATAGCTAAACCGGTTTAGTGATTGTGAGATAGCTCCCAAAACAGGGGCAATAAGATAATCAGCCTGGCAGGTCGTCCAGCTGGTGGAGCCGCGGAAGTGCTGTCATGGCCCCTTTAGCCGTGGTTGCCAGTGCACCGCAGCGTTGTGCACTGGTAAGGCAGATGGCCAGCTGCGATTCATCGGCAGGAAGACCCGACTTAGCCAGCCCCCAGAGTAATCCGGCCACGAAGGCATCACCTGCGCCCGTGGTGTCGATGCTGGCCACTGGCGAAGTAGCATAGTGGTATAGCTGGCCCTGATAGCAGGCGATCACACCTTCCCTGCCCCGCGTGACCAGCAATAATTTTATGCTGAATCGCACTGCCAGCTGCGGCATGGTGATAGCCGGTTCCTGATCCGGACAGAGAAAATTGAGTTCCTCGTCGGACAGTTTAACCACGTCCGCATGGCTCAGCGCCTCGTTCACCACCGCATGCAGCAGTTCCGGATCGGGCCAGAGGTCATGACGCAGATTTAAATCGAAACTGACATGCCCGCCTGCTGCCCGGATCTGCTCCATGGCAGTCAGGGTCGCCGTGCGTGAAGGTTCAGCTGATAAGGCAATCGAACAGCAGTGCAGCCACTCCCCGTGCCGGAATACGGGCAGGTCTTGCACCTCAAGAAACAGGTCAGCACTCGGCCTCACCATAAAGGTAAAGGAACGTTCGCCATGGTCATCCAATCCGACCACCACGGTTGAAGTGCGGTGCTGCGTATCAGCGATCATGTAGCGGGTATCAACCTTCTCTTCAATGAGCGTCTGCCGCATAAACTCACCAAAGGGATCATCTCCTACCCGTCCGATAAAAGCGCTGTTTCCCTGCAGACGGGCAATTCCAACGGCGACATTGGCGGGCGCCCCACCCGGACACTGCATCAGGCGACCCGGCATTTCGGGAAGCAAATCCACCACGGCATCCCCGAGGCACCATACGCGTACAGACATAAAAAACTCCTCTGATTAAACCTGATAGCTAAACCGTTTTAGCTATAGCGATAAACCGTGCTGAGTTCAAGCATTACCCTGCGGAAATGATGCGTAATTAACAGAAGTCGTGATCAGGCGAAGCGATAAGGTACGCATTGCACAATCGGGAGGCAGGTGGAGGAAAGAATTAAAAAACCGGCACAGGGGCCGGTTCTGGTATCAAAAACGTAAAGAGGATTATTTTAATGTGGAGAGTATCTGTCTGATTGACGCGTCAATCTGTTCAGCAATCTCTTTTGGCAAACGGCTGAATTCATACTGCACAGTGCGCTTCTCATCATTAGTTTTACGACGCGCATAGGTATTAGCTGTGGTAAAGGTAGCCAGCTTTTCCGTCACCGTCTTGCTGACGGGTGCAGGTTTTTTTAACTGACGACGGGCGCTTTTAAAGCCGTTAAGAATCGCGCTCTTCTTCTCATCCGCATTGGCGCTTAGCAGGGAATCATCAGCTTTCAGCGTTTGCTTAATATCGCTGACCAGCGCGGTGACATCAACCGCTTCCGCTTTCGCCTCTTCCCAGACATCGAGCAGTAGCTGGTAATCCTGAAGTGTCAGCTCTGATACGACCGGAAAGAGTTCAATAAATTCAGCGGGTACGGCTGCGGCCTGGAACGCTCGTGAGACCTTTGCGTTTGAGATGCCTTCGGCTTTAGCAATCTCTGTTTTACTCATGCCATTTTCGTTCATCAGCATAAAGCGCAGGCCTAATTCACGCAGGTTATGCTCTTTTGCTGTCTGAATGTCCGCAGCCAGCTGACGCGCATCACTAAGGCTCAGTTCATCAGCGGTGACCAGTACTTCCAGACTGGCACCGGAAAGAATGCATGCGGCGCGGCGGCGCGAACCATCCATGATTTCAATCCGGTCACCGTTGACACGACCAATAGCCGGAAAAAATTGCTGCAGCGTAATAGTACGGGTGATCTCCTGAAGCGATTCCGGCGTCAGCGTGCTCTGGTCACGTCCGTTGATTTTTGGGTCAACGCTAGTTCTGGTCTCAATATCATCATGCAGGATTAGCTGGCGCACAAAGGTGGCCTTCGCGCCCGACTTCAGCGTAAATGTGCGCGACTGGCTGCTGCTGTCGATCATGTTTGCGATAGCAGAATCACCAAACTTGCGCCCGATGCGCTGTATAGGTTTGCTCACAGGGTACTCCTGATATATTCAATGCGGTCAAACACAGCCCTTGAGAACTGCTCGGCTTCATATTTAGCTTTGCGCAGAGCGTCCGCACTGCCCGGATAAGAGGAGGGATTGGCACTGATCACCGTATCAAAGGATTCGCCGCAGCGTTCAAATCCATCCAGTCGCGGCAGGCTGCAGTCGAGCATCGATTTAGTAAACACTTCCCTGGCATAGCTTTGCGAAGTCAGGTGATCGTGTTTAGAAGTCATTTTGGACATAAAGCCGATATTGGCTTTAAGCCGTGGCTCAATGCCTTCGGACTCAATACGCTCCAGCATTTCAGGCAGACGCGTCAGATACTTCATGGTGGAGTGGAAATCGACCTGTGCAGGAGGCGTCGGCGTCAGCAATACATCACTGGCCGCAATTGCATTCAGCATGAATGAATCAAGGTGAGGTCCGGTATCAAGGAAGATAAAATCGTAGTCGCCCGCCAGACGATCAATCACGTTGCGGCGTAGTACTTCCGAAGGCGCAACGCCTGGCAGATGCTCAGCAACCAGCTCTTCCCAGTCGCTTGCAACAAAACCATCGTCGATAGAGGCTGGGATCACATCAACGCCGGGCATGACAGTAGGTTTAATGAATTGCTTACGAAGCTGGTCAGCATCCAGATCGTTCAGCATCGCCTGCGCTGCCGTCTCCAGAACTGAACCGACACTGTTGGTATGGCTCAGGAACATCGTGCTTGATGCCTGTGGATCCAGGTCGATAACCAGAATACGCAGGTCATTATGTAACATAGAAGGATGTGCACGCATACCGTGGGCCAGCGTGACTGTGCTCACTGTTTTTGAGACACCACCTTTAAGGCTGACAACGAATACGACAAAGGGGCCATCGTGCCGATCACGATATTTCGGTACTTTACGATGCTGATAGATGTCGACCACATTCTGGATATTCAGGGCATATTGTGAGGTGCTGCCGGTCTGTTTTTTCCCAAACTGATAACCTGCTGCTTCCATATCACCAATTGCGGCGACAACAGCATGCTTACTCAGCAATGGCATGTTGGCGACAGCATTCCGGGAGAAGGTCTGGTAAAAACCGGTCTGGTTAAATTCCTGACGCTGCTGCTCAATATGGTTACTCAGTCCATGTAACATGGAATTGGCACGTGTGGCCATTTCCAGCACTCCACCATAATCACGCTTCATAAGCCCCTCTGCGTTAATGTTTTTTGCATACTACACAAAAAGCACATATCTGCCAATTTTTTAGAAAAATGCCAAAAACCTGGATTTTTTCTCCGCGATGGTAAGATGCAAGCAGCATTACTTTTGTGAATCACTGGAAAGTGAATCGCTCTGCTTTTTTGTCTTACAGGCTGGTTGAGACAGATAACTTAAAATGGCGACATTAAACGAATATTTTAAGGACTAATGATTCGGAGCGGTGCATTCCGATTCTGATAAATCATCTGCCAGTCTGCAGCTTGCTCGTTAAATTGTTTTCGTGTTTTTTTAATGGTGTTTTCAGCATGAAAATTCAATAAAAGTTATTATAAATCATTTAATTAAGCGTGAAATAGCCTGGTGAAAAATTTCCAGGATTAATGCACTTTCACTCAACATTTACTGCTGACGTAGAGTTTTACTCAGAAGCTATTACAGTGCTTTTGAACCTGAAGGAGTAGGCATAACGGTAAAGTGCGCAAGTAATCGTTACCGTTATCATTGCTAACTTAAGATCACTGCTTCCAAATCTATACCTTTTATGCCTTGTCATTATGTATCGTTCATAATCTGTGTTGCTGCCTGTCAACATAATGTCAGGCGTTTTCCGCATAGGGTTTTTTTATTGCAAGGCTTAATCCAGAAAAGAGAGGGATTTAATTCCCTTCATCATTATGTGATGTCACGAATCAAAATCATCGAAGAGTTAAGACTGCCGATTTAAGAGCATGAGTAGGAGTAGGAATAGGAGTAGAGAACAGGCTTAATGCGGCAAGGCTTAGAACAATATTAATTGTGGCAAGTCACCATAATGTAGCTATGCCGGACAGTCAGAATTAACGCTCTACTGTGCTTGATTCAGCTCCCGATACAATCTTTTCATCTTCATATCATTCTTACATTCCTGAAATTACTTCATTCACGCTAAGCCTATTTATTAGTTTAAGTTATTATGCCGAACGCATTTTTCTTACTGTCGTTCTTCCTGTTCTTCCTGTTCTTCCTGTTGTTCCTTCACTGGTGCCTTATTAACTTCTTCCGGGAAAGTTATTTTAAGTGCCTTTTTAGTATGTCTGACAGATTCTGAGTACTGACAAAACAAAGATATTACGTTAAGTAAGAATCTTATGGTGTTTTCATCATGAAAATAAAAAATAATCCATTATTTATCAAATAGATAGGCGATTAACATCATGGTGAGTTTTCTGTATTTTCACTGACCGATTTTCTGAGGCCTGATTTAAACTTATAACCCTAAAGATTTAATGGTTATAGGTGTATGCAACATTCCAGTCTTACCTATGCTCAGCGTTAGATCGTTTTAGCAGTAAAAGACCTTCTCAGTCGTGCTTCTGATAAACCGCACATTCAGAACTGAAGGTGAAAATCACTTCTGACTGGGACTCTCAGCTAATTCTTTGTTTTGTGTGTTTTATTCCCGTTATCCACAGGCCAGATCCAATTGGTCGATCCTCAATAGATCAAATTGAGATCCTTAACAGATCCCTGCAGCGTCTGAAGCCTTGTGACACAAGGCCTGGAAGGGGGTCAGTAACCACTGTAGCGAGAAGAATAACCACTATAACGAGTATAACAACCACTATAGCGAGAAAAGCAACCGCGCTGGCGAGTACTCAACAACCACTATAGCGAGTAAGTGGTCTGAATCGGTGTGCATAACCCTGATTATGTGTAGATGACGGCTTTTTCCAGAGTGCTTGCGATGAAAGAGGGAGATCCAGTAAAGGGGGAGGGCGGTGGCTCGACTCTTTTTCAGTTAGTTTTCTCAGGTTATCCACTGAATAGATCCAATAACAGATCAATTTAAGATCCTTATTAAGTTCCTTAAAGATCCCAGCACCGCCTCAGGCCACGGTATGACTACGTTAAAGCCGGGTTGATAACCACTATAACGAGTAAAACAACCACTATATCGAGAGAAATAACCACTATGGTAAGTAGATTAACCGCTGTAGTGAGTGATAGTATCCACTGTATCGAGTAACAGCGGCTCTCGCCTGTTCACATCACGGATCTTCCTAATGCCAAGAAAAGAACCAGATATCCTGAACATAGCTGATGCGTTTAGCGAAACAGATAAACGTACAGGTGAAGTTGTTACTCTTACCCCCAACAGTAACAACACCGTCCAGCCGGTAGCATTGATGCGACTCGGTTTATTTGTTCCGACGTTAAAATCCACAGCGCGCAGTCAGAAAAACCAGATGAACGCCATGGATGTGACCCAGGATCTTAAACAGTTATCCCTGGTCAGGTCAGAAGGCTATGACAACATTAAGATTCTGGGTGCCCGCCTGGATATGGATAATGATTTCAAAACCTGGGTCGGGATCATTCGTGCATTCGCTACGCATGAGTGTCTGGGAGACACGGTAACGCTCTCTTTCGTTGAATTTGCCAAACTATGCGGCATACCCTCAGTGCGTCTCTCCTCGAAGCTCAGGAGCCGTCTGGATGCTTCGCTGACGCGTATTGCCTCTAACACCCTGACTTTTACCAGCAAGGGCGGAGAGAACTACACGACGCACCTGGTGCAGTCTGCGAAATACAGCATCAAGAAGGACACGGTAACGCTGCAGGCCGATCCCAAGATCTTTGAGCTGTATCAGTTCGACAGAAAGGTTCTGCTGCAGCTTAAAGCCATCAATGAGCTGGCACGCAAAGAGTCTGCTCAGGCGCTCTACACCTTCATTGAAAGCCTTCCGCCGAAGCCTGCGCCGATATCTATGGCGCGTCTGCGCGCAAGACTTAACCTGACATCGCGTGTGATTACCCAGAATGCCACCGTCAGAAAGGCCATGGAGCAGTTAAAAGAGATCGGCTATCTCGACTACACCGAAACCCGACGTGGCTCATCAGTCTACTTCTGGGTTCATTATCGTCATCCTAAGCTGCGCCCGGCCGAACTGCCGCTCAGTAAGTCAGGCCTGATCGATGATGAGATGGATGAGTTTGACGATCTTGATATCGATTCCGACGTAATTGACGTCAGCCTGCCTGAACCGGTGATTGAAGAGGATAGCAGTGAGCTGGTGATGGTCTCGCGTGAAGAAAAAGAGCTACTGAACAAAATCAGGAAGCAAAAGAAGCAATGACACGCTTTCTGCTAGCATGCTACTCCGCTTTCAATCTCTTATCGGGAACGCCGGGCTGAAAGACAATAACCACTGTAGCGAGTAACGTTACTCACTATAGTGGTTACCAGCACGACAGCAACATACGTAACGCCTGTCTGAACAGGGCTAATCGCGCTATTCATCACTCTCCATCGGCAGGACCTGAATTGAGCCCGGTGCTGTGTTTACTCTCTATAGTGGTTAGTCTCTCCCGGAAGAGCGGTCTCAAAAGCGTAATAGCCAGAATGAGACCCAATGTTCACTCGCTATAGTGGTTACTTACCTGATCACAGCACAGAAAGTACGGCCGTCATGAAGTATTCAAGCAGGCTGTGCAGGGGAATTGGTGTCATTACTCTACTCGCTATAGTGGTTATCTCCTCCGTTACCGCGCTTTTTCATCTCCCTTTTGTCCATCCAGGGTGGGTAAACTACTCGCTACAGTGGTTATCAGGTTGTTTTATCGCTAAAGCGTTCAGTTAATGATCGGATACTGGCGCTGATGAATGCGATATTCTCGCTACAGTGGTTGTTAATTGGGAGCAGAAATGGGGAGCATACTCGCTATAGTGGTTGTTATTGTCACTGGCCTATGCTCGATATAGTGGTTACCTTAAATATAGTAAGCACTCACTATCATTTATTGCACTGTCAGTAAAAGACTTCCTGTTAAATTGCCAAATGCCCACACTTAAAAATGGTTACTCGCCACAGCCGTTAAACGGTGTGCCGTGCTTCAGATTTTTGCAGTTTTAGAGCTTAGCTGCATTCATAAAAGCACCTTTGCGAGGCCCCACACAGGGCGGATTCTGCAATCAAGGGTCAAAATTCATTGTTGAGAGGGAGATCGGTTTTTTACTCGCTATAGTGGTTATGACTGAATGAAACCGTACCTGGAGTACCTGAAACAAAGGGTAATGCGCCTTCGCGCTGCAATTTAGAAGGACGGATGACGATTTACTTGCTCTGCTTACTCGCTACAGTGGTTTCCGAACCCTGAATATCGTTACTTTACTCGCTACAGTGGTTATCAAATAGAGCTGAGCCAGAATGAGTACAGAGATTAAGGTATGGCCGGAACCATCAGGAAGGCGCTGCCGTTATCCCTGTCACAAGAACGGGTCCGATGGGGGCGAGGGGGAGGGGAGGTGTTTAGCGGGGCCGCTGCGGCTATGATACTGCTCTGCAGGACATCGGTGAAGAAAGCGGCCTCGCGCTGACGTACCGCTTTATCACCGTTGGGACAGAGAGTGTTACATCGCCTCCCGGTATTCCGGCCAGGCAACGGATTGTGCTTCATAGCGCCCTGCGGCTGCGAACAGCGTGCCCTGGAAGTTGATCACACCTGCAGCCTCCAGCCACATCCACTCTTCTGCCTGTACGATCCCTGCCGCGATGACGGTAATTTCCAGCGCGTAACAGCATTTAATAATCGCCTGAACCACCGCCTGCTTTGGCCCACTGCGATGAACATCGCGGGTGATACCGGCATCAATACGAATGCGGTCGGGCTGAATGTGAGTCAGCAAGGACAATCCCGCGGAGCCGTCACCAAAATTGTCGATCGACAGACTGATTCCGACCGCTTTTAGTGCGCGTACGGCTTCAGAGAACGCTTCCAGCTGCGAGATCACTGCGGTTTCGCTTACGCCAACTACAACCTGCTCAGGAACCAGTCCCGCCTGCTGAATAGCGGCCATAATATGATCGACCGCATTGGGTATCACCACCAGCGTCATAGGCAGCAGGCTGACGTACAGTGTCATACCGTCCGGGCAGACCAGGCCAGCATGGGCAAACGTCTTTTTCACGGTTTCCAGATCGTTAACATAAAGCTGATCGCCTGAGATGTCGTCGGCGGGAGCAGGTCGCAGAGTGGTCGCTTCAATCGCTGTGACCTGACGAGCGAGGGGATCCACCACCGGGCGAAAGCTGACGCCTTCTGTCTCCGGACGGGAGTCCGGCACATCATTGTGCTCAGAAATAAACTCCCAGTAACCCGGGGGGAGGACCTCGTAGTAGTTCTCTTTCTCACGAGACTCTACAAACGTGCGCAGGAATTGCAGTGCCCGATCATCATAGGTCAGACGATATTTTGACGTCCCTTTATCCAGCACGGCCTGCAGCAGCGACGAGCGATCGTGTTCACGCAGGTCGAAGAGTGCCATGCCCGCATTACCAAAGCGGCGGTAAGGCGCATAGTCGCGCATCAGTTCCACCACATTATGGTGCCGTCGATCTGCACAAATTCTCTGATAGACTGCCTGAATGCCCGCTTCCGGCCCCTCAAGTAATTGAAAAAAATGGGTACCGTTAAATAATAAGATGCCGGTCACGTCGTGAGCCGCATTTATTTTGCTGGCGTTGTCGACCATTGCGGGCAGGGTTCTGATGGGAAAGTCATCTGAAATATGGCTGCGATATATTATGGTAGTCAGCATGTGCAGCTCCGTTTTATAAGATTGTTGCGCACACGCTAGCATTGTTCAAAAAATGTTTCATCTCTACTTATTCACTGTCGCACAGACTGCACCACCGCAGGTGGCAGTAAGCGAAACGGCAAATTGTGGGGCACGGTTTCAACAATCGTAATGGGATCAGAGACGCTGAACCTGAGCAGACGAACTTATGCTTCCTGCATAATAAAAAAGGCCGCCGTAATGGCAGCCTCATCGTATTGAAGGAGTAAATGTTATTTGATCAGTTCAGCAGAGACATAAGCTCGATTATCAACGCGTGCGCCGGTAATTTTATAGGATGCACCTGCATCTTTGGCCTGTGCCGCGACTTTAGCTTCAGCAGCATCCAGGGTAGACGCGGTAGCGGTAATAGTCTGGGCAAAACTACCGAATGAAATCAGAGAGAGTGCAGTAACAGCAACGAAAGTTTTGATGGAGTTCATGGTCAATTCCTTAGCGTATTTCAGTCAGGGAGAGGCGTTTTGCCTCGATGGAATGAATGATAGGCGCGATCTCGCCAGACTGATATAGCTAACTTTTGCTGATATTGATCAAATATTTTGAATGTGACTCACAGGGAATATCAGAGCTCGATCTGATAGCTGAAAATGCAATCTGATATCAGATTGCGCCAGCTCCAGATTAATGACACTCGCCACGCAGCTTCCAGTGCAGCCAGTGATCCAATGCTTCTTCGTTCAACGGCTTCGAATAGAAATAGCCCTGAGCCTGATCGCAGCCATACTCGGTCAGGGATGTTACTGCATCCGGACACTCAACCCCTTCTGCCACCACGGTATAATCCAGCTCTTTAAGCATGGCGATGATGCTGCGTGCAATGATGCGTGAAGCCGTGTCAGAGGAAAGCTCACTGATCAGGGAACGATCCAGCTTAATCACATCAAGCGGCATGCTACGCAGATAACTGATATTGCTGTAGCCGGAGCCGAAATCATCGAGTGAAATAGTGAATCCTCGTGCTCTGAGCATCTCCAGCCCGCGCAGGGCGGTCGGGCTTTCAAGGATACGTTCGGTTTCCAGACATTCGATTCCCAGCAGAGAGGTCGGGAGCTTAGATTTGACCATCTTACTTTCCAGCGCTGAAGCGAACCCCTCGCGCGCAAAGTCACGTACGCTGACGTTTATCGTTAGCGGCAGCTGGATGCAGTTGTTCCTCAGCCGGCTAAGGCGCTCAACCGCCCGATCGATAATCCAGGCTGTCAGCACAGAGAGCAGATCGGTCTGCTCAGCCAGCGGGATAAAGGCGGCAGGTGAAAGTTCGCCCCGGCTGGGATGTTGCCAGCGGATAAGCGCTTCCAGACCCACGGGTTTACCACTTTGCAGGCAAATTTTCGGCTGATAGACCATATACAGCCCGGTGTTCTCGCGTAATGCCGTTTTAAGATCGGTCATCAGCAGGAAATCTTCTGAACGCTGCGTTTCAGCCTCAGCGTCAAAGCGCAGAGAGGGCAGGCCGCGGCCAACCGCTTCATGCAGCGCACTGACCGCACGGCCTAATATTTCAGATGCTGGCATGCTGCCAGCGACAAAGTCAGCCTCACCGGTATGGGGAGTCAGCGCGACCGACAGACCTTCATCCATGTCCGCACTGATACCTTCCAGACGACCGGCTACCCACGCGGCACTGAGTCGGCTATCCGCTCGGGTCAGGATAGCAAAGCGGCCGGTGGCCACCGTATAGATCATCTCCCCAACCGCCGGCCGCAGGCGCAGCGGCAGCAGAGTGGCCATATCTTTCAGCAGGCTCTCAACCGGGCTCATTCCCATGGTGCGGGCCAGTTCATAAGCACGCGACATATCGATGCAATCAATCAGAACCAGACGGCGTGGCGTGGTATCGCCGGCAACGGCAAGATATTGCAAATCACGTATCAGGCGCTGACGGTTAGGTAGCCCGGTCACCGGATCGGTAAAACCCGCCGAGTGCCAGGCTTCAAGAAAAGACATTACCAGCGTAGAGAGCAGCGTTAAGGTCGTCACCTGGTCACTGGGAAACGCATGCGGTTCGGTGTCGGTCACACATAGTGTGCCCAGAATAATGCCATCGCGTGTTTTCAGTGGCACACCGACATAAAAGCGGATAAAGGGTGAGCCAGTGATCAGGGGATGCGTGACAAAACGCGCATCGTAATAAGTATCAGGGACGATCACCGCACTGTCGCTATCAACCACGTGACGACAAAGTGAATCCGCACGCGTTGAGCGTTGCAGTTCAAAATTGTGTGATGCCCGAACGGTCTGGAACTCATCATCCAGCACCGATATAAAGCTGCCCGGGATACCCAGGGCCTGACTGGCTAACCGGACAAACTTCCGGAGAACTTCATCGCGGCTTTCATCAGGGTCGCGCAACGCCTGTAAGGCGCGGCTGCGGCGCTCATTGTTGCCGTTTAAATTGTTTAACATGTGTGTAGAACCCCCGCACCGGCTGATTACGGAGCGAAAAAAGAAAACTGTCCGGAGCGAAATGTGATTCGGGCGGCAGGAATTATGGCGTGATTTTTTATTTTCAACTTGATAATAAGGGACTATGCAGCGGGTGTCTCTTAATATTTTCTTTAACGCATTAAAGGGGTTGTTACGATTCGAAAATTTAATCGAAGATGCGCCTGATTATTTACATTTGTACATTTTATATAGCCAGGAGAGGGTTTTTACGGTTGTTAATGTTTATTTTCCGTCAGGAGATGAATAAGCATTCAGGGTGGTTAATGTTATTTCTAAGTCAGTTTTACAATTAAACAGGTCTGCAGCCAGAGACGGATCGCTATCCGCTGGTTGCTCAGGAAGATAACCTATTAAAAATACAGGTAAAAGCCTGAAAAAATGAAGACCGGCAGATATGACCTGTCAGTGTACTCCTGACTGCTATAGGTCAATCCACCGCAAGACCGCCAGTAACGCGTCGCTTCAGACAGTAATCAATTTAACCTTTCATGCCGTGTATGAATTGTGTCGGACGACGTGGCGGCGGGTTTTGCTCCAGCCAGTCACGAACCTGTTCGGTCCGCGGCCCTCGCTCGCGGATCGCGCGTGTCAGCCTTTCCTGAGTTGTCCTCAGTTCCTGGGTCCAGTAGGTGATTTGCCACTGTTCACGAATTTCCACCTGCGACAGATCGTCGGGCGAGCGACGCTGGATAGGATTTTTCATTCATTATCCTCCTCTTTTTCAATGATTCTGCCTGAACATGACCCTCAGGCTATACCTCTATCCTGATGAAGAAAGGGCGCTTGAGGTAGCGGAATAATCCCTGAATGGCCCTTAAGGCAAATAACAGGATAATTCCTGGCAGGAGGAATAAAGCACTCTATGGAAATAGAAAAGTCTCCGTCAGGGCGAAATATGCCGCTTCGCTTATAAAAAATCATGCATAATTTTTAAACCTGAAATTTGACATTTATTTAAAATAGTCAATTATTCTGTGGTCTTTTCGTTATGGCCGCTCTCAGGTTGCTTCGCTTTTATTGATGGTGAAGCGCTGTGCCTTTGCGGTTTAATCATGTTGAAGGAGTCTTTGTTTGGTGAATCGTCCCCCCAGGCCGCCTGTGGTCGTCCAGAGTAATGTGCGTGAACTTCGTCTTGCCGCCGGGCTCTCACAGCAGAGCGCTGCTGAGCGTTTTGACCTTAGCCTGCGCGTCTGGCAAACCAAAGAAGCCGCAGGTAACCCGACACTATTAAGTCAGGGAGAATATGAGTTGCTGTTATTACTGGCTGGCTGTCATCCCCATTTTGCTCTTGCACCTCAGAGCAAAAAGTAACGGCTGCGTTAATACCCTGAAATTTATTTCTGTGGTAACCGGCTGTCTGATAACGGTAAAAAAATTATATTTACCAACTTGAAAACTGACTACTGATCCCTATTTATGGAGATGATCGGAAATATGAGCCCGATCAGATGAACTTTTGGATGAACCTGTTCAGGAGATTATCACCATGTCAGTACAACAATTTTCAGTGTTCCCTTCGCTGTCTGATTCAGTCTTTTCAGACCGCTTTAATCGCATCGATAAATTGTTCAGTCAGCTTACTGGCGACAGCCCGGTAACGTCGGTTCCCGCTTACGATCTGCAGCGGGTAGAGGATAATCGCTATGTGTTGACCGTCAGTGTACCTGGCTGGAAAGAGCATGAACTGGAGATCGAGTTACGAGGCGGACGGCTTTCAGTGGCCGGTCACAGAGAGAAACCGTCACAGGAAGCGTCTGGCGAGGCCCGGGAAGAGAACACCAGCTGGATCCACCGCGGCATTTCCCGACACGATTTCCAGCTGAGCTTTTCCATTCCAGAGCACATGAAGGTCACCGGAGCCAGCCTGGCGGAAGGTCTGCTTAGCATTGATCTGATCCAGGAAATACCGGAGAGCGAGAAACCGCGCCGTATCCCGATTGCGATCGGCGGTCAGCGTACTCTTGAACATCAGTAACATGAACAGGGCGGAAACGGCACAGGCTGTTTCCGCCTTTTTATTCACTGGCAGGTAAGAAAGTCAAAAGAGTTCAGGCGCTGGCTGCCATAAGGCTGATTTGCGACGGTAAGCCGGTATTCGTTCCGGTCAGCATGATCGGTTCACCCGCCTCAAGACTGGAGTGAAATGCAGCCTTCATCGATGCACTGATACCATCACCACACCACATCAGATGATGCTCAAAGCGGCGTTGCGCCACGGCGGGGATACCTGACGCATCTGCTGCAACTTCAACCCGAAAGCCCTGTCCGTTAAGCCGTATCGCTTCCATCCAGATCTCGGTTTCATCTGTGACGCTGACTGCTTCAAGAAACAGCGGTACGGTGCTGCGTCTTTGTGAGGCTAGCGCCAGGCGCTCCCACTGACTGACTACCGCTGAATGAAAGCGCTGCTGGCGCCGCGCCGCACCTTCGCTGAGGTCAGTGCGCAGCCAGAGGTTGAGCGGCCGCAGGTAGCGATTAACATAATCATCACCACAATAGTCGGTATTCATCATCTGTAGTTCGCGATCAACATCTGCGTCCGTATTGTGCGCCAGCAGATGCAACATATCCTCTTCCCGACAGGCCCAGCCGCCAGGCAGCGCAACGCTGGGCCAGTTAAATGCAGTATGGATATCAAAAAGCGTATGACCCCCTGAGGTCATTTCACGCACACAGAGCGCACGCGTAAGCTGATTATCTGAGTAACCAGCAGGGCCAGGCGGCGTTATCAGCCCGGCACGGCGCCAGCGGCGCAGAGTTTCAGGAAGAACACCGACGAGACCACATACGGTGTCGGTAGAGTGCTGGGGCATAATTGATATCCGAAAGGCATTGAGATCCCATGAACAGGGAAGATGACGCAGTATGCGCGTCAGGAATAAATAAAGAAACAATCATTTCCAAAATCTGCCGGTTTATCGTGTGCTGAGATGGCAGTGGGTGAGGGGGATTAAACAGGGGTACAGGGCAGATGCCGGACGCAGAGACGCCCGGCGATTAAGCACACGTTACCAGTGGTACTTGTTGGAATCTTCCCACTCTTTCACTTCTTTTTCGGCACGATCTTTCTCGTAGCCGTAGCGTTCCTGAATTTTACCGACCAGCTGATCGCGCTTCCCTTCTACAACGGTCATATCATCATCCGTAAGATCACCCCATTTTTCCTTAACTTTACCTTTGAACTGCTTCCAGTTACCGCCAATGCGATCTTCGTTCATGGTGACTCTCCCATTTCCGGTTGTTGTCCAGTGACCTGATGAATATCTGTATTGCCTGAAGGCTGTCAGATGAATCAAGCATGGCACAGCTTTTGCCTTTTGCAGCGAAGCGGTGTGAGCCGCATCAAATTATGGGCAAAAGGGAAGGAAAGGGGATTATCACGGCGGGGTCTATTCGGGGCGTCGTGCTGGCCAGCTTACTGCAGGCAGGGCATTGAGGGCTGGACGGGCAAACAGAAAGCCCTGGTAATAGCGTACCCCGGCACCTTCCAGCCAGAGCCACTCTTCAATTTTTTCAACCCCTTCCGCAATGACCGTAATTTCCAGTGCCTGACAGCATTTAATGATGGCCATCACTATCGCCTGACGCGGGCCACTGCGGTGGATATCGGTGATCAGCTTGCGATCGATTTTCACTTTGTCGGGCTGGAAATCGGCTAACAGCGACAGGCCAGCGAAGCCGGCGCCAAAATCATCGAGCGCCAGGCTGATCCCGGCCGCTTTCAACTGCTGGACAGCAAACTGGAATGCGTCGAAGCGCGAGATGATCTCATCTTCGGTCACCTCAACCACCACCTGCTCTGGTCGCAATCCCTGCTGCCTGATCTGCTGGATAAGATGTTCAACAGCATCATCGATTACCACCAGCGACATGGGCAGCAGATTGACGGAGAGCGTTTGCTCGCGCAACCCCAGATGCCTGGCCAGCTGGAAAGCGTAGGTTTTAGAGTGCAGATCGCCCTGATAGCGCTCGCTTTCTGGCAATTGCGAAAAGTAATCAGCGGGCGATGCGCCGTGCTGGCCACGTATCAAGGCTTCACAAGAGACAATCCGGCGATTCGCTGTATCCACAATAGGCTGTAGCGCAAATTCACAACGCTGACCCGGTGCCGGTTGCCAGGCTGGCTGAGATTCAGAGGTGACGGGTGTTGTCAGCGTCCACTGACTGGCAGGATCAATTTTGATAAACGTCTCTTTATCCCGCCCCTCGACGAAAGAACGCAGGAACTTCACCACCCGGTCATCTCTGATCCGTTCATCACTCAGGGTAACCCGCTTAAGCAGGGCATCCACTACGGTGTGTTTCTGATAATCACGTAAATCAAATAAGGCCATACCGGCATGACCGAAGCGACGCGCAGGGGCGTAATCCCGCATCAGCTCAATCAGGTTAAAATGCCGCTCATCCTGACTGATACGCTGGAAAACCGTGTGAACGTTGTCGACGCTACCCTCCAGCACCTGAAAAAAGTGCTGTCCGTCATAGAGCAGTATCCCGGTGACTTCAGCCTCAGCATTTTTGATACTGGCGCGCTCCACCAGCGCTTTCAATCTCTCTGGCGAGACAGAACCCGCAAGCTGGCTACGGTAAATAAGGGTGGAGAGCATAATCAGACTCACGTGGCAGAAAGTTACTGATTAAACATATCACAGAAATATTGCTGGTTAAGGGCACAACTACGACCATTATGCCGTTATATTTGCAGCATTAATTTAATCGTAGATTCAGGTAGTACTAAAGGATTCGACAATCAGGACATCAGATCGCAGTGCGGCAATAACCGGGAATAGAAATGAAGGGAAAAGAAAAACCCCCATAAAATCGGGGGCGAACAGCAGATATAGCGCATTATTATAACGTTACAGCATCCCTGGTGAGGCGCTGGTCAATCTGATATTGCCAGATTATTACGCACTTTTTACTCTCCTTACCACGTCATTCTGGCGAGGCTTTTAAGCGGGTAAAAAATCCGTTTATTTGCTATTTCGGAAAATTGTTTTCAGATTCAACCCACTGTTTCAGGCTTCTGCTGATGACAGCTCGGTCAATGAATTATCAGGTTACAAATCAACCACTTTTCAGACACTCCCTTAACGTCATCAGCAGATTAGTCCGCAACGCTTGAACGTTGCCGGTCTGCAGAGACAATCAGATGTTGATATCTGCGTTATCTTAAAAAAGTGCCCCCTGTAAAAGGGGGCAAGGGTAGGAGTCAGATCACTCTGCAAAAGAAGTGGATTTCATTACAGAGCCATTCAAAGATAGGGCAAAAACGATGTTTATGCCGCTACGGTTAACTCTTTTTTTAATTAGATATCAAACAATTAAAAAACTAACAATATTTAATGGCTATTTAAATCAATAGTTTAATCAGATATGAAAACGATTTCTAAGATTAGGATTAAAGTCCTGTTTCGCCTGCTGCTTCTGCTATAAATGGCCACAATTAAGCCATTGCTTAGCGATCTGAGACTGGTAAACAGAGCAGACTTGACCCTTAAAGCGAATAATTGTACTGTTTATATATACAGCATATTATCGATTGAGAGCCGGTGTGGGGTAGAGATGTCACAGGATGATGAGGTCTGGTCAGCATTCAGAGAAGCGATGAGGCGGGATGATACCGGTCAGTGCACAGTGAGTACCCGGGATTTTGTGGCTGAACTGGAACAACGCAAATCACCTCACACGCTTCGGGCCGCGAATACCTGGATCGAGATGCATATCACGACTTTCAGTGATATCTCAATTGAGCCCGGAGAATGTCGACTGTTCCGTGTGCCTGCGGCGCGTGATTAAAACGTGCCGCAGCGCAGACAGGATAAGAAAGGGTTTCAGCCTGACTGCTGTAACAGATACAGGCTGAAGCAGGCATCAGAGCCTGGATGTGTTCCGACGCATGTCAGACCGATCCTGGAATTTAGGATTCGCGGGGAAGCTCTTCTCGCACGCCATGCGCGCCAGATTCAATGCGACTTTGCGTTTTTTAAGCTTTAACTTCGGCAACCACTCTTTGAACTGTGCCGTTAGCGACGCTGCCTGCTGCTCGTTGGTGACACGACAGATAAATAGCTTGCTCTTGGTCTGACGACTGACATCAATGGCATAGATCTCTACACCTGCGCTGCACACTTCATATTCAACATCCGTAAACTGCATGTGTGGCCAAAGACCGGTTCTGGTTTCAAATGTGGCTAAATCCATGACGACTACCTTTTTTTATTTTAAGCGTTATTGCTACCCAACAGACTAAAGCCTGGTCGGGCCAGTGAGCATAGACCAGATTCAGCATTCCGCCAGCGATTTCACTGATTTAATCTGGCCCTGACACAAAAGGCTAAAATCTCCCACCGTCGCCTGTTATCTGACAGGTAGCCAGTCATGCTCTTATCAGAAAATCTGATGACAGACTGTCATGCTGGTTTTTCACCCCTTCAGCTCTTCAGCTTTACAAGCCCTGCCTTTGCTGCGTCTGCGACGGTATCCCACGAATTTAAATCGCCTTCTCCTTAACAATTATCGTCAGCATCGCTGTTGAATTAGCGGGCTAATTATCAGATCCAAATGAATGGCTGCTTCCGCTTCATTGTGACCATCCGGCAGTGGAAAATCTTCTGACAGGAGATGTGGCAAATTTATCTCAGATGATGAGATGTAAAAAGGTGTGTCAAAATAAAAATGAATAAATGGCAGAGTAGTGTTCTGGCTAGTTCACTCTGTACCATTCGCAAGGAAAAATAAAAAAATATATTCGCCATGCTTAATTAAAGCCCTGCAGACAAGAGCCGATAAGAACGATCCAACTTTAAATTATGTCCAGATTATTCTTTTTTTGCCGGGGGCAAGTATGACTATTACACAACGTCTGGTATTGATTTTATCACTGCTTGCAATGTCACTGATTGCGCTGGTGATTATCTCTTTATCAGTAATTTCGGGCTTTCAATCCCGCTTTGAATATGTACAGATGAACGCAATACCCAGCATTCGCGATCTCAATAAATCGATCAGCGTGACCAATCAGTTGGGTATTGCGCTTTATCGCCACCACAGCACCAGCGATGCGGCAAAATTCCCTGCTGCGGAAGAGCGCATTGAGAATCTGCTTACGCAGATTAAGTCGCTCAATGATTACTACATGGCTAACGACATCTCGAACGATGAAGACAAAGCGATGACGGAACAGGCCTATAAAAATCTGGATGCGGTCCGCAGCGCATTGCCGGCATTTCTTGCCGCGTCACGCGCCCATAATGATGCGGTCACGCTGCCGTTATTGCAGAGTGAGGGCGGTATTGGTGCCGCATCCCGTAAGATGGAAGCGGATTTCACTCGTCAGATTCAGCTGAATATCGATATTGGCGAACAGCTCAGGGCGGAGAACAAGCGCGTTTATAGCCAGACCCTGTGGGCGATGTCTGGCGGATCGCTGCTGCTTATTCTGATACTGGCCGGTTTCTCCACTAAGGTGATTCTCGGCATCAAAAAGAGCCTCTCAGGCATGGTCAATACCATGACGCAGGTGAGTCATACCCTCGACCTGACTCATACCGCGGAGGTCCGCAGTAAGGATGAGATCGGCAAAACGGCGATGGCATTTAATCAGCTGCTGGCGCGCGTTTCCGGCACGCTGCTCTCCGTCAGTCACGCCGCGCAATCGGTGAGTACCGGATCAACGCAGATAGCGGCGGGCAACGAAGATCTCTCTGCACGCACGGAAGAACAGGCGGCTTCACTGGAGCAAACCTCAGCCAGCATGGCGACACTGAGCGAAACGGTGCGACAGAACTCAGAAGGTGCGCAACAGGCCAGCAGCCTGGCAAATAACGCGAATCACATGTCAATCCAGAATGGGACGGCGGTGAAGCAGATGCTCAGCACCATGGATGAAATCCGCGCCAGCTCTGCCAAAATCTCTGAAATTACCGGACTGATTGAAGGCATCGCGTTTCAGACCAATATTCTGGCGCTGAATGCGGCAGTCGAGGCAGCGCGTGCAGGCGAGCATGGTCGCGGCTTCGCCGTTGTTGCCTCTGAAGTGCGCAATCTGGCGCAGCGCTCCTCTTCTGCCGCCCGTGAAATTAAGGATCTTATCTCAACATCGGTTTCACAGGTCGAGCACGGTTTAGAGCAGGCCAGCGGCGTTGGATCTAACAGTGAAAATGTCCGTCAGGCGATTCAGCAGGTGGCCGATCTGGTCAATGAGATTGCGGCGGCTACCTCTGAGCAGAGTAAAGGCATTGAACAGGTTCATCAGGCCATTGGCCAGATGGATGAAGTGACGCAACAGAACGCCTCGCTGGTGGAAGAGGCCTCATCCGCCTCTAAGTCGCTGCAGGAGCAGGCAGAAACGCTGTCGGGGCTGGTGGCGACCTTTAAGCTGGAAAGCGATAACCGTGCAGTACAGTCGCAGCAGACCGCTGCAGTACGGCGTCCGGTATTACACACAAAGCAGCCTGAGCACCAGACCATCGACCTGACTAAGGCGAACTGGGAAAGTTTTTAATAGTTGAGCAGTAACTTAAGGGCCTCCACAATGTGGGGGCTTTTTTTATCTTAAATCAAAATAAATAAAGCGGCTTTTCCTGAAATAAATATAATATGAAATCGATTTCATTTTAAAATCGCAAATAACTCTTTAGGGTTATAAGGTTTAAATTGGAATTTGCCGGGCGTAGATATTTGTTTTGATAGTCTGGTGATAATGAGTCAGATACAGGCAGGATGTCAGTTATCGGCTATTCATGATGTAACTTGAATTTATTTATCTTCAAAACAATAACGCTGAAGTCAGGCTCGTTGCTTAATGCTTTTTGCCAGGTGTTTTTATTTCAATTTTATGATTTGTAAGGTATTTTTTTAAGTTTGGCTTAGGCAGATATTGAAGTAAATATTGTCATTTTATTCACTGTAAAATAACGCAGCGCAATCTATACTCCCTTCCGTGTTATATGTACTTCTGATTTTTTTACGAAACTCCTTTCTTCATAGCGACATTGTGCTGCATGAGGCATCTCTGGCTATGTCAAAGAAACGGTAAAAATAATATTACGAAAGCTATTTCGTGCGCTACACACCTGCACGTCTCACACATCAGAGCGGAAAAGAATGAAAAAAATACTCGACCGGATTAATTTGCCAGCGAAATTCCTGTTACTCGGATCCTTTGCGCTGGTGCTGTTTATTTTACCCACCTTTCTGTTTATTCAGACGGGCAACCAGCTTATTGATACAAAGAATGTGGAACTGACCGGTATACCGGTCGAAAGAAAGGTGCTCAAGTTGCTGAACCTGCTGCAGCGGCACCGTGCGGAAAGTGCGATCGCTATCTCGCTGAACAAACCAGATAACGCGCCACGTATGGCGTTGGTCAGTGAGGTTAATCGCTTATCTCAGACGATTGCTGACGAATTACGTCAGAATAATGAGCAGGCGCAGCCGCTGAAGCGGCTGGAGCGGGTTAATCAGGAGTGGAGCCAGCTGCAGAACGATATTAACGCGGGCAAACTGACCCTGGCAACCAGCCTGACGCGACATGCTCAGCTGATTCAGGTGCTACTCGATACGAACCAGGATGTACTTGATTTTTATCAGCTATCGCTGGATGCCGATCTGAATACCTACCAGCTGATTGTCAGTATCTTTAGTCGCCTGCCGCAACTGACTGAAACGCTGGGACAGATTCGTGCTAGCGGCACGTCGCTGATTGCGGGTGGGAATGTGTCGGATGCCGATCGCAGCCGCATGGCATTTCAGCTTGATTATGGCAAAACGGCGCTGAGACAGTTTAGCGGCAACATGGATAAAGTATTTTCCATTGAGCCAGATCTTAAAACCACCTTTGGCAATCTGGCACAGGATGCGAACCAGCAGGCGCTGAGTGCGCTGAATCTGGCTGATAGTGTCTTTGTCAGCGGTCACGCCAGCGTGACGCCGGTTGACTATGTACGGATCTTTACCCAGGCGATTAACCGTTACGGCGAGCTGGGTGAACAAACCAGCCATCGTCTGGAAGGAATGATGCAGACGCAGATCCAGGAACGCCGCTATGCGCAATATCTGTTACTGGCAGGTCTGTTTGCCGTCGCGCTGCTGGCCATTCTGCTGGCCGTGATGATCACCCGTTCTGTTACCCGGCCGGTTAAAGAAGCGGTCGAAGTTGCCAGCCGCGTCGCGGCGGGCGATCTGACGGCACAGCTGAACGTTTCCGGCAGCAATGAGATGGCTGAGCTGCTGAATGCACTGATGCGGATGCAGCAGCGTCTTGCTCAACTGGTGTCGGATATCAAAGGTAACGCGGCTACCATCGCCAACTCCTCAGAAGAGATTGCCCGTGGCAATGGCGATCTGTCGTCGCGCACCGAGCAACAGGCGGCTTCACTGGCTGAAACGGCTGCCAGCATGGAGCAGCTGGCGGCAATCATTCAGCAGAACGCGGATAACACGCGCTTTGCCTCTGCCCGTGCAGAATCTGCCACGCAGGCTGCACTCTCCAGTGGTGCAGCAATGGATTCGGTGATGGAGACCATGCACAAAATTCGTGGCAGCTCAGGTAAAATTGAAGAGATTACCTCGGTGATCGACAGTATCGCCTTCCAGACCAACATTCTGGCACTGAATGCGGCCGTTGAAGCGGCACGCACCGGTGAGCAGGGTAAAGGTTTTGCGGTCGTCGCGTCGGAAGTGCGGGCACTGGCACAACGTTCAGCCAGTGCAGCTAAAGAGATCAAGGGTCTGATTGAGCAGTCAGTCGGCCACGCGCAGGAAGGGATCGCCATGGCGCAGAACGCAGGCGATAAGGTGAAACAGAGCGTCAGCGCCATTGAACAGACCTCTCAGCTGATGCGCGACATCACTTCTTCATCCGAAGAGCAGAGCAGTGGTATCTCGCAGGTCAATATTGCGGTGAACCAGATGGATCAGGTGACGCAGCAGAACGCCGTGCTGGTTGAAGAGTCGGCCTCCTCAGCTGATGAGCTCGCCGCGCGCGCAGGGCAGTTACGTACGATGGTTGCGGTGTTCCAGACTGCATAATGGTGTTAAACAGCCGCCTTTGGGCGGCTGTTCTCTTCTCAGCATTTATTCCGCGCTATGCCTGATGATCCTGCAGACAGGCCAGATACTTCTCTCCCGACCGCATCACCTTCTCTTTTGCCTGCTGATGGATATCCTGCCCTTCAAACGCGCCATACAGTTGCCCGAATGTCACGCCGGAGAGCCGATGCAGTATGTCGCCTACCGTAGCGGCTGACAGCGGCAGCATATTCGGGTAGCTCCACATAAACGACACGCCATGCGCACCCGGCGTGACCTGGATAATATCACCCGCCAGAATCATCCCATCACCTTCGTCCCAGTGCAGCACGCTGCCGCCGGGAAAATGACCGCCCAGCCGTAACAGCGTCACAGAGGGCATCAGCGTCAGCGACTCGCCCTGCCATAACTGGATATGCGGACTCTTCCGCACAATCCATTGACGATCGCGGGCGTGCAGATGAATGGGCGCATTAAACGCTTCAGCCCACTCCTGCATGGTGGTGTAGTAGTGCGGATGTGAAATCGCGATAGCATCAATGCCGCCCAGCGCCGCGATCAACGTGTAGGTGGCATCATCAAGGTTGGCAATGCAGTCCCACAGTACGTTGCCATGCGGCGTGCGCAGCAGAAAAGCGCGCTGGTTAATGGCAAACTCAGGCACGGTTTTAAGACTTAACAGCGCATCGCTGTGAGCCGTCCACTTATTGGCGTGGCTGGCGCGCAGTTCATCAAACGCGAGCCAGCGCTGACCGGCGGCTGGAACGTACTGGCGTTCATCATCACAGATTTTACAGTGCTGATGAGTGGAATGAGCGGGATAAGCCGTTCCGCAGGCGGTACATAACATCGTCATGGTGATCTCCTTTGTCTCACTCAATCTTATGCACACCTGCGAAAACCGCACTTTCCTGACGCCATTTTGTTACGCGATTACGGCTGGCGGCGAAGGGTAATCCGGGTGAGTTCTGAGGGACGACCCAGCCTCACCGCCATGCCTGGCCAGAGTGCCGTGCCGTTATTCACATAGAGCTGCATTCCACCGACCTGATAAAGTCCGGAAACAAACCCGGCGTTGGGTTTAGCAAACAGCCTGTCCAGCCCGATAATCAGTCCGCCATGCGTATGTCCTGAGAGCTGCACATCCACGCCCTGCGCTGCGTTCTGGCGTGCATTGCGTGGCTGGTGATCCAGCAGGATTACCGGCGCGTTTTCAGGTGCCTGTTCCAGCGCGCGGGCCAGATCCGGGCCGACCGCGTTTCTGCCGGGTGCGGAGGCGTCCGGCAGGCCGGCAATCACCAGCTTTGCGGTTCCGCGCTGGATCACGGTATGGCTGTTGAGCAGAGGTTGCAGACCCAGTGAGGCCAGATGCGCCGTCCAGATTGCCTGATGGAAGAAATATTCATGGTTGCCGGTGATAGCCCATACGCCGTCAGGCGCTGCGAGCCCGCGCAGCGGCGCAACGTCCTGCCGCCGATGCGCCAGGTTGCCATCGATCACATCGCCCGTGACCACAATCAGATCGGCTTTGAGAGACATTGCCCGTTCAACCATTGCGGCGGTCCAGGCCGCATTAAACAACCGGGTGATATGCAGGTCGGTCAGCTGCAGCAGCTGATAGCCATCGAATTCAGCGGGCAGGTTGGGCAGCGCAAGAGTCACCTCTTTGACCGGCGGCACGCGTATCGCCTGCTGAACGCCAAAGGCAGCCAGTCCCATCGCCAGCACAACGGCCAGATAGCGAACACCGGGAACCAGCTCCAGCGGATGACGCAACAGCAGGGCAATCAGCATGACCGCATCCATCAGCATCTGAAGCAGCGCCAGCAGCAGCACGGTGCTGTACGCCCAGTTAAACAGAATGATGATGATGCGGGGCATTTCAGCGGAGAAGATCCCGCCCGAGGTAAAACGGCTCACCAGAAGATATTGTGAAGCCAGCAGCACCAGAGCGGAGAGCAGGATCTTTATAGCCAGTGGCAGGGACAAAGGAATAATGACGCGCGCAATTACATACCAGCTGGGTAAGCTGAAAATCAGGTGAAACATGGCAGTTTTCCGGTAGGGCGCTGAACATCTGCGCAGGCAAAAAAGAGTCGATCGTTTATAGAGCCGTTTTCAGGACTGTAGTGTATATGATGTTACCGTCAGGCTTGCTTCACGTCGGGTGCTTTACAGGCGGTAAAGCAGGCAGAGAGGATCGATAAAACTTCAGGGCGCAACAATGAAAACAGCGTGACCGGAGCACCGGCCACGCTGGCAACATTCACGTATTGAGACGCCTGACTAGCGTAAAACGCCTGAGGTCGTCCGGGTCTCGTCAGTTACACGAGTCATGGATATCGGAATGCTTTTATAGGCGGGAATGCCGCTTTTGGTATCGTGGCTGTCAAGCGGAACCATCACATTGGCCTCCGGGTAGTAAGCGCCGACCGAACCTGGAGCCATATCAATAATCACGATGGTCAGGTTTTTCATCTGGCGCGAAGTGGGATTGCCATCCGGGTCCAGCGCCATCAGATCGACACGGTCACCGACCCGTAACTGTCGCTTCTCCGCCTCTTCTGCATTGATAAACAGCACATCGCGGCGGCCTGTCACGCCACGATAGCGGTCATTCAGCCCGTAAAGCGTGGTGTTGTACTGATCGTGACTGCGCAGGGTAGTGAGCACCAGATCATGGCACTTCAGCGAGCGGGGATCTTCATTGATGCCCTGCATCACCTTAAACTGGGCACGGCCAGACGGTGTAAGCCAGACCCGTTCTGATGCGGCGTTATAGAGCCGGAATCCACCCGGATGCTTAATCCTCTCATTGAAGTTTTCAAACGCCGGGAACACCGCTTCAATGGCATCGCGGATGCGGCTGTAATCGGCTGCCATGGCCGACCAGTCAACCACGCTGTCCGGCAGCGTTGCCTTCGCCAGTGAGGCGACCAGCGCCGGTTCAGACTTAAGATGGGGTGAGGCGGGATCCAGCGAACCGCGTGAGGCATGCACCATCGACATCGAATCTTCCACGGTGACGCTCTGCGCGCCGGTTGCCTGAACATCGGTCTCTGTTCGGCCCAGCACCGGCAGCAGATAATTATGTTTACCCAGTAACAGGTGCGAGCGGTTCAGTTTGGTCGCCATATGCACCACCAGATCAAGATTGCGCATCGCCGGGAATGTGACCTGGGGATCGGAAATCGCTTCCGCCAGGTTGCCGCCCAGACACAGCAACGCTTTGGCTTTGCCGTCGCGCATCGCCTTTATTGCCTCAATGGCGCCGTGACCATGCTTCTGCGGCGGGCGGAAACCAAACACCCTCTCTATGCCATCCAGCAGCGACTGCGGCGGGATCTCTGTGATGCCCACTGTGCGATCGCCCTGCACATTGGAGTGACCGCGTAACGGACAGATACCTGCACCCGGCTTGCCGATATTGCCGCGCATCAGCAGCAGGTTAGCGATTTGCTGCACGTTCTGAGTGCCGTACTGGTGCTGGGTAATTCCCATGCCATAACAGATGATGGTACGTTCAGCGCTGGCGTACAGCCGGGCGATATGCTGGATCTCCTCACGCGCCATGCCCGAGACTTTCAGGATATGCTCCCAGTCTGTGCTTTCCAGGTCGGCTTTCAGGGCGTCAAAGCCTTCAGTGTGCTCAGTAATAAATGCTTCATCAATCACGCCGGGTTCGCCTTTGCTCAGCGCCTCCTCGTGCATAGTGAGCAGGATCTTCATCACCCCTTTCAACATCGCTGCGTCACCGCCAACCCTGACCTTGTAGTAGGTCGAGGCCAGCTCAGTGGAGCTCATTGACAGCATCTCAATCGGGCTCTGCGGCGAAGTAAAGCGCTCCAGCCCACGTTCACGCAGCGGATTGATCGCCACAATAGTGGCACCGCGTTTCGACACTTCCCGTAGCGTGCCCAGCATGCGCGGATGGTTGGTACCTGGATTGTGACCGATACAAAGCACCAGGTCGCAGTGATCAAAATCTTCCAGCTCTACCGTTCCTTTGCCGACGCCAATTGACTCCGGCAGCCCGACACTGGTCGGTTCATGGCACATGTTTGAGCAGTCGGGGAAGTTATTGGTGCCATATTCGCGGGCGAAAAGTTGCCACAGAAACGCCGCTTCATTGGAGGCGCGTCCCGAGGTATAAAACTCTACGCTGTCCGGATCGTCGTAGCTGCGCAGATGCTCTCCAATCTCCCGGAACGCCGTCTCCCATTCGATGGGCTGATAGGTATCTGTAGCGGCATCGTACTTCATCGGATGGGTCAGGCGGCCTTCGCCCTCCAGATGCAGTGCGCTGCGCTCCCACAGTTCAGTCACGGTATGAGCGGCAAAAAATTCCGGTGTAGTGCGTTTGCTGGTGGCTTCCCAGGAGACGGCTTTTGCGCCGTTTTCGCAGAACTCAAAGGATGAGGCATGTTGCGGGTCGGGCCAGGCGCAGCCCGGACAGTCAAAGCCCTGCGGCTGGTTGACTTTAAACAGGGCGATCACATCCTGCTTCACAGACATCTGGCCGCGGATAGCATCGGCAACCGCCTTCAGTGCGCCCCAGCCTCCGGCGGCACCCCCATAAGGAGCGATGCCATTTGTGCGATTTTGCTCTTTCATAATGCTCCACATTGTCTCTGTTGTTATTTGTTAAGCCTGGTACAGAAATAGTTGCAACAACGTGGAAACCGGCTGTTATTCAGGGAAAATATTTCTCAAAATGTTTCGACAGTCCGAAACGTAAGCCGCAAATCAGTTCAGCACATCAGATGAAGCGCAGCGCATCCAGGCTGTTGCAGAATAAGCGGCGCGCGAGTTCCGCCGACAGGGTGATGATGCAGGGAAAGGGTGAAGGATAAATCTTTACCATCAGATAACGGCGGGTAAGTGAGCCAGTTTATTCAGGGCTGGACTGCGATCGCAGCAACGCACTCCATGTCTGAACAGATGCACCCTAATCCGGAACGCGACCTTATGAAAAGAGCCTTACTTTTGCTGGTTTTACTTTCCACCTATAGTCTGATGCCCGTTAAAGCCAGTGGCCCGGTTCGGGCAGGAGAGCTGCGTCCCATGAAGATTATTATGACGATCAACCATCAGTCGTATGAGATTGCGCTGGCTGATAACGCCACCGCGAAAGCATTTGTACAGCAACTCCCGCTGACTATGACGATGGAGGAGCTGAACGGCAATGAGAAGTTTGCAGACCTGCCTGCTGCTCTTAATAGCGATCCGCATAAACCCGGCACGATCCAGCAGGGCGATGTGATGCTGTATGGCAATAAGACGCTGGTTCTTTTTTACGAGACATTCCAGAGCTCCTATAGCTACACGCCAATAGGAAAGGTGCTGTCGACAGATAGCCTCAAAAAGCGTGTCGGTGAGGGGGGGATTGACGTACGGTTCTCCCGGCCATAACTGATATCAAAATCTGAAATAACCGGCTGGTAAAAGATTCATATCGCGCTGAGTCTGGCCAGGGTGGCATCTGGCACGACGGACTACACTGCGTTCTGGCCGCGGCCAGACGTTGTGATGCTCTTCGGGAAGCGAGACTGTCACGCCGGTCGGCCAGCCTGACAGTTCAGTCATTACTTCTTCTTATTCAGCATCGACTTCAGGTCAGCAAAGGGATTGTAGGTTGCCTCACCGACATCTTTTTGTGCGTCCTCGCCAGCCACTACACGGGTGCCATACTGGTCAGCCTCGGTGTACTTTGAGTGCTCGTGGTCATGACAATAGAGACACAACAACTCCCAGTTACTGCCATCTTCCGGGTTGTTGGTGTGGTCGTGATCGATATGGTGGACCGTCAGTTCGCGCAGGTTTGAATAAACAAACTCGCGTGAGCAGCGTCCACACACCCACGGATAGATTTTAAGTGCTTTCTCACGGTAGCCGCTTTCCAGCCGCGTGTAGTTTTTAGGGATCAAAGCCATTGCCGGGATAACCTGTTATGAAGAGAAAATTTCACGATAGTGATGCCAATATATCCCATAACGGAACAGAAGAAGAAATCATCGTGTTCCTCGGGACGGGAGGCTTTAAAATCCAGAGGGTTAGCTGAAAATCAGCGTAGCCGCCTTATATGATTTTTCCAGCACGTCTCGCAATCCTGAATAACTGCCGGGCCTGTGAGAAGGCACAAAATCATGTCGCTGTGATGAAAACTCAAAAATGATATATCTCTACGTTCCCGCTCACGCTAACCCAATTAATCAGCAGGATAGCGCCCAAAACATCCCTGTTTACCGCTTTGCTTAAAAAATGACATCAAATGTAATGCATGACACCATAAACGGCCCAGAAAATGGCGTTAGCACCCAGATAAGTCCAGCATCCCCAGTAGGCTATGGGTTCACGACGGGTGCGGAGTTTAGGCAGGAAGGCCAGTAAATAGAGGGCAGAGGCGATAAGCGAAACGAAGTAGAAAAATTTCATGGTTTTCTCCTGATCAATATCCTTTATTTGAGAATAGTCAGGGCTCACCATTTTGCTTAATGCATCATCAGATTCGTTATGGATAGGCTTTCTCTTTGATGCCCACATCGGATGTCAGCACAGTTAAATCCGCGATAAATCGAAAATGCAGCGTCCCGGGATCCCTCAGCTTTAAGAAAAGATCACGTCAGGATGTTCAGCCTGAGGTTACACCCTATAATCAACGCTGTTTGTTAGCCTGCAGGAATGCAGGTTTTGCACCCGCCCAAAAGGAAGAGATCCCGCTGATGTTTTCTCGTTTTTTTATTTATCGTCCCGTTTTCGCATGGGTTGTTGCCATTTTAATCATGCTGCTTGGCGCGCTCTCTATTACCCTGTTGCCGGTTGAACAATATCCCGATGTTGCGCCACCTTCGGTGAATATCAGCGCAACGTACACCGGTGCTTCTGCAGAGACGCTGGAGAACAGCGTCACGCAGGTGATCGAGCAGCAGCTTACCGGGCTGGATAATCTGCTCTATTTTACCTCCAGCAGCAGTTCACAGGGGAATGTGTCGGTTACCGTCACCTTCAGTCAGGGCACCGATCCGGACACGGCTCAGGTACAGGTGCAGAACAAGGTGCAGCAGGCGCTCTCCCGTTTGCCCAGCGAAGTGCAGCAGCTTGGTGTTACCGTCACCAAATCGCAGTCAAACTTCCTGCTGGTGATGGGGTTGTATGACACCACGGGCAAAAGCAACAGCACGGATATCGGTGACTGGCTGGTCAGTAATATGCAGGAGCCGCTGGCCAGGACCGAAGGCGTCGGTGACATCCAGGTGTTCGGCGGTCAGTACGCGATGCGCATCTGGCTCGATCCCTTCAAACTAAACTCCTTTGCGTTGCAGCCCTCCGATGTGTCGGCGGCGATACGCTCGCAGAACATTCAGGTTTCAGCCGGTAAAATCGGCGGCCTGCCATCGCCCGACAATCAGCAGCTCACCGCCACGGTCAGAGCGCAGTCGCGACTGCAGACGCCGGATCAGTTCCGAAACATCATCGTCAAAAGCGACAAAAGCGGTGCCATCGTACGCGTGGGTGATGTGGCGCGGGTGGAGCTGGGCGGCGAATCCTATGACATGACCACCCGACTCAACGGGCATCCTGCGGCGGGTGTCGGTGTGATGCTGGCGCCGGGCGCAAATGCGCTGGCCACCGCGACGCTGGTGAAAAACAAAGTTGAAGAGTATCGCCACTCAATGCCGGAAGGTTATGAGGTGGCCTATGCGCTCGACAGCACTGACTTCATCAAAATCTCCGTTGAGGATGTGGTGATCACCCTGATCGAAGCGATCGCGCTGGTAGTGGTGGTGATGTACCTGTTCCTGCAGAATATCCGTGCGACGCTGATCCCTGCGCTGGCGGTGCCGGTGGTACTGCTCGGCACCTTTGGCGTACTGGCGCTGTGCGGCTACACCATCAATACCCTGACGCTGTTTGCTATGGTGCTGGCCATCGGGCTGCTGGTGGATGATGCCATCGTGGTCGTCGAAAACGTCGAACGCATTATGCATGACGAAGGTCTGCCGGCGCGTGAGGCAACAGAAAAGTCGATGAAAGAGATCTCCGGCGCGCTGGTGGCTATCGCGCTGGTGCTCTCCGCGGTATTTCTGCCCATGGCCTTTTTCGCCGGGTCGACCGGTGTGATTTACCGGCAGTTCTCCATCACCATCATCGCCGCCATGACCTTCTCCGTGGTGGTGGCACTGACCCTGACGCCGGCACTGTGTGGCATGTTGCTGCGGCCGACCTCACCCCATCGTAAAGGCTTCTTTGGCGGTTTTAACCGCTTTTATGCCGCCACCGAGCGCCAGTATCGTCACAAAGTGGTGAGCACTCTGCGCCGTCCGCTGATCATGGTATCGCTTTATGCGGCTATGGGCGTGGTGCTGTTTGTGATGTTTACCCGCTTGCCGGGCAGCTTCCTGCCGACCGAAGATCAGGGCAGCATCATGCTTCAGGCGACATTGCCAGCGGGTGCCACGGCCAGCCGCACTGAGGCAGTCAATCAGCAGATTGTTGACTGGTTCCTGACTGAAGAGAAACAGAATATTGATGTGGTCTTCACCATCAATGGTTTTAACTTCAGCGGTGCTGCGCAGAATGCCGGTATGGCGTTTATCAAGCTTAAGAACTGGGATCAGCGACCGGGTAGTGAAAACTCTGCCGAAGCGATTGCCGGGCGCGCCACCTACGGGCTGGCGTCGATTCGGGATGCGCAGATCTTTGCGCTGACGCCGCCGTCGGTGCCGGGTCTGGGACAGAACAACGGCTTTACTTATGAGCTGCTGGCCAGTGGTGGCACCACGCGTGAGCAACTGGGCAACCTGCGCGATCAGCTGCTACAAAGTGCAGCGCAAAGTCCGGAACTGCTCGGCGTGCGGGCCAATATCCTGCCGCAAACGCCGCAGTTGCAGGTCGATATTGATACCAGCAAAGCGGTGGCACTGGGACTGCAGCTGGATGACGTGACCGATACGCTGACCAGCGCCTGGGGCGGTGCCTATATCAATGACTTCATCGACCGGGGTCGGGTAAAGCGGGTCTATGTGCAGGGCGACGGTCAGTATCGTTCATCACCTTCTGATCTGGATAAATGGTACATCCGTAACAGTGAGGGCACCATGACGCCATTCTCGGCGTTTGCCTCGACCCGATGGACCATGGGACCCGAAAGCCTTAACCGCTACAACGGCTCTGCCTCCTACGAAATACAGGGGCAGAACGCCGAAGGGTTCAGCTCCGGCGATGCTATGAACACCATTGAGCGACTGGCCAATGAACTCCCGGCAGGGACTACAGGGGCATGGAGCGGTCTTTCGCTGCAGGAGAAGCAGGCGGGCGGGCAGTCAACCACGCTGTATGCGATCTCGATTCTGGTGGTGTTCCTCTGTCTTGCTGCGCTGTATGAGAGCTGGTCGGTGCCTTTCTCCGTGCTGTTAGCGGTGCCGCTCGGCGTGCTGGGTACCGTGCTGGCGGTGGCACTGCGCGGATTAAGCAACGATATCTACTTCCAGGTGGCGTTGCTGACCACGGTCGGACTCACCTCCAAAAACGCGATACTGATCATCGAATTTGCGGAGGATGCGGTTCGTCGGGGAAGTTCGCTGAGCGCGGCTGCGTTGCAGGCAGCGCGAACCCGTCTGCGGCCGATTATGATGACGTCGCTGGCCTTTATCGCCGGGGTGATCCCGCTGGCGGTGGCGACGGGTGCCGGTGCTAACAGCCGCATCGCCATCGGTACCGGTATCATCGGCGGTACGCTGGCAGGTACGGTACTGGCGCTGTTCTTTGTTCCGCTCTTCTTTGTGCTGGTGAAGCACTACCTGACCCGCCATCGCAAAGGCCAATAACGCAGAAAGCCCGTCTGCAGGCGGCTGCAGACGGGCTGGGATCAATGATTAGCGGAAGATTACAAATGCTGTTTAAAGAAGGCGGTCAGCTTCGCAAACGGGATCAGGTCAGTGCGGTCATAAAGGTCCACATGGCCTGCATCAGGCACGATATAGAGCTCTTTGGGCTGTGCCGCACGCTGGAACGCATCTTCGCTGAACTCGCGTGAATGCGCTTTATCACCCGTGATGAAGAGCATCGGGCGCGGTGAGATGGTCTCAATGTCATTAAACGGATAGAAGTTCATGAATTTCACGTTGCTGGTGAGCGTCGGGTGCGTGGTGAGCGCAGCTGAACTGTTTTTCGGTGTGAACTCACCGCGAGGCGTCCGGTAAAAATCATAGAACTCTTTGGCTATCGGAGGCGAATCAGCATCGATTTTATGTGGTGTACCACTGGTGTACTCAGTTTTACCCCCGGTGAACTCTACATAGCGTTGCTGTGCCGCCGCTTCAATGATTTGCTTACGCTGCGCCAGTGTCTGGCTTTTATTCAGCGCATTACGGTTGGCTGACCCCATGTCATACATGCTGACGGTAGCAATGGCTTTCATGCGGGGATCAATCTTCGCTGCGCTGATGACAAAACTGCCACTGCCACAGATGCCCAGCACACCAATCCTGTCGCGATCGACAAATTGGCGTGTACCCAGGTAATCCACGGCGGCGCTGAAGTCTTCGGAATAGATATCCGGAGAGACCGCGTTGCGTGGCTGACCTTCACTTTCGCCCCAGAATGAAAGATCAATTGCCAGGGTAACAAATCCCTGCTCAGCCATTTTCTGCGCATAGAGGCTGGCGCTCTGCTCTTTGACTGCGCCCATCGGATGACCTACCACAATCGCCGGAAGGCGCGCCGTTTTACCGGCCTCTTTTGGTCTGTACAGCGTGCCGGTCACACCCATCTGATACTGGTTTTTAAAGGTGACTTTCTCGCGGGTGACTTTATCGCTTTGATAAAAGTTATCGGCGCCGCGTGACATATCGGCAGCGCTGGCCGCAAATGAACTGATCAACAGTCCAAACATCAGGGTTAATGCTCTCATAAGAAGATCCTTATCGGGGTTGACGACATGAGGGCAACGGGTTGCCCGGTTAAACAACACATCTGCTATCAGGCAGCGCTTTCCTTACGGGCGGTGATCATCGCCAGTCCGGCGGCAGTGACCAGTAATGTGGCGCTGATGGCAAAGGTGGTCTGCCAGCCTGCGTGGTCAAAGGCCAGGCCACCCAGCGTCGACCCCAAAGCAATCGACAGCTGTACGATGGCCACCATTAATCCGCCGCCGGTCTCGGCATTTTCCGGAAAGGTTCTGGCGATCCAGGCCCACCATCCGGTTGGTGCCGCTGTTGCCACCAGTCCCCAGATGCCAAGCAGTGGCGCCACCAGCCACAGGTGATGACCGAACACCATGAGCAGCATCGCAACCAGCGCCATAATCAACGGGATAATCATCAGGGTCAGATAGAATCCGCGCTGCAAAACAGCACCGATAATCAGCGTGCCGATAAAGCCGGCGACGCCAATGGTCAGCAGCACCAGCGACAGCGCAGAAACGTCAACCTGTGTCACGGTTTCCAGAAACGGGCGGAGATAGGTAAACAGGGTGAACTGGCCCATAAAGAGCAGGCCGCAGGCGGTCATACCCACCGTAACCAGCGGCGAACGCAGCAGCTGCAGAATTTTTCCGCTGTGCTGCCGGGCCGAGTTGACCGGCATCGATGGCAGCGTGAACGCCTGCCAGATCAGGGCGATCAAGGCTACCGGCACCAGGCTGAAAAAAGCCCCGCGCCAGCCAATGACAGAACCGAGATAGCTGCCCAGCGGTGCAGCGATAACCGTCGCCAGCGCATTGCCGCCGTTGAAAATGGCCAGCGCGCGCGGCACCTGCCCGGAGGGGACCAGCCGGATAGCGACCGCCGCTGACATCGACCAGAAACCGCCAATCACCACGCCAATCAATGCCCGGCCAGTCATGTAAGTCAGATAGTTGGGTGCCATCGCCACCATCAATCCGGATAGTGCCATTACCAGCGTGAGCGCCAGCAACAGAATTTTGCGGTCGAGGTTCCCTGCGATGCGGGTTATTGAGAGGCTGGTGATCACTGCCAGTGCGCCGGAGATAGCGATGCCCTGTCCGACCAGACCTTCGCTGACCGCCAGATCTTGTGATAACGGCGATAACAGGCTGACCGGCATGAATTCAGAGGCGATAAGCGCGAATACACACAGCGTCATTGCCCATACACCACCCCAGTGCGCTTCTTTATGCCGGGGGGAACAGTCAGTTGTTTCCGTGGAAGTCATGTTGTGTCCTGTTTCATTGTTTGCGGTGCTGATGAACTCAGGAAATTTTACTGTTTCGCTTTATATTGACTAGCTAATTAATCCTTAATGGGGTTATAACCAGAACTTATAAATCTATCGGCGGGAGTGCAGTATGAAGCGCAACATGAATGACCTGCAGGCTTTTATTACCGTGGCGCGTGAGGGCAGCTTTACCCGCGCGGCAGCGCTGCTGGGCGTGACGCAGCCCGCGTTAAGTCAGACCATTACCGCGCTGGAAAACCGGATGGAGATTCGGCTGCTTACCCGCACGACCCGTAACGTTTCACCGACCGCGGCGGGTGAACGGTTAATCCAGGCGATTGGCAACCGATTCGATGAAATTGAGGCGGAACTGGATATGCTGACCGCGATGCGGGACAAGCCAGCCGGCACGGTACGGATCACCTGCGGGCCGCATATTCTGAGCTCACTCCTGATGCCAAAGCTGACGCCATTGCTGGCGGCTTATCCTGATATCCGGCTTGAGTTCGATGCTAATCATGGCTTACGCAATATCGTGGCCGACCGATTTGATGCAGGGGTCAGGATGGGGGACACCATTGATAAAGACATGGTAGCGATGCCGATAAGCCCGCCATTACGGATGGCTGCGGTGGCCACGCCCGACTACTTTCGTCGTCATGCTGCGCCGCAGGTTCCGCAGGATCTGCTGCATCACAACTGCATTAATATGCGGCAGGCCACAGCGGGTGGGTTGTACGTCTGGGAGTTTGACGGTGAAGAGGGGCCGTTAAATGTGCGGGTAGATGGACAACTGACGTTCAACACTTCGGCACACATTGCAGAAGCGGCTCTCGCCGGGCTGGGGATCGCTTTCCTGCCTGAGCAGGAAGTCGCAGAAGGGCTGGAGCAGGGCACCTTGATCCGCGTGCTGGAGCGCTGGTGCGAGCCGTTTCCCGGCTATTACCTCTACTATCCCAGCCGCAAGCAACATTCACCCGCTTTTACCCTGGTCAGAGAGGCATTAAGGCTAAAAGAGGGGGCATGATGAACCTTATTGGAATAGATGCCATTCCATGGCGTAATACGTCCTAAAGCGCTTTATTCAGAATTACTTAGAAGGACGGCGACTAATTTTGCCTCCTTTCCGACCGGCTTCCCTGGCTTTTTCAGGATCGTTTTTGAAATTGCCCCCACTGGCCTTGCCTCCTGCACTGCCAGCTTCACTCGCCCGTTCTGGATCGTTGGCAAAATTGCCGGCACCACCTCTGTATTTCTGTTGTGTCATAGGAAGACCTCATATCAATGTTCCATTAGATAAAAAGGACTAGCTAGTCACACCTGCAAGCATAGTCGCCCGCTTCGTTTATGCAAATGCACAGACTTAAATTATTGATAGGTCTGATTTTAATTTTTCGCAGAGGGATAGCTGGCAGCAGCTGGATGAGAAAATCACGTTCGCCGCGCAGGATGAACAGCAGGAAGCGAGGGGATCAATGGGCTACGGTTCCGGCGACACGCTGCCAGATTTACGCGACCTGCCTGCCGAAGCTCGGGAGCGCTGCGAACAGCACTGGAACCAGCAGAGTGACAGATAAACAGAAATAGCGCCGCTTTGTTTGTTAGCGGTGAAGTCTCCTGTTTAAGAGAGACGCCTGGAAGCGGCAGAATAAACCTCTGAGCGCTCTCTTTTCCCGACAGCCACCACAAAAACCACCACCCGGTCATCAATAACCTGGTATACAAGTCGATAACCGGATGACTTTAGCTTGATCTTATAGCAGTCAGGCATCCCGCTGAGTTTGTTCGCCTCAATTCTGGGTGACTCAAGACACTCAGCCAGCTTCTTTTTAAGCTGTTCACGTACTGTCGGGCCCAGCTTGCGCCACTCTTTCAGTGCCCTCTGATCGAACTCCAGTTGCCAGGTCATTAAAGGTCATCCAGTGTGACCCGGACAGGCTCAGGGTTTCGCAGGCGTTCTTTAACTATGTCTACTAACGCCGCATCTTCGTCACTGAGTAACGTTTGCTTAAAGGGAAGACGTTCATTATCTGCAATATATTCAAGCATCAGGCGCAGCGCATCAGAAGGAGTCACACCCATTTTTTCGAGCGCAGCATAGGATCGTGTCTTCAGGTCATCATCGATTCGAATGTTAATTGTGCCCATAGCGAGTTCCTTTGTATTTACACTTGACATTACAATTGTCGCACTGATGAGTCTGTATCGCAAACAGTAAACATCAGTCACCCGCACAGCCTTATATCTTCCCGGTAAAATCACGCTAAAGCTTATTTTATGCTACGAAAATATAACATCTTCATCCATTAAACCAACTGCAGCAATCGTTAAAGGTTTTCCCGCTACTGGCGATAACCAACAGGCGTTGAGTGCGCCGATCATTGATGAACCCGGCACTCCGCGACGAGTTCTGAACGCGAACGGACCTGCTTTTAGCCCTCCTTTTATACACACCAGAAAGCGCTAATTTAAGCGCAAATTACTCAAATAAAAGCGAAAATAATAATATGTCGATCATTAAGACGATCAAAAGACACCTGCCTGTTGCCCGTCTTAGGCGTAGCAGTCAGCCTGCCAATGGCACCTACGATTGTCGTGCGTTGCCAGATTCACTGGCCTCCGTGGGTTTAAGCTCGCGGGCGGGCGGCATCCTGATGACCTTCGTTCCGCCTGAAGCCGATTTTCAGCGGGTCAGTCAGGCCTGGCAGCGATTCAATTCCGCCGACCTGACGGTATTGACGCTCTCTTCCAACGGCGCGCTGAGCAGCAGCAGATCGCAAAGCACCTACTGTGATGGCAATGGCCCGGAGGGAAGCTACCTCTGGCTGCCGGACACACTGATCGCACGCCATGAGACGCATATTGTTGATCTGCATGTCGCCGACACGCAGACGGCCAGCCAGCGCATCACCGCCATCCAGCAGGAGCTGGCGCGCTTGCAGGTGCGGATGCCGCTCTCGGCCGATCGTACTTTCGCCATGATTTACTGTGACGGATTGTCGGCATCCGAAGGCTTTCTGATGCAGGCCTGGTATAACAGCGGGCGCTTTCCCTGCCTGGCGATTGGTGGTTCGGCGGGAGGCAAAATCACCTTTGATGGCACCTGGATTGGTACAGGTGGCAAGGTGTTGCAGGGCAAGGCGGTGATTGTGTTCTGCCAGATGGCGCCAGGAAAATCATTTGCTCCTTTTAAAAGCCAGAACTTTACGCCACGCGATCAGAGCTGGCTGATTGCTGAAGCCGATCCGATAGCGCGTACTGTGACGTCAGTATTTAACCGTCAGGGGCAGCAGCAGCCGTTTGTTGCGGCGCTGTGTGAACATCTCAACTGCAACGAAGCGCAACTGAGCGAACGGCTGAAGGGACTCACTTTCGGCGTTAAAGTTGGCGGCGAGTACTTTATTCGCTCAATCGCCAAAATTGAATGGGGCGGCGTACACTTTTTCTGCGATCTTGAGTTTGGCGATCGACTGTTCCTGATGGAAGAGAAAGACTTTAAACAGACGACGCAGCAGGAGTGGCAGGCATTTACCGCTCAGCATGGCAAACCCGCGGCGATCCTGATGAACGACTGTATCCTGCGCCGTGTCGGTAATGCCGATAAGCTGCATAATGCCCATTTCTTCAAAGGCATTGCCGCCGCCGGTTTTTCCAGCTTCGGCGAAATCCTGGGTGTGCCCATCAATCAGACGCTCTCCGCGCTGGTGTTCTTTAATCATGACGTCAAAGCGATGAGCCAGTTCCCGGTAGAGTACGCCGGCTACGCGGCACACTACGCGCAGCGAGCGTTGCGCCGCTGGGAAGCGCTGAACAGCATCCAGACGCGGGTGCTGGATCGGGTTATCACTTATCAGCAGGCGCTGACGCCGCTGATGGAGGCGCTGCCGGTGCTGGAAACAGCCACTCAGAGCCAGGGAGAAACCCTGAGCCTGGCAGAGAGCAGTATCCGTAACATCAGTAACATCGCCACCGAGAGTCAGCAGGCGCAGGGCCGGCTGGATGATGGTCTGGACGATCTGGAGAAAATTTCCAACGGCATCAATGAGATTACGCATGGCATCAGCAATATTGCTTTCCAGACCAATATCCTGGCGCTGAATGCCGCAGTAGAAGCGGCTCGTGCAGGCGAGGCTGGGCGGGGATTTGCTGTGGTCGCGGGCGAAGTTCGTCGTCTGGCGCACTCCTCAAAAGAGCAGGCTGAAGCTACGGCCAGTAACATCGGTGAGGCAGTCAGCACCATCTCACGTATCCGGCTGGTGGCCAGTGATTCGGCGCAGACCGCCGCCCAGATGGCAGAGCGCAGTATCAGCGCAGCCGATACGCTGGCGGCCATGAATCAACAGACGCGACATGAGCGCGCTGATATTGCGAAGCATCTCGGCAGCCTGCGTGAACTGACGCAGGGGATGGATGCAATGCAGGAGGCCGTCGCGCAGCTCAAGGTGTTACAAACTCTTTCCGGTGCGCAGGTTAAGGGCTGATTTATCAGCATAAAAGACAAAAAAGTGCGGTGTAAGCGTAACGACCAGGCAGGGCGGGCTTTCAGTTGTTACACTTGTCGGTGATTAACCACGCAGAGGTATGAATGAAAATTAAAAGTTATGCAGCCATGCAGGCTGGCCAGGCCCTTGAACTCTATGAGTACGATGCCGCCGAACTGGCAGCCGAAGAAGTCGAAGTCCAGGTCGAATATTGTGGCGTCTGCCACTCAGATCTGTCGATGATCGACAACGAGTGGGGCATCTCTCAGTTCCCGGTGATTGCAGGACATGAAGTGATTGGCCGGGTTTCAGCCCTGGGCGAAGCGGCTAAGAACAAAGGTCTTTCAGTCGGCCAGCGTGTAGGAATCGGCTGGACAGCAAAAAGCTGTCAGCACTGCGATGCCTGTATTAACGGCGAGCAGGTTAACTGTCAGCAGGGCAGCATCCCGACCATCATGAACAAAGGTGGTTTTGCCGAGAAGCTGCGTGCTGACTGGCAATGGGTTATTCCGCTGCCAGAAAAACTGGATGTGGCGAGCGCCGGTCCGCTGCTGTGTGGCGGTATCACCGTGTTTAAACCGCTGCTGATGAGCAACATCACGGCGACCAGCCGTGTGGGTGTGATTGGTATCGGCGGACTGGGCCATATCGCAATCAAGATCCTGCACGCGATGGGTGCCGAAGTGGTGGCATTCAGCTCAACGCCAGATAAGAAGCAGTCGATCCTGGATATGGGCGCGGATGAAGTGGTTAACAGCCGTGATCCAGAAGCTCTGAAAAAGCAGGCAGGCCGTTTTGACCTGATCCTGAGTACTGTGGCGGTCGACCTGGACTGGAAACCTTATTTCGCTGCGCTGGCATCTCAGGGTAAATTCCACACCGTGGGTGCCGTGATGAAGCCGATTGAAGTGAGTGCTTTTGATCTGATCCTTGGCGACAAAGCGGTGACCGGTTCATCAACCGGCTCACCAGGCCAGTTGCGTTCGCTGCTGCGACTCGCCTCGCGTGCGGATATTGCGCCACAGGTTGAGTTCTTCCCGATGTCTGACATCAATAAAGCGCTGGATCACGTTCGCGCCGGTAAAGCCAATTACCGTGTGGTTCTGAAAGCCGATTTCTGATGCGAATCTGAAATGAAATGCCGCAGCCTGCTGCGGCATTTTTTTATCCTCAATTTGTCAGCAGTCCCTTAATCCTGCCACAAAAAAAATCGCAGTTTGGCCCGATTCCATCGAACACTGTCCTCTGAGCCTGTTACGCGCAGGTAAACAGTGCCGTAAAGTGACCTCATGGTAGCCAGTAAGCCTGGCTGATTTCACTGAAACTGTTCACGGAGCCAAAATGAAGCTGACCCAGATTCGTAATGCCACCCTGCTACTGGACTATGCAGGCAAAAAATTCCTGATCGACCCGATGCTGGCCGAAAAAGAGGCCTGGCCCGGGTTTGCCGGAAATGCCCGTCCGCATCTTAGAAATCCGATGGTTGAGCTGCCTGTCCCGGTCGCTGCACTGCTGGCAGTCGATGCGGTTATTATCACTCACACGCATATGGATCACTGGGATGAGGCTGCGCAGCATCTAGTGCCGAAGACGATGATGATCTACAGCCAGAACGAAACGGATGCAGCGCTGATTCGTTCGCAGGGTTTTGAAAATGTTCGCGTGCTGCAGGATGAGAATCCGTTTGTTGATGGCCTGACAATCTATAAAACCGACGGTCAGCACGGCAGCAATGCCTTATATGCCGACAAAGTGATGGGCGATATTCTGGGTGACGCCTGTGGTCTGGTCTTTACCCATCCGGCAGAAAAAACCCTCTATATAGCTGGCGATACCGTGTGGGTTAAACCTTATGTCAGAGCGCTGCAACGCTTTCAACCACAGGTGGTGGTAATGAATATCGGCAATGCAACCAACGATCTCTATGGCCCGATTATCATGGGAAAAGAGGATACCCAGCGCACGCTGAATATCCTGCCTGACGCAACGCTGGTTGCCTCACACATGGAGGCGATAAACCACTGTTTGCTGACGCGCGGTGAGCTACGTGCATGGACTACCGAACAGGGTATTGCTGACCAGGTGCTGATCCCGGAAGATGGTGACACAATGACGTTCTGAGCGTCGTGGCACTAAACCGGCACAATTGTGCCGTGAGTTCTCAACACTACGCTGTCACACAATAAGGGGGAGAGGATGGCTGCTCTGAGAGTCGCGGTGCTGGCAACGGCCGGTTTTAGTCCGTTTCATTTTTCAGTTCCCTGTATTCTGTTCGGCTCAGCCCTGCCGCAGCCGGATCTGTTTCATGTCGATATCTGCGCACTGAAACCAGGCCCGGTCATCTCAGAGATGGGGTTGTCAATTACGGTGGAACAGGGTCTTGACCCGCTTGATCAGGCGGACATTATTATCGTGCCCTACTGGCATAATCCGGCTGAAAAACCTGCGCAGGCGCTGCTTGATAAGCTGGTGGCAGCCTGGCAGCGCGGCGCAGAGATCGTTGGACTATGTCTGGGCACTTACGTACTGGCTTATGCAGGTTTGCTCGATAAGCATCGTGCTGCCACTCACTGGGAATTTGAGCGTGACTTCAGCGAGCGCTTTCCACAGGTTCACCTCGACAGTAATGCTCTTTATACCCGGGACACTCGTCTGATCACTTCTGCCGGCACCGCGGCGGGCATCGACTGCTGTCTGGATATCATCCGTCACCACTATGGCAGCGCCATGGCTAATCGGGTAGCCAGACGCATGGTGGTGCCGCCTTACCGTGAAGGCGGTCAGGCGCAGTTCATTGAGCGGCCGGTTCCGGAAACAACGCGTGACAGTAAGATCAACGCGTTGCTGGCGTCGCTGCGACAGAATCTGCATCAGCCGCAGGATCTTGACTCACTTTCGCGGACGCTTGGCATGAGCAGGCGAACGCTGACGCGTCATTTTCACAAGGCGACAGGCATGTCCCTGGGAGAGTGGCTGACAGCAGAGCGTCTGCAACGCAGCCAGCTATTACTCGAAACCACCGGCATCAGCATTGAATGTGTGGCAGAAAAGGCGGGTTTTGATTCGCCCGTGTCATTTCGTCAGCGTTTTAAATCCCGGTTTGGCGTCTCTCCCAGCGAGTGGCGCCGGACATTTCGGGGGCCGCATCCGGTGATGAGTGATGAGACATTACGACAGGACGATGAGTGACCAGGCCCGGATGAATTTCTGCGCCTGTGACTTTGCCTGCCGGAATATTCCCGCGTAATGACGGTCACTATTCCGGCAGAAATAAATGCGACTACAGCAGGAAATCATCCAGCGACTGGCCGTTTTCAATGGCCGCCTTAATTACGGAGGGCGTTCGGCCCTGACCCGTCCAGTAACGAACCTGACCATTTTCGTCATTGTAACGGTATTTCGCCGGACGCTTTGCGCGTTTCTTTTTGCCGGTTACCGAGGGGGATGCGCTATTCACCAGCTCCGCCGGGTTAATCCCTTCTTCCATTAACAGCTCCTGGTAGAACGCCAGTTTTTCTGCTTTCTCACGGGCTTCCGCTGCCCGCGCGTTTTCCTCTTCACGACGTTCATTTACCACGGTCTCTAATTTCTGGCGTAACTCTTCCAGCATATCTAAAGCCATATTGCGCGCCTCTGCACGAAGCGTGCGGATATTGTTCAGGCTGCTCAGGTTCTTACTCATAACAAATCCTCAAATACTCAACTTAATCAATGAAGTGCAAATTATTCAGCTGGCAAGGGTAACATTTACCCACGTGATATTTGAAGCGCTAGTGTAGCCTTATTCGCTATTAATCCTCTATTAAGGGTGCTGGTTGAACCAACAAAGAAGAAATTTTAAGCGAAATCTGCTGGTTAATTGCGGATTATCATTGTTGAAACAGGATTGTGGGATTTGCATTTTTGCTTTTGATTAACTGTGCTTAAATCAGTCAACAGGGTTTATTAAGGACAGGCATGAAGTTTCGCCAAAAAAATGAGGGTTCAGCGCCAAAAATCTCGCCGCTGCTAAGAAGTATTATCCTTTCAGGCGTATTGCTCAGCGTGGCGGTGATTGGCTTAAATGTGTGGACGCTGCGGGAAGACTGGAACGAAACCGTCGATAAAGCTGAAGATACGGCGGTTAATCTGTCGCTGTCACAGGCGCGCCAGGCGGACGATACATTTTTGCAGACCGAGCTCTCTTTGCGCGAGGTGCAACGCGAGCTCGAAAAGCAGATTGCCACAACCGGTGTAGATGGTGAGGCGCTGAGCCAGACGATGCGCCTGTTGCAGAGCCACCTGCCACAACTACACGGCTTGTTCTACTATGATGCGCAGGGGAAATGGATAGCCACTTCTATGAGCCGGATACCGCCTGACATCAATAATTCCGATCGTGAATATTTCGATTATCACCGCACCAGCCCGCGCGATACCCTGCACGTCGGCCCGGTGCTTCGCAGCCGCACCACTCACGAGCTGGTGATCCCGGTTACGCTGCGTGTGAACGATGCCTTTAACGGCTTTCGGGGCGTCTTACTCGCCACCGTCAAAGTGGACTATTTCCGCCGTTTCTACAGCTATTATGAACTTAGCGAAGGCGATGTACTGGTACTGATGCTGGCAGACAGTACCGTGCTTTACGCCCGTCCGATGCCGGATAGCTACATCGGCAAAAACCTCTCAGTGAGTCCGCTTTTCCTCAGGATGCTTGCCCATGCGGATAAAGGCAGCGGTCAGTGGACCGCTGCGCTTGATGGTAAAAAACGCATCTTTGGCTTTGTCCGCTCACAGCGATACCCGCTGGTGGTGGCCGCGGGATATGACAAGCGCGCGCTGTTTAACCACTGGCTCAAGAGCTGGGTACATGATCTGATTCTGAGCCTGGCGCTGCTGATTGTTATTCTTTTACTGGGTGCATTTGTACTGCGTCAGGCACGGCATACGCTGCGTTATCAGCTTGAGCTGACCCGATTACGCGATGATCTGACCGCGGCTAATCGCGCACTGGAAAATCTGGCACAGAGTGACGGGCTGACGGGTGTTGCCAACCGGCGCCATTTTGATCACATCCTGACTGAATGCCTGCAGAACGCGGAGCGCAGTGGCCAGCCGGTGTCATTAATCCTGCTCGATATCGATTATTTTAAACGTTTCAACGATACCTACGGCCATGTGTCGGGTGACGACTGTCTGAAAAAAGTGGCTACTGTTCTGAAGAACGCCGCCCGCCGCAAAAACGAACTTACGGCCCGATATGGCGGCGAAGAGTTTGCCATTATTCTGCCCGGACAGCCGTTGTCAGCCGCGTTGAACTTCGCTGAATCGATCATCGATGCCGTTAACAGGCTCGATATTCCGCATCTCACCACGGAACTGCCGCAAAAGCACGTCACCCTGAGTGCAGGCTGCGCCGTCTATCTTGCTTCAGGCTCACAAAAGGAAAAAGAATCGCTGATAGCGCGCGCGGATGAGGCTTTGTATCACGCGAAACGGGCAGGGCGTAACCAGGCCATGTGTGAAGAACGTAGCGGCTGAGCATCCGTGATCAAATCCTGAATCCTGCCTGTGGCATGGTGACAGCTCAACTTAAACAGGGAGCGGCCATGTCAAACGATACCGGTTTCACTCATCTTGCTTTACAGGTACGGGATTTAGAGAAGAGCGTAGATTTTTATCAGCGTTATGCCGGGATGCAGGTGATACATCAGCGTGAACCTGGCATTCCTGAAGCACAGAAAGTGGCATGGCTGTCGGATTTAACCCGACCTTTTGCGCTGGTGCTGGTGCAATCTGACAACAATGAAGATACGCCGCTGGGTCCATTTGGTCATATAGGCGTGGCCTGTAGCAGCCGTGAAGAGATAGATGAAAAAGTGGCACTCGCTCGGCTCGAAGGTGTGTTGCGACGCGACGCGCAGCAATCTGGTGTGCCAGTCGGCTACTGGGCATTTTTTGCCGATCCTGATGGCAATACGCTTGAGCTCTCTTATGGTCAGCAGATCGGACTGGAAATTATCACAGCCCGCAACACGCAATCGCTGAATAAATAAAGCGGTTGAGAGAACAGAATGAATCCCATTACTTGTTGCGTGACTGCGTAAAGCTTTTCAGTTATTGAGTTCAGGGTAACGCCTGAGCAGGATTATGGATGGAGAGACAATGACAAGATGAGAAAGGAAAGGGTACAGGCTGGCCGGTAATTGAGATGCCTGAGTCTGACGATTTATGGCGAAAAAACCGCCTGCCTGATGCAGGCGGTGTTTCATTATGCATACTGAATTAAATCAGGAAATCATCCAGCGATTTACCTGCATCAATGGCAGATTTAATAGCAGATGGGGTACGGCCCTGGCCAGTCCACTGCTTAACCTCACCATTTTCGTCGGTGTACTGATATTTAGCCGGACGAGGAGCGCGTTTTTTCTTCACGGCTGGTGCAGTCGGCATACCATTTAACAGTTCGTTAGGATCGATACCTTCCTGCAACAGTAATTCACGGTATTTTGCCAGTTTCTCAGCTTTTTCACGATTAGCTGCTTCAGAAGCCTGTGCTTCTTCACGTCGCTCACTCACCACAACCGACAGTTTTTCCAGCATTTCTTCCAGGGCAGCAAGGTCAAGCTCGCGAGCGTTTGCGCGAAGGGTACGGATATTATTCAAGCTGTTGAGAGTGTCACTCATCAAAGTCACCATAGTCATGTTCAGATAATAAAATACAGAGCGGGTTCACGCTGATGCTTTTCGTCAGACCTGCTTTTTTAAGATGCTTGCCTTCGAAGAATCAAAATACAGAACCGATAGTTCAACGCCAACATATTAATCGCTTTCTCAAAGAGTTTAAACTGTAATTAACGTAAGACCCTTAAACAAAAGTAAAGTTACTCTTTTTTTTACACTCTTCGCTCAAAATGTCAAAAAGGTGCCTCATCTGATGATGCTCAATAATTTAGTTACGTTATGGATAAACCAGGCTTTCACGCCGCTTTTCCAGCGGAATCGCTTCGCTAATCACGGAGCTGCTTTGTTCCGAGAGGCAGTCACCGTGCATACTTCTCCAGATAAAGCTGGATATGTCCATGAGGCCACCATAATAGGGTTGTAAAGGACGCATAGCAAAATTACTAAAAAATAACCATCAGGCGGCTGATTTATTCAGACTATATGTAAGGTCATGAAATCAGATTAATTTATCACTTAATTAACGTTCTGGTTAAGGCGATCATCACCAGACGGGTTATGGCTTTGTTTTAAAAGCCTGGAGAGACAAACCCCAGTAAAGGGGGATAAAACAGTCAGAATCACGCGTGACCTGTATGACCCTGGATTGATTATTTACGGGCGTAATGACTTTTTAGCCGCCGTATGGGGCCAGAGAGGCTGTCCGCTAATCAAGGAAACCTGAGCCACATCATCCGGGTACCATATTGCCTTATGCGCCGATGAAGCGGTAAACAGTGCGATCTCAATTGCCCCCAATACTTACTCACAAGCAAGCTAAACTGTATAAGAGACGCTATTGTCAGCGTTATAAGGGGTTCTCGGGAGAGACTGGCGTGTTCAAAGGCAATAAAAAGTCATTACCGGTTCGCTACTGTAAAACGTGTAATAAACCGATGTCATGGCGAAAAAAGTGGGAACGATGCTGGGACGAGGTGTTGTATTGCTCGGAACGGTGCCGGCGGCAGCGTACTGATCGGCAAGAGGATGATACAGAAATAAAACCTGAACCTGACCTCTGACGCTGACTAGAGCTGGCCAGGGATTAACCTGGCCTCAGTCAGGGGAATGGGGCTATTGCTGTACCTCGATCTGTTGCCAGCCTCTTTTAAACATACAATCTTTAACCAGTATCTCTCGCTGGCTTTCATTGGCGTCGCTGGTGGAGTAATCGGTGTCAGTGGTTTTATATTTACTGTCTTTTGAGGTGTATTTACCGCTAACGACATTGTCAGGGGGTAAATCCCGCAGTGCCTGGGCCCGACAGGCTGTTTCCGTTATTGTTTCCTGCTGTTCAGATGCATCTGGCTTGACCCATTTATACTGCACACATCCGGTCAGACAGAGAGTAAATAACATCAGCATAAGAGGTTTCATAATCTGTTTCTCAGTGCTCCCCGCCTGAGTTGAGACGAGTGATTGAGTAAGGAAACCGATCGGCAGGGTTTCCTCACCACAAAAAAAGGGAAGAGTCATCCGACGTTAAAATGTCAGGCCGCCACCGATATAGGGACCATCGATCAGGGTATGACCCGGACGTCCATCTTTGCCATCAACACCCGCATAGCGATAGCCCACTTTTAACACCAGTGGATCCACAGGTGACCAGCTGACACCGCCATTGGCCTCAACGAAATTCTTAACGCTGTTGGTCAGCTGTTCCGGGGCGGAATAACCTTCTCCATACAACGCAAAATTAGCGGGCAGATTGATTTTCACACCGCCGCCAACAGGAAACGCAACGCCGTTATCTCCTTTTTTGCCGCCGATGTAAGCGGCTTTAACGCCAGCCGTCAGCATCACAGGTCCAATTTCAAGGTTATAACCGGTACCCGCCTGACCAATCTGAACACCATCCGCCGTATTTTTGATCCACTGACCATCAACATAAAGCCCGCCGGATGAACGGCCGATTTCTGCGTCCAGTACCGAGGTGTTTTTACTTTGTTCGGCATTCAGGCCAATGGCCATGGCTGAGGAGGATGCACACAATAATAAGCCAAAGCCAATTACAGAAATTTTCATTGCTCAGTTTTTCCACAGAATCAGATTTTCAGGATAATGATTAAGATTGCTATTAAAGCAGGATTACTTTTGCACAATCTCTTTAACATCGTGCTGTTGTAACTGATGCATGTTTCCATCCGTGTCTTTATAAGAGATCATGCCTGTTTCTTTATCTTTTGCGGGTTTGCCATGAGTCGTAATCATGTGCCCATCGTTGGTGGAGATCACATAATTGCTTGAGCAGGCGGAAAGGGACATAACAGAAGTTATCATCGCAATAGCAAAAGCGAATTTCTTGCCAGAATTAAAAGATGTCATTTTACTTTCCTGTCGTTTCTTTTTAAGAAGATGCGGCATTATTCGCTGTGATTGTTAAACGACATGCTAACAATCCGGCTGTTTGCCTCTTTATCAGGATGATAATGATCTGGATCAATATCATGGGTTGCTCAGGAGTAAGCAACCATGGCGGGTATTGATTGTTTTGCGACCAGTACTTGCGGAAGCAAAGGCAGAAGTTTGTACTGAGAGAATCAGGAAGAAAACCAGCAAGGTAGAGGAAAAGAAACTTAAGCTCGAATCCGCAAAAATGAATCTGAAAGAAGCGCAGGCTGATGTTCAAAGACTGAACTAAACGCATTTACTCGTAGGCTCACGCTGGCGAATCTCCGAACTTCGGTAAATTCCGCATGTTCCTTTATCTCTTGTCAGTTTGGGTAGGCATCAGGCTATCACCACTCTCCTCTTCTGTTTATGCATGTTCAGACAGTATCAGGCAACATTCTCCCCTTTTAATGTCAGAAAGGGCTGCATTCCGAATGGGAGCCGTTGTCGATACACTGCATACTCAGCGTTACCGGGTTTTGTTACTATCATCGGGAACCAGGCATAGAAAAAAACCACTCAGTTGAGTGGTTGTAAAAAGAAAAAATAGTTAATGAGCAAAACTGCGATACATAATGTTTTAATACTGGGATATATCTATGCCAGGAAATAATATCTGTTAACAGACATGTTAGCTATGGGATTTATAAGAAATGATGCAAAGTGAAAGCGTAACAATGACCATAATACAGTGAATGTTAAAAGTTCAGCTCTCACGTAACTGTTTATCTATCAATTTATTTTGTTAACAACATGGATTTAACTTTGATTGTTTTTCTGATGCAGATTTATCGTGCGCATCATGCTCATTACATTTTTAAAACACATGGAGGTAATCAATTTTCTTAAGATCCCGTTAAGATCTGCATCGTAAATTAGCCCGACAATTTTAACGGAGATAAATATGAAAAAGTTTCTTTTAGCAGCATTGTTTGCCGGTATGAGTTTTGGAGTTGCTGCACAGGAAGGTTTTGTTAATCCAGCAGGGCAGGGGTATTCTCAGGGCGGATTTAAAGGTCCGACACCCGGCGTATCTTCTGTCGCTCAGGTTAAGACGCTGCGTGATGACGCATGGGTCGTTCTGGAAGGTAACATCATCAGACAAGTGGGGCATGAACTTTATGAGTTCAAAGATGCTACCGGAACGATTAATGTCGATATTGATGACAAGCGCTGGATGGGACAATCGTTATCACCGAGTGATAAAGTCCGTCTTGAAGGTGAAGTTGATAAAGACTGGAACAGTGTTGAGATTGATGTAAAAACGGTTCGGGTTCTTAAGTAATCCTTATTCGCTCATCACCTGGTGGTGGCCTGAAAATCAGGGCACTGCCATTGTGAAATGATCCTTCCAGGACGCCTTTCTTTCATTACAGCGGCCGCAATTTAGTTACAACACCCTATTTGAGCAGATTACGTTACCGGCAATATCCTGCCAGATTGGTTTTTTTGATTAAACCTGAACGGAGCCGTTCTGTGAATCCGAGTGCTCATTGACCAGCCGCCCCGCACGGCCCGAAGGGCCGTAATAGTTATTTACGGTACATTGAATGATGTAACTAAATGTAGAGTGCGGGAATGATTCAACATTCTCCACATCCGCCTTTAACTGTTGAACGCGCGCCTCGAAGAACCCCCATTTAATGCGCTGTTGACCTGCCGTTGACCCTGACGGCAGTTTTCTTCTGCCTGCCCGATGCCAGATCAAAAACCGAAACGAGTATCATTTATAGAATGAGTGCTTCTTACTTTTAGGCAGGGCGTGATATGGCAATGAATATGGGCAGCACCTACCGGATCCTTGGCTATCAGCCATCGGTAAATTCCGCCTGGCGCCAGAAATTACTGACAATGGGTATGCTTCCCGGCGCAGTTATTGAGATCATTCGCGTGGCGCCAATGGGCGATCCGGTGCAGATCTCTACCCGCCGTGTCAGCCTGGCGGTGCGGCAGCGTGACCTGGATGACATCATCCTGGAGGAAATCGTCTGATGAAGAAGATAACCATCGGGCTGATTGGTAACCCTAATACCGGCAAAACCACGCTGTTTAACCAGCTCACCGGTGCCCGACAGCGGGTCGGGAACTGGGCTGGCGTCACGGTTGAGCGCAAAGAGGGTCAATTTTTTACCGCGCAGTCAGATGTCAGGCTTATTGATCTGCCAGGCACCCGATCGCTGACAACGCTATCTGCTGAAAGCTCGATAGATGAGAGCATCGCCTGCCAGTATCTCTATCAGGATCACGCCGATGTGGTGATTAACGTCGTCGATGCCTCCAGTCTGGAAAGTAATCTGTTCCTGACCTTTCAGCTGCTGGAACTGGGCGTGCCCTGCATTGTCGTTTTGAACATGCAGGATATTGCCGCCAGCCAGAACATCACTATTGATGTCGCAGCACTGTCAGCTCATCTCGGATGTCCGGTCGTTTCACTGACCTCAACCAAAGGTGATGGCATTGCCCTGCTCAAAGCGCTGATTGACCAGCCCCATATTTACCGCGCACCTGAACGGGTACGTTATCCGGCCGCGATTGAAACGGCCATTGAGCAGCTCTGCCAACAGATGCCCGCCGCCATAGCCCCACAAAAACGCTACTGGCTGGCCTTGCAACTGCTGGAAGGGGATATCAACAGTCAGAAACTTTGTCCGGCGCTGGTTCCGCATTTGCCCGAGATTATGCAGCAGGCCGGAGGAGAGACCGGCGTACAGATTGCCGATTACCGCTATCGCACCATCAATGCGCTTTGCGCGGCAGTGAGTAACATTCATCACGCAATGCCCGCCGGTCTGACCCGCAGGATCGATAAAATTGTGCTGAACCGCTGGCTGGGCATTCCGATATTCCTGGCAGTGATGTATGTGATGTTTGTTCTTTCAATTAACATTGGTGCCGCGCTACAGCCACTGTTCGACAGCAGTTCGGTGGCGATATTCATTCATGGTGCGCAATGGCTGGGCTATGTCTGCCACTTCCCTGACTGGCTGACGGTTTTCCTGGCGCAGGGTATCGGTGCCGGTATCAATACCGTGCTGCCGATCATTCCGCAGATTGGCCTGATGTTCCTGTTCCTCGCTTTTCTTGAAGACTCCGGCTACATGGCGCGCGCCGCTTTTGTGATGGATCGTCTGATGCAGTCACTGGGCCTGCCGGGAAAATCCTTTGTGCCGCTGATTGTCGGCTTTGGCTGTAATGTCCCGTCGGTCATGGGGACACGGACGCTGGATACACCGCGTGAGCGTCTGCTGACGGTGTTGATTGCGCCTTTTATGTCATGTGGCGCACGGCTGGCGATTTTTGCGGTTTTCGCTGCGGCATTCTTTAACACCCACAGTTCCAGCCTGGTTTTCTCCCTCTACCTGCTTGGCATTGTGGTGGCCATCGCGACCGGGCTGGTGCTTAAGCATACCCTGCTGGGCGGAGAAGCCTCGCCGTTTATCATGGAGTTGCCGGTCTATCACCGGCCTCACCTCAAAAGCCTGCTGTTGCAGACCTGGCAACGGCTGAAAATGTTTGTGGTGCGAGCCGGACAGGTGATTATCCTGGTGAGCATGCTGATTGGCGTACTGAGCAGTTTTGCCTTTAATGGTCAGATGGTTAATGACATTAACCACTCTGCGCTGGCGGCGACCAGCAAAGCGATCACCCCCGTGCTGTTGCCGATTGGGGTCACTCAGGATAACTGGCAGGCAACAGTGGGGCTGGTGAGCGGCATCATGGCGAAAGAGGTCGTGGTTGGCACGCTCAACAGCCTTTACACCACAGAGGCAATCCAGAGCAGTCAATTTGATCCGCAGGCTTTTGACCTGCCTGGTGAGCTTAAAGAGGCGCTGACAGAGACCTGGGCGGGGTTAACGGCTGCCTTCAGAATTGATGCGCTGGCCCATCCCATCGATGCCAGTAAAGGCGATGGTGAGATGGCGACTGGTTCGATGGGCGTGATGTCAGCCAAATTTGGCAGTGGCTTTGCCGCTTACAGTTACTTAATTTTTGTCCTGCTTTATGTTCCCTGCGTCTCGGTCATGGGGGCTATTGCGCGGGAAGCCGGTAAAAAATGGATGATGTTCTCCTTCTTCTGGGGACTCAATATTGCCTACGCCACCGCCACGCTGTTTTACCAGACCGTCACTTTTGCCGACCATCCTGCATTTAGTGCGACCTGCCTGATAATTGTGCTGGTGCTGAACGGAATCATCCTGCTGGCATTGCGAAAAGCGGGAAGCCGGGTGCAGTCAATACCGGTCATGCTCAGGGAGGAAAAGGGGAGCTGCAGCGGCTGCCACGGCGGCTGTGATAAGCAGAAAGGCTTTGCCCGGTAAAAATAAGTACTGATGACATTCACTCTTTCCGCTGCCGGCGATTTCTGGCCGCAGCGGACAGGTGAGGATTGTCCTGTTGATTGTTCTTACGAATTTGAAGCCAGAATGGTGGGATGATTAGCGTATGAGCAGTGACAAAGGCAGCATGACAATTAACCCGGCCAGAAGCATTATCCTTCCCTCTGAAGGCAGATGTTTACCAAAGCAACTCTGACCATGCACTGCAGCATGCCCTTATTAGGGATAGCGGCTCCTGTTTTGCAGACAGATTTGCAGCATGCGGTATGACAGTAAGAATAAATCAACTAAATCAGCCGGATGAGCTCTGTGGATGGCCAACACAGTGATAATCCGTACCGGCTTACACACAGGCTGTCCACTTTTTCTGTGGATAACTTCAGCCCGAAAAGGGGCTTTATTCTCATTTCAGGAGCCATCAGCCAGGATAATCAGGGTCACCATATTGTTCCATAAACTCCACCATGGCACCTTTGTGTGCATCCACATGGCGGATATAGCGCATCAGTGTTTCTGGTTTTTTCCACGTGCCTTCCTGCATGATCCTGGCAATCGGATAACCTTTATCTGCCATATCCTGCGCAGCTCCTACCCTGGCGCTGTGGCCACTCCAGCCGGTGTAGCGATTTTTGTTGGCCTTTACTGCGCCCTCTTTTCCGGCAGTGCGCCATGCCCGGCTAAAAATCTGTTCCAGTGCCCTTGTGCTCATCGGCTTTTCGGCAATCAGTGGCCGGCCAGACCGATGTACTGCAGTAAACAGCCAGGCATCAGGCTGGCTGGATAGCCCGGACGCTTCAATCCACTCTTCCAGTCGCTGAGTTGAACGGGCGCTGAGCGCCTTAATCAATCCGCCGGTCTGCACAATAGTTTTTGTCCATGCCACATCCAGAATGATGCGACCATCACCGGCACGCATCACATCCCGCACCCGCAAACGCGACAGTTCACTGATACGCAGTAGTGTTGCATAAGCCACATGTAAAAAAGCCAGATCGCGAAGCGCCTGAAGGTTATCAGAACCTGACCATTCTTCATCCAGCGCCAGCAGGTCACTCAGCCTGAAGGGCACGGCCTGGCCTGCCCGCTCTCCGTTGATCACCGCCACACGGTTTATCTTCTTCATCGTCCGGAAAACCAGCGGAGAGACATTGGGCACCGGCAATCCGGCGTTACGGTGTAACATCGAAATTAACGCCGCGTGTGAAGTGACGGTTGAGGAGGCCCGGCCGCTTTCAGCCAGAAAAGAAAGATAGTCACGCAAATCGTCTGCACTCATCGGCAGGAAGCTGCGCTGGTTATCTTCCGACCAGCGATTGCAGATTCGCATTACGCTAAGCAGCTGTCGCCAGGTGTTAGGTGAGAAAGCCTCTTTATCCTGAACGAACTGCCGGAGCCGCTCGGTGATATCGCTATTCCGGTCAACCGTCAGAGGGGTTAACGGCACTAACTCACTCATATTTGCTCACTTATCAACCAAAGATGCCGATGATCGCGCTACGTTAATTCTGAGAACTAAGCAGGGGGATAACCGGGCAGAATTTACGTAGCGTTGTCATTTTCAGGACGAACTCTACTGCTATCCATCTTAACCCGGCACCTTCCCTATGTCATGACTTCGTATAAGAACAATTATACGAAGTCATTATGGCGTAACCGATCCCGTCTGGCTTTTAACGGATTGACGCTCATCGCAGTCAGTCAGGGCAGGTACAGGTCACACGCTTTATCAATAGCTGAACGTAACTCACTGCGAGTTGTTCAAGTGAAACCACGACGCAAAAAAATGTCTCAAACTAAGGCGCGTTTAAACCAGGGTATGAACGGTTTAATCATTATTTAATTAAATCAGCACATCACGATGCTTTATTTTCCCAGCGCAATAATGAGCAGGAGCATCAAAATAGAGATGTTGAAAAATGGCAGACTACGTTAATTAGTTAGTCAGTTAAATTAATAACTCATAAAAAGGTTCCATATAACACTGCTCACAGGCAATATCCTTTTAAAATTTTTATAGAGTACATAAATTAAACACAACTTCCCGATATTACGTTCATAGTTCTGAACAGGCGACATGTCATTTACGCTACCAAAAGAGACCCAGGCATCAACCCTCAGAACAAAAAACTAAATACCAGCTTATCGCCGATTTAAATACCAGACAGCACTTCCTTTCATCTATCTTGTTCCCCTGCATATCAAAAGCGTCGATAAGTATATGCATCAGCTTTTTAATCGAATAAAGCGGCTAATGTATTTGTCGCAGCAGTCTTATTCTGGCTGATCAGCCGGATTAAAACGTATTAACGAGTTATACACATTTTATGGCGGCGTCTGGAAGAACGCACAGAACGTCGGCTTCACCCAGGGTAAATATGAGGATGTTTTCATGAAAAAAACGTTATTATCGCTGTGCCTTTTAGGTCTCTCCTGCGCCCCAGTTGTTACGCAGGCACAACAGTCTGTGACCTGTGTCAGAGCCTCAGAGCAGGATGTGGCCAACCTGTTTGACGCCTGGAATGACTCTCTGGCAACCGGTGATGCAACAAAAGTCTCTGAATTATATGTCAGCGATGCCGTTTTGCTGCCGACCATTTCAAATCAGGTACGTCTGACCGATCAGGAACGTATCGATTATTTTAAAGATTTCCTGAAAAAAGGGCCGAGCGGTAAAATCGATTCCCGGACTATCAGAATCGGTTGTAATAAAGCGATTGATACCGGCGTTTATACATTTACTTTTAAAGATAACACGCACGTCACAGCACGTTACACTTTCACTTATGTCTGGGATGGTAAGGGCTGGAAAATCTCAACCCATCACTCTTCAGCTATGCCAGAGCCTGTAAGCAAGCCTTAAAACAGACGCACTGATGAAAAAAGAGCCAGCGTCATGGTGTGATGCTGGCTCTTTTTCCCTTTGCGCGAAAATAAACGCTCGGGCTTGAAGATAATAACGCCTGGCTCATACTTAAGAAATGGCAATTAATAATCTTCGCATTTAGCGTTTCTCTTTCCTGTATCACGGACAGTATAAGTACTATTAAATGGCCAGCGTCAGTTTCCCATCCGAATAAAATGAAACCTGTCGGTTTGGTGCTTCCATTGCAGGCTGATCATTTCCCAAACGCAAATATCTGCCCATAAAATAGCGATTTTATACGCCATTTCCATTGCCTATCTGCCAGATGAAGGTCGGATCGGTGCCGTTCACCTCCCAGTCACCCACGTTACGTAGCTTGTAGATCACCGGATTGTGCGACGACACCGTTCGTGCATTACGCCAGTGCCGGTCGAGTGCCTTGCTGACTCGGGTATCAGATGCACCCAGCGCATTGAAGAATTCTGTTGCCGCACGCGTCACCAGCTCAACGGCCACCGCCTGTGCCTGAGCGGACTCTACTTCGGCCAGCACATTTGCCGCATGAAGCTGTGCCTCATCTGCGCCACTCAGTTGCAGCTCAAATGCCCGCTGCAACGAATGGGTCGCCCGGTCGACGGCGGCTTCGGCTGCCCATGCCCAGCTACTTATCTGACCAATCACCTGCAACACCTGCACATCCTGCTTCACCTGCGGCGCATTACCGTGGCTGTAAATACGCTTACGCTGCGCCACGCCCTGAGCAGCATCGCGCACCACCGCTCGCCCGATGCCCGCCAGCGTGGCCAGTAAGACATGCTGATAGAATGCCGTCTGATAGCGGAAACGCTCACTGAAATCATAGACATGTGGCAGTTCAACCCGGGCCTGATGAAAGCGCGTAGTACCACTGCCGGTCAGTCGCTGCCCGAAGCCATCCCAGTCATCATCGCGCTCCACCTCATTCTGGTGGGTGTTCACCAGGGCAATCACGTCACGACCGTTATCCGCGCGCTGAGCATAGACATCAATCCAGTCTGCATAGAGCGTGCCGGTGCTATAGAACTTCTCACCGCTGATCCGCCATCCCCCCTCATCGGGAGAAACCTGAGTATTGACCTCACCCAGCTTCACCGCGCCGATCTCGCTCCAGCCGCTGCCTACCAGCTCACCGTCCACAAAGCGGCGGAACCAGCGACGCCGATCCTCACTGGCTGGCTGGTTCAGGCGATCCTCAATAAATGCGAAGTGCGCACGCAGCGCCTGTGGCAGGTTCGAATCTGCCTCAGCCAGTTCGGTCAGCAGAGCAAATAACTGCGGCAGCGAAACCCCAAAGCCGCCTTCTTCTTTAGGGATACGCAGGGTGCCGAAGCGCGCCGCTTTCAGCCAGCGAATCGGTTCATGCAACAGTGTGCGTTCGGTTTCACGGGCACATGCCCCCTCAGCGATGCGGGCGAACAGCGGCCTGAAATGCTGAACCAGTTCGGCAAATTCGGTACGATTTAATTCAGACATGATCCTCTCCTGAGTCGGGTTGTTCATCGATGTCCTGTCGTGTCGGTTCAAAACGAATGATTAACAGGAAAATAATCGGGATAAGGGCGGCCAGTGAGACAATCCAGAACATATTGGTGCCGTAACGCGCCTGCAAAATTGGCAGAATAAACAGCGCCAGCGCGCTGCCCACACCGGAGAGCGAACGACTAAAGCCGACACCGGTGGCGCGTATGTGGGTCGGGTAGGAGAGCGCCGGATAGATCATCAACTGCGCGCCGGGTCCGAATCCCTCTGCGAAGAGCCACAAACCCAGCATCAGCACCGCAAACACCACGCCAGCTGTCGCCTGGGGATGACCAATCAATGCCAGCGAAATCAGCGCGATAAACTGCAGCGCAAATCCGGCGATTGCGACATGCCGTGAGGGAAATTTCCACGCCAGTCGCATCCCCAACAGCCCGCCGGTAAAGGCGAACAACGCATTCAGTCCCAGCGAGGCAGAGATAGTTTCAAATACGCCGGCGCCGAGAAATTGCGCCAGGATAGAGGGCAGGAAGAAAGCGATGGCGGTGTATTCAAATGAAATACAGACGTTCATCACCGCACTGACGACCGTGCGCTCCAGATAAGGTTTCTGAAACAGTACGCGGAAACGCACTTTCGGCTTCGCTTTCACCGCATCGGTTTTAGCGGGCGGCTCCTCATGCGCAACAATGCCGTAAGAGTCACGCAGAATACGCACCGCACCGCTCAGGTCGCCCTGATTCGCCGCCCACAGCGGTGACTCATTCATAAACTTACTGCGCACCGCAATAATCAGTAGCGCCGGTACGGCGCCAAACAGCAGCGAGGCGCGCCACAGCCAGTCGATATGTTCGGCGGGCAGCAGGAAATAGAGTGCAAAAATAATAAAGAAGCAGGCAGACGAAGCGGCATACCACATCGGGCACCAGGCTGCGAGGCGCGATGCTTTATTGCCCTTGCCGGAGAACTTAGAGAATTCTGCCAGATAGGCCATGGCAACCGGCAGATCGATCCCGACGCCGATGCCCATCAGAAAACGGGCACCAATCAACACCCAGACGTTGGGGGCCAGACCTGCCGCAATGGCGGAGACGACAAAAAACAACATGTCCGCCATAAACACTGAGTAACGGCCATATTTATCGGTCAGCCAGCCGCCGACCAGATTACCCACAATGGTGCCGATCATGATTGACGACGTCACCAGGCCCGTGAGTACCGGGGTTAAACCAAACTCCTTCACCACATCATCGATGCCGTAGGAGAGGGTAGTGAGATCGTAGGCATCAAGAAACACGCCGCCCAGCGCCAGGAAAACAATCCAGCGCGCATAGCTGTTTTTCTCGGTGTTACTGTTGATCAGCCGGGCCACATCACTCACCGATCGAACCGGTTGAGAGTGAGGCGGTGGCGCAGTTAAGGTGTTGTCAATGTCTAATGTACTCATCGTATCCTCGTTATTATATTCAGCAGGTAACGAGGGTTTTATATGAATTACTGGCATAGTTAACAACCAACAAAATCAGATAACTATTATAATTAATTCAATAAGATAGATTTATATTTCGCCCACACCAGACCCCGCATGAAATATAAAATTCATCCGGTAGCATTCAGCGAAATGTTGTTTTTATACTGCTGAAACGGGTGAGGTTTCAGCAGCACATGGCAGACCGGTTCAGCAACGGTTAACAGCAATGACCGGTCCGGTAATGCCTGTCCATCTACCGGCGACAAGACGTACTCTTGTTTCTTTGCACTTTGCTATGCGCCGGTTATTCATGCCGGGCAGCCAGCCGTCTCTGTTATGAAACTTCCACCCTTGCTGCTCGCTGTTCCACATCCGCACCCCGGCGATAACCGGCACCCGGATGCGGCAACGCCAGCCGCGGCCCCTGGCCAAATAACTTTTCACGCAGCGTACCGGGCTGATACTGCTGCTTGTAGACGCCACGCTTTTGCAGTTCCGGCACCAGCAGTTCCACCACGTCAGTAAAGGTTTCGTGCGTTACGGCGTAGGCGAGGTTAAAACCATCGACGTCTGTCTCTTCGACCCAGCTTTGCAGCTCATCGGCCACCGTTTCAGCGCTGCCCACCAGCAGCGGACCAAATCCGCCAATGCCCACCCAGTCTGCCAGGCCCTGTACCGTCCATTGGCGGTTGGGATCGGCAGTGGAGAATGTCTCAACCGCCGATTGAATCGCATTGGTGTGCAGATGTTTCAGTACCTGATCCGGCTGATACTGCCCGAAATCAATGCCGGTCCAGCCTGAGATCAGCGCCAGCGCGCCTTCGTAACTGACATAGCGTTTGTACTCCTGCCATTTGGCCTGCGCCGCCAGGTCGGTTTCACCCACAATGACTGTCTGCAGGTTGAAGATCAGTATGGAGCGGGGATCGCGTCCCGCTTCAGCGGCTCTCCGGCGAATATCCGTCACGGTTTTCTTCAGCAGAACTTTCGAAGGTGCCGCCACGAACACGCATTCGGCATGCTCCGCCGCAAACGCTTTACCGCGGCTGGAGGCGCCCGCCTGATATAGTACCGGCGTGCGCTGCGGCGAAGGTTCACACAGATGGATGCCGGGCACCTGGAAGAATTTACCCTGATGATTTATCGGATGGATTTTATTCGGGTCGCTGAAAATATGACGTTCACGATCGCGCAGGACCGCGCCATCTTCCCAGCTTCCCTCCAGCAGCTTATAGATAACCTGCAGATATTCATCGGCATAGTCGTAGCGCGCATCATGGTCGGTCTGAGCCTGATGTCCGATATTACGCGCACCGCTTTCCAGATAGGAGGTTACAATATTCCAGCCAATGCGGCCTTTGGTCAGATGATCCAGCGTCGAGATCCGCCGCGCAAACGGGTAGGGGTGTTCAAACGACAGTGAGGCGGTCAGGCCAAAGCCCAGATGTTCCGTCACCAGCGCCATCGGCGTGATTAACGCCAGCGGATCGTTTACCGGCACCTGCGTGGCGTGCCGAATCGCGGCCTGGTTATTGCCATTGAGCACGTCGTAGACCCCAAGCACATCAGCAATAAACAGTCCATCAAACCTGCCGCGCTCCAGCAGGCGTGCTAAGTCGGTCCAGTACTCCAGATCTTTGTACTGCCAGGAACGATCCCGGGGATGCGCCCATAAGCCGGGCGATTGATGACCGACACAGTTCATATCGAAAGCATTCAGGCGAATTTCACGTTGCGATGACATAGCGACTCCTGGGCGGATGCGGCAATCGCTTGCCGCCCACCTTTTAGTGATTGTTCCGGAAGGGTGATTCAGTAGATGAGTGAGCCGGGACATCGCTCGCTGAGGGGCAGCGGCGTAGTGGAGAGTAGCTGCCGTGCTACGGACTCAGCATGTTCTGCAACCTGCGGTAATCCCATGAGTTCGCCAAAGCGACCACGCGCGGCAGGCCCGGCTACATAGAGATGAGGATTGGCATCACCCTGCGCATTCAGCGTCTGTGACAGCGCGTTAACCTGGATGCCCAGCGCCAGCGGGTCGGGCTGAATCACGCCGTCGCCGTGGAGCTGGCGCAGCAGCGCGTTACTTTTAAGCAGTGCGTTGTGCGCTGGCCCGGTGGTGACAATCACTTTTTCCACCACCCGGATTTCTGATTGCGCTCCACGCCGGCGCAGCGTCAGCTGAAGATTGTTTCCCACCGCTTCCGCGCCCATCAGACGCGCCGCCAGCAGTGACAACTGACCGCTCGCCTGCTGCTGGTTGAGTATCTGGCTTACCTGCGGGGCAATCCGGTAGCGGTGAACATCCCACCAGGGGCGTAGATGGTGCAGAAAACGCTGCTGCTCATGCAGTGAAAGGCTCTGCCAGATACGCTGGCCGTTACGGCGGATATCATCCAGCACCAGCTGCCAGGGGAGATTTAACGCGGCTGCCTGTTTTACCTCCTGACGCACCCGATGTAACCAGCCACGTGCGCTGGCGGGCTGTGGCTGACTGTAATCCAGGGTGTAGCTCTCATCGCTGCCGCTCAGGTTGGCTCGCGGCAGCTGTCCACGGCGTGAGAAGGCGGTAATCTCTCCGCGATGCTGCTGGCGATGCAGCGATGCCACCACATCGGACATGGTCAGGCCTGAACCTATAATCGCTACCCGATCGTCAGGTGCGACCTGTGCCAGCGCGCCATTCTGCCAGGGATTGGCAATCAACCCCGGATGCCCCTGTAAGGGCTTCAGCAGCGCAGGCAGGTCCGGCGGTGGATGGCTGATGGCCAGCACCACCTGATCGGCCCGGATCTTCTGCCCTGAGGCTGTTGTGACTACGCCATCCTGCAGCGCAACCGCGCTGTCACGCAGATGACTAAGTTTTACCGGCGAATGCTGCTGCTGATGCACAAACTGCGTATTGACCCAGCGACCAAACTCACCGCGTTGCGGGTAGACATTGCCGTCACGCCACAACGCGTCCGGGTCGGCCTGAAAGGCGGGCGATGCGCGATAGTCGCGGTCAAATATGCCCTCCTCATCCCCTGCAAGCTGCATTCTGGCGGCTGGCACATTGATGCGGTGGGCCGGATCGGTGGTGCCGTATGCCACACCCTGAGCAAGCTGCGCTCGTGGTTCAATCACCGTCACGTGCCACCCTGCCTGGCCAGCCCGGGCCAGATGGATCGCCAGCGCGGTGCCGGTAAAACCACCGCCGATAATGACTATCTGCTGCTGTGACATAAGCGAACCTTCTCTTCTGTTAACTGGCGCTGGCCTGTTTATCAGGACGACGGTCGCCGCCAATGGTTTCACCAAAAGGACCGGTGTTCACGCTGCGCTGTTTCTTTTCGGCGTTGGCAGCCAGCGGTAACAGCGGCATCACCAGTTCAGCGAAGCGGTGCGCCTCTTCAAGGTGCGGATAGCCGGAGAAAATAAAGTTCTCGATCCCCAGCGCCTGATACTCCCGGATGCGATCGGCTACCTGCTGCGGACTCCCCACCAGCGCAGTACCCGCACCGCCGCGCACCAGGCCGACGCCTGCCCAGAGATTGGGGCCAATGCGCAGGCTGTCTCGCGAGCCCTGATGCAGCGCGCTCATCCGCGCCTGTCCGGCTGAGTCCATGCGGGCAAAGATCTTCTGCGCGGCGGCAATAGTCTCTTCATCCAGATGAGAAATCAGCCGATCGGCCGCCGCCCAGGCTTCCTCTTCGGTTTCACGGACAATGACATGCAGCCGGATGCCGTAGGAGAGGCTACGGCCACTCTCCTGTGCCCGCTGACGAACCACCGCCAGTTTTTCCGCCACCTGTTCAACCGGCTCGCCCCACGTCAGATAAGTGTCGATCTGATTCGCCGCAACGTCGATAGCGGCATCAGACGAGCCACCAAAATAGAGCGGTGGGCCATTTTCCTGCACCGGCGGAAAGAGGATCTCAGCGCCTTCCACGCGGATGTGATCACCCGAAAAATCGACCTTCTCGCCTTTCAGCAGGCGCGAGTAGACCTCAAGAAACTCTCTGGTCACCTGATAGCGCTCTTCATGACTCAGAAAGATGCCGTCACCTTTGTTCTCCACCGGATCGCCACCCGTGACCACGTTAATCAATAAACGTCCGCCAGAAAGCCGATCCAGCGTAGCCGCCATACGCGCCGCCAGGCTTGGCGGTTGCAGGCCAGGACGCACGGCCACTAAATAGCGCAGCTTTTTGGTGATCGGTGCCAGCGCAGAGGCGACCAGCCAGGAATCCTCGCAGCTCTTACCGGTCGGGATTAATACACCGTAGTAGCCCAGATTATCTGCCGCCAGCGCAACCTGCTGTAAATAGGGTAAATCGACTGCTCTGCCACCTTCGGTGGTGCCAAGATAGCGCCCATCGCCATGGGTGGGCAGAAACCAGAAGAGGTTGAGGTTTTCCTGTGTCGCATGACTCATTAGCAGATTCCTTTATAACGATATTTGAATTTAATACATAGGCATAAATCCTTTAGTTATATAGCTGTTTGCATGATGCATGCCAGTCTGTTTATTAAAATTTATCTCATCAATTCAATAACATATTTCTATTTTCTCTTGCTGCATATTGCTGCGTTTGCGACAGGTAAAGTTACAGCCTGCTGCATTGGCAACAATCCGGTCCGATTAGCCTCTCGTTTCCGCGTTACCCACGCGGTATGGTCATGGCTTTCCTGTTAACCCGGTAAATGAGATGCAGATTGCCAGCCCTGAGTTGATTGACCCCGCATCGCGCGCCTTTAAAAGCGTGCTGGATCAGCTTGCGCCTACCGACGCGACGGTGCTGATCATTGGTGAGACCGGCACCGGCAAAGAGGTGATGGCGCGCTATCTGCATCATCACAGCGCCCGCAGCAGACAGCCCTTTCTGGCGGTCAACTGTGGTGCCCTTACCGAGAGTCTGGCGGAGTCGGAGCTCTTTGGTCATGAGAAAGGGGCATTTACCGGCGCACAGGATCGGCATCGCGGCTGGTTTGAGGCGGCAGAGGGCGGGACGCTACTGCTGGATGAAGTCGGTGAACTGAGTGCGTCGCTGCAGGTAAAGCTGCTGCGCGTGCTGCAGGAGCGTGAGATTACCCGTGTGGGTTCCTCCAGGGCTGTAAAGGTCAATGTGCGGGTCATTGCGGCCACCAACCGCGACCTGGCGGTGGCGATTCGTGAACGGCGCTTCCGGGAAGACCTCTACTACCGACTGAATGTGGCCAGCGTCACGCTGCCGCCGCTGCGCCAGCGATGCGAAGATATCCCGGTCTTGGCTACTCACTTCCTGCAGCTCTATGCGCGCCGTCTGGGCCGACCTCAGTTACGTCTCAGTGAAGATGCTGTCGCCACGCTGATGGACTACAGCTGGCCGGGCAACATCCGCGAGCTGGAGAACACCCTGCATAATGCCGTCCTGCTCAGCAAAACCTCGCTGGTCACACCGCAGCAGCTCCGGCTGAATAATCTGACGGGGAGCGAGCTGCCACCGGGAGAGGAGGCGCTGGATCAGTTTTTACGGCAGCAGATGCAGCAGAGCGAAACACCGCTCTATCCCCGGGTGATTGAGGCGCTGATAAAGAATGCGCTGGAACTCACTCAGGGCAATCAACTGCAGGCCGCCGCGCTGCTTGGCATCAGTCGTCATACGCTGCGCACCCAACTGGGCCATCTGGGGGTGATTAAACCGCGCCGCACTTCACTGAGTCAGCGCGACACTTCTCTGAATCAGCAGCCCGAACGGGAGCGGGAACTGCGCATCGGTTATCAGAAATTTGGCAACCTCGGCATCCTGAAAGCGCGCCAGTCACTTGAACAGCAGCTGGCCGATCGGGGCGTCAGCGTGCTGTGGAGTGAGTTTCCTGCGGGTCCGCAGCTTCTGCATGCGCTGAGCCAACAGGAGATCGATTTCGGCACGACCGGTGAAGTTCCTCCCTTGTTTGCGCAGGCCAGCAACAGCCCGATGGTTTATGTGGCCTGGGAACCCGCCGCGCCGCAGAGCGTGGCACTGCTGGTACCGAACAGCAGCCCGGTTCAGCAGATTGGCGATCTCAGAGGAAAACGCATCGCCGTAAATCGTGGTTCCAACGTTCACTATCTGCTGCTGCAGATCCTGGATGAAGCGGGTTTAGGGCTGGACGATGTGCGCATCGTCTATGCACCACCAAAATATCCGCTGACGCCCAGCGATCTCAACGCAGTGGATGCCTGGATGATGTGGGATCCGCTGCTCAGCGATGCAGAGAACAGCGGACAGTTCAGGGTGATCGCTGATGGCACCGGCCGGGTCAATAATCATCAGTTTTACCTTGCCGAACGCGGCTTCGCCGCGCAGTCGGGCGATCTACTGCAGGTTCTGCTCACCGAGCTGGAGCAGACTGGCCGCTACATCGATGCACACCGTGCTGAAGCCGCTGCGTTGCTCTCCACCGAACTCGGGATATCAGCGCCTTCACTGATGCATGCCTTAGCGCGGCGCAGCCACCAGACCCAGCGCATGAACTTAGCCATCATCCGGGAACAGCAGACCATCGCTGACCGCTTCTATGCTCTTGGGTTATTAAGTCGCGCTATTCGGGTCCGTGAGTCGGTCTGGCATCCATAGCGTTTTTTTCGCTAAGCATCGAACATTTGATCGCTAAGTGCTTCAACCCGCGTTTGTTATGTTGCGCTGACAACAACCAGACTCAGGAATGAGAGATGAAAAGAGTTTTACTCAGCGCATTGATTATTGCCGCCCAGGCGGGATTAGCGTTCAACACCCAGGCAGCAGCAGAGAAGCCCGAAACAGTTAATATTGGTTTTCAGAAAGCCAATATCTTCGCCCTGCTGAAGTATCGCGGCACGCTGGATCAGGAATTTAAAAAACAGGGGATTGCGGTTCACTGGATTGAGTTCCCGGCCGGGCCGCAGATGCTGGAAGGCCTGAACATCGGCAGTATCGATCTGGCCGCAACCGGCGACGCGCCACCGACTTTTGCTCAGGCCGCACAGGCCGATCTGGTTTATCTGGCACATTCTCCCGCCAACCCCAAAACTGAGGCGATTGTGGTGCCCGCCGACTCCCCCATTAAAAGCGTGGCGGATCTCAAAGGCAAACGCGTGGCGCTGAATAAAGGCTCTGACGTTAACTATCTGCTGGTCACTGCGCTGGAACAGGCGGGGCTGAGCTATAAAGACATTACACCGGTCTATCTGCCACCCGCGGATGCGCGTGCCGCTTTCCAGCGCGGTGCAGTGGATGCCTGGGTAATCTGGGATCCTTACTACGCAGAAGTTGAAACCAACGCCCACGCGCGGCTGATTAAAAATGCCGAAGGCCTGGTGCCACACTACACCTTCTATCTTGCCAGCCGTAAGTTTGCGGAAACCTGGCCGCAAATCGCCAGCCAGGTGGTGGATGAGCTTGGGTCGCTAAGTACCTGGGCCAATCAACATCAGGAAGAGGCGGCAAAAATCATGTCCACCTCAACCGGTCTGCCGCAGCCGATCTGGCAACGGGCGCTGGCAAGGATGCCGTTCGGGGCTGAGCGGATGACACCTGAAATCTTCACGCAGCAGCAGGCTCTGGCCGATAAGTTTACCCAGATTGGTCTGTTACCAGTGAAGGTCGATATCCGCAGTGCAACCTGGTCGCTGGATAAGAAATAGGGGGAGGCGGGCGGCGGCTGATTAGCGGAACCTTCGCCTGACGGCTGATAACGTCATCGCCTGGAGTTAATCAAGTGCAGGCGGATTAGCGTGACGTGTTATCCGCGCATCAGCCTGGGCAGATAAGGTCCTGTCACCGACGTTCAGCTCATCCTCGCTGAAAACGGTTTAAAGTCCTGATGGTGCTGTAAGAAAGATGCCCTTTACGTTAGTAAAGGGCATCGATTAACCTGTATTAAGAACATATTTCCTGAGGCTCCGAAAAAAATCATCTATTTCAGTCTGTATTTCAGACAGATAGCTTCGTTATTTCGCTATTTTTTCTTGTATACATCAGCGGTACCTTTAATTTTGTTATTCGTATTGGCTGAGGTCAGCACGAACACATCGCCGCCTTTTTTATCGGCCATTTCTGATAGCTCCGCTTTTGCATCTGAAGGGCTGGTCTCACCTGATGTTGAGATATCGCCTATCTTTTCATACTGATCCTTCACTTTCATAAAATCATTCTTTGACATCATTTCGGCAGCAAATGAGCCAAACGATAAAGAGCAAATAACCACACCAAAAATTAATTTTTTCATATGCGTATCCTCGGAATGTTATAAAAGACGATTAGAATTCGTAACTACATTTAAAACATAGCATATTCAATGCAAACAGCTATTTAAAAAGCTTATTTACGATCATGTTTTGTGATAACCGATCAGTAATTTAATTAACCACCCGTCGTGTTTTCAGGGTAATTTAAAATCAGGATTTATTACAAAGCCAGGCCGCTCATAGCTGTTCTGATTAACATCTTCTGAAAGGGGGCCAACGGTTAATCGATGGAAAGTTAAGGATATATTTATCATCATCAGTGATCCAGGTAGAGGTAATGCACCCAGCTGGTCATTCTCAGCAAAATTTTACGCATGACCGAAACATGCGTGAAGTGGTCAGAATAGACCGCAACCTGCGCAAATATGCCGTCTGGCAATGCATCAACGTCCTGATTTGGGTTTAATTCAATTATGGCTAATACGCCATCAGAACCTGAAGCAAGGCTCAGTGACTGCACCGTTCCCTGTGCCTGATAAGCTCCGCCTGGAACCACTGGCAAAACTCTGAGCAGTTTTCCTGAGAATACCTGTCCCGGAAGGGCGTTAAAAACGACCTCTGTTTCATCTCCCGCCGTCAGGCGAAGCAGGGAATTTTGTCTGAACTGAGCAATGATCTGACGTTTTTGTACAGGAATGAATATCATGACCGGGCGCAGCGGCAGGGCGGCTGCGTAGCTTCCGGGACGGATTAAGACCTGAGTGACATAACCATCACTGGGTGCGCGAACAACCGTCTGATCCAGGTTATACCGGGCTTCTGCTAATTGCGCGCGCAGACTGGCTATCTGGGATTGTTCTCCTCCCGATACACTGTTCAACTGGCTTCTGAGCTGCTCCTGTTCCGCCAGAGAACCTTTTACCAGGGCATCCTGCGCCAGAAATACCTGTCTGGCATTATCAATATCACGTTCGGAGAATGGATTGACTTTTGCCTTACTGCCTTTGAGATAGCGTTGATAGTCCAGAAATAATCTATCCCGCTCAGCAGATACATGGGTTGTGTAGGCAACGGCTTCGCTTAATTGTCCTTTCATCGCTTCAATATTGTTAATAGCGGTGCTCAGGTCGGCTTGTAATCTTTCGACGCGGACCTTATAACGTGTCTGATCCAGGGTGAAGAGCATTTCTCCCTTTTTAATAAGCACTTCTTTTTTATCAGTAACTTCATTTACGACGCCGGTCACTTGTGGGGTAACAGGAATCGCGACAACCGCTTTTTGTGCCAGTGACGTATAGGGATGGTTATAATTCATTAGCAGAATTAGCGCGCTGACCAGAAAAACGCCACCAAGGGCCGCTGTTGGCACTGTCCATTTATTGACGGGTATGCGAAATATTTTAAAAACAGCCCAGGCTATCGCAACGTAGCTTAAAATAATGAGCAGATCCATATCATCGCTCCGGTCGCAGCGGTTTCGAATCAGCCTGTAAACGCTCCAGTTCTGCTACGCGCTGCTGCAGTTCCAGTAATGAAGTGTATTGACTCTGCATCCCCCAGCCGCGCTCAGGACGATAAAGAGTGGCCCAGATCCACAGGAAAGGCCATATGACATGCAGTGTAAACAAACTTACCCAACCTGCGACGTGAATGGCATCGGCATGAGGATGATTACGGGACTTTGCGATTAAATAAGGAATATCATGAAGAACGATAATTCCATAAAAAATAATTATGAAAACGAAGATCAGCATACCCAAAGCAAAATAGTTAAGGAACATAGGTGCCTCTGCTAAATTGGAATGCGAAGTAAAAATAGATCGGCTGCAAGAATATTTCAATTCGTAAAAGAGTTAACCTGACACACCTCGTTGACAGACGCAATACCATAAAGTCATGCAGCGCTCAGGGATTTGAGGCACTTCAGCAATGACGTAGTTGGGCAATACTGTTCATTGGTGATGATTTTAGTGGATTTATTACACTTTAAACGCAGGATTATTCCACTTTATTTTGAGTCGCTAACCTCCATGATGTTGGTAACTGATTGATTTGATTTTATTAAAATAACATGAAACGTTGATCACAGATTTGTATTTCTAAAGCTTTATTTAAAAAAATATCTTTATACTTATTAACTATCCTGTCCCGACGTTGTTGCGAATTATCCGATCCATTATTTACTGGAAAATAATGGATCTCCGTTTGATAGCAGATTTTATGATCCTGACTTATCGAAATTTAACGCTTAATGATGAGATTAACTATCATGGCTTCAGGAAAGACGAGCGAATACATAGCCCCGGGATCGAATCCTGCTTCAACAGAACGCCCTGAAAAGTTCAGGTTACTCTGTTCTTACACGAGTCCATACTTTGTCGGATAAGCCGGATAGTGCTCAAGTAAACCCCAACAAAAGATGGTCTTCTGTCTGGATCATTCCCTTTGTCACGCTGCTCATCGGTGCCTTTTTATTGTATTACCATAAAAGCCAGCAGGGACCTCTGGTGATTCTGATGACCGAAAACGCACAGGGGATTAAGGCAGGTAAAACCGTAATAAAAAACCGCAACATTGATGTGGGTGTCGTTGAAAGTATCGAGCTTACTGACGATCTTAAGCACGTCGAGATCAAGGTTCGCATGCACACTGGTATGCAAAAACTATTGCACGGCAATAGCGCTTTTTGGGTGGTCAGGCCTGAAATTGGATTCGAAGGGATAACGGGCTTAAGTACCTTGTTCTCAGGCGCCTATATAGCTTTACAGCCAGGTTCTCCGGGGCCAGCGCCGGAACACTATCGGCTGTCAGATGCGCCTCCCCAGGCCTCACCGAATGCAAAGGGGATCAGAATCACGCTTAATAGTCGTGAAGCGGGGCAACTCATGCCGGGCTACCCGGTACTGTTTCGCGGCCTGCGTGTCGGGTCAGTCGAGAACAGCCGGTTTGATATGGAAAAAAGGATGATGCGTTATCAGGTTTTTATCGCTTCGCCCTTTGATCAGCTTGTCACCTCAAACGTTCGTTTCTGGAAGAATAGTGGGATTGCTGTGGATTTATCCTCATCCGGGATGCGCGTGGAGATGGGCTCCATCACCACATTATTAAGTGGCGGGGTCAGTTTTGACCTGCCTGAAGGCGTGGCCCTGGGCCAGCCGGTTAAGGGCGTAGCAACTTATACTCTTTATGACGATCTGCGAAGCATCGCGAATTCTCGTTATACCGAACACCTCGACTTCGTGATGTTCTTTTCCGATTCTGTTCGCGGACTTCAGGCAGGCGCGCCTGTCGAGTTTCGTGGAATACGCCTGGGGACGGTTGCTCAGGTTCCTTTTAACTCGCCAGAGATAACCCAGAATTTTCGCAGCCATTATGAGGTTCCCGTACTGATTCACATTGAACCCCAGAGATTCATGAGCGGTATGAGGGAAGACTTTGACCTGGAGAAAAAGCTACAGCTGGGTAAAAAACAGGGGTTAAGAGGCTCCCTGAAAACAGGCAGTCTGCTTTCCGGTTCGCTGTTTATCGACTTAGACTATTATGCAAATGTTGCACCCGACAAAGGACCGGATATCGTCGCGGGTTACAAAGTCATCCCCACAACGCCTGGTGGTTTAAACCAGATACAGCAAAAGATTGTGGCTATAGTGGATAAGATGAACAGCCTTCCGCTTCGGCCACTGATTTCAGTTGCGACCGGTACGCTAAAACAAAGTCAGCGCACCATGACAGAAATACAAAAATCGCTCAGGCATATTGATGGATTTATCAGCAGCCCTGCAATGAAAACACTGTCTGAGGATATGCAGCAAAGCCTGCAACAGCTCAGCCGCAGCATAAAAGGTATTCAGCCTGGATCGCCCGTATATCAAAAATTGACGGGGGATATGCAGCGCCTGGACCTTGTGCTCAGAGAATTGCAGCCGCTTCTCAAGACCTTAGATAATAAAAGCAACGCGCTGATTATTCAGGATGCTGCAACTGACGATCCTGTTCCTGTCGGCGCGAAAAAGAGAAATGAAAAATAACCCCATCTTCCGGCATTTCAAATAGCTCATTCAGCCTTTGCAGTTCATCAAAAATAGCCATTTGTATCTACCGAAAGAGACTGGTTACCAGGTCTTCAGGCTGCTACTATAAAGACCTGTTAAGCAGTCCTGGAGGCTCTATGCCAAACATTATTTTAAGCGATACCAGCGCCAGCGTAAGCGAACTGAAGAAAAACCCGATGGCCACGGTTAATGCAGGTGACGGTTATCCTGTCGCCATTCTTAACCGCAACCAGCCTGCATTCTATTGCGTCCCGGCTGAGCTTTATGAACAGATGCTTGATGCCCTTGACGATCAGGAACTGGTTAAGCTGGTCAGTGAACGCAGCGGCCAGCGTCTGCTTGATGTCGATTTGGATGCGCTTTTGTGAGTTATACCGTCAAATTCAGGGAAGAGGCTTTTAAAGAGTGGCAGAAGCTGGACAAATCTCTCCAGCAGCAGTTTGCCAAAAAACTGAAGAAATGTTGTGACAATCCCCATATTCCTTCTGCCAGACTACGTGGGATTAAAGACTGCTATAAAATCAAACTCAGAGCGTCCGGGTTTCGCCTGGTTTATCAGGTAATAGACGACCAGCTGGTGATTGCCGTTGTTGCTGTGGGTAAACGCGAGCGCAGCGATGTTTATCATCTTGCCAGTGAAAGGATGCGGTAGGGAGGGCGGATTTGGCCGTACACACCTATTTTTGACAGGGCTACAAATCTTATCAGGATTTACTACTAATAAGGGTCAGGAGGATGTTGGCATCAAAAACGTATATTGTGTTGGCAGAGATGAAAACGTTAGCTACGGTCTGTTTTGATACGCCGTAAAACCCGAAAAAGCTGGAACACATGACAAATTCCTTCCTGGCTGTGCGATGACTTAGGTGTAATATTATCAATAATTTGTAGGGGAATCTCACGTATGACATCTAATAGTAGTCGGGTCAATGTGGGGAAAACCGGGATCGATAACCGGACCACTTTTTGTTATATCTTGTGGTGTTCCCTGGAGCATTTTAAGGATGAAAAGCAATGATAGTAAGTGAAGATGCCCTGCTGCGCTCAGGCTTTAGCTCCGCAGACCTGCGAAAAGTCAAAAACAACCTGGAAAGTTATGGCGGTTCCCTGGGGGATGCCATTCAGGATCTGTCCAGACGCTTCACAATAGCGCTGACCGTTGTGCTGTGTTGTCTTGCTATCTTTATTTTTTTGCTCTTTGCTGGCTCCAGCGAGACCGTTTTTTCCGGTGGGATTGCGCTGCTCTGCGGTTGTGCGGTTGCCATTTTTGTACAACCGCCTGTGTTGTCTTATAAGTCCTGGCGATACCAGAGAGCGAACAGAAATTAGCGACTCTGCTGATCGGTCGTGAGAAGGTCAAAAACCACTTTCGCTTTGACGCCATAGTCCACGATTTTCATCGTTAATTTTGGTCTGCTCATGGTGTCAACTTTCCGGTAATAATCACGGGGCAACCACCGGAACAGACGCCACGCGCCGGGTTTTCTTGCCAGACCAAAAACACTGTAAACGCTGGCGCTCAGTGTAGCCGCATTGTAAAGTGCCAGTCCTGTGTTCGGGCTGAATCCCATGAACTGCGCAGCCTCTATTACCCCATCTGCAAAAATTCCTTCAGAGTGCGACTCTTTGCCGTAATGGAGATGACTGACTTCCTTCGATATGCCATTTACGCCGTCAATGAACAGCGTGGCACCGGCTAGCATACCGATGGGGATCATGGAAGAGATCATGATCATCCCGCCAAACATGGCAACCCCGGATAAAACGATATGTACCGCAGATATGACGTACCCGACAATTTCGTTATTGTCCCGGACAAACTCCACTTTAGCGATGAGTTTTGCGGTCTGCATCCGTAGCAGGCGATCCTGTTCACGAAGGTTCTCAGTCTCTTCCCGTAGGTTTTTTATACAGGCTATACAGTCTTCGTCGGTCCTGGCCTGACGTGCTGCGGCAAACTGTTTCTCAACGACATCCCTGATCTCCTGAACAAACTGAAGTCGCGTGAGGCTGTCGCGCAGATGAAAGCCTGAAATTACGTTAGCGGCTTCTACCAGCTTTCTCGCTTCCAGATTAACCATTGTTTCGGCCCATGCCCGGTTGCGGCCACCTGAACGCATCATTGAAAGTAGTGCAGCATCCATTTTCACTCTCCCTGTGTAGATTTTACCGTTCCAGAGATAATAAATTATTCTCTCAATGTGTAAACCGTACGACAGGGAGGGAACGAGAAGAAGTGATAATGGAGTATATACAGATGCTGTTTAAGAAAAGAAGAGAGAGCAACAACCCTTCACACTATCGCAAATCATTAATATTTAACATATTTATTATTATGCGCATATTGCTTATGCAGGCAAAGCTAACCTGGCCGCTTCGGGCTACCTGCTGAGTATCCTGATATGACGGCTTCTTGTGCGGAGTTTTTCACGATGAACGAAGTTAACCGGCTTAGAGTTATTCAGGACGTCGTCGACCGGCGGCTGACAACCCATCTCGCTGCTGAGCGTCCAGGTATTTCAGACAGGCACTGTCGTCGCCTGCTTCAGCGCTATTATACAGACGGTCCGCTGGGTATGGCTGACCGCCGCCGTGGCAAGCAAGGCAACTATCAGCTGCCTGCAAGCCTTGCTGAACGCGAGGTTCAGACAGAAGCGGGAAGCCGTGGAGGTCATGTGTGATGAAGCGGGACTGTCGCAACGGCGTGCCTGCAGGCTGGCAGGTCTATCTCTTTCAACCTGCCGTTATTCGGTTCAGCGTCCCGCTGCTGACGCACAGCTGTCTTTACGCATCACAGCGCTGGCACCTGAACGCCGTCGCTTTGTTTACCGGCGCATCTGGCTGTTATTGCGCCGGAAAGGCCTTCACGTCAACCACAAGCGGGTATACCGCATCTATCACCTTAACGGCCTGGGTGTAAAGCGCAGGCGACGCCGTAAGGGGCTGGCGACTGAGCGGCTTCCGATTCTTAACCTGGATGCGCCGAACCTGACATGGTCGATGGATTTTGTCATGAATGCACTTGCCAGCGGCCGCCGGATTAAGTGCCTGATCTGCGTGAATGATCTCACAAAAGAGTGTCTGACGATCACCGCCGCTTTCGGGATGAATGTCTGAATGAGCACTGGTTCAGCGATGTTCTTCATGCCCGGAAAATTATTAATGACTGGCGGCAGGACTATAAAGAGTCAAGACCTCATTCATCGCTGAATTACCAGACTCCAGCTGAATTTGCAGTAGGCTGGAGAAATGGAAAATCAGAAGGTAAACAAACCGACATTAGTAACTGATCGTTGTATCTAATACTGGGGGCAAATCAGTTCTGAAACGCCGAGTGCCCATTAACAGGCCGCCCCCGCCCCGGCCCGGAACAGGAGTGGCTGTAATGGATGGTGTAACTAATCCTCTAAGTTTTACTGTTCATAATGAACAGTAAACCTAAGACCACGGAAATCACGCCCTGTACGTCGCTCTGCGCCGTACAGCCCGCTCACCGGGGCTTCGGGGTTAGATAAACGTTATCATCGCTTTGAGACCGTCTGGCTTAGCAGGAAGGGGTTTGGTCGCGTTACATATCAGTCCGTAACCGCCTACGCCGGGCGTACGGCGCCGTATGACCAATGTCCTGCTCTGACATCATCTGGCGCCTCCATGCCGCTAAGCGGCATACAGAGCACAATATTTATTGTTCTACCAATTATTAAGTAAATTTTCCGTACATGATTTATTAGGAGGACAGACTACAGTGACGCTGACACATAAATCTGGTCATCTGGCCTGGTGCGCTCTGGCAGCCCTTGCACTAGCACGTCAGGAAGGTACCGTTTGCTCTGCTGCTCAGGAAAATCTCTTTCTGACACGCTGGCTGGCAACCGCCCTGAAGCAGCGTCGCTTTTCCCGTGAGGTGGCTCCCGACATTGAGTGGCTGCTAACGCAGGGGCGCCAGTATGGCGTTGCCGCAAAGCTTGCCGGCAAGCTCGACTATCTCTGGCGCTCCTGTACTGGCGAGCTATCTAAGCAGAATGACCTTTTCCGTCTGACATATGCCATGGAGATGGCGAAAGATATGTGCTGGGCTTACCGGCTGTTCAGCGACAGGGAATGGTCGGGAAGGCATGCCTCGGTCCTGAATGCTGCCGTAAACGGAATTTATCTGTCCCGAAGCAGCCTGGATGCTGCATTTGACGATGGTGGCCAGCAGATCGCACCGGTGATAGCGCGACTAACCGGATCCGTGCGGGGGCTGGAAACTCTTCTTAATCGCTGTGGATGGCAGATGGCTATTGATTGGCATTCCGGGCTTTATGTGCTGACGGCAGAAAAATATGAAGTAACGATGGGGCAGTGAGCCCCTGTGCGGCTGTACCTGGCGGATCAGCAGTGCGGCCGGAGAGGCCGCTAAATAGGTCAGTGGCGGATCTGCGCCAGGTCGTCTTCAGTCAGTCCGGTCATTTTCATGACGGTACTACGGTCAAGACCGTTCTGCAGCATGGTTCGGGCAACTTCCAGCTTGCCTTCATTCCGGCCTTCCTGCCTGCCTAACTGGATACCCTTCTGGATGCCATTCTGTTCGAGCTGTTGTGCGATGGTCATAAGTGCGTCTCCGTGTTGCGGCACACGCTGTGCCAGTTCGCGTACAAAACCTTCGGCGTCGGCTGTTTCGCCTGCCTGTACAATATAGTGTACCAGCGATATCACCTGTGATGAAGACAGATAGCCGGCCAGCAGAATGGGCGCCAGCCGGTCAGTCAGTTCTGCCAGGTCCCGCTGATGAATATGTTTCTGCAGCAGGGTCAGGGCGGCCATGCTGCGATGGCCGGCGATTTCATCATCAGGAATGACGGTAACGTCAACCAGTGGGAAAGCGCTGCTGTAGAGTTTGCCTGCCAGCGCCGCATCATCAAACTCATTCAGCCACCGGGTTGAGTAAGGATACGGGCTGCGTTTACCCGTATAGAACAGCACGGGTATCACCAGTGGCAACTTCTTATGGCCCGCCTCAAGGTGGCGCTGCATGGCAGCCACCGCATAACGCATCAGGCGAAAAGCCATGTGTTTATCGGGTGAAGACTGGTGCTCGATGAGCACGTGGACATAACCCTCACCGGCTGTGGTTTTCAGACTGTAGAGCACATCGCTAAAGTACTGCCTCAGGTCATCCTCGACGAACGAGCCGGATTCCAGCTTTAGCGTACTGAGGTCACAGATAGCACGCAGCTCTGCGGGCAAGTGGAGTTCCATAAAATCACGGGCGACATCCGGATGGGTCAGAAACTGCCGGAACGTGGCATCGTGAGGAGTTGGTGTGCGGTTTTTCTTCTTCTTCATCAGTCCCGGCTCTGAAAAATAACCGCTGTATGTTACCACAGGCAAAAAACCGTCTGTATTGATGGTGAACAGATCTGCAATGCCTGCAGGTAGCCGTTCGGATTATTTTTAATTTTTTCGGATTTACTGCTTCATCGTACGATCTCTAATAATCGAAGCATAATCATTCTTCGTCGCACTTTGCAATGCCCGATGAGTAATGGGATCATAAAACACCGTCAATACGGCTGGGAACCGATGTGGCTATTTCTGCTACAATTTACCATAAACTACATTTTGAGCCCGATTTGATAAGTGGATTAGCGTATCTTGTTGCTCTGATGATATTGAGCCCCCTCAAATACTGCCGATAATTCGCAGGGCCAATTGCAACTAATGAGATTTTGTTACGCTTCTCATTTTAACACTGTATGTACTTTTTCGCGAAGTACATAAAACTCTCAGAAGTTATGTCTATTCATAAGTTGTGTCTATATAGTTTATGCGTAATAAATTTCAATTTTGAAGTAAGATAGGAAGCCTTCGCACGCTGTTTTATACTATTAAAGACTATTTCGTGAAAGGAAAAGCAGTGTAGCTCATAGTCAACTTTTACCATATGCCATCATTATTTTAACTGCAAAGACATTATAGAATTCAAAAAAAAGACAACCATTATTCTTTTTTAATTTATTAACCCCAACGACAAAAAACCAATCATGACAGGTGCAGTAGATACCAAAAAAAACCTTTAATTAACCTTTTTGCTATAAAAATAAGTTAACCTCTAAAATTTAAGCATAAAACCCTTCACTTCACCCGCAAAAATTTTAATGAACAGATTGAGATGGTTGGTATTTTTTAAAGATATATAGACCTTGCTTGCTTTTTTATGTCAAGTCAGGTAAAACTATTTTCAATGTTATTAATTTCGGAGCTTCCTAAGCACATTTTTTTGCGTTCGTTCAAACTGAAGTGGAGTGATAGTTATATTTCCATTAATAATAGCAGCTGCTTCAGATCCTGAATCACTTGTCAATATTGAACGAGAAAGTGATATCCAGAAATAGCATTCTGCACGGGGGTCGGTATGAGATGTTATCCTGATATCTTCCAGATTTCCCTTTCCCTGTTCTGTAAAAACTATCTCTCCTAGTTTTTCAGGAGGCACATCAGGAATGTTTATGTTCAGACAACTTCCAGCCCAGGGTTTTCTGAGTACCTGCCGAAGTGCTTTCAGGGCTGCGACCTCCGCGGTATCCCATTTAATTTCATCCCGTTTGCTAAATACCTGACTCAATGCGATAGAGGGAATGTTCAGCAGCATTCCAGTCATCGCAGCACCTACAGTACCGGACAAAACCGATTCAGCTCCAATATTCGCCCCGCGGTTTATGCCTGAAAGCAGCAGATCAGGCGGGTTATTACTCATCAGATAGCGTGTTGCCCATACTACACAATCTCCGGGCGTACCGGAAATGGCATAACAACGCGTTTCTGTCTGGTGTACCCGAAGAGGTTCGTGAAGACTCAGCGAATGTGAAGTTCCGCTCTGGTCATATGCGGGTGCCACGATCCAAACTTCATGAGCTAACTGTTCCGCTACGCGTCTAAGTACTGCCATTCCCGGTGCGTTAATTCCATCGTCATTTGTCAGCAAAATACGATCATACATAAGGGGTATTTCATCCATGGTTATTCCTTAATTGTGTTTATTGCTCATCCTATACATTCCTAGTATTGCGGTTCTCTCCCTGAAGACAGGACTCAGCTGGGACATTCTTCACGAGTAAAAAGACTTTCCTGAGCGGCAGGCATTATCACCTGTCCTTCAAACGCACGTGCAAAATTAAGCAGATTTTTATCATCAAACGGCGCGCCAACCATCTGTATGCCCAGTGGTAAGCCTTTAGCAGAAAGACCAATGGGAAGATTAATAGCCGGGTTCCCGCAGACATTGAAAGGTATTGTTCGGCCGGGCACTACGCCAGGATCAGGGGGCCAATCCGCCCCGAATTCTGTAAACGTTGGGGCAGCTCGTAATGAAGAGGGGAAAAGTAGCAATGTATAATCTGAAAAGATTCTGTTGTTAATCCAGCCGGTTAGTTCTGCCCTGATCTGCTGAGCTACTATCAGTTCCGCTGCTGAAACAGCGGCCCCAGCAATGAGTCGCTGATATGTGTATCTGCCATATTCTCGGGCCCGGCCTCTTAACATATCCTGGTGTATAGTAAATGACTCTGCGCTCATGAGCACCCTCCCACAGGCATTGAATAGCGCATAATGTTCAAAGTTAATTTCTTCAACAATAGCCCCACGAGCACGTAACGTTGCAACATGCATGTCCATTAATTCAATTAGATCTGAATCTGTATATGACGATTCAGTCAACATATGGCGCGGCCAAGCTATTCTAACGCCTGAAAGCTCAGCAGGCTCTTCACTGGTAAACGTAAAAGCCTGACAAACCGTGGTTGGATCTCGATCATCTTGGCCGGCAATAACGTCCATTACCAGAGCGGCATCTGCTGCAAATCGTGTTAATGGACCACAGTGATCGAGTGACCAAGACAGCGGGTATACGCCTGCCCGAGAAACAAGCCCATAGGTCGGTTTAAACCCCACTACGCCGCAAAGGCAAGCGGGACCACGGATAGAACCACTCGTATCTGACCCCAGTGCGACAGGGCAAAGCCCAGCTGCGATTGCAGCGCCCGCACCAGATGATGAGGCTCCGGTAAAATGAGCGAGATGCCAAGGATTACGGGCGGGAGGAAAAGGAAGGTCAAATCCAGGTCCACCAAGAGCAAACTCGTGTGTGGCTAGTTTCCCCAAGTAAATTGCGCCACCATTCTTCATAAGCTGATGCACAGATGCGTTGGTAAGTGCGATATTATCTCGCATCAGATACGAATGGCATGTTGTTGCCGTACCTGCCACATCGAAAATATCTTTCAGCGCATAAGGAATACCATGAAGCGGCCCCCGACTCACTCCCAAAGCGAGCTCCCGGTCGGCTTGTTCAGCTGCCACACGTGCCTGTATTGGATCGAAGTGGATAAAGGCATGCACATGTGGATTGAAGCGTGCGATTCGATTCAGGAAGTATTCAGTAAGCTGTGAAGCGCTTATCATACCGCTTCTCAAGCGGCGGCCCAACTCGGATACAGGCAGAAGGTGCAAGGGTTCATTCATGATCTTTCCTGTATTTTGAAAGATTGGCGCTAAGGTTAAATCCGTTTGCGGGCTCCTCGCATGGGCGTCTGTGAGCATTTAATAAGGCTACTGCGGTTCGTATTTCACGTGTACAAGCCAAAGCACCACTGAAATATTCTTTGGGTATCTCAAGGCCAGTACGTCGCATCTCCTCCCGAAAGTTTTCATCTGTAAAAAGAGAAAGAGATTCTTTCATTTATTTTCCTCTGATGCCAGGTAATTGTGAGAAAGCATTTCCTTAAATAGATCCTTTAGATCATCATCTTCAGGAAGACCTAAATTATTGCAAATATCGTTAAAAACAAGCTCCCAGGGACCAGTGCAGCCGACAATCAGACAATTATGTAACAAGGCGAGATAAAATTTGTTATGGCGCACCCGATGCTGAAAAGGCATGCGAATCTTATTAGGCAGCGATTCGATAAAATCACGCAAATTAAGGGGGCCAGACCATTCTGGTACCGTACTAACCCCTGTTGAGGGAAAATCAGATCTAAGGGAGAGTTGTTCATGAGAATAGTTCTGCAATTTAAGGATTAAAGGAACTACAACGGCAAGGGTGCGCTTAAGCTCCAATGGAGAAACTTTGTCAGTTGTATCTGCCGCAGTATGGTTGAAACGATCGTTAATGTGCCCAATCTGAATTGCAGGGGCATTCCTGTGAGTATCATGATGATTCATAAAGAGGGCGTGGTCGGAAAAACCTAGAAATGACGTAAACATCCAGTTTCCACCTTCTGAACATGTATGGACAAATACCTCAGATGCTAATGCTTCACAAATATTCACCAGCGTCTCGTCAAATGACACTGGCGGACGTTCAATGCAAAAAGGCGATTCGCAAAGCTCCTGATCTTCGCCCACCATATCAAGATTGATAACCGCAAGAGGGGCAGGTTTGTGACGCATCTCGTGCTGCAATGCAGCAACTCCGGTAAATTCCGGACCTGAGACAAGTCTGAGTGTATAACGAAGCGGCGAAATAAGGTTTGCTTCCTGCCATTGGTTGATTAATCTGGCGGCTTCAATCATTACGCTAACCCCGGAAGCGTTATCATTGGCACCTGCACGAGCATGGCAAAGGTGAGCGGTGACCCATATTTCATGCTGTGATTCTATTCCCGGCAAACAGGCAGAGAACACGGGCATATCCTCTGTCGTATCAATAACAATATCAATTTCTACAATGTCAGAGGATGAAATAGCCGTCAGTAAGTGTGACTGTTCATTCGGCAGCAAACTGAACGCAAAAAGGGGCGATCCCGGTGCGAGCTCTATACGTCCCCGATAGAAACAGTCTTTATATTCGTCATAACGAGCAAATGCATCAGTGACAAAACCTGCCGCACCGCGTGTACTCAGGTCATGTTCCCAATTTCGTAAAAAAAAATCGGCTGCTGGAATCACCACCACATCTCGGGCAGTCAAAATATTTTTGTCGTGACTGCATAAACGAAATTGTTTGCCACAAGCCGCATGTGAGTATGTCGCCAGTGCAAAAGGTAGTGCTACGTGATCAATAACGAATGCAGGGCTGCCCTGCATGGTCATCCTGGCGCGCAGGGGAGTCCAGGAAAGAGGCGCGCGAAAACTCCACCATTGCGGCTGGTTGTCCGCCTTGAATTGATGAATCTCTACTAACGGCACGTTTGCCTTGCGTGCCGCACTCGCAATGACTTCTGCGGCTTTCTGAATTCCCGCTGATGCTTGGTAACGGTCATAAAGAGAAAACCTATCCACTATCATCATCATATGAGTGACTGAACACTGATCGAACGTTTGAAGGATTAAGGGGTCAATTTTCAAAATCCACCCCCAGGCGACGTGAAAACTCAACCATGCGGTCCTCCGCTAAAGGAACGCTCATGCGAATCAGCGTGCTTCGCTCATTCAGTGATCGATAAAAGAGATGATTTTTAGTACGTATACCGGCCTTATCGAACCGCTCTCTCAGTTCCTCATCAATAAAAAAATAAGGTAAAGCGGCACTGGCAGGAGTCACCCCTTTGGCAGATAACATTGCGAGGACGTGAGTTTTACTTAACATAATCTGACTCCGCAGACGGCGTGTCGTGTCTCCACAGCCCAAAAGCGCTGCAACCATTGATAACGTTAAAGGCGGATTGAGCATTGGAGGTACGACCCGGCGGATGTTTTTTTCCAGATTAGACGAGCTCATACAAAAACCGACCCGAAGTCCTCCCAGCCCCCATGCCTTTGAGACGCCTCGAAGAACAATCAGATTAGAGAATGTATTCAGCAGTGAAGCACTACTAAAGCTCGGTGCATGGTAGTTAGCGTTGGACTCATCAATAAGCAGCAGAATGCCCCTTTGCTCCAGCATTCCGCAAAATAGCCTTAGAGACGCTAGATCATCAAATATTCCAGCAAGCAATGCTGGCCGTTCAAGATAAACCATACTGGCATGCTGGCGGCTGGCTGTGTGGCACATTTCATCTAGCTGGCCATCAGGTAACCAGCAGATGTTACTTTTGGCTTGTGTTAACCACCATATAAAATCAGGATAAATATCGCCATATACCGCCACGTTACACGCTTCCGGAAGGGTAGCTAACGAAGCAAGTAGAGAGTTGACACCCGCGCCGCAGGACAGCGAAAAGTCAGTATCCGGCAGGGAGAAGTAGTGTCGTAATATTGAACGCAAGCGTTGCTCACCCCATGGGTCGTTCACAGGGTAGTGGTAAATATCTCTGAGATTACTTAGCTCCTGAGTAAGACATGAGGAAAGGAGTAGAGCAATCGACGGTTCAATGAGGTCTCGCTCATCTTGGGTCCATGCAAGGTTTAAATGATCGGATGTATCTTCAAGCTTTGCGATATTTTGATAGGTCTCGATAGCTCTGGTTAACATACTGACTCCCATAGCGCACAGGGAACGTTGAGCTCCTGAGGCAATAATGAGCCGTGATCGTATCGATAGCCTTCCGGAGTAATAAATGTCTCCCCCCTTGCAATAACCAGAAGATTACCGATGGCATCAAAACCAGTCAGCTTAAGCATAGTCTCAGCGGATACGATGTCAGCAATATTGCCCAAAGCGCAATGAAGCGCCTGTTCTAAAGATGTAAAATTCGTCGGATCGGTATAGAACCAGCGTGTTCTGCCTGCCCCTCCCATGGGACAAGAATATTTCTCGCTGAGGTCGTTCAGAATCCTTGCTACGCTTTCATCATGACGCGTGGGGACTAAACCATGATCAGCATGCGCTATAACATCCACCTGCTGCAGGGTTAGCCGATGAGCCAACTTTTCAAGTTTAATAAGAAAATCAGCAACTAAGCCATCATATCCATAATGATGTATATATTGATCGAGATCGATAAAACACCATATCAAAGTAGGGAAACTCTGGCTCAGCGCCCGCTCAATAGCCTTTTCCACAGCGGCTATAAGTATCGCGGATGAAGGAAGAGGAGATTGGGTGAAGAAGGGAGTATGATCAACGTTGACCGCCCCCGTCAGCAGAGCCCGCGTCCAGGCCCCGGCGACGGGAAGCAGATCGCCTGCTATGGCCTGAGGCAGGTAGCCAAAATATGCAGCGTCTGTAAAAATATTCGCTTCAGGTTGTATAACTCCTGCGCCCTGATAATCATATATATTTATCAATGCAGAATTATCAGTGCGAGGCCTGTATACCACCCCAGCAACACCATGTTCGTCAACCCGTCTGCCAGTCAGGCTGGATAACCAGCATGTGGATGATGTCGGTGGAAAAACGGCCTGCCAGCAGGCTATTTTCGCCGATGGCCAGAGCTGTTCAGCCAGATTGTAATGAATACCATCGACAGCAAAAATAACCAGATTTCGCTTCTTGCCCTGTCGCTGAAGCATACGTTGCTGTATCCAGTGACGAAACTGCGTTATGTTTCCTGAGGTGGGAGGGAGCGCTAACTTCATTTTTCCACCTCTTCTGTGGCAACCGGCAGTACAGCGTGCGTAACAGCCCGTAGCTTATTAACCACTTCAACTGCCCAATGGTGCATATTGCTGAGCACCGCGCTGTTCGCTGACGGACGTGCAGCCGTATTCTGAAAAAAGCAGACTCCTTCTGCAGGTGAGCCTAAAAAAGTTAGGCGATCATCTGCGCTCCCGTCATGCTTCAACGGATGAAAGCCGGACGTGACCTTAACGGCACCGGGAACATAATAGTCAGTTTCAGAACGCCGGTTTTCCCACAACGTAATAATTTTGTTTGCCAGCATATTGGGATAAAGCGGATTTACCTGATAACGCGCATCAAAAGGATGTACCCGTGCACAAACCAAGTGGTCAATACGCTGCTTCCTGCCCCTATAACGCAAGGTAAATGTTTTACCCGCAACATGACTGCTTATTCTGACTGACCCAGGCAAGCGGACGATCCCCTGACGCACAAGCGCTTCCAGCTTTTCCATAGCCTCAATGCCGGCACCATTTGAAAGGCGGTTATAATGCGGTAGCCACTGCTGGATAAAGTTTTTCTGCGATGTTGGCGTCAGCCCCCCAAAGTCACAGGCAGCTGAGAATACGGTGCGTAAATCACGCCAGACACTATCGCAACATGCCTTAAGCGGATTGCGAATGTTGCCCTGCCGCGCCGCATCAAGGTCTCTGCTTAGCCAAATCTGAATTTGCTGTTTTCTTTCACGGGGTGAGTTTGGGAACGCATTAGCAAAGGGATAAAAAATGCTATACCAGTCAAACTTATGAGCAGTTATACGTAAGGCGTGCTGCCATTTTACTTTTTCACGTCCCAGTGCACGAAGACGAAAGGGGGCAAGCGATTTATCAACAATCTCATCGGTAAGCGTACGATAAATATGGCTGGCAGCGTCTGCATCCTCCGCGGAGGTATTGTCACCATCACCACGCACTGCACAAAGACGTTCAACCAGCTCATCAAAACCTCGCTGCAAAGGAGCGAGTAAGTACGCAATATCTGGTTTCCCCCGATGTGTTTGCGCGGATAAATAGGCGTTATAAACTGCATTGGTAGCGGAAAATTGACGCGAAATCCATTGTTCACCCAGTAACGTACGATAGTAGACCCACGCCATCTCAAGTACGATAAGCGGAAATATATCCCGCTCAAAATCCAGCTGCTGCTGCAGCCTTCCGTACAGGGCAGGGCGCAATCTGCCGCAGTTCTGTCGTAATAAAGAGACGGCGCTGACAGTAAAAAATACGGCACGGTGGAACTGTTCAGGATGAAGCTTTTCGTTCTTGGGGCGTGTAGCATAGATTTTTCCACTGCGACTTAATGCGAAAATTGCGCGTGGTTCTTTACCGTTCGGTTGATAATTCAACTTTCCGGATTTTTTTCGAATGAACGTTCCACCCCGAGCTTCGGTAAGAAAAAGACAGATATCAATCGCAGTCAGGCCCATGCCAATTAATGCAATGCTGTCTCGTGCCGCAACCTGACATTCAGTTAATTTCTTCTCCAGGGGGTAAGCCCAAGAGATGTAATTAAAGTTCCGAGCAAAACGAAACTCATTACTTTTAGCGACCGGTCGGCAAGGCGTGTGTCCTGTAATGAATAAAATATGGTGAGCAAAGAGCCCACCTTGCCGCTGCGGCGTAGACATAGTAAAACCGATGCCTTCATGAACAATACCTGTTATCTCTTCGTTATGAGCGATAACACATACACCTTTAATCAGCCGGAGTTCAGATGCATAACGCTCAAAAAATGCACGCAATGCCATACCATGCAAATACCTACGGGGCACATCCTGAGCCTGCAGGTTAAAGATGTTATTGCCCGAATGTCGCCATTGCATCTGGCACCATTCAAGAAAAGGCATGCGGAGTGCTGTAGGAAGCAGACTGGTGGATGCAGCCGCTACGGATTCATCTGCTGCAAATGCGATCTGGTCAGCTGTGCGGTTGAGGTAACTTACAGGGTTCTGACAGTCACTATGTGCAACGCCTGCCCCAAAGCGGCCACTTGCTTCAAAAACATGGATTTCAACACGCCCATGTAGCTCAGCACTTCTGAGCTGGGCAAGCAGTCGTTCAAGCGCATAGACCGAGCGTGGGCCTCCGCCAACGATTGCAATAACCGTTTTCTCAACCGCAGTTGTCATAGGTTTTCCTTTATCCTTTTCTATGCCAGTGGAGTCCCTGGATAGTCATTGAATCGTTGTCGTTTGCAACATCAAGCAATGATTGCGCCCACAATCGCAGCCGCTTACGGTTATCTGACTTTTTGAAATTCAGCATAAAATCCATATCGCGATAATCTTTGAATTTTTCGCCAAAAAAAGCGGGGAATGAGGAGTAATGAACAGAAATAGCATCCATTCCAGTCTCTTTAGCGAGGTCATAAAACGCCGGTTTCATATATCCTGCGATACTCAGACGACTATTCTTTAAATCACTCCTTAACGTTTTGAGCATACCTAAAATCGCGGGGTGATTGTGACGGTCATATCCACTGCCACGACTGGCTCCCACGACCAGACTACTAAGATCGTTCATTCCTATCAGAAAATGTTCAATACCACGTTTTTCAATTTCGCGTGCATGCCACAAAGCCGCGGGTGTTTCCATCATGCATGAGATCTTATTGGGGAATGAATATTTTCGTGCATACTCAAGGCCAAAATCTATCTCATCCATCTCACAAATATAGGGAAACATTATGTGTAGGTTTTTGTGCTCTTTTGCCAACTCACTCACCACGTTAAATTCAATTTCAAAACTATGGGGAAGTTCCATCGCCCGTCGCATGCCACGAAGCCCAATAGTTGGAAACTCTTCCAGTACGTATTCATCATAACCTTCGAGCATATTAATCTCGTTAGCGGGTGCATCGACAAAGCGGTACCAGACATCCTTATCAGGGAAAATACGAAGTGTCTCTTTAATATATTCTCTGAGTAAATGTGGTCCCTCATCTGCTGTCAGGTATTTACCGGCTCTTCTGAAAATATATTCACCGCGTAATAAACCGACAGCAGAAACCTCCTGATAAATTCTTTCATCTGGTAATTCACCGCTTAATGAAACTTCAAGCTCCATATTTCTCTCCAGTTGTACACAGGGCAAACCTGCCATTAACATAAAGGATGACGTTGTAAATATTCATGTATGACCGACTTAAGATCGGCCAGTACAGTCCCGGCATCTCTCTCACCGTTGATTATTATCCAATTATTACTTGATGCCTGGCGCTTTAATATTCCATACACTTTTTTCATGTGATTCAGAAAAGCATCATCACTGCAAACAGGTTGATTTCCACATTCATAAGGAGCATGTACTTCATCGTTTTCTTTCCTCCAGCTAAGAATTACGTCTGGGCGGACATCTAGAAATAAAGTAAGGTCGACGTGAGGGAAAAAAGAGACAAGATTATTAAGCCAGGTTTCATCCAAGCCAAGAGCCGCCTCAGTGGCAACGTGTTTCTGCCAGCCACCGTCCAGAAAAAGCACTGTCCCTTGCTGTGGGGGGCGCTGGCAAATCTGGATGGCAAATAAATTGAAGATAAACATAGCCCGACTTTCGGCACGCATTTCCGGCAAAATGTCATACATCAGCATTCGATAGTTACTGCTGATATAACGTGCCTCAGGATACTCATCGCGATTAAGTGCATCCTTTTTGGTTATCGTTGCCACTTTTTTACCGATTCGCGCTTCCAGCCATGGAAGCAGCTCACGCATTTGCGTTGACTTTCCGGCACCGTCGCATCCCAATAAGTTAATCAGCATAGTCCCCTCTAATAATGCACAGAATTACCTGAATAGCAGTTGGCTTACGTTTTCTCTACCGTGCTGCTTTGCTCGTCAATGCTCGGACCGATAGCGTCTTTCAGCATTCGTTGAAACTTATGGCGCAAAGCGAGAGGCACCATACGCTCTACGTAAAATCCCAACTGGTCATCAAGGTGATACTTGACAGGATCGCTGGAAGCTAATGTGGACAAGCCCTGCGCCAGCTGTTCCGTAAATCCCGGAAATGAAGACTGCAGGTTGTAAACAATGCTGTAGTAAAGATTTCGGCCCAGTGAGAAACAGGGATATCTAGCATCGTAATTATCAAGAGAGAATTTTGGGAAACATCCATCTATGATTCGTTTAGGACACATCCACAGCGGCATAATAAGCTTCATATCGCCAATTTCACGCACCGGACAGGAAGCAGGTTTCATGGCGTTAGAAATCCTGTAAATGTTCTCACAAAGTACATCTTCGAGATTCAAACCTGTGCTAATCCAGTCGGTTCCTAGCTGGCGGGCATGGTTGCTGAGTGCGAGCCGAATGAGCAGGGTTCCTAAAAATTCAAAATCGTCGCCCTGAAAGTTTCGCTCAAAGCGATCAATCAGACTCTCGCCATCAGCAGGAATGCCGAGCAAGCTTTTAACCTCATCTTCGGCAATCACTTTTAGTTCAAGCTGATATTTTTCACATAACTGTGTTGCTCGGGGCACTCCTTTGTCCCAATCCGGTATTCCCATAATAATAACTGGATGAACATTGATGTATTCTTTAATAAGGCTTAAACCATGCAGGAGTGCATTACTGTCACCCCCACCACTAACCCCAACGACTAAATCAGCCCCGGCAGGGATGTGATCCTTAATCGTGTCCGCGACGCGTGCAGCGATAACAGACTGGCATTCTTCAGGAGAGAGTTTCTTAAGAAAGGACTGAGCGGTAGACTGATCGTTATTGTAATCTTGGTACAAATATTCTGTAGATTCATTAGCCTGGTCAGCGCTTTTTACAATCTTAAAATTTTCAGGCAAAAATTTGAATGGATTTACATTACGATTGAAATAAAGCAGCAGGTGGTCGGAGTCAAATTCTGATAATGTCTTTTCAAGTCCGGATGATAACTGCATGCTTTCATCACCATCCCTGTACTGATAAATGGAAACAGCAGACCAAGGCACGCTGTTTCTTTTCAATACATCAATCAAACGCTCGTTAGGTTCTGAAAGCAGCGACTGACGTCCATGTGCTGTAACCACAGAGATCGTTGGGCTACTTTCCTTTGCTGCTGTTTTCTCAAACATAGCAACTCCTTAACAATAAATAAATTATAGAAATAACCCATCTTTGAAGAATTATTTTTCCCCGCAAGTTGGGTTATTATTAAGAATAATTGCATTCAGAACAGCGCGAAGCGGGAAGTATCACCTGTCATAAGTGAGCGTCACCATAACTCCAGAATGCTGTTTTAACGAATGAATATTATTGAGCACCTGTTTCGCAACTCGCGCCGCAGATAGTTTCAATACCATATTTAGAAGCAGGTACAGACTCTTTTTTGGAACGCATAATTTCCAGTTGAGCAACGGATAAATCTGCGTATTGCTCATTAGCAAATGTATGGGTTAAATTAACTTGCTCGTTTTTCAGATTGAAGTTATTGCTTGGATTGTGCTTGAGAGCTGTTTTCATGCTTATATCCTCAATTAACCGTTAATTTGAATGCTGGGGCCCGCAGTAACAACCGTCAGATTGACTAGCGTGAGCAAAACGTCTTGAAAGCCCTGATAACAGACTCCAGTATTGAATTTCCTCATGCCACCACATCAAAGAGGTGCCGCAACTGGTCCCGGCCAGAAAAAAATAGCACGCCAACAGAGTGCTTTTGCTAATGATTTTTTGTGAATATTTTGTGAAAGAATTATGTACACGTTTTATCGACCCACTCCAAAAAAATATAAAATCGCAAAAAATGATAATTTTATCCTTTTATTCAATAGCATACCCATTGGTAGTGACATTATTGCCAACAGGAACTTGACGAACAATATGCATTTATGAGAGTTGTTAATAAAATCGAAACATAAATTTTCAAGCCAAACTGGATCTGCGTGTCAGGAGGAACAGGTGACTAAAAAGCACGATGAAGATGAGCAGTTGTCGCTGCTTTTATGGCTAACGGGGTGCAGCGATGTGCCGGTAAGCTGTATGAGCTTGGGAGATGAAGCCTTTTTGACACTTATTCGACAGCATCGTATAGCAGGACGAGCATTGCAGACTCTTCGTCGGGAGAAACCGGCATGGGCGAGTGTAGCGCTTTTGCAGGCCCTGGAGGAAAGACATCAGCATCTTATTGATCAGGCTGCAAAACATATCGATGTTATCGCCGCATTTGTTCGGGATTTTAATACAGATAAAAAGCCTATTGTTATTCTAAAAGGCCTGACGGCCTATGCTCATAGCCGGGATCTTCACCACATTCGGGAAAGTAACGATGTGGATTTTATTATGCTTTCCCCAACCGAAACGATACGTACCATAAAAGCTCAACAGCTTAAGGAATTTCGAAAAGTATCACCTCATGAGCTACTGAATGTGACCGTTATGGGTATTGAAATGGATCTTCATGCTTTTTACCCGGTATGGTATTTTCTGAACGGCGATGCACAACAGATACCGAAAATTATTGATGGTAACACGTTCATAAAGCACGGCAGGGCGTTACAGGTTGGGCAGTTCAGGGTTGAAGATATTATTTTCAATGCTCTGGAGGATACATATACCGGTGAAGAAAATGTGTTTTATCCGGACGCAGCTGCTGCCGCGATTATCCTTTGTGCACATGCTCATCGCGATTTTATTTCAAAATCCTCTGTTACAGCACGAAAAAAACCACCGATTCGGTTTAGCGAGATTGCGGAGCTTATAGATTATTTTCGTTCTAAAGATTTTAACTTCTCCCGATTCCTGAATATAGTGAATAAGACAAACGCTATTACCTGTGTATCCTGGATGTGCGAGATGGTGCGCAAAACTACCGGTATTAACCTGTTGCCTGAAGGTCTCTTGCTTAACCATGAAAAGAACCTGCCAGATTTTTTATATCAGCAACTTGTCTGGAGTGGTTTTTTGAAAGTGTTTGATCGAAAAAACAACGCTGTTTTTTTCCGACACCTGACAACGGAAGAAAGCGTAAATGCTCTGGGTTTCACACCACTTAATATGCAGTCTGCACAGGCATTTATTGATGTTAAACATAAGAAAGTCTCAACGTCAGCGCCACATCAAGGTGCTGTCCTGCATGTCAGATCGGAGGGGTGGCCCGAAGTTTGCGTTAATTTTTCTCTCAAGAAAAATCATCTGGTTGTACGTTTAGTAATAACTTCCCCATCCGACTGTATTTCGCGCAGATTGTATATTGATATTTTTAACCAGCCGTTGGAATTTCAGGCGCAAGCTGATGGATGCTATTATAAAAAATCTCTCCATTTCCCCGCTCATCACTTTGATTACGAAGTTACGGATTCCGCATATAGCTGTTACCTAACAATACCTCTGCCTGATAAAACGTCGACGGTTTCACTGATTATCGCTGCAGGCGAATTTGAAGATGCTTACTCATTGCGCCGCGGCATATTGTTACCGGTGAAACTGCTGTTCTGATCGCCTCTCAAAAACATATTCTATAGCTTGTATAAGAGTTGATATGACTAAACAACGAAGAATAATGAAGCTTGGTGCTTTCTGGTATCCGACTGGCTACCATATTGCGGCCTGGAGGCATCCCGACGTCATGCCAGGAGCGGGTGTGGATATTCAGCAATGCATTGATTTTGCAAAGCTCGCAGAAAAAGCCTGCTTCGACTTTATTTTTTTTGCCGATAGCCTGGCAGTAAAAGGAGACGACTGGCATGTTCTCAGCCGCGGTGCGCACAGATACGTTGGCCAGTTTGAGCCTATAACACTGCTTGCAGCACTGAGCGCTGCTACACGAAATATCGGATTAATCGCTACCGCTTCGACGACCTATCATCATCCTTATCATCTGGCCCGACAGTTTGCTTCTCTTGCCCATATTAGCAATGGGCGCGTGGGATGGAACCTGGTTACTTCACAAAATCCATTTGAATCGAAAAATTTTGGCAACGAAATTTTCCCCCCACATGACGAGCGTTATAAACGTGCCGAAGAATTTGTCGACGTAGTACAAGGCCTGTGGCAAAGCTGGGATGCAGACGCTTTCAGTTATAATAAGCAAAGCGGTGAATTCTTTGATGTTAGGAAAATGCGTCCGCTTAACCACAATGGCTTGTTTTTTCAGGTCAGGGGCCCCCTTAATATTCCTGCCTGCCCAGGCGGGCCACCTATCATTGTACAGGCTGGCACCTCTGAAGCCGGGCGCAGGTTGGCTGCCAGGACATGCGATGTCATTTTCAGTGCACAATATGATTTTTTGGCTGCACAACAGGAATATCATGGCTTGAAACAGCAGGCGAGGGCTTTTTCGCGTGATGCAGGTAAGCCTGTCATTATGACGGGTATCTTACCCTTTATCGGTTCTACTGAAAAAAAGGCTCAGGATAGATATGAAGAATTTCAGTCCCTGATAGACGAAAGCGTCGGACTATCGTTTCTTGAAATGCAACTGGGAGGGATTGATCTCTCACATTATGATCTAGATGGCCCGCTACCCTCGCTGCCTCTTACTGAAGGAAGCCAGAGTAAGCAACAGCGTATTGTCTCAATGGCTCAGGAGCAGAAGTTATCAATTCGCCAATTGTATAGACATCTTGCGGGATCGCGGGGACATAAACTGCTTATTGGCTCTCCCAGAAAAATTGCCGATCACATGGAACATTGGTTTCGTGAGCACGCTGCAGATGGGTTCAACATCATGGCACCTTGGTTACCAGGAGGTATGGATGATTTCGTTGAATTAGTTATACCAGAATTGAAAAGGCGCGGGTTAATTCGCAGCAATTATATCGGCTCTACGCTCAGATCATATCTGGAAATGTAAACCGATTACTGCTCTTGTAGCCTTAATCCTAGTAGTAATAATGTCATCATACTGCCATAAACATTACCTACAGTTCCATGTTTAACTGATGATCAACCACATAGTTAAATTACGCTTTTTTACGAGATCAACCCTTTTTCCTTTAAGGATTTTCTATGGATTCTTCTGCTGCAGGAATTGATTATGAGGCAAAAGGAACACGTTATTTATTCCGACTGACCCTTGCTGTGTTCCTCTCTTATCTTACGATCTCGCTACCATTGCCTGCGCTTTCACTTTATGTTCACAATGAATTGCACATGGACGACTTCGCTGTGGGAATGGTCATAGGCGCACAATTCTTATCCACAATACTTACTCGTGGCTACGCAGGTAAACTTGCTGATACTTATGGTGGACGTTATACCACCCGGCGAGGCATGTTGTTTTGTGCCATTGCTTGTTTACTATATTTGCTATCAGGATATGCATTTACAAGCATCATGGTTAAGTTTGTACTATTACTAATTGCCCGTATCATCATGGGATATGGAGAGAGTTTGCTGTTGACCGGCAATATGGCCTGGGGATTTCATCTGCTAGGCGATAAACACCTTTCAAGAGTTATGTCCTGGCAGGGATTAGGTACTTTTGGTTCACTTGCTGCCGGAGCCCCCATCGGTTACTTCCTCTATACTCACACTAATTTTTTGACACTCAGTCTAGTCACACTGATGTTGCCTTTTATTGCATTGTTGATTAACGCACCAGTACCGACCGTTGTCGTAGAAAGTAACAAAGCCCGTCCTCGAATGATGTACGTAATAGCGAAGATTCTACCCGCCGGGATTATTCTCTCACTGCAGTCGAGTGGTTTTGCTGCTATTGGCGCATTTATCTCCTTGCTGTTTCAAAGCCGGCAGTGGATCAACCCAGGCTTCGCTATCACAATGTTCGGTGTGATGTTCTTACTGATGCGCATCTTTTTTGGCCATTTCCCACAACGCTATGGCTGGATCCGCGTATCAGCAATTTCGCTGCTACTGGAAGCTCTGGGTTTAGTCATCATTTGCTTATCAGGTACAGAGACAATGGCATTGCTGGGCAGCGCGATCACCGGCATAGGTTGCTCACTCTTTTTCCCGGCAATGGGCGTAGTAGCAATGAAGCGTGTGCCTGTTGAGGCCAGAGGGATGGCCGCGGGAGGATTTTCCGCCTTCCAGGATATGGCTTATATGGTTACGGGCCCTATATGTGGACTTATCGCTGGCCATGCTGGATATTCTGCTGTATATGGGTTATGTGCTATTCTATCGCTCATTGGGGCATTTTTATCGTTGCGACTGAGTGTGAATGAAGATTAAGTTATCAACAAAGTGTAACCAGTACTTATATACTCGCTTCGATGTGGCCATACTTAAAACTCATTAGATAATTCATTTTCAATACAGACAGTATTTAAATATAAAACTGATGTTAAGTGCATTTTGTTGTAACTGCCGCCAACACTGATTCAGACTGCAGAGCTGGATGTGTTACGTGATGAAGGTGAAGCGTTCGGCCGTAAGCTGGATGCAGCAGGCGTGCCCGTTACCGTGACGCGTTACAATGGCATGGTTCATGATTACGGTTTGCTGAACGCGTTAAGTCAGGAACCTACGGTCAGTACAGCCATTAATCAGGCGGGTGAAGAATTGCGTTCGCATCTCAAATAACTGACCGGTCATAAAACCAATCCCGGACCGAATCGTCGTCCGGGTTCTTATCAGGCAGTAAGTTTGAAGGAATCAGTTCGAAAGCGCAGGGCAGTGCGATTGCCGGAACACCAGGAAAGAACGGAGCAGTATCCATGCGAGTAAGTGCGTTGTTAATATCTCATTTAACATAAATTACATTATGCGCACTTCTGCAGATGGCCAATTTGGTAGTGTCACTTGATAGCAGAAATGGCAAGCTATCAGCTTCAGATGGGAAGGGATGAAGACGGTCAGGTGAAAGGGTATAGCCGGTGCATCAGCACCGGGTTTATCCTGCCCCGAAGGGGCTACCGTCCTGGCAGTTCGCGCGATGCAAAAAGGCAGCTCAAGCTTCCTCTGGTTCGCTTATCTCAATACTGGTTATGTGCAGTCCGGCATGTGACATCATGCTGACCAGCTTATCAATTGAAAAGCAGTTGATCCGACCTCCTGCCAGCTCGGACACTCTGGGCTGTGAAACGCCCAGCGCAGCAGCAGCAGTGGCCTGATTCAGGCCATTACGTTTAATCCAGCTATTCAGGCGGCCTACTAACTCGGCGCGGAGTTTCATATTTTCCGCCTGCTCTGGCGTTTCGCTAAGAGCGTCCCACACATTATCAAAAGTCTGAATATTCATTTTTTACGCTCCTCAACCAATCGGCGATAACGATTTCGGGCAAGTTCTACGTCACTCTGGCTGGTCTTTTGTGTCTTTTTCTGGAAACAGTGCACACATACACGGCTTCTTCAAATTTGGCAACATACATGATCCGGAAAATGCCGTCATTACCCCGGATTCGGATTTCACGTGCTCCCTGACCTACCGTAGCAAAATGCTTCCAGTCGTCCGGCTCCAGTCCCTGCTGGATCAGGTCAAGCTGATACCCTGATGCGGTCCGGGCCTCTTCCGGGAAAGCCCGTAGATCCTCAAGACTGCTGTCAATAAAACTGATTTTCTTACGCATCATCACCTCATTATACGAAATTTCGTATATTGTGCAATTTCTGCATTACTCATGCACCCCATACAAACCCGTAACCACTGCTTCCCTACCATGTAGTTTCCTGCTGTTTTGTCCATGGCCTACATTGCCCTGATAAAATCCAGCATCGCCTTGATCCGGCGCTGGCTTTTGAGACATTCTTCAAAATCGTTGAGATAGTAAGCCGGTGTATAGCGCACCCGGTTAAACTCCAGCGTCAGCGTATTACCGGTGACAACCTCAGCTGCAATGCCCAGCAGGGAAAGCTGTATAAACGCCATATCCACCGTGACAGGATCAATATCAAATCAACTGACGGACATCTGAACTGATGGATTAAATCCGGCTTCAATCAGGCAATCTGCATAAGGTAGCATCGGTCATGTGGGTGTAATTAAGCAGGCGGAAGTAACGCACACCGATACGGGCATAAATGTCCGTTATCCCGCCGCAGTACATTTCTGCAAACATGAACGTTTCACAGTCCCCGTTCTCATTGCATGCCTGTTTCAGCGGATAGAGTCTCCCCAGCGCATCAGTAAGCGATGAAGGAGATGGGCATGCCCGTCTCAGAGTGCATGATGGTGGCTGCGCACGGCTGGGATGTGGGTGGAGCAAAACGTGCAGACATGAAAACTGCATTTATTACCCGCCAAGGACAGGCACTCTACCCGCTGGCACCTGCACCCGATCTGATCGTCAGCGATATTGGCGAGCTGACTGCAAAGATAAAACCGCTTTGCTGACCCGCCGTTTACCGCGAATACTTTAATGCCGCGAGAGTTACTCGCTGCCCGAAAAGGCTAATAAAAGGCGCAGTTGATGCGCAAACGCTAACGTCATTCTTAAATCAGGGCTTAACCACAATACACAGCAGGCCGATGACAATAATCACTACGCCCGCCAGGCTGTGCCAGCTGAACGCCTCATGGAATACCGGCAGACAGACAGCCACCAGCCACACCAGCACATAACTGAGGCTGAGCAGCGGATAGACGCGGTTCAGCGGAAAATAGCGCAGCGCCCTAATCCAGCAGAGCATTGAAACACCATAAGCGCCCAGCCCGGCCAGCAGCAGCAATGCGGGCAGCAGGGCAACAGCAGGCAGCGACGTTATGCTGCTGACATCGGGCAGACGCGGCATCGCCCAGCGCATCATCAGCTGTGCCGCTGAGACCAGCAGCACGCTGCATGCGACCCATCCATACCCTTTCATAGCTGGCTCGCCATCAGCGCCACACCCGTCACCACCAGTAGCGTGCCGAAGATCTGGCGCAGCGTCAGGCGCTCGCGCCAGAGGATGCGTCCTGCCAGCGCAACGAAAATGAAGTTAAGGCTCAGCATCGGATAGGCCTGGCTGACAGGCACCCGCTGCAGGACCAGCAGCCAGAGAAGCATCGCGACACCCAGCAACAGCACGCTCACCCCAATCCAGCTTAAGCGGACCCGGCGCGATGCCGCGTGAGTCGCCTGTTTCTGGCACAGTTGCGCGCTGCAACTGAGCAGACTGACCAGTACAATCAGCAGCAGCATCACTTCATCTGACTGTAATAGAGGCAGACCAGCCTGCCCTGGCGATAGACGGCGTCCGGCACCGGAACATCCTCGCCGATATCACTGTGTACTGAATCAACCAGCAACAGCAGTGATACGCTTCCCGTATGGCGATGATCGGCAAGCCAGCCGCCGAAGTCCGCCTGAGAGACAAAGCGGGATTGCGCATCCGGGTAACTCAGCCCATATTCCAGCTCGCCTTTGGTGTCATAGAAGCCGATATCGCTACGTTGCAGATGCCAGGCTGCGGCAGATGCCACGCCGGGATTGTCCGCCAGGATAAAGTGACTTGAGGCCAGACGCTGGCTGATCGTCGAGACAAAACGCTGCGGCTGTTTGGCGTCGCGGATTTTATCCGGGATTGCCGTGCCAATAAACAGGGCGACGCCCAGCGGGCAAAGCGCGGCCGCCAGCCAGCGGCGCTGTGCAGAGCGGCAGCTATATGCGCCCACCAGCCCCCAGATGAGAAATGCCAGTGCCCCCAGCGCAAGCTTCAGCATCTCGTGCGTGGTGAACAGCGGATGATGCGTCACACTCCAGGGAGCGAGCACCAGCACGACCGTTGCCAGGGTAATGATGCCGAAAATCAGGTTGAGCCAGCCATTGACTGTTAATGGGCGCCCTGCCCGCTGTGCGGCGTTCAGGCCATAGTGCGCCATCAGCAGCGACAGCGGCACAAAACAGGGCAGGATATAGGTTGGCAGCTTGCCTTTTGCCAGGCTGAAAAACAGCAGCGGCATCACCGTCCAGCTCAGCAGATAGAGCGCACCGGGATGCTGCTGACGCTCGCGCCAGCCGGTCATCAATGCGCCCGGTAACAGCGCCAGCCACGGCAGCGTTCCCAGCAGCAGAACCGGCAGGTAATACCAGAAAGGCGCTTTGTGCTGGGCATTGTCCTCAGCAAAGCGCTGAATATGCTCAACCCAGAAGAAGTAGTGCCAGAAATCCGGTGCCTGATGATAGATCGCCAGCGCCCAGGGTGCGCTGATCGCCGCGGCTGAGAGTAGAGCCAGCGGACCGAAGCAGAGCAGTTCGCGCAGTCGCTGCCGCCAGATCGCCCAAGGCAGAATCGCCAGCACAGGCACTGCCAGCGCCAGAAAGCCTTTGGTCATAAACCCCATGCCGCAGGCGAGACCCAGCAGCAGATAGCCGCCCGCCCGCCCGGCGCGTCCGCTGGCCTCCGTCGCCAGCCAGAAGCTGCACATCGCGGCAGCCAGCCAGAGCATCAGCATCGGATCGAGCACCGCATAGGTGCCAACGCCATAGACCAGCAGCGAACTGAGGAAAATAATCGTGCCGACGGCAGCCGTGCGTGCCGAACCAAACAACCGCCTGCCGAGCCAGTAGATCAGCACGGCGGTCATCGCCGTGGAGAATATCGATCCCGCCCGCACGCCAAAGTTGTTGTGGCCAAACAGCCACTGACCCAGCGAGTTGACCCAGTAACCCGCAATTGGTTTTTCAAAATAGCGCAGACCGAAGAAGTGTGGCGTCACCCAGTTACCGGTTGCCAGCATCTCCCGGCTGATCTCCGCATAACGGGTCTCATCCGGCTGCCAGAGATCGCGGAACATCGGCGGAAGCAGGTAATAGAGAATAAAAAAGCTGAAAAAAAGTAGCCACTTCGTGTTGTTACGTATCCGCACTAGTTCGCCTCTTCAGTCAGTTTCTGGCAGCCCAGCCACCCTTCCCGTCCGGGGATTTCGCCTCTGACCACCCTGCCCACCGGCAAGGTACTTAGATCGTCGGGCAGCAGCTCGCTTAACGGGCAGAACTGAATGCCGTGACGGTCCGCAGCAGCAAGCAGCTGGTCAAAGTCCGGGTAGCCGATAATCCCTTCGACTTCGGCATGCACGGTGTATACCGCCCCATCATCAGAAGAGAGCATTTTCGCCAGAATGTAGTCGTTATAGCCTTCTGCGCTGACCTCGCGGCCAACCACTTCATCCCATGTGGGCAACGTCACCGGAATCTGTACGGTACCGATCTGTCCATCCGGCAGCATGGGCCGGAACGGGCCGCTGCCGCGACAGTCGCTGTTGTAGTGAAAGCCAAAGTCCTGTTTGGCGGCGATCACCCGGCCATCGGCTCGCCAGCCCGCGGCGGCCGAACAGCTGACAGGATGACCGAGTATCTCACTCAGCGTTTCGGTGCCGCGTGCTATCTGCTCAACCAGCTTATCCTGCGGCCAGACGCCGGCCCAGGTCTGCCAGGCAAAATGGTCCCAGGCGTGCAGACCGACTTCGTGCTGACGAGTGGCGTCCTGCATGATGTGCCGCAATCTCCGTCCCATCTGCTTTCCCGGCCAGGCCGTTCCGGCGAGCAGGATGTCCCAGCCATAGAGCGACGCGGCACGGGAGCGCAGCATCTTCATAAGAAACGCCGGTTTCACCAGCCGCCAGAGATGGCGGCCCATGTTGTCTGGTCCCACGCTGAAGAAAAAGCTGCCCCGCACCGCATGACGCCGGAACAGCTCAAGCAGCGCCGGCACGCCCTGCCTGGTGCCGCGCCAGGTATCTACGTCAATCCGCAGACCGATCTTCTTCATCACTGATCAGCCTGTTGCTCAATGGTGCGCAGGAAGAAATCGAGTGTGTTGTCGATAGTGACATCCATCGTCACGGTCGGCGTCCAGCCGAGTAAGCGGCGCGCATTGCGGATAGCCGGTTTGCGGTGCTCCACATCCTGATAGCCTTTGCCGTAATAACTGCTGCTTTCGACTTCACGGAAACCGGCAAACGGCGGGAACTGGCTGCGCAGCGGGTGACGCTCGAAGCTTTCCAGCAGCTGCTCGGCCAGCTCTTTGATGCTGGCTTCGTTGTCCGGGTTACCGATATTGATGATCTGGCCATCGCAGTTCTGCTGCTTGTTTTCGATGATGCGGAACAGCGCTTCAACGCCATCGCTGATGTCGGTAAAGCAGCGTTTCTGTTTGCCGCCGTCGATCAGCTTAATCGGTGAACCTTCAACCAGGTTGAGGATAAGCTGAGTGATCGCGCGGGAACTGCCGATGCGCGCTGCATTGAGGTTATCCAGACGCGGTCCCATCCAGTTAAACGGACGGAACAGGGTAAAACGCAGCCCCTCTTTTTCGCCGTAGGCCCAGATAACCCGGTCCAGCAACTGCTTGGATACGGAGTAGATCCAGCGCTGTTTATTGATCGGCCCGACCACCAGATTAGAGGTATCCTCATCGAAGCTGGCATCAGTACACATGCCGTAGACCTCTGAAGTGGAGGGGAAAATGATGCGCTTCTGATACTTCACACAGTCGCGGATGATTTTCAGGTTCTCTTCGAAATCGAGTTCAAACACGCGCAGCGGATTGCGGGTGTACTCAATCGGTGTGGCGATCGCCACCAGCGGCAGGATGACGTCACATTTTTTGATGTGATACTCAATCCATTCGGAGTGAATGGCGATATCCCCTTCGACGAAGTGGAAACGCGGATGCTCCAGGAAGCGGCTGATCGCGTCTGAACTGATATCGAGTCCATAGACCTCGAAATGCTCATCCTGCAACAAACGCTCGGTAAGGTGGTTACCGATGAAGCCGTTAACCCCGAGGATCAGCACGCGGGTACGGCGTTGCAGCGCCGACTGCGGTTTTGAATAGAGCAGTGCGCCAGGCACCATGCCCAGACTCTGCGCCAGCTGGCTGCCGTTCATGTAGACGCCATGCTCAGACTGTCCGGTCTGGATTTCCAGCGCGCCCTCGCCACAGGCGATCAGGAACGGCTGTTTAGAGATGACAGTACCCGGCTTCGCCTGATGCTGCTGCGGATGAACCCGGCTCTTCCAGACGATAAATTTAACCGAACCGGCAAAGGCGAAAGCGCCCGGCCAGGGATCGGTGACCGCTCTGACCAGATTGTGAATCGTCTCAGCAGGCTGATTCCAGTCGATACGGCCATCTTCGGCTGTGCGACGGCCCACGCGGGTTGCCTGGCTCTCATCCTGCGGCCATTCACTGACTTCACCCTGACGCAGACGAGGTAACACATCGTTCAGCAACTGCTCTGCGGCTTGGGTCAGTTTGCGATGCAGCGTCAGCGCATTGTCCAGATCCTCAATCGCCACCGTCTGCTGTGCCAGAATATTACCGGCATCCGCGCGCTTCACCATGCGGTGCAGGGTGACGCCCGTTTCACGCTCGCCGTTGACCAGCGCCCAGTTCAGCGGTGCGCGGCCGCGATATTTGGGCAGCAGTGAGCCGTGCAGGTTAAACGCCCCTTTTGTGGCGCATTGCAGGATCTCATCGCTCAGCAGATTGCGATAGTAGAAGGAGAAGATCATCTCTGGCGCCATAGTACGGATGCGGTCAAGCCAGATCGGGTGATTCGCCTCGTCCGGTGCATAGACCGGAATACCGTGCTCGGCCGCCAGACGGGCTACTGAACCGAAAAAGGCATTTTCGGTCGCCACATCGTTGTGAGTAAAAATGGCGGTAATTTCATAGCCTGCACTCAGCAGGGCATTGATGCCGACACAGCCCATGTCGTGATAGGCGAAAACAACGGTCTTCATGATTGAGTATCCTGTACTGAAGGCTTTTCTGGAGCCTGAACAATGCGTTGAACGAAATAGCGCGGACGCGCCCGAACGTCGTTATAAATGCGCCCGATGTACTCCCCGAGCAGTCCCATGCCCACAAACTGGGCACCAATAAACATGAACAGCACGGCGAACAATACGAAGACACCGTCACCCGCCCAGGCCGCACCAAAGAAGAGTCGCAGTACGATCAGCACCAGCGAGAAGGCGAAGCCGGAGAGCGCAATCAGGCTACCGACCACGCTAAGCAGTCGCAGCGGCGTGGTGGTCAGGCAGGTCACCAGGTCGTACATCAGGTTGATCAGGCGCATAAAGCTGTATTTCGAATCGCCAAAGGCCCGCTCGGCGTGGATGACCGGCAGCTCAATGGTGTTGCGGGCAAAGGTGTTGGCCAGAATGGGAATGAAGGTGCTGCGTTCGTGACAGTTGAGCATCGCCTCGACGATGTGGCGACGGTAGGCGCGCAGCATGCAGCCGTAATCGCCCATCGCCTTGCCGGTGACCCGCTGAATCAGCCGGTTGAGCGTGCGCGAGGCCTTCCGACGGAACCAGCTGTCCTGGCGCTGCTGACGGACGGTACCCACCACGTCATAACCCTGACGTGCGGCGTCAACCAGCCGCGGGATCTCTTCCGGCGGGTTCTGCAGATCGGCATCCAGCGTAATAATCAGATCGCCACGAACCTGGCTGAATCCGGCCATGATGGCGGAATGCTGGCCGTAGTTGCGGTTGAGCAGCACGCCGGTTATCCGGCTGCCGGGAACGGTGGCGGCCTGTTCAATCAGTTCGGCAGAACGATCGTTGCTGCCGTCATCCACCAGCAGAATTTCATACTCAATCTTAATTGAGTCACAGGCGGCGCAGGTGCGCTGAAGCAGCTCCGGCAGACTCTCCTGCTCGTTATAGACCGGGATGACCACGGAGAGCATATTGATCGGTTTAATATCGCGCATCTCAGGCTCCGGCAATGTCATGTAAAGCCTGAATCACACGTTCGACATCCTGATCCGTCATTGACGGAAACAGCGGAATCGAACACATCTGCTGGCTGTTACGTTCACTGGCGGGCAGACGTAAGTCGGGATAGCGCTCGCGATAATATTTGTGGGTATGCGCTGCACGGAAATGCAGGCCGCTGCCGATATTTCGCGTCTTCAGTGCCTGCATAAAAGCATCACGCGACAGACCACAGCGCTGTTCATCAATGCGAATAATAAACAGATGCCACGCATGCTGATGGGGCCAGGCGGGCAGTGACAGCGGCGTGAACGGCAGTGCGCGCAGTGCTTCCAGATAGCGTTCAGCAATTGCACGGCGGCGGGCAATAAAGCCCGGCAATTTCTGTAACTGCACCAGCGCAATGGCTGCGCTGATATCGGGCAGATTATATTTAAAGCCCGGCATCATCACTTCCGCCTGCGGCAGGCGCCCCTGGGTCTGGCGATCAAACGCATCCACCGCCAGGCCATGAAACTTCAGACTGCGAATGCGATCGGCGAGAGCGGCATCATCGGTCACCACCAGGCCCCCTTCTGCGCAGGTGATATTTTTGATGGCGTGGAAAGAGAAGATTGCTGTACCGCGATGTCCGACCGGCTTTTCGTGATACGTGGTGCCCACGGCGTGAGCCGCATCCTCAATGATGGCGATGCCATGCTGCTCAGCCAGCTGATAGATTGGCGTGAGATCGGCGGACGCACCGGCGTAATGCACCGGGATAATGGCGCGGGTCCGTGAGGTAATCGCCTGGGCTATTCGTTCTGGCGTCACCATCAGGTTGTCAGGATCGACATCAATCATAACCGGCGTAGCACCCAGCAGCGTGATCAGGTTCAGGGTAGAGACCCAGGTCATGGACGGTGTGATCACCTCATCGCCAGGCCCAATCCCCATCGCCATCAGCGTGACATGCATCCCCGCAGTGGCAGAGCTCACCGCAATGGCGTGCTGGTTGCCGGTCAGTTGAACAAAAGACTGCTCCAGTTCGGCGCACTTTGCGCCGGTTGTTATCCAGCCAGAGTCAAATACCGCTTTAACGGCAGCCAGCTCTTCATCACCGAATGAAGGGCGGGAAAATGGCAAAAAATCCATGCTAAAACTCCTGCAGATCAAACCCATAAGCTGTCGGGCGTTGTTAATCAGGCACAGCGCCGGAAAAAGAATTGAAATAGCGATCTATTGACACCCGGCAATGGCGTTTTCAACACCACACTTTCCCTTTCTGGAATTGAGGTTACCGGCCTGCTAATACAAACTAACGTATGAAAGTTAACTGAACATTAAATGAATAGCGTGAATCACAATAAAATCAAGGAGGAGTGCGTTAAGAGTTTCCGAAAAAGTTCACTATTAAATTGCTAATAACCTCTATGACCTCAACTCTTTTTGATTTATTGATATTTTGTTTAAAAACAGTAAGCTCTGGCAGTTATCAGGCCATAAATCAGCTCACCCAGTAAAAGAGACATTAGGGTGATATATTTAACCCACTGATTTAATTGGACTAAAATCAACCAGTTCATTACCTTCTGATATCGACAATAAAAAGTGCCCCATGACTTCGGGAAAATCACAGGTTAATAAGACGGTCTTAATGTATTCTTAATATTGTTCGTTATTAATGTTCAGCCCTTACAATAATCATTACACTTTGGTGAATTTCAGGTGACAGTCAGTTAATATCTGTCCGTTCATCTGTGCCTTCAGGGTAAAAGCAGCGCTAAATAATGTGAATAAGATCGCGGTTTCAGGCGTTAACGTTTGGTCTGTTTAAGAAAGAGAAAAATAGTGATGATACGCGCCGCCTGTTTATGCACTCTGTTTGCCCTGCTCAGTCCGATGCTTTACGCCGCACCGGTAACGTATGCCATAGCCCCCGATAAAACGTCGATTGGCCTTTCCTGGCGTGCCTTTGGTCACGACTTTTCACAGGCGAGACTGCAGGGCGTGACCGGCACGATGACGCTCAATCCTGATGAAGATCGTGACGATCGTATTGAAGTCAGCATTCCGGTTGGAACGCTGGTGGCCTCAAACAGCCTGTTGACCTGGCAACTGAAAAGCGATCTCTTTTTTGATGCAGAGCGTTATCCGCAGATTCACTTCGTGAGCAGCCGCGTGGCCTCACTGGGTGACGGGAATTACCGGATTTTTGGCGTGTTGACGGTTAAAAATGTCAGCCGGCCAGTGGTAATGCTGGCCTCACTGGACAGCGGAAAGACCCTTGACCCGGCGGCACGCTCGCTGGCGCTGCATGCCTCGACAGCCATTTCCCGCTCCGCTTTCGGCATGGATCGACTGGTCGGGGTGGTTGATGATCGCGTTAACATTGCGCTGGCGATTGCCGCGCAGGCCAGATAGCCGTTACTGCACTCTCCGCCGCGAGCAAGCCGGTTTAACTGAGCACGGTCTGTAATGTTTCAGCGGTGGCAGCCAGCTGAGCCGATGGATTGCGGCCAATCAGCACATACTGATAGCCGTTGCGCTTCCACCAGGCCAGCTGCATGCCGTGGCGCTGCTCCCGCGCAATCGGGTTCGTGTCCTGTGGCGCGGGTGAAATACAGAGTGCCATCGGGCCATAATCAGCATGCAGCCAGGCTATCTGCGCAATCGACGTGCGTTCATAGCGCAGGATCCGCACCATTTTCAGTTCAGCCCCCGGCAGGTGAAGTTGCTGGGGGTGCAACTGTAATCCTAAATCGAGGCGGGTACGCTCCAGGCCTCTCTGCAGCATGGCGGTATCATTGGGCGTATCGGCCAGCGTTTCAGCACTGTAAAGCGACATATAACGTGCTTCCAGATCGCGAATATTCTGGCTTTCATCTTTCTCATCCTCTGACGGCCTTGCCAGAAAACCGATGCCGCTGCCTATCAGCAAAAAGCTGACTGATGCCGCAATCAATGCCCGTCGGCTGTAGCCTTTGGCTGGCATTGACTCTGGTGCCGTGATGGCTGCCAGTTGCTGTGCCATTCTGGCCTGCGGTGCCTGTTCCAGCAGCGGCGCAAAAGCCTGTTCAAAATCGAGATTACTTTGCTGTAAATGCTCAACCCGTGCCGCCAGTTCGGGATCCCCTGCCATCGCCTGCTCAAACTGCACGGCTTCCTGTGGCGTCATCTCACCATCCAGCCAGGCAACGATCGCCTCGTCACGCCACGGTGGCGTAAAAGTTTCCCTGTTCATCTCCGTTTCTCCTGCGGTGCGGGCGAGGTCGCCGGCTGTCTGGCCAGCGTGGCACGTGCGACGGCCAGACGGCTCATAATAGTGCCAATCGGAACGGAGAGCGTCTCTGCCGCCTCCTGATAGGTCAGACCTTCGACATACACCAGAAACAGCGCATTACGCTGGGCCTCGGGTAAGGCGTTAACCTGTAACATAATGCGCTGGAAATGGCGGTGGTCGTCGCTGGTGGCGTGGTTATCTGCGGCCAGCAGCGCATCGGGATCCACGAATCCCTGTCCCTGCCGGACCTTTCGCGCCCGTAAATCACTGGCCCAGATGGAGTGAAGGATCGAAAAAAGCCATCGATCAATGCGTGTGCCCGGCGTGAACTGCGCGCTGCGTTCCAGCGCGCGTACGCAGGTTGACTGCACCAGCTCTTCTGCCATGTCACGGTTGTGTGACAGCACATAGCCGTAACGCCAGAGCCGCGTCAGATGTTCCGCAAGGTGCTGACGGATGTCACTGTGAGTGATTTTTCGCTCCTCCCTGCCGCATCAGACCTCGGGGTGGCCATTGATCGCGGCCTGCAGATCGCGATATTCCTCGCAGTCTGTGCCACAAATCCCGGCAATGGTTTTTAACTGTTCGCGCGCCAGATCCGGACGCCCTTTGATCATCCAGGCTTCGCCCAGATATTCACGCACTTTAGCGTAACGGGGATCAAGTGCAATCGCGCGCTGATAATAGCCAATGCCCTCGTCCGTGCGGCCCAGTTTACGGGTAGCGTAACCACGATAGTTCCAGGCTTCGCGGGTATCCTGATTTTTCAGCGTATCCAGCAGGTTCAGCGCCGCCTGATATTCGCCCTTTTTCGCCAGATGCCAGGCATAGCGGGTTTTATCGTCGTCACTCAGCTTGCTGGTCTTCTCAGGCACACAACTTTTAGTGTGACTGTCATAGACCTGACCTTTGGGGCAGTCAGGCGTCTTTTTATCACTGTCATTGTCGCCCATCGCCATACTCAGCGGAGAGTGCAGCATCAGCAGCAGTGCCGGAACGGCAAGCAGAGAAAAACCAGAACGCGTTGTCATAATTTATCCTTATCGGGTCTGTGAGACAGGCGATAAAGCCCGCCGGATGCAGTCCGCTAGCGCGGCGCTGTACGGTAAACAGCTCAGCGCCGGTTTCTATTCGATAAAAATAAAATTATTTTTTGCCAGGGTGCCACGCTGAATCAGAACGGTAGTTTTTCCACCGCACAGAAACGCCGTTCCGCCAGGGAGATCACTGCAGCTTCCGCAATCGCCTGGGCTTTCAGTCCATCCTCAAGGCCAGGAAGATCGTCAACCTGCTCACCGTTCAGCGATCGGATAAACGCATCCAGATGAGCATAATAAGTTGGCTGCACCCGGCTGAACCAGTCGGGCAATAAGCCTGGCTGCTGAATCTGCGCACCCTGATAGCAGCTGACGCCGCGCTGTGGCTGAGAGGCTGATTCCAGCATCCCGTGCGGTCCCATCACACTGATGCGTTCATCGTAGCCATAGCCGGTGCGGCGGACATTATCGAGCTGTGCCAGCGCCCCGCCCTGCAGCCGCAATAGCAGCGTGCTGGTGTCCACGTCGTCAAATTCCCTGATCGAGGGCAGAGCCAGCGCTGCACCCATCGCAGCCACCTCGGTCACCTCCTCTTCAGTCAGCCAGCGCAACAGGTCAAAAAAGTGGATAGCCTGATCGCGCATCTGTCCCCCGGACGCCTGAAGATAGGCCAGCGGCGGCATGGCTGAGGAGCGGCAGACCATCTGAATCAGTTCCGCCGGGCCGATCCGCCCCTGGCGGAGTTGTTGCTTCAGCTGCTGATGGCTGACATCAAAACGGCGATTAAACCCTACTGTAACCGGCACGTTGTAAGGAAGAACATTAGCCACGGCAGAGCGGGCCCGCTCAAGAGAGAGATCGACCGGTTTTTCACAGTAAATAGCTTTACCGGCGCGGGCTGCTGCTTCCAGTAAGTCAGCATGTGTCGGCGTCGCGCTGGCGATCAGCACCATATCAATCTGCTCATCATTTATCGCCTCAGTGACAGACGCGGCCCGGGCACCAAAGCGGGTCGCAAAGGCAGCGGCGCGAGTGGGTTCTGCATCCGCGACCCATACCAACTCAACTCCGGGGTGCGCCTGAAGATTCGCGGCATGAACTTCACCAATAAAGCCACACCCCAGCAGGGCAACACGTTGCTTTTTATTCATTTTTTTGAACTCCATCATAGTCCGGCAGAAAGATGCATCTGCAGGATAACGCTGCGTTTTACACTGGCGGCACGGTGTTTTGAGGTGTTTACCTCACAGGAGAGCGGCATGTCGCTGAAAGAGGTCGCCCGACGGGCAGGTGTGGGACTGGCAACCGTGGATCGGGTGCTCAATGAACGTGGCGGCGTCGCGCCGGAGACGGTTCACAGGGTGCTGCAGGCAGCACGTGAAGTCGGGCTGAAGCGGATCCTGCCGGAGGAGCATCGTCATCCGTGGCAGATAGAACTGCTGCTGAGCAGCAACGATTCGTTTTTCTTTAAGCAGCTGGCACAGGATTTTACTGAGGTTGCCTCGCATCTGGGCTATCGCCGGTTAACGCTGCGCCGCACTTTTGTCCCCGAGGCTCAGCCAGAACGACTGGCAAAGCTTATCAGGCAGGGCGGTGAAACGCGGGATGGTCTGATCGTTTTTGCCCATGAACATCCGGCGATCTATGAGGCGCTGGACCATTGCCAGGCACGTGGCGTACCGGTGCTCTCACTGGTCACCGATTTACCCGGTGCCGCCCGGCTCTGTCATGTGGGGATCAATCAGTTGCAGGCAGGACGTACAGCCGCTCAGCTGATGGGCAAAATGCTGCATCAACCCGGTGAGGTGTTGATGGTCAGTGGGCACCAGGATTACAGCGCACATCGTCAGCGTATTGAAGGGTTTCGTGACCTGATAACCAGTCGGTTTCCCCATCTTCAGTTACGTGAAGTTCTGGCCGCCCAGGAAAATCGCGACACCCTCAGTAAGTTGCTGGAGAAGCAGCTGGTTCAGAGCGGTCATCTGCAGGGCATTTATAACACCGGGCTGGGGAATACCGAGATCGGGCAGGCGCTGGCACGACATCGTCGGCTGAATCAGTGCATCTGGATCACTCATGAGCTTTACGCCACCACCCGCACGCTGATGGCGCAGCAGAGCGTTGCGCTGACACTGGATCAAAACACCCGGCAGCATGCCCAGCTCGCGCTGCAGCTGATGCTGAATTATCTGGAGCAGGGAGAGAAACCCGATATCTACATTAACGGAAAAGTGGATTTCATCATTTATACGGCAGAAAACTGTCTGTAAAGATTGCCCGTTGTGTCATATCCACCGGTAAAGAAATATGCTTTACCTGCCGTCGATCATTGCATTCAGCACTATTTCCCGCGCGAAGCAGTGCCCGGGAAAGTGGCTCACTGGCTCAGAAGTGCATAGAAAATAGCCTGCCACAGATAATCTGATCGCAGTGACAAGCTGAAACCGCCACTTTATGTCAGATAAAAAATCTAACTATCATCTAAATATTAAAATATAAATCTATATATGCATTTTTTATGGTTTTAATATTCAGATGCAGGCTGATGACGTTAATATCGTATCCGACTGAACAAACAGCGAAGTGAAACGGGTGAATTAATGTACGACAGAGGTGCGGAAACAGAGCAGGAATAACACTCGCTGTCCTGAACGGTTAACCATTAAAAGCGTACTTTGCAGAGTTGATCAATATCAAAACTTAATGGGTTTTTATCGTCATATTCCTATTGGGTTTCACTTTCTGCCAGGTTGATGCTAAGTTCTCGTCGGTTTAAAACAGGGCAGTATGAAGAACCGTTTCACTGATATTACGGCCACCCTGAATTTTTCCTGCGCCAGTTCGGTGCCTGACTAATTAATGAGCGTATGATTTGGAAAAGTGTTTATATCCGGTGCGTACCAGAACTGAGAGAGTGCTGCACGCGGTGGTATTCGAAGTTGTCGCTAATGTGCTGGTTTTCTTTATCCTGATTATTTTTACCTCCGCAGCACCATCGCAGTCGTTGTTGCTTACATTGGTTTCATCAACTCTGGCTATGGGATGGAACTACCTTTTCAACCTGATGTTTGACAGTGTTCAGCTAAAAACAGGATTTAAAAAGAACTTGCGAGTGAGATGCCTCCATGCCGTTCTGTTTGAGGCGGGTCTGTTATTAGTGTTAATCCCCTTTGCAGCATGGTGGCTGGATATTACGCTATTCTCAGCATTGAGACTTGAATCCGGACTGGTGCTATTTTTTCTGACCTATGCTTTTCTGTTCAATTTGTTATGGGATTGGGGAAGATCAGCAAAATCAATGAAGATATTAAATTAATGTATCATGCCATTAAAATTTACTTTCAGAAATTAACCTTTCGCTTAGCCGGCTAATGGAACTTCGCGTGCGAGTGATCGCGCCCGAATGTATCCGATGCGTAAGGAAACAAGTATATCTGTTGTCAGGAGAAGCTTACTCTCGCCTGGCAGCATTGATATAACGGCGCGTCTGCATAAATTAAGTTCAGACTGCGTATAAGCTCATTTCACAGGTTAAATCAGCAAGAATATTATGGACAAAGTCTACTATCTGAATAAGTTAAGGAACTGCCCGTCAACCGATATTCTGGATATCGTAACAAGCTATATGCGGAAAAAACTGCCTGGTGACGATCTCTCTTCATTTGAAGGCGCTTACGATCATCGTAAAGCCGAACTAATAATGAATGAAACCTACAGTGAAGTTCCTTCAGAAGTATGGAGACTGGTGTGCTGAGGCGTAAAAAGGAGGGCATGATCACTCATAACCCATTATCTGCTGAGGGCTGATCACCCTGCAGATCATCAATTCCTGATAATCCTGGCGCGATGCATTTTGATCTCCGTCGGGCAGAATCGGTGAACAGATAAATCAGAGCATCACCTTTAGTGCTGTGATGCTCTGTCATTCTCAACAAACGCACGACATAAAGCGCTGTAAGAAATAGTAAGACAAACCTGCCAGACCACTGTAAACCGTTTTAAATATGACGCCAAAACTGGCTTCATCTGTTGTATTCAGAAAAGCTCGTACAAATAATGCCTTCCGGACTCACACGACTACAATAATGATTATCTGTTCAGGCGATATGCTGCCAATATAGCTCATGATCCACCAGCACCGATCCCGGAACGGCAAATCGTGTCAGGGTGATAAAAAAGCTGCTCAGTCGTTAAGCAAGGGTGTATTAAGCTGATTCAGATGATGCAATACCATTACTTTTAAATGTTGTTCGCCCGAACAGGGAGCATGCAGGCGAACAAAACGGGAATTCATTTCAGATGGTCACGATGATACAGAGCCCACTGCTCAATCCTTTCTCCAGAGGGTAGCAGGCAATAGGATGTTATACCTGCCGAAGATTTTTCCTGGACCTGCTGACCACCGCGATTAACGCAATATTCACTGGCTGGATTACGCATTGTTAAACGCTGCGGTTCCTTGCTGTGCGGTGTGCAGGCGATAAGTAGTGAAGCCAGTAACATCAGTGAAACTCCTGCTAACCTGTTTGTGACGAACATAAAACCTCTCTTAACCTTATTTTTGTGAATTAAGCATTTACCCTCCAGTGGTGTGATTAAGTCTGATAGCACAACAACGACTTTATCAGGAATCCTCCTTTCTCCGGCCACATGTTAACCTCAGGGGTGACAATCATCATATTTCCATTCTGCCGTCCACTCTGCACTCACCTCTGCGGGTAGCGATACATAATTATAGCGTGCTGCCACTAAACCCGCGCTTAACAACCTTACGCGACACATAAGCAGATAGACCTTTAATGCAGTGATTAAAATGAATAAAGCCAAAATTAGAATGCATGTGACGATAATTAACAAAAAACCCATTATTACAATCGATGCATTATCTTAATTTTTAATGGAAATTCCTCGCAAATAGGGCATCGCCTTTAACGTTTACTTAAAACAGGCACACTTGCGATGCCTTTACATAAATCCTTTTCCCGCTGCATAATCCCGCAACATTTGTATGCGCACTGCCATTAATGGGATCAATAAAACCTACAACTTATTGGTATCGCTTAAATATCGCTGCTGCTTAACACCTGAATAACAACTCACGATTCAGGTGCCATTTAACGATCAGACTATCAATAAAATCTTAAGGAAGAGTGACTGAGATGAATAATAAATTCCCGCGAAATAAAATCGCAAAAGCATTAATGCTGGCAAGTGGGATGGGGGTTGTGCCTCTGGTTAGCTATGCTGCAGTCATCGGAAGCCAGACAGGCAATGAGATCATCTTAACTGATGGCACCACGCTGATTGCCGACCAGTCATCTGGCGACGGTTATTATGGCATCCTGGTTAATGGCGCTACCGCCGCAACGGTTACCATCGGCAGCGGCAGCACAGTTCGCGTGTCAGATGCTGAACGTTATGCAAAAGGGATTTTTATTGAAGCGGCAAACAGTGAATTTACTGCAGATAAGTTAACCCTCAACGTTTCCGGTAAAACAGCGGTCGGCATTGAGTTCGGCGGAAAAAATGTAACCGCCAGTTTAGGATCCGGTTCCTCGGTCACCACGGTAGCATCAGGTGATTCTTTCGCCGAGGGCGTCGTTGTCAGCAATAGTTCCTCGCTGCAGGCAAATAACCTGCAAATAAGCACCCAGGGCACTGGCGGAACGGCTCTGCGCGTCAGTGGTTACGGAAGTCACGCCAGTCTGGGCGACGACAGTAATTTACAGACGAATGGCCTTAACAGTAATGCCGTTCAGGTTGATAACCTGACCGGTGAGTCGATTAATGGCGTGGCCACGTTGAAAGCAAATGCATTGACGATCAACACCCTTGGCAATAATTCGCAGGGTATTAATATCCAGGATAATGGTTCGGTTGATCTGGGCAGTAACTCGACCATTATTACCACTGGGGATCTTTCTGCTGGCATCTGGAGCTGGGGTGAGCTGAAGGCCGATCATCTGACAATCAGTACTGCGGGTGAGACCTCTGCAGGTCTGTCAGGCCGTGACAACAGCCTCTCAAACATTGGTGCTGGTAGCGTGATCTCCTCTGATCAGACTGGCGTCATTGTGGCTATGGGCGACAATGCCATCGTTAACTTCATTGGTAGTGAAGAAGAACGCAATACGGTCTATTCAGCAGGTTTTTATGGCGTATCCGCACAGTCAACCGGCGCAACCATTAATCTGCAGAACACCGATATTATGATGAAAAATGTGGATACCATGACCCTGGGTATTTGGTCCACAAGCGGTGGCACAGTTAACGGTGATGCAGTGACCATTACCGGTCCGGAGAATGCCACAGGTGTCTTCGCCATGGCTGGTGGTAAAGCGAATCTTACGGGTGATTTGACCATTGATATGGGCTCCCCGGATGGGATAGCCATGGCTACGCAATATGATGATGGTTATGCAGCAGGTGTCATCACCACCGACGGAAAAGCGCAGATCGTTGGTAGCGTTTTATCCCGGGCCGGTTTCATCGACCTCAATCTGACATCGGGTTCACTCTGGTCTGGCAGCGCCAGCAGCGATAACGTCAATAATGGCCATCTGAACGTTAATCTGACCGACAGCACCTGGAACGTATCGCGAACATCCAATGTCGATAATCTGACATTGAGTAACTCGCTGGTTGACCTCTCTGCAGCCTCGGATGACGCAACCTATTCAACATTGACTATCGCCAACCTCAGCGGCAGCGGCGACTTCGCCTTGCGCACCAATCTGGCAGGCGATGGTGCTGGCGTGAATAACATTGGCGATAAAGTTGTGGTGACAGAGAGTAGTTCCGGTGATTACGGTCTGACCATACAGAACCGCGGCAGTGCCGTCACCACTGGCAACGAAGTACTGACTGTGGTTGAAACGACTGATGGCATCGCCACCTTTAAAGGTAACGCCGACGTGGAACTTGGTGGCTATGTTTACTCGGTCAATAAGCAAGGCAACAACTGGGTACTCTCCTCACCTAAAGCACCAGAAACCCCTGAAGCAGATGATCCGGCCGTTATCCCTGCGGATGAGCCTGCTGCGACTCCTGCTAATGAGCCTGCCGCGACTCCTGCCAATGAGCCTGCCGCGACTCCAGCCGATAACGGTGGCACGGCGCCTGCCGGGCAAGACAACGCAACTTCCCCTATTACCAGCACGGCCAACGCAGGGGCTAACTTCCTCAACACTGGCTATCTGATGAACTATGCCGAAATGCAGACGCTGATGCAGCGTATGGGTGATGTTCGTCAGGGTAAGACAGCCGGGAATGTCTGGCTGCGCGCTATAGATGGACGGTTCAGCGGCTTTGATAATGGCAAGCTGAGCCGTTTCAGCCTGAACTACACCGGTTATCAGTTTGGGGTCGATAAACGTTTGTCCGATGAACTTCCGATCTATCTGGGCCTGTTCATGGGGGTAACTGAAGGATTGCCTCATTACCAAAATGGTAACGGCAACATCCGTTCTGAGCATTATGGCTTCTACACCACCTGGGTAAATGATGCCGGTTTCTATGTTGATGGCGTTGTGAAAGTCAACCGGCTAAGGAATCAGTTCAATGTTCACGATACACAGAATAACCAGGTATCCGGTAACGGTGTCTCTTCAGGTCTGAGCGGATCGCTTGAGGCGGGCAAAAAGTTCAGCTTCTCTGATCGGCTGGCAGGTTTTTATCTTGAACCACAACTACAGCTGACAGCAGGTCATCAGGATGGTGCTTCCGTAGGTGCGTCTAATGGTCTCAATATCACACTTTCAAGCTACAAATCACTGATGAGCCGGGCAAGCGTGCTGGCAGGGTATGAAATCAATCAGAGCAATTACAAACTCAACACCTATGTCAAAACGGGTGTAATGCGCGAGTATGCCGGGGATGCTGCTTATGCTCTGAACGGATCAAATGAACGTCTTTCCTTTAAAGGAAATGGCTGGAATAACGGCGTCGGCCTGAGTGCCCAAATCAGCAGCCATACGCTCTTCCTGGAGGCCGATATGGTAGACGGAAAACGTTTTAACCAACGTCAGGTTAATGCTGGCTACCGTTTTAGTTTTTAGAATCAACGTGCAGCAAGCGCTCGTATAACAGGAGGTGTTAATGAAAAAAACATTATGGATGCTGCAGGCCTTGATCTGCTCAGGATCCGCTTTCGCACGGCAGGAGTCCACCATCGCAGAAGCAAAAAACATGCGAGACGAACGTCATGTTACCCTTACCGGTACGATTAGTGGACGGGCTGACGATGACCACTACTGGTTACAGGACTCAACGGGTCGTATCCGTATTGATGTCGACGAGGATGACGAAGACGACAACGGCTTCCTTATTGGTAAAAAGGTACGGATAACGGGTGAGGTAGATCGCGATGACGGCCATAGCGAAATCGATGTTGATCGGCTCTTCATTCTGAAATAATTCCGGACTTCTGTGTAAAAAAGCCAGCTATAGCGCTGGCTTTTTTACATTCAGGGCAGGTTTTACTTTTCGCGAAACGCTTCCTGTACGCGCAACAGAGGACGCAACAGATATTGCAGCAGGCTCTTCTCGCCCGTACGAATATCAACGGTGGCCGTCATACCGGGAATCACCCGTAGTTCCTGACTGCCGCTTTTCGTCAGCGTATTATTTTCCGTTAATACCATCACCCGGTAATAAGTATCATCGACGCCTGGCCTGCGGGCAGCTTTACTCTCCTCATCTTTTAGCGCGCCCGAACTGATACTTTGAACATGTCCGGTCAGGCCGCCATAAATCGAATAGTCATAGGCAGAAATTTTTACCACAGCTTCCTGACCGGGCGCCAGAAAAGCCACATCAGAGGGCCGGATACGGGTTTCCACCAGCAGCTGGTCATCCAATGGTGTCACCTCCATTATTGCGGCACCAGGCTGGATCACACCGCCAAGCGTATTGATTTTAATACTGTTAACAATGCCTCGTACTGGCGTGCGGACTTCAGTACGCTCAAGCGTATCATGGCGGCCATGGGCAGTTTCCTGCAGGCTTGTCATCTCAACATCGACTTTGGACAGTTCATCGTTAGCCTCGTTACGGTAGCGGTTTTTTCGCTCGGTAATTTGCAATTCGGCATCATTCATCTGACGCTCAAGTTTCAGAACCTCAGTTTTTGACAGCAGCGATCTGGCTGAGAGCTGTCGCGCCATTTCAAGCTCTTTCTGCAGCAATGTTTTTGACTTCAGATAGCCTTCAATTGACTCATTTACCGCCCTTTTACGTAGTTTCCAGGCATCGGTTTCACGGGTAACCAGTTCAGGTACTTTCATGACCTCTGGCGGGAACACAAGCTCGCTGCCGGTCGCTTCTGCTTCAAGACGCGCGGCCTGGGCTTTCAGTGCCAGCAGGCGGTTAGCGCTTTCGCGGAAGGAGGCTTCGGCGCGCGTGGGATCGATTTTGGCCACAACCTGACCTTTTTCAACCGTATCGCCTTCATGCACCATTAACTCCTGCAAAATACCGCCCTCAAGGCTTTGCAAAACCTGTTCGCGGGAACTGGGAACAATTTTGGCTGACCCGGTTGTCACCTCTTCGATGTTGAAATTGGCGGCCCAGACGATTATTAGCACCATTAACGCCACGCTGCCCCAGGCAATAAATAGCCAGCCTTCCCAGCGATCCTGACGGGCGGCCCTCACTATGTCACTGGCTGTATGTTCGGTCAGGCGCTTTTGATCAACGTTTTTATCAGGGGACAGGCTGCTCATACTGTTACCTCGCCAGATTGTGGCTGACGCTCTGTGCTTATCTCAACGCCAGCATGTTTCGCTGCGTTACGCAGCACCGATGCGGCCGGGATCTTCCCGCTGTTTAATAAACCGATAATCTCTTCACGCGGCCCATCAGCTACTTTGATGCCTTCATCCATCACAATCACCCGATCAACGTATTTCAGCACTGCCGGACGGTGGGTCACGATAATCACGGTTCGGCCTTCCATTGCCGGGATGAGCGCTTGCAGGATAGTGCGTTCCGACCCCATATCCATCCCCGATGTAGGTTCGTCCAGTAGCAGAACATCCGGATTCGACAGAATGGCGCGAGCCAGGGCTATCGCCTGCTTTTGTCCGCCGGAAAAGTTTTCACCACGCTCACTGACAGGCATACCAAAGCCCATGGGATGGGCCGCGACAATATCACTCACCCCGGTCATTTTTGCAGCGGCCATCAGTTCTTCGTCGCTGGCGTAGGGTGCTCCCATCACCAGGTTGTCACGCAGCGAACCATACATAAAACGTGGTTCCTGATTGACCAGCGCGATACGCGTCCGTAATTCCACCGGCTCGACCTGGCCTATATCTACGCCAGCAATGGTGATCGTGCCTGTTGTGGGTGGATATAGCCCAACCAGCATGCGCAGCAGCGAAGATTTACCGCTGCCCATTTTGCCCAGTATGGCAACCCGCTCGCCCTGACAGAACCGGACATCAAGCTGCTCAACGATGGCCGGTAAATCGTCTTTATAACGTAATGAAACGCCCTGACAGACAATCCCGGTCTGGCTGCCCTGGGGAAGCTGCACATAAACCTTCTCATTATCGCGTTCAGCAGGGGCCTGCATCACTTTATTGAGGATGGCCAGCGAGGTTTTTGCCTGCTGAATACGCAATCCCAGCGCGGCAAGCGTTGCTATGGGCATTATGGCGCGCCCCATCAGGGTCATCGTGGCAATGATGCCTCCCATTGAGATATCACCATCACCGACCAGATAAGCACCCCAGACCAGCAGAATAACGGTACCAAACTGCTGGGTCGTCTGAATAACGCTTGAGCCCATAGTGGCAAGGAACCGCGATTTCATATTCACTGCAGAGAGTTTTACGCTGGCAACATCGTGTTTAGAGGCGACCAGGTTTTCAGCACGCAGAACTTTGATGGTTTCAAGATTATCCAGTGATTCAATAACCAGACCGTAACGGTTACTGCCTATTTTCATTGACTCTTCAGCGTGGCGTTTCAAAGGGATCTGCATCAGCAGCACCATCGCCACGATGACCACTAATATCAGGATCACACACCAGACCAGTGGCCCGGCAACCAGATGGATTACAACCAGGAAGAGTAAAACAAAGGGTAAGTCAGCAACCGTCGTTAAAGCGGCTGACGTAGTAAGCTCGCGGACGCTGTCAAAGCTTTGCATGACATTGCCAAATGCACCGCTGGATTGGGCTCGACCCGACATTTTGCCGTTCAGCACGTGACGAAAAAGTTGTGCGCCCAACACCAGATCGATCTTTTTACCGGCGCGATCGGTAATCCAGGCCCGACCCAGCCGTGCAGCCAGTTCAAACAACAACGCCAGACTCACGCCGATAGCCATCGTCCAGAGTGTTACGTAGGTCTGGTTAGGCAGTACCCGGTTATAAACCGTCATGGTGAATACGGACATCGCCAGAACGAGCAGGTTAATAACGACTGACAATGCGGCGGCTTCAAAGATATAACGTTTGAATCCCCACAAAGTATTCCAGAACCAGTGCCCTTTACCGACATGGACAATGTCATCGGCACGATGATCAAGATAAGACTTAGGTCGCAGCAGCAGCAACTCGCCGCTATAGTGCTGAGCCAGGCGAGCGAAATCGACCTCAACAGGCTGGCTGCCCAGTGCGGGATCGATAATGGCGCACTTCTTTTCGCTACACTGTGTCAGCACGCAGTAGCCCGTTTCCAGACGCATGATGGCGGGGAGAACAAAGCTTTTCACATCCGTCAGGTCAATCTTCTGCCAGGCAGCACTCATGCCGCGGCTCTGCAGCGTGCGCAATGCCCAGTCATTCTGGGCGCTGATATCAGCGTCTGGTGGAAATGCAGGCATACCCACACGTAAAGCATTTAGCGTAAGCCGGACGTCAAACAGGCGCAGTGCGCTTTGCAGTGCAACCAGCAAAGTCTCCTGCGTATCTGATGGCGATCTGGATAACACTCTGTTTTCAGCATTCAGTTCAGAGCCAGCAGGCTCAAATTGTATATCAGTCACAATGGCGTCCCCTGGACAACTAATTCATTCTGGTCTGGCGGCAAAGCATGACAGCGGCCAGAAATACTCGTTTTTACGTCAGCGTGATTAGTGCACCGCTTCGATGGTATTCGCTGGTAAAGCGTTAACCTTCTGCACCAGTTGGCTGGTTTTACCCAGTGCCGCAACGATGTTCCATTGCGCAGCCAGATACTGCATCTGCTGCTCCTGATAACTTGCGAGACTGGTGTAATAGTCGGTAGCAAACGAGATTAAATCCGTTAACGGGCGCTGCCCCGCGAAGAACTGCACTTCCCCCGCTTTCCAGGTTTTCAACGCGGTTTCTGACTGTCTCTGTAATGCATTGAGCTGGCGTTCACGAAGCGGTAAGGAGACCCACAGCTGATCCAGCTGCTGTTTCAATGTCCGGAGTGTTGCATCCTGATCCGCCTCTGCGGCAATGAGTCGCTGAGTTTCAGCTTTAGCATTTGCCCTGCCAGCCCCACCATCCCAAAGATTGATATCGCTGCTCACCTGTAACGTCACCGCTTTAAACGGTTCCATTTCACCGTTGCGCTTTGGACTGTCCATACTCAGTTGCACACTCCATTTCGGCCTGTTCCACTTAGAGGCCAGATCCACTGCGGCTCTCGCTTCTTCTTTACGCTCGCGTGAGACCGCCCAGTTGGGATTTTCTTTCAGTACCTGTTGTGCCTGTGCCAGTGACGCGGGCAACAGACCCGCTTTTTTCAGATCGGGCAGGCCTCTGGTGATAACAATCTCGTGGTTCAGCAGCGAGCTGAGTTGCTGCTGCGCTTGTATATAGGTGGTGTAGCTCATTTCACGACTGGCAATCACGGAATTGAGGCGAGTCGCAACCTGATTGATCTCAGAAGCTCTGCCGCTATCAATACTGGCAATATTCTTTACCCGATTAAGCAGATCCTGCAGTGCGTTAATTTCTTTATCCAGCACAGCGACAACTGTGGCATTAGTGGCTGCAGAGGTAAAAAGAGAGAGCACCTGCTCGTTGAGATTTTCGCGCGTGACATTTACCTGAGCCTGCTGCATGGAATAAGCAGCCTGCTTTCCGGCAACGCTCGCATCAGTACGTCCGTGATCGTAAAGTGATTTACTTACAGTGATATGCGGGGAGACCGGGTTATTCTCATAACCGGGTTGACCTGAATATCCTGATGCGCTGATACCCGTGCTGACCTGAAAACCATCAGCGGCTTTTGCCTGATCGATATCATACATAGCACCGGTGCTGTTTGATAAAGCAGACTTTACCGACGGATGGTCGGCTGTCATACGAATCATTTCAATAAAGTCCGTTGCATGGGCATTTAACAGGGGATTAAAAAATAGCAATCCCGCAATTAAACCATGCAGCGAACATCTGGATTTTGTAGTAAACAAGTTTTTTTTCATAGTTAACTCAAAATAACAAATAAAGTGGGATGGCTAATTTTCTCTGTCGCTAATTCAATCCTGCGACCGGAACTGTTTTAACCGTCCGACATGTCATATGGCAACGTTAATTCTGCAAAAAAGAAATATTTAGGTTTTACATTCTGCTCACATGCCTTTATTTATTTTTTTCATCTGCACAATCAGATCTGGGGCTCACCTGATGGGCCTGCCTTAAACAGGCCCATCAGGTGAGTTTGATGTGAAAAAAAGCTGGCGATGACCGAAGTCATCGCCAGTTCTATCAGATAACGTTTAAGCCATGCTGGATTAACAGCTTGACAGTGGTGTCATCATTATTGGTATAGACGTCATAATTAACGCCATTTTCAGTTTGTGCGGCTGAAGCCGTCCATTCTGACTTTCCAATATTAACGGTATCAGTTGCATTACTATTGTTTGAACTTCCCACATCTCCCGTAATATGTAATGTGTTCGCTTCACTACCATTATCTTTAGTAATTTCGAGCACATCGCTGGCGCTGATAAATAATGTCTGCGCCGTGTTATTACCCAGATGGATAGCTTCAATTCCACTAATTTTGCCTGATACCGTTCCGAGTTCTAAATCGTTATTAGAATCCCAGACCAGCGTATCGTGACCTTCTCCTCCTTTCACACTGCTAAAATGAGTACTGTTAATGACGATAGTATCATCGCCCTCTTTTGCATCGACGGAATTCGCGCCGCGTGCATCCAGTACATCATTACCTGAAGTGCCATTAAGATCGTACTGAGCAGGTTGATACTCAATATGCGTCGATCCCGTTTCAGACGTCAGTCCCAGTGTCTCGTTCAGATCAACTAAGCGGCCTTTGATTGCTGAGCCATCGCCGTCGCCCACGCCCTGATCGGTCCAGGTCACGTAGAGCTGACCGCCCGCCAGGAAGGTCGCATCGACTTCAACCTGCTCACCATAGGTCAGCTGGTTGATCTGGATCTGCTGGCCCACTTTATTACCCGCTGCATCAAAGTACTGTGCGTAGATACCGCTGGTACCTGCACCCGGTGCGATGTCGGTTGTTGACAGGAAAACGGCAATAAAGCTGCCGTCAGCCTGACTGACCACCCTCGCCATGTGCTGATCGCCAGCCGTCGTGGTGTTGATCAGGAACTCGCTGGTCAGCGCCGTACCGTCTGCCGCGTAGATGCGGCCCCAGACGCTGTAACCATTCTGATCCGGTCCGCTGGTATCGTTAGAGTCCCAGGTCACCACGTAGTTGCCGTTTTGCAGCGCACTGACTGCGGATGACGCCTGATTGTTAGTCAGGGTCTGGTTCGCTACGAAGCTGCCTGTTACAGCATGCGTTGACGGATCATAAACTGACACACCAACATCATATCCGGTGGCTTTAATCGCATAAGTAATCGCAACCTGGCCATTTTCCAGCGTTGTAACAGATGGCAACGGCTCCCATTCAGGAATGATGGCATTTGCGTTCAGGGTCGTGGTTGCCAGCACGGTCTCCGCCGTGACCGGCGTGCCGTTTGCGTCATACTGACGACCATAGACCGTCCAGTTGCCGTTCAGGCTCGCTTCCCAAACCACCAGATAACCGCCGTCTTCCAGCGAAGTGATCACCGGAACGCGCATTTTGCTGGCGGCGGTGCTGGAGTCTACATTGTACTCTGCGCCATTAGTCACGACGCCGTTCACGTTACCCGCACCGTCGTAGCTGTAGGTATAGCCCTGACCCTTGATATGCGCACCGGAATCCGTGCTCCACACCACCTGGAAAGTGCCATCTGACAGCACGGTAACCTGCGGCGTGATCTGGTCGCCCGCTGTGGTGGTGTTCACCGTGAACTCCGCCCCGACCGGCTGACCTTTCGCATCCAGCAGCTGACCCTTGACGCAGCTGCCGGAGCCGTCTCCGCTCGCCGACTGCCACACCACGATGGCGCCGCCGTCCGGCAGGCTGGCTACCGACGAGACCGTCTG
>NZ_JBSRXX010000009.1:0-204230 GCF_054056055.1 Pantoea sp. PvP021 | reverse complement strand
GAGAGTAGTCCCGTTGTGTACGTTTAACATACTGTTTCATCACATTCTCCTTAAAACATCGGGAAAATGTGTCAACGCTATTCAGGACGGGTCAGTCGTAACAAAAAGGGAAGCCAATGGCTTCCCTTTTTTTATGCCTGTCAGGCACCGCCGCTGATCATCACACGCTCGCCGCTGACCCAGGCGGACTCTTCAGAGGCCAGAAACAGCGCAACCTGCGCCACATCTTCCGGCAGACCAAAGCGTCCCAGCGGCGTGGCTGCCAGCAGTTGCGCTTTGAGCTGCGGGCTCATCCTCTTCGCGGCCAGTAATCCCTCCGTCAGAATCATGCCTGGTGCCAGGGCATTAACCCGGATGTTTTTTGCGCCCAGCTCGCGCGCCAGTCCCTGGGTCAGGGTATCCACTGCGCCTTTGGTTGCCGCCCAGAGCACGGAACCCGGCGTGCTGTTTTTACTGTTCAGGGCGCTGAGATTAATAATGCTGCCGCCGTGCGCCGGGAAGTGACGAATCGCCTGCTGACAGACCATCAGCGTACCCAGCAGGTTAACGTTAATCTGTTGCTGCATCTCCTCCAGCGTCAGCGCCGCAAACTCGCCGTGATGAAAGCTGCCCGCATTGTTCACCACAATGTCGGGCGCGCCGAAGCACTCTGCGGTGGTGGCGAAGAGCCGTTCCACATCGCGCAGGAGAGAGATATCTGCCTGTACCGCCACGGCTTCACTGCCCAGGGTGACGATATCGCTGACCACGTCAGCCGCTCCCACTTCATCCTGACGATAGTTGACCACGACGCGGGCGCCAGCCGCGGCAAAAGCGATGGCAATCGCCGCACCAATGCCTTTTGAGGCGCCTGTTACCAGCGCGATTTTATTCTGCAGTGCCTTCATTATGTTGTTCTCCGCCGTAATGATTGCGTCGAAAGACTATGCGCGCTGGCGCCGAAAAGCGGGTAGTGCAATCCTGCAAGCTTCTTGCACGATCCTGCAAAAGTAACGCAACGGGACAGGTATTCCGCTCAGCGTCAGGTAATATCAGCACAGATAGCGGGAGGGGAGAACACAGTGACAGAGAGTGAGAAGTGGCAGGGGCTGGCACAGTTAATTGCCCGTCATGCTCCGGAGGATGGGCGGCATTCCAGCGCCATAGATTGCCTGTTTTTTGGCCGGGTTTCAGCACCGACTGAGCCGATGCACTTTGCTCAATGGGCCAGTTTTGCCCTGGTGGCACAGGGCGGTAAGGCGCTGCATATCGGTGATGAGGTGCTGCACTATGGTCCGGGCGATCTGCTGCTGGTGACGCTGGATATGCCGGTACGCGCCTGCGTCACCGTCGCCACGCCGGAAAAGCCCAATCTGGGGATTGGTATCGCCATCAATGAATCCCGGCTGATGCGCTACCTCGAACAGTTTCCCCCGACGCTGCCGCTGGCGACACCAGACAGTGAACGTGGCGTCACCGTGCATAAGGTCTCACCTTTGCTGGTGGATGCGGTTATCCGGCTGGTACGCCTGCTTGACCACCCTGAGGACATTGAGGCGCTGGCCCCGCTCATTGAGCAGGAGATTTTCTACCGGCTGCTGACCGGGCCGGAAGGTTCGCGCATCCTGAATATGGCGCTGGCTGAACGGCCGGGCAACCGGGTCGCGCAGGCTGCCCGCTGGCTGCGGGAAAATTTTCATCAGCCGCTGAAGATCGATCGGCTCGCCAGCAGTGTCGGCATGAGCATCTCTTCGCTGCATCATCACTTCAAAGCCGTGACGGCCATGACGCCGATGCAATACCAGAAACAACTGCGGCTGAATGAGGCGCGACGTTTGATGATGGTGGAAAAGCTGGATGCCGGTACGGCAGGCTATCGGGTGGGGTATCAGAGCGCGTCACAGTTCAGCCGGGAGTATCGCCGCCTGTATGGGCAATCTCCGGCCAGGGATAGTCGTCAGCTGGCGGTGAGCCCGGACAGATTGCGCCCACCGCAGAACTGATTACAGGCTGTTAGCCGCTTCCATCGCAATGGCGAAGGAGCGCAGGCGCGCTTCGGAATCAAAAATCTGGCCATTGACCATAATTTCATCCGCCTGGGTTTCACGCATCAGTGAGGCCAGCCCATGACGCACTTTGTCCGTATCGCCGACCAGCGACATGCTGAGCGCCTGCTGTACGCCATACTGTTCTGATGGCGACCAGAGGTTATCCATGTTTTCAACCGGTGCCGGTAACGGGCCCGGTTTGCCGCGGCGCAGGTTGATAAACTGCTGCTGCTGCGAGGTAAACAGGAAGCGCGCATCACGCTCACTGTCTGCGGCGATCACGTTAATGCAGACCATGGCATAAGGCTTGTCGAGACGCGCCGATGGCTGGAAGTTTTCACGGTAGACGTGCAGCGCCTGGAAGAGCTGGTCAGGGGCAAAATGGGAGGCAAACGCAAACGGCAGGCCCATTTTCGCTGAAAGCTGTGCGCTGTAGAGACTGGAGCCGAGCAGCCAGACCGGAATCTGCAGGCCCAGACCGGGTACCGGCTGCACCGGCGGCTGCGCATCCGCTTCAGCATCGAACCAGCTAATCAGTTCAGCCACATCCTCGGGGAACGTGTCGATGTGCATGTTGGCCTGATGACGGCGTAGTGCCATCATGGTGCGCTGGTCAGAACCTGGCGCGCGACCTAAGCCGAGATCGATACGGCCAGGATAGAGAGAGGCCAGCGTACCAAACTGCTCGGCGATTACCAGCGGCGCATGGTTAGGCAACATAATGCCGCCGGAGCCCAGCTTCAGAGTCTCGGTATTCGCCGCCAGATAGCCAATCAGTACCGACGTTGCGGCGCTGGCAATCCCGGTCATGTTGTGATGTTCAGCCAGCCAGTAGCGTTGATAGCCCAGTTTTTCAGCCTGACGCGCCAGCGCCAGCGAATTATGGAACGCATCCCGAGCGGTCGCGCCCTGTGGAATCGGCGCGAGATCCAGCACGGACAGGCGAAGAGGTTTTTTATCAGACATGACTACTCCCGTTGTATGGCGCAGGCGTTAAGTTAAGGCCTGCACCATTTAGTATTACGCATCATTCCTTATATTAAAACTGCTAACCTCAGCAGGAATATAGCCGGTATGTGCTTTTATTCAGGATGCCAGCGTCATGCCCGCCAGTTTGCGCCAGTAACCATTACAATCACTGCCTTTCGCGACCATTAGCGGAGCCTGGCCGTTTTCATTGGCGCGGAAACGGTCGATCTCTGCCAGCGTCGTCACATCCTGCGGCGAGAGCCGTATGCAATCGACCTGGCCGTGCATGCCAGCCAGATCGTTACCCAGGTTATAGCAGTAGCCGCTCATGGTCTGAATGCCATTGAGGACGAACACCTGCTGCCCCTCCTGGGAGTTGACGCGCCGGCCTGTCGGATAGTTGGTACAGCAGGTTTCGCAATCATCTTTCGCGCGGTTTTCCGAGCGGGCAGTGAAGCAGCGCGCTGAGAGCGCCAGCGGCAGATGACCGTAGCCCAGCACCTCCACCTCAAACTGCTGCCGGATACCCCGCGTCTCGCACTGCTCCAGCAGCTGTAGCAGCCAGTCACGTGACATCTCCACCGGCATACACCAGCGCGTCATGCCCTCTTTGACCAGCAGCTGCAGCGTGTCGGCGTTATAAACATTGAGCGTCGGGCCCGCGACAAAGGGCAGATGACGCTCAGCGGCCATGTTTACCGTGCCAATATCATTGGCTTCAATCAGGAACTCACCGTTCTCTACGTAACGCTGCAGCTCTTTCAGCTCAGAGGGCGATTGCAGCAGCGCCAGCGTGCTCAGCACCACCTGTTTGCCGCTGGCCGCGAGTTCACGGGCCAGCGCCATCCAGCGGGCATAGGGCGTGGCGCGACGTTTACTGCACACCGCTTCGCCAAGGTAGATAATATCCGCGCTACTGCGGGCAGCCTGCTGGTAAAAATCTTCCAGCGTATCGGTCGGCCAGTACCAGAGCACCGGCCCAAGGGCATATTGCATCATGACTCCTTATTGCCATTCACGGTGATAAGCACCCAGCGTGGTTTGCGAACCTTCTGAGAGATCGCCCAGCGTCTGCATCCACTGTGGTGCGACTTCAAACTGTTCCGGCTGCGCCTTGCAGCGATCAATTGCCTGACGCCAGACGCGCGCCACGTCAGCGACATAGGCAGGGCTGCGCTGACGGCCTTCGATTTTCACCGAGGCGATGCCTGCCCGCAGCAGTTCCGGCAGCAGCTCCAGCGTGTTCAGACTGGTGGGCTCCTCCAGCACGTGATAACGCTTGTCGTTAACCACATAGCGTCCTTTGCAAAGTGTCGGATAACCCGCGCTTTCGTCCGGGGCGTAGCGATCGATCAACACTTCATTAAGACGTGACTCCATGCCCTGCGGCGTCTGCTGCCAGCGCACAAACTTCGCCGGGGAGCAGGCACCGGCGCTGTTAGGCGATTCACCGGTCAGCCAGGAAGAGAGGTAGCAGCGGCCTTCCGCCATGATGCACAGGCTGCCAAAGGCGAACACCTCCAGCGGTACCGGTGTGCTGCGTGCCAGCTGTTTAACCTGGTGAATCGACAGCACGCGAGGCAGCACCACACGCTGCAGATTGAAGTGGCGATGGTAAAAGCGAATCGCCTCCAGATTGGTCGCCGAAGCCTGTACAGAAAGATGACGTTCGACCTGGGGATAGTGCGTCGCGGCATACTCCAGCGTGGCGATATCCGCCAGGATCAGCGCGTCGGCTCCGTTTTGCGCCGCCACATCAATCGCCCGCTGCCAGCGGCCCATGCCATCCGGATGGGCAAAGGTGTTGATCGCGACATGCAGTTTGCGGCGATGCTGATGAAGATAACGCGCGGCTTCAGCCAGTTTCTTATCGGTGAAATTCAGACCCGCAAAATGACGGGCATTGGTGTCATCTTTCAGCCCCACATACACCGCATCAGCGCCATTCTCTACAGCGGTGCGCACTGCGGGTAAGTTTCCTGCCGGGCAGAGCAGTTCCATAGATATTCCTCTCAACATGCAGATGGGCGTCGAGTCTAGGCATCTGGTCCGGGCAGCGTGTTGATTTGGGGCAGTGAAATTCAAATTCATCCGTCCGGCGGCGCTTTTTTTCCCTGCATGGCAGCGGTTTTTATTGATCTCAGAGGAGGCGCGCAGAAAAGGATATGGCAATATACGTAAAATTTTCTGAAGGGAGTGACGAAAGTGTTAGAGCGGATACATGCCCATTGTGTGAAAAACGGTCCTAAAATCTTAGGGTTACCCGCTGCGTTCACCCCATTCCCGGTCAAAAAGTTGCTTCTGCAACAACTCTTAAACTGGCAATTTCGTCATGCTTTGGCTGAAGGTGAGTTAGACTTTCTGGATGGTCGCCTGCTGGGTATTGAAATTGCCGATCTCAATCTGCAATGGATAACCACGCTGCAGGACGGCCGACTGGCGGTATTGCAACAGTCCGAAGCGGATGTCTGGTTTCGGGGCAATGCCAATGATCTGTTGCTGGTGGCAGCACGTAAAGCAGATCCCGACATGCTGTTCTTTCAACGCCGGCTGGTGATTGAAGGTGACACTGAACTGGGACTTGAGGTGAAGAACGTAATGGATGCTATTGAACCCGAGGCTATGCCCACCGCGTTACGCACGGCAATTGAGCAGATGGCGGCATTTGTCGACGCCGGCATGAAACAGGACGCGAAGGCCGCACAGGCACGCGCAGGTGCTGCATGTTGATTCGTAGTGAAATTGGCGTGGATGCCGCAGGCATCGACGCGCTGCTCAGACGCTGCTTCAGTACCTCTGCAGAGGCGGAACTGACTCAGGCGCTGCGTGAAGATGGCTTGCTGACCTTAGGCGTGGTCGCGACGGATGACGAGGGACAGGTGCTGGGTTATGCCGCATTCAGTCCGGTCAGCGTTCAGGGTGAAGATCGCGGCTGGGTTGGCCTGGCGCCGCTGGCCGTCGATGAGACGCTGCGCGGTCAGGGAATTGCCAGCAAGCTGATCTATGAGGGGCTGGATACGCTCAATGAATTTGGCTACAGCGCAGTAGTGGTGCTGGGCGATCCGGCGCTGTTCAACCGTTTTGGTTTTGAACCGGCGGCACGCCACGGCCTGCGCAGCCGCTGGCCGGGTACAGAGGCAACGTTCCAGGTCTACCGTCTGGCCGATAATGCGTATGACGGGGCGGAAGGGCAGATCGACTACGCCGAACCCTTTAATCGCCAGCCGTAATACCCAGCCAGCTCTCCAGACAGCCGGGCTGGCCCGCCACCAGCAGTAATTTCTGCTGGCGGGTCAGTTGCTTGACCTGATACTCCAGCCTGGAGGCGCTGGCGCGATCGCCCGCGTCACAGTGAAACACCAGGTCCAGCGGCCCTTTGCCGCGCAGCGCGCGGGCGCCGCGTCCGCTCTGGTGCTGAGCGACCCGGCGCACCACATCCGTGGTGATACCGGTGTACAGGCTCCCTTTCGCCGTACGGACGATGTAGAGTTGCCACTGCTGACTCATCGCAATCATTTCCCAAAAAAAGGTGCCGGGCAGTGTAGCGCGCTTCACTCTCCGGTGCACCGCCAGGAGTTTATCTTGTCCGATCACGCCCATCTGGTTCGCTATCTGAGAAAGCAGCATGTGCTTTCACTCTGCTGTACCGCCGACGATCAACTGTGGTGCGCTAACTGCTACTACGTCTTTGATGAGACGCGCATGGCCTTCTGGATCATGACGGAACCCGATACCCGCCACGGTGAGTTAATGGTGCAGAATCCGCAGGTTGCGGGCACCGTCAATGGCCAGCCCAGAAGCGTGCTGCTGATTAAAGGGGTGCAGTATCGTGGCCATGTCAAACGGCTGGAGGAGACAACAGAGCAGATCGCCAGAGCCGCTTACCAGAAACGTTTTCCGGTCTCACGCAAAGTGTCGGCACCGCTGTGGGAGATTGTGCTGGATGAAGTGAAGATGACGGATAATGCGCTGGGATTCGGCAAGAAAATTGCCTGGCAGCGGGAGAAATAGAAACGCCCTTTTCAGCAGAAAAGGGCGTCGCGGCTTACAGCGCTTCGAGGATCCGCAGGGATTCACGATTAAAGGCCGGTAAATCGGCCGGGGTGCGGCTGGTGACCAGCTTATCGTCGTCTACTACCACTTCCTTATCATGGAAGTCGGCACCGGCATTGATCAGGTCAATGGCAACGGCTTTAACGGTAGTCATCTTGCGACCGCGCACGCCGTTAGCGCTAATCAGCAGCTGTGGCCCGTGGCAGATGGCAAAAATTGGCTTGCCGCTGGCAACAAACTCTTTGGTAAAAGAGACAAAACGATCGTCGCCGCGCAGGGCATCGGGCGAGTGACCGCCAGGCAGGAGCAGGGCGTCAAATTCAGCCGGGCTGACGTCATCAATGCTGCGATCGATGGTCACTTCCGCTTCGCCTTTCTTGCCTTTAACGACATTACCGGCTTGTTTCTCAATGGTAACCACCTCAAAACCAGCGCGTTTGTAAACTTCCGCAGGTGAGGTAAATTCTGAGTCTTCAAATTCATCGGTAATTAAAACCGCCACTTTCTTGCTCATTTTTTTCCTCCTTCAGCATGTGGAGCGCGAGACGCGCTTTCCGGATAACGCTATAAGCCTGGTCGCTGAGAGTGAGAACGCAAGCCAGCCCGTTAAGATCAGCTATCTTTTAACCAGTCAGCAGTGAAATAAGGATGAATCTGAGATGAATCGCGTATTACTGACCGGTGCCACCGGCTTAGTCGGGTCGCATCTGCTGCGCTTACTGATTGAGGATCCACGCGTCGATGAGATCATCGCGCCAACCCGTCGGCCACTGCCCGCGATGAACAAGGTGGTGAATCCGGTTGAGGCCGATCTCACCGATGTCCTCGGGCCGCTGCAAAGCTCGCTGGACACGGTGTTCTGCTGCCTGGGCACCACGCGTAAGCAGGCGGGCAGTAAACAGGCTTTTATCCACGTTGATTACACCCTGGTGGTGGACAGCGGGTTAAGCGGATTACGTCTGGGGGCGAAGCAGATGCTGGTGGTCAGCGCGCACGGGGCCAGTCGTCACTCACCGTTTTTATATAATCGCGTCAAAGGCGAAATGGAGAATGCGCTGCGCCATCAGGGCTGGCCGCGCCTGACGCTGGTGCGGCCTTCATTGCTGCTAGGGGATCGCGCGCAGAAGCGCCGGGGTGAAAGCCTGGCGGGACCGCTGTTCTCACTCCTGCCGGGCAACTGGCGGGCGGTCATCGCGCACGACGTGGCACGCTGTCTGCACCAGCAGGCTTTTACGCCGGGGAGTGAGAGCGTCAATATCATAGAGTCTGGCGAAATCCCGCGCCACTCAGCGTAACTGCCAGATAATCTGATTACGGCTGCCGCGCCATTGCAGCGTGGCATCCTTCTCCTCTTCGACAAAACGGCCATCGATCAGCACGTCGAGATAGACCAGCACAGCGCGCTGCGCCGCATTCAGCTCCTGCATCCGGTAACCGGTCCAGAGCCAGATATCTTTACCGGGACACGTCTGCCGCACCCGTTTCACCAGACGGCGAATGTGCGGCACGTTATGCGGATGCAGCGGATCGCCGCCGCTCAGCGACAATCCCTGGCGCGGAATGCGGGTGTCCTGCAAATCCGCCAGCAGTTGCTCCTCCATCGCAAGCGTAAAGGGCACGCCGGAATCAAGCCGCCAGGTACTCTGGTTATAGCAGCCGCGACACTGATGTTCGCAACCAGCGACAAACAGCGTGCAGCGGGTGCCAGGTCCATTAACGATATCCACATCATAGTAGCGATGGATATGCATCATCCCAGTGGCCCTTCAGACAGATGCTTCACCCGACGCTGCACTTCCTGCTGTTTACCAGCATTAAAGGGCCGCGCATCCGGGCTGCCCAGATAGCCGCAGACCCGCCGGGTAACGGAGACGCGCGCCGGATCGTGGTTGCCGCAATTCGGACAGGTGAAGCCGCGGCTGGTACAGGTGAACTCGCCGTTGAAGCCGCACTCGTAACACTCATCAATCGGGGTATTGGTGCCGTAATAGGGCACGCGGTCGTAGCTGTAATCCCAGACATCCTCCAGCGCCTTGAGGTTGTGCTGCACATTCGGGTATTCGCCGTAACAGATGAATCCGCCATTCGCCAGCGGCGGATAGGGCGCTTCAAAGTCGATTTTGTCGTAAGGATTGACCTTCTTCTCAACGTCAAGATGGAAGCTGTTGGTGTAGTAGCCCTTGTCGGTAACGCCTGGCACCAGACCAAACTGCGCCGCATCAAGACGGCAGAAACGGTCGCAAAGATTCTCGCTTGGCGTGCTGTAAAGGCTGAACCCATAGCCTGTTTCAGCTTTCCAGTGCTCGGTGGCATCGCGCATGTAAGCAATGATCTCTACCCCTTTGGCGCGCAGGGCCGCGTCATCGTAAGGATGCTGATGACCGCCGCTGAGCGCATTCAGGGTTTCATGCAGGCCGATATAGCCCAGCGACAGCGACGCGCGGCCATTACGGAAAATAGGACCGACTTCATCATCCGCATTCAGCCGAACGCCACAGGCGCCTTCCATATAGAGGATGGGCGCCACGCGTGCTTTGGTCTTCTCCAGCCGCGCCACCCGCGTCATCAGCGCCCGCTTAGCCAGCTGCAGTCGTGCATCGAGCAGCGTCCAGAAGCGCGCTTCATCACCGCCCGCTTCCAGTGCGATGCGCGGCAGGTTCAGGCTGATGACCCCGATATTGTTGCGGCCCTCATGAATCTGCTCGCCGTTCTCTTCATAAACGCCAAGGAAACTACGGCAGCCCATTGGGGTTTTAAACGAGCCGGTGACTTTAACCACCTGATCGTAATTGAGGATGTCGGGATACATCCGCTTGCTGGCGCACTCCAGCGCCAGTTGTTTGATATCGTAATTAACGTCGCCCGCCCGGCGGTTGACGCCTTCGCGAATACTGAACACCAGTTTAGGGAACACCGCCGTTTTGCGATTTTTACCCAGTCCGGCCAGCCGGTTAAGCAGAATCGACTGCTGAATCAGCCGGGCCGCCCAGTCCGTCCCCAGGCCAAAACCAAAGGTGACAAACGGCGTCTGGCCGTTGGCGGTGTGCAGGGTATTCACCTCATACTCCAGCGACTGAAAGGCGTCGTAGCACTCTTTCTCCGTACGCTGGCGCGCATACTGCTCGGCCTGCGGGATCTGCCACTGGTCAGCAATCGCCAGATGCCGGGCATAGCTCTGCTCAACAAACGGGGCCAGCACTTCATCAATACGGTTAATGGTGGTGCCGCCGTAAATATGGCTGGCGACCTGCGCGATGATCTGCGCCGTCACGGCGGTGGCGGTGGCGATCGATTTAGGCGGCTCGATCTCAGCATTGCCCATTTTGAAACCGTTGGTCAGCATGCCTTTCAGATCGATCAGCATGCAGTTGAACATCGGGAAGAAAGGGGAGTAGTCGAGATCGTGATAGTGAATCTCGCCGCGCTCGTGCGCCAGCACCACATCGCGCGGCAGGATCTGCTGCTGTGCGTAGTGTTTTGCCACGATCCCGGCCAGCAGATCGCGCTGCGTCGGGATCACTTTGCTGTCTTTGTTGGCATTCTCGTTCAGCAGCGCCGCATTGGTCTGATCGACCAGCCCGCGAATGGCGTGATGTAACTGGCTCTGACGATCGCGGGCGACGTCGCGATCGTGGCGGTATTCAATGTAGGCGCGGGCCAGTTGAGGGTAAGGACCCGCCATCAGCGTCTCTTCTACCGCACACTGAATTTCACGGATATCCACTTCCGGACAATCGGCCAGCCGCAATGCCACGCGCTCAGCGACCTGCGCGCACCAGGCCGCGTCTTCTACTTCGGCTGCCCGTGCCGCCGCCGCCACGGCCTGCTCAATACGCTGCGCATCAAAGCCTGTCCGGCATCCATCACGCTTGATTACCACCGTCGCCATTTCTCTCTCCATAAACTACATATAGGGGTCGAAAGGATTCTATTCGCTACATGTAGTGATTGCTGAGAATTATTGCGATCAGATTTGACCTGAAACAAGGAAGCCTCAACCCGCTGGAAAACTCTGGCTGATGTAAAAAATCGGGTGCTGGTTCAGGTTTCCTGCAGGATCCACTGGCGGATTGGCGTGCAGCAACTTTAATCAACGTTCTGCCCTGTCAAAACGTTGACGTTACAAGGATGCCCGCCAATGTGGTTACCCCGTTCTCTGCTCCTGCTCTCAGCCCTTTGCCCGATCGCTCTGGCCAGTTCGCTGCCGCTGATGCCCTGGCCGCAACAGGTGGAACAGCCCGCCAGCGGCGGCACGCTTATCCTGACGCCGCAGCTGACGCTGCAAATCTCCGGCGATCATCTGGCGGGTGCCGAAGCGCGCTGGCTGGAGCGAATCAGTAATCAGACCGGCTGGCCGCTGTTGCCCGCCACCCAGCCGGTAGCAGCACCGACTATCCGCATCGTCATTGCGAAGGCGGTGGATCCGCTGCCGCTGCCTGATAGCGATGAGAGCTATCAGTTGCAGGTCGATGGCGACGGCGTCCTGTTAACCGCGCCCAGCCGTTTCGGCGCGATGCGCGGCATGGAAACCCTGCTGCAGCTGATACAAAACGGCGCACAGGGGACAACCATTCCTTACGTCACCATCCACGATCATCCGCGCTTTCCGTGGCGCGGCGTGCTGATCGACACGGCGCGTCACTTTATGCCGGTGGAGACGCTTAAACGTCAGATCGACGGCATCGCCGCCGCGCGAATGAACGTCTTTCACTGGCATCTTACTGACGATCAGGGCTGGCGCTTCGCCTCCAGCCACTATCCCCAGCTGCAGCAGAAAGCCAGCGATGGCAACTATTACAGCCAGCAGCAGATGCGGGAGATCGTGAAATATGCCACCGATCGCGGGGTGCGTGTGGTGCCGGAGCTGGATATGCCGGGACATGCTTCCGCGCTGGCGGTGGCGATGCCAGAGCTGATTAGCGCACCCGGCCCCTGGCAGATGGAGCGCGGCTGGGGCGTCTTTAAACCGCTGCTCGATCCCAGCAACGAACAGGTTTATCAGGTGATCGACACGCTGGTGGGTGAGATGGCGGCGATCTTCCCCGATCCCTGGCTGCACATTGGCGGCGATGAGGTGGATCCGACACAGTGGAACGACTCGCCTGCTATCCAGCAGTTTATGCGCGATCACGATCTGAAAGATGCCCATGCGCTTCAGGCATATTTCAATCAGCGGGTAGAGAAGATCCTGGAAGCCCATCACCGTCAGATGGTGGGCTGGGATGAGATTGCCCATCCCGATCTGCCGCGCAGCATTCTGATCCAGTCGTGGCAGGGCCAGGATGCGCTGAGCGCGCTGGCAAAAGAGAACTACCGCGGCATCCTCTCCACCGGTTTCTACCTCGATCAGCCTCAGCCTGCCAGCTATCACTACCGCAATGAGGTCACGCCACAGGGCCTCAACGGCCAGGATCGTCTGCGGCCAGGCGACCAGGCGCAGAGCTGGTCATTCACCATGCCGCGGCTGAAAGGCAGCCCGGTGAAGGGCAGCTTTACGCTGATACAGGGAGAGTCAGGCTGGCGCGGTTTTATCGACTTCGATGGCAAAGCCCGCCGGATGGTCAGTCAGATTAACTGGCTCTCGACGCGGCAGGTGCGGTTTAGCGTGGATAGCTGGATGGGGCCGTTCCAGCCGGTGGTCACGCTGCAACAGAACGCTCTTAAAGGTTATGCAGAGGTAGGCAACGTGCGTTATCCCACCAGCGGTCAACGGCTGGCGCAGACGCCTGCGGGCATCGCGCCCGCGCTGCCCACACCTGAGCAGGTGCAGCAAAATCTGCTGGGTGGCGAGGCGGCGCTGTGGGCGGAAAACATCAACAGCCAGATTATTGATACCAAACTGTGGCCGCGCGCCTTCGTGGTGGCCGAGCGGTTATGGTCGGCGCAGGATGTCACCAATACCGACTCGATGTATTCGCGGCTGGCGGCGATGGATCGCTGGAGCAGCGTGTCGGTCGGAACGCTGCAACACGCGCAGACGGAGCAGCAGATGATGCGGCTGGCCAGTGGGCATGACATCGCCCCACTGCGGGTACTGGCTGAGGTGCTGGAACCGGCGCAATACTACACGCGCCAGCATCTCAAGTTTCAGGCGGGCCATTACGACTACCATGAACCCCTGAACCGGCTGGCAGATGTACTGCCCGCTGAGAGTGAGGCGGTACGTCTGCTGGAGCAGCAGGTCGCCGTGTTAATCGCCAATCGTAATAATCCGGCTGCCGCCTCAGCGGTTCGCGCGCCGCTGCAGCGCTGGCAGGCTAACACCAGCGCGGTGCTGCCGATCATTAACGCCAGTACAACACTGAAGCCGCTGGCACAGAGCGTGCAGCAGATCGAGGCGCTGAGCGCCATGGGCCTCGCGCTGGTTAATGCTTACGTTCGCAATCAGGCGTTTGGTGCCAGTGAAGTGGCGGAGATGCGTGCGACACTGGATGCCGCCGCAGAGGTACAGGATGAAACAGTGATTGCGCTGGTCAGGCCGCTGGAGACGCTGCTGCGCGCCTTTCAGTAAACGCTGCGGCCGGATAAACCGGCCATAGCGTCCTCAGGCCGGGCCGCTGACCGAGTGGCGGCGCACCAGGGTCGGGCTGAACATGTGGGTCACTTCCGGCAGCGGCTGATTGTTAGCCAGCGCCAGCGCCAGCTGGGCCGCCTGCTGCGCCATGGTGACAATCGGATAGCGGATGGTGGTGAGGCGCGGTCGCACATAGCGCGAAACCAGCACATCATCGAAGCCGATCAGCGACATCTCTTCCGGCACCCGAACGCCGTTATCGCTCAGCACCGCCAGCGCGCCGGCGGCCATTGAGTCGTTGTAGCAGGCGACGGCGGTGAAATTCTTGCCGCGACCCAGCAGTTCCGTCATCGCCTGCTCACCGCCCACTTCATCTGGTTCGCCCCAGGTGACCAGCCGATCGCTGCACGGCAGGCCATGTTCTTTCAGCGCATCGTAGTAACCCTGCAGGCGATCTTCTGCATCGGAGATGGTGTGGGTCGAGCAGATAAAGGCGATATTTTGGTGGCCAAGCTGGATCAGATGACGGGTTGCCAGCCAGGCGCCGTAGCGATCGTCGAGCGCGATACAGCGCTTTTCAAAGCCTTTTATCAGCCGGTTCAGCAGCACCATGCCAGGCACCTGCTTCATCAGCACTTCCAGCTCTGCATCGGGGATTTTCTTGGCGTGAACCACCAGCGCCGCGCAGCGGTGACGCATCAGTTGTTCAATCGCCTGCCGCTCTTTTTGCTCATTATGGTAACCGTTACCAATCAGCAAAAAGTTACCGGTGTCACCTGCAACCTCATCCACGGCTTTAACCATTGCGCCAAAAAAGGGATCGGAGACGTCACCGACAATCAGGCCGAGCGTTTCGGTCGATTGCTGCGCCAGCGCGCGTGCGTTGGCGTTCGGGTGATACTGAAGCTGCTCCATCGCCTGACCTACGGCCTGTCGGGAGCTGTCGCTGGCTTTGGGAGAATTATTGATTACACGGGAGACTGTGGCGACAGAAACGCCAGCCAGTCGCGCAACATCCTTTATGGTAGCCATGCGTTGACCTGCTTTGGGGAAAACGTTTACACATCGCATCAGTGTTACGGAAAAGGGCGGACACATCAACCCGACAGAATGCCAGCGTCGTCGCAAAAAGGGGTAAAAACGGTCACTGCTGCACGTCTTCTGCTGAGGCGTCGCACCATGCTATGCTCAATCTCCCACCTGGCTACCGTGAAAAACAACGATGAAAACCAAAGTGCCACATCTGGCGCACTGGGGCGCCTTTACCGCCGTCACTGAAAACGATCGCCTGATTGGCTGCGAACCTTTCTTCGCCGATGCCGATCCGTCACCGATGATCCACACCATTCCTGAACTGGTCTATTCCGACAAACGCATTCGTCAGCCGATGGTGCGGCGCTCGTGGCTGAAGTCACGCGAAAAAAGCGACCGTACGCTACGTGGCCGGGAGGATTTTGTTGCCGTCGACTGGGAAACCGCACTGGATCTGGTGGCGGAGGAGAATCGCCGCATTCGCGAGCGCTATGGCGCATCGGGCATTTTCAACGGCTCCTACGGCTGGTCATCGGCCGGACGTGTTAACCATGCCCGCACCCTGATTCGTCGCTTCTACTTTCAGGGCGGCGGCGGTGTTGATCAGCAGGGTAACTACAGCTGGGGCGCCGCGCAGTTCTTCCTGCCCTATGTGATTGGCACCTACATGCCGCTGACCGGGCGCGTCACCGAATGGCCGCAGGTGGTGGAACATGCCGAAATTTTTGTCGCCTTTGGTGGGCTGGCGCTGAAAAACGCCCAGGTCGCCTCGGGGGGCGCAGGGCAGCACAGCCTGAAACCGGCGCTGATGCAGCTGGCGGCCAAAGGCACGCCGGTGATCAACATCAGCCCGATGCGGGATGACTGCCCGGAATTTGTTAACGCCGAGTGGATTCCGATTCGCCCCAACACCGACGTGGCGCTGATGCTGGCGCTGGGTCATGAGATCACCCAGCGCGGCGCAGTTGACGAAGCGTTTCTCGCCAGCCACTGCACCGGCTGGCCGCAGCTGCGCGCCTATCTGCTGGGCGAAACCGACGGCGTGGCGAAAACCGCCGGCTGGGCCAGCCGTATCACCGGCATCCCGGCCGATCGCATTGTGCAGCTGGCGCAGCAGCTCACCGGCAAGCGCAGCTTTATTACCTGCTCCTATTCCGTTCAGCGCGCCCATCGCGGCGAGCAGCCTTACTGGATGATGATTGCGCTGTCGTCGATGCTCGGCCAGCCAGGCCTGCCAGGCGCAGGTTTCTCTTTTGGTCACGGTTCGATGAACAGCGTCGGCAACCCGCGCCAGGAAGGTCCGGCTCCGATGATGAGCACCGGCCCGAATCCTTCCGGGCTGTCGATTCCGGTGGCGCGGATCAGCGATATGCTGCTCAATCCCGGCCAGCCTTACCGCTTTCAGGGCGAAACCCTGCACTATCCCGACATTCACATGGTGCACTGGGCGGGCGGCAATCCTTTCCATCATCACCAGCAGCTCAACCGGCTGGTGGAGGGCTGGCAGCGGCCCGATACGGTCGTGGTGCAGGATATCGTCTGGACACCCGCCGCGCAGATGGCGGACATTGTGCTGCCCGCGACTACCACGCTGGAGCGCAATGACATCGGCGGCTCCTCACGCGACCGCTTTGTGCTGGCGATGCATCAGGCGATTAAACCGCAGCATCAGGCGCGCAACGACTTCGATATTTTTGCTGACCTGGCGGAGCGCCTCGGCTACCGCGATACCTTCACCGAAGGGCGCAACGAGATGCAGTGGATCGCCCATCTTTATCAGCAGTGTGCGACGGCGCATCAGCGTAAAGGCATCGATTTCCCGGCGTTTGAGGAGTTCTGGCAGCGCGGCTTTGTGGAGATCCCCGAAGGGGGCAAACCCTATCAGTTTATGGATGATTTCCGTGCCGATCCGCAGGCCAATCCGATTAAAACCGCCAGCGGCAAAATCGAACTCTTCAGCCAGACCATTGCGGACTATCAACTGGACGATTTCGCCGGCCATCCGGAATGGCGTGAACCGCAGGAGTGGCTCGGTTCGCCGGTCAGCCGCGACTATCCGCTGCACATGATCTCGATTCAGCCTTCCGACCGGTTACACAGTCAGCTGGATGCTACAGAAACGGTGCAGGGCAATAAAACCGCCGGACATGAAACGCTCTACATGCATCCGCAGGATGCGGCCGCGCGCGGGCTGGTGGAGGGCGACGAGATAGAGGTGAGCAACGCACGCGGCGTGATGCTGGCGGGCGTGCGGATCACCGATGGCGTGACGCAGGGCGTGGTGATTATCGCCACCGGCGCCTGGTTTGATCCCGGCTTTGGCAAGGCGTGGCAGCCGCACGATCGCGCGGGTAACCCCAACGTGCTGACGCTCGACATCGGCACCTCGTCGCTGACGCAGGGGCCAAACGCCATGAGCTGCCTGGTGGAAATCAAAAAACATCAGGATTGCACAATAGCGTAAGGATCTCATGGCTGGTTACATTTTGCCGGTAACTGTTGCGTTTGAGAGATGGCAGCCGATCGATCCCTCTTGCTACATTCAGGGTCCCAGAGGTATTGATGGGTGAACATCAATAGATTTTCTTGATTACACCAACCTGCGCAGATGCGCAGGTTTTTTTTTGCCAGAAATCGGCTGCCGATAACGAACTGATACACAGTTTTCCTGTTATACGGCCAGCGCTTTCTTTATAACTGCTGGCACCAGCCCCTTTCTCTTTATTTTGCGCAGCGGAATGCCATGCCCCGGATTAAAAAACTACTGGGAAAAGACCAGATAAAAGCGCCGTTTAACCCTTTTCGTTTCCGACTGATCTGCCTGGGTGTCACGACCTGTCTGGTGGTGCTGCTGGCGCGCGTCGCGGACCTGCAGTTCCTGAATCAGCCGATGCTGGAGCACGAAGCGGATCAGCGATCGCTGCGTACCGTGACGCTGCCGACCAGTCGCGGCACGCTGCTGGATCGTAACGGTGAAGCGCTGGCGCTCAGCGTCCCGTCGCGCGACGTGATTGCCGATCCGCAGCGCGTGCTGGAGAGCAACCCCGATTTTACCAGTGCCAAATGGGCCTATCTGGCGGCGGCGCTCAACACCCGTCCCGAAGAGCTGGCGGCGCAGATCACCGCCAACCCGAAACGTCGCTTCCTCTATCTGGGGCGTAAAGTCGAGCTGGGCATCGCCAAAGATATTAAAGAGCTGAAGCTGAAAGGCATCAGCGAAGTCTATGACGACAGCCGTTTCTACCCGATGAGCGAGGCCTCTGCGCCGCTGATCGGCATCGTCGGGGCGGATAACGTCGGCCTGAACGGACTGGAAAAGGGCTTTGATAAAGTATTGCAGGGCGAGCCGGGCAAAGAGGTCTATCGGCAGGATGCCGCGGGCAATATCATCGCGATGATCAACTATCAGCCGCCGACCCAGCCGCCGACGGTACAGCTCAGCATCGACAAATATGACCAGTACACGCTCTACAGCAAACTGCGCGACGGCGTACTGATCAACAAGGCGGACTCGGGTGCGGCCGTGCTGGTGAAAATCGACACCGGCGAGATTCTGGCGATGGCCTCCTATCCGTCGTTCAACCCCAACAACTATGAAGGGGCAACGCCCGCGCAGATGCGTAACTCTGCCATCAATGACAGCTACGAACCGGGATCGACCGTCAAGCCGTTAGTGGTGATGGAAGCGCTGGAGCGCCACCTGGTGCGCCCGGATTCGGTGATCGACACCACGCCTTACAGCGTTAACGGCCACCTGATCCGCGACGTCGGCCACTGGCCGCGCCTGACCATGACCGGCATTCTGCAAAAATCGAGCGACATCGGCGTGTCACACCTCGCGCTGGCGATGCCCGCCGAAGCGCTGGTCAACACCTATCATGCGTTCGGCCTTGGCAAACCGACCGGCTTAGGGCTGACCGGCGAAAGCGTCGGCTACTTTCCGTTGCACCGCACCCGCTGGGCAGATATCGAGCGGGCCACCTTCTCCTTTGGCTATGGCCTGCGTGTGACGCCGCTGCAGATTGCCCGCGAATACGCCACGCTCGGCTCCTATGGCATTTACCGTCCGCTGTCGATCACCCGCGTTACGCCACCGGTCATGGGACGCCAGGTTGCCAACCCGGAAACGGTGAAAGAGGTGGTGCACATGCTGGAGAGTGACGTCCTGCCGGGCGGAACCGGGCTGAAAGCCGCGGTGCCGGGCTACCGTCTGGCAACCAAAACCGGTACGGCGGAAAAAATGGGCACCAGCGGCAAGTATGATGGCGGCTACGTCAACTACACTGCCGGTCTCGCTCCTGCCAGCCATCCTGAAGTGGCGCTGGTGGTGATGATCAACCATCCGACGGCGGGCGATCACTTCGGTGGCTCGGTTGCTGCACCGGTGTTCGGCAATATCATGGGACCAGTACTGAAACACATGAATATTGCACCGGATGCCATCTACACCAAACCGGCCGCCACTCCTTCAGATAAATCTTAGATAAATCAGAGTGTAAGCGAGGCGTGAAGGATATTCACACCTCGTTGCACTTCCCCGAATTCGGTTGCGTTTTCCTGCTGTCTCCGCGCGGTCAATCAGTGCGAGGATAGCAGTCCCAGAGGTATTGATGGGTGTGAAAACAACACTGCTTCGGCAGTGAGACCCTGTTATTACACCGACCCACGCAGATGCGTGGGTTTTTTTTGCCTGCTCGCCTGAGCCTGCCGTTACCGCTGTAAAAACCGCCGCTAAATCAACATCGTTCTTAACGAAACCCTGACAGTTTGCCAATAGAAAGGCGCGTCGCCTTTCACTGATAATGGCCGCCGTGAAGCCTGGCGGTTTTTTGTCCGCCGCCGCTCACTGCCGCATTCCGCACGTTCCGGGATTTCTTTTTCTGCTTATCTGAAGAGTTCGACGATGACTCACCTTTCTCGCCCCGCGCGTTCCTTTGGGCTTAAATGGCTGCTCCTGTTGCTGGTGATGGCGATTATCGCTGGGGTTATCTGGCGTCTGCTGGCGGCAGGTCACGGGCCGGGCGAGGGGATGCCGTCGGGCAGACCGGGTGCGCATGGCATGATGGGCGGAGGGGCAACGCTGGTTCACAGCGGTGTCGCCAGCACGGCGGATGTGCCGGTGTGGCTGAATGCACTCGGCACGGTCATCCCCAACGCCAGCGTCACGGTGACCAGCCGCGTTGACGGCCAGCTGGAGCAGGTTTTCTTTACCGAGGGGCAGAAAGTCAGCGCCGGGCAGCTGCTGGCGCAGATCGATCCGCGCAGCTTTCAGGCCACGCTGAACCAGTATCAGGGCGAACTCAGTGAAAACCAGGCGCTGCTGAAAAGTGCGGAGCTGACGCTGGCGCGCTACCGCAAACTGGCGGCACAGGATGCACTGGCGCGTCAGGATCTGGACAGCCAGATTGCCACCGTCGGGCAGTATCGCGGTGCCGTCGCCGCCGATCAGGCGCAGATCGCCAGTGCCAGACTCAGCATTGAATATGCCCGGATCACCGCCCCGATCAGCGGGCGCGTCGGCCTGCGTCAGGTCGATCCCGGCAACATGGTTCAGAGTGCCAGCAGCACCGGTCTGGTGACCATCACCCAGATGCAGCCCGCCGCCGTGACCTTTAGCGTGCCACAAAGCGAAATCCCGACGCTGGTCAGCGTGCTGCATCAGGGGCAGAGCCTGCCCGCCACGCTGTATGATCAGGACAACCAGCATCAGCTCGGCAGCGGCGAGGTGAAGTTCATCAGCAACCAGATCGACACCGCCACCGGCACCGTGGCGCTGAAAGCGGTGTTCGCCAACCAGGATGAGTCGCTGTTTGCCAATCAGTTTGTGAATCTGCGGCTGCAGACCCGGGTGCTGAAAGGCGCGACGGTGATCCCGGCCCAGGCGCTGCAGCTGAGCAGTGACGGCAGTTTTGTCTTTGTGATCAATCAGGATCACAGCGTTACGCGCAAAGCGGTCACCACCGGTCCCGCTTTCGGAGACGATCAGCAGGCGATCCTCAGCGGCGTTTCGCCGGGCGATCGGCTGGTGACGGAAGGGATCGATCGTCTGACCAGCGGCAGCAAAGTGTCTCTGGCCGATGAGACGCCCGCCGCTACGGGTGCTGTGTCGAAATGAACCCGTCGCGCCTGTTTATTCTGCGTCCGGTCGCCACCATTCTGCTGATGGTCGGCGTGCTGATCGCCGGCATTTTTGCCTGGAAATTCCTTTCAACCTCGGCACTGCCGCAGGTCGACTATCCGATTATGCAGGTCACCACGCTCTATCCGGGTGCCAGCCCGGATGTGATGGCGTCGTCGGTCACCTCACCGCTGGAGCGCCAGTTAGGGCAGATGGCGGGGCTGAGCCAGATGAGCTCCACCAGTGCCAGCGGCTCCTCGATCATTACCCTGAAGTTCAGCCTCGATCTGTCGCTGGATGTCGCCGAACAGGAGGTGCAGGCGGCGATCAATGCGGCGAATAACCTGCTGCCCGACGACCTGCCCAATCCGCCGACCTACAAAAAGGTTAATCCGGCGGACAGCGCGGTGGTGACGCTGGCGGCGAGCTCCAGCACGCTGCCGTTGACCGCGGTGCAGGATCTGGTCAACACCCGGGTGGCGCTGAAGCTGTCGCAGATCTCCGGCGTCGGGATGGTGACGCTGGCGGGCGGCCACCAGCCGGCGATTCGGGTGCAGATGAATCCTCAGGCGCTGGCGGCGCATCATCTGACGCTGGAGGCGGTAAATACGCTGATTGGCAACAGCAACGTCAATGGCTCCAAAGGCGGCTTTGACGGGAAATATCATTCGGTGACCATTGACGCCAACGACCAGCTGCGCACCGCAACCGAGTACGGCAACCTCATCCTCAGCTATGAGAATGGCGCGGCGCTGCGCCTGAAAGATATCGCCCACATTGAACAGGGCCCGGAAAACAGCTTCCAGTCGGCGTGGGCCAACAACCAGCCCGCGATTGTAATCAGCGTGCAGCGTCAGCCGGGCGCGAACGTGATCCAGGTGGTGGACAACATCAAGGCGCAGCTCCCCGCGCTGCAGGCGGCACTGCCGGAGGGGGTGAAGATGACCATTCTCTCCGATCGCACCCAGACCATTCGCGCCTCGATCAGCGACGTCCAGTTTGAGCTGATGCTGTCGATTGCGCTGGTGGTGATGGTGACTTTCCTGTTTCTGCGCAACGTTGCTGCCACGCTGATCCCGAGCGTGGCGGTGCCACTGTCGCTGGTCGGCACCTTTGGGGTGATGTATCTGGCGGGCTTCAGCCTGAATAATCTGTCGCTGATGGCGCTGACTATCGCCACCGGTTTTGTCATTGATGACGCCATCGTGGTGGTCGAGAACATCTCCCGGCGGCTGGAGCAGGGCGAGTCACCGATGGAGGCGGCGCTGAAAGGCTCCCGGCAGATTGGCTTCACCATCATCTCGCTGACCTTTTCGCTGATTGCGGTGCTGATCCCGCTGCTGTTTATGGGCGATGTAGTCGGGCGACTGTTCCGGGAGTTTGCGATTACCCTGGCGGTGGCAATTCTGGTGTCGATGGTGGTATCGCTGACCCTGACACCGATGCTGTGTGCGTATCTGCTGCGCCACATTCCGCCAGAACAGCAGTCGACGTTTGCCCGCAAGGGCGGCGAACTGTTTGATGCCCTGGTGCGCGGTTATGATCGGCTGCTGAACGTGGTACTGAACCATCAGAAACTGACGCTGCTGGTGGCGCTGGCCACCTTCGGGCTGACGGCGCTGCTCTATATGATGGTGCCGAAAGGCTTCTTCCCGACCCAGGATACCGGGTTGATTCAGGGCATTACCGTCGCCTCGCAGGATGTCTCGTTTAACGCCATGGCAACGCGCCAGCAGGCGTTGTCGGCGCGGATCCTGAAAAACCCGACGGTGGAGAGCGTCTCATCGACGATCGGCATCGACGGCACCAACACCAGCCTTAACAGCGGACGATTGCAGATCAACCTGAAGCCATTTGGCTCCCGCAATCTCAGCGCCAGCGAGGTGATCAGCCAGCTGAAACAGGCGACTGCCGATGTGGCGGGCATCCGGCTCTATCTGCAACCGGCGCAGGATCTCACCGTCAACGATCAGGTCTCGCCGAGTCAGTATCAGTTCACCCTCGATGATGCCGACAGTGAAAATCTGGTCAGCGAGTCGCCGAAACTGGTGGCGGCGTTGCAGCAGCGGCCCGAGTTTAATGGCGTGGTGAGTAACCTGCAGGATCAGGGGCGCGTCTCTTACGTTGAGCTGAACCGCGATAAAGCGGCGCGCTTCGGCATTACTGCCTCGGACGTGGACACCGCGCTCTATAACGCCTTTGGTCAGCGGCTGGTCTCGACCATCTTCACCCAGTCGAATCAGTATCGGGTGGTGCTGGAAGTGGCTCCGGCATACCAGCAGGGTCCGGCGTCGTTTGATGATGTCTGGCTGCAATCGTCCGGCAGCAGCAGTTCGGCGTCGTCATCCACCAGCACGACTTCATCAACGTCAACGTCTTCGTCAACATCTACGTCTTCGTCGACGTCCACTTCAGCCTCTGACACCAGCGCCAGCACCACCAGCAGCGGCATGGTCAAACTCACCTCTATCGCCACTATCCACCAGCGCACCGGTTCGCTGATGCATATGCGGCTGAATCAGTTCCCGGCGGTGATGATCTCCTTCAACCTTAATCCGGGCTACTCGCTGGAGGATGGACAACGGGCGATCGCGGAAGTACGGCAGCAGCTGCATCTGCCGGAGAGCACCACGCTGCGTTATCAGGGGGAAACCTCGGCGTTTCAGAGCGCCACCGGCAACACGCTGTGGCTGATTCTGGCGGCGCTGATCACCATGTATGTGGTGCTCGGCATCCTCTACGAAAGCTTTATCCATCCGGTGACCATCCTCTCTACGCTGCCGTCGGCTGCGGTGGGCGCGTTGCTGACGCTGCTGCTGGCGGGCACCGAATTCAGCCTGATTGCGCTGATTGGGGTGATACTGCTGATCGGCATCGTGAAAAAGAACGCCATCATGATGATCGACTTCGCGCTGGAGGCGGAACACCATCAGCAACTCAGCGCGCGCGACGCGATTCATCAGGCCTGCCTGCTGCGCTTCCGCCCGATTCTGATGACGACGATGGCGGCGCTGCTGGGTGCGCTGCCGCTGATGCTGGCCTCCGGCTCCGGGGCAGAGCTGCGTCAGCCGCTGGGGCTGGTGATTGTCGGCGGGCTGATTGTCAGTCAGGTGCTGACACTCTTCTCCACGCCGGTCATCTACCTCCTGTTTGATGGGCTGGCGCAGCGCGGTAACGCCTGGGTGAAACGCCGTCAGCAGCGGGCGCGGAGCGGGCAATGAATCTGACCCGGCTGTTTATCTTTCGTCCGGTGGCGACGCTGCTGCTGACGCTGGCGATCCTGCTGCTGGGCGCGCTGGGCTACCGGCTGCTGCCGGTAGCACCGCTGCCGCAGGTCGATTTTCCTACCATCATGGTCAGCGCCAGCCTGGCAGGCGCCAGCCCGGAAACCATGGCGGCGACGGTCGCTACGCCGCTGGAACGTTCGCTGGGGCAGATTGCCGGTATCAGTGAGATGACCTCCAGCAGCTCGCAGGGCTCCAGCAGCATCATCCTGCAGTTTGAACTGGACCGCGATATCAATGGCGCGGCGCGCGACGTTCAGGCGGCAATCAACGCAGCGCGCAGCCTGCTGCCCAGCGCAATGGCCTCGCTGCCGACCTATCGCAAAGCCAACCCGTCAGACGCGCCAATAGTAATGCTGGCGCTGACCTCTGCCACCCGCACGCCAGGCGAGCTCTACGATCTGGCGGAGAGCAAAATCGAACAGGCGATGGGACAGGTACAGGGCGTGGGCGAAGTGTCGCTGATGGGCAGCGCCTTACCGGCGGTGCGGATTGATCTGCAGCCGCTGAAGCTGACCCATTACGGCATCTCGCTGGAGACGGTGCGTGCCGCCGTCGCCAACAGCACTACCAATCTGCCTAAAGGGATCTTACAGGGCAGTGACCAGTCGTGGCTGGTGGACAGCAACGGCCAGCTGGAGAAGGCGGCCAGCTACCGCGATCTGATCATCACTTATCAGCAGGGCAACGCGGTGCGACTGCGCGACGTCGCCACGGTCTATGACTCGGTGGAAGATCGCTATCAGGCGGGGTTTCTGAATGCCACACCGGCGGTGATGATCGGTATCAAACGTCAGGCGGGTGCCAACATGCTGGAAACCATCGACGCGATAAAAGCGCAGTTGCCACAGCTGGAAAAGAGCCTGCCCGCTGACAGCCAGCTGAAGGTGGTGGTTGACCGTTCGCCTGGCGTGCGCGCCTCGCTGTATGACACCGAAGAGACGCTGCTGATCGCGGTGCTGCTGGTGATTGCGGTGGTGTTTGTTTTTCTGCGCAATCTGCAGGCGATGATCATTCCGGCGCTGGCACTGCCGGTGTCGCTGATCGGCACCTGCGCGGTGATGTATCTGCTGGGATACAGCCTGGATAACCTGTCGCTGATGGCGCTGATTATCGCCACCGGCTTCGTGGTGGATGATGCGATTGTGGTGCTGGAGAACATCACCCGTCACATTGAGCGCGGGCTGAGCCCGCTGCGGGCAGCGCTGCGCGGGGCGCAGGAGGTGAGCTTTACCGTGCTGTCGATGACCGTGTCGCTGATCGCGGTGTTCATCCCGATCCTGCTGATGGGCAGCATTGTCGGGCGGCTGTTCCGCGAATTCGCCGTGACGCTCACCGTGTCGCTGCTGATCTCACTGTTTGTCTCGCTGAGCCTGACGCCGATGCTCTGCGCCCGCCTGCTGAAACCAAAGCCGCCCGTCAGCCAGCGGCCGCATCCGCTTTATCAGTTGATTGAAAACCAGCTGAATCGCCTGCTGGCCGCCTACGGGCGCGGGCTGGCCTGGGTGATGCGCCATCAGAAACTGACGCTGCTCAGCCTGCTGCTGACCGTACTACTGAATGTTTTTCTCTTCGTCGTGGTGCAGAAGGGCTTCTTCCCCAATCAGGATACCGGGCTGCTGATGGGTGCGCTGCGCGCCGATCAGAACATCTCGTTCCAGGCGATGAAGCCGAAAATGCTGATGTTCACGCAGATCATTCAGCAAGACCCGGCGGTAGAGAGTGTGATGTCGTCGATGGGCAGCGGGATGTTTGGCTCCCGCAACAGCGCCAACTTCTTTGTGCGGCTTAAAGATTTTGATCAGCGCGATGCGACCGCCACCGAGGTGGCCAACCGGCTGACGCGCAAAACCAGTCACATCGCCGGGGCGCAGATGTTCCTGATGGCGGCGCAGGACCTGCACATTGGCGGACGCAGCGCCAACGCCACGTATCAATACAGCCTGCAGGCGGACGATCTCGATCTGCTGCGCACCTGGACGCCGAAAGTGCAGGCGGCGCTGGCGGCGATCCCCGAGCTTAACAGCGTGGACTCCGATTCGCAGACCGGCGGCCAGGAGTTGGAGCTGACCATCGATCGTGATCGCGCCACCCGGCTGGGCGTCAACGTGAACATGCTGGATACGCTGCTGAACAATGCGTTCAGCCAGCGGCAGATCGCCACGCTCTATCACACCCTGAATCAGTATCACGTGGTGATGTCACTGCAGGATAGCGACACCGCCAATCCCGAGACCCTGCAGCAGCTTTATGTGATTAACGACAGCGGTGACCGCGTGCCGCTCTCCGCCTTTGCCCGCTTCAGCGGCGGCAACGCGCCGCTGTCGGTGGCGCATCAGGGCCAGGCCGCTACCAGCACCCTGGCGTTTAATCTCGACGAGGGGGTGTCACTGGAACAGGCGCAGGAACTGATAAAACAGGCGATGGCGAAGCTGGGCCTGCCGTCGACCCTTCATGCCGGTTTTGCCGGCACCGCCGCCGCCTTTTCTCAGCTGACCGCGACCATGCCGTGGCTGATTCTGGCGGCGCTGGCGGCGGTCTATCTTGTGCTCGGCGTGCTCTATGAGAGCTACATCCATCCGCTGACCATTCTTTCGACCCTGCCGTCAGCGGGCGTCGGCGCGCTGTTACTGCTGCTGCTGACCGGCACGCAGCTCACGGTGATCGCGCTGATTGGCATCATCCTGCTGATCGGCATCGTGAAAAAGAACGCCATCATGATGATCGATTTCGCCATCGACGCGGAACGGCAGCAGGGCATGTCGCCACAGCAGGCGATCACCCAGGCGTGCCTGATGCGCTTCCGGCCCATCATGATGACCACGCTGGCCGCCTTTTTCGGCGCGTTGCCGCTGGCGCTGGGCAGCGGCGGTGATGCCGATCTGCGCAGCCCGCTGGGCATCGCTATTGCGGGCGGACTGGCGCTCAGCCAGCTGCTCACGCTGTTTACCACGCCGGTTGTTTATCTTTGGCTCGATCGTCTGGGCCGTGCCACTCAACGTCAATGGCGTCGTCTGCGCCCTACGGAATCCTGATCCATGAAACCGCTTATCCCCTTTGTTGTGATGCTGCTGCTGGGCGGCTGTAGCGTCGGTCCCGACTATCAGCGCCCCGCGATGGTGATGCCGGTCCACTATAAAGAGGCCAGAGGCTGGCAGCAGGCGACGCCGCTTGATGCGCAAAGCAAAGGCGAATGGTGGGCGGTTTATCACGACGCCACCCTGAGCGGCCTGCTGAACCAGGTGAGCATCTCGAACCAGAACGTGGCGAATTATGCCGCGCAGTACCGGCAGGCACAGGCGCTGGCGAGTGAGTCACGCGCGGCGCTGTTTCCCTCGCTGGGCTATGACGGCAGCGCGACGCGCAGCGGCAGCCACGCGACTGACAGCAGCGTTCGCACCACCAGCAGCAGCCATCAGGCGGAGCTGAGTGCCAGCTGGGAGCCTGATCTGTGGGGCAAACTGCGACGCACGCTGGAGGAGAACCGCGCCAGCGCCTCGGCCAGCGCGGCGGAACTGGCCAATATTACCCTGAGCGCCCAGTCTGAACTGGCGCAGGACTATTTCCAGCTGCGCATCATGGATCAGAAAATCGCGCTCTATCAGCAGAGCGTTGATGCTTATCAGCGCTATCTGAAAGTGATTACCAGCCAGTATCAGGCGGGCACCGCGTCGCGTGCGACCCTGGCCCAGGCGCAGCTGCAGCTGGAGAGCGCCAGCGCCTCGGCGCAGGATTATCAGTGGCAGCGCGCGCAGATGGAGCACGCCATTGCGCTGCTGATCGGCAAAGCACCCGCTGAATTCAGCCTGACCGCCGCGCCGCTGACGGCCACGCTGCCCGCGATTCCGGCAGCCCTGCCGGGCGAGCTGTTGCAGCGCCGTCCCGACATTGCTTACGCCGAACGTAACATGGCCGCGGCCAATGCTGCGGTGGGCGTGGCGGTGGCCGGTTACTATCCCGACCTGACCCTGAGCGCCAGCGGTGGCGTCAGTTCTTCCGTGCTGCATTCGCTCTTCTCGCTGCCGAACCGCGTCTGGTCGCTGGGGCCGGAGCTGAGCGGCACGCTGCTGGATTTTGGTGCGACCGCAGCACAGGTCGATCAGGCACAAGCGGGCTGGGATGCCAGCGTCGCGACCTATCGTCAGACGGTGCTGACCGCAATGCAGGAGGTGGAAGATAAGCTGGTGGAGCTGAACACGCTGCAGGGTGAGATCGCCGCGCAGCAGCGCGCCACCGAAGCAGCGCAGACCTCTGCGCGGGTGACGCGTTTGCAATATGAGGCGGGCATGATTACGTATCTGGATGTGGCGACCACCGAAAACAGCCGCCTGAGCGCGCAGCAGAGTTTGCTGACGCTGCAGAGCACACAGTGGGTCAGCAGTGTGGCGCTGATTGCGGCACTCGGCGGTGGCTGGCAGGCACCCTGAAGGCGGCGTCAGGTTACCGATAATTCTGTTGTCGAACCGCGTCAAATCCTGCATCGTGAGGGGCTATTTTCACGATGCTAAGGAGCCGGCATGGTTTTCACACTATTGCGCCTGATATTTCGCCTGTTATGGCGGGTCGAACTGCGTGGCGACGTCGCCGAACTGCATAAGCAGAAGGTATTGATCACGCCGAACCATATGTCGTTTCTCGACGGCATATTGCTGGCGCTATTTTTGCCGATTAAGCCGGTCTATGCGGTCTATTCGACCATCAGCGAAAGCTGGTTTATGCGGCTGGTTAAACCCTTTATCGACTATGTGCCGCTCGATCCCACCAAACCCATGGCGCTCAAACAGCTGGTCAGGCTGATCGACAGTGGCCGTCCGGTGGTGATCTTCCCTGAAGGACGCATTACCGTCACCGGCTCGCTGATGAAGATCTACAGCGGGGCGGGTTTTGTCGCGGCGCGTTCGGGCGCGAATGTGGTGCCGATGCGCATTGAAGGCGCAGAGTACACGCCGTTTGGCCGTCTGGCGGGCGTGTTTAAACGTCGCCTGTTCCCGCGCATCACCCTGACGATTCTGCCCGCCACCCGCATTCCGATGCCGGAGGCGAAACGGGCGCGCGATCGGCGCGTGCTGGCCGGTGAGCATCTGCATCATGTGATGATGGAAGCGCGCATGGCGGTGCGTCCGCGTGAAACCCTGTTTGAGGCGTTTCTGGCGGCGCGTACGCGTTATGGCGCGTTTAAGCGCTGCATCGAAGATGTCAATTTCAAACCCGACAGCTACAACGGACTGCTGAAGAAGGCGCTGGGCGTGGGCCGTATCCTGGAGCGCTACAGCCAGCCGCGCGAAGTGGTAGGACTGCTGCTGCCCAATACCACCGTCACGGCGGCGGCGATTTTCGGGGCATCCCTGCGCGGACGCGTTCCGGCGATGCTCAACTATACGGCGGGCGTAAACGGCATGCGGGCGGCACTGACCGCCGCGCAGATCAAAACGGTCTTCACGTCGCGCCAGTTCCTGGACAAAGGCAACCTGTGGCATCTGCCGCAGGGGCTCGATGATGTGCAGTGGATCTATCTGGAAGATCTGAAAGATACCGTGACCAGTAAGGACAAACTGTGGATCGTCGCCCATCTGCTGATGCCGCATCGCGCACAGCTGCCCCAGCAGCCGGAAGACGCCGCGATGGTACTGTTTACCTCCGGCTCGGAAGGCAACCCCAAAGGGGTGGTGCATTCGCATAAAAGCCTGCTGGCGAACGTCGAACAGATTCGTACCATCGCCGACTTCACCCCGCGCGACCGCTTTATGTCGGCGCTGCCGCTGTTCCATGCGTTTGGTCTGACCGTCGGGCTGTTTACGCCGCTGATGACCGGCGCGCAGGTGTTCCTCTATCCCAGCCCGCTGCACTATCGCATCGTGCCGGAGCTGGTCTATGACCGCAACTGCACCGTGCTGTTTGGCACCTCGACCTTCCTCGGCAACTACGCGCGCTTTGCCGCGCCCTATGATTTTGCCCGCCTGCGCTATGTGGTGGCGGGGGCGGAGAAGCTGCAGGAGAACACCCGTCAGCTCTACATGGAGAAGTATGGCATTCGCATTCTTGAAGGCTACGGCGTAACCGAATGCGCGCCAGTGGTCGCGATCAACGTGCCGATGGCGGCGAAGGCGCACACCGTCGGACGCATTCTGCCGGGCATGGATTCGCGGCTGATGTCGGTGCCGGGCATTGAGCAGGGCGGACGGCTGCAGCTGCGCGGACCGAACGTGATGAAGGGCTATCTGCGCGTCGAGAATCCAGGCGTGCTGGAAGTGCCGGTCGCCGACGATGGCGAAGGCAATCAGGAAGCGGGCTGGTATGACACGGGTGATATCGTCAGCTTTGATGACGGCGGTTTCTGCCAGATTCAGGGGCGTGCCAAACGCTTTGCGAAGATTGCCGGTGAGATGGTGTCGCTGGAGATCGTCGAGCAGATCGCTCTGAAAGCGTCGCCGGACAAACAACATGCCGCCTCGCTGCGCCCGGATGGTCAGCGTGGTGAGGCGCTGGTGCTGTTCACCACCGACGCTGAACTGGCGCGCGACAGCCTGCAGAAAGCGGCCCGCGAGCTGGGTGCGCCAGAACTGGCGCTGCCGCGTGATATCCGGGTGATGAAGCAGTTGCCGCAGCTGGGCAGCGGTAAACCCGATTACGTCACGCTGAAAAAAATGGCGGAAGAGGAGCAGGCATGAGCCTTGATCGTAATGCGCCGCTGATGTCACGCGGCATGATCGCCGTGATTATCGCCCAGTTCTTTTCGGCCTTCGGCGATAACGCGCTGCTGTTTGCCACGCTGGCCGTACTGAAAAGCCAGTTCTATCCCGACTGGAGCCAGCCGGTGCTGCAGATGCTCTTTGTCGCGGCCTACATTCTGCTGGCACCCTTTGTCGGTCAGGTGGCGGACAGCATGGCAAAAGGGCGGGTGATGATGCTCGCCAACAGCCTGAAGCTGCTGGGCGCGCTGGTGATCTGTTTCGGCTTCAATCCCTTCCTCGGATATACCCTGGTGGGCGCGGGCGCAGCGGCCTACTCCCCGGCTAAATATGGCATCCTCGGTGAGATTACCCACGGTGAGAAGCTGGTGAAAGCCAACGGGCTGATGGAGGGATCGACCATCGCCGCCATTCTGCTCGGCTCAGTGGCGGGCGGGATGCTGGCTGACTGGCATCTGCTGGCGGCGCTGGGGATCTGTGCGGTGACCTACGGCATTGCCGTGGTAGCCAACCTGTTTATCCCGAAACTGCAGGCGGCGCGTCCTGGTCAGAGCTGGCAGCTGGGTATGATGGTACGCAGTTTTTTCAGTGCTGCCGCGCTGCTATGGCGTGATGCGGAGACGCGCTTTTCGCTGCTCGGCACCAGCCTGTTCTGGGGCGCAGGCGTGACGCTGCGTTTTCTGCTGGTGCTGTGGGTGCCGGTGGCGCTGGGCATCAGTGACAACACCACACCAACGACCCTGAATGCTATGGTGGCGATCGGGATTGTGATTGGGGCGGCGGCGGCGGCGAAGCTGGTGACGCTTGAAACGGTGCGTCGCTGTATGCCAGCCGGTGTGCTGATTGGTGTGATGGTCGTCGTCTTCGCGCTGCAGCATTCTCTGCTGAATGCCTATCTGGTGCTGATGCTGATTGGCGCGCTGGGCGGTTTCTTTGTGGTGCCGCTGAATGCACTGCTGCAGGCGCGGGGCAAAGAGAGCGTCGGTTCAGGTAATGCGATTGCGGTGCAGAATCTGGGTGAGAACAGCGCCATGCTGATCATGCTGGGGCTCTATACGCTGGCGATCAAGGCGGGTGCACCTGCGGTGGCGACGGGCGTCGGTTTTGGCGTGCTGTTTGCGCTGGCGATAGCGCTGCTGTGGCTGTGGCGTCCGGCTAAGCGTTAAGCGATTCACCGCCTCTCTCCGGGATAGCCGGAGAGAGGCGGGCGCCCTCGTTAACAATAGATGTTAACAACGGAGATTAGCGACGAAGGGCAATCGCTTCGATTTCGATCTTCACATCTTTTGGCAGACGCGCCACTTCGACACAGGAACGCGCCGGGAAGTGCGCTTCATGCTCGGTGAAAAACGCCTCATAAGCCGCATTGACCGTGGCGAAGTCATTTAAATCCTTTACGAACACCGTGGTCTTCACGATGTCGCCGACCTTCAGACCTGCTGCTTCAACAATCGCCTTCACATTTTCCAGTGACTGACGCGCCTGTGCGGCAACGTCATCCGCCACCTGGCCGGTCGCCGGATCCACCGGGATCTGGCCAGAGGTGATGATCATGCTGCCCAGATCGACACCCTGAACATAGGGGCCGATAGCGGCAGGGGCTTTTTCAGTACTGATTTCACGAGACATCATTGCTCCTTTGATTACGTCGTCAGGCGGCGATGCCGCCGGTGTTGCCCATTATAAGGTCGGGCAGGGCGATTACCAGTGACCCAGCACCACATGGCGGGCGAACTCTTTTTCGCAATATTTGCACTTCAGATGCACATCGTCGGCGCGCTGCTTCACGGCAAAGCTGGAGAAGACCGGCTCGCTGCGGCTGATGCAGTTGCTGTTCGGGCAGGTCAGCACCCGTTCAACGTGGTCCGGCAGCGTCGGGGCGATCTTCGCGACCACTTCATAGTCGTCGATGCGGTTGACCGTGGCATGGGGCGCATAGACCGCCAGCTGATTGACCTGATCGTCGGTGAGAAAGGTGTTCTCAATCTTGATCAGATCTTTGCGGCCCATCTCGCCCGAGGGCAGATTCAGGCCGATGGTAATGCGCTGATCGGTTTCGGTCAGCCGGAACAGAGAGAGCAATTTAAAGCCGATCTGCGCCGGAATATGGTCGATGACCGTGCCGCGTTTGATCGCTTCGACCTGCAGTTTGTTGTCCTGCGTCATGGGGGTATCTCCTTACAGGGCGAGTTCGCTGTTTAAAACCAGTGCCAGCAGAGCCTGGCGCGCATAGATGCCGTTACCCGCCTGCTGGAAATACCAGGCATACGGGGTTTTATCGACATCGGTGGTGATTTCGTCGATGCGCGGCAGCGGGTGCAGTACCTTCATATTGTCGCGCGCCGTAGCGAGATCGGCGGCGCGCAGAATAAACTGCGCTTTGACATTGGCATATTCTGACGGATCGAGCCGCTCTTTCTGCACCCGCGTCATGTAGAGGATATCGAGCTGCGGCATCACCTCTTCAAAGCTGTCGTGACGTGACCAGCTGATATTCTTCTCATCCAGCATGTCGGTGATATAGGCTGGCATCGCCAGCGCATCGGGCGCGATAAAGAAGAAGCGGTTGCCGTCAAACTTCGCCAGCGCCTGGGTCAGGGAGTGGACGGTGCGGCCATACTTCAGGTCGCCGACCATCGCCACATTCAGCTGATTAAGACGGCTCTGCGTCTCCTGAATGGTGAAGAGATCAAGCAGCGTCTGGGTCGGATGCTGGTTCGCGCCGTCACCGGCGTTGAGAATCGGGATGCCGCCGGAGAACTCGGTCGCCAGCCGCGCCGCGCCTTCCTGCGGGTGACGCATCACGATCGCATCGACGTAGGTGCTGATCACTGAAATGGTGTCGGCCAGGGTTTCGCCTTTTTTGCCCAGCGACGTATTACTGCCGTCAGCAAAGCCCACCGCTGACGCGCCGAGGCGATGAATGGCGGTTTCAAACGACAGGCGGGTACGGGTAGACGCCTCAAAGAAGCAGCTGGCGATAACCTTGTGCTTCAGCAGTTCCGGCTGCGGGTGGGCTTTCAGCTTTGCGGCGGTGTGCAACGCCAGTTCCAGCTCTTCACGACTGAGGTCGTTAATTGAAATAATGTGTTTGCGATATAGCGGGTTAGCCATAGCTTTCTCCTCTGCGCGGCCGGATTGCGGACAAAAAAAAGCCCCTGCTTAAGGGGCTTTTTTAAGATCGGGTCGATGACCGAAAGAAACAGTAGCACCGCCTGCGGTCAGGCGTGATTGAGCGTCAAGTTGTCCGCTGTGCTGTAGCATATTTCCTCCGGCAAATTGGGCCGCATTATACCCGTTCGCGGTGGGTCAGCAAGAGGAAAACGTTTGCGCCTGCCTGGCCGATCGGCGTCCAGGCCAGATCCGGCGGATGAATAGGCCGGTATGAGCGGGCGCGACTCAGCGTCCTCAGCCGCGCGATGCTGGTCGGTCAGCGCTGGCCCAGCGTGGCCACCATTACCGCTTTAATCGTGTGCATCCGGTTCTCGGCCTGGTCGAACACAATGCTGTGTGGCGACTCAAACACCTCGTTGCTCACTTCCATGCCGTTGGGCAGATCGTACTGTTCCGCCATCTGCTGGCCCAGCGTGGTCTGATCGTCGTGGAAGGCGGGCAGACAGTGCAGAAATTTAACCTGCGGGTTGCCGGTCAGATCGAGCATCGCCCGGTTCACCTGATAGTCACGCAGCAGCGCGATACGCTCGGCCCACACCGCTTTGGCTTCGCCCATCGACACCCAGACATCGGTGTAGATAAAGTCAGCGCCTTTCACGCCGTCGGCAATATGTTCGGTGAGGGTAATTTTCCCGCCGGTCTGCTGCGCGGCTTCACGGCACTGCGCCACCAGTTGCTCCTCTGGCCAGCAGCTCTTTGGTGCCACCAGACGCAGATCCAGCCCCACCTGTGCGGCGGCTTCCAGCATGGTGTTGCCCATGTTGTTGCGCGCATCACCCACATAAACCAGCGTCATCTCGCTGAGTTTTTTGCCCGGCAGATGCTCCTGCATGGTCAGCAGGTCGGCCAGCAACTGGGTCGGATGAAACTCGGTGGTCAGGCCGTTCCACACCGGCACACCGGCATGTTCCGCCAGTGTTTCCACCAGTTCCTGTCCGTAACCGCGATACTGAATGCCATCGTACATCCGGCCCAGCACCCGCGCGGTGTCGCGCATCGACTCTTTATGGCCGATCTGGCTGCCACTCGGGCCAAGATAGGTGACGTTCGCACCCTGATCGTAAGCGGCAACTTCGAAAGAGCATCGGGTACGGGTCGAGTCTTTTTCGAAGATGAGCGCGATGTTTTTACCTTTCAGATGCTGTACTTCCTGGGCGCTTTTTTTCGCCCGTTTCAATTCAGCGGAAAGGGTAAGCAGGTGATCAATTTCGGCGGGCGTAAAATCCAGAAGCCTGAGGAAATGGCGCTGATACAGCTGACTCATACAACACTCCGGTAATCATTAAAGTGAATTAAAATTCAATCTAACCGTATGAATATGCATTTTCAAGTGCGGGGCTAATAAACTTTTCGTTTTGTGTAGTGGCGCGACGGGCAGTATGGGAAAATAATTGATTATTGCCGAACTCAGAGAGGATATCGTCATGGCATATGAAGCATTACTGGAAGAGCAGCAGGAAGAGACGCGGCAGATTATCGAAGAGCTGCTGGAGGATGGCAGCGATCCTGATGCGCTCTATACCATCGAGCACCATCTCTCATGCAATAATTTTGATTCGCTGGAAAAAGCGGCCGTTGATGCGTTCAAGCTGGGTTATGAAGTGACCGAGCCGGAAGAGCTGGAGCTGGAAGATGGCACCACCGTGATGTGCGTCGATATCATCAGCGAATCCGCCCTGAAGCCTGAACTGATCGATGTGCAGGTTGAGCAACTGGTGAACCTGATTGGTAAGTACAACGTCGATTACGACGGCTGGGGCACCTATTTCGAAGATCCCGATGCCGAAGATGAAGATGACGACGCCATCGAAGATGAAGATGATGATGGTATTCGCCACTAAGTAGCCGGGGCGGAGAGTTCTCCGCCTGTCACCCCTGCCACCTGTTTTAACATCATGAACTACGCACCCTTACTTGAACCGATCTATCAGTTTCTGCACTGCCGCACGCCACAGGCCTGGATTGATGAGGCGCGCAAGCCGGAAAATCTGACCCTGCTGTTAACCGACCATCTGGTGTGCGAACTGAAAGCCGCGCAGACCGCGGTGTGGTTGATCCGCAAATATGTTGCCGACAAACCCAGCGGCGACGCCATTCTGGCGTGGCTGAAACCCTATGAAGATTTTATCTTCCGCGAAGATGGCGACAGCGACTTTATCAACGCCCATAAGAACCTGACAAAACGTATCATCGTGCGCAATGCGCTGCCGTGGGCGGATGAGCTGGTGGAGAAGATGGTGCTGCTGATTAAAGAGGAGCTGCATCACTTCTATCAGGTGTGGGAAATTATGCAGTCGCGCGGGCTGGTCTATCAGAAGATCACTTCCAGCCGCTATGCCAAATCGCTGCTGCGCGAAGTCACCACCCATGAACCGGAAACGCTGGTGGATAAGCTGATATGCGGCGCTTACATCGAGGCGCGCTCCTGCGAACGTTTCGCCAGTCTGGCACCTTATCTTGATGACGAACTGGCGAAGTTCTATCTGTCGCTGCTGCGCTCAGAGGCGCGGCATTATCAGGACTATTTAACCCTGGCGGCGCAGATTGCCACCAGAGACATCACGCCGCGGGTGCAGGTGATTGGGGCAACAGAAGGGCGGTTAATTAGCGAACCCGACAACGAATTACGCTTTCACAGCGGCGTACCGGCGTTCTGAAAAGAGTAAACGGCGCTCTTACGATGGCCGTTTATTTTTTATATTGAACCGGGTTGATTTTATTAATAATAAAAATATAAATATTAACTGTTAATCTAATGTGAACGCGTTACCTCCGAAAAATATAATTTGAGTGACCCCTCACAAAATATTTTATCTCTTCTGTTTTTTCTTTGCGGAATAACTATAGTGCTCTTGCCGGATTAGGATTGTTATTTTTCAAGCAAAACCTGATTCATAACGCCTCTTTGCCAGAGAGGGTTGTGAATCAGGTTTTTTTTTGCACCGGGTATAGCCGGGGAAAAGAATCAGCGACTTTTTTTTGGCGTCCAGTTTTGCTAATAAGCATTTAATGGAAGGAGTCATTAACATGAGGGGAAAGCGCGGTATTCCGTTATTTATTTTACTGTTTTTGCAGCCACCTGGCGCATGGGCTGACTTTTCCGACGCATTATCGTTCTCTGACACTGCTTTCCTGCGTGATTCGCAACTCGATCTCAGACTGCGTAATCACTGGAAGTATCTCAAGGAAAATGAAGCGCAGCCTACCGCTGTTCATAATGCCTGGGGACAGGCGTCAAGCCTGAATTTTCGTTCCGGCTATCAGTGGGACTGGCTGGGTTTCGATGCAACTTATACCCGAGCGATCAGGCTGGGAGCCAGCGACTACTTTGCCACGCGCAGCCTGCTTTACGACAGCGGCGGTCATCAGCAAAAAGCTGACGCGCACGGCTTCAGCAAGTTTGGTGAACGCTATCTGAAAGTGAAGCTGGGGGACGCGAATGCGGGATTTAAAGGAAAAGCGGGCTGGCAGGAGTTTAAAAACATCGGCGTGCTGACCACCACGGACCGCTTGTCACGCAACAGTTACTCAGGCTATAGCGGCGCGCTGAACGTGCAGAAGATACGGCTGGATTTGGCTTACGTGACCAAAACGCTTCGCCACGACTCGCCGGAGAGTCTTGCCCTGCAAACCCAGGACCGACGAAAAATTAATGCGATCTATACCGGCGCACTGAGCTATACCGGTGATCGCGGACGTCTCGCCTACGCATTTGGCGAAGCGGAAGCCTACCAGCGGCGTCATGTTATCGAAGCGAATTATTCGCTCTCGCCGGACTGGCGCTTGTCCTCTCAAATTTATGGCAGTCAGGGGCTGGAAAATTATAAAAGCATGGCGGCCAGCAAAAGATCGTACGATAACCACGCGTGGCACTATGTCGGTGAAGCAGACTGGATTAACGACAGATGGACACAGAAATTCGCTGCCGCCTGGACTTCGGCACCCAAACATAATGCGGTGGGATATTATGTGCGCCCGCTGACAAAAAATACCCGTGGGCGTTTCAACGCCCTGACCTCTGCCGGAAAAGATTATACCCGTGATAAAGAACTGGCGCTGGTGTCGCAGACGGAATTTGAAATTTCAAAAGGCATTTTTAGCGGATTTCAGATTAACTATGGACAGTTTAATTATCGTAATACGCGTATACGTTCGGGGGAAGTCGCGCTCATAAACCGCTTCATCGAACCCCATCCGGTCCTGAAGGATTTATCGGTCTTTACGCTATTCGGTTATGGCTGGTCATATAAGAATAATAAAGAAACCCCGGTTTTTAATGCGCAAGGGAAATATATGCGTTCTCCCAGCCTTTCTGCAGAGATCGCGGTTGAATATAAATTAAATCTGTTCAGATAAGGAAAATACGATGAAAAGAATTTTTAAAGCGTTGCTGATTCTTATTGTGGTTGGGGCTGTCGCAGGCGAAGCCTTTGCCGCCGATGTCACTCTCTACGTTACGCGGCATGGTAAAACGATGTTCAACACGGTGCATCGCGCGCAGGGATGGGCAGATACTCCGCTAACGCCAGCGGGGGTAGAGGTGGCGCAAAAGCTGGGACGCGGTCTGCAGACGATCCCGTTTATCGCCGTCTGGTCCAGCGATGCTGGCAGAGCGAGAGAAACCGCGCAGCTTGTGATGCAGGCATGGAAAACGCCGCTGCCGCTGAACGAACGCCGGGAATTGCGGGAAGTGGGCTTTGGCCTGTATGAGGGCGATCTGAATAATAATATGTTGAACGATGCCGCCCATCAGTTGGGATTTGCATCCGATACGGCGCTAATGGAGGCCTATGGCAAAGGCAAGGTTCATGTCGACAGGATCATAGACGCTATCCGGCAGGCAGAAGCGTCAGGCACGCCGGCACTGAGAGGCATTAAATCAGCAGGCATGGCCGAAAGCTATCAGCAGGTTGCGAAGCGAATGGTCGATAGCCTGACTGAGATAGCGCAGCAGGCCCGGCAGCAGGGCGGCGGTAACGTTCTGGTGGTCACGCATGGCCTGGCGATTACAGCGCTACTGCAGGCGCTTGGCGATACGTCGTTAAACCAGACGCTGGACAATGCGAGCGTAACCCGGCTGCGCTATACCGACAGCGGAGAGTTCGTGATTGAATCCATCAACGATATGAGTTACGTAGAGCGCGGCTTATAACTTCCGCAACATACGCAATTCGCAATCGACATGGCCTGTGCAGCCCATCGCGCTGTCGATATGCTCGAAGCCGAGTGACTCATAAAGTTTAATGGCCCGCGTCAGGCTGGCGGTGGTTTCCAGATAGCAGCGACGGAAACCGTGGCTGCGTGCATGTTCTATCGCCCGCAGCGCCAGTTCGCGTGCCAGACCCTGACCGCGCACCTCCGGCAGAAAGTACATCTTTTGCAGTTCGCAGATATCGGGCGCGCTGCAGGCGAGCGGCGCAACACCGCCGCCGCCGACCACCTTGCCCTGATACTCAACAATCCAGTAGGCGCTCTGTTCTGCACTGTAGAGCTCAAACAGCTGGTCGAGCTGCGGATCGGAAACGGTGTAGCCCTTGTCAGCCGTCAGGCCGAACTCCGCGGAAACGTCGCGGATCACCTGGGCGATATGCGGATTATCGGCGGCAGTAATCGGTCGCACCTGGAGGTCAATAAGCGGGGTGGCGCTGGTCGTCATCATCTCTTCCGGATTTGTACGAGGTCAATAAAAAAGCCGGGCAAGCCCGGCTTTATGAATAAGCTGTCAGCTAAGACGCTTACAATGCCGCAATGACCGCCTGCTGTTCAATCAGTTTTGCTTTTGATTGTTGCAGGTCCGCTACGCGTTCGCGCTCTTTCGCCACCACCGCTTCCGGGGCGCGCGAAACAAAGCCTTCGTTCGCCAGCTTGGTCTCGATCTTCTCGATTTCTACATCCAGCTTAACCAGCTCTTTCGCCAGACGCTCCAGCTCGGCGGTTTTATCCACCAGATCCGCCATCGGGATCAACAGCTCTGCGCCTTCAACCAGTTTGGTCACCGACACCGGACCTTTCTCGCCCGCAGGCAGAATGGTCAGGCTTTCCAGACGCGCCAGGCGCGACAGGAAGTTGCGGTTAGCTTCAACGCGACGCAGTGCCGCAGGCGAGCAGTCACGCAGCAGCACATCCAGCGGCTTGCTCAGTGCGATATTCATCTCGGCACGGATATTACGCACCGCCACGATCGCCTGTTTCATCCACTCGATGTCCGCTTTCGCTTCGGCATCTTCTTTCGCCGCATCGTACTGCGGGAAAGGCTGCAGCATGATGGTGTCGTCGCTGATATTTTTCAGCCCCTTCACGCGCTGCCAGATGGTTTCAGTGATAAACGGAATGATCGGATGCGCCAGACGCAGCAGCGCTTCCAGCACGTGAACCAGCGTATGACGGGTGCCACGCAGTTCAGATTCACTGCCGCTGTTCATGACCGGCTTGGTCAGCTCCAGATACCAGTCGCAGAACTGGTTCCAGGTGAAGTCATACAGCAGGTTAGCCGCGATATCGAAACGGTAGCTATCCAGCGCTTCACGGTACGCTTTCACCGTGTTGTTGAACTCGGTCAGGATCCAGCGATCTGCCAGCGACAGCGTCATTTCGCCGCCATTCTGTCCGCAATCCTGCTCTTCGGTGTTCATCAGCACAAAGCGGCTGGCGTTCCACAGCTTGTTACAGAAGTTGCGATAGCCTTCCAGGCGCTTCATGTCCCAGTTGATGTCGCGACCGGTAGAGGCCAGTGCCGCCAGGGTGAAACGCAGCGCATCGGTGCCTGATGGCTCGATGCCGTCCGGGAACTGCTTCTCGGTACGTTTGCGGATTTTCTCCGCCAGCTGTGGCTGCATCATGTTGCCGGTGCGTTTTTCCAGCAGCGCTTCCAGTGAAATGCCGTCGACCATATCCAGCGGGTCAATCACGTTGCCCTTGGATTTCGACATCTTCTGACCTTCTTCATCACGGATCAGACCGGTCATGTAGACGGTTTTAAACGGTACCTGTGGTTTGCCGTTTTCATCTTTGATGAAGTGCATGGTCAGCATGATCATGCGGGCAATCCAGAAGAAGATGATGTCGAAGCCGCTGACCAGCACGCTGGTCGGATGGAAAGTACGCAGCGCTTCGGTGTTTTCCGGCCAGCCCAGGGTGGAGAAGGTCCACAGACCTGAGGAGAACCAGGTATCCAGCACGTCATCATCCTGACGCAACGCGACGTCGGCGGCCAGGTTGTTCTCAGCCCGCACTTCGTCTTCGGTGCGACCGACATAGACGTTACCGTTGTCGTCATACCACGCCGGGATGCGGTGACCCCACCAGAGCTGACGGGAGATACACCAGTCCTGAATATCGCGCATCCAGGAGAAGTACATGTTTTCGTACTGCTTCGGTACAAACTGGATGTCGCCGTTTTCAACGGCTTCAACCGCGACTTTCGCCAGCGGTGCGGTACGCACATACCACTGGTCAGTCAGCATCGGCTCGATAACCACGCCGCCACGGTCGCCGTAAGGCACAGTCAGATCGTGGGGTTTGATCTCTTCAAGCAGGCCGAGTTCATCGACAGCGGCAACAATCGCTTTGCGCGCCGCGAAGCGTTCCATGTTCTGGAAAGCCGCCGGGATCTCATCGGAACAGGCATCGCTGGCTTCGCCATTGGTGTCATACACCTGAGCACGGTCGCGGATATCGCCGTCGAAGGTCAGGATGTTGATCATCGGCAGTTTGTGACGACGGCCGACTTCATAGTCGTTGAAGTCATGCGCCGGGGTGATCTTGACGCAGCCGGTGCCTTTTTCCATGTCGGCATGTTCGTCGCCAACGATAGGGATCAGGCGGCCAACCAGCGGCAGCATCACAAATTTGCCGATCAGATCTTTGTAACGTGGATCTTCCGGGTTAACGGCGACGCCGGTATCACCCAGCAGGGTTTCCGGACGGGTGGTGGCGACCACCAGGTAATCTTTGCCGTCGGCGGTTTTTGCGCCGTCAGCCAGTGGATAGCGGATATGCCACATCGAGCCTTTGCTCTCGCGGTTTTCCACTTCCAGGTCGGAGATTGCGGTACGCAGTTTTGGATCCCAGTTCACCAGGCGTTTGCCACGGTAGATTAGGTTCTCTTTATAGAGGCGAACAAACACCTCTTTCACGGCGTTGGAAAGGCCATCGTCCATGGTGAAGCGCTCGCGCTCCCAGTCGACGGAGTTGCCCAGACGGCGCATCTGGCGGGTGATGGTGCCGCCGGACTCTGCTTTCCACTGCCAGATTTTGTCGATGAACGCATCACGGCCATAGTCCTGGCGCGTCTTGCCCTCTTCAGCCGCAATTTTGCGCTCAACTACCATCTGCGTGGCGATGCCCGCGTGGTCAGTACCGGCCTGCCACAGGGTATTTTTCCCCTGCATGCGCTGGTAACGGATCATGGTGTCCATGATGGTTTGCTGGAAGGCGTGACCCATGTGCAAGCTACCGGTGACGTTCGGCGGCGGGATCATGATGCAAAAGCTTTCCTGGCTGGTATCGCCATTCGGTTTGAAGTAGCCCTGCTTTTCCCAATGCTCGTAAAGCGGCTGCTCGATATCTTGCGGGTTATATGTCTTTTCCATTTCTGCTATGTCGTTTGCGGCTGTGGTGGCGCTGCCGTATTCAATTGGAATCCAACGCTGCGATACGCTTTATAGCGGTCGCGCGCCAGTTGTTTGAGCGTGTCTTCGTAAGGAACGAAGTCTATCACTTCATGGAAAGCAGTAGCAAAATCTGCGAAGTGGGGCAGCAGGCTAATCAGCAGGTCACGCGGTGAACTGCCGCGACGCTGTGGCCAGGCCAGCTCAACCGGCGCACCGTAGCGCGGGCCTTCACCCGCCAGGTTATGCGGCACGAAGGCGTTTGCCGGTCGTTGCCACAGCGCTTCGTCAAGTCGAATGGCTTGCTGTTCATCTTCGCAGGCGATCAACACCCGCTTTCCGGCCCGCCAGCGTGTTTCCGCCAGATTGCACACCAGCGCTTCAACGGCGCTAAGGCCATCGCTCGTTGCATCGGTTTCCAGCACGTAGAAGGTTGCGTTTTTCATCGGTTTGCTCATCAGAAGATCAAGGGCGGAATGATATCCGCCCTTGCTGTCAGAAAAGAGGGCGCTTAATCGTCGCCGTTCAATCCTGCCCGATTCAATAGAAATTGCGATAGCATCGGCACCGGACGTCCGGTGGCGCCTTTGGCCTTGCCGGAGCGCCAGGCGGTACCGGCGATATCCAGGTGTGCCCAGTTATATTTGCGGGCAAAGCGTGCCAGGAAGCAGGCGGCGGTAATCGCGCCGCCGGGACGGCCACCAATGTTCGCCATATCGGCAAAGTTGGACTCCAGCTGCTCCTGGAATTCATCCGCCATCGGCAGACGCCAGGCGCGATCGCCTGACTGCTCCGAGGCGCTGATCAGCTCATGCGCCAGCGGATTGTGGTTCGACAGCAGGCCGCTGATGTGATGACCCAGCGCAATCACGCAGGCACCGGTCAGCGTCGCGACGTCAATCACCACTTCCGGATCGAAACGTTCAACATAGGTCAGCGCATCGCACAGGACCAGGCGGCCTTCGGCATCGGTGTTCAGCACCTCAACCGTCTGGCCAGACATGGTGGTCAGCACGTCGCCCGGACGCATCGACCGGCCATCCGGCATGTTTTCACAGCCCGCCAGCACGCCAACCACGTTCAGCGGCAGATTCAGCTCTGCCACCATACGCATCACGCCATAGACGGCAGCCGCGCCGCACATGTCATACTTCATTTCGTCCATGCTGTCGGCAGGCTTGATGGAGATGCCGCCGGAGTCAAAGGTCAGCCCTTTACCCACCAGCACAATCGGACGCGCTTCCGCATCCGGATTGCCTTTGTACTCAATTACCGACATCAGCGATTCGTTTTGCGATCCGGCCCCGACAGCGAGATAGGCGTTCATGCCCAGCTCTTTCATCTGCTGTTCGCCAATGACGCGGGTGGTGACATTTTTGCTGAAGGCATCCGCCAGCTGACGCGCCTGTGACGCCAGATAGGCGGCGTTACAGATATTAGGTGGCATGTTGCCGAGATCTTTAGCCGCTTTCATACCGGCCGCGACTGCTAATCCATGCTGGATCGCCCGTTCGCCGCTGGTCAGTTCACGGCGGGTCGGCACGTTAAAGACCAGCTTGCGCAGCGGACGACGTGGCTCTGCTTTGTTACTTTTCAGCTGGTCAAAGTTGTAGAGCGCCTCTTTGGAGGTCTCTACTGCCTGACGCACTTTCCAGTAGGTGTTGCGGCCTTTGACATGCAGTTCGGTCAGGAAGCAGACCGCTTCCATTGAGCCGGTGTCGTTGAGCGTGTTAATGGTTTTCTGAATGACCTGCTTGTACTGGCGTTCATCCAGCTCACGCTCTTTACCGCAGCCAATCAGCAGAATACGCTCGGACAGGATATTTGGCACATGATGCAGCAGCAGTGTCTGGCCCACTTTTCCTTCCAGCTCGCCGCGGCGCAGCAGGGCGCTGATGTAGCCGTCGCTGATTTTATCCAGCTGCTCGGCAATCGGTGACAGACGACGCGGTTCGAAAACGCCAACGACAATGCAGGCACTGCGCTGTTTTTCCGGGCTTCCGCTTTTTACACTGAACTCCATGCACTCTCCTGAATCTTAAAGACAACGGCCGCTGCTGCCGCTAGAATGTAGCGCGCTCATGACCCATTTATTCATCGTCGCAGCATGACATTCTGCTGCTGGAGGTCATAATGAATCAGGGTGACAAGATGTTGTTTTTTCACCACCCGGACGCGTTTTTCATACAAATTTAGCTACGGCGACGGCCATTGATGAAGAAAAATGGCTGATAAGCGTTGAAACTAGCGATTTTCCTGCAAAAAGACAAGTTTTCACAGGCGTACTAAGCGTGATCATCATTAGATATCTGGTTCGGGAAACGCTCAAAAGCCAGCTGGCTATCCTGTTTATCCTGCTACTCATCTTCTTTTGTCAGAAGTTAGTCAGGATCCTGGGTGCCGCGGTGGATGGCGAAGTGCCGACAAACCTCGTTCTGACCTTGTTAGGACTCGGTGTGCCTCAAATGGCACAACTTATACTGCCCTTAAGTCTGTTTCTGGCGATCCTGATGACGCTGGGGCGGCTCTACACGGAAAGTGAAATTACCGTGATGCACGCCTGCGGCCTGAGTAAGGCCGTCCTGGTAAAAGCGGCGATGGTTCTGATGCTGTTTACCTCGATAGTGGCGGCCGTGAACGTCATCTGGCTGGGGCCATGGTCATCCCGCTATCAGGATGAGGTGACGCAGAACGCCAAAGCGAACCCGGGTGCGGCAGCAATGGCCGCCGGACAGTTCCAGACCTCCAGCGACGGCAGCGCCGTGCTGTTTGTCGAGGATGTGAAGGGCAACAACTTTGGTAACGTGTTCCTGGCGCAGTTACGGCCAAAGGGCAACGCGCGGCCTTCAGTGGTGCTGGCTGACAGCGGTCACATGGAGCAGCATAAAGATGGCTCGCAGGTGGTGACGCTGGATAAAGGCACCCGTTTTGAGGGCACCGCTCTGCTGCGTGATTTCCGTATCACCGACTTCACCAATTATCAGGCCATCGTAGGCTATAAAGCGGCAACGCTCGATCCTAACGATGCAGAACAGGCAAGCCTGACCGACCTGTTCGCGAATAAGACACCTGAGTTTCAGGCCGAGCTGCACTGGCGTCTGACGCTGGTGTTCTCGGTGCTGGTGATGGCGCTGATGGTGGTGCCGCTCAGCGTGGTGAACCCACGTCAGGGGCGCGTGCTGTCGATGCTGCCCGCCATGATGCTCTATCTGATTTTCTTCCTGTTGCAGAGCTCGCTGAAGTCGAGCGGCGCGAAAGGGCGGCTCGATCCGGCGCTCTGGATGTGGGTGGTGAATATCAGCTATCTGGTGCTGGCGGTGCTCCTTAACCTGTGGGATACGGTGCCGATGCGTCGGATTCGCGCCCGCTTTACCCGCGGAGGGTCGGTCTGATGTTTCGCGTACTTGACCGCTATATCGGTAAAACCATTTTCAATACCATTATGCTGACGCTGTTCATGCTGGTGTCGCTTTCCGGCATCATCAAGTTCGTCGATCAGCTGCGCAAGACCGGCCAGGGCAGCTACAACGCGCTGAGCGCCGGTTACTACACCCTGCTGAGCGTTCCCAAAGATATTGAGATCTTTTTCCCGATGGCGGCCCTGTTGGGCGCACTGCTGGGACTGGGCGCGCTGGCGCAGCGCAGTGAACTGGTGGTGATGCAGGCGGCGGGCTTTACCCGCATGCAGGTTGCGCTGTCAGTGATGAAAACGGCGATTCCGCTGGTGTTGCTGACCATGGCGATTGGCGAGTTTGTTGCGCCGTCGGGCGAGCAGATGGCGCGTAATTACCGGGCGCAGCAGCTTTACGGTGGCGCACTGGTCTCGACGCAGAACGGTCTTTGGGCGAAAGATGGCAATAGCTTTATCTTTATCGAGCGCATTAAAGGCGACAACGAAATTGATGGCGTGAGCATCTACAGCTTTAACGATCAGCGTCGTCTGCAGAGTGTGCGTTACGCGGCGACGGCGACCTGGGATGCGGCTAAGAAGCGCTGGATACTGTCGCAGGTTGATGAGTCTAACCTGACCGATCCTAAGCAGATTACCGGTTCACAGAGTCTGAGTGGCGAGTGGAAAACCAATCTGACGCCGGACAAGCTGGGTGTGGTTGCGCTGGATCCTGACGCGTTATCGATTCGCGGTCTGCATAGCTACAGTAAATATCTGAAGCAGAGCGGCCAGGAATCGGGACGTTATCAGCTGAATATGTGGAGCAAAATTTTCCAGCCGCTGTCGGTGGCGGTGATGATGCTGATGGCGCTGTCGTTTATCTTCGGACCGCTACGTAGCGTGTCGATGGGTGTGCGTGTCGTAACCGGTATCAGCTTTGGCTTCCTGTTCTACGTGCTGGACCAGATTTTCGGTCCGCTGAGCCTGGTTTACGGACTGCCGCCGATTCTGGGGGCGATTTTGCCAAGTTTTGCGTTCTTCGCTATCAGTATGTTTATGTTGATTAAGCGGCGCTAAGCGCAATAAATGCAGTAAAAGAAAAGGCCGCGCAAGCGGCCTTTTTTATGACCGGTTCAGGCTCAGGGCAGGCTTCCATCGCTTTACGTTTGGTCTCCGTCTGGAAGATACGGTTTCAGCGGCTTTATTCTGCGCTGATGCCCTGTTTATGCGGAGTGCCGGGTCGTCTCTTTCAGTGTCCTGATGAGTTGCTCTCTGTTCAGGGCTACGCAATAGGCGGGCGTCGCACGCTCGAAACGCCAGCCTTCCGCTAATGCTCCCGCATCCACCGCATCAAATCCAAAGGCTTCATATAATGCCGTGGCGGTCGCTTTCCCTTCGCTATCATCTCCCGCCAGCGGTAACGCCTGCCGGTTAGCATCGCCCGGCGGCAGGCCCTGAGTTTCAAGATCGGTCATGCGGATGGCATTGAATGCCTTGGTGACGCGGCTGTCAGGAAGCAGGCGGGCAAGCCGTTCACTGGTGCTGATGCGGCCATTGAGCAGCTCTTCAATTTCGCCATCGCGGTCGGGATAGTAATTGACTGCATCAAGCACGATTTTTCCCCGCAATTCTGTGGCCGGAAGTTGTTCCGTTGCCGTGAGCGGCACGGCAATCACCACCACTTCGCCGAACTCTGCGGCCTCGGTGGCGGTGCCGGTTTCACAGCCAATCATCGGTTTCAGGCTGAACAGCGTTCGTGGATCGCGCGAGTTGCTGAGCATCACCTGATGTCCCGCCTGAATCGCCAGTTTTGCAATCGCCCGGCCAACAAAGCCTGCGCCAATAATGCCTATTTTCATACGTTTCTCCTTGATGAGTTTCACGCACTGACCTTAATTAAAAACAGGAGGTGAATAAATCGACAAACAGACGCAATATAAACAACCAACAGGAGGGAATCATGGATCGGCTTACCAGCATGAACGTGTTTGTTACCGTCGCGGAATCGGGCTCGTTTGCCGCCGCCTCCGGGCATTTGCAAATCTCACCGCAGATGGTGGCGAAGCATATCGCCATGCTGGAGAAGCATCTCGGTACGCTGCTTCTGCATCGCACCACCCGACGGCAAAGCCTGACGGATGTGGGCCGCAACTATTACGAACGCTGCAAAATCGTGCTGGCAGAGGTGCAGGAAGCGGATGCGATCGCGCTGGATATGCAGCAGCGGCCGTCCGGTACGCTGAAGGTCAGCGCCCCGGTCACGTTTGGTTCTTTTAGCCTGGCGCCGTTTGTGACCCGCTATCTTGACCGGTTTCCGGAAACGCAGGTCGATCTTGAACTCAGCGATCGGCTGGTCGATCCGTTTGAAGAGGGTTATGAGGTGGTGATCCGGATTGGTGCGCTGGCGGACAGTTCGATCATCGCCCATCCACTGCAGCCCTACCGGCTGATAGCCTGCGCGTCGCCAGCCTATCTGGCGCGGCACGGTGTGCCCGCCACGCCAGCGGAGCTGGTGAACCACGCCTGTCTCGTTTATGGCATCTGGTCGCCCTCAAAACCCTGCCGCTGGGTATTCAGCCAGGCCGGTAAGGTTGAAGAGGTGCATCCGCAGGGGCGCATGCGATCGAATGACTGGAAAGCGCTCCTGCATGCGGCGCTGGAGGGTTATGGCATTACCCTGGGGCCGGCCTCCATTCTCTCTGAAGAGATCAGACAGGGCCGGCTGGTCCAGGTGCTGCCCGATTATGCCGGGCCAGCACGACCCATGCATGTGCTGATCCCGGCGGGCCGCCGCCAGACGGTGAAAATCCGCAGCTTTGTTAGCGCCATTATCACCGAGTTTGGCCTCTATCCACCCCAATCCGGCTAAACCAGGCGGTTATCGGCTCAGCAGCGGGAGTAACTGAGGCAGCTGCGACAACAGGTAGAGAATCAGCCCGATGGTGCCGCCAACCAGCGTGCCGTTGATGCGGATAAACTGCAGATCTTTGCCGATATTAAGTTCGATCTGCTGCGACATGTCGCGTGCATCCCAGCTCTTCACGGTGTCGCTGATATGGCGCGTCAGGAAGCCAGCAAACTCTGGCGCAACGCTGCGTGCGGCCTGTTCCAGATGCTGATTCATCGAGTCACGCAATGCCGGGTCGGCCGCCAGGGTTTCGCCCAGCCATAAGGCTGCACCGCGCACTTTCTCCTGCACCCGTGAGTCATCGCTGCTGAGATCCGCTTTGAGCCAGTTGCGCATATCATTCCACAGCTCGCCAATGTAGCGGTTGAATGAGGCATCTTCTTTCAGCCAGCCTTTAATCTCCTCGGCACGCTCTGCCATTTCCGGGTCGTTCTGCAGTTTAACGATCAGTTTGTCGACCGCCCGATTGAAGCCGAGGCGCAGCTCATGGCCCTGATCCAGCGCCACATCATCCAGCAGTGAATCGACCGCGTTTGCCACCAGTTCGGCGCTGTGCTCGCCCAGCCATTCGGTCGGCAACATTTTGGCTTTGATCGGATGCTCGCGTTTCAGCCAGCGCACCAGCTGCATGGCAATAAACTCGCGGGTACTGGGCTTGTGCAGCAGCTTCAGCAGCTGTTCGATTGCCGCGTCCAGCAGCGCCTGATGACGGTTGTTTTTCGTCAGGCTCTCCAGCAGCAGGGCGCTGGTCTGGCTGAGATCGACCTTGTCGATGGCGCGATGTACTGCGCGGCGCATGAAGGTCTGGATCCGCGCATCATCGGTCAGATCAAGGAAGCCGCGCATGACCTGCAGCAGATGACGTCCGATGCGGTCAGCATTGCCTGGCGCATTCAGCCATTGCGCCAGCAGGTTGGAAGGATCGTGACGGCGAATCAGATTGAGCAGCGAGTCGGTATCAAGAAACTTCTCCTGCACAAAGCGACCGAGGTTTTCACCGATACGATCTTTGTTGCGCGGAATGATGGCGGTATGACGCGAGATAAAGGGCACCGGCACGCGCCGGAACAGTGCGACCACCGCGAACCAGTCCGCCAGCGCGCCGACCATCGCAGCTTCCGCAATCGCTTTTATGCCGCTGACCCAGAAGCCGGGCGGCAGAAAAAGCGTAACGATAAAGGTAATTGCAGCCAGCAGTAACAGCAGCAGCGCCAGACGTTTCGTCCGTTTCAGTTCGTGTTGTTTATCCATATCCTGATCTTAGGAGAGAGCCGGTTTCATCGGCGACGACCACCCAGCAGGCTGCCGAGTACGCCGCGGATGATCTGATTGGTAATCTGGCGCGTGGCGCTTTTCGCCATGGTCTGTACCACGCCATCGTGCTTGCCGCCGCGCGGGCCGGTTCGGCCAAACAGGATCTCTTTCAGCCCGCCGAGAATGCCGTTATCTACCGCGACATCGTCGCCTTTCGCCGGAGGCGCACTGGCCTGATCGCTGGCGGCCTGAAACCCTTTTTGCAGCTTCTCAAACGCCGATTCGCGATCAACTTCGTTGTCATATTTGCCATAGAGCGGTGAATGGTTGATCAGGCCGTTGCGTTCATCGCCTGTGACCGGACCCATACGTGAGCCGGGGGCGATCACCATGGCCCGTTCTACCACCGACGGACTGCCTTTGGCATCCAGGAAGGAGATTAGCGCTTCGCCGGTGCCCAGCGCCTGAATCGCCTCGACGCTGTCAAACGCCGGATTGGCGCGCAGGGTATCGGCGGCGGTTTTTACCGCTTTCTGATCTTTAGGGGTGAAGGCGCGCAGGGCGTGCTGAACGCGGTTGCCGAGCTGGCCCAGCACCCGATCGGGAATATCTGCCGGGTTCTGGGTGACGAACCAGACGCCGACCCCTTTGGAGCGGATCAGCCGCATGACCTGTTCTATTTTCTCCAGCAGCACCGGCGGCGCGTCGGTAAACAGCAGGTGCGCCTCATCAAAGAAGAACACCAGCTTTGGCTGATCGAGATCGCCCGCTTCCGGCAGATGCTCATAAAGCTCCGACAGCAGCCACAGCAGGCTGGTGGCGTAGAGTTTTGGCATCTGGTAGAGCTTCTCAGCAGAGAGGATGTTGATGACGCCTTTGCCGTTGCTGTCGACGCGCATCCAGTCGGCGATATCCAGCATCGGTTCACCAAAGAAGTGCTCCGCGCCCTGTTGCTCCAGCGTCAGTAACCCGCGCTGGATGGCGCCGACCGAGGCGCTGTTGATGTTGCCGTAGTGGGTCTGGAAGCTTTTGGCGTTGTCACCGATGTACTGAGTCATGGCGCGCAGATCTTTGAAGTCCAGCAGCAGCAAACCCTGGTCATCGGCGATGCGGAAAATAATCTGCAATACGCCGCTCTGCACCTCATTCAGGTTCAGCAGCCGCGCCAGCAGCAGCGGCCCGAGATCGGAGACGGTAGCGCGAACCGGATGGCCTTTCTCGCCGAAGATATCCCACAGCACCACCGGATTGCTCTGCGGCTGCCAGTCGGTGACGCCGATTTTCGCCAGCCTCTCCTGCAGTTTTTCGCTGGACTGCCCAGCCATCGCCACGCCGGTCAAATCGCCTTTAACGTCAGCCATAAAGACCGGTACGCCGCTGGCGGAGAACGATTCAGCCAGTTTCTGCAGCGTAACGGTTTTACCGGTGCCGGTCGCGCCGGTGATCAGGCCGTGGCGGTTGGCCATTTGCGGCAACAGATGAAGTTCGACGTCTGGCGTACGGGCAATCAGTAGCGGGGAAGTCATGATTTTCCACTCTCAGGCATTGGGTTATGCCTGAAGGATAGCAAGCCGGAGCGGCACAGGAGGAGAACTATTCATCAAAAAAAGGCCGCTGCCCGGGGAGCAGCGGCCTGCAACAGTGGTTTACTTCTGCACCTCTTCAAAATTGAGCAGGCTGACTCCGATGCCCTGCTGCAGGTGACTGAGGTTGCTGCGCACCGCGACCTGGGTTGCGCCCTGTAACAGCATGACAAACGGCGAATCCTGCTGGATGCGGGTTTGCAGCCCGGTATAGAGGTTGCGACGTTTCACCGCATCGCTCTCTACGGCGGCGGCGCGGGTCTGTGCACTCAGCTCCGGAATCGTCCAGCCGACGCGCCACGCCAGGGTTTTGCCGCCGCCCGGCACGTTATAGGCAAAGGTGCTGGCATTGGTATTGGGATCGATGTAGTCCGCGCCCCAGTAAGTAAAGATGGCCTGAAAGTCACGGCTGCGCATTTTGCTCCACAGCTCCGATTCCGCCACCGGCTGGATATCAAGCTGCACATCCGCTTTGGCAAAGCTGGCCTGCAGTGCCTGCGCCACATCAATGTAAGGCGGCTGGTTCACCACCGTCAGCGCGATATGGGTGCCAGGTTTAATGCCGCCTTTTTGCAGTATCGCCTGCGCTTTTTTCAGATCGTAATGGAACGGTGTCGTGTTCAGCGCACCATCGAAGCCGTCCGGCAGGAAGCTCTGATGAATGCGGTACTGACCTTTCAGCAACTGGTTGGCCAGGCTGTCATAGTCAACCAGCCAACGCGCCGCCTGCCACAGCGCCGGATTCCCCAGCGCCGGTTGCTGCGGGCTTTGGGTATTAAAGCCGATGTAATAAACCAGGCTGGACGGGAAGGCATCAATACGCACATTGGCGGTGTTCTTCAGCGCGGTAATCTGATCCGGGCCGAGCTGATAGGCGACATCCACATCACCCTGCTGGATCAGCAGACGGCGGCTGCCCGGATCGGCCACACCTTTCAGCAATACCCGCTTCAGATGCGGCTTCCGGATGCTGTTGGGATTGGCTTCCAGCACCAGCGCCTGCAGCGGGACAAACTGTTTGATGGCATAGGCGGCGCTGCCGGCGGAGTGCACCTTCAGCCAGCTATTGCCGTAATCGTTGTTGCTGGCGTGTTCTTGTGCCAGTTTGCTGTCGACGATGGAGGAGACCGGTGCGGTCAGCAGGCGCAACGCCAGATCGCTGCCGATCTCAGCGGGCCAGCGCAGCTCAAGCTGGTGGTCGTTGATCACCGTGAACTGCTGATCGATATTTTCTGGCGTCCAGCCAAATTCACCCAGAATAAAAGAGGGCGCTTTATTGAGTTTTACCGCGCGGGTTAATGAGAAGACCACATCCTGTGCAGTCACGGGATGACCACTGGCGAAGCGGGCCTGTGGATTAAGATCAAACACCAGGCTGTGAGGCGTTTTGCCTGCCTGCCAGCGCGTGGCAGCCAGCGGCGAGAGCTGCTGCGGATTCTGATGATCCGGCTCCAGCAGCGTCTGGTAGATATTGCGCAGGCTACTGTTGCTGACGGTCTCAAAACTTTCAGCCGGGTCGAAACTGATGATGCCATCAAGCGGAACGGCAATCACCAGGGTGTCGCCAGGCGTGGCGGCGTGAGCCGGGTGAACCAGTGCCAGAGCCGTAAACAGGGACAAGAGTGTTTTTCGCATGGAGGGTTATCCTGAGTCGTTGATAGCTCTACTCTATCGGGCGCCGGATAATCTCCAAATGCGGGTTTCTTATGAGCTTTGCACAATTATTAGCGTAGTCATTCAGGCAAAGAGACAAAATAAGATAATGACGGTCAGTCATTATTTCATTGTCATTTACAGTGGGCGGAATAAAGCCGGTTTTACTCAGCCGATCACAAATTGCGCACAGTCTGATTGTATGACTATCAAAGTCACTATAGTGTTAACGATGAGAATGATTCTCTTGTATGGAAGTATGATATTTTTTTATCGGTTATCTGGCGTGATGATGACAGGGCGAAAATAATAACCCTCATTCCTGCGTTAAAAGAGTTAAATACCCGATGTTTATGCGGTTTTACCCCCGATTTCCGCGCTGTAAATCTTTTACCTCTACGCAACCCTTTCGCAACACCATGATAAACTTTTACTAAGACACATCTTAAATTCAATTTTTACATCCAGACATATCTATATCCCTAAGATTGCCAGGTTATTAACCGATAAGTTCCGTTAGTCACCGAACCATAATTCTACCTGCCCTTGTCTGTTCTGCCGTCGTCTGTGCCGCGTGCGTTAATCTCTGCGGGGAGTTTTCCGCCTGCACTCAGCCTTTCAGCTTCATAACAAATAAAGCGGGTATTTAGCAGATGAGAGTCGTGCGGATATGCTTTTAGAAAAACCCACCACCAGGCGTAAATTTTTGCTCGGTTCACTGCTGGCGTTGCCATTAAGTGAACTGGTCTTCAAAGGCATTACTGCGGCACAGGCGGCAGAGATGGCCGCACCGGAGTTAGCCGATTACAAACCGATCTTTTTTAGTGCCGATGAGTGGCAGTTTATCCTGGCTGCCACTGACCGTTTGATTCCGGCAGGCGGCAAAGGCAAAGCGCCGGGCGCGCTGGAAACTAACGTGCCGATCTTTATCGATCAGCAGCTGCACAGCGAAGCGTTTGGCAGCGAAATCTACATGCAGGGGCCGTTCAATACGCAGGCGCCCGCAACCATGGGTTACCAGATCCCGTTCCGCCCACAGCAGATGTATCAGACCGGTATCCGGCTGATTAATCAGTGGTCGCAGAACACCCATCAGAAAGCGTTTCATGCGCTGACGCTGGAAGAGAAAGATGCGGTGCTTACCCAGGTAAACAAAAACGAGATCGACTTTGCCGCACTGGGCGAAGCCGATCTTAAGCCTGCGCATTTCTTCAGCCAGCTGCTTTCCGATACCAAGCATGGCTACCTTGCTGACCCGATGTACGGCGGTAATAAAGGCATGAAAGCCTGGATCGCCATCGGCTTCCCCGGCGCGCGTGCCAGCTTCACCGAATGGGTGAAACAGCACAACGTTCCTTATCCGCTGGGTCCGGTCAGTGTGAAGGGCGAACGCGCGTAGGGCGCGTCCACATCAGGTATTTGAAACAGGATTATCATGGCACAGGTTACTAAAAAAGAAGTCGACGTCGTGGTCTGCGGCCTCGGCTGGGCAGGCTCGCTGATGAGCATCGAGCTGGCACTGGCAGGTCTGGATGTGCGCGCCCTTGAGCGCGGCGGCGATCGCGATTATGACGAGTTCGCCTACCCGAAACCGGCGGATGAATACGCCTATGCGGTGCGCAATAAAGTGTTTGCCACCCCTGCCGAAGTGGCGGTCACCGTCCGCTACAACAGCAGCCAGACGGCATTGCCAACCCGTAAATGGGGTGCGTTTGCACCGGGCACCGGCGTAGGCGGTTCCGGCCTGCACTGGACGGCGGTACTGATCCGTCCGACACCGACCGATATCAAACTGAAGACCTATGTCGACGAGGCTTACAAGCCGGGCATTCTGCAGGATGATATGCGGGTGATGGACTTCCCGTTCAGCTGGGAAGAGATCGAGCCTTACTACTACAAATTCGAACTGATTTGCGGCCAGTCGGGCAACACCGGCAACCTGCGCGGCAAAATTCTGGAAGGCGGCGATCCGTTTGAAGGCCCGCGTTCTGAGCCTTATCCGCTGCCTGCGCTGGATGACACGCTGAACAACGTGATGTTCAAAGAGGTGGCGACCAAACTCGGTTACCATCCGTTCCCGAACCCGTCGGCCTGTGTGTCGCGTGCGTGGAAAAACCCGTACGGCAACCAGATCGCGCCGTGCAACTACTGCGGCTACTGCAGTAAATATCCCTGCCTGAACTATTCCAAAGCGTCGCCGCAGACCGCCGTAATGGATTCACTGAAGCGTATGCCGAACTTCTCCTATGAAGTGAATGCGGAAGTGATCAAGGTCGTGCTGAACGATGATAAGAAAACCGCGAAAGGCGTGATCTACATCGATGCACAGGGCAACGAGTGCTTCCAGCCAGCGAAAATCGTGGTGCTGAGCAGCTTCCAGCTCTACAACGTGCGTCTGATGCTGCTCTCCGGCATCGGCAAGCCTTACAACCCGATTACCGAAGAGGGTGTGGTAGGGCGTAACTACGCGTTCCTGTCCAACGGCGGCGCGACGCTGTTCTTCAAAGATAAAAACTTCAATCCGTATGCGACGGCGGGCGCGACCGGCCAGATGTTCAACGATATCTCGCCAGGCAACTTCGACGGCCCATCCCTCGGCTTCCTCGGCGGCGCGAAGATCCACAGCTCACAGGCGACCGGTACGCCGATCAGCACCGCGCTGCCAAAAGGCACGCCGACCTGGGGCATGGGATACAAGGAAGGTCTGGAGGAGTGGTACGGTCATTCGATGAAGATCAGCATCACCACCACCTGTCAGTCTTACCGCGATATCTATCTGGATCTCGATCCGAACTACAACGATCACCGTGGCCTGCCACTGCTGCGCATGACCTTCAACTGGAAAGAGAATGAGCTGAAGCTGCAGCAGCACCTGAAAGGCATCGTCGGCAATATCGCGAAAGAGCTGAACCCTGACAGCATGAGCATGAGCTTCCTGCCAATGGGCGCGGATTTCGATCTGACCAAATATGTCTCTACCCACAACGTGGGCGGTGCCGTAATGGGCGATAACCCGAAAACCTCGGCGCTGAACAAGTATCTGCAGAGCTGGGACGTGCATAACGTCTTTGTGCCGGGCGGCAACGCTTTCCCGCAGAACTTCCAGGCGAACCCGACCGATACCATCGGTGCGATCACCCTGATGGCGGCTCAGGCGATCAAAGATCAGTATCTGAAAAATCCCGGCCCACTGGTACAGGCATAAGCGCATGAATAAGCTGAAACTGAAATCTTTTATCTTTGCCAACGCGGTGCTGTTAGCCAGCGGATTTGCGCTGCCGGTTCACGCCGAAGATGAAGCGCAACTGATTAAGCAGGGCGAATATCTCTCGCGGCTGGGCGACTGCATGGCGTGCCACTCACTGCCTGGCAAGCCTGACTATTCGGGCGGGCTGGCGATTGAGTCGAACCTTGGCACCATCTTCTCCACCAACATCACGCCCGATAAGCAGCACGGTATTGGCAACTACAGCGAGCAGCAGTTCTCTGACGCGGTGCGCAAAGGGGTATTACCGGACGGTTCGCATCTCTATCCGGCGATGCCTTATCCTGATTACGCCAAAATCAGTGATGCCGACATCCACGCGCTTTACGTCTACTTCATGAAAGGCGTGCAGCCAAGCGCAGAACAGCCGCCGGAAACCGATCTGAGCTTCCCGTTCAGCCAGCGCTGGGGCATGCGTTTCTGGAACTGGGCGTTCGCCTCGGATAAGCCATTCCAGCCGATTGGTGGTGCGTCAGCAGAGGTCAACCGCGGTGCCTATATCGTGGAGAGTCTGGGCCACTGCGGCAGTTGCCATACGCCGCGCGGTCTGGGCATGAACGAGAAAGCGCTGGATAGCGGTGACGATAAATTCCTGGCAGGCGGCAGCCTGAACAACTGGGATGTGCCGTCACTGCGTGGCCTGCCACGCTGGAGCGAGCAGGAAGTGGTGGACTACCTGCAGACCGGCCGTAACGATAAAGCGGCGGTGGGCGGCGAGATGACCTCGGTGATTGAGCACAGCAGCTCACACATGACCGACGCCGATCTGAAAGCCATCGCGGCCTACCTGAAGTTCCTGGGCGGCAACCCGCCATTGCAGGCGTACAACGTGCAGGCGCAGCAGGCAACGGAAGCGAAACTCACTGCCGCGAAGAACCTGAGCGAAGGCGAGCGTCTCTATCTGGATAACTGCGGTGCCTGTCACTTCGTGACCGGCAAAGGCGCACCGGGGATCTTCCCGGAGCTGGATCAGGCGACGATCGTCAATGCCAAAGATCCAACCGGTCTGATCCACACCATCCTGGCCGGCGCACAGCAGCCTTCCACCGCGAAGGCCCCGTCGAAACTGGCGATGCCAGGCTTTGGTCAGCGTCTGAGTGATGAAGAGGTGGCGCAGCTGGCGACCTTTATTCGTCAGGGCTGGAGCAACACCGCGCCAGCGGTGAGCAAAGATCAGGTTGCTGAAGTGCGTAAAACGCTGAAGTAATCGAGCTTTCCCCTCTGCCCGTTCGGAGAGGGGAAATTCCGGATTAGTGAAAGGTGCGCACCACTTCCAGCACGCCGTTAATGATAAACTGCACGCCCATACAGACCAGTAAAAATCCCATCAGGCGCGATATCGCCTCAATGCCGCTTTTACCCACCAGCTTCATGATGGCACCCGAACTGCGCAGTGAAATCCACAGAATCAGACTCACCAGCAGGAAGATTAGCACTGGCGCGACGGTGATGACCCAGGCCGGAAAGTCGACGCCGCTTCTTACCGTCGAGGCGGAAGAGATGATCATCGCAATGGTACCCGGCCCGGCCGTACTCGGCATCGCCAGCGGCACAAAGGCGATATTCACCGGCTCTTTGGCTTCATCCAGCTCATCCAGTTTCTGCTTTGCTTCGACAGAATGGCCGGCAGGTTTAGCCGGGAACAGCATCCGAAAACCGATAAAAGCGACGATCAGACCGCCCGCCATGCGCAGGCCAGGAATGGAGATGCCGAAGGTATTCAGCACCGCGCTGCCCGCGTACCACGCCACCATCATGATGGCGAAGACATAGATAGAAGCCTGGCGCGCCTGTCGGTTGCGCTCCTGGAAGTTCATCTCACCCGCCAGCCCCAGGAACAGCGCCACGGTGGTGAGTGGATTGGCGAGCGGCAGGATCACCACCAGCCCCAGACTGACTGCTTTAATTAACTCCAGCATGACAAATCGCCTTTTCCGTGGTGATTAGTGCTTCGGACGCTCCAGCGCCTCAAGCAGTTCCGGAAAGAAGTCCTGCAGGATTTCAGGCGTCATCAGTTCGGGATACTGCATCAGATGCTCGCGGATACGCTCATTGATGTCCGGCAGCAGACGCTGGGCCGCAGCGCTGGCGGTGATTTTGTGCTTCTTCATGGCGCGCAGCAGATCGCCTGGCAGCGCGTCTTCATCGTCGGCGTCATCCACCATCTCCAGCGCGTCCAGCTCGTCGAACATCTCCATCAGCGCTTCGGTCTGCGGCGTGCGCGACTCATATTCACGCGGATGTTCATCTTCCAGGAAACGCAGCATGGCGCGCATTGGCGTGCCGTCTGGCGTGGATGGCGGCTCGGTAGCGAACCAGCTCAGTAGCTGATGCATGGTAACCTGATGAACGCGAAAGCCGCTGTCGACCAGCTCATCGGCCAGCAGCTCGGCGGTTTCGTTTTCAATCACGCAGATGTGAGTACGTTTGGGTTCGTACTGCTCCAGCCACTGGTAGATCTCTTCAATCACGCCATCGTCATACTCGAATTTTTTGGTGACATAGCTGTCGTCCTGTTCGTGAACGCAGGCCTGAATCTGATCGGGGTCGAAGTAAAGTGCGATGTTGATGCCTTTCATGCGTGCTGTCCTGTAGAAATCAAAACAACACTATAGCGCTCAACCCCAGGTTAAGGGAATGTCAGGCATCACAGCATGGGGGCGTTTAACGCTCCCCTCAGAGCAGAGAGGGGAGAGAAGGGAAGGAGATTACGAGATAAAGTTTTTGCCCTGCTTCAGCACCACGTCACAGGCTTTGGTTTTCAGCTTCTCACCCATCGGCGAGTTGCTCAGGCTTTGCAGATTCAACTGCTGGCCATTACCGGTATTCAGCAGACCGGCCACGCCCTGGGTGTAGTCGGTTTTCTGTTCCTGCGCGGTGGTGGTGTTCAGACCGAGCTTGCTCAGCACCTGATCTTTGACCGACTGCACATTGTTTTTCACCACGTTATGTTCGACACAGTACTGCATCACACCGGCGGCGTTGGTCATGCTGTTGGCGCTGACCGCTTTATCGCCGCCACCCAGCATGCTGGTAATGGTAGAAAGCGACATGCCGCCATTCTGCTGCGTGGTGCCGGTGGTGCTGCCGTTGTTCTGCTGGCTGAGCTGCGATGCTGCACTGCTCAGCTGATCCTGCCAGCTTGCCGCTGATGCACTGCCTGCGACCAGAAGTGCCGCCAGTCCCCATCCCCACGCACTGCGTTGTGCTTGCTTCATTTCAACCTCGGTATGTGCTTATTCAGTTTTCCTAAGAAAGGCTGAAGAGCAGAAAGTTCCTGACTTCCTTTTATAAAAAGCGTCTTAAATAGCACTTTGGGAATCTTCTGTAATAAGAGCGATAAAATATTCAGATGCTTGTGGGTGTTATTATTCTGTGAAGTGATTTTCTGAAGGCAGTAATAAGTACATCCCGCGGAAACATTATTTAATATCCTTGCGATTTTTATCAGGAATTGTCCTGGTTTAAATTAAAGTTACCGCTTTGCTTATAGCGTGTTTTCTAAGCGCTTGCGTCTGGGTTGGTAATATTTACCTGAGGAATTACTTTTATATAACTGAATGTATTTTAGGTTTTTTTATTTTTAGCGTAGCGGTGATTTAAGCCAGGTTGCTGTTTTTTGATGCAATTTTCTGTGCCGTAATTAAATTGAGTTAGCGGAGTTTTTTATTATTCCGGCTTGCGAAATCAGCCAGAGTGTTCATGCTTAATCACTGTGTCAGGCAGTTGTGGCAGATATTTAATTTAACGGGAGCGATATTATGGCTGGACAGCCAGAGCACAATAATAATGCAGAGGTCACGCTTAAACTCGCTGAAGAGCAAATAGCCCTGACGAAGCAAAAGATTGTGGATGGACATGTCCGTGTTACCCGTTCCACAACTGAGCATGACGAGGTCATCAGTACACTGCTTAACCGGGAGAAGGTTGAGGTTGAGCATGTAGCGAAAGCGCAACCTGTTGAAACGATGCCCGAAATCAGGGAAGAGAACGGTGTACTGATTGTCCCGGTAGTAGAGGAAGAAATCCAAATCGTCAGAAAGCTGGTGCTTAAAGAGGAGATCCACATCCGAAAAGTGCAGGAGAATGTTCCTTTTCAGGAAGTGGTGACCCGACGTGAGCAGCAGGTGAACGTTGAAAGAGATGACGATCAAATTAGCTAACAGAGAGGAACCTATCATGGCACATGAAAAAATCGTAACACTGTTCGATTCTGCAATTCAGGCAGAGGCCGCGAAAAGAAATCTCGTGAAAGCAGGCTTTTCTGATCGGGACATCAGTCTTATCAGTGGAGAACGTTTGCAGGAGGAAGGACACTCTATCCGCCATCCAAGCATCTGGCAGCGTCTGTTTGGTCACTCCGTTGATAAAGAGCAGGCCGATGTTTACACCAGAGCGATGGACAAGGGCGGCGTAGTGCTGACTATCCGCACCGAGGAGGAGAAGCTGGCTCGCGCCATGACCATTCTCCATTCTCATGACTCGGTGGACGTTCCGTCACGTATGCAAAGCTCGGTTGAGAATGGCACCACCGCGCCGGGCATCAACCCGACGACGGCCGGTAAGCAGTTTGCCGGTGAGACCAACGACCGCCAGGTTGAACCGCGACGCACCTCACTGACCGGTGATGAGAGCGAAGCTGATATTCTGCGTCTGGCCGAAGAGCAGGTAGAAGTGGGTAAACGTCTGGTGAGCGAAGGCTCTACTCGTGTTCGCCGCTATACCGTGACCGATACCGTATCTGAAGATATCTCGCTGCATGAGCAGCACGCCGACATCTTCCGCCGTTCGGTGAATGAACCCGCGCTGGCTGGTGAAGTGGACTGGTCAGAGAAAACCGTCGAGGTCGCTGAGACCCATGAGCAGCCGGTAATCAACAAAACGACCCACGTGAAAGAAGAAGTGGTGGTCCGTACCGACGGCAGCGATCGTACCGAGACCATTAACGACACGGTGCGTCGTCAGGAAGTGGATATCGACCATGCACGAGGTGGTCTGGAGCGCGAACTGCCGGGTACGACCGCAGGGGTAAAACCTGCGACCGCCGCCGCAGGCACGCAGTCGCCAGGGGTGCATAACCGTGACCACAAAGAGAGCCTGACTGAGAAGGTGAGTGAGAAAGCCAGCGAAGTGAAGGATAAGGTCGGGAATAAACTGCACGACCACTCGCATTGAGGCGCTTATCCTGACAACAACAGGCGCTAATGGGCACCGCTGATGCCCGATGCTGAGCATGCAAGATGCAAGAAGGGGCCAACCGAGAGGTTGGCTCTTTTGCGTTATTTTTTCCTGATAATCGCATTCAGCCAGGCTTCGTCGCCGCGTCCCGCTCGTACATCACCGGTCTGCCAGGTTTTTTCTGTTTCAAGTGCGAACCTGTTCCCCATTATGCCCTCAGAGCCAGCCTCTCTTTTTATCCCCATCTTATTTTTAGTCAGAATGTCACCGCCGAGTGTGTTTACCCGGTCTACCAGTTTCTGTAAGCCAGCCACATCCATATCTGTGAATCTGCGCCCATCCTTTTCCCGTTCGCCGTGGCCATGTTTAAAAGAGAGATACCCGACGCCGCCAGGCTTCAGCGCTATGGCCAGTTTTGTCATGACGCCGGGTAGTTCAGCTTGAGAGACATGCAGTAGCGAGGCGCAGCACCAGATACCGTCATATCTTTCAACCGCATCCACATCCTGAAAGCGCATCTGCGCTACAGGCTTTCCGGATAACTGGCGGGCCAGCGCAACCAGCTCCGCCGAGGCATCAAAGGCTTCGACGGCAAAACCCATTTCGCTGAAGGCTTTAACGTCACGACCTGAACCACAGCCTGCATCAAGAATGCGAGCGCCCGGCGGCAGGCAGTCAATAAAAGGCGGGTAAAGCGCAGACATATCCACGCTTGCCGTATCGGTAAAAAATCGTTGAGCATTCTGTCGGTAATAATCTTCGTTGCTCAAAACAGGCTGTCCCCTTGTGCCGCTGGCTGCCACTCGTGGAGCAGGGAAAATTTTGCCGTATCCCAGCTGTTTTGCAGGAAACTATGCCGCAGTATCGGCGTTGCGCCTGTCTGGCGGATTAACGTCTCCCGCAGTGGCAGATGACTGTTAATAAAGTATTCGTTTCGATCATGCAGTCGCTGCAAAAGTGTTATCGAAGGGATACGCGCAAACTTACCCTGTGCGCCGCGATTACAGGTCTGGCAGGCCAGCACCAGATTCCAGACGCCGTTGAGGTTGCCGATTTGCTCGCTGAGCATCAGCGGCAGAAAGTGATCGACATCCGCCAGGTTCTCTTCGCCACCCGTCACGCCAATGGCACGAAAGCAGTAAAAGCACCGGCCTTTCTGGTAGCCGTTCAGGCTGCTGCGGCAGCTGGTAATGGTGACGCGGCGACCGCTCTGGCGGCTGAAAAGCATCTTGTCATTATCGTCATAATCAACCGCAATCAGGTTACGTGAAACGTTCATCGCCCAGGCTTCTTCTACCAGCCGCCATCTGGCATCCGTTTCCGCTTTCAGACTGGCAAACTGTTCGTTTTCCGTCAGCTGATAAAAGTTCTCCGTCAGCCGGATGCCTTTAAGGCTTCGCCGTTCATCCATGAAAAAGCGTTTGTCGATCTCGGCGTGATTCACATTGTGAAAAGCATCGATGACGTTAGCGAACCCGCGCTTAACGGTAATAGCAATTAATTGCTCTTCGCTGATTTCGCCTGCGTTGAATTGTCTGCATGCCTCCAGAAACTCGCTGCTTTTGCTGGTGATCTGCTTTGGCGCATGACGCAGGTGGGCACATAAATGCCGCACAAAAGGCACGGCCAGCGCTTCCAGCGTAATCAGGTCGTTGTCCGGCTGCTTCAGGTCGTAAAGCGCATGGGCAAGAGCAAATTTATAAGTGGCGACGTTTTTGCCAAAAAGGATAACGCCGCGCCAGTAGTTTTCAAGGCGGGGATCGGCCTGGTAAAAGCGCATGCAGGATCCTGTTTTGCGAGACAGCTCGAGGAATTCATGTAACAGGATCACATAACAAATGCAGGTAAATGTAAACCGTAAAGGTGGGGAGGCGTTTGGAGCGTTTCTAAGGGCGAACAGGCGCTGTAAGGCAATCAAGACAACATCAGCGTGAGAGGTAAGTAGAGGGAGGATGCTCAGGCTAAAACGTTGGGCCATCGCCGGATTTATTCAGGCAATTCAGTTGTGGGGCAGGTGCGCAGCAATTTCTGTCGCTGGTACGCGTCAGACAGATCGTACTGCACTGAAAGATGATCGGGCAGGGCAGTAAAAACGGATAACGGCGTCATATCTTCTTCGATATAATCAGGAGCTATCCGAACAGGTCGGGTCATTTAAATGCATCAGATTTTTTCGTTTATTATTTCACTGCTGTCGTTAGTGTTCATCATTTTGCTCATCTGGTCTTTCTTCAGGCCTTTGCCCTTTAAAAAAGGGCTCCCTCCTTCTCCTGGCGAGATGAAAAAGATATCGGCTAACACTCCGATATTGAAAAAATTGGGCATGAACACGGAAGATTATTACTATGACAGCGACTTCCTGTATCAGCAGCGTGAAGGCGAAACACTTTGCAAAGTTCCGCTGGAAAATATTATCAGGATAAAAGTCACCGGAACTGAAGTCAGCAGTCGCCGGGTATGGCTGGTTCGTTATGTCACCGGGTCTTATAGCACCGAAAGGGAGTTCAGAGTCCTGAACAACTACACCCTTTTTAATCGGGATTTTGCCGGTTTTCTTGCCGCCGTGAAAGAGGCCAATCCAGCGGCTGAGGTGCAGGAAATGACCTTAGGACGACTGTAAATTGGCAGGATAGTGCGGAGCGCTTTAGCAGGAGCAAAGATATGGAACCCCCATTAGCTGACGTTATCGCTTTTGTCCGAGATTTTGCAGGATGCAGACGTGAAATAATCGATGAAAATACCTGGCTGGAAAAGGATCTGGGGATTACCGGCGATGATGGTGTTGAATTGCTGGAGGAGGCCGAAAAAGTTTTCGGCGTGAGCTTTTCTGCAGAAGAAGGTGGTTTCAGGAAGGCGTTCTCTCTGAAAGAAAACGAATATCTTTTCCATAGTGAAGGCATCGATTTTTTTGGCATTGTTTATCTTTGCAGACGACTGCGCGGTATTCCTGCGCCTGTCATCCGCGATCTCTCTGTCGGCCAGCTGCATAGCGTGCTGGTTGAAGCGCTTAACAAAAAAGAGAGAGTTACCCGATAGGCGCATCGCCCAGGACGGGGCGTAGCCTTTTTTCAAAGCCCGTCGGCGATTAACAATGGCTTTGGGTTCCCTCACACCGATGGTGAAAGAGTGATACCTGTGCTGATATCAGAAATACAACCTGAGGGAATAAAGTGAACTATAAACCGATGCTTTTCGTGCTGGCGGCGTTCTCCCTGTCGGCTCAGGCCGCCCAGAGCGGAAAAACGCTTGAGCACAAAGACTGGGAAGTTGTTTGTGATAACACCCTGACCTGTCGCATTGCAGGTTATGCCAAAGAAGAGGATCCCTCTGGCTCCATCCTGCTTACCCGTGCCGCTGGACCTGGAACGGAGCCAGTGGGAGAAGTGACGCTGGGCGACACCGAAGATGACAGCGCGCCGGCGCAAAAGCTCACACTGTGGATCGATGGAAAATCAGCAGGCGATCTGGTGGCGGCTGATGATAACTGGCGGCTGTCTGCCAGCCAGACCGCTGCGGTAATCAGCGCCGTCAAAGGCAGCGGTAAAGTCGAATTTAAAGGCGGCACAAAGCCTTTCCTGCTTTCCGGCGAGGGCGCTTATGCCGTGCTGCTGAAAGCGGACGACGTACAGGGCCGTATCGGCACGCCAGGCGCGCTCACCAAAAAGGGCAGTAAACCGGAAAGCAGCGTGGCTAAGGCTGTGCCCGCACCGGTTATTCAGGCGGCTAAAACCCTCAGTGGCGAACCCCGTTTGCTGACCGCACCAGAAATGGACGCGCTGAAAACCCGACTGCTTGCAACGGTCAATCATAATGACGATGACACGTGCGACAGCCTGTATTCACCTGCAGAAAACAGCGATCCGGAAACTGACGGACTCACTCTTACGCCACTGGACGACACACACGCTTTGCTTTCGGCGCTCTGCTGGCGTGCCGCTTATAACGAAGGATATGGCTACTGGGTCATTGATAACCAACTCAAAGGCCAGCCAGTGCTGGTGACCATCTCCGGTTCGGATTACGACAAGGGCGAGATTACCAATGTGCAAAAAGGCCGGGGGATCGGTGACTGTATGAGCCAGGAAAGCTGGGTGTGGGACGGCAAGGCTTTTCGCAAAAGCTATGACGGCGGGACCGGTATGTGTCGTTATATCCATGCAGGCGGCACTTGGGATCTGCCGACGCTGGTAACGGATGTGAAGCCTGTTTCGGGTTAGCGCTTTTGTTACGCCAGTGAAACTGATGGCTGACGTGAGTGCTTTGCAGCGGACGAAGTAAGCGAAGAATTTCTGACAAGGATGTCACGCAGCGTCGCTGAGAACCCGAAAGACGTTTTTTTCAGCAGTTGCACCTTAGCCTGCCGATAAGGGTTGCGGAAACAGGGGGTAACGGTATAATCCTCAACGTTTTCCGCATACCCTTCAGTGCCGAAGTGGCGAAATCGGTAGACGCAGTTGATTCAAAATCAACCGCCGCGAGGCGTGCCGGTTCGATTCCGGCCTTCGGCACCAGGTATGGAAATTAAAGTCGCTCAAGGGCGGCTTTTTTTGTGTCTGGGATTTATGCTTCCAAAGCCTGAATCAACCTGCCTCAATCCCCATCAGGTAATGGATGCAGGCAGATCTTGGGGTCCATCCCGTTTCGATAAGGTTTTACCTGCACATGATCCGGAAGAAAGATTTTTCGTAGCCATGGTTATATGAAGGTCCATACAGCAAAGCCTGAGATGTCTCGTATCCATAATAATTAGCCACAAATCATGGGATATCGGATGGGTTTATAACCTTGCCGATTTGCCCCAATAACTGGTGTCCTTGCTCAGATACGCGATACCTTGGTTTTGATGAGGTCTCGTTATAAACAGTATCTACCATTCCATCGTTCGTCAGGTTGGTTACTATCGTCGCAACATTGCTAAATCCGGGAATACCCCGTGTAGCAAGGGTGCGATCCAGTATCATCCATGTCCAGTCTATGTCTTTTTCTGCCATGATTTTCAGGACGTTGAGCTTTGTAGTGGTTAACACGTATTTCTTTGATATCATGAGAAATTATGCCAAGTGTGAATGACGCCTTCCCGGAATGTTTTAAGGCGAGATACTTCATCAAGCCATTAACCAAAAATGAATGGCTGAACCGCCAACAGAGCTTCTGAGGCGGTTCCTGAAACGACTGTTATGATAAATCGGTCTGGATTAAATCTTGATGATCAAGTTCTTCCAGAAGTCGAGAGCCTTGCTCTGATATCTGATAGTGATCCATACCTGCTGGGGTTCTTGGTATTATGTCAACTAATCCCGCTTCGGATAAGCCCCTAATAAGCCGTGCAACATTACCCACTCCATCCATTTTTCGCTTTGACATAGCGCGATCAAGATTATACCAATTCCAATTTACGTCATTTCTTGAAGCTAACAGCTTAAGAATGTTTAGTTCAGTGTTGTTTACCATGATGGGGCATCCGGATGATAAAGGTCATCGCCAGTTATTCTATAATCTTCGAGAGTTGCAGTGTGCGTGTTGTTCCATAAATCATAAGATTCAATGTCATCGGCTGGCCTGCCTGTTTCCCAACCTAAATTACAGTAACGCTGATATTCTCGACACTCATGAGTATAGTAATTCAAGTCTACTTTTTCAGGAGGTATTTCACCGTTTGCAATTTTTTTCAATCTGGAAACCATAAAGTCGTTGCCAGGATCGGGATCAAACCGTGATATGTGTTTTTCTACGATTTGAATCCCTTCATGAGTGATTTTTATTCCGTCTGTTGTCAGGTGCTCTATTGCCCCACCTGCTTTTTCTGGGTCAAATGTTCTTGACGTAAATGTGCCTTTAGCCCCGAATACTTCTGGTTTCTCTAACTCAGGAAATCGCATTCTTCCCATTGTTAGCCCGGCAGCAACAGATGCACCGGTGATAAGTAACCCCTTGTTATCCATGACCTGTTCGTAACCCGCTGGTGCATCCCCGCCGAGTTGCTCTGCGGTCTTCCTGAATCCCTCAATATTGCCGTTGTAAACACCCCCAGCGGCCAGAAGCCGACCCGCTGCTTTACTGTTGATGGTTTTTGCAGCCTGAGCATGTTGAATGGGTGCTGACGGAAGAACGCAGTACACCGGACGTTTTAGTTGATGTGTGATGAGGTAGCTAAGCCGGGAGTGGAGAAACAAAGGCAGGTCATTTCGGAGGTTGCCAGAGGATGTTTGCACCCCCGTTATGACATGACCAATTGCGTCATTTCCCAGTAAAACAACCTTCCCGGATCGAATGTCATCCAGCACGTCCCGGTACGCCATCCAGGGCTGCTGAAAGTGGAACTGACGATATCGGCTGACAAAAAGACCATAATTGCCCGGTAAATCCCACTCCCGGATGATTCTATTTGGCCGAGCGGTCTCCTCAAGGTAACGCACTGCCATATCCGGGTGGATGATGTCGGGAAAGTCATCAAGGTAGATATCATTCGCTGATTTTGCCTGATAGTGATGAAGCATAATGTCCCTATTAGCGCTACCATTGCACACAGCTTACAAAACGACCGATGTTGAGTGAGGTTTAAGACTATCCCTTCATTTAAGAAGAGTGAAGTGTCTGGCGATATTCAGGCGACTAATCAAAAGGTATTTTGGGACTACATGTAAATTATTGTCTGGCACCTCTAACAGAGAGGTCATACAGGAAAAATACCAATCATCCTGGTGGTGGTGTTTACAAGAAGCGCCTGAACCAGAATCTCGATCGCGCCATTATCCTGGCGAAAGGTGGGGAGCACTGGTTTTACACGTTCCTTTATGACAAACAGGATATGGCAAATATTGATAATCGCGAGCTGGCCGGATTTCGCGAGTTAGCAAAGCACTATGCTGCTCTTAGCGATGAAAAGATCACGGCACTGATTAAGAGGAATGAACTGGTGGAGATTTGCCATGACTGCAAAAAGTAAATTTAACAGTCCTGCATTTGAGGCCATCCACAGCGCGGCTTCTGGATTATTAAGCGTCGATGCTATCCCGCAGGAAAAGATGCGCAACTTTGATAAAGCGTGCCTCAACAATGTGGATGAGCTGCAACCCATCGAGATTAAGGCGTTGCGTGAGAAGCTGAACGTCAGCCAGCCCGTTTTTGCCAGCTATCTGAACACCAGTGTGTCAACGGTGCAGAAATGGGAAAGTGGGGTAAAGCGTCCAGGTGGATTATCGCTGAAATTGCTTACCGTAGTGCAGAAGCATGGGTTGAAGGTATTGGTTTGAGTGAGTTGTACTGGCTGCAGCATTAAATGGAAACCTGACTGAATCACGGCAACAATTTTAACCTCGATAATTGGGATAAATCGGCTTTAAGCCATACACTGAAAAATTGAGGCCGGGAAAATTCTTAAATGTATTGAAACACCATCTCATGAGCAACAATATGAGATTGTAAGGAGTAGTGCAGTAACCTGGGTAGAATACAATGAGGAAGAAAGTTAAACTCTCCCTGATAACTCTCTATTTATTGAGTCAGGAAAAATAGCTGTTGGTGATTTTATGATATCCAGGGCTAATGCTCTTGAGCAATTTTTCTGGCGTGTTTCTTATTATTTCCTGCCAGATAAACCTTACGATTTATAATAAAATGATTTTATAACTTACTTATTTCACTCTGTTTTTAGCTGGACTTTTCTTCTCTTTCCTGATGATATATACAGGTATTTAGCGCGGCGCGGATGTGCGCCAACACACCCGCGCCGCTAATCACAATCACTATTTAGAAGGAATAGTAATCATGACTGACGCCCATTCTATTGCACAACCGACTGAACCAGAAGTCTCTCCTGCAGATAACCGGCAATTAACCGTTAGCTATGCAAGCCGCTATCCGGATTACAGCCGTATACCCGCTATCACTATGAAAGGACAATGGCTGGAAGCAGCCGGCTTTGCCACGGGCACAGCAGTAGATGTAAAGGTAATGGAAGGTTGTATTGTGCTCACCGCCCGGCAGGAGAGCGAACTGATGCAGTCTCTACGCCAGGTATGCAAGCTGTCAGCGCGGAAACAAAAGCAGGTTCAGGAGTTTATTCAGGTCATTGCCGGTAAACAGAAAGTCGTCTGAATGGAAAGACGCTCCCGATATCGCATCGGGAGCGGTTAACTATCAGGATGCGATCACTTCCACAAATACATCAGTTGCCTAACTTTCTTCGCTGTTGACCACATTTTCCTCCTTGCAGACCAGCGCCTTATTACCTGACCGCAAAGAAACGTTATCGCTGAACTTAAAGCTATACCGCTGTGATACAAAGTTAATGCACAGTATCCCATTCCCTGATCGAAGCGAGTATTCAATACCTGACCATCTTCAGCGGTCATCGCCAGCTTACGATGATATTAAATATTACGTGGCGAACAGAATGCCATCACTTTGACTGGTTTTGACCTGCTTACCATTAATTAACATATTGCAATGTTAGTGCTGTCTTCATCGGAAATTTGAAGACGTGCGTATAAAAATGGCATTCCAAATCAGCATCCTTCGTGAGGCCAGAGCCGATTTTTTTGCCCCGACACTCTCCGTAAGCATACTATTCACAAAGCTACTTTCTAAACCTGGTGCAGGAAATCTGGCGGTAGAATTATAAAGAGTGTTATCTATATTCAGCACTGAGTTATCAAAGTCTATCAGATTTTTCAGCACGTTGGCGAAATAGAAATACAGTAAATATTAGATATGTCACTAACTCATGATTGTGTTGAATATTAGACGCAGATCATTTTCATTTTATGATGAGGCATTATGATAAATCACACTCATCTATAAAATGATCAAAGTAGAAGGAGCCAGACATGGCATTAAAAGGAATTTTCACTGTAAATGATGCAGATTACTCACCTTTACTCATGTATGGGATAGGGACGTTTATGGCGTACTCTGGTAACAGGGAATATCGCAATCGTGCAGGATGCATTGCAGTTCCAGACAACGGGCCAATACCTGATGGTTTATATCACATCGTTAAGCGCCCAAGCGGTGGCTGGAAAGGTATAATCCGAACTGACTTGCATGATTTCTACTCATGGCCTACTTCAACGCCAGTTATCAAGTATGAATGGTTTGCTTTGTATCGTTATGATGGAAGGATAGATGACCATATGTGGGTTAATAATGTAGAACGAGGGAGTTTCAGACTACATCCTCGCGGGCCTCTTGGTGTATCTTTAGGTTGTATCACTTTGCAACACAGAACTGATTTCATCGCTATTCGGCAAGCATTGCTCTCTACTTCACAAGTGAAATTACGTAATGGACTAATGTCTTTTGGCACAATTGAGGTGGTTTTAAATGGAAGCAAAACGTGTCCCAGCGGGGTTTAGAATCCTTATCGCAGTATCTTTGTTTGTAATGACGTTCCTTCTGGTAAGACCGTCAGATCCATCGACACAAGGAGAGCAGCAGTTTTGGACAGAGTTAGCAAAGCTATTTAATCAGCGTGATATCGAGGGTTTCGTGGGGATTGCGCTATTAGTGATATGTACAATGGTAACACTCATTGGTTATCAGATTATAGTCAGAGCGATTGAGAGGAAAAGTAACATTAAGAAATGGTTTTTATAAGGTGTGAATTAATTCTGGCAGAAGTTAAAAAATTACTTATAAATTGAATGATGTAAATCCTCTCACATTGTGCATTAAATTATTATGACATGTACGGCTAACTCGTAGATTTTCTTGCCAAAAAATACGTGCATGCGCAATTGATTGAGTTGCATTGTAACCTGCTCACTGTATTCTGGTATACCTCCACCGGGACATCGGGTTTTCGTTGCCAGATTATTTAATTCACTTTCCTGCAGTCCGATTATCCCCCTGGGAATGAAAGAGACAACACAGGGATGCTTATACGGGATTGAGCCTGCCAGAAAACCGTCTGATTTGCCTGTCGATAGATAATCCGGAACGCTTTCCAGACACGGAGAGCGGTCAAAGGAACAACTAAAAGCCATGATAGAGTGTGGTGATGTGGTATGCCTGAATGATGTGTCTGTTCTGTCCGCCGGGCTGTTTTACATTGACGACAACGGTAAGTTAATTTGCGGCAATGAAAATGTCTTCAAATTCGGTGGAGCGAAAACATTATCGGTGCGTTTAATCCTGCAGTGAGTAAGCGCGATCACCGACGCTCTGACGGAAAACCTGCGCCAACTTCATTAAGGCAGCTCAGCGTGGGAGGCGGGAGGCAGCCACCCAGTAACCTACGGAACGCTTAACATCAAAAACGTCGGCCGTTACTCGCTGCTGGCGGTATCTGTAACGATAATAGTGAGGGGTTTCGTATAACGGCTGAACAGTTTGGCGGCGATGTCTTCAGCAACTGATTAGTGTCAGGCGGGGAAACCCCCGGTTAACCTGTATCACAGATTAGATAATAGTTGCTTTAGTCAATTCAACAGGAAAGCTTGCCCCTTAAAATTATAAAGGGCAATAATTAAACTATAGTTAATTGATGTTTTTCGTATTTTAATATAATTATCGTTTGAGCGCTTATTGCACTCTGTACCCGGTACCTGAAATATCAGATAATCGCGGGTGGGTTTTCCCTGGTGTTGACTTGGTCTTTGACCTCCTGACCGCTAAGCATGGTGAGTGCCTGGTGGTCAGGTACTTTTTTAAGTATAGGGTCTGTGCAGGTGTAATAAAAGCTGTCTTAAAAGACAGGGGTAATGGTTCCCATGTGTGATTATCAGGAATGAATGAATGAATTCTGCTATTGAGTTTTTTTTGCGTGATTACGATGAATTTCCGCCAGAATTAGCAACCGAACTCTACCGGCTCAGAAGAAAAACATTTCGTGAGAGGCTCGACTGGAAAGTCGAATGCATTGACGGCATGGAAAAGGATCAATTTGACAACGAAAATACGACTTACCTGCTGGGCATACATAACGGGAAGTTGCTATGTGGTGCACGGTTTATAGATTCGACGCAGCCGACGATGATGAGCGAAATTTTTCATGAATATTTCGAGGGTATAAGTGGTCTCCCCACAGATATCCCCTGCTGTGAGATTAGCCGGCTGTTTTTAGATAAAGAAAGACGTGACTCTGCAGGCCTTCATGGCTTGCCCGCCAGTAAAGTGTTATTCCTTGCAATGATTTTTTATTGCATGAAGAGAAACTATCGGGGGATGTACGCTGTGGCAAGTCGCGGCATGTATGCAATATTTCGCCATGCAAACTGGAAAATAGAAGTTATTCAAAAAGGCCTTTCTGAAAAAGGGGAAGTTATCTACTACATTTTCATGCCTGCCAGCATGAGCATCGTGGAAGATATTATCACCAGGGACAAAGCCAGTGGCTGGCTTCGTGAGATGTCCCGGCATTTACGCCATCTTTAACCAGTAACGCTGGCTCAGTTGTCCAGCAGCCGGAGCTCCGTTCCAAGTTTTACCGCATGTGTGGCGTTATTCACTCCGAGCTTTTTCATGACGTTGCCCATATGAAATTTTACGGTGCGTTCCGCAATAGATAAAATGACCGCAACTTCGGCGTATGTTTTCCCGGCGCCGACCCACTTAAGTATCTGCCGCTCACGCGGTGACAAAAAGACGTTCTTTTTCTGATTGTGTTGACTGTATAAGTTAAGCGTCTTCTGATGTAATTTAATAAGAAAGCTAACTATTTTTGAACGATTTTTTTCCATGTCGATACCAGAATCTTTCTGACTGATAATGGATAGCAAAGCCAGGTTGTTCAGGTAGTCATGCAGAGGGAATGTCTGTCCCTGGAAAATATTATATTGAAAGCTTTCATTGAAAATTCGCGTGAGATTGTAGCCGCCTGACAGAATGACGTTGTTTTCCCAAAAAAAATCTTCAACACAACGTAAACTCTGAATAATGACAGGATCAATAAACTGATATTTTCTTTCAAGGTATATATCAAACCACTCAGGGTTGTTATTTATAATACGCATCTGTGAAGGGTCTTTCTTGTTCATAATGGCGTAGGCATAGATAACACCCTTGTAATCCTCAAAGAACGCATTCAGTTCATTCTGGATTAACAAATTGATTCTTGTATCGTTGTAGTATGTATCCTTCACGTCAGTATCTACCTCCGGGATGAGTGGATAAACCAGTATAATCCGCTTCGTTAGCTGTTGCTAATCGTATTTTAAACCAGTTAAAGTACAGTGCAAACGACATCTGCCAGCAATATTCTTGATATTTTTGCTTTACAAAACGGATGGAAAGAGCAGCTTACAAGACTACAGATGAATTATCGGGATTCACAAAAATCTGTGGGGACAGCAGGAACATTCGAATAATGATTCGCGATTTTAAGTTATTATTGACTGGAGTGAACCGACAGCAGCATTTTTCATAACAAAACTCATGCTGGCAGGAGTAATTAAACAGACACCGAGTCAGTATCTGACTGCTGACTGTTTTTAAATCCTGATGCTCATGCACCCCTTCGGCTACCCGGCGTTATCGGGTCGTCAGTTCTGCTGTGCTAACCCCTGTGGGTTTCGGACATAGGGCCTGATGGCAAACGTTCAGGTCAACCCTGCAGCCGGCTTAACGCCTGCGCTTTCACTGGTCATATAGGTGATGACAAGCGAGTGTTAATCAGCAGGAGGCACATCAGGTCGTGTAAGTAGGCCAGTAACCTGATTACTCTCCTGAACAGCAAGTCTCTATTTTAGCTGACTATTGGTTACTACTGGTTTATGGGATTGATAAGTGGTTTTTCTATCAGAGGCCAGGGCGCATGGGGATGTACAGGGGCAATGATATGTTGCAGGATGTCCCCTCGCTTTATCAGAAAATCGTAACAGGGAAGGGGCGTTAATCATGAAAAACAAGATGATGCTGGGTGTCGTATTTTTCTTAACGGGATGCCCTGGGCCTGGCGACCGAATGGTGGAGCGAGAATCTACAACGGCATTTATCAAAGACAAGCAAGTTTGTGTGGTGTCGCCACTGGAGCCACAAGAAAGGATTACTGCCATTCAAATCAACAGCGATAAAAGCAACTCTCTTCACAAAATTTTTGATGACAAGCCTGTTTATATTCCAAAAGGTGAGTACCTTCCTGTGTTCGGGTTTAAGTTCACAACTGGAGAACGTTATTATTTCGCCTATGATGTTCAATCTGATAAATCAGCGGCCCTTTGATTCTCATAAACGCACGCATGTCATCAGGCCAGGCTTAACGACTTCACATCTGCGGTAGTTAAGATAGTTACCAATGATGGGACATCACTCTTATTCATGGCGGCGAGGCAATGAAAAACCTGTTTAAGTGGTCCGCACTTGTGGCTGCCGCCGTCCTCATTCTCATTGGCTTGTTTGTCTGGTTTGTTGCATCGGGCTCTGATGAAACGACTGTCTACAAAGAAAATGACTTTTTCAGCTATCACACACTGACAGACAAGGACATTGAAAACGCGCCGCGTATAACGGACAACTACTATTTTGAAGCGCACCCTGGCGACGGTTACTCACCTTCAAATAGCATCATATTTAAGGGGGCTACAGATACTGCATCGCTGCAGGCTTATCTCGAAAAGCTGGGATACGTGAAGCAAAATCGCAGTCTGGGCGAGAAGGAAATATGGGCAAGGCCTGATCAGTTGGATGGGGATCAGTTCTATCTGTACTTTAATCCCACAACCCATGAGGTTGAGCTGACCAGGGTTCTGAATAATTGAGTCGGCTGAACGGGAAATTATTGTGGCAATGCAGGTCTCTGCCGCTGGTCATCGCGCTGATGCTGACAGGATGCGCCCGCTCTGACGCGCTGTGGACGGTAACGCATGACCTCTGCATGAACAACTATCACTATCGTCGCGATCCGGCTCCCTGCCAGCAAATCTATCTGCCGCAAGACAGCACACAGGGCTACAGCATCATCCAGAATCCTCGCCACAGGCTGCACTTTATTCTGGTGCCCACGGTGGCAATGTCCGGCATTGAGAGCATTGCGTTGTCGCGCCCCGGACGTCCTGACTATTTCGGCTACACCTGGTTAATGCGCTATCGTCTGATGGCGGCCTATGGCGCTGAAGTGCCTGAGGATCGGCTCGGCATGGCGCTGAATTCCGCTTATGGCCGCAGCCAGAATCAACTGCATATTCATCTGACCTGCCTGCGGGAAGATGTCTATCGCCAGCTTCAGGCCGAGCGGCCCTATATTAATAATGACTGGCGACCCTTGCCCGACCGTTTGATGAACCACACCTACTATGCCCGCCGCGTTATGCAGCCTACGGCGATGGGGATCTATCCTGTTGCCTCCGTGGCACGCCATTTCCGGCTGTCCCCGCCGCAGCTGGCAGAGTCTGGTGTGGCGCTCATCCCGGCGACGTTTTCGGGAGAAAAAGGGTTTATCCTCCTAACCACCCGGCGCGGCTGGGATAAGGGCAATCGGGCTTCCGTTGAGTCGCTACTGGATAAACGCTGCGCTATTCTTTCAGCGCCGCCAGCTGACGTTTCAGACGGGAAGTAACTAAACCTTATCACCCTTAATCCTCCACCGACCCAGCCACTCTGCTGTAATCAAACGCTCTGCCAGCAAGAACCCGGCTGACGAGGACGATCGCCCGTGCATCGGTTTCGTAAACATTGAATCAGGTTCGTGTCCGCCCAATATAGTGAGATCGCATAGTCATTTATCAGACCAGTCCATAGGTGACAATTAGTGCGAAACAAACCTCAGGATGCTGCCCGCAAAATAAGCTCTGATGTTTTTATAGACAAACCCATGCTAGACTTAATAAAAATTATTAACTGTTATTAAAAGAGGTGATCTCTATGGGTTCTCTTACAAAACAGACCATTAGCGCACAGATACCCACCGATTTGGCTAATGCTGTAGAAAATCTGGCTGTGGAGCTGGATCGTTCTAAAAGCTGGATCATCAAGGAAGCGTTGACCACTATGCTGGCTGAAAGGGAACGGCGTCATCAGAGCATTCAGGCTGGTCTTGCCGATGTAGATGCCGGGCGTGTAGTAAGTCACTCTGACCTTGTTGAATTTGGTAATCGTTTAAAGAAAAGCTGATAAATGGAAATTTACTGGACGCTTAAAGCTCAGGATGACCTGGAACGCATCTACCGTTTTGCTCTTCAGTACAGCCGCCAGCATGCTGATGATGTCTTAGACTGCCTGATAACCGGCAGTGCTGGCCTCAAGGCACACCCAGCAATCGGCATACAGCAGGTTCGATATGAACCTCGGGAAGTTCGAAAGGTGATACTGGATGACTACGAGATTCACTACGAACTTCGTGATAATGCCATCTACATCGTGGATCTCTGGCATACAAAAGAAGAGCGATGAGCAGATCTCTTTTCATTGATGGCTGTTGCTTACTGACCTGATACTTATTTAAAGCTCACTTCTCAAAACCCAAAAAAGACACCGATCCATCAGTGCCTTTCCCATACTCAACTCGCAACCAATCCCCCACCAACCCCTTACCGATACAACGCCGCTTTCCCCACCGAACTAAACAGCGCCATCTTCGCCGCGACCACTTCACTCGCCGCCTGCATCGGTTTAACAAAGAGGGAATTAGGCTCGTGACCCCCAAGCTTCAGCTCATGTTCCAGCGCCACGAAGAACGCCTTCTTCATATCGCTGGAGATATTGATTTTACCGACGCCATAACGGATCGATTCCGCGACCTCGCTATCTTTGTTGCCCGAACCGCCATGCAGTACACGTGGAATATTAATTAATAGTAAGCTTGTTACAAGCTTGTGATTTATACATGGTTGTTGAGCTATAACATCTCTGTTACTCTCAGGTTAAATAACAAGCCATAAACGCATATTAATTACATCTGTTAAGTGACTTATTGCTAACATAATCATCCTGTTTCTTAAACTCAGACTTTTTCCAGGGGAAATTATTGCTCATTTTCTTTTCACCAGCGTAGGATAAGCGCACAAAGGATTATAGATGTAAGGATTATCAATGGCTCTACATGGAAAGTTTGTTATTAATGATGCTGACTACTCACCGTTATCCTTTCCGGGTGTGGGAACGTTTTTAGCGTTCTCTGGCAATGGTGCTTATCGTAATCGTGGTGCCTGTGGAATGATTCCTAAAGAGGGGCCTGTACCAGCGGGTAAATACTGGATTGTTGACCGTCCTGAGGGAGGTCTCCGATCACAACTAAATGCCGGTGTAAGGGATATTTATAATCATTTTGCCAGCGGTGCTACGTTCAGGCATTCCGAATGGTTTGCAATATGGCGGGATGATTGGGCAATTGATGATTACACCTGGGTTGATAGCGTTAAGCGTGGTAACTTTCGTTTGCACCCCGGCGTTCTTTCTGAGGGTTGTATCACACTTCCGCATGATTCTGATTTTTCCCTGTTACGCAATGCATTATTAAGGACCCGGAAAATAGAGGTTCCTTGTATGAGGAAGTTAAAGGCCTATGGAACGATTGAGGTAATTGCCAATGGCAAAACATGTCCTTAGTCTCTTTATAAAATTAGCGCTCTTTACTGTGATTATGCTGTTCGTTGCTAAAGAAGTTCCCTATGATGGATTAGTTGACTCTATAACAGCCTTATTTGATTTCCAAAGCGCTCTGAACGTTACCCATTTCATTCTGGGTGAATCTGACTTAGAGGCCTGGGAGTCGTTGCGGGATTACTTTTCTATTTTAATTAATACTCTAATCAGCATTCCGGTTATGAGTGCGATTATCACCCTTTTTAACGGCCTTACTCACAAAGTGAACCCATCTTGCCTCCCTAAAGAGTGGGCTTTCTCTACCGTGCGACGATTGATAAAAATAATCATTTTTGTAATGCTGCTTTGGTTATTCGTCCGCTTTGTACCTTACCAGGTTGTTTTTCCGGACATAGAAAAATTTTCAGATGTTGCTATGGCTGCACTTATGGCTTTCAACCTGATTTTAGCCATTTTCTGCTATTACTTTATTATGAAGAAATTCACATTCAAAAGGAGTTTGTAAAATGCCTATTCCAGCTTACATGTGGCTTAAAGATGACGGCGGTGCAGATATTAAGGGATCTGTAGACGTTCAGGATCGTGATGGTTCTATCGAAATTGTTGGCTTCAGTCACGGTTTAAATATTCCAGTGGATAGTGCCAACGGTAAAATCACCGGCAAGCGATCACACTCTCCCATTATGATTGAAAAAGAGTTTGATAGCGCCAGCCCATACTTATACAAAGCCGTTGCTACTGGTCAGACGCTGAAAAGTGCGGAGATTCGCTGGTATCGCATTAACAATGCCGGGCAAGAGGAATGCTATTTTGTTATGACTATCGAAGGGGTGAAGGTGACTGGCATTAATCCGGGGATGCCAAATGTTAAAATGGCAGGAAACTCGCAGATCAACCATATGGAAAGCCTTTCCCTGATGTACGACAAAATCACCTGGCGTTACGTTGATGGTAATGTGCAGTATACGGATGACTGGAATGTTCGGTCCTGAGATTAAAATCCTGTTTCCTGTGGTATAGCTAAGTTCTCCTTGGCAGTGAAGCACTAATTAAAACGTTACCGGGGTGTAATGGGGGATTTAGTGACGACCTCCATCCATGCTCGAAAAACGTTACGACCGCGTTATCCGGTTGTACAACATTTAAAAAAGGCACCTATTCATCGGTGCCTTTTCCCAGCCTCCCTGGCAGTCTTCAAGCCACCATCCACGCCACCAACCCCTTACCGATACAACGCCGCTTTCCCCACCGAACTAAACAGCGCCATCTTCGCCGCGACCACTTCACTTGCCGTCTGCATCGGTTTAACAAACAGAGCATTAGGTTCGTGCCCGCCCTGTTTTAGTTCCTGCTCCAGCGCCACGAAGAACGCCTTCTTCATATCACTGGAGATATTGATTTTACCGACGCCATAACGGATCGACTCCGCGACCTCGCTGTCTTTGTTGCCCGAACCACCATGCAGCACCAGCGGAATATCAACCACCTTACGGATCTGCTGCAGGCGCTCGATATCCAGCTTCGGCTGCTTCCCTTTGGGGTAGAGGCCATGCGAGGTGCCGATGGCGACCGCCAGCGTGTCAGTGCCGGTCTCGCGCACAAAGGTCTCGGCCTGCTGCGGATCGGTGTAGAGAATCTCGTTACTGCCACCTTCGCCGCTGCCTTCTGCTACACCGATGGTGCCCAGCTCCGCTTCCACAGAGACATTAATCGTGTGCGCTATCTCGACAATCTTCTTCGTCAGCGCAATGTTCTGTTCGAAAGGGTGAGACGAGGCATCAATCATCACCGAGGTAAAACCGGCGTAGATCGCTTTCATCACCTCTTCCAGCGAGCGGCCATGGTCCAGATGGATCACTACCGGCACACGCGCCTGAATCGCCAGCGTCCGCAGATAGCCGATAAATTCCGGGCCGGTGAAGGCCATCTCTTCAGGATGGATCTCCAGAATCAGCGGTGAATCCAGTCGCTCGGCAGTCTCAACCGCCACACGTCCAAACTCCGCGCTGGCGATGTTAAACGCGCCAACGCCAAACTGATGACGCTGGGCAACGCTGAGCAGATCTTTCATGTTGTAAAGCATAGGTTTTATCCTTGTTTTGCAGGAACGGAGATATCTTTTTTCAGGAACAGCAGGATCAGCGCTGTCAGCAAACTGCCTGCGGCAATCGCAAACAGATAACCCATGACGTTGCTGATCACGTTAGGAATGAAGATGACGAAAATGCCGCCGTGCGGAGCGCGGGAAGCACAGCCCAGCATCATTGACAGGGCGCCCGCTAATCCGGAGCCCGCCACGATGGCCGGGATGACGCGCAGCGGATCGGCGACCGCGTATGGGATCGCGCCTTCGGTAATAAATGACAGACCGAGGATGTAGGTGACCTTGCCGGTCTCGCGCTCCTGCTCGGTAAATTTGCGGCGGAAGAGGGTGGTTGCCAGCGCGATGCCCAGTGGTGGCACCATGCCCGCCGCCATACAGGCGGCAATCGGTCCGTAAACCCCGCTCGACATCAGGCCAATCGCAAACATACAGACGGTTTTATTCAGCGGGCCGCCCATATCAAAGGCCACCATCATGCCGAACAGCAGGCCGAGAATGGCCGCATTGGTGTTACCCAGCGAACTGAGGAAATCGGTCAGCCAGCCGAGCAGCATTTTTATCGGCTCACCAATCAGCAGCGCCATCAGTGCGCCGGTCAGCAGCACGCTCAGCAGAGGCACGATTAAAATAGGTTTCAGTCCGGCGACCGCTTTGGGCAGATGGATATGGTTATTGATCAGCAGCGTGATGTATCCGGCCAGGAAGCCGGCAATCAGCGCGCCAAGAAAGCCGGAGCCGGTGTGGATCGCCATCATCCCACCCACGGCGCCCGCCACGATGCCCGCTTTGCCGCTGACAGACTGGCTGATCCCCAGCGCAAGAATCGGCAGCATCAGGGCAAAGGCGGAACCGCCACCAATGTCAGAGAGCATCTTCGCTATCGGGCTGAAGTTCGCGTCCCCTTGTGTGGCCGCCGTAATCCCGAATGAAAAACTCAGCGCGATCAGAATGCCGCCCGCCACCACAAACGGGATCATCAGGTTCACGCCGGTGATGAGGTGCACATAAATCTCTGAAATCCAGGAACGGGAACCGGACGCCTCACGGGCACTGTTAGCCGGTTCCGATGCACTGGCCTGCGGCGCAGCGTCTACCAGCCTCGGAGCCAGTTCGCCGTTAACAATGGCATTTAACAGGCCTTCAGCGTCCTTCGCGGCACGGGTAACGGGCACCTCAATCACGTTTTTATGCTGGAAGCGCGCCATCTCAACTTTTTTATCTGCGGCGATTAACACGACGTCCGCCCGATGAATATCGTCGTCGCTGAAAATATATTCGCTTTCAATCGCGCCCTGGGTTTCAACTAATACATTCAGGCCCAGTTTTTTAGCCGCTTTTTTTAAATTACTTTCGGCAAGGTAGGTGTGGGCGACACCTGTAGGACAGGCGGTAATGGCAATAATGTTCATAAATGTTCTCCAGTGAAAATTTTATATTTATGTTTTTCTGTCTGAAGGGATGGCTACAACCTGGAATACCTCCTTTATTTTTAATTCATGCTGTTCTCCGGTTTATTCAGGCTCCCGATCGGGATAACAGTAAATGAAACATCTCTTCGCGATGCGGGACATTAAGTAATTGCTCGACGACATCCTCATCGCCTAACGCGATGGATATTTTGGCGAGCATTTTGATATGGCCCACATCTTTATCGGACTCTTTTACCGCGAACAGAATAACCAGCCGGACTTTGGTGCCGTCGATGGTCTCCCACGGAATGTCGCGGCGTAATCGCCCCACGGCAATGCGGGTTTTGGCGACGGCGGCAGATTTGCCGTGCGGAATAGCAATATGGTTTTCAAATCCGGTGGAGCCTAATTCCTCACGCAGATAAACATCTTTCAGGAAAGCGGCTTTATCAGTGACGGCCCCGGTCTGGCAGAGCAGATCGGTCAGTTGTGAAATAATCTGCTCTTTGGTCTGGCAATCGACATCGAGAATAATGCACTCTTCTTTTAATACTTCGTTAATAGCCACGGCTGTCGTCATTTTGCTTCTCCATTATCATTAATTAATCGAATTCGATACCAGACATTCTGTTACCCGTGCGATATCTTTCGCCGAGAACAGGGCCGAGACATACACCACCGGTTTTTCCAGCGGTTCCAGCCGGATGGTGGAAATCACCACGTCACACTCATGTCGTTTCAGGGAGTCAGCAATATTTTTCCCTGGCACGATGTCGATAATTTTCCAGTCGGGAAAGGCACGGATAATCCGTCCGTAAAGCAGCTGCGAGGTGCCCAGGCCGCTGGAGCAGACCAGCAATACCCGTTTTACCTTGATGCTGTTTTCGATGGCTGCCTGAATGTGCACCGTCAGATAAGCCACTTCGTCATCACTGATCTCATCCAGGCTGTACTCCTGCGTCAGCTGGCTGATCACCGCTTTCACGGCGGCAAACACCGTGCCCAGTTCGGTCTGAATATCATGCAGCAGCGGATTTTTAATCCGGATGTGATATCTGAGGCGGTTCAGCATCGGCTTGATATGCGAGGACAATGACGCCTGCAGGTTCTGGTCGGTAGTGATTTCAATGTTGATGCGCTGCGCTACCCGGGCGATCAGCGCCTCAGCAAAGCGGGTTTCACGTTCCGAAATCAGCGAGTCATCGTGCTGTGGTGACTCACCACCCGCCTTACCGGAGGAGACCAGATACTGATAGATGGAGTGAGACTCCTCGGCCACCAGTACCGTGTTGTAGGCGGTCTCAATGCGCTCTATCACCGCCAGTGACACCTGCCAGGCGTGATGGTCGCTGACCCGGTTCATCGACACCGCGCGGGCGTCGGTCCTGTGCATCGGCGAGTGACTGCGGTGGATCAGTACCAGAATATGCGTAAATAAATTGATGTAGTAAGGATCGCTTATCGTATATTGCAGTTGCTGTTCAATAAAATTAATTAATTGCAGGGTAAAATGGACAGCCTGCTGACCAAACTTCTCTGAAAGCTCCTGCAGCGTGCTTTCATCCAGACGGCTTTCCATCATGTCCTGACGGTTATAAATCGATTTTAACACCAGCGCTTTCATCGCCATGCGAATATTATGGTCGCTGCCTTTTATGCTGGTTCCGACACGACTTTTTAACAAGGTTAAATCAAACTGATGTAACCATGCTTCTAATGTTTTTAAATCATTCACTATCGAAGCGCGGCTGATAAAATATTTATCCGCCAGTTCGCTGATGGATGAACTTTTTGGTGACAGCATTAATAAATCCGACGCTATTTTCAGCATCCTGAAGTTACTGCTGAAATCATCCACCTCGACAGAGAAAATCCGGCGCGCGGCTATTTCCGACTGCGCATCAGCGAATTTAATTGTGATCCCTCTCCCACTTTTTCCGCTGAGATTGATTCCCTGGTCAGAAAGTTTTTCGTTAATGTCGGCAATATCGCGGCGTAGAGTTCTGGGTGTAATAGACGTTTTTTCTGAAATAGCGTGCAGGCTCACATAACTGTTATGAGAAATAAGCTGTCGCATAATCGTCAGTTGCCGTTCAGTCAGCGCCTTCATCATCATCAGGTTCCGCTTAATCCGTTATTCGCCTTGTCAGTTATCATCTAAACAAAGGCACTATGCCATGTAAATATTAAAACATGGCCACAACCTGGTGGTCAGGCTGACCACCTGACAGTGAATTTCTTAAATAATCGGGGACGAGATGAAAGAATAAGTGAAAGGGGGTGGGAGGGTTTGGCGGGCTGACTGGCAGTGATCCGATTGGTGGGGCTACATCAATGGCTGAGGGCAGAACCTGGCGGGAAAGCCCGGCTTACGCCGGGCCAGATTTTATCTTTACGCCATCTTCAAACGCTGCAATCGTTTCTCGCGGCGAATCTTGCGCTCTTCCATCACCGCAACCAGCGCCATCAGGCAGATACAGGCGATAGCAGCGGCATCCAGTGCGGCAAAGGTGCCTGCCCAGCCGGTCAGGCCAAATATCGGCGTGCCGTCGGCAATCATGCCCAGGCCCAGTTTGGCGAAGCTGTCACCAATCAGATAGGCGAAGGTGCCTTTGATGCCATCCGCTGCGCCAATCGCTTTTTTCGGCACAAAGCCGACCGCGGCGACGCCGATTAACAGCTGCGGGCCAAAGACCAGGAAGCCCAGAGCGAACAGCGACGCCAGATAGACATACTGGTTGCTGGCATGCTGATAGATCCCGAGCGTGGCAATAATCAGTGCTAATGCAACGCAGGCGACCAGCGCACGGCGGCCATTGGCCAGATCGGATAACCAGCCCCACATCAGCGTGCCGACCAGTGCGCCCACTTCAAACAGGGTAAAGCCCTGAATCGCCACCTCTTTAGAGAGCTTCAGCTCCTGGAAGGCGTAAACCGTTGACCACTGATCGATCCCGATGCGCACCACATAGAGGAAGATGTTGGCGAAGCAGAGCAGCCAGATCACCTTGTTCTTCAGTACGTACTCAACAAAGATCTGCCATTTGGTCATCGACTCATCTTCGGCTTCTTTGTCCTCATCGCTCAGCTCTTCGTCAAACAGCTCTTCGGCCTTGCCCAGGCCATAAGATTCCGGAGAGTCGCTGCCGTAGCGCAGGCCGATAAAACCAACTATCAGCGCGATAATAGAGGGGAAGATAAACATCCCAATTACGTGGCCGTTGAACAGCACATTGGCGCCAAACAGCGCAACGCCTGCCGCACCGGCACCGCCGAGGTTATGCGAGATATTCCACATGCCAAGATAGGTGCCACGCTTACGGCGCGGCGTCCACTTAGTGATGGTGGAGTAGCTACAGGAGCCGCCGGTACTCTGGAAGAATCCGCTTAAGGCATAGAAGGCGATCATCAGGAACAGGCTGACGGAACCGGTGCCCATGCTGGCGCTGAAACCCAGCATACAGATGGCCGAGAGGATCAGCATAAACGGCAGGAACTGCTTGGTATTTTTGCCGTCAGCATAATAGGAGACCAGGGTTTTCCCGACGCCATAGGTGATGGAGAAGCCCAGACCGATCATTCCCAGCTGCGTCATGCTCAGTCCGTAGGTGGTGATCATATCGTTCTGCGCGATATTGAAGTTTTTGCGGATCAGATACATGGTCAGGTAGCCGATAAAGACCACCAGATAGGACTGCATAAACGGCTTGAACCACATCTTGCGCCGCAGTTCGATGGGCAGATCCAGCGTCGGTCTGCGCACCTGTTTGAGGAATGCCAGCATGGAAGGGGATTCTCCTGGTTGGAATAGCTGCAATGGGCAGCGAATGGCTGGCATTGTAAAAACCTGCCGCCAGACTGGCCTGAGACAGCATCCAGGCGAAACCAGGAAAATTTCTTAGTTTTGCCCCACTCGGGGCAAAAAGGAGAGGCGTATCACGCTTCAGGCAGGGGACGCGGTGCCTGAGCATTTAAAAACGGCAGCAGCAGCAGGGCGGATATCCCCGCCGCCGTGGCAATGACCGCAAAGAAGCCGCTCCAGTGCCAGACGTCGATAACCCACGCCAGCGGCCAGCCGGAGAGGGACGCGCCAAGATAGGCAAAAAGGCCGACGAAGCCGGTTGCTGCGCCTGCCGCATCTTTATGGGAACACTCGGCTGCCGCCATACCAATCAGCATCTGCGGGCCGAAGACAAAGAAACCGGTAGTAAAAAAGCAGGCTGCCTGCATCACATAACTGGTAAAGGGCATCAGCCACAGTGAGCCGACGGAAAGCAAAATCCCGGCTGCAAAAATCAGGTTCATCGGCCCACGGTTGCCGTTAAACAGCTTGTCCGAGCCCCAGCCCGCGACCAGTGCGCCTATCACACCGCCCAGCTCAAACAGGGTGACTACCGAGTTGGCCGTGACCAGATCCACCCCCAGCGTGTCGGAGATGTAGAGATTTCCCCAGTCATTAAGCGCCGCGCGAACCACATAGACCAGCACGTAACACAACGACAGCAGCCAGATGTAGGGGTTGAATAGCACGTAGCGGGTCAGGATCGCTTTGCGACTCAGACCTGCGCCTTCCTGCTGCTGCGCCATCTCCATCTCATCCTGTCGCCAGTCGCCTACCGCGGGCAGGCCGACAGTCTGAGGCCGGTCGCGCAGACGCCAGCAGAGAAACAGTCCGGCGAGGATCGCTAAACTGCCCGCAATCATCATCCCGATTCGCCAGCCATAGTGCAGCGCCACTGCGCCGATAACGATCGGGATAACCGCACCGCCAACGTTGTGCGCGGTGTTCCATAATGCCCACCAGCCGCCGCGCTCGTTACGTGAATACCAGCTGGTCAGCAGGCGCGCGCAGACCGGCGCGCCCCAGCCCTGGAAAAAGGCGTTGATGGTCCACAGCAGCGCAAAGGCCCACAGTGAGGTGGAAAAGCCAAACAGGATATTGACCACGCCGGTAGCGATCAGCCCCAGCCCCATAAAGTAACGGGCGTTGGAGCGGTCACTGACGATGCCGGAGAAGAACTTCGACAGGCCGTAGGTGATGTAAAATAGCGTCGCCAGCAGGCCGATATCGGTGCGCATCATCACGCCGCTGGCGATCACTTCCGGCGCTGCCGCGTTGAAGCTTTTGCGGGTAAAGTAGAACAGGGCATAGCCGATCCAGATGGTCGACATGATGTGCCGTCGCCAGTAGCGATAGCGGCTGTCAATCTCACTTTTGTCCTGCAGCGGAGCGGCGTTAGCGGGCGTTTTCAGAAAGTTAAACACGGTGGTTCCTCAGGCCATACGCAGCGGCAGATGCACGCTGACGCGGGTTCCATGGGTGCAGGAGATAGTCAGCGATCCGCCCAGCGCACTCACGCGTTCGCGCATCCCGACCAGACCAAAGCTCTGCTGACCGGAACCTGGCGGCAGACCGCAGCCATCATCTTCAATCACCAGCAAAACGCGACCATTCTGTTGCCAGCCTTTGAGCATCACGGCGCTGGCGCTGGCGTGTTTCACAATGTTGTTCAGCCCCTCCTGACAGACGCGAAACAGCGTGACGCGCTGCGCTTCGCTCAGCAGCGTCTCATCAATACGCCACTCAAGGTGACTGACGATGCCGCAATCCTCCAGCTCCATCTCACGCATCAGGGAGCGAACTGCCTGTTCAAGTGACAGGTCATCTAGCTGGCGGGGTCGCAGGCGTCCCAGCAGTCGCCGCACTGAATCGTAGACGCCAAGAGAGAGCTGCTCAATATGGACGCCGCTCTGGATCACCCGGCCATTATCCGGCGCCAGGCGCTGCACAATGCCCGCCTGGGTGCGGATTGCCGTAATCGTCTGACCGATATCATCGTGCAGTTCGCGCGCCACCTCCTGGCGCACGTTCTCTTCTGTCTCGACCAGCCGTTCCGCCAGGCGCCGGTTGCGTGCCAGCTCACTCTGCAGCGACTGATTCAGCTCGCGCAGCCGCTGAATACCGGCACCCAGCAGCAGTCCGGTCAGGCTTTGTGCCAGTAGCGAAAGCAGGAGATCGACCGGATGATCGTGCCAGGTCTGGCTGGCGATCAGCGCGATTGCGTTCATCAGCGTCGCGATCAGCGCACCCTGCCAGCCGTAGTGCCAGGCCAGCGCAATAATCGGCAGCGCCAGACAGAATGGCGTAAAGCGCGACAGTTCAGCGGGCAGGCCAAGCTGCAACCAGAGACTGATGACAAACAGCAGCAGATACCAGATAAGATGCCGGGCGCGCCAGTTGACCGGTTGCGAGACCAGCGCCGGTCCCAGCGGCTGCCAGCGGGTGCTGGTGAGGTAGTGCCAGATGACCAGGCAGGTCGGGGCCAGCGTCAGACCACCGGTGAGCGTCAGCAGCAGGGCGTTCAGCATCTCCTGCTGTCCCGCCCACGCCAGGGACTGCAGCAGCGCTGCGGCGATCAAAGCCGCGCCCTGGCTCAGCAGCGTGCGCCAGTCACGCTGATGGCGGTAATGGGAGATCAGCGCCACCGGCAGCAGCGTCAGTACACTGCCCGCCATTAACAGCGGCAGATGCGCCAGCGCGACCACCTTCGCCAGCCAGATCAGCATGATCCACTCAGCTACCAGCAACACCGGCCAGTAAGTGCGTGGACATTGCAGCATCAGCCCCAGACGCAGGCCAAACGGGAATAGCAGCACCGCCAGCTCCGGGCGTTCCACCAGGTGCAGGCTGATACTCCACAGGCAGAACCAGGCCGCCGAGAAGATGAAAAAGCTGGCGACAATGGAGATCAGCCGCGAGACACAGGGGCTCATTGCCAGCCATCAAACATGCGGCGCGCCAGCTCCACATCATTGCTGACGCCGAGCTTCTCCATCAGATTCGCGCGATGGACATGTACGGTTTTCGGTGACAGTGCCAGCTCAACGGCAATTTCCTTTACCGCCATGCCCTGCGACAGTTTTTCTGCCACCTGACGTTCGCGTCGGGTCAGCGGGTCCTGCCGACCAGCGGCCAGCTTGATCGCAATCTCTGGCGTCAGATAACAGCCGCCAGTGGAGACCGTGCGCACCGCCGCGATCAGCTCATCGGGACGACAGCGTTTAGAGAGGAATCCACGCGCACCGGCATTAAGCGCCTGCTCCACCAGGGCCGGACTGTCATGGACTGACAGCATGATGGTGGCCAGGCCCGTCGGCAGCTTGCTCAGCAGCTCCAGCCCGGAGAGATCCGGCATCGAAATATCGCAGATACAGACCTGAACGCCCCGGCCCGGTAAACCTGCCAGCGCCTCACGGCCAGAACCAAATTCCGCTACGACCTGGAAATCCGATTCCAGGCCCAGCAACTGGGCAAAGCCGGAGCGGACGATAAGGTGATCGTCAATAAGCGCGATGGTGATCATGTTTATTCCTGGCGGGTAAAATCGCGCTTACCTTAGCGATAAGCACGAAGCTGTTCAAGTCGTGAGCAGTCTATTCAGGTAAGGGAACGGGCAGAGTGATGCAGGTCAAACTGTCGTGGATCGTGAGAGAAGCATGCCGGGCTGAATCGCCGCCCGGCAGATCGTGAGGCTAAGGAGCCGATCAGTGCAGACAGCACTGCTTATATTTTTTGCCGCTGCCGCACGGGCAGGGATCGTTGCGGCCGGGCAGTTTCTCTGCCGCGACAGGCTTCTGGGGAACGGGGATCGCTTCTGGCTGGGAGATCCAGTGATCGTGCAGCGCCAGCGCAGCAGGACGGATAGCTTCAATGCTGGCTTCCATCTCGTCCGGCGTCATGGCATCGATCTTTTCAAGATTCTCTTCCACGCCGTGCAGAGCGATGGCGTCCAGCGCGGGTTGCAGGTCCTGCGGCAGGGCAGACCAGTCGGTCAGCGCGACACCGCGCATGTAACCGAAGCACCACTCTTCCACCACGGTAAATTCCAGACCTTCCATTTCGCGGATGCCAAACAGCGGTTCGAACTGCTCAGGGAATTCAGATAAGCGGTCAGCCACATCATTCATATGCTGGAAGCAAAGCGACATAAAGCGCGTCATTTCACGCTCGTTGCTCCATTTTGGGATCTGCTTCTCGCCACCCCACAGTGCCACCAGCCACTGGCTTGGCTCGACGGTGACGGGACCGGAGAGAACGGCAGTCAGCAGGCCGTCGAGCTCGGAGACATCAATAATCGATGCTTCGCTGCCATATTTTTCCAGCATATCTTCCAGCCATTGCAGCTCTTTTTCGGACAGTGGGCCTTCTTTCATGCGGTTGCCTCCCGGGCATTTCAAAATTTCAGCGGCGTTGAGCCTTAAAACCGCAGCAGTGTACACCCTTGTGGACTGCAACACAGCTAACCCTGTTCGGGCGAGCTGCGGTGATTAAACCGCGTTTAGCACCACTTTCACCCCGTTGTGCAGGCGATAGCCCACAGCACTTTATGGTACATTTTTGCGCTCCAGCCAGACAGTTGCGTGTTAAATAATAATAAGTTAATGATTAATATATGAAAAATGGATTTACTGGCAGGCCGGCTGTTGCAGTCTCCCTTGCACGGCTGACCCTTGGCGGCCAGTGGATCAGCAGATTAATGACGCGATTCATGCCAGCCTTTATCTTCCTGCTGGCGGGATGTGGAACCCTGTCGCAAACCTCCGCCCCGGTGGGCGACCGCGTTTATCTGACACACGCCACCTTTCATGAAAATGTCGACGACATCGTGCAGCATTACATGCAACAGAAGCAGGTTCCCGGCATCAGCATTGCGGTCATTCATCGCGGTGGGCCGACCCGCTATTACGCTTTTGGCGTCACCGATCGTGTGCATCGCTATCCGATCACGCCCGATACCCTGTTTGCACTGGGATCGCTGAGTAAAGGCGTGACGGCAGAAGTGATTATCCAGCTGGTTGATCAGGGTAAGCTGCGCTGGAGCGATACACTGGCCGATCTTCTGCCGGAAGGCGTTCGCCTCAGCGCTGACGCGCAGCGCATCACGCTGCTGCAGCTGGTGACGCACACCTCGGGTCTGCCGCGACAGGATATGGATCTGACGATGCTGCAGCAGTTCGTTCGTTATCTGGACACCGGCGAGAACTTCTATGGCAATCTTGATAGCGACAAGCTGCTGAGTTATCTGGCGGACTTCTCTGCACCCGCGGTACGCATGCCACACTACTCCAACCTCGGCTATGCGCTGCTCGGTTATATCCTGCGCACGCGTTGTCATCAGGATATTCAGACGCTGGCGTCACAGCTTATCTTCACACCGTTAAAAATGAACCAAAGCAGCTTTGTACCGGAAACGCTGGCGGGCTATCCATTGCGTGCGCTGGGCCATGCAGGTGATCAGCCAAAATTAATCCGCCGCGGCACGCTGACGCCTGACTGGCATTTTCACGGCAACATGGTGGCCGCGGCCAGTCTCTACAGTAACGCGCGCGATCTGAGTGCTTATTTGCGCGCACATCTCAGCGCTACCGGTGATGCTGCGCGGGACCGGGCTTTCGCGGCGGTAGATCAGGCGTGGTATCAGCAGGGCGCGCAGGCGCAGAATATCGCCTGGGTGACCGACACTTTCGAACAGCAGCAGATCACCTATCAGGTGGGCTATATCGGCGGCTATGCCAGTTTTATCGGCTACGATAAACGTAACGGCAATGCGATTGTGGTGCTGCAGAACGGCTTTAACTGGAGTAACTATTTAGGCATTGCGTTGTTGGTCGATCTGGCAACTCAGGATAAAGTGGTCGGACAGTGATCCGCTACCTGGCCTGTGTGCAGTAAAGTGAATAGCGCTGTTTTTCCTTACACATAGCGTCAGTGCGCCGGAACTGAAGTGCGATAAACATTGTCTTTAGCCTGACTGTCAAAATTCAACGTGGAAATCATTATGCGCAGGACTCAACGTGTACTTTTATCAATGGGATTACTGGTTGGCTCGCTGAGCCTGATCCCCGCTGTACAAGCCGCTGGCGAAGCAACGGATACCGTTCCGCCACCGCCGCAGATTCAGCCTGCTAATCCGGATGCGCAGCCCGCTACGCCTGATACGGGCAGCGTTCAGCCGGATGCCGGTGCCGCGCAAAGCCAGGCGCCGACCAGCTCACAATCTAATGATGGTATTACGCCGACCACGCCAGCACCTTCCAACGGCGCGCACCCTAATTACGACCTCAGCACCATCATCATCGACTACAAACAGTATCAAATCGGTGACACAGTGCCAGAGAAGTACACCGATAAAACGTACACCATCAATGAGTGGCAAAAGCGTAATCTGCCTGCTCCGCAGGAAAACACCCACTGGGCCTATATCAACGCCAATTACATTCTTATTACTAATGACACCGGCAAAATCGTCATGGGTAAATCGGGCGATATCTTCTTCCGCGGTTAAAATAAGCGCGGTTAAAATCAGCCGGTCGTGATGACCGGCTTTTTTTTAGCTGAAACGCTCAGCACCAAAGCTTGCCAGCATCGGATGCTTTTCACCGCTTACAATCTCCTCCGCCAGCAATTCACCAACAATCAGCGCCAGGGTTGCACCCGAATGCGTGAACGCCACATAACAGCCCGGCACCTTCTGCAGTTGCCCCAGCACCGGATCGCCATCGCCTGGAATCGGCTTCAGGCCAATTTTCCAGCTCTGGACGCTGAGCGGCTCGTCACCCCGTAACAGCTGACTCGCTTCCTCGGCCAGCTTTGCTACAACCTGCTTATCAATATGGTAACCGCCTCCGGCCAGCTTCTGGATATCAGCCTCGTACCAGTCGTGATCCAGGGCGTAACGGTTGCCGGGGTTTGGCCGGATGGCGGCGCGGGGCGTGTTCAGCACCGCTTTGAGTTCATGTTTGCCCGGCTCAGTGATCACCAGCATGGAGACGGGCGATCCATTGGGAATCGTCACACCCAGTGGCGCAATCACATCCGGTGTCCAGGGCCCGCAGGCGACCACTACCGCATCTGCCCGCAGTTCGCCCAGCTCACTGCGAATGCCGCAGGCCCGGCCATTCACTGTGATCACACTGGCTTTACCGGCGTGTTCAATCACTTCACCACCCCGCGCCCGGAACTGATTCACCAGATACTCTGACAGGTGCGGCAGGCTGACCCAGCCTTCACCGGGGTTAAATATCGCCTGCGACGGCAGCGCGTCAGGATCGATCGTCGCATCCGCCTGCGCCACGTTATCAGGTGTCATGAGTTGTGAGTCGTAGCCGTGTGCTTTCTCATAGGCGTGCCGCGCCTGCGTTCCGGCTGCATCATTGCTGAACCAGCAGACCCCGCCATCAAAACGCAGCCAGTCGAGGGTAGGTTGTTGAGCAAACAGGGTGCGATAGCGATCAATGCCCGCCATGCGCAGCGCGTGATAGGGGCGGGAGCGTTCGCCCGCCGAGTTGAGCCAGGAGAGTGAACGTCCCGATGCGCCAGAACAGAGCGCGGCTTCGGTCACCAGGGTCACCGCCGCTCCCCGTTTTGTCAGCTCCAGCGCTGTCGAGACCCCTATTACGCCACCGCCCAGTACAACTACTTTCATTTCAGTTTTTACCGCCATTATCAGGTTCCTTGCTCAGTTACAGCACTTCAGAGAGAAAACGTTGCAGTCGCGGCGACTGTGGCGTATCAAAAATGGCGCCCGGCGGCCCGGCTTCAACAATCTCGCCTTCGTCCATAAACACCACCTGATCCGCCACTTTGCGCGCAAAGCCCATTTCATGTGTCACCACAACCATCGTCATGCCGCGACGACAGAGATCCGCCATCAGCGTCAGGACACCCTTCACCAGTTCGGGATCGAGCGCGGAGGTCGCCTCATCAAACAGCATGACCTCGGGATCCATCGCCAGCGCGCGGGCAATCGCGACACGCTGCTGCTGGCCGCCGGAGAGATCGCGTGGCCGGTGATCGGCGCGCTGACCCAGACCCACTTCTTCCAGCCGCTGACGCGCAATCGCCATCGCCTGCGCTTTGGGCAGGCCTTTAACCCGCCACGGTGCCAGCGCCACGTTCTCCAGTGCGCTGTGATCGGGGAAGAGATTGAAATGCTGAAATACCATGCCGATCCGTAACCGCAGCGCATCTGGTTTGTCGCGCAACACTGACCGATCAGCCAGAAGTACATCCCCCGATTGCGGTTCATGCAGCCGGTTGATGCCGCGCAGCAGCGTCGACTTACCCGAACCGGATGGCCCGATAATGCAGGTGGTGCTGCCGGGCGCGACCCGCAGCGAGACGTTACGCAACACCTCAATCGGGCCATAAGCCAGAGTCAGATCGCGCAGCTCCAGGCTGGCACCGTGCCAGCTCGCGGCAGTGATGCTGTTCAGGTTATTCATGGTTGCCTCCGATCCGGGGATGAGTGACCAGTGCGCCGCCGGGCGCTCTGACTTCCTCCACCTCTTTTAAGCCACTTTGCGGGGCAGTCAGGCGACGTCGGCCGGTGCGATAACGCACATCCACATAGTTGACCATGTGCGTCAGCGGCACAGTGATAATCAGATAGAACAGCCCTGCCAGCATCAGGGGCGAGAGGTTGCCGGTGAGCACCGCCGCGTCCTGGCCCACGCGAAACAGTTCCCGTTGTTGTGTCATCAGGCCCAGCAGGTAAACCAGCGAGGAATCTTTAATGATGGCGATGAACTGGTTAACGATGGCGGGCAGTACGCGGCGGATCCCCTGCGGGATCACCACCAGTCGCATTGCCCGGCCATAACTCATCCCCAGCGCACGGCAGGCTTCCATCTGGCCGCGTTCAACACTCTGAATACCGGCGCGGAAAATCTCGCCCATGTAGGCGCTGGCGATCAGGCTGAGGGCGAAGATCCCCAGCGGATAGGGCGTAGGACCGAACAGCTGATAGCTGAAGCGCGCCAGGCCCTGACCAATCAGCAGAATGGTCAGAATCGATGGCAGACCGCGGAACAGATCGGTATAGAGCCGGGCAGGCAGACGCAGCCAGCGTGAGGGCGAGATGCCCATCAGCGCCAGCAGAAGGCCGAATAGCGTGCCGAGCAGCGTTGCCGCCAGCGAGATAATCACTGTGTTGACCAGCCCGGTGGTCAGCATCTGCGGCAGTACTTCCATCATTGATGGAAAATCAAAGAAGGTGCGGGAAAGAATCGTGAGCAAGTCCATCGCCGTCTCCATGCAGGGTGGGGGATCCCCCGGTTAACTCAGGACGCGAACGTCCGCATCTTTACTGCCCGCCAGGCAGATACTGTTTTGGCATCGGCGATCCGGGGAACCACTTCTGATAGAGCCGTTGCCAGGTGCCATCCTGCATGGCTGCTTTAATGGCGCGGTCCAGCGCGGCCTTGAAGGCGGGTTTGCCTTTGGCAATGGCAATGCCGGCCGGTGCATCAAACGAGGGGATGTCGGCGGCAGAGACCAGCTTAAAGCGGTCGGCGTAGCTTTTTGCCGCCTCGTAGTCGAGGAAGATCGCGTCGAGCGTACCGTTGTTGAGCGCAGAGACTGCGCTGTTGTTATCCGGGAAGCGTACGAGATCGGTCTGGGTGAAGTGTTCGACGGCATAGCTCTCCTGCAGCGTGCCCTGAACCACCCCGAGCCGGTGTTTTGCCAGGCTGGCGACATTCTTCACGCCGCTGTCGTGGCGGGTCAGTACGGTGAGAAATCCCGCCAGATAGCCGGTTGAAAAATCCACCGTCTTTTCACGCGCAGGGGTGATGCCGATGGCCGCCACCGCCGCGTCATACTGACCGTTGGCCACCGCCGGCATGATGGCCGAGAAGTCCTGTCCAATAAAATCGACCTTATCGATCCCGATACGATGGGCGACATCTTTGAAGAATTCGACGTCAAAGCCGGTGAACTGACCGCTGGCATCCGTGAAGGTGTAAGGTTTTGAGTCGCCGACGCTGGCGATGCGTAGCTGACCCGGTTCGATCAGGCCATAGGGATTGTTATCGCTGGCAGCCAGCGTGCAGAACGACAGTGAACAGAGTGCGAGCGTGGTGCCGAGCAGTTTGCCCAGGGTGGTTTGCGATTTCATAGCTCATCCGTTTTTGCAGGTTTAAACATCAGAGACTGTTGAGCCAGCGATTATTATTGAGACCGGTCTCAACACAGGTGGCACCTTAAGACACTGATGTTGTGAGACCGGTCTCAAGGGGTTACAATGAGTTTAAGCACAGCCTTTTTTCGGCGTCAATATTCCTGTCATCAACCTGTGATTCAAAATAATTATGACCAGCCAGAAACGACAATCTAAAGCGCCCACCGTGGCGGATGTGGCGCGCGCAGCAAAAGTATCCAAAGCCCAGGCGGCGCGTGCGCTGGGTGGCTATGGGGCGGTCAGTGATGAGGTGCAGGAGCGGGTCAACAGCGCGGCCTCCGCGCTGGGCTACCGTCTGAATGCCCTGGCCCGCAGTATGAACACCGGACGTTCCAATACCATTGGTGTGATTGTCGGCGACATTGAGAATCCCCATTTTGGTCTTGCGCTGCGCGGCATGGCGGATGTGGCGCGCACTGCCGGTTACCATCTGCTGCTCAGTAACAGCGATGAGAAGTTGCAGGCTGAGCAGGATGCGGTGCGGGTGATGCTGGAAAAGCGGGTCGACGGCATTATCGTTGCACCCTGCTGTTCAGAACACCATCACAACAGTCACCTGACCCAGGTACTGGAAGAGGGCAGAGCGCTGAAATTATTTGATCGCGCAGTTAATGATCTTGATGTGGAGGCGATCTGCTGCGAATTTACCGAAGTCGCTGCAGAAGCAACCTCGCAGTTACTGGAAGCGGGCCATCGCCACATCGCCTATATCACCAGCATGGCACTGGCAACCGACTACAGCACGCCAGGGGATTTTGGCCTGACGCCGGTCGCCCAGTGCGTGGGCGGCATGATGCAGGCATTTGCTGCCGCGGGCGTGGATTTTGATCCGACGATGGTGAAAGTGAATGCGCTGGACGAAGCGGAGATTGCCCGTATCGTGGCCGAGCTGTGGCAGCGTCCGCAGCCGCCCACTGCGCTGGTGGCTTCTGACAGCGTGGTCGCGATGTGGCTGCTGCGCGAAGTGACGCAGCGCGGACTGCGAATCCCTGCCGATCTCTCATTCGTGATGTATGACAATTTTCCGTGGAGTGAGATTGTCACGCCACCGCTGACGGTGGTTGCGCAACCGGTGTATGAGATGGGCCGTGAAGCGGCACGACGCTTGATCGCGGAGATACGCGGCGAAGCCGTCGGACCGATGCCGCGCTTTGATGCCCGTCTGATGATTCGCCAATCCATTGCCGCACCGGCCAGCCTCATCAGTGGGAAATAAGAGGGTTAACCCGGCCAGCCCGGTAACCGGTATATCGCCTGACTGATGCGTTCGCAGGCAATGGGTCTATCATTTTCGCCAGTTTTGGTCCTTTTTAATCAATTATGATCGTGGCAATCTGCAGAGATAATCTGCAGCCAGGAGACAACATGTCACAACATACCAATCAGTACGGACAGCCGGTCGGTGAGCCAATGCCAGACTGGCAGCCCCGGCCTCTGCCCCAGCATCAGGTTTTTACTGGTGAAGTTTGTCGGCTGGAGCCGTTCAGTGTGGCGCGTCATGCTGAGGCACTGTTTGAGGCATGGGCGCTGGCTGAGGATGGGCGTGACTGGACTTACCTGCCTGCCGGTCCCTTTACCGAACGTCCGGCATGGCAGGCGTATGCCGCACAGCTTGAAATGAGTCGTGATCTGCTGCATTTTGCCGTGATCGATCTGGCCACCGACCAGGCAGTAGGCAGCCTGTCGTTAATGCGCATCCAGCCGGAACATGGCGTGATGGAAGTCGGGCATGTCATGTTTTCGGCCCGGCTGAAACAGACCCGCATGGCAACGGAGGCGCATTTCCTGCTGATGCGTTACGCCTTTGAGACGCTGGGTTATCGCCGCTATGAATGGAAATGCGATAGCTGTAATGCCCCTTCCCGTAAGGCAGCGGCACGTCTCGGTTTTCGTTATGAAGGCGATTTCCGTCAGGCAATCATCTACAAAGGGCGTTCACGTGACACCAGCTGGTTCTCGCTTATCGATAGCGAATGGCCGCAGGTGAAAAAGGGCCTGCAGCGCTGGCTGGCGGAGGATAACTTTACCGCCGACGGTCAGCAGCGCGAAAAGCTGGAGGCGCTGCGCGACAGACCCTGACCGGGCGATAACGCGATCACATTACAATATCTTTCAGGACCGCCGCCAGCAGGGTGGTGGTCATGAGAATAGATAACCGTTTGATCCAGCGCATATCGGTGGTCAGAGTAACAACGTCATTTCTGAGGCTGTCCACAGCCGAAGTTAATCGGAAATTCATTTCACTGAGAGCGACATCCAGCTTATCCACCTTGGCTTCTAACTGATTAAAACGGATGGCCAGTTTGTCCGTTTTTCTTTCAACATGGCCAAGCCGCTCGTCTATCTGATGTACTTTTGTTGTGAGCTGACCAAGCCGCTCATCTATCTGATCGACTTTGGTTGTAAGCTGGCCGAGCCGAATGTCTATCTGATCAACTTGTATTGTAAGCTGGCCGAGCCGGTTGTCTATTTGATCAACTTTTATTGAAAGCTGGCTGACCCGGCTGTCTGTCTGGTCGACTTTCAATGTAAGTTTGCCGAGTCGATCATCCATCTGCTCGACTTTGGTCGTAAGGTGGCTGACCCGATCGTTTGTTTCGTCGATTTTGGTCGTAAGGTGGCTGACCCGATCGTTTGTTTCGTCGATTTTGGTCGTAAGGTGACTAACCCGATCGTTTGTTTCGTCGACTTTGGTTGTAAGGTGGCTGACCCGATCGTTTGTTTCGTCGACTTTGGTCGTAAGGTGACTGACCCGATCATTTGTTTCGTCGACTTTGGTCCTGAGCTGACTGACCCGATCGTCTGTCTGGTCGGCTTTTGCCTGAAGCTGCCCGAGCCGAATGTCTATATGGTTGGCTTTAGTCTGAATCTGACCGAGTTGCTTTCCAACCTGTCCGCCTGGCTGCCTCTGCTGCATATCAGTAAACACCTCCACCATCGCCTCCGCTTGCTGATCGTCGATCCCTGCCTGTTGCAGCGCTTTAAAAGCTTTGTGGGTACTCATCATTGTACTTGTCATCACGACACCTCCCTGTGCACTTCAGCGATAACGGCATCATGACAGGCAAAAGACGTATCGCCACTAAGCCGGTTATATTTTGCGCGTCTCGCCGAAAAATATCAATTAGTACAACAAGTAACGTGCAGCAGAGTGCGGGCTGTCTCGCAACATTTAGCTGATGGCAGGATGAGGCGACTCTGCGGAAATCCGCAGAGTCGGAAAGAGAAAAAGCGGGCGTCAGGGCTGTGGCACGATTTTAATTTCAACCATGCCGATGCCCAGTTTGCGCGGATCCTGACCGGTGATATTGCCGGTGTTACTCAGCTGCGGTTCAGGTGGTGCAATCACCAGACGATGGCTGGCGCCTGGGTTAACAAAATGCAGGGTATGTGTCGATATCTCTTCACTCAGCGACAGCAGTTGCTGCTGATCGCCGACCCGAACCGGAATCGCCCGGTGCGCGTTGGGGCCATACGCGCGCGCGGTGATCACCAGATCGAACTTCGCGGGCAGCGCATCGATATAGTCGATATGAACCTCGGGCGCGAGATTAGCGTTAGACCAGCGTCCCCAGCTCTCTGGCCGTGAGATGCCGCTGAAGCTTTTAACACTCTCCGGCGCACCAGGCACATCAAGCCGGAAGCTATCGGCGCTGTAGCGAATGTTGTTATCTTCAATACGGATCTGCGCAAGGTTCTGCTGGTAACGCGCATCGCTGATAGCGCCCTCCGGGAAACGGACTTTGCCTTTCCACTGCGGTTTGTCGACATGCGTCACCGTCGGCGTGCCGCCGAGCTGTCCCATCGCCACACAGAGATCGCCGGAGAGTGCCAGCGAAGGCTGCCAGAGTCGCGCCATTTTAAAACAGCGATCCACCCAGAGGAATTTATCGGCTGAGGCGAAATCCGCCAGCTGATAGCGCAGCGGTGCCGAATATTCCCCCTCCGGCATCGGCTCGACATGCTTATCACTGATGCGGAACAGAATCGGCAATTTGAAGGTGGTCCCCGAGAAGCTGAAGATATTCTTCGCCTGATCCACCGTGAAGTTGTCTATCTTCTTCGGGAAGTTCCACAGCTGGATAATGTCGGGCTTCCAGCTCGTCACCTTACTCTTCATATCGTCGAACTGGGTGGAGAGTGAAAGCGATGAGAGGCTGCTGCGGCCCAGGCCAATCGCGTTATCGCCGCCGAGAATATCGAGCAGCGTGGCGCCGTTATCCAGCGTGCTGCGCTTCGCCTCCATCAATTCCGCCTGCGGCTTGTCACCACGGATCACCATGAAAAGATTGCGACGGGGCTGTTTGACCAGCCACGGATGCGCAGTGTTGTTCATCGCCAGATGGTCCGAGCTCACCACAATCACGGTGTTTTTGAACCACGGCGACGCTTTAATGCGCGCAATCAGGCGCGCCACATGCTCCTGCGAGCAGGCGACCGCACTGAATGACTGATTCGGTTTGCCCTCAATGCTGTAGCTCCTGCGAGCGCAGCTGCGTGAGATAAATCCGTCAGGATGATGGGTGTCGACGGTCAGCGTAAACAACGCAAAAGGTTTACCGGCCTGAGAGAGTTCCTGATACTTCTCAAACACCTCATCCATTACCGTATCGTCGTAATAACCCCAGTTATTACGGTAGGTGGGATCGGCGACGCGGCTTTTCAGCTCCTGCGAACCATAAAGGTTAGCGGGATCAAAACCGTGTGATTTCAGGAAGACATCTTTCCCGGCGAAACGCAGATCGGCACCCTGAATAAACCAGTTCTCGTAGCCGGAGTTCTTCAGGATGTCGCCCAGACAGACGTTCTGAGGATAGAAGCTGGAGAGCGATGCTGACGCATTGCCATCAAACGGGGCAAACAGCGGAATGCCACACTGTGAGGCGACCATGCCCGCAATGGTGTAATCGGTACCTGGCAGCTGTTCGGTTTCGCTGAAGTCGATGCTCTGCTCTTTCTGCCGGCTCAGCTCCGGCGCTAAGCCGGGAAAGGCGATAGGGTCAAAATAGGTGCGCTCTAGGCTTTCACCATAGATGTAAACCACGTTGAGGTGCGGCTGTTCAATGCGATTACGCGGCACTTTATAGAAGTTGTCGAAGTCAGAATCTGCCAGTTGGGTATGCGACACAATCAGGGTCGCGACCTGGCGAAAGGCCGGGGTAGTCTGCACCGAGCCGAGTGCACAGGCGGCGGCCAGCAGCGACCAGCCCATGTGATGCGGACGCTTACGCCGCCGCAGAATCCACGACAGCAGGCAGAACAGCAGAAACAGTACGATGATCAGGCCAATCGCCGGCACCACATATTTACTGACACCCGCGCCGGTCAGACTGTTGGTCAGCGTATAGAGCACCGCATCGTTGATGCCGTCACCGGTAAAATAGTTGCTGGCATAGAGGGTGGCGTTCAGCACAACGAAAAGCACCAGCAGGATAAGAACGACAATAAACCAGAATTTGTTACGCCCGGCTTTACAGGAATAGATTGCAATAGCGGCCAGAAACAACGCGACGGACACCAATTCGGACAACGGCAAATCCTCTCTTCAGGGCTACGCGAGGCTTCACGCAACCGGCCACCTTCGGGGGATGGTTTTTCGACAATCTATATTGACTGTAATCCGGCTGCAACATATCCGGCCCGATTTGTGCGGTGAAGAGCAGATTGGTTTATTGTCATTTCAGAAGTGAGGTTATCAGGCGTGACGGTGGCTGGCGCGCACCGTCAGCAGAGCAGAAGTCAGGGCGATTTTCAGAGTTTGCCGGTGAGATATTGTGCTTCGCCGTCGGCAAAACTCCAGTCACCTTTGTCATTGGTGATAAAGCTGATCATTAAATCGTTGCCCTGCACACCACAATGCTCACGCAGCTCACGCGCCAGCTCGGCCATGAACAGCTGTTTCTGTTCACTGCTGCGTGGGCTGGTATAGACCCGCACCATCACCAGATTATCGCTCCGGCTGAATCCCAGTCCGGTATCCTGGAACACCATCTGATAGCGCTTGTTTTCCTGAACAATCTGGTAGCGATCGCGTTCCGGCACCTTAAAGGCCGTGAGCACGGCGCGGTGTGCCGCATCCAGCAGTGTACGAAGCTCTGATTCTGAACGACCCTGGATAACATCAAATTGCAGCAGTGGCATAGCGGATTCCTCCCGGTGATTAAGAACCCTATGGTGACCCCTTTATCCGGCGGGAAAAAGCGCGTAGCCTGAAATGATTATTCACTATAGTGAACAATCCCGATGAAAGAGATGAAAACGGATACGCTGTGGGATCATCTGCACTGGCTGACCGTACTGGCAGAGCAGGGCAGCTTTACCCGCGCGGCAGAGCGGCTCGACGTCAGCAAGGCGGCGATGAGTCAGAAAATCAAAGAGCTGGAGGAGATGGCCGGTGTGTTGCTGGTACAACGCACTACGCGCAGCGTGCGGCTGACCTCTGCCGGTGAGAAGCTGGTGGAGGAGCTACGCGAGCCTTTTGCCCGCATTGAACAGAGTTTTTTCAGCATGCGGGACACCGCCGGACCGGTGCGTGGCCTGGTGCGCATTACCGCACCGGTGGCGTTTGCCCGTCAGCAACTGGTGCCGATTATCGGTGAGTTTCTGCGTGATTATCCGCAGGTGCGTCTGCAGCTGGATGTGACTGACCGCATTGTGTCGCTGAGCAGCGAGGGATTTGATCTGGCCATTCGACACAGCGACACCCTGCCGGAAACCCACGTGGCACTGCCGCTGTGTGACACACGGACATTACTGGTGGCATCACCCGCCTATCTCAACGAACAGGGGATACCGCAGTCGCCGCAGGATCTGGCGCAGCATAACTGCCTTTACTATCCACGAGGCGTCGAATCACCGCGCTGGCGGTTTACCACCACCGCGGATAACGAACAGGTCCAGATACGGATCCAGGGCAGCTTTGCCACTAACAACAGCGAGTCGATACGCGATGCGGCCCTGCAGGGATTAGGGATCGCTATGCTGCCCGATTTCAGCGCCCGGGAGGCGCTGGCAGCAGGGTCATTGCAGCAGGTGCTGCCTGCGTGGCAGCCGGTTGAGGCCTTTGCCGCCCGCCTGTGGATCGTACGACCCTGGGCGGCGCAGGTGCCCCGCGCGGTCACCACGTTTACACACTGGCTACGCGCGCGCTTTGACCGTTGAAGGCAATGCCAGCGCAGGTGGCGTGGTGTGCATCATCTCGCCAATCAGGCTGCTGCGGTTATATAAACCAAGCCGCAGATTGAAGTCGAGATGCAGCCGCTCGTTGCCGGTTAATTTTATAATGGGTGGCGGCGTCTGTGGCCGCTGCTGAAACATCACAGACTGCGCAAAGGCGCTGCTGCTGTCGGCATGCAGGCGCTGATAGAACCAGGCGCTGGCTTCACTTTTACGCAGATAGAGATTCGCCCGCCGGTATTCCCGCATCGCAACCTGCTGCGCCAGCGACAGGAGCTGACGAGACGGATTCTCCATATTCTGCACAATCAGCGGAAAATCATCACGCTTCTTCAGCTCATGGAAATAGTTGCGGATACCGACGTTTTTAACCGGCGCCAGCTGTTTCAGCCATTCGCGGATAAACGGATTTTGCGGGGCGGCAGCAAGAAACCAGCTCTCGGTGACCGGCGCCAGCAGGTTCAGCGTCGATTGCTCACCATAGTAACCAATGAGATCCATTGACCGCGCTTCGTGAACGCGATGCACCCAGGCGAGATTCTCAAACAGCAATGTGCTGCAATCAATGCCGATGCCGCCATAACGGTGAATCAGCTCAAGCCGGATGATTTCACTTTTATGTGCCAGCGTCAGATCGGAAGAGATAAAGTTGAGATCGGGCAGCCACTGCGACAGGGTGCGCTGCGTAATCAGATAAACCTGGTGGTCGGGGTTGTCCCGCCGGATTTTACTGATATTCAGCGCCATTGAGGCAGGCAGGTGATCGTTATGCCAGACCATCCAGACGATTTTTGGAATCTCCGGCAGATCTTTCTGCTGTGCGATCAATACGACATTATCTTCCTGACCCGGATCATATTCCGGTGCCTGACAGAGTCTCTGCTGTTTTCTATTCCATAACATCTGGCTACTGAACGATATTCTTTTCCAGTTACGCCAGATTTTATGCGCTGGACGTTGGCGATGTGAAGTCATGGTACACCTGTTATTTTTATTTTCCCGTCATAGTGCAGGCTCTGCCCGTTCCGCCAGCGGCGGGAACGGCCGGAATGACATACTGACTGCAATCCCGATGAGTGCGGGAATTAATGAATAGTTTTCCCTGGTGGCGACGCAGTGCTGGAGCGCGCGATAGTTTCCTCACGGCTGTTTAATTGCACTGCACCTTTTTAATAAAACATTATTTACACATTAGCTATGTCTTTTTTTGACTTTAGGATAATACGGAAATAATCCGGTCACGTTATGAAAATAATAATTTCGTCACTGTTAATCATTTATTTAAATGCGGGAATAAACGCAGTTAAGGAATATCTGAATATTATTCTTAACCTGCGCGTTATCCTGCGGCCCGGGCCACAGGAACAGTGGCTATTGTACTTAACTGGTGGTGTAAGCCCGGCTCATCAATCCGCGGAATCAGACAGCCTGAAGAGGATTGTCTACGCTTAAGAAGAACTTACTGAGAAAGGAGCGCGCATGCAGAGTGAATCTTACGGGTTACTGGCGGTTGATAAGCAGGGTAATCGCGTCCTGTTTCTTAATCCGGAAACCTTCGCGGTCGAGCGGGAACTGAACGCTTTTCCACCGCGGCCGCATGAACTCCTGATGCTGGCCCCCTGGGGTAAAGCCTATGTACCCATTTTTGGCGACGGCGTTCATGGTAATAACCCGCATCCGGGTCACAAAGTGGCGATTATTGATTTACAGCGTCGGGAGATCAGCGGCTTTATCGATCTGTCGCCGCTGCGGGCACCCCACAGCGGGCAGCTGGGTCGCGATGGCAAAGTCTATCTCTGCTGTGAGCAGAGTGCCGCAGTGGCGGTGATCGATCCGCAGAGCGACAAAGTGGAAAAAATCATTCCAGTTCCTTCTCACAACGCGCATCGCCTGACGCTGTCACCCAGCGGCCGCAAGCTGTTCACCGATAACGAAGAGGATGCGACCATCACCGTGGTGGATCTCTGTGAAGCAGAGGGGCGAGTTATCGACACCATCCTGCTGCCCGGGCCGATTGCGGGCATCGCTGCCTCTCCGAAACACCCCTATCTGGTCGCCAGCGCCGCTGATGCACCGTTGCTCTATGTGATCGATCGGCAAAGCCACCGCATTCGCCAGCGCCTGACGCTGCCGGGTCATGAACGGCCCTGTCAGGTAGTACGCTTCAGCGCCGATGGCGAGCAGCTGGTGGCGATAGGCGATCAGGAACCGCTGGTGACGCTGTTTGACGATCTGCTGAATCCGCTGGGCGACATCCGGGTAGGTAACATGCCGATGGATGGCTGTTTTACGCCAGACAGGCAACAGCTGCTGATTGCCAATCAGGATGATGGCACGCTGAGCGTCATCGATCTGGCGCAGCGTAAAGTAATTGCCACGCCGCGTGTCGGAACGGGCTGTGAGGTGCTGGGCTATTTTCCAATCGGTCAGATAAACGGACGATGATAGATCGCGGAACTCCAGTGGCGGCTGCTGGCGTGCTTCTCCGCCTGCCAGCCGCGTTTACGTAATTCGCGCGCAATCATCTTATTCATGATGCCGTGGCCCAGCAGCAGCACCGTGCCATGCCGTGAGTGATCGATCAGCTTCTCTGCCGCCGCGGAGGCGCGGCTGCGCGCATGTTGCAGCGACTCCGCTTCACCCGCATACCCGCAGAACCACAATAGCCGCAACAGGGCCAGCCAGCACAGGGTAGGCAGCTGCACCGCGCCGGTTCGCAGCAGTGGCACGGCGACTTCGCTGAACACGGCATCAACCTCATGGGGCTGCAGACCGAGCTGGCTCAGGGAGGATTGTGCGCGAGGCAGGGGACTACAGACAATCACCGCGGCCTGACGTGCAATCTTAATACTGCGCGGCGGCGGCCCGTCACTGACCTGTGACTGATCGTAGGCTTCGCACCAGTCTGCCAGCGCCTGCACGCTCTGGCGACCTGCCGCCTGATGATCGGGTTTACCATGTCGCATCAGAATAATGGTCATAACACCTCTGCCCGGACTTTTTGTCAGAGTAACGTATTGTCTGCGCTTACAGCGATTTTTCAGAATAAATACCCGTGTCATCTCACGGTCACAGGCGTGTGCGACAACAGAGCCCGATGAAAGGATTTTAGTCAGTCTTATAACGCTTAATCATAAGAGAAAATGGTAACTTATAGTCGATGGTGATTTTTTTCAGGCGATGTGTTGCGGGTAACTGGCTGAATTTGCGCTAAAAATGCGTGATGACGGGATGTGATAGTGAAGTTTTACTAATAATTTTCATCAGGATCTATTGATTTATCTACGCGCGTAGATACACTAGGTCCCCAGTGATTGCTCACGGTGCCCGATGCACAGTAGGCCCATCGATTGTTAAGTTACATTCGCTCAGTTTAAGCGACCGGTGAAAAATACACCGGCGAAATGGGGCGAAGAACAAGATTCCAACACCAGGGAATCCTTTAACCTTTCATCATGGTTAGTCAACTGAACGTCGTCACCGGGGAATTTCCGCTTTTATCAGGGAATCGACCCATGGACGGGCGTTTATCGATCTGCATACTCATTCAGGGATAGGGTTATGACGGCACACAACTCCGTTAATCAGCAGGCATCACTGTCATCCACTTCAGCCGCCGATGAGCGGTTTAACACCCCTTCAGGCCGCAAAGATTTCTGGCGCGCCACTTTCTCATGCTGGCTCGGAACGGCAATGGAGTACGCGGATTTCGCGCTCTATGGCCTGGCGGCCGGTATTATCTTCGGCGACGTCTTCTTTCCGGAATCAACCCCTGCCATGGCACTGCTCTCCAGCTTTGCTACCTGGTCAGTCGGCTTTGTTGCCCGGCCTATCGGCGCACTCTTTTTCGGCTGGCTCGGTGACCGCAAAGGCCGAAAGGTGGTGATGATCTCCACCATCATTCTGATGGGCGCTTCCACGACGTTGATCGGCTTAATCCCGAGCTATGCCTCTATTGGCGTCTGGGCGCCTGCCTGTCTGGTTCTGCTGCGCTTTACGCAGGGTTTCGGTGCTGGCGCGGAGTTATCGGGCGGCACGGTGATGCTGGGCGAATATGCGCCCACAGAGCGTCGCGGACTGATCTCCTCCGTGATCGCGCTGGGTTCTAACAGCGGCACACTGCTGGCTTCGCTGGTCTGGTTGCTGGTGGTACAAATGGATCAGCAGAGCCTGCTGGAGTGGGGCTGGCGTATTCCGTTCCTCAGCAGTGCACTGATTGCGCTGGTTGCCTTGTGGATTCGACGTCATCTGCGCGAAACGCCGGTGTTTGAGCGCAGAAAAGCGGAGATGGAAGCGGAACGTGCAGGCGTGCTGGCCGCTCCGGTGGTGGATCAGCGGCCTTTCTTCCAGCGTACCCGTGCCTTCTGGACCATGGTTGGCCTGCGTATCGGCGAAAATGGCCCCTCCTATCTGGCGCAGGGCTTCATCGTCGGTTACGTCGCAAAGGTGCTGATGGTCGACAAGTCCGTACCAACCACTGCGGTGTTCCTCGCGTCGTTGCTGGGTTTCCTGATCATTCCTTTAGCGGGCTGGCTTTCTGACCGCTTTGGTCGCCGGGTGGTTTATCGCGTGTTCTGTCTGTTACTGATGTTCTACGCCTGGCCCGCCTTTACGCTGCTCGACACGCGTGAACCGATGCTGGTGATCCCGGTTATCGTGGTCGGTATGGCGCTGGCGTCGCTGGGTATTTTTGGTGTGCAGGCGGCATGGGGCGTGGAGATGTTCGGCGTTCATCATCGCTACACCAAAATGGCAGTGGCTAAAGAACTGGGTTCCATTTTGTCCGGCGGAACCGCACCACTTATTGCCGCTGCTATGCTTTCTTATACCGGTCACTGGTGGCCGATTGCGGTTTATTTCTCGGCGATGGCCGCAATTGGGTTCTTTACCACCTTTGTCGCGCCTGAAACGCGAGGGCGGGATCTCAATCTGCCTGAAGATGCCATCTAGCTTTGCCTGAGGATGCCATCTGCCAGGATAGCGCGAAAAGCAGCAGGCCGTGTAAAGCGGCCTGTTTTTTTATGGAGGAACGTGATGTGCCTAAGTCGTTAACGGGAAAAGTGACCCGCAGTGAAGTTGCGAAAGCGGCAGGCACCTCAGTGGCAGTTGTCAGTTATGTCATCAATAACGGGCCTCGCCCGGTTGCCGAGGCGACCCGTCAGCGGGTACTGGAGGCGATTAAAGCCACCGGTTACCGGCCAAATGCGGCAGCACGCGCACTGGCATCCGGTAACACCAAAACCTTCGGATTGGTGGTGCCCAACATCGGCAATCCTTTTGTGGCCTCAATGGCGCACGTGTTGTTGCAGGAGTCGATGAATCACGGCCACGTTATGCTGCTGGGTGATGCAGGTGATGACCGGAAGCGCGAACTGGAGTTAATTCAGGGACTGCTTAATCGGCAGGTCGATGGACTCTTTTACAACAGCGTCGATCGCCATCCTTACATTGACCTGATTAAAGCCAGCGGTACGCCACTGGTCATGCTGGAGCGGGTTGAGCCTCAGCCGGGCGTTAACATGCTGCGGGTCAATGAGCGTCAGGCCGCCTGGCAGGTGACGGCACATCTCTTGAGTCATGGTTATCAGCAGGTCGGCATAATCAGCGGCCCGGTCGATATGCTTAACGCGCAGGATCGTATTCAGGGCTGGCGTGATGCCATGCAGGATCGCGGGCTGCCGATTGATGAATCGCTGATGTTTCCCGCCAGCTACACCCCACAGGGCGGATACGCTGCGGCACAAACTATGATCGCCCGGGGTCGTGTGCCTCGTGCACTGTTTACCAGCAACGAAGGTCAGGCGATTGGCGCGCTTCGCGCCTTTTCCGAACATCAGATTCGTGTGCCGCAGGATGTGGCGCTGGTCTGTTTTAACGGTACCAATCACTCGTCGTTTCACGTCCCGACATTAACGACCGTGCGCCAGCCACTGCGTGAGATGGCTCGCTCTGCGATTCATATGCTGAAAGAGGGACAGAGCGAAGCGCAATTAAAGGAGTTTCCACACTACCTTGAAATCGGTGAATCCTGCGGCTGTGAGCCGCAAAGCCAGAGTTAGCCTATAAAAATATGAAAAGAATTATTATTGACTGCGATCCCGGCAACGGTATCGCGGGTGCCAACACCGATGATGGGCTGGCGATTGCGCTGGCCTTAGCTTCACCTGCACTGTCGCTGGAATTGATCACCACCGTGGCCGGTAACACGCCATGTGAAGTTGGCGCGCGCGTCGCCAAAGATCTGATCGTCCGGCTGGGATTATCTATCCCGGTAATCCAGGGTGCTACGCAGGCGCTACAGGAAGATCCTGCGCCGTGGCGCGAGACGCTGGATAACCGGGTCAATCAGCTTGCGCTGGGTAAGATGTGGCAGGGCGTGCGCCAGCCAGCGGATATCGCGGCGGATGCGTTTGATGCTGCTGACGCTATCGGCAAACTGATTTGCGACAATCCGGGCGAGATTACCCTGGTGGCGATTGGCCCGCTGACGAATGTGGCGCTGGCAATGCAGCGCTATCCCGCCATGGCCGATTCTGTGGCGGAAATTGTCATCATGGGCGGCGTGTTTACGCTGGATGATTATATCAAAGACACCAATTTTGGACTGGATCCGGAAGCGGCCCATCAGGTGTTGCACAGTGGTGCAGCAGTAACGCTGGTTCCGATGGATGTCACCACGCAGACGCTGCTGACCCAGCAGGATTTGACCCGCCTGACCGCCGTCGATCATCCGCTGACCGAATTTGTGCGCGATACGCTGCGTCCCTGGATCGACTATTCGATGGCGACCCGGCAGCTGGCGGGATGCTGGATCCACGATGCGCTGGTGGTCGCCTGGTTGCTGAATCAGCGGGTTGCGTCAGGCATCGATTACCGGGTGGATATTGAACTGCGTCCCGGTGCGACGCGCGGCAAAAGCTGGCGTTATCGTCAGCCCCTTCGGCTCACTGTCGGCGTGCCTGAGCAGTGCGGCGCATCGGTGCATGTGCTGCATCGTGTCGATAACACGCTGCTGTTATCGATTATTGAACAGGCATTTAAGCGCCTGAAATCCTGATGTCGTGGGCGATTAACTCGCCCGCGTGCTGGCGGCAGCGGATCGGTTTCCAGAAGATCGCTGTTGCCATCAAACGCTGACGGTATCCGTCAGTTTGTCAGCCGCATCAGGACGCGGGCAGAAGGTGCAGGGCTTGTGTGAGCTGATACCCGGCATTACATTGCTTCGCACACATCGACCCAGCGGGCGTTAGTCAGTTCAGCCATCAGCTGTGGGGTAATGCGAACGGCGCTGTGGATAGCGCCGGCGGCGGGCAGGACTTCCTCGAAACTGCGCAGTGAAACATCACAGTAAACGGTCAGCGGATTCTCAAGACCGAAAGGACAGACGCCGCCCACCGGATGGCCGGTCCAGTTAATCACCTCGTCCACGCTCAGCATTCGCGCTTTCGCCCCCAGCGCCGCTTTCAGCTTGCGATTATCCAGCCGGGCATCGCCTCGTGTCACAATCAGCACCACGTCGTTTTTCACTTTCAGTGACAGGGTTTTGGCAATCTCACCTGGCGTCACGCCATGGGCGCGGGCAGCCATCCCGACCGTCGCAGTACTTTCGGCCAGTTCAATAATTTCAATTTCAGGGGCGTGTTCGGCGAAGAACTGGCGCACGGACTCCAGGCTCATCTTTCTCTCCAGGCTGATCGAAGGCGTAAAAATTGCCACAAGCCTCAGTGCCTGTAAACGAGATAAACGGAGAATTCAGCGTAATTAAGTCTGTTTAGCTGCCGCTCAGGGTGCAGTTGCCGCATTGTTCGACATCGGGAATGCGATAACGCTGGCAGCAGCTGCGACGGACCAGTTCGCCGTTGCGCGGGATCATGGTGCGGTAGAGCGGGTTTTCGCTGCCATCCAGCAGCCGCTGGTTGAAGAACAGCGCCTGCTCCAGTTGCAGCACCAGCGACTCATCGATCTGGCTTTTCAGTTCACCCAGGAACCACTGGAATGAGTAGCCCATATTGTTCCAGATGAGTCGGGCGTTGATATCACCATGCTGCGTAATACCATTAACCACCGGGATCAGATGCTGCTGAATCAGCCGATCGATACGCTGCTGAGGGTTAAGGTAGCGCGCTTCTTCATCCTCCTGCACATCGATCCAGAAAGTGGCCGGATGACCATTCTCATGAAAACCGACGCGGATATGCTCTGGCGAGCAGTCCAGCGCACGCGACTCCTGCAACAGCGCCATGATCAGTGTTGGCAGCAGCAGACCAAAATACCATTGCGCCCAGAGTGACAGCACCGGCTTCGCTTCACGAACCGCATCAGGATGATCGCGATAGAGATAATCGCTGTAGCGCTGAATAATTGGGGTAAAGGCTTCTGATTGTGACCAGGCGGCGAGGGTCAGCGTGTCGCGCGGCGCAGGCTGGCTGAGCTTCGTAGATTCAAGCAGATAGCTGCGCTGTTGTTGCAGCCGCTCATGCAGACTTTCCGCCAGTGGACGGTCATTCTGCCGGAAGATCATCGACTGAGCGTTAAAACGCTGTTCCTGAGCTGAAACGGTTGCCATGACGACTCGCGAAAAGTGTAGATAAGAAAGCAAATGATAATCGTTATTGATTAACTCTACAAGTCGTGTAAAAAATCGTCGTTGCTGGCGGGGGAAACGGCGGGGTTGAGGTCAGTTATCCGATCGGGCAGAGCAGCAGAGAGCCGGGCTTATCGAGTCAAAGCCTCAGTGATTACCGATAGCGTTACGTTTAATTATGCATGTTCACTGGCGGCGTGATGCTGTTTTCGGGGTAAATCTTCCCAGGCGAGAATGGTATTCCGGCCCTGATTTTTAGCCACATATAATGCGCTGTCAGCATTGGCGACCGCCAGGTCAAATTCATTATCGTAAATAGGCGCGATGCCGGCACTGATGGTGACGTGGGTTGAAACGGTTTCATTGAAAAGATGGGGGATTTCTAAATCCAGCACGTACTGACGGATTCGCTCTGCCAGTTTCATGGCGATGGAACTGTTCACATTGGTCATCAATACCAGAAACTCTTCGCCGCCATAGCGGGTGACAACATCGCGTGAACGCACCGCATCACGAATTGCGACAGAGACCCGCGCCAGCGCCTGATCGCCCATCGCATGCCCGTAATTGTCGTTATAAGACTTAAAGTGATCGATATCCAGCAGCAGCACGTAGTGGCTGCCAGCATGGTTTTCCAGAATATTATCCAGCCGGTTCTTAAGACCACGACGGTTATAAAGCCCGGTCAGCGGGTCGAGCATGCTGAGGTCGCTGAATGTCTCTTTCTCTTCGTAGAGCTGATGCATCAGGCGCAGAGTAAAGTTGTCGGCACGGCGGCGCATCAGATGCTGTAGTGAAAAACCAATCAGCGGCAGCGTAATGGTCAGCAGGATCAGCGGCAGGTGCTGCGCATTGTCGAGCAATAAAACGGTGAGCACCGGTGGCGTGACATGCAGACAAAAAGCCCCCAGATAGTCGCTCAGGGCGATGGCACTGATAAATAACACGCTAATCAAACTGATAATAAGAAAGCCACCATCAAAATAGAACACCTGATGAAAGCGATAATTAATATGCCAGGCCCAGAGCATTCCAAGCAGCAGCGCCACAGGATTTAACAGGGGAAGTTTTACTTTAGGCCATATTAAAAGGGAAATTAACATAATGCCGCTAAAGGCCGCGACACTCATTACCGGCAGGGTCGTCTCACTTTGCTCACTGCTCATTATTGGCAGCAGATGAAATAGCGAAACGGCGATATTCAGAAACAGAAAAAGCATCACTGAAAGCCGGTATTTACTCTGTTTCAGTTCTTCATAAGATTGTAATTTCATTATAAGTACTCGTGACGACCCTGAAATACCAAAGCGCACGCCGGCAAAACCAGGTTCTGCCAGACAATGAGCAAATTATTGCTGTTGCTGTTATTAAAGGTGTTATCGGCCGCAATCTAGCATTTTCCAACTGGTCTGTCATCTTCGTTGCCGGGCGTGACAAAAACAGGCTGCAGAGCAGGCAAAACTGTCATATGATAATGGGAATGCTTATCATTTGAGGTTCGTGTCATGGGGATAGCGATTATCGCGGCCTGCGGCCTGTGGGGAGTCAGTTGGGCACTGGGTAAAAAGCTGGATAGTGCGTGGGGCGTGTTGCTGCCGTGCATTGCGCTGCCGCTGTTCGCCTTATGGGAACCGAGCTTCAGCCAGTGGCGGATGGTGATGACGGTTGCGCTGCTGCTGACTGTCGTGATGCTGTTTAACCAGCGGCTGCGTCACTATCTGCTGCTGCCATCCTGTCTGGCGTTAGCGGGCGGACTGGCGGCTGTCTCTGTGAATTTTCATCTGAATTAACATAAGCGGAATGGTTAAAACCAGCGAACGGCGTGAAGCGGCTGGAAAAGGTAAAGCGACCGAAAAACAGAACAACTGGAAAAGGTAAAACGAGCAGGGGGTAAAACGAAACTACAGGGGAACAGAAGAGATGAGCGGGAAAGGCCTGAAGATGACAACGTTGGTGCGAAGAGAGGGACTTGAACCCTCACGTCCGTTAAGACACTAACACCTGAAGCTAGCGCGTCTACCAATTCCGCCACCTTCGCATCGAGTTGTCTGTTCATATCACCGCAATGGTGCGAAGAGAGGGACTTGAACCCTCACGTCCGTTAAGACACTAACACCTGAAGCTAGCGCGTCTACCAATTCCGCCACCTTCGCGCAGTGCTCGCGATATGAAACTTGTGATTTTGGTGCGAAGAGAGGGACTTGAACCCTCACGTCCGTTAGGACACTAACACCTGAAGCTAGCGCGTCTACCAATTCCGCCACCTTCGCATACCCGTAACACCTTGAGAATGTTACAACCACGGAGGCGCATTCTAGAGATTTTACTCTTTGCGTCAACAACTATTTCGTCGGGCTGAAACGATCGCTGTAAAAAGCAACGTTTTCAGCCCGGCAAAGCAGTTAACGGCAGGAAAAACCCTTAGCGCGTTTTGGCACCGCGACCATAGACGGCACGGTAAACTTTAAAGCGGCCGGTTTGCGCGATGACTTCGTGACTGCCGAAGGCTTCATCCAGCGCCTGCGGATAGGGCAGGAAGGTGTTGGCAACGATACGCAGCTCGCCGCCGGTATTCAGGTGCTTCACCGCACCACGAATCAGCGCCTGTGCGGCGTCGAGGCTGGTCTGAGTGCCTTCATGGAAGGGCGGATTAGAGATAATCATGTCGAAACGACCGGTCACGTCAGAGAAGACATTGCTGGCGAAGACTTCGCCCTCGATGCCATTGGCGGCCAGCGTCGCTTTACTCGCTTCAATCGCCGCTGCATGCACGTCACACAGCCACAGACGCACTTTAGGCGAACGGGCAGGCAGCGAGGCGGCAATCACGCCCGCGCCACAGCCCATATCCAGCACTTTACCTTTGGTGTGTGGGGTAAAGGTCGACAGCAGCAGGGCGCTGCCGCTATCCAGACCGTCACGGCTGAAGACGCCAGGCAGGGTATGAATCGTCAGACCATCGAGCTGATACTGGTGACCAAAGGTGCTGGCATCGAATTCAGGCTGTTTGTCGAGGCGACCGTGGTAGAGACCACAGCGACGCGCGCTGTCGATCTTCTCCAGCTTCACCCACGACTCCATCATGCCTTCGGCGCTGCGCACGCCGCTGCGGTTTTCACCGACCACGAACACGTCGCAGCCCACCGGCAGCAGCGACAGCAGGTTCTGCAGCTGGAACTGCACTTCCGGCTTATTCTTGGTCCAGAAGTAGACCAGGGTATCGCAGCCCTGCACATCTTCGGCCTGAGCAACCATTCCGTAACGCGCCTGTTCGCCCATACGGCGGCTCAGGTTTTGCCAGTGATGATATTGCTGGGTGTGAACGCGCGATGAGGCGGTTTCCAGCTGAGCGGGCAGGTCATCCTGCAGATCGCCAGCAAATAAAACATGGCGGGCGGTAAATTCATCACTGTGGCGCAGAATGACTTCGCTGGCCGGGGTAAAAGCAGACATGTAGGGCTCCTGTAAGATCTGAGCGGGGATTATAGTGGTTTGTTGGCGCATGTTCGATGGGTTTGCTAGCATAGCGTCGCATTCAGGCAGCAGAACAGGTAACACCATGACGTCCAGGCGCGACTGGCTTTTACAGCAAATGGGAATTACGCAGTACCAACTGCGCCGCCCGCGCGTGCTTCAGGGCGAAATTGCCGTCACGCTGGCACCGGACACGCAGTTAATTATTGTCGCTGACGCACCGCCCGGCCTGCATGAACCGCTGATGCGCGATGTGCTGCATGCCCTCAATCTGCAACCCGCTCAGGTAATGACCGTGACACCGGATCAGCTGCAAATGCTGCCGGAGACGCTAAACTGCGCGGGCTGGCTGCTCGGCGTAGAGAGCGAACAGACTTTCAATGGCGTGGCATTAACCAGCGCCTCTTTCAATGAACTGATCAGCAGCGGCGTCGCCAAACGCGCGCTCTGGCAACAGATGTGTAACCATGACAGCCATCTCTTTACTCACCCCTGACGATCTGGCGCAGGCCTTCGCCATTGAGTGTCGTAGTCACGCGTTTCCCTGGAGTGAAAAGACGTTTGCCAGCAATCAGGGCGAGCGCTTTATCAATTTACGTCTCGACGTTGACGGCCAAATGGCCGCCTTTGCGATTACGCAGGTGGTACTGGACGAAGCCTCGCTGTTTAACATCGCGGTCGATCCCGCTTTTCAGCGCCGGGGATTGGGCCGCCAGCTGTTGCAGCATTTGATCGATGAGTTGATCAAACGCGACGTGCTGACGCTGTGGCTGGAAGTGCGGGCCTCGAACCTGCCCGCCATCGCGCTCTATGAGCAGCTTGGATTCAATCAGGTCAGTCGTCGCCCCAACTATTATCCCACCGCCAGCGGCCGTGAAGATGCCATTCTCATGGCACTGACGCCGTAGCGGTGTTAAGGAGCTTTAATGATTGATAACTGGGATTGCATCCTGTTTGATGCCGACGATACCCTTTTTCATTTCGACGCCTATGCCGGTTTGCAGCGCCTGTTCGCCGGTTATGACGTGCAGTTCACCGACCAGGATTACAGCGATTATCAGGCGATAAACAAGCCGCTGTGGGTCGATTATCAGAACGGTGCTATCTCCGCGTTACAGCTGCAGACTCAGCGTTTCAACCACTGGAGCGAAAAGCTCAGCGTTGCGCCGGAGATCCTCAACAGCGGCTTCCTCAGCGCAATGGGAGAGATCTGTACGCCGCTGCCGGGCGCGGTCAGCCTGATGAACCAGCTGCATGGCCGGGTGAAAATGGGCATCATCACCAACGGTTTTACTGCGCTGCAGCAGACGCGTCTGGAGCGCACCGGTTTCCGCGATTACTTCTCGGCGCTGGTAATCTCCGAGCAGGTCGGCCAGCCAAAACCGGCGCCAGAGATTTTTGATTACGCACTGAATCTGATGAGCAACCCGGATCGTGAGCGGGTGCTGATGGTGGGTGATACGCCAGAGTCAGACATTCTGGGCGGTATGAATGCCGGTATTAAAACCTGCTGGCTCGATCATGGCACCCGGCCGCTGCCGGAACATATTAAGCCCACCTGGCAGGTCAAATCACTGGGCGAGCTGGAAGCGCTGCTCATCGGCTAACGCAAGTCGCCTCGCAAATCAGCATCTTTCCCATAAAAAAGGCCCGCACAGCGGTAATGCTGGTCAGTTAAGGTTAGATTTGTAAAAGGCTGTCACGGTCAAACGTGGCAGCTTTTTTTCCGGGCGGGCGAGCCGCAGTGCGGGCCAGCGCACCTCTGCTGCTGCCGGGCCGTCCTCGCGCCGCTCACGCGGTGCCTTCGGCTTTGACGTCGTGCCGACGAACCGTTCGGGGATCGGCCCTCCCTGGCCGGCCCCGAACTGTCCACGCTTCCCGGCGTGGACTTCTGGCCCGCCGTCACGCCTCAGCGCTGCGGATAGCCCTTTCAGCAGCAGAGGCGCTCAGGCCTCCACTCTCGTGCCCTTTTTAACAGCACGCACCAGAAGCTTAAGAGCAGACTGGTGGCGATCAGGAGCAGGCAATCCGCAGCGCTGAACAGAATGAGTCTGCCAGGAGAGCCCGCAGGACGCGGGCGAAAGGCGGGGCGGCACAGGATGTGCCATCCCCGCCGGTCCGTCAGGCAGAGGAATGACGTGAAGGAACCGCGCAGCGGCGCGAGGACAGCCAGCCCCTGAGTGGCACCAGACTGCGTTATCACCTGTCGCTTAACTGACTGGCATTACCGCATAGCGGGCCTTTCTTGTTTTATCTTTACAGCAGCGCCGGAACACTACTCTTTCTTCTCGTCGTCCTCATCCCGATCCTCTTTCACCGGGGTGCTGGCGGTGAGCAGGAACGGCGACTGCTGCCAGCGGGTGCGGCGGTGGCGCAGCAGAGTGCGTGAGAGAATAATGCCGATAGCCAGCGCCAGCAGCATCATCAGACGCAGAATATTGGTGGTGTTATCGACCTGATGCGAGTCGGTGACCAGCACATGGGTATCCAGCGTCACGCGCAAAAAGCCCAGCGGACCCTCGTTTCCGGCCAGCGGCTGCACAATCTGATGGTTGAAATAGCTGCCCGCGCGCTGGCCGTCGAGCGCCAGCCGATCGCGGACATTGATGTTTTCACCACTGTGCGCCACCAGGCTGCCGTCGCCGTCATAGACCGATGCATCCAGAATACGGCTGTTAGCCGTCATCTGATTAAGAATGGCTTCTATCTGAGTCCGGTTATTTTCACTGTTGTCCATCAACGGCTTAAGGCTGAACGCCACCTGGCTGGTCAGCGTATGCGCCAGCTCCTCGACCTGTTCAGAACGCGCCGCCTGATGGCCGAGGCTGAACCAGGATGCGCCCTGCATCAGCACGACCAGCAGCGCCATCGAGATGAGAACGATCACGGTACGATGTAAGCGAAATTTTAGTGCGGTTTTAGCCATTAATCATCCGGGTCATATCACAACAGAAAGCCTGGAGATTATGTTGCCAGAAGCGGCGCAGACAAGGTAGCCTCTTGCGTGGTTTTGTTGTCCCTACAGGAGCTCTGATGCCAAATCGTTTAACCTGGTGCGATCTTCCCGCCGATGTCTCCCTCTGGCCGGGTTTGCCCCTTTCTCTTAGCGGTGATGAAGTGATGCCGCTGGATTATCGCGCTGGCCGTACCGGCTGGCTGCTGTATGGTCGCGGGCTGGATAAGCAGCGGCTGACCGATTACCAGCATCAGCTGGGTGCCGCCATGGTGATCGTCAGCGCCTGGAACGTCGATGAGTATCAGGTGATTCGCCTGGCGGGATCGCTGACGCCGTTTGCCAGCAAGCTGGCGCACGACGCCGGACTGGATGTTGCGCCGCTGGGCAGAATTCCGCATCTCAAAACGCCAGGCCTGCTGGTGATGGATATGGACTCCACCGCGATTCAGATCGAGTGCATCGATGAGATTGCAAAACTGGCGGGCTGCGGCGAGCAGGTGGCGGAAGTCACGGAACGTGCGATGCGCGGCGAACTCGACTTCACCGCCAGCCTGCGTCAGCGCGTGGCCACGCTGCAGGGCGCGGACGCCAATATTCTGAAACAGGTGCGTGATGCCCTGCCGCTGATGCCAGGCTTAACCACCCTGACGCAGAAGCTGCAGGCGCTGGGCTGGCAGGTTGCCATCGCGTCTGGCGGCTTTACCTACTACGCCGAATACCTGCGCGACAAGCTGCATCTGTCGGCGGTGGTGGCTAATGAACTCGAAATTCGCGACGGCAAACTGACCGGCAACGTGCTGGGACCAATTGTCGATGCACAATACAAAGCCGATACCCTGAAGAAGCTGGCGCAGCGTTTTGACATCGCGCCGGAACAGACGGTGGCGATCGGCGATGGTGCCAATGACCTGCTGATGATCAAAGCCTCAGCACTGGGCATTGCGTTCCATGCTAAACCTAAGGTGAATGAGCAGACTGCGGTCACCATTCGCCATGCCGATTTAATGGGGGTGTTCTGCATCCTCACCGGCAGCCTGATCCACGAAGAGCGTTAACTGAGGTATTGATTTGGCCAAAGCGGCAAAACGCGCATTTGTCTGTAACGAATGTGGCGCAGATTACCCACGCTGGCAGGGGCAGTGCAGCGCCTGTCACGCCTGGAACACCATCACCGAGGTGCGCATTGCCGCCTCGCCCGCGGCTGCGCGTAACGAGCGCCTGAGTGGCTATGCTGGCAGCGCCGGCACCAGCCGGGTGCAGAAGCTCTCTGAAATCAGCCTGGAGGCGTTACCGCGCTTCTCGACCAGCTTCAAAGAGTTTGACCGGGTGCTGGGCGGCGGGGTGGTGCCGGGCAGCGCCATTCTGATTGGCGGCAGCCCCGGCGCAGGCAAATCCACGCTGCTGCTGCAGGTGATGTGCCGGTTGTCAGAGGGGATGAAAACCCTGTATGTCACCGGTGAAGAGTCACTGCAGCAGGTGGCGATGCGCGCCCATCGTCTGGGATTACCTACCGAAAATGTGAATATGCTGTCGGAAACCAGCATTGAGCAGATCTGCCTGATCGCCGAACAGGAGCAGCCGCAACTGATGGTGATCGACTCGATCCAGGTGATGCACATGGCGGAGATCCAGTCATCGCCGGGCAGCGTCGCCCAGGTGCGTGAAACCGCCGCTTACCTGACGCGCTTCGCCAAGACGCGCGGCGTGGCGATCATCATGGTTGGTCACGTTACCAAAGATGGCTCCCTGGCCGGACCGAAAGTGCTGGAACACTGTATCGACTGTTCGGTGCTGCTGGATGGCGATGCCGATTCCCGCTTCCGCACCCTGCGCAGTCATAAAAACCGCTTCGGCGCGGTCAATGAACTGGGTGTGTTTGCCATGACCGAGCAGGGCATGCGTGAAGTCAGCAACCCGTCAGCTATTTTCCTGTCGCGCGGCGAAGAGATCACCTCGGGCAGTTCGGTGATGGTGCTGTGGGAGGGAACGCGACCGCTGCTGGTGGAGATTCAGGCGCTGGTCGATCACTCGATGATGGGCAATCCACGCCGCGTGGCGGTAGGTCTGGAGCAGAACCGTCTGGCGATTCTGCTGGCCGTTTTACACCGTCACGGCGGATTGCAGATGGCGGATCAGGATGTGTTCGTTAACGTGGTCGGCGGCGTCAAAGTCACCGAAACCAGTGCAGACCTGGCGCTGATGCTGTCGATGGTGTCGAGCCTGCGCGATCGTCCGTTGCCGCAGGATCTGGTGATCTTCGGCGAAGTGGGACTGGCGGGCGAAATCCGTCCGGTGCCCAGCGGTCAGGAGCGCATCGCTGAAGCGGCGAAGCATGGCTTCAAACGCGCCATTGTGCCGGCAGGGAATGCACCGAAAAAACCGATTGCCGGGATGCAGGTTTTCAGCGCGAAGAAGCTGGCCGATGCGCTGGCGATTCTGGACGATCTGTAACGCGCCTGCGGCCGCCAGCGAAAAGCCGCTGGCAGGCCGCTCCCACCTTAACCGCATTGATGCAGGAGGCACGACATGTCGTCGTTTGATTATCTGAAAACGGCCATTCGCCAGCAGGGTCACACGCTGCAACAGGTCGCTGATGCCAGCGGCATGACCAAAGGCTATCTGAGCCAGTTGCTCAATGCCAAAATCAAAAGCCCCAGCGCGCAAAAGCTGGAGGCGCTGCACCGTTTTCTGGGTCTGGAGTTTCCGCGCCGCGATAAAACGGTCGGCGTGGTGTTTGGTAAATTCTATCCGCTGCACACCGGCCATATCTATCTGATTCAGCGCGCCTGTAGCCAGGTCGATGAGCTGCATATCATTATGGGCTACGACGAGCCACGTGACCGCGAACTGTTTGAGAACAGCGCGATGTCACAACAGCCCACGGTCAGCGATCGCCTGCGCTGGCTGTTGCAGACCTTTAAGTATCAGAAAAATATCCGCATTCACGCCTTTGATGAGGAGGGGATTGAGCCCTATCCACACGGCTGGGATGTCTGGAGTAAGGGCGTCAGCGCGTTTCTCAGCGAGCACGGTATTGCGCCGGACTGCATCTACACCAGCGAAGCGCCCGATGCGGAGATGTATCAGCAGCATCTGGGCATTCAGACCGTACTGGTCGATCCCAGCCGATCCTTTATGAGCATCAGCGGCGCGCAGATCCGTCAGGATCCGTTCCGCTTCTGGGATTATATCCCGACCGAAGTAAAACCTTTCTTTGTGCGCACCGTGGCGATCCTCGGCGGGGAGTCGAGCGGTAAATCGACGCTGGTGAATAAACTCGCCAACATCTTCAATACCACCAGTGCCTGGGAATATGGCCGCGACTATGTCTTCTCCCACCTGGGCGGTGATGAAATGGCGCTGCAATATTCAGATTACGACAAGATCGCGCTGGGCCAGGCGCAGTACATCGATTTCGCGGTTAAATACGCCAATAAAGTGGCGTTTATCGACACCGACTTTGTCACCACGCAGGCGTTTTGTCTGAAGTACGAAGGGCGTGAACATCCATTTGTGCAGGCACTGATCGATGAATATCGCTTTGATCTGGTGATCCTGCTGGAGAACAACGTGCCGTGGGTTGCCGATGGCTTGCGCAGCCTGGGCAGTTCCGTGGATCGACGGGAGTTTCAGTCGATGCTGGTGACGATGCTGCGGGAAAACAACATCGAATTCCTGCACGTGCAGGAAGATGATTATGACACCCGTTTCCTGCGCTGCATTGAACTGGTGAAAGCGATGCTGGGCGAGAAAAACGCCCAGCCGTAACGCATGCTGTGACCCGGTCTGCCGCAGGGCAGCCGGGTCAGCGCATTAATACACCATCACTACTTTGCCGCGCATGTGGCCTTCCAGCACGCGCTGATGGGCAGCAGTTAAGGTCTCAACGCTTAGGCCGTGCAGCGTCTCGCTCAGTGTGGTTTGCAGCTTACCTTCATCCAGCAACGCCGAGACGGCATCCAGAATCTCACCCTGACGCGCCATATCCGGGGTATTAAACATGCTGCGGGTGTACATCAGCTCGAAATGCAGGGCAGCACTCTTCAGCTTCAGCTGATCCATCGACAGCGGATGTTCATTTTCCACGATGGTGCAGATATGACCCTGCGGGGCAATAAGCTTTGCCATGGTTTCCCAGTGACCGTCGGTATCATTCAGGCAGAAGATATAATCGACCTGCTTAATGCCCTGTTTTTCCAGCTCACCAATCATATCTTTGTAGTTGATCACCAGATCGGCGCCGCGATCGCGGCACCACTGCGCGGAATCTTCACGCGAAGCGGTGGCAATGATCTTCACCTTGCTGCGCAGTTTCGCCAACGGGATCGCCAGCGATCCGACGCCGCCTGCGCCGCCCACGATCAGCAGCGTCTGATCTTCCGTTGCTGACTCAAGGTTCAGTCGCTCAAACAGTCCTTCCCAGGCGGTCAGGGCCGTCAGCGGGATCGCGGCGGACTGCGCCCAGTCCAGGCTCTCTGGCTTGTGACCGGTGATGCGTGAGTCAACCAGCTGCTCGGTGCTGTTACTGCCAGGACGGGTCAGGTCACCCGCATAAAAAACTTTATCGCCTGGCTTAAAGTTGCTGACTTTGCTGCCCACTTCCAGCACCACACCGCTGGCATCCCAGCCGAGGATGCGTGGCTGCTCTAATCCGTTCTTCTTCGCCCCTTTGTGAACTTTGGTATCGACCGGGTTGACCGACGCGGCTTTGACTTCGACCCGCAGGTCATACTCCCCTGGCGCTGGGGTGTCAGGGAAAATTTCAGTGAAGTTTTCAGGACTTTCCGGATTAATTGCGATAGCGCGAATAGACATACATTTTTCCTGTTTAGTCAGGCTGGAAGCCTGGATCTGGTGGTTGCCATTCTGGCCCTGAAGAGTGCTCACACTCCGCAGGGGCTGTGCCACGCTGTCCGTGGCAGACTGGCTGATGATTCGGAACAGGCTTTAAGTGTAGAACCTGATTTTAGCAGTGATAAGATGGACAATCTTTCATAGAGTGTTCGTCTGAGGTGAACAATGGCATTTCGCCAGTGGCAGGATATGGCACTGTTTGCGCTGGTGGCGGAGTGCGGCAGCTTTACCGGCGCGGCAGAACGCGCAGGGCTGCCAAAATCGAGCGTCAGTCAGCGCATCAGCCAGCTGGAGCAGCGGCTGGGGATTCGTCTGCTGAACCGCACCACCCGCCAGCTCAATCTGACCTTTGCCGGTGAGCGCTATCTGCTGCATTGCCAGGAGATGATGCAGGCCAGTGAACGCGCCGATCAGGCGATCGCCAGCCTGCGTGAAAATCCCAGCGGGCGTCTGCGTATCACCAGCCCGGCGGGGATTGGTGCCACGCTGCTGGCGCGCTGTAACGCGGCGTTTTTACGTCTCTATCCCGATGTGACGCTGGATGTCTCGATCTCCGATGAGATGCGTGATCTGGTGCAGGAGGGCTTTGATGTGGCGCTGCGCACCGGTCAGCCGCAGGAGTCCTCGCTGATTGGCCGCCGGATAGGCAACTGCCCGCGACTGCTGGTTGCATCACAGCGCTATCTTGATCAGCATCCGCCGCTGGTTCATCCACAGCAGCTGTCGGCCCACCGCTGTATAGCGCATCGTGCCTGGAATGAATGGGTGTTGCAGCGCGATGACGAATTCTATCGCTGGCTGCTGCCGCCAGGCCATCTCACGGACAATTTGCTCTATGCGCGCGAATCTGCGCTGGGCGATGCGGGCATTACGCTGCTGCCGCACTTTCTGACCGACGGGGCGATGGCGGATCCCCGGCTGGTGCCGGTATTGCCGGAATGGGAAATCGAGGGGAATGAGCTCTGGCTGGTCTATCCGGGCCGTAAACTGAATTCACCTGCGCTGGCGCGATTTATTGAGTTCGCGCTGCAGTCACCGGTGTTCAGGGAGTTTTATCGCTGACCGGTACAATGTGGCGCAGGAAGAGTGCCGCCATTTTTTCCGGGCCACTCTGGTAACCTGCGATATTTGCCGCTAACCAGTCGCTGGGGCTCACGCCTTCCCAGCTCACCTGATAGCCTGCGTGAAGAATGATATGCTCGAACAGAATGCGTAATGCCCGACCGTTTCCTTCCCGAAAGGGATGCAGGATATTGAACTCGCAGTAATACCAGGCAACCTGATGACAAAAAGCTTCATGGTCAGTCTGCTCAAGCCATCTTTCGCACGCCAGTTTTGCACATAATTTCTCCGCTTCACGCAGAATAAAAGCGGGCTGGCAAAAGCGGGTCTCTCCTTTGCTGATAGAGATATCGCGTATCTGCCCCGCCCAGCTATAAAGCTCGTTAAACAGGCAGTAATGAATGTGACACAGTGACTGAAGGGTAAAAGGAGGATGAGAGAGCTTAATGGTGTGAATGGTCAGTGCGGTAACATCACGCTCAGCCTGATCCAGCAGGGTTTGTTCGCGGATATTATAGCGATTGATCAGCACATCGGAATCGGGATAACAGTAGTGATCTCGCCAGACAAGATAACGATTCACGTTGGCTTCCTGCTACTGCTTATAGCGGCGTCGAACCTGTTCCAGGGTCGATAATTCAGCATCTGCTGAAATACGTATCCCCTCCAGCAGGGAACTTGCGGCAAAGTTTGCGACTTTAGTGGCTTCATAAATCGCTTCAGCTTTTTTAGCCACTGGCCGCTCAGCTTTTTTCTTCATTGCGTTCAGCCCTTAAAACGTCACTGGTGAAGCAGGAGGAGGCCTGAGCCTCCCCCTGACATCGTTACTTCGTCATACGCTTATACTTGATGCGCTTCGGCTCCAGCGCTTCGGCGCCGAGGGTACGTTTCTTGTACTCTTCATATTCGGTAAAGTTACCTTCGAAGAATTCGATGTTGCCCTCATCCTGATAATCCAGGATGTGCGTGGCGATACGGTCCAGGAACCAACGGTCATGCGAGATCACCATGGCACAACCCGGGAACTCCAGCAGGGCGTTTTCCAGCGCGCGCAGGGTTTCAATGTCCAGGTCGTTGGTTGGCTCATCGAGCAGCAGCATGTTACCGCCAACCTGCAGCAGCTTCGCGAGGTGCAGACGACCACGCTCACCACCCGACAGTTCGCCTACGCGTTTGCCCTGATCGACGCCTTTAAAGTTAAAGCGGCCGACATAGGCGCGGCTTGGCATCTCGGTGTTACCGATGCGCATGATGTCCTGACCGCCGGAAACCTCTTCCCACACGGTTTTGGCGTTATCCATGCTGTCGCGGAACTGATCCACAGAGGCCAGTTTCACGGTTTCACCCAGTACAATCTCGCCGGAATCAGGTTGTTCCTGACCAGACATCATGCGGAACAGCGTTGATTTACCCGCGCCGTTCGGACCGATAATCCCGACAATCGCACCTTTCGGTACCGAGAACGAGAGATCGTCAATCAGCACACGGTCGCCATAAGACTTACGCAGATTGCTGACTTCCAGCACTTTGTCACCCAGACGGGCACCTGGCGGAATGAACAGTTCGTTGGTTTCGTTACGCTTCTGGTAGTCGGTGTTGTTCAGCTCTTCAAAGCGTGCCAGACGGGCTTTGCCTTTAGACTGCTGGCCTTTTGGCCCTTTGCGCACCCACTCCAGCTCTTTCTCAATCGACTTGCGACGAGCGGCTTCAGAGGAGGCTTCCTGCGCCAGACGCGCATCTTTCTGCTCCAGCCAGGAGGAGTAGTTACCTTCCCACGGAATCCCTTCGCCGCGGTCAAGTTCCAGAATCCAGCCTGCAACGTTATCCAGGAAGTAACGGTCATGCGTAATCGCGACGACGGTGCCTTCGAAGTCGTGCAGGAAGCGCTCCAGCCAGGCGACAGATTCGGCGTCCAGGTGGTTCGTCGGTTCGTCCAGCAGCAGCATGTCTGGTTTTTCCAGCAGCAGGCGGCAGAGGGCGACGCGACGACGTTCACCACCGGAAAGGGTGGCGATTTTCGCGTCCCAGTCAGGCAGGCGCAGCGCATCGGCAGCACGTTCCAGCTGGGTATTCAGGTTGTGACCATCGTGAGCCTGGATGATCTCTTCCAGACGGCCCTGTTCAGCGGCCAGTTTGTCGAAGTCTGCACCTTCTTCAGCATAGAGCGCATAGACTTCGTCGAGACGCTTCAGTGCGCCAACGACTTCTGACAGCGCTTCTTCTACCGACTCACGCACGGTGTGTTCAAGGTTAAGCTGCGGTTCCTGCGGCAGGTAGCCAATCTTGAGGCCTGGCTGCGGACGCGCTTCCCCTTCGATATCTTTATCGATGCCGGCCATGATGCGCAGCAGGGTAGATTTACCCGCGCCGTTCAGGCCGAGTACGCCAATTTTTGCGCCAGGGAAGAAGCTGAGCGAGATGTTTTTCAGGATATGTCGCTTCGGCGGAACCACTTTGCCGACGCGATGCATGCTATAGACGAATTGAGCCACGTTGGTTTGAGCCTCTGGGTCTGTTGGTCGTTTGAATGATGTCGAAGTTTAGCCTTTTTCACCGTTTAATCCCAGCCGGGGGGCGGCGAATATTAGCGTGGCGGAGCCGATGCCGGGCGATCCAGGCATAACTGACTGATTTCCACACTCAATCGCTGACAGAGTCAGGAGAGGATGTCAGAAAGAGGCGTCAGGGCAGGCGCAGCGGGATCGCCTGCTGGGCCAGCCAGTTTTGCAACGCCTGATCGGGTGCGCTGTCACTCACCAGCAGATTAAAGCGCTGCAACTCGGCGATGCGGGCAGGCAGCACCTTGCCATATTTACTGCTGTCAGCCACCAGCACCGACTTTCGGGCGCGCAGCATGGCGTGATGCTTCATCATCAGCTCATTGGTGTTGTAGCAGGTCGCGCCCTGATCTTTGTCGATGCCCGCTGCAGAGATAAAGGCCAGCGTCGGGCAGAGATCGTCAAGGATGGTATGCACGCCAATCGGCGTAAACAGGGCGTTGTCGGCATGAAATTCACCGCCGCTGAGAATCACGTTACAGGCCGGTTTCTCTTTCAGGGTCAGAAAGGTATTCATGGCGCAGCAGATAGCGGTAAACGACAGGGTGTCGGGAATCGCATCCACGATGTAGGGCAGGGTGGTGCCGCAGTCAAAAAAGACCGTGTCGTTCTCATTGATCAGGCTGGCGGCCGCCTGTGCCAGTCGCTGCTTTCTGGCGGCATTCTGGCCATGCTGATCGCTGACAAAATAGTGGCTGGCATGACTTTTCGGATCGCTGACGATATAGCCGCCCAGCAGGACCACGCTGGAGCCCGGCTCGGTTAAATCACGGCGAACCGTCATCTCTGAGACGCCAAGCAGCTGGGCCGCATCTTTCAGATGCAGTTTGTCGGTGCGTTTCAGCGCCTGCGTCAGCTTGTGAATGCGTTCGTCGCGCCGGGTTTCCATGGTCATCTCTCTGTTCCCTATCCTGCAGTGCGGATGAAAGACGCCGGGATCGACGTCAATACGCTACAAACCTCACAGATTTGAATGAGTTGCGTCTCATCCGCCAGGCTGGCAGTCAATCTTACCCGCATTCCGTGAGGGCCGCAAACCTCCGCCGTGCTGTCAGCGTGTGGTGATATCGGCACATCACCGCGGGCGGTTGTGGCTTTCACCATCCGCGTTCAATGATGTTAGATTGTTATAATAATAACACTGAAAGTCCCATTGCATGCCGTTATTCGCCCATCACCACCGTGTCAGGATGTGGTTTTTGTCACATATTTAACCTTTAAGAATTGTTATTGTTACTTTAATAACATTTTAAGTTTAAAAAACATCCGGGAGAAAAGGTCATGACAATTGCGGTCATCGGCTCAAACATGGTCGATCTGATTACCTATACCAACAGCCTGCCAAAAGCGGGCGAAACCCTTGAAGCGCCCGACTTTGCCATTGGCTGCGGCGGTAAAGGGGCCAACCAGGCGGTCGCGGCGGCAAAAATGGGCGGCAACGTGATGATGGTCAGCAAGGTCGGTGACGATCTCTTTGCTCCGAACACCGTTGCAAATCTTCAACAGCAGGGCGTGGACACGCGCTTCGTCACCACCGCACCAGGCACCTCCAGCGGCGTGGCACCGATTTTTGTCGATGACCAGTCGCAGAACCGCATTCTGATTATCAAAGGTGCTAACCAGCAGCTGAAACCGGCCGATATCGACGACGCGGCAGAGGCGCTGAAAGCCTGCCAGCTGATCATCCTGCAGCTGGAGATCCCGCTGGAGACGGTCTATTACGCCATCGATTTTGCCCGCCAGCATCAGATCAACGTGATCCTTAATCCGGCGCCGGCCGTCGCCACGCTTGATATTGATTACGCCTGCAAATGCGACTTCTTTATGCCCAATGAAACCGAGCTGGAGATCCTCACCGGCCTGCCGGTCAGCAGCGATGAAGAGGTGATCCTCGCCGGACAGTCGCTGCTTAAGCGCGGCCTTAAAAATCTGATCATCACCCTGGGCAGCCGGGGATCGGTCTGGATGAGCGGCGACGAGATCCATCGCGTGGATGCCACACCGGTTCAGGCGGTCGACACCAGCGGCGCGGGCGATGCCTTCATCGGCTGCTTTGCGTATCTGCTGGTGAAAACCGGCGATGTGGCCGCCGCCATGACCCAGGCGTCTGCCTATGCCGCCTGCAGCGTCACCGGGCGCGGCACCCAGCGCGCCTATCCCGACGCAGAGAGTTTCCAGCGCTTTCTCAACCGTAACTGAGGTTCTGCCATGCAACAGAAAATTGTTCAGCAATCTGATGGCTATCTGAATAAAACGCCGCTGTTCCAGTTCATTCTGCTGTCGTGCCTCTTTCCGCTCTGGGGCTGTGCGGCGAGTCTTAACGATATCCTGATCACCCAGTTTAAAAGCGTATTTGCCCTGAGCGACTTTGCCAGTGCGCTGGTGCAGAGTGCCTTTTATGGCGGCTATTTTCTGATTGCGATCCCCGCGTCGCTGGTGATCCGCAAGACCAGTTACAAGATGGCGATCATGATCGGCCTGGCGCTCTACATTGCCGGCTGTATCGCCTTCTATCCCGCCTCGCACATGGCGACCTACACCATGTTCCTGGCAGCGATATTTGCCATCGCCATCGGCCTGAGTTTCCTGGAAACCGCCGCCAACACCTACAGCTCGATGATTGGCCATCGTGATCACGCCACGCTGCGCCTCAACGTCAGCCAGACCTTCTATCCGATCGGTGCGCTAATGGGGATCGTGCTGGGTAAATATCTGGTGTTCCAGGATGGCGACAGCCTGGAGAGTCAGATGGCGACCATGACGGCAGAGCAGGCGCATGCGTTCCGCCTGACGATGCTGGAACACACGCTGGAGCCCTACAAATATCTGGTGATGGTGCTGGTGGTGGTGATGCTGCTGTTTATGTTCACCCGCTATCCGCGCTGTAAACCCGAAAGCAGCGAGAGGTCGCGCCCCTCGCTGGGCGAGACTTTCCGCTATCTGGCTGGCAACCGACACTTTAAACGCGGAATTGTGACCCAGTTCCTCTATGTCGGCATGCAGGTGGCCGTCTGGTCGTTTACCATTCGTCTGGCGCTGACGCTGGGGGCGACTAATGAACGTCACGCCTCGAACTTTATGATCTACAGCTTCATCTGCTTCTTTATCGGCAAGTTCGTGGCGAACTTCCTGATGACCCGTTTCCGCGCAGAGAAGGTGCTGATTGCCTATTCGGTGCTGGGCGTGCTGACGCTGGCTTATGTGATGCTGGTGCCGAACTTTACCGCCGTCTACGCTGCCGTCTTTGTCAGCGTGCTGTTTGGTCCCTGCTGGGCGACGATCTACGCGGGAACGCTGGCGACGGTCGATAACAAATACACCGAAGTCGCGGGCGCGTTTATCGTGATGGCGATTGTCGGTGCGGCCTTTGTCCCGGCGCTGCAGGGCCTGGTTTCGGACTCACTGGGTTCTATGCAGCTGGCATTTGGCGTCTCGCTGCTCTGTTTCGCCTGGGTCGGATTCTACTTCTATGGCGAACTGCGCCATAAAAAACAGCCGGTTGCGACCGGTCGTCTGGCGGAGGAGTTACCATGAAAACCCGTTTACCCTTAGCGCGTGAACAGTTTCACACCACACCCTGGGTGCTTTTAGAAAGCGATAATTTCCGGGTTGAGCTGTTTCGCTATCCGGCGGGCATTGAGGCGGTGCGCATTCATAACCGGCGCGGCAGCGTGACCGTGCTGCCGTTTCTCGGGCAGATGATCTGGGACGCAGAGTTCGACGATCATAACCTGACCATGGGCCACAGTTTTAAGCAGCCACTGCCCGCAAATTCGATCATCGACACCTATGGCTGTTTTGCGTTTCATTCGGGACTGCTGGCCAACGGCTGTCCCGCACCAGAGGACGATCATCCGCTGCACGGTGAGATGGCCTGCGCTCGCATGGACAGCGCCTGGCTGGTGCTGGAGGATCAGACGCTGTCGCTGGAAGGGGAGTGTGAATATGTCAAAGGCTTCGGCCATCACTACCTGGCCGCACCCGCTGTCCGCATTCCGGCCGATCAGCCCCGGCTGACGATTGAAATGACCGTCACTAATCTGGCTGGCGCGCCGATGCCGCTGCAGTATATGTGTCACCTTAACAGCGCGTGGATCGATCAGGGCCGCTTCCGGCAGTCGATCCCCGAACAGGCATTCCAGCTGCGTCGCTCGATCCCGGCGCATCTGCGACCGACGCCCGCCTGGCGGGATTACACCGATCGGCTGGCGCGCGATCCGCAGGCGTTACAGCAGCTCGATCAGCCGCAACTTTGCGATCCGGAGATCGTCTTCTTCGCGGACGATCTGCCGCAGTATGGCGATGAGGTGCAGTTTGAGCTGCATTCGCCGCAGGGCTATGCGCTGATGACGCGCTTCTCTACCGCACAGTTCCCGCACGCCACTCGCTGGCTGCTGCACAACCACGATCAGCAGGTGGCGGCCTATATTCTGCCCGCCACCTGCCGGCCAGAGGGCTCTCTTGCCGCGCAGCAGGCTGGCACGCTGATCATCCTGGCGCACGGTGAACAGCGCCACTTTTCTGTCGAGACCGGCTTACTCTGAGCCGGGTTTAAATTGCCACCAGGCCGCGCACACCCTCTGCTTCCATGGTGTCGCCGCGGCCACGCTGCACAATTTCTCCGCGCGACATCACCAGATAGCTGTCCGCCAGCTCCGCCGCGAAGTCATAAAACTGCTCCACCAGCAGGATCGCCATATCTCCCCGTTGCGCCAGCTGGCGGATCACCGCGCCGATCTCTTTGATCACCGAAGGCTGGATCCCTTCGGTCGGCTCATCAAGGATCAACAGCTGAGGCCGACAGGCCAGCGCCCGGCCAATCGCCAGCTGCTGCTGCTGACCGCCAGAGAGATCGCCGCCCCGGCGTGACTTCATCGCCAGCAGCACCGGAAAGAGCTGGTAGATCTCCTCCGGCACTTCACGCGCCTGCGCAGCCGGAAAGCGTGACAGCCCCATCAGCAGATTCTCTTCCACCGTCAGACGCGGAAAGATTTCCCGCCCCTGGGGCACCCAGGCGATGCCAGCCTGCACCCGCTGGTGCGGCTTGCGGCCATTCATGCGCTGCTGCTGCCAGTGAATCTCGCCCGACTTCGCCGGGATCAGCCCCATCAGGCATTTCAGCAGCGTGGTCTTCCCCACGCCATTGCGCCCCAGCAGACAGGTGATTTCGCCAATCTTTACCTCAAACGACAGGCCGCGCAGAATATGACTGCCGCCATAATATTGATTCAGTTCAGTAACCTGTAACATTTCAGCGCCCCAGATAAACGTCGATAACCTGCTCGTTGGCCTGCACGTCGCGCAGCGAACCCTCGGCCAGCACCTGACCCTGATGCAGCACCGTCACGTGGTCGGCAATGGTTTCGACAAAGCCCATGTCATGCTCCACCACCATCAGCGAATGCTTTCCCGCCAGGCTGCGGAACAGCTCGGCGGTGTAGTCCGTTTCGGCATCGGTCATGCCCGCGGCCGGTTCATCCAGCAGCAGCAGATGCGGCTCCTGCACCAGCAGCATGCCGATCTCCAGAAACTGCTTCTGGCCATGCGACAGCAGGCCCGCGCGACGCTGGCGTTCGCCGCCCAGCCGCAGCAGTTTCAGCACCTCATCAATGCGGTCACGCTGTTCGCCGCTGAGGCGGGCGCGCAGGCTGGCCCAGACCGATTTATCGGCTTTAAGCGCGATCTCCAGATTTTCGAACACGGTTAACGCCTCAAACACCGTGGGCTTCTGGAACTTGCGGCCGATCCCGGCGCGGGCGATCTCCACCGGTGAGAGACGGGTAAGATCGCTGTCCTGGTCGTAGATCACCCGGCCGGCATCGGGCCGGGTTTTGCCGGTGATCACATCCATCAGCGTGGTTTTGCCCGCGCCGTTGGGGCCGATCACGCAGCGCAGTTCCCCGACGCCGATCTGCAGCGAAAGATCGGTCAGTGCCCGGAAGCCTTCAAACGACACGCTGATCTTCTCCAGTTGCAGCACCGGATCGCGCTGCACCCGATGGCGATCCGCCAGTTGAGTTTGGGTAAACAGGGCATCACTCATTTTTTCCTCCGGCGCAGCAGGCCAATCACGCCGTGCGGCAGAAACAGCGTGACCAGGATAAACATCAGCCCCAGGAAAAAGAGCCAGTATTCGGGGAAGGCGACGGTGAAGAAGCTGCGTGCGCCGTTAACAATCGCGGCACCCAGCAGCGGGCCTATCAGCGTGCCGCGTCCGCCCAGCGCCACCCAGATCGCCGCTTCAATCGAATTGGCCGGTGACATCTCACCCGGATTGATAATGCCGACCTGCGGCACATAGAGCGCCCCGGCCAGGCCGCACAGCACGGCGGAGAGCGTCCAGACAAACAGCTTGAAACCGCGCGGGTCGTAACCACAGAACATCAGGCGGTTCTCCGCATCCCGCACCGCAGTCAGCACCCGGCCAAATTTGCTGCGCGCCAGGGCGAAGCCGATCGCCAGGCTCAGCAGCAGCAGCAGCACCGTGGCGATAAACAGCCCGATACGGGTGGGGGTTGCCGTCACCGAAAAGCCGAGCAGGGTAGTAAAGCCGGTAAAGCCATTGTTGCCGCCAAAACCGGTTTCGTTGCGGAAGAACAGCAGCATCCCGGCGTAGGTCAGCGCCTGGGTCATGATGGAGAAGTAGACGCCTTTGATCTTCGAGCGAAAGGCAAAAAAGCCAAAAATCAGCGCCAGCAGGCCCGGCACCAGCATGCTCAGGCAGAGCGCCCAGGCGAAATAGTCGGTGCCGGTCCAGAACCAGGGCAGTTCCCGCCAGGAGAGAAAGGACATAAAGGCGGGTAAACCCTCGCCTGCGGCCTGGCGCATCAGGTACATGCCCATGGCATATCCACCCAGGGCGAAAAAGATGCCGTGGCCCAGCGACAGCAGTCCGGCGTAGCCCCACACCAGATCCAGCGCCACCGCGACCACCGCGTAGCAGAGGATTTTGCCGACCAGCGTCAGGGTATAGGTGGAGATCGCCAGCGGATGCGTGGCGGGCAGCAGCGCCAGAAACGGCATCACCAGGAGCGCTACGGTAATCGCCAGGCCAATGCTGATGGTCAGGCGCGGCGCGGTGCGCGCCACGCGAAGCGTGATGGGTTGCGTCATCAGTCAGTCACCCTTCCTTTTACCGCAAACAGCCCCTGCGGACGTTTCTGAATAAACAGCACGATAATCACCAGAATCAGGATCTTGCCCAGCACGGCGCCAATCTGCGGCTCCAGCACTTTGTTGAGAATGCCCAGGCTGAACGCGGCAACCACGGTGCCCGCCAGCTGACCGACGCCACCCAGCACCACCACCAGGAACGAGTCGATAATGTAGCCCTGGCCCAGCTCCGGTCCGACGTTTCCGAGCTGCGACAGCGCCACGCCGCCCAGCCCGGCAATCCCCGAGCCAAGGCCAAACGCCAGCATATCGACGCGGCCGGTCGGCACGCCGCAGCAATCCGCCATGGCGCGGTTCTGGGTCACGGCGCGCACGTTCATGCCAAGGCGGGTCCGGTTCAGCAGCAACCAGGTGAGCGCCAGCACAAACACCACAAACAGGATCACCGCGATGCGGTTCCACGGCAGCACCAGATTGGGCAGCAGCTGTAAGCCGCCGGAGAGCCACGCCGGATTCGCCACCTCCAGGTTTTGCGCCCCGAACAGCACCCGTACCAGCTGGATCAGCATCAGGCTGATCCCCCAGGTGGCGAGCAGCGTCTCCAGCGGACGGCCATAGAGATGGCGGATCACCGTGCGTTCCAGCGCCATGCCGATGGCGGCGGTAACCAGAAAGGCGACCGGCAGCGCCAGCAGCGGATACCAGGCTAAATAGTGCGGCGCAAACTGCTGAAACAGGCTCTGTACCCACCAGGTGGCGTAAGCACCGAGCATCAGCATTTCACCGTGCGCCATGTTGATCACCCCGAGCAGGCCATAGGTGATCGCCAGACCCAGCGCGGCCAGCAGCAGTATGGAACCCAGCGACAGGCCGCTAAAAGCCTGCCCCAGCAGATCGCCCCACATCAGCCGTTTCTGAATCTGTTGCAGACTTTCCGCCGCGGCGGCCCGTACCGTGGCGTCCGGTTCATTCGCGGGCTGAGTCAGGCGTTGCAGGCTGGCTTGCGTATTGGGATCGCTGGACTCACCCAGCAGTTTCACCGCCCGCAGACGCACCATCGGCTCGCCATCTGCCAGTTGCAGGTTCGCCAGCGCCAGCGCCAGTGCGGCATGGACCCGGCTGTCCTGCTCGGCGGCAAAACGCTGCTCCAGCAGCAGCAGCTGGTCGGCAACGCCCTCACTTTGCAGCTGCTGCGCTGCGCGCAGACGCAGGGCCGTATCAGTGCTCACCAGCTGGTGGGCGGCCAGCGCGTTGTTAACCAGCACGCGCAGACGATTGTTCATAAACAGCTTTTTCAGGTTGCCCGTGGGCTGCGCCACCGCATCCAGCGGCTGCAGCGTGGATCCCTGCTGGCTGAACGGCTGTTTATTCTGGTCGATGACCACAGTTTCGGCATGCAGTGCTTCCAGCAGCGGCAGACGATGGCTGTCCGGTGCGGCGGCCCACTGTTGCAGCAGCGTGGCCTGCTGACTGCGGCTGGCGGCGGCAAAGTCAGCCGCCGGTCCGGCACTGGCCAACAGCGGCATCAGCAGCAGCAGGCTGAAAAAGCAGCGACATAGATTCATAAAAGGAGCCTCGTCAGGGGAGGGCAGCACGGCGGGGTGCCGTGCTGCCGCTTCACAGCGGGTGACGCTGCGTATCAATCAGCAACGCGCGATTACTGCGCGGTCTTCACCGGGTGGTCGGGCTTTTTGTCGTTACCGGCAATGTACGGGCTCCACGGCTGCGCGCGTACCGGCTGATCGGTCTGCCACACCACGCTGAACTGGCCGTTCTCTTCCACTTCACCAATCATGACCGGTTTATGCAGATGATGGTTGGTCTGATCCATGGTCAGGGTAAAGCCATCCGGCGCTTTAAAGGTCTGACCGGCCATCGCCGCCCGCACTTTGTCCACATCCGTGGTGCCCGCTTTTTCCACCGCCTGCGCCCACATATGAATGCCAACATAGGTCGCTTCCATCGGGTCGTTGGTGACGACGGTGGCGGCGTTCGGCAGGTTATGTGCTTTGGCATATGCGCGGTAGTCGGCGACAAACTTCGCGTTGGTCGGATTATCGATAGACTCGAAATAGTTCCAGGCGGCTAACTGACCCACCAGCGGTTTGGTGTCGATGCCGCGCAGCTCCTCTTCGCCCACCGAGAAGGCGACCACCGGAATGTCAGTGGCTTTGATCCCCTGGTTCGCCAGCTCTTTATAGAACGGCACGTTGGAGTCGCCGTTGATCGTGGAAACCACTGCCGTTTTGCCGCCAGCCGCAAACTTTTTGATGTTGGAGACAATGGTCTGGTAGTCGCTGTAACCAAACGGCGTGTAGACCTCTTCGATATCTTTATCCGCCACGCCTTTGCTGTGCAGGAAGGCGCGCAGGATCTTGTTGGTAGTACGCGGATAGACATAGTCGGTACCAAGCAGGAAGAAGCGTTTCGCGCTGCCGCCATCTTCGCTCATCAGATACTCCACAGCCGGAATCGCCTGCTGGTTAGGCGCAGCGCCGGTGTAGAAGACGTTGGGTGACATCTCTTCCCCTTCATACTGCACCGGATAGAACAGCAGGCCGTTCAGCTCTTCAAACACCGGCAGCACCGATTTGCGCGACACCGAGGTCCAGCAGCCAAACACCACCGCCGCCTTATCCTGAGTCAGCAGCTGCCGCGCCTTCTCGGCAAACAGCGGCCAGTTAGAGGCGGGATCGACCACCACCGGCTCCAGCTTTTTCCCCAGTACGCCCCCTTTGGCGTTGATCTCATCAATGGTCATCAGCGCCACATCCTTCAGCGGCGTTTCCGAAATCGCCATAGTGCCGGAGAGCGAATGCATGATCCCCACTTTGATGGTGTCAGCCGCCTGCGCACTCCAGGCGAACCCCATGCTGACAACGGTGGCGGAGAGGGCGAAAGCCTTGATCAACGAATGTCTTTTCATCATCTGAAACCCCTGAGTAGTTGTTGTGTTATTCGGTGAGCTGGAGCCGGGCCTGCTGGAGGCGGTGCAGCGTGATCTTTCTGACCTCCGCCTTACTCACGGCGATGTGATCGGTCAGGATGCGTTGCGCCCCGGCGGTCTGCTGCTGAAAAATTGCCTGTAAAATCTGTGCATGTTCCTGATAAGTGGCACAGATGCGATCGTCGCGAGTGAAGTCGAGCCGACGGATAATGCGGATCTTCTCGGTGAGTTCGGCGTGAATGCGTGCCATCTCCGGGTTACCCGCTGCCGCCACCAGCGTCATGTGAAATGCCTCGTCATGCTGCGATACCACCAGGCCCTCTGTAAGCGGCTCCGCCTCGCACCAGAACTGGTTCAGTTCGTTTAACAGCGCGGCACACTGCGGCGCGGGCAGGGCGCAGAGGCGTTTGACCGCCTCGCACTCCAGCACGGTGCGCAGGTCATACAGCGATTCGAACCAGGCGAAATCGAAGTTCTTAATCTGCCAGCCGCTGCGAAACCAGACGTCGACAAAGCCTTCGCGTTCCAGCCGGAACAGCGCCTGACGGACCGGGGTGCGGCTGACCGCCATCCGTCCGGCGATTTCGCTTTCGCTGAAGCGATCGCCGGGCATCAGGCGAAAGGCGAAGATATCGTCCTTCAGCGCCTGATAAACCCGTTCCGCCAGCGCTTCCGGGCGGGCTTTAGGGGAGTGGGGTTGCGTTGTCATTACCGCTCCTTATTCCAGCCACAGCAGGTTATCGCCAGGACTGACCGGACGGCCCGCCTGGCAGGCAATCTGCGTCACACGACCGGCCTGCGGGGCGACAATCGCCAGCTCCATCTTCATCGCCTCCACGATAATCAGCGTCTGCCCGGCGCTGACCTCGTCGCCCGGCTGCACCAGCACTTTCCAGATGTTGCCATTGAGATCCGCCTGCACCGCCAGCCCGTTCTCCGCCTCTTCGCTGACGCTGGCGCGCGTTTCATCCTCCGGCGGCGCGTTCTGCTCCTCCTGCGCCCATAGCTGCACTTCCTGTTCAAAGGCGGCGGCCTGGCGCTGGCGGAACGCTGCAATTTCAGCGGCGTGGTCGGCGAGGAACTGCTGGTGGGCGGCAAAATCAAACTGCGTCTCTTCAATACGCAGGCTGGCGCGGCCTTCGCGGAAATCTTCGCGCAGCTGGGTCAGTTCGGTTTCACCCACCGGATAGAAGCGCACCTGATCGAAGAAGCGCAGCAGCCACGGCGCATCGGTAGCGAACTGCGGATTTTTCAGGAAGGTGTTCCAGATGGGCAGCGTGCGGCCCACCAGCTGATAGCCACCGGGCGAATCCATGCCGTAGATGCACATGTACATGCCGCCGATCCCTACGGTACCTTCGGCGGTGAAGGTGCGCGCCGGACTGTATTTGGAACTCAGCAGGCGATGGCGTGGATCGATCGGAACGGCACAGGGTGCGCCAAGGTAGACGTCCCCCAGCCCCAATACCAGATAGCTGGCATTGAACAGGGTGTCGCGCACCTCATCGCGGCTGCTTAAGCCATTAATCCGCTGGATAAAGTCCACGTTGTTGGGCAGCCAGGGGGCGCTGGCGCGCACCGTCTCCTGATAGCGGCTGACGGCACCCAGCGTGGCGCTGTCTTCAAATGCCATCGGCATCCACACCACGCGGGAGGGCACTTTCAGCGTGCTGACGTCGCCCAGCGTCGCTTCCAGCGCCAGCAGCAGCGACATCAGCCCGGACTGGTGAATGATGCGGCTGTCGTAGCGCACCTGCAGCGAACGCACGCCAGGCGACAACTCCTCTACGCCGGGCTCCGCCTGCGCCGTCAGCGCATTCATCAGCAGATGGACACGCAGACGCAGCGCCAGATCCAGCACGTTGTCGCCATACTCAATCAGCACATATTTGTCGCCCGCCTGGCGATAGACCACTTTCGGCGTGCTGGTCGTGGCCTCCAGAGCGGCCAGAATCGTGGCGGAACCGTGGGCGGTTTCGGCCAGTGACGGCACGGCAAACGTGGGCGGATGCTCAGGCCGCAATGTCTCAATCAGATGCATCTGCGCTTTTTCCCGCGCCAGCGCATCGTCTGCGGTGATGGGGTGGAAGCGGATGGTGTCGCCAGGTTTAACCTGGCCCACTTTCCACAGCTCGGCTTTGGCGATGGTCACCGGACAGACAAAGCCGCCGAGGCTCGGGCCGTCGTGCGTCAGGATCACCGGGAAGTCGCCGGTAAAATTGACCGCGCCAATGGCATATTCACAGTCGTGAACGTTGGAGGGATGCAGGCCCGCTTCGCCGCCGTTGGCGCGGGTCCAGGTCGGTTTCGGGCCGACCAGCCGCACGCCGAGGCGGTTGGAGTTGTAATGCACCTGCCAGTCACTGGCGAAGAACGCATCGATGGCGGCCTGGGTGAAGAAATCCGGTGCGCCGTGCGGGCCGTAAAGCACGCCGATGCGCCACTCGCTGCCGTAGTGCGGAATCAGCGCCGCATCGAGCGGCTGAGGATCGCTGACCGGGGCAGGCGTGGTGCAGGCTGCCCGATCAGGCTGGGAGATCGCCAGCATATCGGCAACCCGCAGGGTGCGTCCGGCGTGACCGCCAAACTGGCCCAGCGAAAAGGTGCTGCGGCTGCCCAGATACTCCGGCACGTCGAAGCCGTTACGTACGGCCAGATAACTGCGGCAGCCGGTCCGGGCGCGTCCCAGCACCAGAGTCTCTCCCGCTTTCACCGCCAGCGGCTGCCAGGTGCTGACCGGTTCGCCCTCCAGCGTGGCGTCGCAGTCAGCACCGGTCAGCGCCACGATGGCATCACAGTGGAAACGCAGCGTCGGCCCCTGCAGGGTAAATTCCAGCCCCGCCGCCGCGTCATGATTACCGACGATGCGGTTAGCCAGCCGGAAAGCGAAGTCATCCATCGGGCCGGAAGGCGGCACGCCGATATCCCAGTAGCCGAGGCGGCCTGGATAGTCCTGAACCGAACTGAAGGTGCCGGGTTGCAGCACTTCCACCACGGAGGAGGCAGGCACCACGCTGTCGAGGTAGCGCGTCCAGACGTTGCCGCTGCGAAACGCGTCGCTGGCGGTAATCTGGCGCAGATAGTCGAGGTTGGTGGCGATGCCGTGCAGCTGAGTGGCATCCAGCGCATGGTGAAGTTTTTCCAGCGCCGCATCGCGGGTGTCGGCATGCACGATCAGTTTGGCGATCATCGGATCGTAGAAGCTGGAGACCTCGCTGCCGGTTTCGATGCCGCTGTCGACCCGCACGCCGTCAGGGAAAGTTACGCCGGTTAGCAGGCCGGGGCTGGGCTGAAAGTTCTTGAGTGGATCTTCCGCATAGAGCCGCACTTCAATGGCGGCGCCCTGCGGCGCCTGCTGCAGACGTGACCAGTCAACCGCATCGCCCGCCGCCACCTGCAACATGCACTCCACCAGATCGAGTCCGGTGACGCACTCAGTGACCGGATGCTCCACCTGCAGGCGGGTGTTCACTTCCAGAAAGTAAAAGGCCTGCTGGTCGACGTCGTAGATATACTCCACGGTGCCTGCGCTGCGGTAGTTTACCCGCTCGCCGAGCCGCACCGCCGAGGCGAGCAGGGCGTCACGCGTCGCCGGAGACAGGCCGGGCGCGGGCGTCTCTTCCACCACCTTTTGATTGCGGCGCTGCAGTGAGCAGTCGCGTTCACCCAGCGCGACCACAGTGCCGTTACCGTCACCAAAAATCTGCACTTCTACGTGGCGGGCGCGATCGATGCAGCGCTCCAGAAACACGCCCGCATCACTGAAGAACTGCTCGCCAAGACGGCGTACGCTCTCCCAGGCGCTGGCGAGCGCACCGGCGTCGGCGCAGCGCGTCAGGCCAATGCCGCCGCCGCCCGCCGTGCTTTTCAGCATCACCGGATAGCCGATCTTATCGGCCGCCTGCATCGCCTCCTCCAGCGACGCAAGCAGCGGTGTGCCGGGCGTCATTGGTACACCTGCACTGGCTGCCAGCTCACGGGCACGGTGCTTAAGGCCGAACTCACCAATCTGCTGCGCGGTGGGGCCGACAAAGGCGATCCCCGCCGCTTCACAGGCTTCGGCAAACGGCTGGCTTTCTGAAAGAAAACCGTAGCCCGGCCAGATAGCCTGGGCGCCGCTCTGCTGAGCCGCCGCCAGAATTTTGTCGATGCGCAGATAGCTGTCGCTGGCTTTATCGCCGCCCAGCGCGATAGCGATATCCGCCTGCTTAACGTGCTGCGCGTTGCGGTCAGCATCTGAATAGACCGCGACACTTTTGACGCCCAGGCGCTTCAGCGTCCGAATGGCGCGGCAGGCGATTTCGCCGCGGTTGGCAATCAGTACGGTGGTGAACATGATCAGTGACTCCCCTGTGATGCCAGCCAGTTGCGCCAGCCGCCCGTCTCAGTAATCTCCAGCGCGTTGTTCAGCGCCGCGCCTTCGCAGATAAAGCCTTTCACCACCCGCCCATCCGCCAGCGTCAGGCTGCCGATGCCCAGCGGTGCGGGAATCTCGGCCACAAACTCACCAAAGCGCGCCAGCGGGATATCCCACAGCTCCACGGTGATAGCGGCGCCCTGTTCGTCACGCATCAGGCCGGGTTTTTTGATCGCGCCCTCCAGCAGGGCAAACAGGCGATAGTGTGGCGCGGTTTTCGTCTCTTCCACCCAGACGGCATGGCGATCGGTGAGCTGGAAATTTAGCGGCATTCCGGTGAGATGCGCGCCCACTACCGCCAGCCGGACATGGTCGGCGGAGGCGGGCAGGCTGGTGCGCCAGGCAGGGCAGGGCTGGCCGGTCGCGCCCAGCGGCAGAGCAAGCTGCTGCTGCCAGCGAATGCCAAACTCAGCCAGCGCCCGATCGTGCCAGGCGGGCGCAATCAGCGTGATGCCTGCCGGGAGATCGTCATTGCGGAACGGTGCGGGCAGCGCCAGCGCGGCGAGGTCGGCAAGGTTGGTAAAGTTGGTATAGGTGCCGAACTGCGAGTTGAAGTGAATCGGCTCCTGCTTCATCTCCTCCAGGGTATGAATCGTGGGCGAGGTCGGCACCACCAGCGCGTCAAACTGTGCCAGCGTCTGCTGAATCTGACGCGTCAGTTCGGCCCGCAGATACTCCGCCTTATAGGCATCGACTGCGCTGTATTTCAGGCCGCTGGCGATAATCTCGTGTACCACCGGATCCATCTCCGCCGGGCGATCGAGCATTCCGCCCACCGCCGCCGTGCGTTCGGCGACCCAGGCACCGTAGTAAAGCTGTTCAGCCAGCTTCCTGAACGGGGTGAAGTCGATGGGGTGTAGCGTCACGCCACCCGCCTGCAACGCCTCCAGCGCCTGGTCCCAGGCGGCTTCGGCGGCGGCATCATCAAAAAACTCCGGGTTCAAAGGTACAGCAAAATGGGGATGAACCGGCAGGCTGGCCGGGGCGGTGCGCGGATTAATGCGCGAATAGGCGTCACCGGCATCATAGCCACCCATGACGCTGGCGACGCTAAAGGCATCTTCTGCCGTCAGCGCAAACACGGAAATCGTGTCGTTGAGGCGGCAGGCGGGCACCACGCCGCGTGCAGAGAACCAGCCCTTGGTCGGCTTCAGTCCGACAATATTGTTAAAGCCCGCCGGAACACGGCCCGATCCCGCAGTATCGGTGCCCAGTGAAAAGGCGACCAGCCCGCGCGCCAGCACCGACGCGGAGCCGGAGCTGGAGCCGCCACTGACGTAATCGGCATCAAAGGTGTTACTGACCGCGCCAAACGGGGAGCGGGTGCCCACCAGGCCGGTAGCGAACTGATCGAGGTTGGTTTTGCCGATGACTATCGCGCCGGCGGCTTTCAGGCGGGCGACCGCTAACGCGTCTTCGCTGGCGGTATAGGTAAAGGCGGGGCAGGCGGCGCTGGTCGGCCAGCCCGCCACATCAATGTTGTCTTTGACGGCGAAGGGAACACCAAACAGCGGCAGCGATCCGGGATCGCGCTGATAGTGCGCCAGCAGTGGCTCAATCTGAGCCGCTAACTGATCCGGTGTCGCCAGATAAATCCAGGCACTATCCTGGGGATCGAGTGCCGCCAGGTGGGCGCTCAGCAGCGAAGTAATCTGTTGCGGCGCCTGCTGATAGCGCTGCTGCCAGGCGTGAAGCGTCAGGCCAAAGGTTGAAGTCATACGAAGAATTCCAGCTGGTATACAAGATGGAATTCAACAGAGCAAAGGCTGTGCCACTTTTTTAACGCAATGATTCAACAGTTTAATGCGTGCAGTGATAAGATTTTCTGATGATAATTTGCACAATTACGGCGCGCACGCTGAGCGATGACGGTGCGTTTACCTTTCGTGTGCGTAAATTTTGTGAAGAACATGGCAAGAGTCCGGTGGCCTGGTTAGCATGAAGACTGTCTGGCAACTCGCCGGCCCCAGCAACAGAGGAGATTTACGTGGTGAAGTGGCGTAACTGGATAATAGGGATCTGCATGGCCGGCACGGCCAGCAGCGCATGGGCCGATTCGCTTGATCAACAACGGCAACGTTATCAACAAATTAAACAGGCCTGGGACAGCAATCAGATGGCCACCGTGGATCAGCTGTTGCCCACGCTACAGGATTATCCGCTCTATCCTTATCTGCAATATCGACTGCTGGCACAGGATCTCGATCAGGAGACCACCCTGGCGGTACAGAACTTTATTCGCCAGTATCCTACGTTGCCACCCGCGCGTTCGCTCAGCACCCGCTTTATTAATGTGCTGGCTTACCGACAGGACTGGCAGGGTGTGCTGAACTTCAGTCCGACCGAACCTAAGCCGGTGCAGGCACGCTGTAACTGGTATTACGCCAAATGGGCCACCGGTCAGCAGCAGGCCGCGTTTGACGGCGCGAAGCAGATCTGGCTGCGTGGCACGGCGCTGCCCGCGGACTGCGATAAGCTCTTTTCGGTCTGGCAGGCGTCCGGTCAGATTTCGCCAATTACGATCCTGGAGCGTATCCGGCTGGCGATGAAAGCAGGCAACGACAGCCTGGTGAGCTATCTGGCGAAAACGTTGCCAACTGACTATCAGACCATGTCTGACGCGATACAGGCCCTGCAGCAGGACCCGTTAACGGTCAGTACCTTCGCCAGCGCCGTCGGGCCAACCGACTTTACCCGCCAGGCGACGATTTACGCCTTTACGCGTGTGGCGCGGCAGGACATGGAAAATGCCCGCAGCCTGATTCCGATCCTGGTCCGGGCGCAGAAGATGGGGCCGGAGGATGAGCAGGCGCTGAAGGAGATTGTGGTCTGGCGCATGATGGGCAGCGATCTCACCTCTGAGCAGGCACGCTGGCGCGATGCGGTGGTGATGAACAGCGAGTCTACCGCGCTGGTAGAACGCCGGGTACGACTGGCACTCTCTCAGCATGACCGACGCGGCCTTAACACCTGGATCGCCCGTCTGCCGCTGGAAGCCAAAGAGAAAGATGAATGGCAGTACTGGCAGGCCGATCTGCTGTTTGAGAAAGATCGCAAAGAGGAAGCGGAAGAGATCCTGCGCAAACTGATGCAGGCGCGTGGCTTCTATCCAATGGTGGCCGCACAGCGGCTGGGCGTTGACTACCCGTTGCAGGTGGATGAAGCGCCGAAGCCTGACAGTGCCACGGTGCAGGGACCGGAGCTGGCCCGCGTTCGCGAGCTGATGTACTGGGGTCTGGATAACCTGGCGCGCAGCGAGTGGAGCAATCTCATCGGCAGCCGCACGCACACGCAGCAGCAGATGCTGGCGCGCTACGCCAATGAGCAGGACTGGTGGGATCTCAGCGTGCAGGCGACCATCACGGCCAAAATGTGGGACAGCCTGAAAGAGCGTTTCCCGCTGGCGTGGCAGAGTGTCTATGAGCGCAACACCGCGGTGAAGCAGATCCCACCGAGCTATGCGATGGCGATTTCGCGTCAGGAGAGCGCCTGGAATCCGAAAGCGCGTTCACCGGTCGGCGCCAGCGGTCTGATGCAGATTATGCCTGCCACGGCGGCGCATACCGTGAAGATGTACAACATCCCTGGCTACAGCAACACCAGCCAGCTGCTCGATCCGGAAACCAATATTCAGATCGGCACCCAGTATCTGGAATATGTCTATCAGCAGTTCAATCAGAACCGGATCTTCGCCTCGGCGGCCTACAATGCCGGACCGGGCCGGGTGCGAAGCTGGCAGAAAACCAGTGCAGGCAATCTTGATGCCGTCGCGTTTATCGAGACCATCCCGTTCTCTGAAACGCGTGGCTATGTGAAGAATGTGCTGGCGTACGACGCCTACTATCGTCACTTCATGGGCAAGCCTGACAAGATCCTGTCAGATGCTGAGTGGAATCGCCGTTACTAGCTGTGCTAAGCTTCCGTACTCTTTAGCGAGTACGGAAGCCTCTTCATGACCCATTCTGATTCCCCCACCGATGCGCATCCGGCACAAGATAGCTGGCAACGCTTTGTCGTGCTGATGCAGCAGGCCTTTGCTGATGGTCATGCGCTGCCACTGATGCAACTGATGATGACGCCCGACGAGCGGGAAGCGTTCGGCACCCGTCTGCGGATTATCGAAGAGTTAATGAACGGCGAGATGAGCCAGCGCGAACTGAAAAATGAGCTCGGCGTTGGCATTGCGACCATTACACGAGGCTCGAACAGCCTGAAAGAGGCGCCGCCGGAGCTGAAACGCTGGCTGGAGGCGCGTCTGGGACGCGCCTGATCACTGCTGGTAAAGCGGATGGATGAACGGGCAGAGCGCCAGAATCAGTGCCTGATGATAGACACTGGAGCGGCTGAGCAGGCCATTTGTGAACGCCCCGATAGCGCCACCCTGGTGTTTAATATTTTCGATGCCGGTTAACCGCGCCATCTCGTCGCCCAGCTCCCGCCCTTCACGCAGACCCGCCAGCACCACCGGCGGCAGGGTGAAACTGGCCGAGCGCGATTCGCCGCGCTGCTTCTGATTTTCTACCACCATCCAGGCAAACGCGCTGTCATCTTCGATGCCCGCCTCAATCGCTACCCAGAACGCCGCTTCTGGCCGGACCTGCCGGGCATTCATCACGCGCTGACGTGCGCCAGTTCGCGTTTCGAGATGGGTTAACGGTTGTGCTGCTACGCCGCTATCGACCTCGACCCCTTCAATATGGCAGGATCCCTCGCCGAAAACGTCGTTGAATGCCTGAGCAATCGCATGAATTTTCGCTGGATTGGTGGTGGCTGCGACAACATGGTACATAATTGGTTGAACCCTCAGGTGATTAAGCGCCTGGTCCATCGGGCTGTTTGATTTGTCATTCTGAACCCGGGCAGTGCTCACAATCCTCACGTACTTTCCGTACGCGCCGGTTGTTTCGCGCTCTCCGTGTGCAGACTGACTGCAACAATGACGCCTGATGGGGTAAGCTCTAAAGCGATTTTTGTCGCAGTATAACGGAAACTAACATGCTACAGGTCTATCTTGTTCGTCACGGTGAAACGGTATGGAATGCGGAGCGTCGCATTCAGGGTCAGTCCGACAGTCCGCTGACGGAAAAAGGTGAGCAGCAAGCCTGGCAGGTGGGTGAGCGCGTGAAACATCTGGGCATTACGCACATTATTGCCAGCGATCTGGGGCGTACGCGCCGCACCGCGGAGATTATTGCGGATGCCTGCGGTTGCTCAGTCACGCTTGATCCGCGGTTGCGTGAGCTGAATATGGGGGTGCTGGAGAAGCGTCCGCTGGATGGCTTAACCGCGGAAGAAGAGCAGTGGCGCGCTACGCTGGTCAACGGCACCGAAGGGGGCCGTATTCCTGAAGGGGAGTCGATGACTGAGATGGCGACGCGCATGCACGCCGCGCTGAATGCCTGTCTTGATCTTCCAGCCGGAAGCCGTCCACTGCTCGTCAGTCACGGTATGGCGCTGGGGGCGCTGGTCAGCACGATTCTCGGTCTGCCTGCCTATGCGGAACGTCGTCTGCGTCTGCGTAACTGCTCACTCTCACGTGTTGATTATCAGCAGAGCGCCTGGCTGGCAGAAGGCTGGATTGTCGAGACGGCGGGGGATATTTCCCATCTGGATGCGCCTGCACTCGACGAGCTTCAACGCTGATTTACTTAAAAGGCTGCCGTCGCGATGACGGCAGCCTTAACGTCAGCTGGCTACGGTCTGGCGGCGAATAGGAATCAGATATTCGCAACGGATCTCGGTCGGTGGCTCAGCGCGTTTTTTACCGCCATCGGTGTAAAAGCGTTCGATGTCCTGTCCCTGACGGCGGGTCAGCCCCAGCGTCGGCATGCAGGTACCATAGAGCAGCAGGATAAACTCCTGCAGATTGACGCGCGGGCCGGTATAGGTGAACTGCACGTAGTCGCCCGCTTCCAGAATCACGTTCTGCCCGGAGTGCAGGTTGACCGCGCTGTCAGCAGGCACCGCCGTGGTGTAGAGAATCTCCTGCTCGTCATCTTTGTCCTGGCTGGCGCGCACCTGATGCAGGCCATACAGTACCGGCGGCACCGTATCGGTTTCCAGCAGGAACTGCTTCCAGAAGTGCATACGCATCTCGTCGCGGTAGCTGGAAATCTGCTCCAGAATACAGGTGTAGTTCTGGGTTTGTCCCACCAGCACCGTCTCCGGCAGGGTGACGTATGCCGGTTCCGGCTGCGTCTCATCGTCCAGCCGAATAGGGGGACGAATACCGAATGAGTTCCAGTCTGAAGAGCGGCGATACCACGCCGGTGTCTGAGCAAACTGTTTTTTGAATGCGCGAGTAAAAGTCTGTTGTGAATCAAAACGATACTGCAGTGCGATGTCCAGAATCGGGCGGCTGGTCAGGCGCAGCGCCACGGCGGCTTTAGACAGACGACGCGCACGAATATAGGCACCTATTGCGTGTCCGGTTACGTCTTTAAACATCCTCTGTAAATGCCATTTAGAGTAACCGGCTTTCTGGGCAACATTGTCCAGTGAAAGGGGTTGATCCAGATGGCTCTCCAGCCAGACAAGCAAATCGCGAATGATACCGGCTTGGTCCATAAAACATCCTCATACTCTGGTGGTGCAGCTAAACGCATTCGAAGAATATTAGCACTCATTGCTCAAAAGACGTGGGCCGTTTTCCGGGGAAGGTTGTGCTAAATCAGTACGGGCTTCAACCCGTTTTGGTTTGGTCATTAACTCGATTAACAGTACATTACATTCTCATCTATTCCATTTGCAATGGTAACTCCATGACAATATTCCGACTTATGATCGCTGCGCTGACCACGCTGACCTTTTCCAGCCCGCTGTTTGCCGAACAGATTGGCTCTGTTGATACGGTATTCAAGATATTTGGGCCTGACCACAAGATTGTCGTTGAGGCTTTCGATGATCCGGACGTTAAAAATGTAACCTGTTATATCAGCCGGGCGAAAACCGGGGGTATTAAAGGCGGACTGGGTCTGGCAGAAGATACCTCTGATGCCGCGATCTCCTGTCAGCAGGTGGGGCCGGTCGAACTGAGTGATAAAATCGCTCAGGGCAAAGCAGAGGGTGAAGTGGTATTCCGCCAGCGCACCTCATTGATCTTCAAGAAGCTGCAGGTTGTACGCTTCTTCGACAAAAAGCGCAACGCCCTGGTCTATCTGACCTATTCCGATAAAGTGGTTGATGGCTCACCGAAAAATGCGATTAGCGCTGTGCCAATTATGCCGTGGCACTGATTATGCCGTCACACTAAGGACAAAAAAAACGCCCGCAGGGGCGTTTTTTATTTGCCGCGTCTGACAGGGGCTTAATCCTGCAGGTCACCGCAGAAGCGATAACCTTCACCATGAATGGTGGCGATGATCTCTGGCGTGTCCGGCGTTGATTCGAAATGCTTACGAATACGACGAATGGTGACATCAACGGTGCGATCGTGTGGCTTGAGGTCGCGGCCGGTCATTTTTTTCAGCAGATCGGCACGGGTCTGAATTTTGCCCGGGTTTTCGCAGAAGTGCAGCATGGCGCGGAACTCACTGCGTGGCAGTTTATAGTGCTCGCCGTTCGGGTTGATCAGTGAGCGGCTGTTGATATCCAGCTCCCAACCGTTGAACTTGTAGCTCTCTACCTGACGACGCTCTTCGCCTGGCATGGCCAGATTCATGGTGCGCGACAGCAGGTTGCGGGCACGAATAGTCAGCTCACGCGGATTAAACGGTTTGGTGATGTAGTCGTCAGCGCCAATTTCCAGACCAAGAATTTTATCGACTTCGTTGTCACGACCGGTCAGGAACATCAGGGCGACATTGGCCTGCTCACGCAGTTCACGGGCCAGCAACAGGCCGTTTTTACCGGGCAGGTTGATGTCCATGATGACCAGGTTAACGTCATTGTCGGTCAGCACCTGATGCATTTCAGCACCATCAGTCGCCTCATACACCACATAACCTTCCGCCTCAAAAATACTCTTGAGGGTATTACGCGTGACCAGTTCGTCTTCAACGATAAGAATGTGCGGGGTCTGCATGTTTAGCTACCTAAAATTTGCCAACAAATTGAAAACAGGGCGTACAGCGGTATGGCGTTCTCCATCATCGAGAGCGGCGGGCCGCGCTGAACCGTTGTACGAAATCATATTTTGATAAGCCATCTATCAACGTCAACAACAGTATTAGCTCAGCCAGTCAGGATGAAAATTGCATGCCCCGGGCGTTAATGATAATGGCGCATATCCTAACTGTATTAACAGCAACCTAACAGCACCAACTACAACCGATAAGCATAAAAACAACGCTTCGTTGACTTATATCAAATGCAATTGTAGCACGTTAACACTTTTGTGAAAAACTTCTCGCAGATTGCCTGTTTAGCTCACAAAAAGCATCATTTTCGTTACATTTTTTACGCAGTCGGGCCAAAATAAAACCCGCCGGAAATCACATTCTATCTCGTTGAAGTTAAATGGTTTAATAATGATTTCTTTAATAAAGCTCGTTTCAGGGATAAAAAGATTCAGGCCATCACTTTTAACCAGTTTTAACATGGTTAACACACGATTTTCTTATTACCTTCTGGCGACTGAATCATTAACAGCCATGTTAATATGGCGTTATGTTAATGGACCAATGGAATAAATATGCTTTTTCCCCTGATTCTCGTCTCGCCCGCGCGGCCAGAAAATATCGGCGCTGCGGCGCGTGCCATGAAAACCATGGGGTTCAGCCAGCTGCGCATCGTTGCCAGTGACGCCTGGCAGGATCCCGCAGCGCGCCGGGTGGCACATGGTGCCGGCGAAATTCTCGACAACGTTCAGACCTTTGCAACCCTGGCCGACGCGTTAGCGGACATCGATTTTTCGGTCGCGACCACCGCGCGCAGCCGGGCAAAGTTTCGTTATTACGCCACACCGGAGCAGGTTGAAACGCAACTGCTGGAGAAACGCCTGTGGGTAAACAGTATGGCGCTGGTGTTTGGCCGCGAAGATAGCGGGCTGACCAACGAGGAGCTGGAGCTTGTAGACCTGCTGACCGGCATCCCGATGGCGAATGACTATCCTTCACTCAATCTCGGACAGGCGGTGATGGTCTACTGCTATCAGCTGTCGAAGCTGAATCAGGTTGAGGCATCAAAAGCCTCTGCGGCGGATGGGCAGCAGTTGCAGGCGCTGCGTCAGCGTTTCCATCAGCTGCTGGCGCAACTGGAGGTCAGTGATGATGAGAAGCTGTCAGACTGGATTGATCAGCGGGTGGGGCTGCTGGAACAGCGCGACAGTGCGATGCTGCATCGTCTGCTGCACGATATTGAAAAAAAACTCACAGATAAATCCTCGGCAAAAAGCTGATTTTACAGCAACAGATCGCAGGGAATTTCTGCATAGCAACCGATCGAACAGCGTTTTACGCTTTCACCGGTGGCTGTGCGCAGTGGTGGAAATCTGTCCGCCGGACAAATCGGGTTGACTTAATGTGCGCTTTGCTTTACTTCTGGAAGCAAGACGGACAGACAAAAACAGACAGAAAATAAATCTAAATGCGTAAAATCAGCCTGAACACCACAATTATTACCACCACCATTACCACAGGTAACGGTGCGGGCTGACGCATACAGGAAAAACAGAAAATAAGCCCGCACCTAAACAGTGCGGGCTTTTTTTTCGGCTTAAATTCAGGAGAGTTTATATTATGCGAGTGCTGAAATTCGGCGGGACCTCGGTAGCGAATGCGGAGCGGTTTCTTCGCGTCGCTGACATTCTGGAAAGTAATGCGCAACAAGGACAGGTTGCAACCGTGCTCTCTGCGCCAGCAAAGATCACTAACCATCTGGTGGCGATGATTGAAAAAACCATCAGTGGTCAGGATGCTTTGCCGAATATCAGCGACGCCGAACGCATCTTCAGCGAGCTGTTGCAGGGACTGGCTGACGCGCAGCCGGGCTTTGAGTACGATCGACTGAAAACCCGCGTTGACCTGGAGTTTGCGCAGCTGAAGCAGGTTCTGCACGGTATCAGCCTGCTGGGGCAGTGCCCGGACAGCGTCAACGCGGCGATTATCTGCCGCGGTGAAAAACTCTCGATTGCGATCATGGAAGCGCTGCTGCAGGCGCGCGGCCATGAGGTCAGCGTGATCGATCCGGTGGAGAAATTGCTGGCGGTCGGCCACTACCTTGAATCCACTGTTGATATCGCCGAATCAACCCGCCGCATTGAAGCGAGTCAGATTCCGCCGCAGAACATGATCCTGATGGCAGGCTTCACGGCTGGTAACGAGCGAGGCGAGCTGGTCGTACTGGGCCGTAACGGTTCTGACTATTCAGCCGCTGTGCTGGCCGCCTGTCTGCGCGCCGACTGCTGTGAAATCTGGACTGATGTGGATGGCGTCTATACCTGCGATCCGCGTCAGGTGCCGGATGCGCGCCTGCTGAAGTCGATGTCCTATCAGGAGGCGATGGAGCTCTCCTATTTCGGCGCCAAAGTGCTGCATCCCCGCACCATCGCGCCCATTGCCCAGTTTCAGATCCCCTGCCTGATCAAAAACACGGCCAATCCGCAGGCACCCGGCACCCTGATTGGAGCAGAAGGCGAACAGGATGAGAACCCGGTAAAAGGCATCACCAACCTGAATAATATGGCGATGGTCAACGTCTCCGGTCCTGGCATGAAAGGGATGGTCGGGATGGCGGCCAGAGTCTTTGCGGCGATGTCGCGCACCGGCATCTCTGTAGTGCTGATCACCCAATCCTCTTCCGAATACAGCATCAGTTTCTGCGTGCCGCAGAGCGAGCTGGCGCGGGCGCGTCAGGTGCTGGAGGAGGAGTTCTACCTGGAGCTGAAAGATGGCCTGCTGGATCCGCTGGATATCATTGAAAACCTGGCGGTGATTTCGGTGGTGGGCGATGGCATGCGCACGCTGCGCGGCATTTCAGCCAAATTCTTCTCGGCGCTGGCGCGCGCCAATATCAATATCGTGGCGATTGCTCAGGGCTCCTCCGAGCGTTCAATCTCGGTGGTGGTGAACAATGATGAAGTGATCACCGGGGTTCGCGTGGTGCATCAGATGCTGTTCGCCACCGATCAGGTAATCGAAGTGTTTGTGGTCGGCGTCGGCGGCGTCGGCGGCGCGCTGCTGGATCAGTTACATCGCCAGCAGGCGTGGCTGAAGAAAAAGCATATCGACCTGCGCGTCTGCGGCATCGCTAACTCCCGTGCGCTGTTAACCCACGTCCACGGCATCGATTTAAGCAACTGGCAGGCGGCATTAGGCGAAGCGAAAGAGCCGTTCAATCTCGGTCGTCTGACCCGTCTGGTGAAAGAGTATCATCTGCTCAATCCGGTGATTGTGGACTGTACCTCCAGCCAGGCGGTCGCCGATCAGTATGCTGATTTTCTCAGCGAAGGTTTCCATGTGGTGACGCCAAACAAAAAGGCCAACACCTCATCCTGGAATTACTATCAGCAGATGCGCGCCGCCGCTGCCAAATCGCGGCGTAAATTCCTTTATGATACCAACGTCGGCGCCGGACTGCCGGTGATCGAAAACCTGCAGAACCTGATGAACGCCGGTGATGAGCTGCTGCGCTTCTCCGGTATCCTCTCTGGCTCGCTGTCCTACATTTTCGGCCAGCTGGATGACGGAATGTCACTGTCGCAGGCGACAACGATGGCGCGTGAGATGGGCTTTACCGAGCCCGATCCGCGTGACGACCTCTCCGGCACCGATGTGGCGCGTAAGCTGCTGATCCTGGCCCGTGAAGCAGGTCATCAGCTGGAGCTGAGCGACATTGAGATTGAGCCGCTGCTGCCCGCCAGCCTGACCGAAATCCAGGACATTGAGCAGTTTATGCAGCGTCTGCCTGAGCTGGATAATGCCTTTGCCGCCCGGGTTGCGCAGGCGCAGGATGAGGGCAAAGTATTGCGCTATGTTGGCGTGATTGAAGAGGGTGGCATCTGCAAAGTGAAGATCGACGCCGTTGACGGCAACGATCCACTCTATAAGGTGAAAAACGGCGAGAATGCGCTGGCGTTTTACAGCCGCTACTATCAACCGATTCCGCTGGTGCTGCGCGGATACGGTGCAGGAAATGATGTCACAGCGGCCGGTGTTTTTGCCGACCTGCTGCGGACGCTGTCATGGAAGTTGGGAGTTTAATCATGGTAAAAATTTACGCACCGGCCTCGATTGGTAACGTCAGCGTCGGCTTCGATGTGCTGGGCGCGGCGGTTTCGCCGGTAGATGGCTCCCTGTTGGGTGACTGCGTCTCCGTGGAAGCGGCAGAGCAGTTTTCACTGACCAACGCCGGACGTTTTGTCAGTAAGCTGCCCGCCGATCCGAAAGAGAATATTGTTTACCAGTGCTGGCAGCGTTTCTGCCAGGAAATCGGCAAAGCGATCCCGGTGGCGATGACGCTGGAGAAGAACATGCCCATCGGCTCCGGGCTGGGTTCCAGCGCCTGCTCGGTGGTGGCCGGTTTAATGGCGATGAACGAGTTTTGCGGCAAGCTTCTCAGCGACAGCACGTTACTGACCCTGATGGGTGAGCTGGAAGGGCGAATCTCCGGCAGCGTGCACTATGATAATGTCGCCCCCTGCTTCCTTGGCGGCATTCAACTGATGCTGCAGGAGAATGACATTATCAGCCAGGCGGTGCCGGGCTTTGATGACTGGCTGTGGGTGATGGCCTATCCGGGCATTAAAGTCTCAACCGCAGAAGCGCGCGCCATTTTACCGGCGCAGTACCGCAAAGAGGACTGCATCAGGCATGGCCGCTTGCTGGCTGGCTTCATTCACGCCTGCCATACGCGTCAGCCGCAGCTGGCAGCTAAACTTATGCAGGATGTGATTGCCGAACCTTACCGGACCCGGCTGCTGCCAGGCTTCACCGAGGCGCGGCAGGCCGCGAAAGATATTGGCGCACTGGCGTGCGGTATCTCAGGCTCTGGTCCGACACTTTTCGCCGTTTGCAATCAGATGGAAACGGCACAGCGGATGGCTGACTGGCTGAGCCAGCACTATCTGCAGAATGATGAAGGCTTCGTCCATATCTGCCGTCTCGACACGGCTGGCGCACGACAATTGGGATAACGCATGAAACTCTACAATCTTAAGGATCACAACGAGCAGGTCAGCTTCGCCCAGGCGGTGAAACAGGGTCTGGGTTCGCAGCAGGGTCTGTTCTTTCCGCTGGAACTGCCGGAGTTTGAACTGACCGACATCGACGCGATGCTGGAGATGGATTTTGTCAGCCGCAGCAGCAAAATTCTCTCGGCTTTCATTGGTGACGAGATTCCGGCCCAGCAGCTGCATGAGCGTGTTAAAGCCGCTTTTGCTTTTCCGGCCCCGGTGAAAGCCGTCAGCGAAGATATCGCCTGTCTGGAGCTGTTCCACGGCCCGACGCTGGCGTTTAAAGATTTCGGCGGCCGTTTTATGGCGCAGATGCTGTCGTATGTCTCAGGCTCAGATGAGCAGATCACCATTCTCACCGCCACCTCCGGTGATACCGGCGCGGCCGTGGCGCACGCCTTTTACGGCATGAAGAACGTGCGCGTGGTGATCCTCTATCCGCAGGGCAAAATCAGTCCGCTGCAGGAGAAACTCTTCTGTACCCTGGGCGGCAACATCGAAACCATCTCTATCGACGGCGATTTTGATGCCTGCCAGTCGCTGGTGAAACAGGCGTTTGATGACGAAGAGCTGAAGCGCGCGATTGGCCTGAACTCGGCTAACTCCATCAACATCAGCCGCCTGCTGGCGCAGATCTGCTACTACTTTGAAGCGGTCGCACAGCTGCCTCAGGAAAAACGTAATCAGCTGGTGGTGTCAGTGCCGAGCGGCAACTTTGGTGATTTGACCGCCGGTCTGCTGGCGAAATCGCTGGGCCTGCCGATCAAACGTTTTATCGCCGCCACCAACGCCAACGACACGGTGCCGCGCTTCCTGGGCAACGGCGAGTGGCAGCCAAACCAGACGGTCTCTACGCTGTCGAATGCCATGGATGTCAGCCAGCCTAATAACTGGCCGCGTGTGGAAGAGCTGTTCCGCCGTAAAACCTGGCGCTTAACCGATCTGGCCTGTGGTGCGGTCTCGGATGAGACCACGCGCGCCGCCATGCGTGAACTGGCTGAGATGGGCTACATTTCCGAGCCGCATGCCGCCATCGCCTGGCGTCTGTTGCGCGATCAGCTGCAGGAAGGGGAGTATGGTGTGTTCCTGGGAACCGCGCATCCGGCGAAATTCCGCGAAAGTGTGGAAGCGATCCTTGAACAGACCCTGACGCTGCCGCCGGAGTTAGCGGAGCGCGCCGACCTGCCGCTGCTGTCGCATCAGATGAAGGGTGATTTCGCCTCGCTGCGGGCGTTTCTGCTGAAGTAAACCTGTGAAAGGCTTCCCGGTTGCGGGAAGCCTGTTTGTGGAAAGCAGAGGGCGCGGGGTGTTACTGCTCTGCGCGCTTAAAGACCAGCTCGCTCTCGCTGCTGCTGGCTGCATCAAAACGATAGCCATCCAGATCAAACGCCTTAAGCTGTTCCGGCTTCGTCAGGCGCTGCTGAATCACATAGCGACTCATTAATCCACGCGCCTTTTTGGCATAGAAGCTAATCACTTTGTAACTGCCATTCTTCTCGTCGAGGAACACCGGCTTAATCATCTGTGCCCGCAGCGTCTTCGGCTTAACCGCCCGGAAATATTCGTCCGAGGCGAGGTTGATCAACACCTCATCACCCTGTTCCGCCAGCGCGGCATTCAGCGTTTCAGTGATGAGATCGCCCCAGAAGGTGTAGAGATCTTTGCCCGCCGGATTCGCCAGGCGAATGCCCATCTCCAGACGGTAAGGCTGCATTAAATCGAGTGGACGCAGTACGCCATACAGGCCTGACAACATACGCAGGTGCTGCTGAGCAAAATCGAAATCCTGATCGCTGAAGGTCTCTGCCTGTAAACCGGTGTAGACATCACCTTTGAACGCCAGGATCGCCTGACGGGCATTCTTAGGGGAAAAATCGGGCTGCCAGCTGTTAAAGCGCTCGGCATTGAGGTGCGCCAGTTTATCGCTGATGCCCATTAACGAGGCGATGCTGGCGGGTGACAGCTCGCGCGCAATTTCAATCAGCTGTTGTGACTTTTCTAACAGCGCAGGCTGGGTGAAACGCGTTGTCGCCAGCGGGCTTTCATAATCCAGCGTCTTGGCGGGAGAGATCACCATCAACATAGTTGCTTCCTCGGTTAATGCCTGGTTTAACAGGGCATTGGCTGCTTATCAGGCTTCGCAGTGTACCAAAAAAGCCGCAAAGAATGACGAATCACACCTATTTGTTCGCGCTATCGTAAACGGCATTCCCTGACCTTGCGCCACCGTTGCCGCGTGATATTATCGCAACAGCCTTTTTTCACACTGACAGTTAACTAAGAGAAAAGAACATGACGGACAAACTTACCTCCCTGCGTCAGCTCACCACCGTCGTCGCCGACACCGGTGATATTGCAGCCATGAAGCTGTATCAGCCACAAGACGCCACCACCAACCCTTCTCTGATTCTCAACGCCGCGCAAATTCCTGAATACCGTAAACTGATCGATGAAGCGATCGGCTGGGCGCGTGATCAGAGCAGCAACAAAGAAGAGCAGCTGCAGCTGGTTTCTGACAAGCTGGCCGTGAACATTGGTCTGGAAATCCTCAAACTGATCCCAGGCCGCATCTCGACGGAAGTGGATGCGCGTCTCTCTTACGACACTGAAGGCAGCATCGCCAAAGCCCGCAGCCTGATCAAACTCTACAATGATGCCGGTATCAGCAACGACCGCATCCTGATCAAACTGGCCTCTACCTGGCAGGGCATCCGTGCTGCAGAGCAGCTGGAAAAAGAGGGTATCAACTGTAACCTGACGCTGCTGTTCTCCTTTGCTCAGGCGCGTGCCTGTGCTGAAGCGGGCGTGTTCCTGATCTCTCCGTTTGTTGGCCGTATCCTCGACTGGTACAAAGCCAACACCGACAAGAAAGAGTATGCCGCGCACGAAGATCCAGGCGTGGTTTCAGTTTCTGAAATCTACAACTACTACAAGCAGCACGGCTATGAAACCGTGGTGATGGGCGCCAGCTTCCGTAACGTCGGCGAAATTATCGAGCTGGCTGGCTGTGACCGTCTGACCATTTCTCCTGCGCTGCTGAAAGAGCTGGCGGAGAGCGAAGGCACCCTGGAGCGTAAACTGAGCTACAGCGGCGAAGTGAAAGCGCGTCCGGCGCGCATGACCGAGTCTGAGTTCCTGTGGCAGCACAACCAGGATCCTATGGCGGTTGCGAAGCTGGCAGAAGGTATCCGCAATTTTGCCGTTGATCAGGGCAAACTTGAGAAGATGCTGGCAGAACTGCTGTAATCTGTTGACCGTGGCGGCGCAGGCTGCCACGGTTTTCCCTTTTCCGACCCTTTCACTTTATATTATCCTCTCGGCTATTCCCCTTTTACTCCAACCGCACCGCGGTAAATCACAGCGAAGCTAATCATGAATACATTACGCATTGGCCTGATCTCGGTCTCCGATCGCGCCGCGAACGGCATTTATCAGGATCAGGGTATTCCCGCGCTGGAGAGCTGGCTCGGCAGCGCAATCAGCAGCCCGTTTGAGATTGAGTCCCGACTGGTGCCCGACGAGCAGCCGATGATTGAGCAGGCGATTTGCGAACTGGTCGATGAACGTTTTTGCCATCTGGTGTTAACCACTGGCGGCACCGGTCCGGCCCGACGTGATGTCACGCCCGATGCCACCTTAGCCGTTGCCGATCGTGAAATGCCTGGTTTTGGTGAGCAGATGCGCCAGATTAGCCTGCAGTTCGTGCCGACCGCGATTCTGTCGCGTCAGGTCGGGGTGATCCGCAAACAGTCGCTGATCCTCAATCTGCCTGGTCAGCCGAAGTCGATCAAAGAGACGCTGGAAGGGCTGAAGGATGAGCAGGGCAACGTAAAAGTTCACGGCATCTTTGCATCTGTACCTTATTGTTTACAGTTGCTGGAAGGGCCTTACGTCGAAACGCATTCCAGCGTAGTAGCAGCATTTCGGCCTAAAAGCGCGATACGTGAGATAAATAACTAAATATTCCCCATTTCAGGCATAAGCTATAGCCTTGCTGGTGTGGCAAAAGATTGACGGTATAGTAATAAGATCTTTACAACCTTATCTCTTTTGCCTCTGGAATATTATGAATCCGACTCACACTCAGCGTCTGACCGGTAAGGATTACAAGACCCTGGCGCTGGCCGCGCTGGGCGGCGCGCTGGAATTCTACGACTTCATTATCTTCGTTTTCTTCGCCACCGTGATTGGCGAACTCTTTTTCCCTTCGGATATTCCGGAATGGCTGCGTCAGCTGCAGACGTTTGCCATTTTTGCTGCAGGCTATCTGGCTCGTCCGCTGGGCGGCATCGTGATGGCGCATTTTGGCGATAAGCTCGGGCGCAAAAAGATGTTCAGCCTGAGCATTCTGCTGATGGCGCTGCCGACCCTGATGATGGGCGCTTTACCCACCTGGCAGACGATTGGCATTGCTGCGCCACTGCTGATGCTGCTGATGCGGATGTTACAGGGCGCGGCGATTGGCGGTGAAGTGCCGGGCGCCTGGGTGTTTGTCGCGGAACACGTGCCCTATAAACGTATCGGCATCGCCTGCGGCACGCTGACGGCCGGGCTGACTATCGGCATTTTACTGGGTTCGCTGGTGGCCACGCTGATCAATACCTCAATGTCGCAGCAGGCGATCCATGATGGCGGCTGGCGCATCCCGTTCTTCCTCGGCGGCGTGTTCGGGCTGGTCGCGATGTACCTGCGTCGCTGGCTGCATGAGACACCGGTGTTTATTGAGATGCAGCAGCGTAAAGCGCTGGCTGAAACTCTGCCGCTGAAGACCGTGCTGGCAGAGCATAAAAAGTCGATTGTCATCTCTATGCTGCTGACCTGGCTGCTCTCCGCCTGCATCGTGGTGGTGATCCTGATGTCGCCGGTCTGGCTGCAAAAACAGCAGGGCATCGCGCCCGCGCTGACCCTGCAGGCCAACAGCATCGCCACCGTAATGCTCTGCATTGGCTGCATTATTGCCGGACTCGCGGCCGATCGCTTTGGTGCCAGTCGTACGCTGTGTGTCGGCAGCCTGCTGCTGGCGATCTGTAGCTGGCAGTTTTATCACCTGACCGCCCTCTATCCACAGCAGCTCTTCCTGCTTTATGGCGTGGCGGGTCTCAGCGTCGGTATCGTTGGCGTAGTGCCCTTTGTGATGGTGCGCGCCTTTCCGGCAGAAGTGCGTTTTACCGGACTCTCATTTTCCTACAACCTCTCCTATGCGATCTTCGGCGGGCTGACACCGATCTTTGTGTCGCTGCTGATGAACGTCTCAGAGATGGCACCCTGCTGGTATGTGATGGCGCTGGCGCTGGTGGGATTGCTGACGGGGATCTGGCTGCGGCGTGATGTCAGCCACGAGCCTGGCCTGCAGCAGGGGATTAACTCTTTGTGATACAGGGACGCGGAGCCTGGCTCCGCGTCTTTTTTATGTGTAAAAGCAGGCTTAAAGCGATTTCGCGCCAATCGGCAGAATAGTGCGGCCAAAGGTTTCGTTCAGCACTTCACCCATCGCCAGATAGCAGGCGCTGGCTCCACAGAGTATCCCGACCCAGCCCGCGGAGACCACCAGCGCCGGCAGGTGCATAAGATGAGCCACGGCCAGCAGCAGAAACAGCAGCGTGAGCGAGCCGAAAACAAACTGCAGCATCCGCGCACCTTTCAGCGTACCGACGAACATAAACAGCGTGAAAATGCCCCACAGTGCCAGCCAGGCCCCCAGGAAACGTTCGTCTGGCACTTTTGCCAGTCCCATTTCAGGTAACAGCAGGATCGCCACAAAGCTTAACCAGAACATGCCGTAAGAGGTAAAGGCGGTCAGCCCGAAAGTGTTGTTCTTTTTAAACTCCAGCAGACCGGCCAGCACCTGCGCAATCCCGCCATAAAAAATGCCCATGGCTAAAATCGCCACGTCCATGGCAAACAGGCCCGTGTTGTGCAGGTTCAGCAAAATGGTCGTCATGCCAAATCCCATTAATCCCAGCGGGGCAGGGTTAGCCAGCGTTGAATTTGCCATAGTTCCTCGGCAGTAAAATGATCGTTGATGTAATAAACGGATTCCGTCCTGCTCCCTGAGGGGAACAAGGCGACGCATCATATTCAGCGTTGTGGCAGCGTTCTTTGATCCCGACAGGGCCAAAGGTAAAAATTTTTTTTTGGTTTAGCCCTTGATGCGCATCGAAGCGGCCCCATTTACTTGTCATCGAGCGTTGTGAACGTTGGAAAAAAAGCATGTGCTGGCAGTTGAATGCAAACAACCCGCCCACATAAAAGGTTCACAACCCAAATTGGCAACGAATTTAAGTGGGAGATGTTTAGATGGGTAAGATTATTGGTATTGACCTGGGTACAACCAACTCTTGTGTTGCGATCATGGATGGCACTAAAGCACGCGTGCTGGAAAATGCCGAGGGCGATCGCACCACGCCTTCAATTATTGCGTATACACAGGATGGCGAAATTCTGGTCGGTCAACCGGCTAAACGTCAGGCAGTGACCAACCCGCAGAATACCCTGTTCGCAATTAAGCGTCTGATCGGTCGTCGCTTCCAGGACGAAGAAGTACAGCGTGATATTAAAATCATGCCGTACAAAATCACCGGCGCTGACAACGGCGACGCATGGCTGGAAGTGAAAGGTCAGCGAATGGCACCACCGCAGATCTCTGCTGAAGTGCTGAAGAAAATGAAAAAGACCGCCGAAGATTACCTCGGTGAGCCAGTGACTGAAGCGGTTATTACCGTACCTGCTTACTTCAACGATGCGCAGCGTCAGGCAACCAAAGACGCCGGCCGTATCGCAGGTCTGGAAGTCAAACGTATCATTAACGAACCGACTGCTGCTGCACTGGCATACGGTCTGGATAAAGGCCAGGGTAACCGCACCATCGCGGTTTATGACCTGGGTGGCGGTACCTTCGATATCTCAATCATTGAGATCGACGAAGTTGACGGCGAAAAAACCTTTGAAGTTCTGGCGACCAACGGTGATACCCACCTGGGTGGTGAAGACTTCGATAGCCGCCTGATTAACTATCTGGTTGCTGAATTCAAGAAAGACCAGGGCATCGATCTGCACAACGATCCACTGGCGATGCAGCGTCTGAAAGAAGCGGCAGAGAAAGCGAAAATCGAACTTTCTTCTGCACAGCAGACCGACGTTAACCTGCCATACATCACGGCAGATGCGACCGGTCCTAAACACCTGAACATCAAAGTGACCCGCTCTAAACTGGAGTCACTGGTTGAAGATCTGGTTGCTCGCTCAATCGCGCCACTGAAAGTTGCGCTGCAGGACGCCGGACTGTCTGTTTCAGACATCAACGACGTTATCCTGGTGGGTGGTCAGACTCGTATGCCACTGGTTCAGGCCAAAGTGACTGAGTTCTTCGGTAAAGAGCCACGTAAAGACGTGAACCCGGACGAAGCGGTCGCGGTTGGTGCTGCGGTTCAGGGTGGTGTACTGGGTGGCGACGTGAAAGACGTGCTGCTGCTGGACGTTACCCCGCTGTCACTGGGTATCGAAACCATGGGTGGCGTGATGACTTCGCTGATCAGCAAGAACACCACCATCCCAACCAAGCACAGCCAGGTCTTCTCGACTGCTGAAGATAACCAGTCAGCCGTGACCATTCACGTGCTGCAGGGTGAGCGTAAGCGCGCCAATGACAACAAGTCACTGGGCCAGTTCAACCTCGACGGTATCCAGAACGCGCCACGCGGTCTGCCGCAGATCGAAGTGACCTTCGACATCGATGCGGATGGTATCCTGCACGTGTCGGCGAAAGATAAGAACAGCGGTAAAGAGCAGAAAATCACCATCAAAGCCTCTTCAGGTCTGAGCGATGAAGAGATCCAGAAAATGGTGCGTGATGCGGAAGCGAACGCTGAATCTGACCGCAAGTTCGAAGAGCTGGTACAGACGCGTAACCAGGGCGATCAGATTGCCCACAGCACGCGTAAGCAGCTGGAAGAAGCAGGCGACAAACTGTCAGCTGATGACAAAGCGCCAATCGAAGCCGCTCTGGCCGCGCTGGAAACTGCGCTGAGAGGCGAAGACAAAGCGGAAATCGATGCCAAAATGCAGGCGCTGATGGAAGTGTCCGGCAAACTGATGGAAGCAGCACAGCAGTCTCAGGCGGGTGCAGCGGATGCCGGTGACGCGTCAGCGAAGAAAGATGACGACGTTGTCGATGCTGAATTCGAAGAAGTGAAAGACAACAAGAAATAATTGCCCCTGACCGGGCGCGACGGTTGGCCTGACAGCCGTTGAAACCAGCACGGGCGTAGGAGATCTCTCCACGCCCGTGCGATCATGTTAAGGGCTAAATAAACATGGCGAAGAGTGATTACTACGAGATTTTAGGCGTCGCCAAATCCGCGGACGAGCGTGAAATCAAAAAGGCTTACAAACGCCTGGCAATGAAATTTCACCCGGACCGTAATCCCGGTGACAAAGAAGCCGAAGCCAAATTCAAAGAGGTCAAGGAAGCGTACGAAATCCTGACCGATGCGCAGAAGCGTGCGGCCTACGATCAATATGGTCATGCAGCCTTTGAACAGGGCGGTATGGGTGGCGGTGGATACGGCGGCGGCGGCTTTGGCGGCGGCGGCGCAGACTTCAGCGATATCTTTGGCGACGTGTTCGGTGACATCTTTGGTGGTGGACGCCGTCAGCGCGCATCCCGTGGCGCCGATTTACGCTACAACATGGAGCTGTCGCTGGAAGAAGCGGTACGCGGCGTGACCAAAGAGATCCGCATTCCAACGCTGGAAGAGTGTGACGTCTGCCACGGCAGCGGCGCGAAAGCGGGAACGCAGCCACAAACCTGTTCAACCTGTCACGGTGCAGGCCAGGTGCAGATGCGCCAGGGCTTCTTCACCGTTCAGCAGGCCTGTCCGACCTGTCATGGTCGCGGCTCGGTGATTAAAGATCCGTGCAACGCCTGTCATGGTCATGGCCGCGTTGAGAAGTCGAAAACGCTGTCAGTGAAAATCCCGGCAGGGGTCGACACCGGCGATCGCATTCGTCTGAGCGGCGAAGGCGAAGCGGGCGAGCAGGGCGCACCAGCAGGCGATCTCTACGTTCAGGTCTCGGTGAAGAAACACCCGATCTTCGAGCGTGAAGAGAACAATCTCTACTGTGAAGTGCCGATCAACTTTGCGATGGCAGCGCTGGGCGGTGAGATTGAAGTACCGACCCTGGATGGTCGCGTGAAGCTGAAAGTGCCGTCAGAAACTCAGACCGGCAAGCTGTTCCGCATGCGCGGACGTGGCGTAAAATCTGTGCGTGGCGGCGCGGTCGGCGATCTGCTGTGTCGTGTCGTGGTGGAAACACCGGTCAGCCTGAATGAGAAACAGAAAGCGCTGTTGCGTGAACTGGAAGAGAGTTTTGGCGGCCCGAGCGGCGAGCATAACAGCCCACGCTCCAAGAGCTTTTTCGACGGCGTGAAAAAATTCTTTGATGATCTGACTCGTTAATTCTGCCTGATAAAAAGCGGAGCCCCGGCTCTGATGCCAGTCAGTTAAGCGACAGGTGATAACGCAGTCTGGTGCCGCGCAGGGGCTGGCGGTCCTCGCGCCGCTGCGCGGTTCCTTCACTTCATTCCTCTGCCTGACGGACCGGCGGGGATGGCACATCCTGTGCCGCCCCGCCTTTCGCCCGCGTCCTGCGGGCTCTCCTGGCAGACTCATTCTGTTCAGCGCTGCGGATTACCTGCCCCTGCCCGACCCCAGCCTGCTCTGAAACTTCAGTGTGTAGTGTTAAAAAGGGCACGAGAGTGGAGGCCTGAGCGCCTCTGCTGCTGAAAGGGCTATCCGCAGCGCTGAGGTGTGACGGTGGGCCAGAAGTCCACGCCGGGAAGCGTGGACAGTTCGGGGCCGGCCAGGGAGGGCCGATCCCCGAACGGTTCGTCGGCACGCCGTCAAAGCCGAAGGTACCGCGTGAGCGGCGCGAGGACGGCCCGGCAGCAGCAGAGGTGCTCAGGCCCGCACTGCGGCTCGCTCGCCCGGAAAAAAAGCTGCCACGTTTGACCGTGACAGCCTTTACAAATCTAATCTTAACTGACCAGCATTAGAGCCCCGGCTCCGCTTTTTTTTACTTCAAATCCCCGCCTGTAATGGCTGCATTATCTCTCCCTCACCGCAGCACTCATAAAAATGTCGACGTTTACTGCTATTACTGCTCGGCGAAACCGAGCATATAGCGCGGTATAAGCTGCTTTTAACGAACTATATGAATCGTTACACTGTTTAACATTCTGTCTCTGCTCAGGAAGATGAACGTTGAACAAGCCGCGCAAATTAAAGAATCTGCTAAAAAGTTTTATTGAAAGTGATGCCAGCAATGGCGTGATGTTGATCGTGGCGGCGGTCGCGGCGATGATCCTCGCCAATACGGCCGCTACCGCCCAGGGTTACCAGGCGTTGCTGAATGAACCGGTACAAATCCGCTTCGGGGCGCTGGATATCAGCAAAAATTTGCTGTTGTGGATCAACGATGCGCTGATGGCACTTTTCTTTCTGGTTATTGGCCTGGAAGTTAAGCGTGAGTTGATGGTCGGCGAACTTGCCAGCCGTGACAAGGCTATCTTCCCGGTCATCGCGGCAATAGGCGGCATGGCGTTACCCGCCCTGATCTTCCTGCTTTTCAACCATGGTGATGAGATTGCACGTAACGGCTGGGCCATTCCCACCGCAACCGATATCGCTTTTGCGCTGGGTGTGCTGGCCCTTCTGGGCAGCCGTGTTCCCGTTGCGCTGAAAGTCTTTTTGATGGCACTGGCGATTATTGATGACCTGGGTGCCATTGTGATTATCGCTCTGTTCTATACCAGTGACCTCTCAGTGCTCTCCCTGTGCGTGGCTGCTGGCGCCATTGTCGTGCTGGCACTCCTGAACCGCTTTAACGTCCGTAGAATCTCAGTCTACATACTGGTGGGTATCGTACTCTGGACCGCCGTGCTGAAGTCGGGCGTCCACGCAACCCTGGCTGGCGTCATTGTGGGCTTCTTCGTGCCTCTGGAGAAGAAAGAGGGGCACTCTCCAGCGGAACATCTGGCTCATGGTCTGATGCCGTGGGTGAACTGGATGATTCTGCCGCTGTTTGCCTTTGCTAATGCCGGTATCTCACTTGCTGGCATTACGCTGAGTGATGTCCTCTCGCCTGAACCGTCAGGCATCATCTTCGGCCTGTTAATCGGTAAGCCATTAGGCATTACGCTCTTCTGCTGGCTGGCGGTAAAACTGCGGCTGGCAGTATTACCCAACGGCACAACCATACGCGATATTATGGCGATTGGTGTGCTGTGCGGAATTGGCTTCACTATGTCAATTTTTATCAGTTCGCTGGCCTTTGATGCCGCGCATGAACAGCTGGTGACCTTTTCAAAACTGGGCATTCTGACCGGCTCTCTGCTTTCAGCTGTCATCGGCTATACGCTGCTGCGAATTAAACTGCGTTAATGGAGAGGAGGCGCAAGCCTCCTTTTTTCTATGAATCAGCTCAATTTCAATCATCTCTACTACTTCTGGCACGCCTGCCGTGCGGGATCAATTACGGCAGCAGCAGAGGCACTCTCCCTGACGTCACAGACCATTACCGGGCAGATTAAGGCACTGGAGGAGCGCCTGCAGGGCAAGCTGTTCCGGCGTCAGGGACGGGGCCTGGTACCGACGGAGCTGGGGCAGCTGGTTTTTCGCTATGCTGACCGCATGTTTATGCTGAGTCAGGAGATGCTGGATATTGTGAATTACCGCAAAGAGTCCCATCTGCTACTGGATGTTGGCGTGGCAGATGCGCTCTCAAAGCAGCTGGTCAGCAAGGTGCTGGAGACGGCGGTGGTCGCAGAGGAGAAAATTCATCTGCGCTGTTTTGAATCGACCCACGAAATGCTGCTGGAGCAGCTCAGTCAGCACAAGCTGGATATGATTATCTCTGACTGCTCCATCGACCCCACCCAACAGGAAGGGCTATTTTCGGTGGAGCTGGGGGAATGCCCGATCAGCTTCTGGTCAACCCAGCCGCTCAGCGATCTCTCTTTTCCGGCCTGCCTGGAGACGCGTCCCCTGCTGATTCCGGGGCGCCGCTCCATGCTGGGGCGCAAAATCCTCAACTGGATCAGCACCCAGGGAGTGCAGGTGGAGATTCTCGGTGAGTTTGATGATGCGGCACTGATGACGGCGTTTGGTGCGCGACAGAATGCGATTTTTGTCGCGCCTTTGCTGGAGATGGGTCAACGTGAGGGGATATATGAAGTCGGGCGGCTCGACGCGGTATCAGAGGAGTATCACATACTCTTCGCGGAGCGGATGATTCAGCATCCGGCGGTGCAGCGACTCTGTCACGCAGACTTCAGCGAACTCTTTCCCCGCCAGGGGACAGACGAAAAAAAACCGGCGTAAGCGCCGGCTTTTTTAACAAAGCGATTAACAACAGGCGATTAAGCCAGTTTGTTGATCTGTGCAGTCAGGTTAGACTTATAACGTGCAGCTTTGTTCTTGTGGATCAGACCTTTAGCAGCCTGACGGTCCACGAGTGGTTGCATTTCATTGAATGCGTTCTGCGCAGCAGCTTTGTCGCCTGAAGCGATCGCCGCGTATACTTTCTTAACGAAGGTACGCATCATAGAGCGGCGGCTAGCGTTATGCTTACGGCGTTTCTCAGATGTTACGGCGCGTTTCTTAGCTGATTTGATATTAGCCAAGGTACAACTCCCAAATGTGTTCTATAGAGACAAATCAAAGGCCGAGGACTATGCCCTTCTAACCTGATTTTGTCAATGGATTTGTGCAAATAAGCGTCGCCCTGAGAGCGGCACTCGGTTACGTATTTGATGGCGCAGGATTCTACCAGCTTCCCCTCGCTGAATACAGTATTTCGCGACAAAATTCTTAACATGCGCTTCTGCAACAGGAAATGCAGCGCCTAAAGCATGAAAGGCGTGCTGACGGGTTAACCTGAGTCGCTTTCAAGGGTATAATCCGCCGATTTCCACCGGTTTGGGCCAGCCATGAAGTTTATCCGCGGTATTCATAATCTTAACGAGCAGCATCGCGGCTGCGTTCTGACCATTGGTAATTTCGATGGCGTGCACCGTGGGCATCAGGCGCTGATGTCGCGGCTGTGTGAAGAGGGACGTAAGCGCAATCTGCCGGTGGTGGTCATGGTTTTTGAGCCACAGCCGCTGGAGCTGTTTGCCGGTGACAAAGCGCCGGCTCGTCTGACGCGTCTGCGTGAAAAACTGCGATATATGGCGGAAGCCGGCGTCGATAAAGTGTTGTGCGTGCGGTTCGACCGTCGCTTTGCGGCCTTGTCCGCCCAGCGTTTTATCAGTGACCTGTTAGTCGAAAAGCTGGACGTAAAGTACCTTGCGGTAGGCGATGATTTCCGCTTCGGCGCTGGTCGCCAGGGTGATTTCCTGTTATTACAGAAAGCCGGTGCGGAGTACGGCTTTGAGGTCGTCAGCACCGAAACCTTCTGTGATGGCGGTAAGCGAATCAGCAGTACTGCCGTGCGTCAGGCGCTGGCCGTGGATGATTTAGCGCTGGCGCAGTCGCTGCTAGGTCACCCTTTCACTATTTCCGGCCGCGTTGTGCACGGTGATGCACTGGGACGCACGCTGGGTTTCCCCACGGCGAACCTCCCTTTACGCCGCAGCGTCTCGCCGGTGAAAGGGGTTTATGCGGTAGAGGTACGGGGTCTGACGCCCGAGCCACTGCCAGGTGTCGCCAATATCGGCACCCGTCCGACCGTAAAAGGTTTACGCCAGCAGCTTGAAGTTCACCTGCTCGACATCAATATGGATCTCTATGGTCGTCACATTGATGTGGTGCTGAAACAGAAAATACGAAACGAGCAGCGCTTTGCCTCACTGGAGGCGTTGAAAGAACAAATTGCGAACGATGTGGTAACGGCCCGGCAGTTCTTTGGGCTGCTTTAACCTGAGCGAAAAACGGAATCGAGAATCTGATGAGTGACTATAAATCTACCCTGAATTTGCCGGAAACGGGATTCCCGATGCGTGGCGATCTGGCCAAACGCGAACCGGGAATGTTGCAACGCTGGTATGCCGACAATCTGTACGGCATCATCCGCGAAGCCAAAAAAGGGAAAAAAACCTTTATCCTGCATGATGGCCCTCCGTATGCGAACGGCAGCATTCATATTGGTCACTCCGTTAACAAGATTCTGAAAGACATTATCGTTAAGTCGAAAGGCATGGCGGGTTATGACTCGCCGTATGTGCCGGGCTGGGACTGTCACGGTCTGCCAATCGAACACAAAGTTGAGCAGATGATCGGCAAGCCAGGCGAGAAAGTCACCGCTGCTGAATTCCGCGAAGCGTGCCGCAAATACGCCGCAGAACAGGTTGAAGGCCAGAAGGCGGACTTTATCCGTCTGGGCGTGCTGGGCGACTGGGATCGTCCTTACCTGACCATGGATTTCGGTACCGAAGCCAACATCATTCGTGCGCTGAGTAAAATCATCGGCAACGGCCACCTGCACAAAGGCGCTAAGCCCGTGCACTGGTGCCTGGATTGCCGTTCTGCCTTAGCAGAAGCGGAAGTGGAGTATTACGACAAAACGTCACCGTCGATTGATGTGATGTTCAACGCCATTGATGCCGACGCGGTGCGTCAGGCGTTTGGTGTGGCACAGGTTAATGGTCCGATTTCACTGGTGATCTGGACGACGACACCGTGGACGCTGCCAGCTAACCGCGCCATCTCGTTAAACGCGGAATTTGAGTATCAGCTGCTGCAGATCGACGGTCGCGCGCTGATCCTGGCAAAAGATCTGGTCGAGAGCGTGATGAAGCGCGCGGGCGTCAGCGAATGGCAGGTACTGGGCGAATGTAAAGGCGCGGCGCTGGAGCTGCAGAAATTCCAGCATCCGTTCCTGGCGCTTGAGTCGCTGGTGGTGCTGGGCGATCACGTCACCCTGGAAGCGGGTACCGGTGCAGTCCACACGGCACCTGGCCACGGTCCGGATGACTATGTTATCGGTCAGAAATATGGCATCGAAACCGCCAATCCGGTCGGACCGGATGGCCGCTATCTGCCAGGCACCTATCCGACGCTGGATGGAGTCAACGTATTTAAAGCCAACGACATGATCGTTGAGCTGCTGAAAGAGAAGGGCGCGCTGCTGCACGTTGAGAAACTGCTGCACAGCTACCCGCACTGCTGGCGCCATAAAACGCCGATCATCTTCCGCGCCACGCCGCAATGGTTCATCAGCATGGATCAGAAAGGATTGCGTGCGCAGTCGCTGAAGGAGATCAAAGGCGTGCAGTGGATCCCGGACTGGGGCCAGGCGCGTATCGAATCGATGGTGGCTAACCGCCCTGACTGGTGTATCTCTCGTCAGCGTACCTGGGGCGTACCGATGGCGCTGTTCGTTCATAAAGAGAGCGAAGAGCTGCACCCGGACACGCTGGCGCTGATGGAAAAAGTGGCGCAGCGCGTTGAGCAGGAGGGGATTCAGGCCTGGTGGGATCTCGATCCGCGCGAACTGATGGGCGACGATGCCGATCATTACGTAAAAGTGCCGGATACGCTGGATGTCTGGTTTGACTCCGGTTCAACCAGCTATTCCGTGGTTGATGCGCGTCCGGAATTTGGCGGACATGCGCCTGACCTCTATCTGGAAGGGTCCGATCAGCATCGCGGCTGGTTTATGTCCTCGCTGATGATCTCCACGGCGATGAAGGGCAAAGCGCCTTATCGTCAGGTACTGACGCACGGTTTCACCGTGGATGGTCAGGGCCGCAAGATGTCGAAATCGATCGGTAACACGGTTGCGCCGCAGGATGTGATGAACAAACTGGGCGCCGATATTCTGCGCCTGTGGGTGGCATCAACCGATTACTCGGGCGAAATGGCGGTCTCCGATGAGATCCTTAAACGTTCTGCCGATGCCTATCGCCGCATCCGTAACACCGCGCGTTTCCTGCTGGCTAACCTCAGCGGCTTTAACCCGGCGACCGATCTGGTGAAACCGGAAGAGATGGTGGTGGTGGATCGCTGGGCCGTCGGTCGCGCTCAGGCGGCACAGGCCGATATCGTTGCCTCTTACGAGAACTACGATTTCCACGAAGTGATCCAGCGTCTGATGCAGTTCTGTTCAATTGAGATGGGCAGCTTCTATCTCGACATCATCAAGGATCGTCAGTACACCGCGAAAGGCGATGGCCTGGCGCGTCGCAGCTGCCAGACCGCACTGTGGCATATCGTCGAAGCGCTGGTGCGCTGGATGGCACCGATCATGTCCTTTACGGCGGATGAGATCTGGGGCTACCTGCCAGGCGAACGTGCGCAGTATGTCTTTACCGAAGAGTGGTATCAGGGGCTGTTTGGCCTGGCTGAAGATGAAGCGCTGAATGACGCCTACTGGGCTGAGCTGCTGAAAGTGCGTGGCGAAGTGAACAAGGTGATCGAGCAGGCGCGTGCGGATAAACGTATCGGTGGCGCACTGGAAGCAACGGTAACGCTCTATGCCGATCCGGAGCTGGCGGCTAAACTGCAGGCGCTGGGTAATGAGCTGCGCTTTGTGCTGCTGACCTCTGGCGCACAGGTGGCTGATTACGCCCTGGCGAACGACGAAGCGCAGCAGAGTGAGCTGCTGAAAGGTCTGAAAATTGCGCTGCACAAGGCGGAAGGCGAGAAATGTCAGCGCTGCTGGCATTACACTACCGACGTCGGACAGAATCCTGAGCATGCTGAGGTCTGTGGTCGTTGTTACACTAACGTAGCCGGTGACGGCGAACAGCGTGAATTTGCCTGATGCGTAAACCTATTTTATCAACCGGATTGCGCTGGCTGTGGCTGGTGCTGGTGGTGATTGTTGTCGACTTCGCCAGCAAGCAGTGGGTGATGAACAACATGATGCTGCATGAAACCCAGCCACTGATGCCCTACCTGAACCTGTTCTACGCGCACAACTACGGCGCGGCGTTCAGTTTCCTGGCGGACAAAGGCGGCTGGCAGCGCTGGTTCTTTGCCGGTATTGCGCTGGCTATCGTGATCTCACTGGTCGTGATGATGTATCGTAATCATGCCAGTCAGAAGATCGCTAACATCGCGTATGCCCTGATCATCGGCGGCGCGATAGGCAATCTGTTTGATCGCTCATACCATGGCTTTGTGGTCGATTTTATCGATTTCTATGTCGGTAACTGGCACTTCGCTACATTTAATATCGCTGACTGCGGCATCTGTATCGGTGCTGCATTGGTGGTGCTGGAGGGCTTTTTCAGCCCGAACGGCAAACAGGCTAAACAGAAAGGGTAAGTGATGACTGAGTCCGTACAGCGCGAAAGCGCGGTGTTGGTGCATTTTACGCTGAAGCTGGAAGATGGCTCGACGGCGGAATCGACCCGTGCAAACGGCAAGCCCGCGCTGTTCCGTCTCGGTGATGGCAGCCTCTCTGCGGCACTTGAGCAGGCACTGCTGGGGCTGAAAGCGGGTGAAACTAAACAGTTTACCCTGGAACCGGACGACGCCTTTGGCGGCGTCAGCCCTGACCTGATCCAGTATTTCTCGCGTCGGGACTTTATCGATGCGGGTGAGCCGGAAGTGGGAGCCATCATGCTGTTCAGCGGCATGGGCGGCAGTGAAATGCCTGGCGTGATCCGTGAAATCTCCGGTGACTCTATCACTGTGGATTTCAACCATCCGCTGGCAGGTCGTCGTATTCAGTTTGATGTAGAGGTGCTGGAAATCGATCCCGCACTGGAGGCCAACGATGCAAATCCTGTTAGCTAATCCGCGCGGCTTCTGCGCTGGCGTTGATCGTGCCATCAGTATTGTTGAGCGCGCGCTGGAGATGTATGGCGCGCCAATCTATGTCCGTCACGAAGTGGTGCATAACCGTTACGTGGTAAACAGCCTGCGTGAGCGCGGTGCCATCTTCATTGAAGAGATCAGTGAAGTGCCGGATAACGCGATTCTGATCTTCTCTGCGCACGGTGTTTCTCAGGCGGTGCGTGCCGAAGCCAAAGCGCGCAATCTGACTATGCTGTTTGACGCCACCTGTCCGCTGGTGACTAAGGTGCATATGGAAGTGGCTCGCGCCAGCCGTAAAGGCGTTGAGGCAATACTGATTGGTCATGCGGGTCATCCGGAAGTTGAAGGCACCATGGGGCAGTACAACAACCCTAATGGCGGCATGTATCTGGTGGAGTCACCGGAAGATGTCTTCAGACTGACAGTGAAAGACGAAAACAATCTGAGCTTCATGACGCAGACCACGCTCTCTGTGGACGACACCTCTGACATCATTGATGCTCTGCGCCAGCGCTTCCCGGCGATTATCGGGCCGCGTAAAGATGATATCTGCTACGCCACCACCAACCGTCAGGAAGCGGTTCGTACTCTGGCTAAAGATGCGGAAGTGGTGCTGGTGGTGGGGTCGAAGAACTCCTCTAACTCTAACCGTCTGGCTGAGCTGGCTCAGCGTGCCGGTAAGCTGGCGAAGCTGATCGACTCTGCGGATGATATTCAGGAAGAGTGGGTAAAAGGCGTGGCCTGCATCGGCGTCACCGCAGGCGCGTCAGCGCCCGATATTCTGGTGCAGCAGGTGATCCAGCGGCTGCGTGAACTGGGCGGCGAAGCGGCAATTGAGCTGATTGGCCGTGAAGAGAATATTGTCTTCGAAGTGCCCAAAGAGCTGCGTGTCGAAGTGCGTAACGTGCAGTAACTCATCGATATTACTGATAAAAAGGCCGACTCTGTTCGGCCTTTTTTGTTTTTTGAATCTGACAAAAAAAGTCGTTATTTGCTGCGGTGATTGCTTTTACTGATAATCACGGGCGGCTGGCATAAAATTCTTATTATCACGGATTAATAGTGGCGTGACTGTTAACTCATCGTTAACCTGATGACGCTTTGGATGCATAGTTTTGTTTTAGGAATGAATAAATATGAACACAATCCGCATTGCTATTGTGGGCGCGCCGGGCCGTATGGGCCGTAATCTGATTCAGGCGACGCAGCAGGCAGAAGGCGCAGAACTGGGTGCGGCACTGGCTCGCCCGGGCTCATCGCTGACCGGCAGCGACGCTGGTGAATTAGCGGGCATCGGAAAAAATGGCATTATCATCGCTGACGATTTACGCGCGGTGATTAACGATTTTGATGTGCTGGTCGACTTCACCCGCCCGGAAGGCACGCTGGAGTATATGGCGATCTGCCGTGAGCAGGGCAAAGCGATGGTGATCGGCACCACCGGTTTTGATGAAGCAGGCAAAGCGGCCATTCGGGCCGCGGCAGAAGATATCCCTATTGTGTTCGCCGCTAACTTCAGCGTGGGGGTTAACCTGGTGCTGAAGCTGCTGGAGAAGGCTGCCAAAGTGATGGGGGAGTATGCGGACATTGAGATTGTTGAAGCGCACCACCGCCATAAAGTGGATGCGCCCTCCGGAACCGCGCTGGCGATGGGTGAGGCGATTGCCGATGCGATGCAGTGGAAACTGGATGAGCATGCGGTCTATACGCGTGAGGGCCACACCGGCGAACGCCAGCCGCAGAGCATCGGTTTTGCGACAGTACGCGCGGGCGACATCGTCGGTGAGCATACTGCGATGTTTGCAGATATTGGCGAGCGCGTAGAGATAACCCACAAGGCTTCAAGCCGTATGACCTTTGCAAATGGCGCGGTTAAGTCCGCTTTATGGTTGAAAGATAAGAAATCTGGCCTGTTTGATATGCGGGATGTGCTGGATTTGTCGATGTTGTAAGTGTTGTGAACCATCGTGATGTGGTTGTTTCAATCGATAATCGCTTGATTGAAAAGGGGCAATGTTTTCATTGCCCTTAATTTTACCTTAAATGTGCCTTCCCGATATAAATTTATCTCTGACTTCTGTTTTTGCCTGTTTTCTTCATTTATTTGCTCTGCTGGATGCTATTTTTGACCATTTGGTCAAAAATAAAGGCCGCGCTGCATCTGTTTTGCTTTTACGCTGCCTGGCAAACGATTATTCCACCGAGTTTTCCTCTCTTTTTGCTGCTTATGCCCGTTATTTTCCTCAGAAGGCAGATAAGGGTGAAAAAATCCCGCCGCAGGGTAGACAATAGCCAGGGCGATCATTAGAATGCGCGCAATTTGCCAAAAATCGACAATTCAGGCGGTTTTTGCATTGATTCAGGCGGCTATTTTGAATTAATATGCAGATATTGTGACTGTTTATTCCCTGGAGGATGTTTTGATTAAGTCAGCGCTCTTGGTTCTGGAAGACGGAACCCAATTCCACGGTCGGGCCATCGGGGCAACAGGGTCGGCAGTGGGAGAAGTCGTTTTCAATACCTCAATGACCGGTTATCAAGAAATCCTCACTGATCCTTCCTATTCCCGCCAAATCGTTACTCTCACTTATCCCCATATCGGTAATGTCGGAACCAATGCCGCCGACGAAGAATCCAGCCAGATTCATGCGCAGGGCCTGGTTATCCGTGACCTGCCGCTGATTGCCAGCAACTTCCGTAGTGAAGAGGGCTTATCCGCCTACCTGCAGCGCAACAACATCGTGGCGATTGCCGATATCGATACCCGCAAGCTGACGCGCTTGCTGCGTGAGAAAGGTGCGCAAAACGGCTGCATCATTGCGGGCGATAATCCGGATGCCGCGCTGGCGCTGCAAAAAGCTCAGGCGTTCCCGGGACTGAAAGGGATGGATTTGGCGAAAGAGGTCTGCACCACTGAGACCTACAGCTGGCAGCAGGGCAGCTGGACGCTGGAGGGAGGGCTGCCAGAGCAGGCCGACGCTGAATCACTGCCTTACCATGTGGTGGCTTACGATTACGGTGCCAAGCGCAACATTCTGCGGATGCTGGTCGATCGCGGCTGTCGTCTGACCGTCGTTCCGGCACAGACGCCTGCCGAAGAAGTACTGAAGCTTAATCCGGATGGCATCTTCCTCTCCAACGGTCCTGGCGACCCGGAGCCGTGCGACTACGCCATCAGCGCGATTCAGGCCTTCCTGAAAACAGAGATCCCGGTGTTTGGTATCTGTCTGGGTCATCAGCTGCTGGCGCTGGCCAGCGGGGCTAAGACCGTGAAGATGAAGCTGGGCCACCACGGCGGCAACCATCCGGTGAAAGATCTCGATAACAATCGCGTGATGATCACGGCGCAGAACCACGGTTTTGCGGTCGATGAGAACAATCTTCCCGCTAACCTGCGTGTTACACACATTTCGTTGTTCGATAAAACCGTGCAGGGCATTCACCGCACCGACAAGCCCGCATTCAGCTTCCAGGGACACCCGGAAGCCAGCCCGGGCCCAGGCGATGCTGCGCCGCTGTTTGACCACTTTATTGAATTGATTGACGCATTCCGTCTGCAAGCGAAGTAATCAGGAGCTAATTCATGCCAAAACGTACAGACCTAAAATCCATCCTGATTCTTGGTGCCGGTCCGATTGTGATCGGCCAGGCCTGCGAATTTGACTATTCCGGTGCGCAGGCGTGTAAAGCGCTGCGTGAAGAGGGTTACCGCGTCATTCTGGTGAACTCCAACCCGGCGACGATCATGACCGACCCGGAAATGGCTGATGCGACTTACATTGAGCCGATTCACTGGGAAGTGGTGCGCAAAATCATCGAAAAAGAGCGCCCGGACGCGGTACTGCCGACCATGGGCGGTCAGACAGCGCTGAACTGTGCGCTGGAGCTGGAACGTCATGGCGTGCTGGAAGAGTTTGGCGTCACCATGATCGGCGCAACGGCTGATGCGATCGACAAAGCAGAAGATCGTCGTCGTTTCGACGTGGCGATGAAAAGCATCGGTCTGGATACCGCGCGCTCCGGCATTGCGCACACCATGGAAGAAGCGCTGGCCGTGGCTGAAGATGTCGGTTTCCCCTGCATTATCCGTCCCTCATTTACTATGGGCGGAACCGGTGGCGGCATCGCCTACAACCGCGAAGAGTTTGAAGAGATTTGCGAACGCGGTCTGGACCTTTCACCGACCAATGAGCTGCTGATTGATGAGTCGCTGATTGGCTGGAAAGAGTATGAGATGGAAGTGGTGCGCGATAAAAACGACAACTGCATCATCGTCTGCTCAATTGAAAACTTCGATGCGATGGGGATCCACACCGGTGACTCCATCACGGTGGCACCTGCCCAGACGCTGACCGACAAAGAGTATCAGATCATGCGTAACGCCTCGCTGGCGGTACTGCGTGAGATCGGTGTTGAAACCGGTGGCTCCAACGTGCAGTTCTCGGTTAACCCGAAAGATGGCCGACTGATTGTCATTGAGATGAACCCGCGCGTGTCACGCTCCTCGGCGCTGGCCTCCAAAGCGACCGGTTTCCCGATTGCTAAAGTGGCGGCCAAACTGGCGGTCGGCTATACCCTCGACGAGCTGATGAATGATATCACCGGCGGTTTAACGCCTGCCTCGTTCGAGCCTTCCATCGACTACGTTGTCACCAAGATCCCGCGTTTCAACTTCGAAAAATTTGCCGGTGCCAACGATCGCCTGACCACGCAGATGAAGTCGGTCGGGGAAGTAATGGCAATTGGTCGTACTTTCCAGGAATCCATGCAGAAAGCGCTGCGCGGCCTGGAAGTAGGCGCTAACGGCTTCGACCCGAAAGTCCACCTCGACGACCCGGAAGCATTAACCCGCATCCGCCGTGAGCTGAAAGATGCCGGTTCAGACCGCATCTGGTACATCGCAGACGCTTTCCGTGCCGGCATGTCGGTTGATGGCGTGTTCAACCTGACCAACATTGACCGCTGGTTCCTGGTGCAGATCGAAGAGCTGGTGCGGCTGGAAGAGCAGGTTGCCCGTGAAGGGGTTAATAGCCTGGATGAGACGTTCCTGCGCGCCCTGAAGCGTAAAGGCTTTGCTGATGCACGGCTGGCGACACTGGCGGGTGTGGCAGAGAGCGAAATCCGCAAGCTGCGTCAGCAGTTTAACCTGCACCCGGTTTATAAGCGCGTGGATACCTGCGCCGCAGAGTTCGCGACAGACACCGCCTATATGTACTCCACCTATGAGGAGGAGTGCGAAGCTAATCCAAGTCCGGATCGCGAAAAAATCATGATTCTGGGCGGTGGGCCAAACCGTATCGGCCAGGGTATCGAATTCGACTATTGCTGCGTTCACGCCGCCCTGGCGCTGCGTGAAGATGGTTATCAGACCATTATGGTCAACTGTAACCCGGAAACAGTCTCGACCGATTACGACACCTCTGATCGCCTCTACTTCGAGCCGGTCACGCTGGAAGATGTGCTGGAGATTGTGCGCATTGAGCAGCCAAAAGGTGTGATTGTGCAGTATGGCGGTCAGACTCCGCTGAAACTGGCGCGTGCGCTGGAAGCCGCAGGCGTACCGGTCATCGGCACCAGCCCGGATTCCATCGACCGTGCTGAAGACCGTGAACGTTTCCAGCAGGCGGTTGATCGATTGAACCTGAAGCAACCCGCCAACGCCACGGTGGCCACACTGGAGCAGGCGGTTGAGAAAGCCGCGGGTCTGGGTTATCCGCTGGTGGTGCGTCCTTCTTATGTGCTGGGTGGCCGTGCCATGGAGATCGTCTACGACGAGATCGACCTCAAGCGCTACTTCCAGACGGCGGTCTCGGTTTCCAACGATGCACCGGTGCTGCTGGATCGCTTCCTGGATGATGCGGTCGAAGTGGATGTTGATGCGATTTGCGACGGTGAGCGGGTGCTGATTGGCGGCATCATGGAACACATCGAGCAGGCTGGCGTCCACTCCGGTGACTCCGCCTGTTCACTGCCGGCCTACACCCTGAGTCAGGAGATTCAGAATGTGATGCGCCAGCAGGTTGAGAAGCTGGCGTTTGAGCTGAACGTTCGTGGCCTGATGAACGTCCAGTTCGCGGTGAAAGACAACGAAGTCTACCTGATCGAAGTTAACCCTCGCGCGGCGCGTACCGTGCCGTTCGTCTCTAAAGCGACCGGTGTCCCGCTGGCGAAAGTTGCCGCGCGCGTGATGGCAGGCAAAACGCTGGCAGAGCAGGGCGTCACTGAAGAGGTGATTCCGCCTTACTACTCTGTCAAAGAAGTGGTGCTGCCGTTTAACAAGTTCCAGGGCGTTGACCCGATTCTGGGGCCAGAAATGCGCTCTACCGGTGAAGTCATGGGCGTGGGCCGCACCTTCGCTGAGGCGTTTTCTAAAGCGATGCTGGGCGCACAGAGCAACATGAAGAAGTCGGGCCGTGCGCTGCTGTCGGTGCGTGAAGGCGACAAGAAACGTATTGTCGACCTGGCCGCTAAGCTGCAGAAGTTTGGTTTCGAACTGGATGCGACTCACGGCACGGCGGTTGTGCTGGGCGAAGCGGGCATCAATCCGCGCCTGGTGAACAAGGTGCACGAAGGGCGTCCGCACATTCAGGACCGTCTGAAGAACGGCGAGTATAGCTACATCGTTAATACCACGGCGGGTCGTCAGGCGATTGAAGATTCGAAACTGATTCGCCGCAGTGCTCTGCAGTATAAAGTGCACTACGACACCACGCTGAACGGCGGCTTCGCCACCGCGATGGCGCTGAATGCTGACCCGACGGAACAGGTTATCTCCGTTCAGGAGATGCATGCCCAGATCAAGGCGATGTAAGGCGATATAATGTGAAAAACGGCTCCTGCGGGAGCCGTTTTTTTTGACCATCTTATTGGCGATAATCCGAAAACAGGGTCCAGGGAAAGCAAAGAGTTTGCGTTAAAGTGACTGATTTGGCTTAATTTTTTAGCTATAGGTGCGGATAAGGCCGGTTCGCACAAATTTATAATATAAACACTTCCTGTGCGGATTTTTCGTCAGTACTATGCCTGCCGCTCATCACTGGAGCGTATCAGGACATAAATAAAAAATGAAAATGCGTACTTTTTCTCTGAGTGCAGTGGCTGCACTGATGGCAATTCTTCCTTTCGCCAGCCAGGCGGAAATTACCCTGTTAAAACAGGATCCGCAGGCAGGCGATCCGCTTAGCCGTCTTAACTTTACTTTTGGCGGTAGCATTCGTGCTCAGTTCAATCATCAGACCGGCGTGGATGATAAATCCTACAAGCGCGACGGTTTTGATGGCGGCACCCGTTTCCGTTTCGGCGCTGACTACTACCTGTTTGATGACGTCAGCTGGATCAGCTACTACGAACTGGGCGTTAACGTCCCGGCGGTCTTCAGCTGGGATCGTCACTATGCGGACGGTGCCAATAACACCACGCGTCGTCAGCTCTACACCGGTCTGAAAAGCAAAACCTGGGGCCAGCTTACCTTTGGTCAGCAGAACAGTGTCTATTACGATACCGTGGGCGCCAAGACCGATATCTGGGATTACGACATGGTCGGCCAGGCTCCGGGTAACGGGATCAACGGCGACTACGACGGATCTTACCGCTCACGCAAACAGCTGAAGTATAAAAACAGCTTCGGCGATGCGGATCTTTACGCCTCTTATCTGTTCGAAGATAACGAGTATCTGCCAGGCAACGGCCTGCGCTATAAGCGCAAAGGCGGCGGCTCGCTGGGTGTGGACTACCACATCACGGACGATCTGAGCTGGGGCACGGCGTGGAACTACACCCGCGCGGCGATGCGTAACCCGAACAACGGCGACAGCCGCGATTACGATCAGAACATTTACGGCACCGCGCTGAGCTGGACCCCAGGTAACTGGACGTTGTCAGCCGGCGGTGGCTGGTATGAGAACTTCATGACCACCAAACGCAAAGATGTGCATGACTACTTTGCCGGCGACGCGTGGGGCATTGAATATTTCGCCGGTTACAAGATTCCGGTGGGGCAGTATGGTCTGAAAGCGGTACAGCCGTATGTCATGGGCGATCGCATTGAGTATGCGACAGGCCGTGATTATCAGCGCATCGACAACGGTCTGGGTGTGGTGCTGTTCCTCGACTACGGTTTCCGTGTCGATTACGAACATGTGTTTACCTCCAGCACCGATAACCTGGGTGATATGAATCTGGTGCGTCTGCGCTACGACTTCTGATAACCCTGACGGCTCCTCCGGGAGCCGTTTTCTTTTGCGCACGACTTTTGTGCCAGCCTGAGGCCGATCGCTGGCGAGCTGCGGCAAACTGACGCGATTAGGCGGTGAAAAACGCTGCACAGGCCGTGAAAAACGACGTCATGAAAAGCTTTACGCAATTAGACCTTTCCCCCTATCGACGAAAGTTTCACCTTTACGTATCATGGCGCCAATTTTTTTCAGTGAGTGGTTAACATGATTAGTCTTATCGCGGCATTAGCAGCAGATCGCATTATTGGAATGGAGAACGCCATGCCGTGGGACCTGCCTGCAGATCTGGCGTGGTTCAAGCGCCATACGCTGAAGAAACCGGTGATTATGGGCCGACTGACCTTTGAATCTATTGGCCGTCCGTTACCTGGCCGACTGAATATCGTGGTCAGCAGCCAGCCGGGCACCACCGAAGGCGTTACCTGGGTCACTTCGCTGGATGAGGCGTTACAGGCAGCCGGTGACGCTGAAGAGATCATGGTGATTGGCGGTGGCCGCGTCTATGAGCAGATGCTGAAGCGTGCCGATCGTCTCTATCTGACGCACATTGATGCGGAAGTCGAAGGTGATACGCAGTTCCCGGATTACGAGCCGGATGAGTGGCAGTCAACGTTCAGCGAATTCCACGACGCTGATGAGCAAAATTCCCACAGCTACTGCTTTGAGATCCTTGACCGTCGTCGCTAATCCCCCCCTGCCGGGCTGTAACCTGGCTGTCATCTTTATTCATTAGCATTGCTTCTTTTCTGGGATCGACACAAAGGAAGCAATCACTAATGAAAATCGAACTCTCCGCATTAAGCACTGACCGCCTGCCTGATCCACTGCGTCGTAAATTCCTTGCCGGTTCCGGTGCTATCGGCCTGACCGGCTTTCTCAGCGGCGGCCTGACGCTCTCGGGCAGTGCACTGGCGCAGGAGAAGCCTGCGGGCAGCCCACTGCTGGGCTTTCAGGCGATTGCCGCGTCCACGGCCGATGAGATTGTGGTAGCCCCTGGCTATCGCGCCGACGTGTTGATCTCCTGGGGTGATCCGCTGGTGAATGGCGCAGCCGCGTTTGATCCGCAGGGCAACAACAGCGCCGAAGACCAGGAAAAGCAGTTCGGTGACAACAACGACGGTATGAGCTTCTTCGCGATTAATGACCATCGCGGCGTGATGGCGATTAACAATGAATATGTGAATGAGCCGACGCTGTTCGCCCACGGCGGCAGTAAAGCGACCAGCCTGGAAGATGTCAAAAAGTCGCAGGCGGCGCACGGTATCTCCATCGTTGAAGTCAAACGGGGTGAGGACAATCGCTGGCAGGTGGTACGTCCTTCTGACTATAACCGCCGCATTACCGCCAATACCCCGATGCGCTTTTCCGGTCCGGCAGCGGGGGATAAAGCGCTGCAGACTGCCGCCGATCCGCAGGGAATGAATGTCCTGGGCACCTTTGGTAACTGCGCCAACGGCAAAACGCCGTGGGGCACCTATCTCACCTGTGAAGAGAACTACGACACCTACTTTGGCACCCATCAGGCGGACTTTACGCCGACCCCACAGCAGAAGCGCTATACCCTGAATGCCGCTGAGCCGGAGCGCAACTGGGCCGATTTTGATCCCCGCTTCGATATCGCTAAGAATCCCAACGAATTCAACCGTCACGGCTGGATTGTCGAAATCGATCCTTTCGATCCTCACTCCGTGCCGGTAAAGCGGACCGCGCTGGGCCGCTTCAAGCACGAGAATGCCGCCGTGACGGTCGCGAAAACCGGCCAGCTGGTGGTTTATATGGGCGACGACGAGCGCGGCGAGTATATCTATAAATTTGTCTCAGATGACAAGGTCACTCCGGATGATGCTAAAGCCAATCACGGACTGCTTGATAAGGGCACGCTCTATGTGGCGCAGTTCAACGGCGATGCTCAGGGCACGCCGCTTAAAGGCACCGGGCGCTGGCTGGCGCTGAAGTGGGGCGAAAATGGACTCACCGCTGAAAAGGGATTCAATAGCCAGGCAGATGTTTTGATCAATGCGCGTGCCGCGGCAGATGTGGTCAACGCAACGCGAATGGACCGGCCGGAGTGGATTGCGGTTAACCCGCATGACGGCCGTGCCTACTGCACCCTGACCAACAACAACAAGCGCGGAAATGAAGGCATGCCGGTCAATGCAGCGAATCCGCGGCCAAAAAATATCTACGGTCAGATTATTCGCTGGGATGAGAAGGGCGATGCTACCGCGCAGACGTTTGAGTGGGATATCTATGCGCTGTGTGGCAACCCGATAGCGCATCCTGAGGGGATCTATCGTGGCACACCGAACATCACCGCGGAGAATACCTTTAACAGTCCGGATGGGCTGGGGTTTGATGCGCAGGGGCGGTTATGGATCCTGACCGATGGCAAATACAGCAACAAAGAGGATTATCAGGGGCAGGGGAATAATCAGATGCTGGTGGGTGATCCTGATAGTGGCGAGATCCGCCGGTTTATGGTCGGTCCAAAATCGTGCGAGCTGACCGGTATTACCTTCACGCCCGATTACAAAACGCTGTTCGTGAATGTGCAGCATCCCGGCGAAGAGGGTGACTCGCACTTCCCAGACAACAGTCCGCGTCCGCGGTCGTCGGTGATTATGATCACCCGTGAAGATGGCGGCATTATCGGCGCATAAAACAGGATGCTGGCCTGATGGCCAGCATCGCCGTTATAGCGTGGGCGGTGCCAGACTGTCGCTGGAGGCCAGTGCTTTTTCGCGATTAGAGGGCTGCACCACATAGCGCTGCGTCTCCCAGTGCAACAGGGTCAGCGTTCCGCCCCAGCAGCAGCCGGTATCCAGCCCGATAATGCCCTCTGGCGTGCCTTTGCCTTCCAGCGAGGCCCAGTGACCAAAGACGATGGTGTAGTCACGTGCGACCGGCCCCTCAATGTTAAACCAGGGTTTCAGCGGCGGAAGCGCCGATTCCGGGGCATCTTTGCAGATCATGTCCAGCTGGCCGTTGGGGAAGCAGTAGCGCATGCGGGTGAGGGCGTTGGTGCTGAAGCGCAGACGCGCCAGGCCGGTCAGATCCTCACTCCAGTTGTTCGGCATGTCGCCATACATGGCATCCAGGAACAGCGGATAACTGTCGCTGGCGAGAACCGCTTCGACTTCACGCGCGCACTTTTTCGCGGTCTCAATATCCCATTGCGGCGTAATACCGGCGTGTCCCATCACCAGCTTTTTCTCTTCATCAACCTGTAACAGCGGCTGACGACGCAGCCAGTTGATCAGCTCATCCGCATCATCCGCTTCCAGCAACGGGGTCAGGCGATCTTTAGGCTTGTTACGGCTGATGCCGGCGTAGACCGCCAGCAGATGCAAATCGTGATTGCCCAGCACCAGACGCACCGCGTCGCCCAGCGATTTTACGTAGCGTAAGACTTCCAGTGAGCCAGGACCGCGCGCCACTAAGTCGCCGGTCAGCCAAAGGGTATCCTGCTCAGGATTGAAGTCGACCTGTTGCAGCAATGCACGTAATTCATCGTAGCAACCGTGAACGTCGCCAATCAGGTATGTGCTCATAACGTTTTATCCATCAGGAAGGTGCCCGACTTAACGGGCAAAAAGCGTGTGAATCAATGAATGTGGGTCTGAATGGCGAGGCGGAACACCGGGATCTCTACGTGAAAGGTGTCGCCCTGTTCGTCGACCATCACATAGTGCCCCTGCATGGTGCCCATCGGTGTTTCGATCACGGCACCGCTGGTGTACTGAAATTCATTGCCTGGCGCGATAAGCGGCTGTTCACCGACCACGCCTTCACCCTGAACTTCCGTTTCGCGGCCGTTACCGTTGGTAATCAACCAGTAGCGTCCCAGCAGTTGCACTGAGGAACGGCCCAGATTGCGTATCGTAATGGTATAGGCGAAGACGTAGCGATCATCATCCGGTGAGGATTGTGAGGCGACGTACTGGCTTTGCACATGGACGGAGACGCGGGCCGTTTCACTCATGACTTACTCCTGCGATTTTCCCTGATGATTCGCCAGCCAGTTCGCCAGCTGACAATATTGCGCCACCGAGACGTTCTCGGCACGCAGGGTTGGATCTATGGATAACTCTTCCAGCGCACCGGCGGCCACCATTTGGCTCAGGCTGTTGCGCAGCGTTTTACGACGCTGGCCGAACGCTTCAGTGGTAATACGGCTCAGGATACGCACATCGCTGACCGGATACGGCGGCTCGGCATACGGCACCAGACGCACCACGGCAGAGTCCACTTTCGGTGGTGGCGTGAAAGAGTGCGGAGGCACTTCCAGCACCGGAATGATCTGGCAGTAGTACTGCGCCATCACCGTCAGACGACCGTAGGTCTTGTTACCCGGACCGGCAACCAGACGATTAACCACCTCTTTCTGCAGCATGAAGTGCATATCTTTGATCGAACCAGTATAGCTGAAAAGGTGGAACATCAGCGGGGTCGAAATATTGTACGGCAGGTTACCAAATACCCGCAGCGGCTGGCCTCTCTCCTGCGCCAGCGCGGCGAAGTCGAATGTCATGGCATCCTGCTGGAAGATAGTCAGTTTCGGGCCAAGGAACGGATGCGTTTCCAGACGCGCAGCGAGATCGCGGTCCAGCTCTATCACCGTTAATTTATCGAGGCGTTCGCCTACCGGCTCGGTTAAGGCACCCAGGCCTGGGCCGATCTCCACCAGCGCTTCGTCGCGCTGAGGATGGATGGCAGAGACAATGCTGTCGATAATGTACTGATCGTTCAGGAAGTTCTGCCCGAAACGTTTACGGGCGTAGTGCCCCTGATGGACGCGATTATTCATTACTGCTCTTGATCATAGTGATGGCGAGGTTAAGCGCCGTGATGAAGCTGCCCGGTTCAGCCTGACCCAGGCCAGCGAGTTCAAGCGCGGTGCCGTGGTCAACTGAAGTCCGGATAAAGGGCAGGCCCAGGGTGATATTTACCGCCCGGCCAAACCCCTGAAATTTGAGTACCGGCAGGCCCTGGTCGTGATACATCGCCAGCACCGCATCGGCGTATTGCAGATATTTGGGCTGGAAAAGGGTATCCGCAGGCAGCGGGCCGGTCAGATTAATGCCCTGCTGACGCAGTTCATTGAGTGCCGGCGTGATGGTCTCGATCTCTTCCCGACCCATGTGACCGCTTTCGCCGGCATGAGGGTTAAGACCACAGACGTAAATATGCGGCTCGGCAATCGCAAACTTCTGCTGCAGATCACGATGCAGAATCGTAATCACTTCATGCAGACATTCACGGGTTACCGCAGCGGGCACATCTTTCAGCGGCAGATGGGTGGTGGCCAGTGCGACTCGTAGCTCTTCTGTCGCCAGCATCATGACCACCCGATGGCCGCCTGCGCGATCGGCGAAGAATTCGGTATGGCCGGTAAAGGCGATGCCGGCATCGTTAATCACGCCTTTATGCACCGGGCCGGTAATCAGGGCAGCGAATTCACCGTCGAGACAACCGTCGCAGGCGCGCGTCAGCGTGGCCAGCACATAGTCGCTGTTGGCGACGCAAAGCTCGCCGGGTGTGACCGGCGCTGCCGTTTCAATTGGCAGGATAGTCAGTATACCCGCCTGCTGTGGCTCGGCTGCCACACCAGGCTGGTAGGGCCGCAGGGTCAGCGGCAGACCGAGTTGCGCCGCACGCTGCTGCAACAGGGCAGGCGAGGCGCAGACCACCAGTTCAACCGGCCACGACTGCTGGGCCAGCTGAACGGTAAGATCGGGACCAATCCCGGCAGGTTCGCCGGGCGTGATCACCACACGGGCATTACTGCGCATTGCCATCCAGAATCTTCACGTAGGCACTGGCACGTTGTTCCTGCATCCAGGTCTGCGCTTCTTCCGCGAACTTACGGTTAAACAGCATACGGTAAGCACGCTCTTTCTGGGCCGCATCGGTTTTATCCACCTGACGGGTATCCAGCAACTGAATCAGATGCCAGCCGAAAGAGGAGTGAACCGGCTGGCTGGTCTGGCCTTTCTGCAGGCGCAGCAGCGCGTCACGGAACGCCGGGTCAAAGACTTCCGGAGAGGTCCAGCCGAGGTCGCCGCCCTGGTTCGCCGAACCCGGATCGTCAGAATACTGTTTAGCCGCCGCCGCAAAGGTGGTTTTGCCACTGCGGATATCGTTAGCAATCTGCTCCAGCTGTGCGCGTGCCTGATCGTCTGTCAGGATCGGCGATGGCTTCAGCAGAATGTGACGCGAATGGACTTCGGTGACCGAGACATTTTTGCTCTCGCCACGCAGGTCGTTCACTTTCAGGATGTGGAAGCCCACACCAGAGCGCACCGGCCCGACGATATCGCCTTTTTTGGCGCTTGAGAGTGCCTGAGCAAACAGGGTCGGTAACTCTTCGATTTTACCCCAGCCCATGTTGCCGCCTTTCAGCGCCTGGGAGTCGGCGGAGTAGGTCACGGCCATCTTGCCGAAGTCAGCGCCATTTTTCAGTTCGCCAACCAGCTGTTTCGCCAGCGTTTCCTGCTCATCAACCTGCTGTTGCGTCGGGTTTTCCGGCAGCGGCAGCAGAATATGACTGACGTTCAGTTCAGTACCCTGGCTGTTCTGAGAGCCGATCTGGGTAGCAAGCGTATCCACTTCCTGCGGCAGAATCGTGACACGACGACGCACTTCGTTGTTGCGCACTTCGGCGATAGTCATCTCTTTGCGGATCTGAGAACGATACACGCTGTAGTTCATGCCGTCATAAGCCAGACGGCTACGCAGCTGATCAAGGCTCATCTTGTTCTGCGCAGCGATGTTCTGAATAGCCTGGTCCAGCTGCTCGTCGCTGATCTGAATTCCCGCTTTATCACCCATCTGCAGAATGATGTTGTCCATGATCTGACGTTCCAGAATCTGATGGCGCAACGTTTTATCATCCGGCAACTGCTGACCAGCCTGCTGGGCCTGAGATTTAACGGTGCTCATCATGCCATCCACGTCACTCTCAAGAACCACGCCGTTATTGACCACGGCTGCAACTTTATCAACGACTTGTGGTGCTGCGAACGCGGTGTTGGCACTGATTGCCACACCAAGAATCAGCATTCTCCAGTTCTTCATACTTTATCCATTGTTGGTTCCGCACTGCGGGATTGCCTGTCAAACATCACAACATCAGAAAGCAGGCTGGTAAGGGATAATGCCCTGACGCAGCATATCGTTGGTGCCTAAGCCATAGTTCGGACTCAGACCACGCAGCTCAATGTTGAATGAGATTTGGTTGTCATACTTACTGTCGTTGTTTTCCCAACCGTTAATTTTGCGTTCATAACCGACCCGGATAGCGTAACAGCATGAGCTGTATTGCAGGCCAACCAGTTGTGAAGCCGGACGCGTGTTGCGGGTATCGTAGTAGTAAGCGCCTACCACAGACCATGCGTCGGCAATCGGCCAGCTGGCCGTAGTACCTACCTGTGAAATCCCATTTTTGTAGATAGGATTCGTGACCAGGCTGCTATCGTTCAGCGCGGTCGCAACATACTCCGGGCTGCTGTAACGGTAGCTCAGCTGCACCATGCGGTCGGCATCACGACGGTATTCCAGTACGGTATTGCCCTGGGAGACGTTGTCGAGTTTGGTGTCATATTGCAGCCCACCACGGACGCCCCAGCGATCGCTGATTTTCCAGTATGTATCGCCAGCCCAGATCAGGCTGCCGGTATCATCTTCTTTACTGGTTTGATTCACACCAGTACGAGAAGGGGTAAACGAGTAGATTTGACCTACAGAAACGTTAAAACGTTCAACCAGATCGTTATCATAAATACGCGAGGTGACGCCGGTAGCCACTTCATTGGCGGAAGCGATGCGATCCAGGCCGCTATAAGTACGATCGCGGAACAGACCGGTGTAGTCGGTTTGCAGCAGCGTTGAGTCGTACGGATAGATATTGCTCTGATTACGATACGGGATATAAAGGTACTGCACGCGCGGTTCCAGCGTCTGGGTATAACCCACCGCCGAGTTCATATCGCGGTCAAACACCAGACGACCATCAACTTTAAATTGCGGCAGGGTGCGGTTGACTGACTCATCCAGTTCGCCGCTCTTATCACCCCTGAGACCATTGGCTGCGTTGTTATAGAAATCAACGTCAGTCTGCTGATAGTGGGTCGCCAGGAACTTCGCTTCGGTATCCAGGCTGGCCCAGCCGTTTGACAGCGGCAGGTTCAGCGTTGGCTCAACATGTAAACGGGTCGCTTCGGGATAGCGGCTGCTGACGTTGGTGAACTTCACCGCCTGGGCATAAACCCGGCCATCAAACGGGCCGATATCGTTCTGATAGAGATTGACGTCCAGCTGCGGCATGGCGCGGTAGACGTTATTGCTGGTGGTATCGCCGAACACCTGGAAATCTTTGGTGGAGAGCGTGGCATCCCAGTTGGTGTCCGCATAGCCGATGCTGAATTTCTGCGTGGCGTAGTTGTCGGTCGAGCTGTAGTACTTCGAGTCGAGATCGTTGAAGTAGTACTTATCGCTGACCTTGGTGTAGTCCGCGTTGAAACGCCAGTTCTGGTCATAGACACCGGCATGCCGCCAGTAGAACAGCCAGCGATCGGAGCTGTCATTTTCGGCGATGCCACGCACCGCTTTGTCGTTATCGTACTGTTTGTCCGAGCCGAGGTAGTCGAATTCAACCAGACCCGCACCCAGCGTGGTCAGATAACGAAATTCGTTTTCAAACTGCATGCCGCGCTTACTCATGTAGTGCGGCGTGATGGTCGCATCGGCCTGCGGCGCGATGTTCCAGTAATAGGGCAGCGTGAACTCAAAGCCATTGTTGCTGCCATATTTTGCATTCGGGATCAGGAAACCGGAGCGGCGACGATCGCCAATCGGTAACTGCAGATAGGGGCTGTAGAACACCGGAACGGAACCGATTTTAAAGCGGGCGTTCCAGATTTCCGCCACTTCCTCTTCGCGATCCTGGATTACCTCTGAACCCACCACGCTCCAGCTGTTGGAGCCGGGCAGACAGGAGGTAAAGGTGCCGTTTTCCAGAATGGTGTAGCGGTTATCGCCGCGCAGCTTCATCTGATCTGCGACGCCGCGTCCCTGACGATCTACCATCTGGTACTGACCATTCCAGACGTTGGTATCTTTGCTGTTGAGGTTTGACCAGGCTTTCGGACCTTTCAGGATGACCTGATTGTCATCGTAGTGCACATTACCCAGCGCATCGACGGTACGTACGGGCGCGGTCTGGCCTTCCTGCTGACGCTGATGAAGCTGGACTTCATCCGCCTGCATACGGCTGTTGCCCTGCTCAATATTCACATTACCGGTGAATACCGCATCGTTGGGATAGTTCCCTTTGGCGGCGTCGGAGTGAATGGTGACGGGCATCTGATTCGTATCGCCATTCACCAGCGGGCGGTTATAACTCGGCACGCCTAACATACACTGCGACATCAAATCGTCGGCAAAGGCTTGCTGGCTAATGGCTGCGCCGATCAGTGTGGCCAGCAGGGTAGGTATATGTTTTTTCATACGCGGTATCGAGAATTCCATGAAAACTGGCATCATGCCGACAATCGGGTCAGAGACTAACTTACTGCCCGGCGTTGCGCCAGTGTTAATCCTGGTCAGTCAGCGTTGCCGTTAGGCGCTGAGATAAATGACAGGTATGATAATGCAATTTTCAGCCGCAAGCATGGCGAATTGAGGAGTTTATGCGCTACTGGGGAAAAGTTGTGGGTCTGGCGGTGGGATTACTTTCCGGCGCAGGCTTTTGGGGTATTGTGATCGGTTTGATCATTGGCCATATGATTGACAAAGTACGCGGCGCGCAAGGCAAGGCTTACTTCTCAAATAATCAGACCCGACAGACGCTGTTTTTCAGCACCACCTTTCAGGTGATGGGCCATCTGACCAAGTCAAAAGGGCGCGTCACGGAAGCGGATATTCAGATTGCTTCGCTGTTAATGGAGCGGATGCAGCTGCACGGTGACTCTCGCACGGCTGCCCAGCGCGCGTTCCGCGAAGGCAAGCAGGCGGATTATCCGTTACGCAGCAAACTGCGTGAACTGCGCAGCGCCTGTTTTGGCCGGTTTGATCTGATTCGGATGTTCCTGGAGATCCAGATTCAGGCCGCCTTTGCCGACGGTTCACTGCATCCTAATGAGCGACAGGTGCTCTATGTGATTGCCGAAGAGCTGGGCATTTCACGCGGTCAGTTCGATCAGTTCCTGCGCATGATGGAAGGTGGCCAGCAGTTTGGCGGTGGTCAGCGCAGTTCAGGCGGTTTTCAGCAGGCGCAACGCGGGCCAACGCTGGAAGATGCCTGTAGCGTGCTGGGTGTGAAGAGCAGCGATGACGCCACCACCATCAAACGCGCCTACCGCAAACTCATGAGCGAACACCATCCTGACAAGCTGGTAGCGAAAGGGTTACCGCCAGAGATGATGGAGATGGCGAAGCAGAAAGCGCAGGAAATTCAGGCGGCGTACGATCTGATTCGCAAAGAGAAAGGCTTTAAGTAAACACCATGTTCCGTGGCCGCTTCTGCAACAGAGGAGGCCACGGCGACAGGCGAGCAGTAAACCTTAAAAATCGGCGGGCTGACGAAACGTCATGGCATTACCAAATGCCGGATGGGTAATGGTTAGTGACTCCGCATGCAGCAGTAAACGGGGCGCCATCGCTTTGGCCTCCGGATGCGCATAGAAGTTATCCCCCAGAATCGGATGGCCCAGCGCCAGCATATGCACCCGCAGCTGGTGTGAGCGGCCGGTAATCGGTTTCAGCGAAACACGCGCACTGTTATCCGCACGATATTCCAGCACCTGGTATTCCGTCTGCGCGGCTTTGCCGGTCTCGAAGCAGACCATCTGCTTCGGACGATTTGGCCAGTCGCAAATCAGCGGCAGATCAACCAATCCCTCTTCCTTCGCCGGATGACCCCAGATGCAGGCCACGTAAGTCTTGGAAGGCTCCCGCTCACGGAATTGTCGTTTCAGCTCGCGCTCAGCAGCCTTAGTCAGCGCCACGACCATTACGCCGCTGGTCGCCATATCCAGTCGGTGGACAGATTCAGCCTGCGGGAAATCACGCTGAACCCGCGTCATCACGCTATCTTTATGTTCGTCCAGCCGACCGGGTACCGAGAGCAGACCGCTGGGTTTGTTCACCACCATGATGTGCGCATCCTGATAAAGGATGTGCAGCCAGGGTTCACGCGGTGGATTGTAAGGTTCCATGGGGCTTTCCAAAAATAAGGGGCCATGCGGCCCCTGAGCTTACTGGTGTGTCACCACAATCAGGCGCAGCGCGTCGAGACGCCAGTTGGCCTGATCGAGACTTTCCAGCACCTGTTCACGGTTGCTTTCCAGCGCCTCGACTTCATCGTCACGGATGTTCGGGTTCACCGCTTTCAGCGCGTTGAGACGGGAGAGTTCTGCGCCCAGCTTCTCGTTCGCTTCGGCACGCGCTGCATCAATCACCGCACGCGCTTCGCTGACCACGCTCTCTTCGCCCTGGGTCAGAATCGCATGCACATCCTGCTGCACCGCATTCACCAGTTTACTGGCGGTATGACGGTTAACCGCATTCAGCTGACGGTTAAAGCTTTCGAACTCCACTTTGTCCGCCAGGTTAGTGCCTTTGGTATCCATCAGCAGACGGATTGGCGTTGGCGGCAGGAACCGGGTCAGCTGCAGATGCTTCGGTGCCTGTGCTTCAACCACATAGATCAGCTCGACCAGCAGCGTCCCCACCGGCAGCGCCTTGTTCTTCAGCAGTGACAGTGCGCTGCTGCCGGTATCGCCCGACAGAATCAGATCCAGACCGTTGCGGATCAGCGGATGTTCCCAGGTAATGAACTGGGTATCTTCGCGCGACAGCGCCTGATCGCGGTTGAAGGTGATGGTGCAGCCATCTTCCGGCAGGCCAGGGAAATCGGGCACCAGCATGTGGTCGGAAGGGGTCAGCACGATCAGGTTATCGCTGCGATCTTCCTGATTGATACCAACGATATCAAACAGGTTGAGCGCGAAGTTCACCAGGCCTGTGTCGTTATCCTGCTCGCTGATGGCATTGGCCAGTAGCTGAGCCGATTCGCCGCCGTTGGAGTTCAGCTCCAGCAGGCGATCGCGACCCTGTTCCAGCTGCAGTTTCAGCGCGTCATGCTGTTTACGGCAGTCGGTGATAAACGCATCAAAACCTTCGCTGTTTTCCGGCGCGGCCAGATAGCCGATCAGTTGCGAATGGACGCTGTCATAGATTGTCCGGCCGGTCGGGCAGGTATGTTCAAACGCGTCCAGCCCTTCGTGATACCAGCGCAGCAGCACCGCCTGTGCGGTCTGCTCCAGCCACGGCACCAGAATCTGGATGTCGTGCGCCTGGCCAATACGATCCAGACGACCGATACGCTGCTCCAGCAGGTCCGGGTTAAACGGCAGGTCGAACATCACCAGACGGCTGGCAAACTGGAAGTTACGGCCTTCAGAACCGATCTCGGAGCACAACAGCACCTGCGCGCCATTCTCTTCTGAGGCGAACCAGGCGGCAGCACGGTCACGTTCAATGATCGACAGACCTTCGTGGAACACCGCTGCACGGATACCTTCGCGTTCACGCAGTACCTGCTCCAGCTGCAGCGCGGTGGCCGCTTTGGCGCAGATCACCAGCACTTTCTCTTTGCGGTTGGTGGTGAGATAGCCCATCAGCCATTCCACGCGCGGATCGAAGTTCCACCAGGTGCCGCTGTCGCCTTCAAATTCCTGATAAATCTGCTCCGGATAGAGCAGGTCACGCGCCCGCTCTTCTGCACTTTTGCGCGCGCCCATAATGCCGGAGACTTTAATCGCCGTCTGATACTGCGCAGGCAGCGGCAGGCGGATCTGGTGCAGTTCGCGTTTCGGGAAGCCTTTAACCCCGTTACGGGTGTTACGGAACAGCACGCGGCTGGTGCCGTGGCGGTCCATCAGCATGGAGATCAGCTCCTGACGCGCCTCCAGCTTGCCGTCACGGTCGCTGTTGGCGACCTGCAGCAGTGGCTCAATATCCTGCTCGCCGACCAGATCGTTGATCCGGTTCATCTCCTCCTGGGAGATCGCTTTATCGGCCAGCAGCGCGGTGACGGCATCGGCAATCGGACGGAAATGCTGCTGCTCTTCAACAAAGGCGGCAAAGTCATGGAAACGATTAGGGTCGAGCAGACGCAGACGGGCGAAGTGACTCTCCATGCCCAGCTGCTCCGGCGTTGCGGTCAGCAGCAGAACCCCGGCGGTTTTCTCAGCCAGCTGTTCGATAACCTGATATTCACGGCTGGGCTCGCCTTCTGACCAGGCCAGATGGTGCGCTTCATCGACCACCAGCAGATCCCATTCGGCATCGGCCAGCATCTCAAGACGCTGCTTGTTACGGCGCACGAAGTCCAGTGAGCAGATAATCAGCTGCTCTGTTTCAAACGGGTTATCGCTGTCGTGCTGCGCTTCGGTATAGCGGTCGTCATCAAACAGCGCAAAGCGCAGGTTGAAGCGGCGCAGCATCTCGACCAGCCACTGATGCTGTAAAGTTTCAGGTACCACGATCAGGACGCGATCGGCGCGGCCAGCCAGCAGCTGCTGCTGGATGATCATCCCGGCTTCAATAGTTTTACCCAGGCCAACTTCATCGGCCAGCAGGACGCGCGGCGCATGGCGGCGGCCGACATCGTGGGCGATATGCAGCTGGTGAGGGATCAGGTTGGTGCGCATGCCGCGTAAGCCGCTGATTGGCAGGCGATATTGCTCACTCTGGTATTTACGGGCGCGGAAGCGCAGGGCAAAACGATCCATCCGGTCGAGCTGGCCGGCAAACAGGCGATCCTGCGGCTTACTGAACACCAGCTTGCTGTCGAGCATGACTTCGCGCAGCATCACTTCGCTCTCTTCGGTATCCAGACGGGTACCGATATAGGTCATCAGGTCATTTTCGTTGCGTACTTCATCGACGCGCATCTGCCAGCCTTCGTGGCTGGTGATGGTATCACCCGGATTAAAGATGACGCGGGTAACTGGCGAATCGTTGCGGGCGTAGAGGCGGTTTTCCCCCGTGGCCGGAAACAGCAGGGTGATCATGCGGGTATCGATCGCCACCACGGTGCCCAGTCCCAGTTCACTTTCCGTATCACTAATCCAGCGCTGACCTAATGTAAAAACCATATATTTTTTGCTCGAATTTTAACGTTTTTAGAGGTGTTCCCAAAGCTCAGGCAATAGCGTTACCGCCAGACAACAAGGCCTGGAGCGTACTTAAGAGCGGTGAGTTTCAGGAAGGGCGCTATGGTACTGGATGGCAGGACGTTCGTCACCTGTCAAAAAAGCCCCAGCTGTCCGGTAATAAGTGTAGCAAAGTCCCCCTCGACAAAGGGCAGAATCCCCTCTGCAACCGGCTGAAGTTGCTTCGTCACGTAGTGGTCATAGTCCAGCGGCGTGCTGCGCGCCTCCAGTGGCTCGGGGCCTGCGGTGGCGATGACATAACGGATCCGGCCACCATTCTGGTACTGCAAGGGCCGGTTTAATTTACGATTGTGCTCATCGGCCAGCCTGGCAGCGCGCACGTGCGGGGGCACGTTTCGTTCATATTCTTTCAGCGGACGCCGCAGCCGCTTTTTGTAGATCAGCTGATCGTCGAGTTCACCCGCCAGCAACTGCGCCACGGTTGTACGGATATAATCCTGCCACGGCTGACGGTGGAAGATACGGTGGTAGAGCTGCTGCTGGAATGCTTTTGCCAGCGGCGTCCAGTCTGTTCGCACCGACTCCAGCCCCTTAAAGACCATGCGCTCACCGGCGGCGTCACGAATCAGTCCGGCGTAGCGTTTCTTGCTGCCCTGTTCCGCGCCGCGAATAGTGGGCATCAGAAAACGGCAGAAGTGATTTTCATACTCCAGTTCCAGTGTGCTGGTCAGCCCCTGCGTCTGCTGCAGATGGTCGCGCCACCAGGCGTTCACTTTCTGCACCAGCTGCTGACCAATCGCGGCGGCATCTTCTTCACTGTGCGCCGACTTCAGCCAGACAAAGGTGGAGTCGGTGTCGCCATAGATGACGTCGTAGCCTTCCGCCTCAATCAGCGTGCGGGTCTGCTGCATGATGGCGTGACCGCGCAGCGTAATAGAGGAGGCGAGCCGCGGATCAAAGAAGCGGCAGGCGCTGGTGCCCAGCACGCCGTAAAAGGCGTTCATGATGATTTTCAGCGCCTGGGACAGCGGCTGATTATTCTGCTTTTTCGCCGCTTCGCGACCCAGCCAGATCTGTTCAACTATCGCAGGCAGGCAGTGGGTATGCCGCGAAAAACGCGCTTCACGGAAACCCTCAATCGAATCGGCATCATCAGGATGGGCCAGCCCTTCCACCAGACCCACCGGGTCAATCAGGAAGGTGCGGATAATCGACGGGTAGAGGCTTTTGTAATCCAGCACCAGCACTGAGTCATACAGGCCGGGGCGCGAATCCATCACATAACCGCCAGGACTGGCTTCCGGGGCTACATCACCCATGTTCGGGGCGACAAACCCGGCGCGATGCATCCGCGGAATATAGAGATGACCAAAGGCCGCTACCGAACCGCCGTGGCGATCCACCGCCAGTCCATTGACCGCCGCGCGTTCCAGCAGAAACGGCATAATCGCCGTTTTGTGAAAAATGCGCGTCACCAGTTCGCAGTCTTTCAGGTTGTAGCGCGCCAGCGCCGGTTTATCGTTGGCAAAACGCCAGTTGATCTCCTCCATACGCTGCCAGGGATTATCAATCGCTTTTCCTTCTCCCAGCAGTTGCTGCGACACCGACTCCAGGCTGAATGAGGGAAAATCCCAGAACGCCGATTTCAGCGCGTCAATACCATCAATAATCAACCGGCCACTGGCCTGAGCGAAAAATACGCCGGGTTTGAAGCCATGTTCACGCCACTCCAGCGCGGCCTGCTGGCGTCCCAGACGCAGCGGAATGCCGTAACGATCGGCATGCTTTTGTAATACCCGCAGGTCAAACTGCACGACGTTCCAGCCAATTAAGACATCCGGATCATGCTCTGCAAACCACTGGTTCAGCGCTTCAAGTAACTGCGGCCGGCTGTCGAGATAGATCAGCTCGAAATCCAGCGTGCTGGCATCACCGTTGGCCGGGCCGAGCATAAAGACCTGGCGCTGACCGCATCCCTCCAGCCCGATGCAGTAAAGCTCGCCATGCTGTGTGGTTTCAATGTCCAGCGAGACCCATTTCAGCGGCGGGCGATAGTCGGGATGGGGTTTGAGCCGCGCATTGACCACGCTGTCTCCGCGCTGCTCGCCGTCAAACCAGACCGGCGCGGTAATAAAACGCTCCATCAGGTAGCGCTCCGGCGGACGGATATCGGCTTCATAGACCGGAATACCCTCTTCGCGCAGCCGTTTTTCAATGCGCTGTAGCTGGCGGTTCTGCTGGCAGTAGAGGCCGAAAACCGGGCGACGCCGAAAATCTTTCAGCGCCAGCGACTGAATCCGAAACTGACGTTCATCTTTCAGTAATTCGCTGACCTGCGCCTGAAATTCCTCAGGAATAAACGCGACGGACTCCTGCACCGGCAGCACCACGCGCTGCGCGCCCGCATCGGTCGCGAGCCAGAGGATAATTTCGGTGCCATGCGGGCTGTCGCGCCAGTGGCGGGTGAGCAGAAAACCTGCACGGGGCATATTCAGATGTTCTCCGGACTCAGCATTTCAGGATGAGAAAACCGCTTCAGTATAACATGGATATTTATACAGTTCCCGCCACCCGCTTTTGTCAACATTGTCCTACAATTCTTGCCTTGACGCTGTGTGGCTGGCTCAGGACAATCCAGCCTTCTGCTTTTACTTAGGATGATTATGGAAGCCTGGATTCAACAACTGATTACGCAGTCCCTGGAGTGGGCGCTGTTTGCCGTTGCGCTGGTGACGTTTCTTGAGTCGCTGGCGCTGGTCGGGCTGTTGCTGCCAGGTACGGTGATGATGGCCAGTCTGGGCGCGCTGGTCGGCAGTGGCGAACTTGGCCTTTACCCGGCCTGGGCGGCGGGCTTTGCGGGCTGCCTGATTGGTGACTGGGTTTCCTACGGCATCGGCTGGAAATTTCAGGGGCCGCTGCATCGCTGGAAGTATCTGCAAAAGTATAAAGGCCTGCTGGATAAAACCGAGCACGCCCTGCATCAGCACAGCATGTTTACGATTCTGGTCGGACGCTTTGTTGGCCCCACGCGTCCGCTGATCCCGCTGGCGGCCGGTATGCTGGAGCTGCCGGTGCGTAAATTCCTGCCGCCGAACATTATCGGCTGCATTCTCTGGCCGCCGCTCTATCTGCTGCCCGGTATTCTGGCGGGTGTGGCGATCGATGTGCCCAAAGCCGCGCAGGGCGGCAGCTTTAAATGGCTGTTACTCGGCGCAGCACTGCTGATCTGGCTGGGTGTCTGGTTATGCTGGCGCTGGTGGCGCAGCGGCAAGAGTCGCGACTGGGCATCGGCCTGGCTGCCGCCTGAGCGCCTGCGCTGGGCAGGGCCGCTGGGGCTGGTGATTGCCGTCGCGGCTTTCGTCGGTATTCAGTTCCATCCGATGATGCCCATTTTCCGTCATCTGCTGTGGCAGGTTTTCTTCGCCTGAATCGCTTAACGACGCGGGATGCCGAGCACGTCGGCCTCCCGCGTGTCGCCCGACAGTAACTGTCGGGTCTCGCCATCCCAGTAAACCCGGCCATCCACAATCACCACGCTGCGCGGCGCAATCTGCTGGGCATCTTCCAGACTGTGCGACACCATCAGCAGCGTGATGCTGCGCGCTTCACACACCGAACGCACCAGTTGCAGCATCTCTCCGCGCAGCGCGGGATCCAGCGCAGAAAAAGGCTCATCCAGCAGCAGCACCGGACGGTCACGTAGCAGACAGCGTGCCAGCGCCACGCGCTGTCGCTGTCCGCCTGACAGCTCGCCCGGCAGGCGCGTCAGCAGATCGCCTAATCCCACCTGATCGGCCAGCGCTGCAAGCTGCTGGCGCTGCCCGGCGCTCAGCTTCAGTCCGGGGTGCAATCCCAGCGCCATGTTCTGCTGCACGCTGAGGTGCGGAAACAGGTTGTTCTCCTGAAACAGCATCGAAACCGGCCGTCTGGCCGGCACGCTGTGGGTGTGCTCCTGGCCGTCAATCATCAGGGTGCCCTGTTTCACCGGCAGGAAACCGGCAATCAGGCTCAGCAGGGTGCTTTTACCGGCCCCGCTGGGGCCGAGGATCGCGATGCGCTCGCCGCGGGTGGCTTTGAGACTAAAGCGCATCGGCAGATGCTGATAAAGGTACGTGAGGTTATTCAGTGTCAGCATGGCGGCCTGGTAATTTTTCCATCAGGGTGAACAGCAACAAACAGAGCAGCAGCAGCAGCAGCGCGGTCACTGCACCGTCAGCACCGCGATAGGCACCGATCTGTTGATAAAGGTAGAACGGCAGGGTGCGGAAATCGGCAGTACCAAACAGCGCCACCACGCCAAAATCACCGATCGACAGCACGCAGGCAAAGGCCAGCGCCTGGGCCAGCGGACGTTTCAGCGCCCGCAGTTCAATCAGCCGCAGCCGGTTCCAGCCGTGGATATCCAGCGAATCACAGAGTCTGCCGTAACGCTCCGCGACGTCACGCATCGGGTTCTCCAGCACTTTCAGCGCATAGGGAATGGCGATCAGCGCATTGGTGAAGATCACCAGCCCGTCCGCCGACGCCGGCAGACCAATGGTGGCGTTAAACAACAGGAAAAAGCCGGTGGCGAGCACGATGCCTGGCATCGCCAGAATCAGCATGCCGCTGGTGTCGATAAGGGTTGCCGCCGCCGGGCGCTGACGCAGGCGCAGCTCGCGGCTGCTCCACAGCAGCATCATGGTCAGCACCACACAGAGCAGACCGGCGCCGGTGGCGATGCGCAGTGAGGTAAACGTCGCCTGCCAGAGTGCAGGCTGCGCCAGCGCGCCGCGCAGTCCGCCGTGCAGACCATCGATGATGACCGCCGCCAGCGGGGGCAGCAGCAGGATCAGCGCCAGCAGGATCAGCAGCGCATCAACCAGCTGCGCCCCGCGCGAATCCTGCGGATCGCGCCAGCCATTCAGCTGGCTGGTTCCGGCGGGAATCGCTTTGCTGAAGCGCTGGCTGAGCAGCACCAGCGTCACGCAGCAGCCAAGTTGGATCAGCGCCAGCAGTGCAGCGCGCCCCGGATCGTAGTCATAACTCAGCGCCTGGAAAATCGCCAGCTCGATGGTCGTCGCCTGCGGGCCGCCGCCCAGTGAGAGCACGGTAGCAAAGCTGGCGAAACAGAGCATGAAGATCAGCGCGCCGGTCGGCAGCAGCTGACGCCGCAGCCATGGCCACTCCAGCAGACGAAAATGGTGCCAGCCGCGCAGGTCGAGCTGTGCCGCCAGCTGACGCTGTTCCGCCGGAATGCTCTCCAGCGCCTGCAGCATCAGGCGGGTCGCCAGCGGCAGGTTAAAGAAGACGTGCGCCAGCAAAATGCCCGACAGACCGTAGGGAGAGAAGTGGTAATCAATCCCTGCCAGCTGGCACAGCTGCGCCAGCCAGCCGACACGACCATAGACGGTGAGCAGACCAAATACCGCCACCAGCACCGGCAGTACCAGGGTCATGGCGCACAGACGCAGCAGCAGCTGACGGCCAGGGAAACGGCGTCGATAGAGCGCGCGCGCCAGCGGTATCGCCGGCAGCAGCGACAACAGCGCGGAGAGCAGCGCCTGACCAAAAGAGAAGGCGATAACGTGATGCAGGTAATCATCCTGCAGCACGCTGCGCCAGTCATTCTCTGGCGCGGCGCTCCAGAGTGCACCGAAGGCCAGCAGCGCCACGCTGATTAACAGCAGCGTGGCGAGCGAACCGGGGATAAGCCAGCGCGGCATCAGCGGCTGACGGCGCGTTGCCACTGGCTGATCCAGCCTGAACGCTGGCTGGCAACCTCTTCCGGCGAGAACTGCAGGGCGGTGGCGGGCACAGTGAGCGCGCTAAAACCGGCAGGCAGCGGCGTGTCGATTACCGGGTACATCCAGTTACCGGTCGGGATAGTGCGCTGGAAGTCGGGTGACACCATAAACTTCATGAATTGCTGTGCCAGCGCCGGCTGTTTGCTGCTGGCTAACTGCGCGGCAACTTCAACCTGCAGATAGTGGCCCTCTGCAAACGGCGCGGCGGCATAGTTCTCTTTTTTCTCTTCGATGATGTGGTAAGCCGGTGAGGTGGTGTAGCTCAGCACCAGATCGCCTTCGCCCTTGAGGAACAGGCCATAGGCTTCACTCCAGCCTTTGGTCACCGTCACGGTTTTCTGCGCCAGCTTTTGCCACGCCTGCGGTGCCTGATCGCCATAGACTTTCTGCATCCACAACAGCAGACCTAAGCCGGGGGTGCTGGTACGGGGATCTTCGTAGATCACCCGCCACTTCTCCGGGCTGTCGACCAGCTCTTTCAGGCTTTTTGGCGGATTCTTCAGCCGGGTTTTGTCATAGACAAACGCGAAGTAGCCATAATCAAACGGCACGAAAGTGGTGTTGTGCCAGCCGCCGGGCAGTTTTAATGTCGAGGAATCGACCTGACTTTCGGCAAACAGACCGGTTTTCTGCGCCGCCTGTACCAGATTGTTATCCAGCCCCAGTACCAGATCGGCTTTGCTGTTTTTCCCTTCCATGCGCACGCGGTTCAGCAGCGACACGCCATCTTCCAGCGTGACGAATTTCAGCTCGCAGTTGCACTGCGCCTCGAAGGCTTTTTTAACCGCCGGGCCAGGGCCCCAGTCAGCGGAGAAGGAGTCGTAGGTGTAGACCGTGAGAACCGGCTTAGCCGCCAGAACGGGGGCGGAGAGTAACAGCAGCACCGGCAGAACTTTGTTTAACACTTTGCGCTCCTTCAGGAGAATAGGGGATGAGTCGCAAAGGATCTGAGCACAGAGGCCTCCCAAATCCCTACGTCGGTATTAACCGAATCAGGTTCGACGGGTATCTCTCAGCTGCTTGCTGGTGACAGGCGGCACCCCGTTGAGAACGTCACATTCTAGTCATTTCAGCGCCGGGGCGAAAGCCTCACAGCGCGGGTGGCGCGAACCAGGCGGATTTAAAATCAAACCAGCCCAGCGTATTCATCCGAACGCCGCGCATGCTGCGCTGACCTTCAAGCAGCAGCCAGTGGTGAAACAGCGGATGAAGACCCGCTTCTTCGACTAACTGTTTACTCCATTCGGCCAGCGGCAGCGTTTTCTCGCGCCAGCGGGCCGCATCGCTGTGCCAGTCGATCGGCAGACAGTGATGCAGCAACGGGATCTCATAAAGCTGCGCAAACAGAGAGTAATTCAGCGGCAGGGTAAAGTTCACGCTGCCAAGCCAGATATCACTTTCCGCTTCGCCCTGATACCAGCTTTCGTAGCTGATCTCGCGGGTCTCCAGCGTGACGCCATGCTCTGCCAGCAGCGGACGCAGCGCGTTAGCGATGCCTTCATGCTCCACGTGCTGGCTGTACCAGGTCAGCGTCAGGTGGGTTAAGCCGGGCGGTTTTTCCACTGGCGTCAGGTCGCGCCGGTGATGCCAGCGCGGCAGCAGGCCATACGCCGGAAACCAGTAGCGCTGGTAGCCGACACCGGCGTGATTGAGCAGGGCGATAGGATTAAACAGGTAGCTGACCCAGCGCCGGACCGCCTCGTTGCGTCCCTGTTCTGAACGCTGGTCGAACAGCAGATAGTAGCAGCCCTCTTCAAGACGGCTCTCCTCCTGAACCTCATCGGCTCCGTCGCCCTGCAGGCGGACACCGGCATAGACCAGCTCATCGCTGATGTCGGGCAGTACCCAGATAGAGACATCATCAATCAGGGCGCGAAAACCAAAATAGTCATCAAACGCTTCGATCTTCAGCTGACTCTCCTGATTGCGGATCACCCGGTAAGGACCGGTGCCAACGGGCTGGCGGGCAAAATCGTGCAGCGTCGGCCATTCGCGCGGCAGGATCATCGCACTGACGCTGCCCAGCAGCCAGGGCAACCCTTCATCGGGCTGGCTTAAGCGGATATCCAGCGTCCAGGGCGCGGGCGAGTCGATCTGCTCGATATGGGAAAAGAGCGGATGAGGGCGCTGACGCTCAAGCGTGGCCAGCACATCCTCCATCTCCAGTTCTCTGCCGTGATGAAAGCGAATCGCCGGACGCAGAAAGAAGCGCCAGTGAAGCGGGGAAGTCTGCTGCCAGTGGTGCGCAATATCGGGCTCGATTTCCCCGTTTTCCTCATTTATCCGCGTCAGGCCGTTGAAAATCTGTCGCGCAATGTGGGTTTCGGAGCGCCGCAGCGGCGAACCGGGCAGCAGATTGAGCAGCGGACGATAGTAGAGCACCCGCAGGATATGCTTGCCCTGACGGAAACTGCGGCCCAGATGCGCGGCGATCATCTGCCGTACCTGATTTTTATCGCCCACCAGCTGGACCAGCTGATCGATGCGATCCTGCTCCAGCAAATCCTCGGCACGTTGCTGCTGCAAAGCCAGTCCGGTATAGCAGAAGGTAAGCTGTGAACGCTTGCCGCGTCCGGCTTCCGCCTGCCAGATTAGCCAGCCCGCGGCCTGCATCCGGTTGAGCAGATTGCGCATATGGCGGCGCGAGCAGTGCAGCAGGTCAGCCAGTTCGCTAAGGGTAATCTCCTGCGTTTGCCCCTGACAGCTCTGCCACAGGCGAATGAACTGCTGCTTCAGACGTGATGAGGACATAAAAGAGGAACTCCCGATGAAAAGCGCTCTGTTTTTCTTGCCCTATTTTAAGAGCAAACTTTACGTTATGGGAAGAGCGGGAGGCATTCAGCACTGAATGGCGTTCGACCCTGACTTCGCTGTTCAGCGGAGTGCTTTTCTGAGTAGGGTGCATTTACACCGCCAGCAGATGATCTCTGCTGGCTTTTTTCATGTTGCGCGGTATCGTCTACCCTTCTTTTTCCCCTCTGTTTGTTCTGTAAGGGATTTCGGTATGAAATCGCTGTTAACGCGGCAGCGCCGCATCAATCCGGTTTACCTCGCTTTTATGGTCGCCTCGTTCATGCTGGGCATCGCGGGCGCACTGCAGGCGCCGACGCTCAGCCTGTTTCTGACGCGCGAGGTGCAGGCGCGGCCCTTCTGGGTCGGACTGTTTTTCACCATCAATGCGGTGGCCGGTATCGTGGTGAGCATGCTGGTGGCAAAGCGTTCTGACAGCGTCGGCGATCGTCGTCATATCATTCTCTTTTGCTGCCTGATGGCGCTGGTCAATGCGCTGCTGTTTGCTTTTACCCGCCACTATCTGACCTTGCTGACGCTGGGCGTGCTGCTGTCGGCGCTGGCCAGCGTCTCGATGCCTCAGCTGTTTGCGCTGGCGCGGGAATATGCCGATCAGTCGGCGCGTGAAGCGGTGATGTTCAGTTCGGTGATGCGTGCGCAGCTGTCGCTGGCGTGGGTGATTGGGCCGCCGCTCTCCTTCGCGCTGGCGCTGAACTACGGCTTTGTAACGCTATTTATGGTGGCCGCCGCGCTGTTTCTGATCTGTATCCTGCTGGTCTGGTTCACCGTGCCGTCGGTGCCACGTTCGCAGCCCCTGATGCAAAGCGGCGGGCTGCCGCTAAGTGGCTGGCGCGATCGGGATGTGCGTTTACTGTTCCTGGCCTCAGTCGCGATGTGGACCTGCAACACTATGTATATCATCGATATGCCGCTCTATATCAGCACCACGCTGGGCCTGCCCGAGAAGCTGGCCGGTCTGCTGATGGGGACGGCGGCGGGGCTGGAGATCCCGGTGATGCTGCTGGCCGGACATTACGCGCGGCGTATCGGCAAGCGCCGGTTAATGCTGATCGCGGTGGCGGCTGGCGTACTGTTTTATCTGGGGCTGGTGCTGTTCAATTCCCGCACGTCGCTGATGGTGTTGCAGCTGTTTAACGCGGTGTTTGTCGGGATTATTGCTGGCATAGGGATGCTGTGGTTTCAGGATCTGATGCCAGGACGGCCTGGTGCAGCGACCACCATGTTCACCAACTCGATCTCGACCGGCATGATTCTGGCTGGTGTTATTCAGGGCACGCTGAGTGAGCGACTGGGACATGAGGCGGTTTACTGGCTGGCATTCGGGCTGGCTATTGTGGCGCTGGTGATGTCGGCACGGGTGCGCGACGTATAAAGAAGAAGGGCGACCCGATGTCGTAATGCCAGTCAGTTAAGCGACAGGTGATAACGCAGTCTGGTGCCGCTCAGGGGCTGGCGGTCCTCGCGCCGCTGCGCGGTTCCTTCACTTCA
>NZ_JBSRXX010000008.1:0-213604 GCF_054056055.1 Pantoea sp. PvP021 | reverse complement strand
AAGAGCAAAGCGTCCACGCCAGGGATGGCGTGGCCGATCCGCATGGATGCGGGAATCCTTTGCGATCGGGCATAGTGGGCCTTTCGGCGGCTCCCAACTCACAGCCACCAGCAACCAGCCTCCAGCCTCCAGCCCTAAGCTCCCTGCTCCCTCCCCATCACACAAAAAAAAACGGCAGGCCGGGTTTCCCCTGACCTGCCGTTTCTGCAACGAACCTCAGCTCACGCCAGACAAATTACTCTTCGTCTTCAGCCGCGTCGTCTTCGTCTTCTGCATCCGCTTCCGGCGCAATCTCTTCATCGTCGTTCTCTGCTTCCGGCGCGATATCTTCCTCGCCTTCCGCCACGCTACCGTCGATTGAATCCAGCTCTTCTTCTTCAACCGGCTCGGCAACACGCTGCAGACCTACGACGTTCTCATCCTCTGCGGTACGAATCAGAATCACACCCTGGGTATTACGACCCACGACGCTGACTTCTGAAACGCGGGTACGCACCAGCGTACCGGCATCGGTGATCATCATAATCTGATCGCCATCAACGACCTGAACGGCGCCAATCACCGGACCATTACGTTCGGTCACTTTGATTGAAATAACACCCTGAGTCGCACGCGACTTGGTCGGGTATTCGCTGTTGGCCGTACGCTTGCCGTAACCATTCTGCGTCACGGTCATAATTGCACCCTCTTCACGCGGCACAATCAATGACACAACGCGATCGCCTTCAGCCAGTCTGATGCCGCGTACGCCAGAGGCGGTACGACCCATCGCACGGACTGCGGTTTCTGCAAAGCGCACCACTTTACCGGCCGCTGAGAACAGCATCGCTTCATCGTTACCGTTGGTCAGCGCCACACCGATCAGCTCATCGTCGTCACGCAGATTCACGGCAATAATGCCCGCGCTGCGTGGACGGCTGAACTCTTTCAGTGCGGTCTTCTTCACGGTACCGAGCGCGGTCGCCATAAAGATATTAAAGCCTTCGGTATACTCACGTACCGGCAGAATCGCCGTAATACGCTCGTTGGCTTCCAGCGGCAGCAGGTTGACGATTGGACGTCCACGTGCGCCACGGCTTGCTTCCGGCAGCTGGTAAACCTTCATCCAGTAGAGACGACCACGGCTGGAGAAGCAAAGAATCGTGTCATGCGTATTGGCGACCAGCAGACGATCAATGAAGTCCTCTTCTTTGATACGTGCGGCTGACTTGCCCTTACCACCACGACGCTGCGCTTCATAGTCGGTCAGCGGCTGATACTTCACATAGCCCTGATGCGACAATGTCACCACAACATCTTCCTGATTGATCAGGTCTTCGATATTAATGTCAGCCGTGTTGGCGGTAATCTCTGTGCGACGCTCATCACCGAACTGATCACGCATCAGCTCCAGCTCTTCGCGGATCACTTCCATCAGACGGTCCGCGTTCGACAGAATGCGCAGCAACTCAGCGATCTGCTCCAGCAGCGCTTTATACTCATCCAGCAGCTTCTCGTGCTCAAGGCCGGTCAGTTTCTGCAGACGCAGATCCAGAATCGCCTGAGCCTGCTGCTCGGTCAGATAGTATTGACCATCACGGATGCCGTATTGTGGATCCAGCCACTCCGGACGCGCGGCGTCATCACCGGCACGTTCCAGCATCGCTGACACGTTACCGAGATCCCACGCCTGCGCAATCAGACCCGCTTTCGCTTCTGCCGGGTTTGGTGCACGACGAATCAGCTCGATGATCGGATCGATATTCGCCAGCGCAATCGCCAGACCTTCCAGGATATGCGCACGATCGCGCGCCTTACGCAGTTCAAAGATAGTACGACGCGTCACAACTTCACGACGATGGCGAACAAAGGCGTCCAGAATCTCCTTCAGCGCCATGATCTTCGGCTGACCCTGATGCAGGGCGACCATGTTGATACCAAACGAGGTCTGCAACTGGGTCAGTGAATAGAGATTATTCAGCACGACTTCGCCGACCGCATCGCGCTTGATCTCAATCACGATACGCATGCCGTCTTTATCAGACTCATCGCGCAGTGCGCTGATGCCTTCGACACGCTTCTCTTTCACCAGCTCCGCAATCTTCTCAATCAGGCGTGCCTTGTTAACCTGATACGGCAGCTCATGAATGATGATGGTCTCGCGGCCCGTTTTAGCATCAGCTTCCACTTCGCCACGCGCACGAATATAAATTTTACCGCGTCCGGTGCGGTACGCTTCTTCGATGCCACGGCGACCATTGATAATAGCGGCGGTCGGGAAATCAGGCCCCGGAATGTGCTCCATCAGCTCTTCAATGCTGATGTCTTCATTTTCAATGTAAGCCAGGCAGCCGTTAATCACTTCACGCAGGTTATGCGGCGGAATGTTGGTTGCCATACCCACGGCGATACCGGAAGAGCCGTTCACCAGCAGGTTAGGAATTTTGGTCGGCAGAACTTCAGGGATCTGCTCAGTGCCGTCGTAGTTCGGTACGAAATCGACGGTATCTTTTTCCAGGTCAGCTAACAGGTCGTGGGCGATCTTCGACATGCGAATTTCGGTATAACGCATCGCCGCGGCGGAGTCGCCGTCGATGGAACCGAAGTTGCCTTGTCCGTCCACCAGCATGTAACGCAGGGAGAAAGGCTGGGCCATACGTACAATGGTGTCGTAAACGGCGGAATCACCATGCGGGTGATATTTACCGATAACGTCACCGACGACGCGGGCAGATTTTTTATAGGGTTTGTTCCAGTCGTTACCCAGTACACTCATCGCAAAAAGTACGCGACGATGAACCGGCTTCAGGCCATCACGCACATCGGGTAAAGCTCGGCCAACGATGACCGACATGGCGTAACCGAGGTAAGAATTTTTTAATTCTTCTTCGATATTGACCGGTGTAATTTCTCTCGCAAGGTCGCTCATGGAGCCGCTATCCCTCTACTTAATCCCGGATTTTAAAGGTGCGAAAGTATATCACACTGCAATGCTCTGGTGAACGCTAACCACCGATTTCACCCGCTTTTCCTTGCGCCTGAAAGGTGTGCCATCTGCGGTTAAGCGTTTATACTGTGGGCACATTTTGTCAGGAGTTACGATTCAATGAATGCACAACCGCAGAATCATCAGCAGAACGTCGATGCGCAGGAAATTGCCAAGTTTGAGGCCGTTGCCTCGCGCTGGTGGGATCTGGAGGGTGAATTTAAACCGTTGCACCGCATTAACCCGCTGCGCCTGGGCTATATCGCGCAGCACAGCAACGGCTTGTTCGGTAAAACCGTGCTCGACGTCGGATGCGGCGGCGGCATCTTAGCCGAAAGCATGGCGCGTGAAGGTGCCGTGGTCACGGGCCTGGACATGGGCGCGGAACCGCTGGCCGTGGCGCGCCTGCATGCTCTGGAGAGCGGAGTGACGCTGGACTACGTGCAGCAGACCGTCGAAGAGCATGCGGAGCAGCACGCCGGAAAATATGATGTGGTGACCTGCATGGAGATGCTGGAGCACGTGCCGGATCCGCGCTCAGTGGTTCACGCCTGTGCGAAGCTGGTCAAACCCGGCGGCGAAGTCTTCTTCTCTACGCTGAACCGCAATCCAAAAGCCTGGCTGCTGGCGATATTTGGTGCGGAATATGTGTTGCGCATGCTGCCGCGCGGCACTCACGACGTGAAGAAATTTATCCGTCCTTCCGAACTGCTGGGCTGGGTCGATGAAACGGCCCTGCGTGAACGCCACATCATTGGCCTGCATTACAACCCGGTGACTAACCGATTCAAACTGGCTCCCGGCACTGACGTGAATTATATGGTGCACACCCACCGCGCCGTCTGAGTGACCCGCCCGCCTGAATCAGGGCGGGCATCTCCTCTTCTGCGCCCGTTCTCCCTGTGCCGGTCACAGCACTCACCGCGCCAGAGGCATTCTGATGTCTGCCAATAGGTTACATCAGCCCGGTTCCATCCTCTTCAGCGTTACCGCATCCGATTCTCTGCTGACCAGCAACCCGCTAGCGGCTTTTAGCCATTTTTCATCCCTTTTCCTGCTGAATCCTGAGGATTGAATAAGAAACACGCGCCCGATCATAATAAGAAAAAAAAGTGTGATCTGGTTGACATGATGCCAGGCCTTACAAGGCGTGGGCTAAGAAATTTCGCAAGAATTACAACCCCTCCAGCCATCATTTTTTGCTCTTGTTAAGCGGCCGTAAAATACTAAAATATGCCCCCATGTAGTTATGGCTTTTCCCATCACCCCCTAGATGTAGTGTTTATCCACACATTATTCACAATGAATAGGCTGTGTATAAACCGGGATTTCTTTTAATTTTTGGATACTCACGCAAAGGTAAAAACGCGACATGAACCAGAGTCTGCTCGTTACTAAACGCGATGGCCGCCAGGAGCGCATTGATCTCGACAAAATTCACCGTGTGCTGGACTGGGCAGCTGAAGGGCTGAACAACGTCTCAGTTTCACAGGTTGAGCTGCGCTCTCACATTCAGTTCTATGATGGCATCAGAACCTCTGACATTCATGAGACCATCATCAAGGCCGCAGCAGACCTCATCTCCCGCGATGCCCCTGACTATCAGTACCTGGCTGCCCGCCTGGCGATCTTCCACCTGCGCAAAAAAGCGTATGGTCAGTTTGAGCCGCCAAAGCTCTATGACCAGGTCGTTAAGATGGTCGACATGGGCAAATATGATCGGCACCTGCTGGAAGATTACAGCCAGGAAGAGTTTGCGCAGATGGACGAGTTCCTCGACCACTGGCGTGACATGAACTTCTCCTATGCCGCTGTGAAGCAGCTGGAAGGCAAATATCTGGTGCAGAACCGCGTTTCGGGTGAAATCTACGAAAGCGCGCAGTTCCTCTACATTCTGGTCGCCGCCTGCCTCTTCTCCGGCTACCCGCGCGACACGCGTATGGATTACATCAAGCGTTTCTATGATGCGATCTCGACGTTTAAAATTTCCCTGCCGACGCCAATCATGTCTGGTGTACGCACCCCGACGCGCCAGTTCAGCTCCTGTGTACTGATCGAGTGCGGCGACAGCCTGGACTCCATCAACGCCACCTCCAGCGCAATTGTGAAATATGTCTCTCAGCGTGCCGGCATCGGTATCAACGCCGGTCGTATCCGTGCGCTGGGCAGCCCGATTCGCGGCGGTGAAGCGTTCCATACCGGCTGTATCCCGTTCTACAAGCATTTCCAGACCGCGGTGAAGTCCTGTTCTCAGGGCGGCGTTCGTGGCGGCGCAGCCACGCTGTTCTACCCGATGTGGCATCTGGAAATCGAAAGCCTGCTGGTGCTGAAGAACAACCGTGGTGTTGAAGGCAACCGCGTGCGTCACATGGACTATGGTGTACAGCTCAACAAGCTGATGTATCAGCGCCTGCTGAAAGGCGAAGATATCACCCTGTTCAGCCCGTCTGACGTGCCTGGCCTGTATGACGCATTCTTCGCCAATCAGGATGAGTTTGAGCGCCTCTATACCAAATATGAGCAGGATCAGAGCATCCGCAAGCAGTGGGTTAAAGCGGTCGATCTCTTCTCACTGATGATGCAGGAACGCGCCTCTACCGGCCGTATCTACATTCAGAACGTCGATCACTGCAACACCCACAGCCCGTTTGACCCGAGCATCGCGCCGGTTCGCCAGTCTAACCTCTGCCTGGAAATCGCCCTGCCGACGAAACCGCTGGAAGATGTTAACGACGAAAACGGTGAGATTGCCCTGTGTACGCTCTCTGCGTTCAACCTCGGCGCCATCGAAAGCCTCGACGATCTGGAAGAGCTGGCTACCCTGGCAGTACGCGCGCTTGATGCGCTGCTCGACTATCAGGACTACCCGATCCCGGCTGCCCAGCGTGGCGCGATGGGTCGTCGTACTCTGGGTATCGGCGTCATCAACTACGCCTACTATCTGGCGAAGCATGGTGTGCGCTACTCCGATGGCAGCGCCAATGGCCTGACGCACAAAACCTTTGAAGCGATTCAGTATTACCTGCTGAAAGCCTCAAATGAGCTGGCGAAAGAGCAAGGTGCCTGCCCGTGGTTCAATGAAACCACCTATGCGCAGGGCATTCTGCCTATCGACACCTACAAGAAAGATCTGGACGCGATCAGCAACGAACCGCTGCATCTCGACTGGGAAAGCCTGCGTGAAGAGATTAAAACGCACGGCCTGCGCAACTCGACCCTGTCTGCGCTGATGCCGTCTGAAACCTCGTCGCAGATCTCCAATGCCACCAACGGTATTGAGCCTCCGCGCGGTCACATCAGCATCAAAGCGTCGAAAGATGGCATCCTGCGTCAGGTCGTACCGGAGTATGAGCGTCTGAAAGATCAGTACGAACTGCTGTGGGAAATGCCGAACAACGATGGCTACCTGCAACTGGTGGGTCTGATGCAGAAATTCATCGACCAGGCGATTTCGTCCAACACCAACTACGATCCGTCGCGCTTCACCAACGGTAAAGTGCCGATGAAACAGCTGCTGAAAGATCTGCTGACGGCGTATAAGTTCGGCGTGAAAACGCTCTACTATCAAAACACCCGTGACGGTGCTGAAGATGCGCAGGATGACCTGGCACCTTCTATCCAGGATGATGGCTGCGAGAGCGGCGCCTGTAAGATCTAATGGTCAGGCGGGAGAATCTCCCGCCTCATTCATTTCACGAGGCCTGGCTTCGTCTACTTTTGGACAACTTTTATGGCTTACTCCACTTTCTCACAGAACAAAAATGATCAGCTGAAAGAGCCGATGTTTTTCGGTCAGTCCGTAAACGTGGCGCGCTTCGACCAGCAAAAATATGACATCTTTGAAAAGCTGATCGAAAAGCAGCTCTCCTTCTTCTGGCGTCCGGAAGAGGTCGACGTTTCACGCGATCGCATCGATTACCAGGCGCTGCCGGATCATGAAAAACATATCTTTATCAGCAACCTGAAGTATCAGACGCTGCTGGATTCGATTCAGGGCCGCAGCCCGAACGTCGCGCTGCTGCCGCTGATCTCGATTCCTGAACTGGAAACCTGGATTGAAACCTGGGCGTTCTCAGAGACGATTCACTCCCGTTCTTACACCCACATCATCCGTAACATTGTTAACGATCCGGCGGTAGTTTTTGACGATATCGTTACCAATGAGCAGATTCTGGCGCGTGCTCAGGATATCTCACGCTATTACGACGATCTGATTGAGATGACCAACTACTGGCATCAGCTGGGTGAAGGCACGCATCAGGTCAACGGCAAACCGGTTGTCGTCAGCCTGCGCGCCCTGAAGAAGCAGCTCTATATCTGCCTGATGAGCGTCAATGCGCTCGAAGCGATCCGTTTCTATGTCAGCTTCGCCTGTTCCTTCGCGTTCGCTGAGCGTGAGCTGATGGAAGGCAATGCCAAAATCATCAAGCTGATTGCCCGCGATGAAGCGCTGCACCTGACCGGCACCCAGCACATGCTGAACCTGCTGCGCAGCGGTGAAGACGATCCGGAGATGAAAGAGATTGCGGCAGAGTGCCGTGAAGAGTGCTTCGAGCTGTTTAAGAAAGCAGCACTGCAGGAGAAAGAGTGGGCAGAATATCTGTTCAGCGGCGGCTCAATGATCGGCCTGAACAAAGATATTCTCTGCCAGTACATTGAGTACATCACCAATATCCGTATGCAGGCTGTTGGCCTTGATTTGCCGTTCCAGACGCGCTCAAACCCAATCCCATGGATTAACTCCTGGCTGGTCTCTGACAACGTTCAGGTTGCGCCGCAGGAAGTGGAAGTGAGCTCCTATCTGGTGGGTCAGATCGATTCTGAAGTAGGCGCTAACGACTTCGACGACTTCCAGCTTTAATTATGAGCCGCGACGTTGTTATTCTGCGCAGTTCCGGCACCCGGCTGGAATGCACAGACGAGCATACCAATCTGCTGACGCTGCTGGAAGCCAACAATCTCTGCGTGGAGTTTCAGTGCCGCGAAGGTTATTGCGGCTCCTGCCGGATGCGGCTGCTGAAAGGCGAAGTGCATTACCCACAGCGGCCGCTGGCCTTTGTGCAGCAGGATGAGATCCTGCCCTGCTGCTGCAAAGCCAAAGGCGAGATTGAGCTGGAGTTATAACTGAGGTGGCGTTTGTCAGATTGCTGCTCAAGTTAAATACGGGTAAACCTGACAGCAATTGATCAGCCAGAAGCGCAGGGAACACGGTCAGAATAGGAAAGCGTCCCGCCGCCCGGATAAAAACGCCGGGAGCGTTTTTGAACAACGCAAAGCGTTGGCCCGGCTACGGGCGCACCTCAGGGATGAGGTGCGTAATCGCGCGGGCCGAGCAGTCAGGGATGACGCTTTTGCGTCTTTCCGATCTGACCGTGTTCCCTTCGCAGGCTCGATCTAAAAGCCACCAAGGCTAAGTTGGTCAGCATTCTGAAACGAAACGGGCGCCTCAGGCGCCCGTTTTATTTTCACTGATATTACTGTCTGACAGTTTCGACCACATCAATCCAGCCGTAACCGGTGCTCACTTCGCTGCCGTGTAACCAGCGGCGCAGCATGTTCATCGCCATCATTGCCACCACCTTCTGCCGCGTCTCCAGATTATGGCGACCGGTACTGAACTTCACGCGCTGACCAAAGCTGCCATCCGGTGTATGCAGCGCCACCGAAACCTCCTCCTGCTCCAGGCTGCCAACAGAGAGCGCCAGCGCGGCCTGCTGCTGTGCAGCAAGTTCGCGGGTGCGGATCACCTGCTGCTCCAGCGTCTCCTGCCGGGGTGGAAAGATGTCAGCGCCACGCAGCGGCACGCTGGCGCCAGCCAACTGCCAGTAGAGCAGTCCGGCGGTGTATTGCTCACTGATTGCCAGCTGCTCACCGCGCTGCTCCAGCTCACGTGCCAGCAGCGCCGGTAAGCCTTCGGTGCCTTCGAAAATGGTGCACTCCGCCAGTTGCAGGCGCACCTGCTGCCACACCTGCTCCATCGCTACCCGCTGACTGGCCGGGCCGGTGAGCTTGATCTCAATGATCGGCATGGACGAGCGATATCCCATGACCACGCCTTCCGGCAGCGCCAGCGGCTCCAGTTCGGCGGCAATATCGCTTTCACCGCGACCAAAGGTGGTCAGCCGCAGACAAATCGGTGGCTCGGGCGGCGAAAATTTCGCTTTCAGACGGGGGATGATCTGCTGCTCCACCATCAATTTAAATTCAGACGGCACACCAGGCGTGAAGAACATCCAGCAGCGATTGAGTTGCAGGGCAAAGCCACAGGCGGTACCGACCGGATTATCAATCAGTTCCGCATTGGCCGGGATTTCCGCCTGCTTGCGATTGCTGGCCGCCATCACGCGTCCCCGGCTGGCGAACCAGGCTTCCATCTGTTCCAGCCACTCCTGCTGCACCTCAAGCTCAACGCCACAGGCTCTGGCGACTGCCAGCGCACTGAGATCGTCACTGGTCGGCCCCAGACCGCCATTCACAATCAGCACATCTGCCTCATGGCTGCGCGCCTGTAGCGTGGCGATTAGCGATTCGAGTGAATCTCCTACCGTGGTACGGCTGGTCATAGGCAACCCTTGCTGGAACAACATATCCGCCAGCCAGGCTGCGTTGGTATCGACGATTTGGCCATGCAGCACCTCATCCCCGGTCGACAGCATCTCTACTCTAATCACGTTGAGTTCTCCTTTTCACGTTTGCTTTACTGTACGAACTCCTCCCGCCAGACACAATCGGCATCACCAGGGATTGTGACCATTGCGTCTCAGGCACGTTGCGCATAAAGATAGCGAGGGTGAAGCAGGATCAAGGGTGGTGAAGGTGTTCAGAGAGTTAAAAACCAATAAAAACGGCGGGATTGCCCCGCCGCTTTTTTACTACTGTTGTCTGCTACAACTGAGTCAGCGAATCGCGATTAACGACGCGCCAGCAGCAGACCAAGTACCAGACCGGCTGTTGCACCGATACCGACACCCTGCCACGGTTTTTCGTGCACGTAGTCGTCTGCACGGTAAGCCGCTTGTTTAGCGCGATAGTAGTAGCTATCGGACGCCTGGCTGACACGGGATTTCACATCGTTCAGCGCCTGTTCGGCTTTGCTTTTAAGCTCAATGTACTTCTGATCGGCCGGATCGCCTGATGCCTTAAGGACTTCTTCCAGCGTTTCAGTCAGTAACGCAATATCGTCATCGAGGCCCGTTTCGAATTGATTTGTCTGATTTACCATCGTTTCCTCCGTGTGAATTGCAAAGCAGTTCATTAACTATAGTCATAATCTGGCGCTCTGCTGATTTCCTGCTCCAGGAATCACCTGATTTTTCATCTGTTAATCTTGCTCAGTGCAGGCTGTGCGCCGTTTCGCTACGCAAAGAAGTGTAAGACGCAGCGGCAACCGCGGAATTTCGCTTCGCTTCTTTGATTAATCTGATAAATTTTGTCGTGACTGAATTTTCCAGTAACCCTACTGTCGTACCCCTCTGTTGCCTGTGATTATCGGGCCATGAAAGTGCATTTTGCACGACAGTCACGACACCCTCGAACAGCTAAGGAATAATCTCTGGCATGAATCGAAGAATGTTTATGAAAGCGTCAATGGCCTTCTCCGCCGTCAGCGGCATGACCGGCCTGTCAACGCTGTTTGCGCAATCCGCATGGGCAGAAGATGGCATTGCTGACGGAACCGCCGTACGCTTCGATTTCGACGTATTGAAGAAAAACGCGGCTGCGCTGGCGAAAAAACCCTGGGGCGGAGCACCGGGCGCGCTGCCGGAGACACTGGCCACACTGACCCCGCAGGCGTACAACGAAATTCAGTATGACGCCAACCACTCACTCTGGAACAACCTGCCCGACCGTCAACTGGACGTTCAGTTCTTCCATGTCGGTATGGGCTTCAAGCGGCGCATCCGCATGTTCTCTGTCGACGGCGAGAGTCGCGAAGCGCGCGAAATTCACTTCCGTCCCGAATTGTTCAACTACAACGACGCCAAAGTTGATACGAAGCAGCTGGAGGGCAAAACTGACCTCGGCTTCGCCGGTTTCCGCGCCTTTAAAAAACCGGAACTGGCCCGTCGCGACATCGTCTCCTTCCTTGGCGCAAGCTACTTCCGTGCCGTTGACGATACTTTCCAGTACGGCCTCTCGGCGCGTGGCGTAGCGATCAACACCTTCAGCAATGGCCAGGAGGAGTTTCCCGATTTCACCGCCTTCTGGTTTGAAACGCCAAAAGCGGAAGATACCACCTTTACCTGCTACGCCCTGCTGGATGGTGCCAGCGTCACCGGTGCTTATAAATTCATCATCCATTGCGAAGAGAAACGCGTGGTGATGGAGGTGGAAAACCACCTGTTTGCCCGTAAAGAGATCCGTCAGATTGGCATCTCGCCAATGACCAGTATGTTCAGCTGCGGCACCAACGAACGCCGCATGTGTAACACTTACCATCCGCAGATCCATGACTCCGATCGCCTGGCGATGTGGACCGGTAAAGGCGAATGGATTGCCCGCCCGCTGAATAATCCTCAGCGTCTGCAGTTCAACGCCTATGAAGATGAGAATCCGCGTGGGTTTGGCCTGCTGCAGCTTAATCACGACTTCAAAGATTATCAGGATGTGATTGGCTGGTATGACAAACGTCCCAGCCTGTGGGTTGAGCCGGTCGGTAAGTGGGGCAAAGGCGCGATTAACCTGATGGAGATCCCGACCACGGGTGAAACGCTGGATAATGTGGTCTGCTTCTGGCAACCGGCTGAGCCGGTCAAAGCGGGCAGCGAGCTGAACTTCTCCTACAAGCTTTACTGGAGTGGTCTGCCGCCGGTGCGTAGCGGTCTGGCGCGCGTGGATGCAACCCGTACCGGTATCGGTGGTTTCCCGGAAGGCTGGGCGCCTGGCGAACACTTCCCGGAAACCTGGTGCCGCCGCTTCGCCATTGATTTTATTGGTGGCGATCTGCAGGCTGCTGCGCCGAAAGGTATTGAGCCGGTGATTACCGTTTCATCCGGCAGCGTGAAGCAGGTTGAGATTCTGTATGTCGATCCGCTTAAGGGCTATCGCATCCTGTTTGACTGGTATCCGAACAGCGATTCCACCGAGCCGGTAGAGATGCGTCTGTTCCTGCGCAGCAAAGATGAGACGCTGAGTGAAACCTGGCTCTATCAATATTTCCCGCCTGCGCCGGATCAGCGTAAATATGTCGATGACCGCCAGATGACGGTGGGTTGATGTAAAAAAGGCGAGGCTCAGGCCTCGCCTTTTTTATGGCGCGTTCTTCAGCATATCGACGTGAGGGATCCCATCTTCCAGGTAGTTCTCCCCCACCGCGACAAAGCCATGCTGCCCATAGAAACTTTCCAGATGCGCCTGCGCGGAGAGAAACAGATCGCGGCCCGGCCAGTGCTGCTGACAACTGTTGATTGCCTGCTCCATCAGACGATTCCCCAGCCGCGCACCACGAACCCGATCTGAAACAATCACCCGTCCGATTTTCACCGGGCTGGTCTCATCCTCCGGGGAGAGCAGTCGCGCATAGGCCACCAGCTGGTCATCCGCCATTCCCAGCAGATGCCGGTTTTCCGCCTGCAAATCTTTGCCATCCACATCAAGGTAAGCGCACTGCTGTTCCACCACAAACACGGCACTGCGCAACGCCAGCAGTGCATAGAGCTGTGAGGGGGTCAATTCGCTATGGTGTTTATCCTGCCAGTTAATGTCCATGGTCTCTCCTTTAAACCACACACTCTACATCAGCGCGGTGTCGCCAGCACCTGCTGGTGACACTATCTTACAGGCAAAAAAAATCAGGCCCGGAGGCCTGATTCGTCAGTCGCAGCAACGCGCTTACATCAGCGGCTGAGCCATCTGCACCAGTCTGATCAGCGGCTGCGGGTAAACCCCTAACAGCAGCACCAGAATGGCAGAAATCAGTACTACCACACCACCGGCCGTAAATGCCCAGTTAGCCGGGGTATCACGGGTATGCAGTTCTGGCGGGCTGAGGTAGAGACTCACCGTCACGCGCAGATAGTAGTAGAGGCCAATCGCACTACCCGCGACTACAGCACCGGTCAGCCACCACAGGTGCGCACTGACGCCTGAAGCGATAACGTAGAATTTACCGATAAAGCCCAGCGTCATCGGGATACCCGCCAGTGACAGCATCATCACCGTCATCACCGCTGACAGGATAGGACGATGCCAGAACAGACCGCGATAGGAGTAGAGCGAGTCAGCATCCGGGCCACGATATGGGCTGGACATCAGACTCACCACACCAAACGCGCCCAGGCTGCTGAACAGATAACCGGCCAGGTAAACGCCCGACGTTTCCAGCGACAGCTGATTATCTTTCACCGCAATCAGTGCCACCAGCAGATAACCGAGGTGGGCGATAGAGGAATAACCCAGCAGACGCTTGATGTTGCTCTGCGAAATCGCCATCAGGTTACCGAACAGAATCGACACGAAGGCGATCATGGCCAGCACTGTGCGCACCGCTTCGCTGTCGGTCACCGGCGCATACATAAACAGACGCATGATGACACCGAAGATAGCAATCTTGCTGGCGGTGGCCAGGAAGGTTGAAACCGGCGCAGGCGCACCCTGATAAACATCGGGGGTCCAGAGGTGGAACGGAACCAGTGAGAGCTTAAAGCCCAGACCGATAATCATCATACCCAGACCCACCAGCAGCAACGGCTCGTGGATCATGCTGTCAGTCAGGCTCTGGCCCAGCGCCACAAAGCTCAGGTTACCGGAGTCGGCGTAGATCAGCGCAATACCAAACAGCAGGAACGACGAGGCCGCCGCCGAAAGAATGGTGTACTTCAGTGCGGCTTCCAGTGAACGTTTCTGGCGGAAGGCGTAGCCAATCAGACCAAACAGCGGCAGCGACAGCAGTTCAATACCGATGAACAGCGAGGCCAGATGATTAGCACTGGCCAGCACGATGCCACCGAGTGCCGCAATCAGCACCAGCAGGTAGAACTCATCTTTGTTGTCCGGGAAGCCTGCCAGCCATGGATAGGCAAAGGTACAGGTCGCCAGACTCGCCAGCATGACCAGCGCGGTATAGAACATCGAATAGCCATCGACGCGCAGCAGCGGCGTGACATCCATCGCCCCGACCTGACCGACAAAGTACAGCGAGAGCAGCGCCAGGTTCAGGCCAACTACCGTTAGCGTGGCGTTAACGAAGTGGTTGCGTCGCCAGGCAATGGACAGCATCACAACCACCACCGTCAATCCGACGATTAACAGCGGTAGCAACGCAATCAATTGGTGAGGAGTTATTGTCATGGCGAATTACGGCCTTGTAGTTGAAATTGAAGCGGTAAACCACTGCTGAATATTGCTCATGGCAGCGTGCGAAGTATCCAGAATCGGCTGTGGATAGACGCCCAGCAGCACCAGCAGCACCACCAGAACACCGATGGTCATAAACTCACGCGGTGACATGCCTGGCAGCGGATCTTTCGATTTCGCTTCGCCGTAATAAGCGCGCTGCATCATCACCAGCGAGTAAATCGAGGCAAACACCAGACCAAAGGTCGCGATGATGATAATCATCGGCACCACCTGGAAGCTGCCGGTCAGAATCATAAATTCGCCGACGAAGTTACCGGTGCCTGGCATACCGAGGTTGGCAACAGCAAAGAACAGCGACAGACCCGGAATCCATTTGATGCGCGACCACAGGCCACCCATCTGACGCATATCACGAGTATGCAGACGTTCATACAGCTGACCACACAGAATGAAGAGTGCTGCAGCGGAGAGACCGTGCGCAATCATCTGAATCACCGCGCCCTGCAGCGCCAGCTGGCTGCCGGTATAGATGGCAATCAGCACAAAGCCCATGTGCGAAATCGAGGTGTAAGCAATCAGACGTTTGATATCAGTCTGCGAGAAGGCCATCCAGGCACCGTAGAAGATACCGATGATGCCTAACCACATGGCGATTGGCGCAAACTCGGCTGACGCATTCGGGAACAGCGGCAGACTGAAACGCAGTAAACCGTAAGCTGCGGTTTTCAGCAGGATACCCGCCAGGTCGACAGAACCAGCCGTTGGTGCCTGACTGTGCGCATCCGGCAGCCAGCCGTGCAACGGTACCACCGGCATCTTCACCGCAAAGGCGATAAAGAAGCCCAGCATCAGCAGATATTCAACACCGCTCGACATTGGCGTCTGCAGCAGCTGTTCGTAGTTGAATGTCCAGACGCCAGTCGCGTTGTAGTGGACAAACACCAGGCCCAGAATCGCAATCAGCATCACCAGACCTGAAGCCTGGGTGTAGATGAAGAATTTGGTCGCGGCGGAAATACGGGTTTTGCCGTCCGATGCTTTATGACCCCAGAGCGCGATGAGGAAGTACATCGGCACCAGCATCATTTCCCAGAAGAAGAAGAACAGGAACAGGTCGATGGAGAGGAAAACACCGATTACGCCGCCCAGGATCCACATCAGGTTCAGGTGGAAGAAGCCCTGATACTTTGAAATCTCATTCCAGGAACAGAGCACCGCCATCAGACCGAGCAGGCCGGTCAGCACCACCATCAGCAGCGACAGGCCATCAATGGCTAAATGGAAGCTGATGCCGAAGCGTGGGATCCACGGAACGGAGAAACTTGACTGCCACTGCGGAATGCCCGCTGCCTGCGTCAGTGAATAGCCTCCCTGCAACCAGAGTTGCAGTGAAAGCGCCAACGTCAGCCCCATAGTGATCAGTGCGATCCAGCGTGGCACCTTCGCGCCAAGGCGCTCAGTGAGCCAGCAGATCAGACCACCGACGAAGGGTATGATAATTAGCCAAGGTAATAACACGGCACACTTCCCTTTTCTTTGTCTTAGTTCGGGCTATCTTACTTGCCATTTTGGCTCCCGGCAGTGCTCGCAATCCTCACATACCTCGGTATGCTCCGGTTGCTGTGCGCTGGCGGTAACCAAACTGGCCGCGACGATAACGCCCTTGCTCAGGACAATTTTTGACATTCTCAATGGGCAGATTAGCTAACCTGCCCCGCTCATCAATCTTTAAATCACCAGCAGCAGAGCCAGCACCAGCACGGCGCCCACGCTCATTGACGCAACGTACCAGCGCAGGTAGCCATTCTCACTGACTACCAGGCCTTTGTTGGCAATACGTGACAGCAGCGCAGGCAGGTTCATCAGGCCATTCAGTGGGTCGCGCTTCAGCAGCCACGCAATACCCAGATAAGGTTTGACGAACACTTTATCGTAGAGCCAGTCGAAGCCCCAGGCCGCAAACCACCAGGTGCCGAAGAAACGGCCTGGTGCACTGTTTGCGATACGGGTAACCAGCTCACGTTTGCCCAGCCACAGCGCGGCAGCGATCAGAATGCCGACAATCGCTACAACGCCCGAGGTGATTTCAAGTCCCACTTTGCCCGCTTCACCGAACTCATTGGCTGGCAGTACCCCTGCCAGCGGCGGCGTGATCAGCGCACCAATAAAGGTGGAGAGCAGCAGCAGCACAATCAGCGGCAGATGATGGGTAATACCCTTACCGGCGTGCGCATGAATTTTCTCTTCGCCGTGGAACACGATGAAGATCATACGGAAGGTATAGATAGAGGTCAGGAACGCCCCCACCAGACCCGCAACCATCAGGTTGATGTGACCGTTAGCCAGTGCGCCAAACAGGATCTCATCTTTACTGTAGAAGCCCGCCGTAATCAGCGGCAGTGCCGCCAGCGCCGCGCCGCCCACCAGGAAGCAGGTGTAGACCAGCGGAATGCTCTTACGCAGGCCACCCATTTTGAAAATGTTCTGCTCGTGATGGCAGGCCAGAATCACTGAACCCGAAGAGAGGAACAGCAACGCTTTAAAGAAGGCGTGCGTCATCAGATGGAAAATCGCCGCATCCCACGCCTGAACACCCAGCGCCAGGAACATGTAGCCAATCTGGCTCATGGTGGAGTAAGCGAGAACACGTTTGATGTCGGTCTGTACCAGCGCGGCAAAGCCTGCCAGCACCAGGGTAATCGCCCCGATAATCCCGACCAGATGCAGCACTTCCGGCGTCAGCAGGAAGAGACCGTGGCTACGGGCAATCAGGTAGACACCGGCTGTCACCATGGTCGCGGCGTGGATCAGTGCCGAAACCGGTGTCGGACCGGCCATCGCATCTGCCAGCCAGGTCTGTAACGGCAGCTGAGCCGATTTACCGACCGCGCCACCCAGCAGCATCAGCGTTGCCCACTGCAGCATATGGTTATCTGCGGCAAAGTGCGCAGGTGCCAGCTCCATCATCTCGCGGAAGTTCAGCGTGCCCAGCTCGTTGTAGAGGATGAACAGACCAAATGCCAGGAAGACGTCGCCCACGCGGGTAATGATGAACGCTTTCATCGCCGCTTTGCCGTTTTCCGGATTGCTGTAGTAGAAACCGATCAGCAGATAAGAGCAGAGGCCTACCCCTTCCCAGCCCAGATACATCAGCATCAGGTTATCGGCCAGCACCAGAACAACCATGCTGGCGATAAACAGGTTGGTATAGGCGAAGAAGCGGGAGTAGCCCTCTTCTCCACGCATGTACCAGGAGGCGAACATGTGAATGAAGAAACCGACACCGGTTACGACAGACAGCATGGTCAGCGACAGGCCATCCAGCGTCAGGTTCACCTTCATGTCGAAGTTGCCGACATGCATCCAGGTCCAGAGCGCCTGCGTGTAGGCTTGCTGGCCGTTGGCGAAGAAGTCAAAACCGACCATCGCTGTAGTCAGGGCCGCCAGACCCACCGATCCCATACCAATCGTGGCCGACAGGTTCTCTGACCAGCGACCGCGCGAAAACGCTAACAGCAGAAAGCCGATCAGCGGAAACAAGACAGTTAAATAGAGAAGATTCATCCGCGCATCTCGCTCACAGTATCAATGTTCAGCGTCTGACGACGACGATAGAGCTGAAGCAGCAGTGCCAGACCAATACTGGCTTCCGCTGCCGCCAGGCTGATCGCCAGGATATACATCACCTGTCCATCGGCCTGACCCCAATAGCTCCCGGCAACCACCAGGGCTAAGGCGGCGGCGTTGATCATGATTTCAAGGCCGATCAGCATAAACAGCAGATTGCGGCGTATTACCAGCGACGTCAGTCCAAGGACAAACAGCACGGCAGCAAGAATCAATCCATGTTGTAACGGGATCATGCGTTCTCCTTTTTCACCTGAGCGGCGTCAGCATTACGGTTACTCAGGACTTCGCCCTGACGCTCCTCGCGACCGATATGGAACGCCACGACCAGACCCGCCAGCAGCAGCATTGAGGCCAGTTCAACCGCCAGTACGTAAGGACCAAACAGGCTGATGCCGACCGCTTTGGCGTCGATGATGGTGCCATCGATGCCCTGATCGTTGGCGGTCAGGATGGCGTAGACCATTACGACCAGCAGCAGCAACGAGACGATACCCGGACCAATCCACAGAGACGGGCTGAGCCACTCACGCTCCTGCTTCTCGGTCTGCTTGCCTAAGTTCAGCATCATGACCACGAAGACGAACAGCACCATAATGGCACCGGCGTAGACGATGATCTCCAGCGCACCGGCAAAATAGGCTCCCATAGAGAAGAAGACGCCCGCGATCGATAACAGCGAAACGATCAGGTACAGCAACGCATGTACCGGATTAGTGTGGGTAATGACGCGCAACGTCGTCAGCACCGCCACCAGTCCGCAAAGATAAAACGCAAATTCCATGCCTTGCTCCTTAAGGTAATAAGCCTTTGACGTCGATAGGCTTCGCTTCGTTTTCTGCTTCGCCCTTATCTTTACCGTCAATCGCCATACCTGCCATGCGGTAGAAGTTGTACTCCGGATATTTACCCGGCCCCGAAATCAGCAGATCATCCTTCTCATACACCAGATCCTGACGCTTAAACTCACCCAGTTCGAAATCGGGGGTCAGCTGAATCGCCGTGGTCGGACAGGCTTCCTCACACATGCCGCAGAAGATGCAGCGTGAGAAGTTGATGCGGAAGAACTCCGGATACCAGCGGCCATCTTTGGTTTCGGCTTTCTGCAGCGAGATACAGCCAACCGGGCAGGCAACCGCACACAGGTTACAGGCGACGCAACGCTCCTGACCATCCGGATCGCGGGTTAACACGATACGGCCACGATAGCGGGGTGGCAGATAAACCGGCTCTTCCGGATACATCTGAGTTTCACGTTTGGCGAAGGCGTGCAGCCCGATCAGCCAGATACTGCGAACTGTCGTGCCAAAGCCTACGACAATATCTTTCAAAGTCATTTGTTAACCCCTTACGGCGCTGTGTAGAGAATCACTGCGGCAGTCGCCAGCAGGTTCAACAGCGTCAACGGCAGACACACTTTCCAGCCGAATGACAGCACCTGGTCGTAGCGTGGGCGCGGAAGCGCAGCACGAATCAGGATGAACATCATCATAAAGAACGCCGTTTTCAGGGCGAACCAGATGAACGGCGGCAGGAATGGGCCGTGCCAGCCACCAAAGAACAGCGTCACAATCAGCGCTGAAACGGTGGTGATCGCCACATATTCGCCGACAAAGAACAGGCCGAACTTCATACCGGCATATTCGATGTGATAACCGTCCGCCAGTTCCTGCTCCGCTTCTGGCTGGTCAAACGGATGCCGGTGACACACCGCTACGCCAGCAATACAGAAGGTCACGAAACCGAAGAACTGCGGAATGATGTTCCACAGGTGCGTCTGGCTGTTGACGATATCGTTCATATTGAACGAGCCCGCCTGCGCCACCACACCCATCAGCGACAGACCCAGGAACACTTCGTAGCTCAGGGTCTGCGCCGAGGCGCGCATCGCACCCAGCAGCGAGTATTTGTTATTACTCGACCAGCCGGCAAACAGCACTGCGTAGACCGCAAGGCCCGCCATCATCAGGAAGAACAGCAGACCGATATTCAGGTCTGTCACCATCCAGGTTGGAGAAACCGGCACGATAGCAAAGGCCAGCAGCAGTGAAACAAAGGCGATAACCGGCGCAAGGGTAAAGATAAAGCGGTCGGTAAACGGCGGAACCCAGTCCTCTTTAAAGAACATTTTGATCATGTCCGCTACCAGCTGGAGCGAGCCGCCCCAGCCTACGCGGTTTGGTCCGTAACGGTTCTGGAACAGGCCGAGCAGACGACGCTCGGCGAAGCTCATGAACGCGCCGCAGGCCACAACCACCAGCAGAATCACGATGGCTTTAACAATGGCCAGCAGAATGTCGATAACGTCCGGTGTTAACCAGCTCATTGCGCCGCCTCCTGCAGAGTGTCGATTTTACCGTTCGCCAGGAATGGCGGAACGCCCGGCATGCCCAGCGGCAGACCAATCTGTCCCGCCTGCAGTGACGCCGAGAAACGGACCGGCAGACGCACTGTCTCACCGGCACAGATGAACTCAACCGCCGCGCCATTGTTGACGCCCAGCTTCGCTGCATCTTCCGGGTTAATCACCAGTGCAGGCGGTGCCATACGCTGCTGGAAGACCGGTGAACGCTGTGACATCTCTTCGCTACCAAACAGCTGGTAGAGAGGGGCCACGCGCCACTGCGCTTCACTGACGAATGCCGCCGGAACGTTGCTGAACCAGGGCAGACTGGCTGCGCTGGCTTCAAACAGCCGTACACCCGGATCGCCATTACGCAGTTTGCCGCCCACTTCAACCTGGAACTTGTTCCACGCCTGCGGTGAGTTCCAGCCCGGTGCCCAGGCAAACGGAATCTGCGAACGCGGTGCGCCTGGCTGGTTGTTCCCTTCCATTGAGAAGGCGAACATCGTGTCCTGATCCTGCGGCTGACGCGGTTCGTGCACGCTGATATTGGCGCGCGCCGCGGTACGGCCACTGGCACGGTGCGGTGAACGCGACAGTTTCTGTCCACGAATACGGAAGCTGGCATCCGGTGCCGCATCCTTGATTCCGGCCAGCTGTGGCAGATGACTGACCACCGCATCGATCACGTGGTCCAGCTGCGTCCAGTCGACGTGACGGCTTTCCAGCGTGCTGTGCAGCGAATGCAGCCAGCGCCAGCTCTCCAGCATCACTACGTTGTTGTCATAGTAAGAAGGATCGTAAACCTGGAAGAAACGCTGTGCGCGGCCTTCATGGTTGATCGAGGTGCCATCACTTTCGGCGAAGCTGGCGGTTGATAACACCAGACCCGCTTTCTCAAGCGTCGCGGTGCGCTGATGATCAACCACAATCACGTTAGTGGTCTGGGCCAGCGCCGCATCAACCAGCGCTTTCGGTGCATGGCGATAGAGGTCATTTTCCAGTACCACCAGCGCATCGGCTTCACCGTTGCTCAGTTGCTCCAGCGCGCTTTCCAGAGGATTGCCGCCCATCAGGCCAAGACCCACACTGTTGGCGTGTCCCGCCAGCAGCGTAATCCCGACGTCGGCACCGCGCGCTTTGAGCGCTTTGGCCACGTTGGCAGCCGCTTCGATCATCGCGCTGCTGCCGGAATGGGTCCCGGAAATAATTAACGGTTTTTTCGCGCCGGCCAGCGCCTGCACGATGACATCCATCTTGCCGTTCAGTTTGCTGTCGAAATCGGTCACCGCCGGGGCGGTTTCATCCAGCGCACTGGCGATAGCGAAACCGAGACGCGCCTGATCTTCAACCGGTGCGCGATAGCTCCATGCCGCGATATCATCCAGACGGGTTTCATCGACGTTGGTGATAAACAGCGGATGTTTCGCATTCTGTCCGATGTTCAGGATCGCGGCGATCTGCCAGTCTGCTACTTTCTGAGCGGCAGCCATGTCGCGCGCTTTGCCTTTCACGGCCTGACGCACTGACAGCGCCACGCGTGCGCCCACCTGGGTCAGATCTTCGCCCAGCACCAGCACCGCATCGTAGCTTTCAATTTCACGCAGCGATGGCGTATAGATACCGCCCTCACGCAGAATTTTCAGCATCAGTTCAAGCCGGGCCTGCTCGCCCGCTGGCATGCCGGTAGAGAAGTTCTCTGCACCGACCAGTTCACGCAGCGCGAAGTTACTTTCAATGCTGGCGCGCGGCGAGCCGATACCGATCACTTTTTTCGCCTGACGCAGCAAATCTGCACCGGCATTGACCGCCTGCTCTGCGTTCAGCGTCACCCAGTCGTTGCCGCGCAGCAGCATCGGCTGGCGTGGGCGATCTTTACGGTTCACGTAGCCATAGCCAAAGCGGCCACGGTCACACAGGAAATAGTGGTTTACGGTGCCGTTATAACGGTTTTCGATACGGCGTAACTCACCATAACGCTCACCCGGGCTGGTGTTACAGCCCACACTGCACTGCTGGCAGATGCTCGGCGCAAACTGCATATCCCATTTACGGTTATAGCGTTCGGAGTGCGTTTTATCGGTGAAGACGCCGGTCGGGCAGATTTCAACCAGGTTACCGGAGAATTCGCTCTCCAGCGTGCCATCTTCCGGACGACCGAAGTAGACGTTGTCGTGTGCGCCGTAGACACCCAGATCCTTGCCATCGGCATAATCTTTGTAGTAACGCACGCAGCGGTAACAGGCGATACAGCGGTTCATCTCATGGGAGATGAACGGGCCGAGATCCTGATTACGGTGGGTACGTTTGGTGAAGCGATAGCGGCGGAAGCTGTGGCCGGTCATTACTGTCATATCCTGCAGGTGACAGTTACCGCCCTCTTCACACACCGGACAGTCGTGCGGGTGGTTGGTCATCAGCCACTCCACCACGCTTTCGCGGAACTCTTTTGCTTCGCCATCATCGATGGAGATGAATGTGCCGTCAGAGGCCGGCGTCATGCAGGACATGACAAGACGGCCGCGGGTATCTTCGGCATTCTGGAATTGCTTTACCGCACACTGGCGGCAGGCCCCAACGCTTCCCAGCGCCGGATGCCAGCAAAAGTAAGGAATATCAAGGCCCAGAGAGAGACATGCCTGTAGCAGGTTGTCCGCTCCGTTCACATCATACTCTTTACCGTCTACATGAATTGTAGCCATAGTGACATGCTTCCGTAAGGCTCGTCAGAGACGAGCGTTAATCATATTCTTGCCCCGACGCACGACATTGTCGGGGCGGCGGCACCAGGCCTGTTCCGTGTTCTTCGGCGAATTACCAGCGCGCTTTCAGCAGGTTTGGCTGGATCCCGCCAATGGCGCGGGTATTGCCAAACACCTGCGGTGCCATGCCGGCTTCAAACTCTTCACGGAAATATTTAATCGCACTCTGCAGGGGCTCAACCGCACCCGGCGCATGCGCACAGAAGGTTTTACCCGGGCCAAGCTGACGGCAGAGTTGCAGTAAGGTTTCGATATCGCCTGGCTGACCCTGCTTCTGCTCCAGCGCACGCAGAATTTTGACGCTCCACGGCAGGCCATCGCGACACGGTGTACACCAGCCGCACGACTCACGGGCAAAGAACTCTTCCAGGTTACGCACCAGCGAGACCATGTTGATCTCGTGATCGACCGCCATCGCCAGCGCCGTACCCAGACGACTGCCCGCTTTGCCGATGCTGGCAAACTCCATGGGCAGATCCAGGTGCTGGTCGGTCAGGAAGTCAGTCCCTGCCCCGCCGGGCTGCCAGGCTTTGAACTTCAGTCCGTCACGCATACCGCCCGCATAATCTTCAAGGATTTCACGTGCGGTGATACCGAATGGCAGCTCCCAGACGCCGGGATTTTTAACCCGTCCGGAGAAGCCCATCATTTTGGTACCGGCATCTTCGCTTTTAGAGATGTTTTTGTACCACTCCACGCCGTTGGCCAGAATCGCCGGAACGTTGGAGAGGGTTTCCACGTTGTTCACGCAGGTCGGTTTGCCCCACGCGCCCGCACTCGCCGGGAATGGCGGTTTCGAACGCGGATTGGCACGACGGCCTTCCAGTGAGTTAATCAGTGCCGTCTCTTCGCCGCAGATATAACGACCTGCGCCGGTGTGGACAATCAACTCAAAGTCAAAGCCGGTACCGAGAATATTTTTACCGATATAGCCCGCTTCCGTCGCTTCAGCAATCGCACGACGCAGATGCACCGCGGCTTCAATGTATTCGCCACGTAAGAAGATATAGCCACGGTAAGCCTTCAGCGCAAAGGCGCTGATCAGCATTCCTTCCACCAGCTGGTGAGGCATCTGCTCCATCAGCAGGCGGTCTTTATAGGTGCCCGGCTCCATCTCATCGGCGTTACACAGCAGGTAACGGATGTTCATCGACTCATCTTTCGGCATCAGGCTCCACTTCAGCCCGGTGGAGAAGCCCGCACCGCCGCGCCCTTTCAGGCCTGAATCTTTGACTGCCGCAACGATTTCATCCTGCGACATGCTTTTCAGCGCTTTTTCCGCACCGGCATAGCCGTTTTTACTGCGATATTCGTCAAGCCAGACAGGTTGCTTGTCGTCACGCATCCGCCAGGTCAGCGGATGAGTTTCTGCAGTGCGAATGATCTGTTTAATTGTCATTGATACTGCTCCAGCAAACCAGGGATGCCTTCCGGCGTCAGATGCACATGCGTGTCTTCATCCACCATCATCGTTGGCCCCTTATCGCAGTTACCCAGACAGCAGGTTGGCAGCAGTGTAAAGCGGCCATCGGCAGTGGTCTGACCCGGTTTGATATTCAGTTGCTGTTCCAGTGCTGACTGGATGCCCTGATAACCGGTGATATGACAGACCACGCTGTCACAGTAACGGATCACATGACGGCCAACCGGCTGACGGAAGATCTGGCTGTAAAATGTCGCCACACCTTCAACATCACTCGCCGGGATACCCAGAACCTCGGCAATCGCATTGATGGCGCCGTCCGGCACCCATCCGCGCTGTTTCTGCACGATCTTCAGCGCTTCAATCGAGGCTGCACGCGCATCTTCATAGTGGTGTTTTTCGTGCTCAATGGCGTGATGCTCTTCCGCGCTCAGCACGAAGACCTCGTTAGGGTCGATCGTTTTAATGGCAATGTGTTGATCGTGCATAATTAGCGGTCCACGTCTGACATAACAAAATCGATACTACCCAGATATACGATCAGGTCGGATACCAGGCTGCCACGGATTACTGAAGGAATCTGCTGCAGATGCGGGAAGCTCGGCGTACGCACGCGGGTGCGGTAGCTCATGGTGCTGCCATCGCTGGTCAGGTAGTAGCTGTTGATCCCTTTCGTCGCTTCAATCATCTGGAACGACTCATTGGCTGGCATCACCGGCCCCCACGAAACCTGCAGGAAGTGCGTGATCAGCGTTTCAATGTGCTGCAGCGTGCGCTCTTTCGGTGGCGGCGTGGTCAGCGGATGATCCGCTTTAAACGGACCCTCTGGCATGTTGTTGAGACACTGCTCAAGAATGCGCAGCGACTGCCACATCTCTTCCATTTTCAGCATGACGCGGCTGTAAGCATCGCTGATGCCGTCGCCGACCGGGATTTCAAAATCGAAGTTTTCGTAGCCGGAGTAGGGACGCCATTTACGTACGTCAAAGTCGAGACCGGTAGCACGCAGACCAGCACCGGTAGTGCCCCACGCCAGCGCCTCTTCCATGTTGTAAGCAGCAACGCCTTTGGAACGGCCAATCAGTACGCTGTTGCGCAGTGCCGCTTTGTCATACTCTTTAAGACGTTTTGGCATCCAGTCGAGGAAGTCACGCAGCAGACGTTCCCAGCCTCGCGGCAGGTCATGCGCGACACCACCGATGCGGAACCACGCCGGGTGCATACGGAAACCGGTAATCGCCTCAACCACGTCATAGATTTTCTGACGGTCGGTAAAGGCAAAGAACACCGGCGTCATGGCCCCGACGTCCTGAATAAAGGTGGAGATATAAAGCAGGTGGCTGTTGATGCGGAACAGCTCAGAGAGCATCACGCGGATCACATTAACGCGATCGGGCACCACGATACCGGCCAGTTTCTCCACCGCCAGTACGTACGGCATTTCGTTTACGCAGCCGCCGAGGTACTCGATGCGGTCAGTGTAAGGAATGTAGCTGTGCCACGACTGACGCTCGCCCATCTTTTCGGCACCACGGTGGTGATAGCCGATGTCAGGCACGCAGTCGACAATCTCTTCACCATCCAGCTGCAGAATGATGCGGAATGCCCCGTGCGCCGACGGGTGGTTAGGCCCGAGGTTCAGGAACATGAAGTCTTCGTTGGTGGTGCTGCGCTTCATGCCCCAGTCTTCAGGCTTAAAGGTCAGCGCTTCCATCTCCAGATCTTCTTTCTGCTTGGTCAGCGTAAACGGATCGAATTCGGTGGCGCGCGCCGGGTAATCTTTACGCAGCGGATGGCCTTCCCAGGTCGACGGCATCATGATGCGCGTCAGATGCGGGTGACCATCAAAGGTGATACCAAACATCTCCCAGGTTTCACGCTCATACCAGTTGGCATTCGGGAAAAGGCGGGTGATGGTCGGCAGATGCATATCGTTTTCAGAGAGTGCCACCTTGAGCATGATGTCGCGGTTGCGTTCAATCGACAGCAGGTGGTAGAAAACGGAAAAATCCGCCGCAGGCAGGCCTGCACGGTGGGTACGTAAACGCTCATCCACGCCATGCAGGTCATAAAGCATGACGTAAGGCTTGGGTAATTTACGCAGGAACTCGATAATTTCCAGTATCTGTTCACGCTTCACCCACACCACCGGAATACCGGTACGGGTTGGCTGAACAGTGAAGGCATCCGGCCCAAAACGGTTACGCAACTCGCCGATCACCGGGTCATCAAGGTGATCACGGGTTTGCCATGAAGGCTGAGCGAGATCTTGCGTGGTCAAATCTGTCATACGTTACTCACCATTCCGGCCTGGTCTCAGGCACTCAAATGAAGGCGTCAGGATGGGGCCATGCATTAAATTGTGATGTTCTGCTGCAGGCGCTGTTTTCCATCCATACGGTTTTAAACTTCGTCCGGGCTGCGCAGGTTTGTGACTGCAATGCGCTCGCCGCGTTTTCTTTCACGCTCAGATGGCATGTTGGCGCGATAAACGCCCTGATCGCCAACCACCCACGAGAGCGGACGGCGCTCTTTGCCGATCGACTCCTGCAACAGCAGCAGTGCCTGCATATACGCTTCAGGACGTGGCGGACAGCCAGGAATATAAACATCGACCGGCAGGAATTTATCGACACCCTGCACCACGGAATAGATGTCATACATGCCGCCAGAGTTGGCGCAGGCACCCATGGAAATCACCCATTTTGGTTCCAGCATCTGATCGTACAAACGCTGAATAACCGGGGCCATTTTGGTGAACGGCGTACCGGCAATGACCATGAAATCGGCCTGACGTGGCGAAGCGCGCATAACTTCGGCGCCAAAACGTGCCACGTCGTGGACCGCGGTGAACGATGTTGTCATCTCAACGTAACAACAGGACAGGCCAAAGTTATAAGGCCATAGGGAGTTTTTACGCCCCCAGTTCACCATGTCATGCAGGGCATTTTCGAGTTTGCCCATATAAACGCTGCGATGAACGTGCTGCTCCAGCGGATCGCTGACGATTTCCTGCTTTTGCAGAGGATAACGGTCGTTCTCACCACCGTTCGGGTCTATGCGGGTGAGCGTATAGTCCATCTTATTGCCTCTCTTTTACTGCTTATGAGGATTGGTGTGGCTGACCGTAGTGGTTTTGACCACCACGCGACGGCGAGCTGGAGCCCAGTCCAGTGCGCCAATGCGTACCAGATAGACCAGACCCGCCAGGAGCACCAAAATGAAAATTGCGGCTTCCACAAAGCCGATCCAACCGCTTTCACGGATTGAAGTCGCCCATGCGTATAAAAAGAGGGCTTCGACGTCGAAGATGACGAAAAACATCGCAACCAGATAAAATTTCGCCGACAGGCGGATATGGGTATCACCAACGGATTCAATGCCCGATTCGAATGGCGTGTCTTTGTAGCGGGCGCGCGCTCTGCCGCCAAGCAGCCATCCTCCGGTCAGCATGAAAGCACACAGGCCAAAGGCAATAACGATAAATACGATAAACGCCCAGTGCTGAGCGATGATTTCGGTGGTAGTTGACATACTCATTGCTTACTCATCAAAAGTGGCGCTGGCATCCTGCACGCGTTTCCCGCAGCAAACTGACCACATCGATTCAAGGGAAGGATAAAAACCTTTCAAATGTCGCTGTTATTACGTAATAAGCAGCTATTTTATGGGGTTTTTTACTCCTTTCTATAACCTTTTGTCAACTTTGACAAAAGTATCCAAACATTATTTCACACCTGCATCATATTATTAACAAATGATGCCCCGCTTTCCAGCTAAATCGCTTCAGTCTGTAGGGTTAATTTTAGTGTAGCGGGTATTCACATGCATGGATCGTGCATTTAACAAACATATTTTGACAGGTATCACTGAATTTTCCCTCCCCTTTCCAGGGCTATTTTTTTGATCCAGAACACACTTTTGCCCTTTATGCGTTAATTTTCCCCACCTGAAACGGTGATTCGGAACAAAGCGTTCGGTTTTTTGGTCTGGATGTTTCAATTAAGCAGGTGGTGAAACTTTTTTAGTCGGGTCAGAAGAGGCAGATGAGTCAGTAAGGAGCATCGGGCGGGGGTCAGGCACAAAAAAGCCTCTCGTTCTTTTCAGGGAAGGAGAGGCTTATTTATAAGCGTTTATTAAGGCAATCACGCGGGTATTGAGTACAACACGTTAGCGAAATTACTCTTCATCATCCAGCAACAGTGAACCGTCGGGATTATTGCTCAGGTTATAAGGATCATTGGTGGACTGCATGGCATTGAAGATAGCCAGCGCCAGTTCATTATCGCTGTCAGGATTACGGCACAGCAGATATTGCGTATCCGGCAGTACCGGCAGTCCTTCAGCTGCACCCATAACACGCAGTTCCGGGCTCATCATCTCGACCGGACGTGCCGTCACGCCCAGTCCCGCTTTCACCGCTGCGCGTACTGCAGCCAGTGTGGAAGCGACATAAGAGATACGCCACGGGATGCCCGCTTCGTTGAGATGATCGATAGCCATATCACGATAAGGACTTGGCTCATCCAGCAATACCAATGGAATGGCTTCGCCACGCTGGAAGATATAATCCGCTGCGCAGTACCACAAGGTAGGTGAAGTACGCAGTACCTGATAGGTAAAATTGCCCGGGCTGGAAGTGGTCACAACCAGGTCCACTTCACCCTGATTGAGCATTTCCATCATAAACGGATTACGTTTAACCCGCACATCGATTGCCAGTTTCGGATAAACCGAGGTCACCCGGTTTAGCAGGAACGGCAGAATAGTGTCAGAGGTGTCATCAGAGGCGCCAATAGTCAGCACGCCCTGAATGTTGCTGTACATCAGAGATGTGCAGGCTTCGTCGTTAAAACGAAGAATTTTTCTCGCATAGCCTAAAAGCTGGATACCGTGCTCCGTCAGAAGCTTATTACGTCCATGTCTGGCAAACAGCTCTTTACCTACCAATTGTTCCAGACGCTGCATCTGCTGACTGACTGCTGACTGGGTTCTGCAGACCGCTGCAGCAGCAGCTGCAAAGGTATTCAAATCCGCAACGGCAACGAAGGTTCTCAGCAGATCGAGGTCGAGATTCAGTATCGGACGATTTGCATTAGTCATGTTTTTTCTTCACTTATAAGATTTTTACGAACTACTACCCTGGTGTTATCACAAGCTTATCAAAGTGATAAGCAGTAATGGTGCTCAATGACAGTCCTGTGTGAAGACTGACACAAAAAAAGTTTATGTGGATCCTGCACTGTTGACTCCTCTGAAGGGTCATAGTGCTATTCAAGACAGATACAACTTCTGAACCGATGGCGCTGGGTGCGCAAATGCAGGAAGCTGCGTAGTTGTCTTATTCCCACCAGAAAGAATCGTGTGGGATAGAAAGCGCACTTTACGGGCTATCAAAGCGAAGCGGCAAAGTGCACTAAATAATAAATTATACTTAATCATTTTTGACTTCAAAATGGAAATGATTTTGTGAAAAGCGCTGTAAATTTTGTGCTAAAGGCATTTCCAGACCCTTATGCCACATTATTGATCACTTTTTAAGCCTTCAGCGTTCTGAAATTTAGTGAGGAAGTGTTAAGTACGGCTCACAATCCTGCAATAAAGGTGCCATATGAAGCTCTGCTTTTGGCACTTTTCCGGCGAACACAAGGCCTTAAACGCGCCACTCTTAAGCAGCGTTAAGGCGTAATCTTCAGGCACGTTATAAAATCGTCCATAATTTGAACATTTATAAAATATCCTTTAACTATTTCTCTAAGTGTATATTTCAGGTGCAAAGAAAAGTTCCATTTCAATAACTTCCAGATAGCGTTCATGATGCTAAAGCCATATGTCGGTTCAGCAGCGCTTTGTACAAGTTAAAATCCTGCATTAATTCCAATTTATGGTTTTATTAACCAGTTTACGCGACAACAAATATTTTTTACGCTGCGCACCGGGCAAAAAGTTGTTGAACCCGCCAAAACGGGGCGGCACCCTTCTTTTGTGACTGTCAGGAGAGTACATTGTGCTGGTTGGATTTCTGTGGCAGCCAAAAGGATTCTGCCCATTAAGGCGGTAACAATGACTTTTCAAATTGATAAATCCGGAAAACTCGATAACGTCTGCTATGACATCCGTGGCCCGGTACTGAAAGAGGCTAAGCGCCTCGAAGAAGAAGGTAACAAAGTTCTGAAGCTGAACATTGGCAACCCGGCGCCGTTTGGTTTTGAAGCACCGGATGAGATACTGGTCGATGTTATTCGTAACCTTCCCAGCTCTCAGGGCTATTGTGACTCCAAGGGGCTCTATTCCGCCCGTAAAGCGATCATGCAGCACTACCAGGCGCGCGACATGCGCGATGTCACCGTAGAAGATATCTACATTGGCAACGGTGTTTCAGAACTCATCGTGCAGGCGATGCAGGCGTTACTGAACAGCGGCGACGAAATGCTGGTGCCGGCCCCCGACTATCCGTTATGGACGGCTGCGGTTTCCCTCTCCAGCGGTAAAGCAGTGCACTATCTCTGTGACGAATCAGCAGGCTGGTTCCCTGACCTCGATGATATCCGCAGCAAGATAACGCCTCGTACCCGCGGCATCGTGATTATCAACCCGAATAACCCCACTGGCGCGGTCTACAGCAAAGAGCTGCTGTTAGAGGTGGTTGAAATTGCGCGTCAGCATAACCTGATTATTTTCGCCGATGAGATCTACGACAAGATCCTCTATGACGATGCACAGCATCACTGCATCGCAGCGCTGGCACCCGATCTGCTGACTGTTACCTTTAATGGCCTTTCTAAAACCTATCGCGTTGCCGGTTTCCGTCAGGGCTGGATGGTACTGAACGGGCCAAAGAAACATGCTAAAGGCTATATAGAAGGACTGGAGATGCTCGCCTCGATGCGCCTGTGTGCCAACGTACCGGCGCAGCATGCGATTCAGACGGCGCTGGGCGGCTACCAGAGCATTAGCGAATTTATCATGCCGGGTGGTCGTCTCTACGAGCAGCGGCAGCGCGCCTGGGAGTTGATTAATGATATCCCAGGCGTCAGCTGTGTGAAGCCGCAGGGCGCGCTTTATATGTTCCCGAAAATCGATGCCAAAAAATTCAACATTTTCGACGATCAGAAGATGGTGCTGGATTTTCTGTTACAGGAGAAGGTGCTACTGGTTCAGGGCAGTGCCTTTAACTGGCCATGGCCCGATCACCTGCGCATTGTTACGCTGCCTCGTGTGGATGATCTTGAGATGGCGATCAATAAATTTGGCCGCTTCCTGCAAGGCTATCGTCAATAATCAGGCCCGCGTATACTGACGCTATTTGGGGAGAGCCAGAGCCTGTCTCTCCCCCGCCAGCCAACAGGAACGCTCATGACACAAAGCCACTTCTTTGCTCATCTCTCCCGTCTTAAGCTGATCAATCGCTGGCCGCTGATGCGCAATGTGCGCACCGAAAATGTCTCCGAACACAGTCTGCAGGTCGCCATGGTGGCGCATGCCCTGGCCGTGATCAAAAACCTTAAATTCAACGGGTCGCTTAATGCCGATCACATTGCCATGCTGGCGCTTTACCACGATGCCAGTGAAGTGCTCACAGGCGATTTACCGACTCCGGTAAAATATTACAACGCGCAGATCGCCCACGAATATAAGAAAATCGAGAAGATTGCTCAGCAGAAGCTGATTGAGATGCTGCCTGAAGAGTTTCAGGCGATCTATCGCCCGCTGATCGATGAGCATCTGCACAGCGAAGAGGAGCAGGCTGTTGTGAAACAGGCGGATGCGCTCTGTGCATATGTAAAATGTCTTGAGGAGTTGTCTGCCGGGAACAACGAATTTTTACTGGCCAAAGCGCGGCTGGAAAAGACCCTGGCACTTCGGCGTTCACCGGAGATGGATTACTTCGTTGAGGTGTTTATTCCGAGCTTCAGCCTGTCACTGGATGAAATCTCGCAGGATACGCCACTCTAAGCCCGGCGGTCTGGCCGCCGGGCCAGCCCTTAAGCCTGCTGACGGAAGGTAAAGCTGCCGTCAGACTCGCGGGTTATCACCAGTGACGCCAGTGAGTCGAGCTGAAGCGCTACCTCATCCAGCCGGGGTGTCTCCGCCGGCGCATTGATGGCAATCACCGCACAGCCAGCATTCAGGCCGGATAAGATTCCGGCAGGTGCATCTTCTGCAACCACGCACGATGTCGCCGCTAATCCCAGCTTCTCCGCGCCAAGCAGGTAGGGATCGGGTTCCGGTTTGCCCTTAGCCACCTGTTCAGCGGTAATAAACACGGCAGGCTTCGGTAAGCCTGCGGCTTTATGACGTGCATGTGCGACCGGCACTGAACCGGAAGTGACAATCGCCCAGGGAATCTGCAGTTCGTTCAGCCGGTTCAGCAACGCGTTGGCCCCTGGCAGCGCCTGCACACCGTCGGTGTCCGCCGCTTCAGCCTGCTCCAGCGCAACAAACTCCGCCTGAATAGCCTCTTCCGACTGGCCTGCCATGAAATGACGCAGAGAGGTGATCGCCTGTTTGCCATGAATGAAATCCAGAATCTCATCAGCCGCGATGCCATGACGGGCACCCCACTGGCTCCAGGCTCGTTCAACCGCTGGCAGTGAATCCACCAGCGTGCCGTCTAAATCAAATAGAAAACCTCTGTAGGTCACGCGCTACTCCTCATCAGGCATTAATCACTTGCGCAATTTCGTTTGCACTTAAATGGTACTGGCGCGGACAAGTCTGCCACAAAGCTAACATCCGTTGATACTTTTCCCACATCGGGGTCTGCGCATTAAAACCATGGGTGCCGGAATCGAAGTGGGTATAACGCCCTTCTGTATTGACCATAAAACGGACATAACCCAGCAGGCGCGCTTCCGTTGCCGCATCGAAGCCCAGAAAGGCCAGACGGCGCTCTTCAAGCTCACCTTTCTCTTTAAGGTTCGACCAGGAGACGTGGAGAGCGTGATGCATTTCCATAATATCGATCACCGTCCGGCAGATCGCTTCGCTGAGTTCGCCAAACTCTTTGTCCAGCTCCCGCATCTGCAGCGCATAACCGCGTTCGATGATGGTCTGGTAACGACGAAAACGCTCCGCATTTTCCGGCTCAAGCATGGCCATCATTTTGTACTGATTAGTGAGAATCAAACGCTGTGCATGGGTCATTTCCATCATTTACTCCCGGTCAGAGACCGCTCAGTTAATCGACAATGGAGAAATCATTGCACAGCGTTAGCGACACGGAAATCGCCGTATCACCATTCTTTGATTTGGCCGCAGGTTAGCGGTAAATATTTTACCGCCAGCCTGGGATGGGTCAGAGATCGTCGAGGAAAGTGCGGTCGAGTTGTTTGAACGCCCGCTTTAGCAGATCGGCCAGCGCCTGATAGGTCGGCTTGCCTTCTACTGGCGCTGTCGCCTGCCCCGCTTCTTCCAGCCGGGCACGAACTTCATGAAACCAGTTAAGCAGCGTCGGCGGCAGCGGCGTCACAGAACGCTTTCCCAGCCACCATAATCCCTGCATCGGCAGGGTACAGGCAAACAGCGCGGTCGCCACGGCCGGGCCTAACTGACCGCCCATCGCGATCTGCCAGGTCAGCGTAAAAATCGCCAAAGGGGGCATAAAGCGAATAGCAAAACGCGTTGCCGATGAAACACGGTTTTCCGGGAACATAGGTGCCAGGCGCTTATCAGCCGGCCAGGTCTTCATATAGTGTTGGCCGCGCTGAAACATCCGAAACCAATTGGTACTGCCAGATTCATTCGCCATGGCTCACCTCAACTAATACTGTAAAAATTAAAAAATAGTTATAACTACACAACTTTACGTGACATCCTTCAATTATTTTTGTCTTTAAAGGTGACTCCAGCTATTCTGACGCCGTTTTACCCCCTTTCCGGAAGCGGATTGCGCTTTTGGGAAGAGGCCTGAGCCAGGTTCAGACGAGGCAATCTTCAAATTTTCGCGTAAGATTGCCGAAATTTTTTGCGGAAATGCAGAATTCTGTCTACCGCATGATGTTTGTCATTAATCTACCAGCTTTCATGGGCTACGCTGTTAGTCTGATTGCGTTTTATTTAGCCACTCTCAAAAAATAGGTACTTCCATGTCGAGTAAGTTAGTTCTGGTTCTGAACTGTGGCAGCTCTTCCCTTAAGTTTGCCATCCTCAACCCTGCCAGCGGTGAAGAATTCCTGTCTGGCCTGGCGGAATGTTTCCACCTTCCTGAAGCCCGCATCAAATGGAAGCTGGAAGGCGAAAAACAGGAAGCGCCTCTGGGTGCTGGCGCAGCGCATAGTGAAGCGCTGAACTTTATCGTTAAAACCATTCTGGCACAAAAACCTGAGCTTTCGGCACAAATTGCTGCAATCGGCCATCGTATCGTTCATGGCGGCGAGAAGCTGACTCAGTCAGTCATCATCACTGAAGAAGTGGTACAGGGCATCAAAGACGCCTCTTCTTTTGCACCGCTGCACAATCCGGCTCATCTGATCGGTATTGATGAAGCGATGAAAAACTTCCCGCACCTGTCAGATAAGAATGTCGCGGTATTTGACACCGCTTTCCATCAGACAATGCCGGAAGAGTCTTATCTCTATGCGCTGCCGTACAAATTGTATAAAGAGCATGGCGTTCGTCGCTATGGCGCGCATGGTACCAGCCACTTCTATGTGACCCATGAAGCGGCCAAAATGCTCAACAAGCCGCTTGAGTCACTGAATATTATTACCTGCCACCTCGGTAACGGCGGTTCTGTCTCTGCCATTCGCAACGGCGAGTGTGTGGACACCTCAATGGGCCTGACCCCACTGGAAGGCCTGGTGATGGGTACCCGCAGTGGCGACATCGACCCGGCAATTATCTTCTTCCTGCACGATACGCTGGGTATGAGCGTCGATGCCATCAATAAACTGCTGACCAAAGAGTCTGGCCTGTTAGGTCTGACCGAAGTCACCAGCGACTGCCGCTACGTGGAAGATAACTACACCACCAAAGAAGATGCGAAGCGCGCAATGGATGTCTTCTGTCATCGCCTGGCGAAATATATCGGCAGCTACACTGCGCTGATGGATGGCCGCCTTGATGCCGTGGTATTTACTGGCGGCATCGGTGAAAACGCCGCGATGGTTCGTGAACTCTCACTGAAAAAACTGGCACTGCTGGGCTTTGACGTCGATCACGATCGCAACCTGGCGGCCCGTTTCGGCAAGTCTGGTTACATCAATAAAGAAGGCACCCGCCCGGCGCTGGTGATCCCGACCAACGAAGAGCTGGTCATCGCCCAGGACGCCGCGCGTCTGACTGCGTAAACACTTCTCTCCGTCAGCTCAGGCTGACGGAGTTGTTTTTGACACCCTGCCATTACTGAGAGGTTCAAACGTGTCACGTACAATTATGCTCATTCCGACCGGCACCAGCGTCGGCCTGACCAGCGTCAGCCTCGGCGTTATCCGCGCCATGGAGCGCAAAGGCGTTCGGCTCAGCGTCTTTAAGCCGATTGCTCAGCCGCGTACCGGCGGCGATACGCCGGATCAAACCACCACTATTATCCGTAAGAACTCTTCGATTCCTGCCGCTGAACCGCTGCAGATGTCACGTGTTGAATCACTGCTGGGATCGAACCAGCAGGATGTGCTGATGGAAGAGATCATCTCCCGTTACCATGCCAACACGCAGAATGCGGAAGTGGTACTGGTTGAAGGTCTGGTCCCTACCCGTAAGCATCAGTTCGCCAACGCGCTGAACTATGAAATCGCGAAAACCCTGAATGCGGAAATCGTCTTCGTGATGGCGCTGGGCAATGACTCTCCGGCCCAGCTGAAAGAGCGCATTGAACTGACGCAGAGCAGCTTCGGCGGTCAGAAGAATAAAAATATCACTGGCGTGATCATCAATAAACTCAACGCGCCGGTCGATGATCAGGGGCGTACCCGCCCTGACCTGTCAGAAATTTTTGATGACTCGTCAAAAGCCAGCATCGCCAATATCGATCCTAAGCAGCTGTTCTCAGACAGCCCGCTGCCGGTGCTGGGCTGCGTGCCATGGAGCTTTGATCTGATCGCCACCCGCGCAATCGATATGTGCCGCCACCTGGATGCGCGCATCATCAACGAAGGTGAGATTCAGACCCGCCGGGTTAAATCGGTCACCTTCTGCGCCCGTAGTATCCCGCACATGCTGGAGCATTTCCGTCCAGGCTCACTGCTGGTGACTTCCGCAGACCGCCCGGATGTACTGGTCGCCGCCTGTCTGGCCGCCATGAACGGCATTGAGATTGGCGCTATCCTGCTGACCGGTAACTACGAGATTGACGATCGTATCGCGCGCCTCTGTGACCGTGCCTTCCAGACCGGCCTGCCGGTGTTCATGGTGAAAACCAATACCTGGCAGACTTCTCTGAGCCTGCAGAGCTTTAATCTTGAAGTGCCCGCTGACGACACGCAGCGCATCGAGAAAGTGCAGGAATATGTTGCCAGCTACATTAATGCTGACTGGATTGAGTCACTGACCGCCACGTCAGAGCGCAGCCGTCGCCTGTCGCCACCGGCCTTCCGCTATCAGCTGACTGAGCTGGCGCGCAAAGCGGGCAAACGCGTCGTGCTGCCAGAGGGTGACGAGCCGCGTACGGTTAAAGCGGCCGCTATCTGTGCTGAACGCGGTATCGCCACCTGCGTACTGTTAGGCAACCCGGATGAGATTCAGCGTGTTGCTGCGGCTCAGGGTGTCGAACTGGGCAAAGGGGTTGAGATTGTTGATCCGGAACAGGTGCGTGAAAACTACGTGCCGCGTCTGGTTGAGCTGCGTAAGAGCAAAGGGATGACCGAAGTGGTCGCCCAGGAACAACTGGAAGATAACGTGGTGCTGGGCACCATGATGCTGGAAAGTGGCGAAGTGGATGGCCTGGTTTCAGGTGCGGTTCACACCACCGCCAACACCATTCGTCCGCCTCTGCAGCTGATCAAAACTGCGCCTAACAGCTCACTGGTTTCATCGGTGTTCTTTATGCTGCTGCCGGAGCAGGTGCTGGTTTACGGAGACTGCGCGATTAACCCGGATCCCACCGCTGAGCAGCTGGCTGAGATCGCAATTCAGTCAGCCGACTCTGCTAAAGCCTTTGGTATCGATCCACGTGTTGCGATGATCTCCTACTCTACCGGCACGTCAGGTGCAGGCAGCGACGTTGAAAAAGTGCGTGAAGCAACGCGTATCGCGCAGGAAAAACGTCCTGATCTGGTCATTGATGGTCCGCTGCAGTATGACGCCGCGATTATGGAAGATGTGGCGAAGTCGAAAGCGCCAGATTCACAGGTTGCCGGTCGCGCCACCGTCTTTATCTTCCCGGATCTGAACACCGGTAACACCACGTATAAAGCGGTACAGCGTTCAGCCGATCTGATCTCAATCGGGCCGATGCTGCAGGGTATGCGTAAGCCGGTTAACGACCTGTCGCGCGGTGCGCTGGTTGATGACATCGTCTATACCATCGCCTTAACCGCTATTCAGTCTCAGCAGGCTGAACAAGGCTAAGCGTCAGGTAAGAACGCAAAAGGCATGCCCCAGGGCATGCCTTTTTTTCGCCGGTAACAGAGCCGGAGGCTTTAATGCGGATCGCTGAGACGCGTTAAAGCGCCCGTTTTCAGGCCCGGTTATCGCCGTTGCGGCTCATCCACAGAGAGAGCGCTTTAAGCGAATCGTCAGTGAACTCATCACAACGTGCGGTGATCTCATCGGGCGTCATCCAGATAATCTCATCGACTTCCGATTCCTGCATGGCGAATGGCCCATGTGACACACAACTGAACAGTCCGCCCCAGACGCGACAGTGCTGATCTTCGAAGTAGAATTTGCCATGCTCAGCAAACGGCACCGCGGCAATCCCTAACTCCTCTTCCGCTTCACGTCGCGCAGACTCCAGCATATCTTCACCGCTCTGCACCACGCCGCCTGCGGTTGCGTCCAGTTTGCCCGGCATAAAATCTTTTATCTCAGTGCGACGCTGCACCAGAATCTTGCCCATACCGTCATGAACCACAATATAGGTAGCGCGGTGACGCAGGCACTCAGCGCGCATCTGCGCACGTGTTGCCTGAGCAACAACTTCATTCTCTTCGTTTACGATATCGACCCACTCGATGCCGTCACCCGCAGTTTGATCCACCATCCGTAACCCTTTCCTGTTTGGCGTACACTTGGGTACGCAGTTTGCCACGTCTTTATTTTTATGTGGCGTAAGGTAATCACTTCCGGCAGCCTGAGCAAGCCCTGGCTGTTACCGATTTTTACCACTTTCTGCTAACCACAGCTGTACTGAGGCTCGCTGCCACTGAAACTCAGCATAATCCCGCAGACGCGCGGGCAAAGGATCGCCATGCAATACCAGCCGGTTAAGCATCACCGCCAGATCGGTATCCGCAATTGACCACTCGCCAAACAGGTTCTGTTGCCCGTCCGGCAGCAGGCGATCGACGGCCATAACCAGTTTATCCACAGCCTGCTGCGCTGATGCGGTCAGCGGCGCAAAGCGCTCACCGGCAAACAGCACTTCTGTGGGACGCTCCTGACGTATCCACAGGAAGTCACTGCGCAGCCAGGCCTGGATCTCTCTGGCGCGGGCACGCTTCTCGCGGTCGCGGGGATAGAGGCGCTCAAACTCGGGCGCCGGAAAGCGCTCTTCAAGATATTCGGTAATCGCCGAGGATTCGCTTAACAGGAACGCATCAATCTGCAGGGTCGGGACCCGGCAGGTCAGCGACAGCTCGCGGTAAGCCGCGGCGTATTGCTGATTCTGCGACAAATCGACGCGCTTCAGCTGGAAAGGGATCCCTTTTTCGGTAAGAGCAACATAGGCCGACATGGCGTAAGGACTGAAAAATGATGAATCTGACCACAGGGTGATGGACGGATAATTCATCGGTTACCTCAATTGGCTGTCAGGGTTGCATCATGTTTACCGATTTTTATTTGGGAAGGCAACGCTGAGCTGATCCGATCTCTGCCTCCGGAATAAGAAAGCGCGACGCGACTCACGATAGAGTGGCTCGACTCTTCTATGCTGAAAGATGCAAATAACAAAAACATCAAGGGAGCCGCAACATGCACATTCTTATTACCGGTGGCACGGGACTGATTGGCCGTCACCTGATTCCGCGCCTGCAACAGCTGGGGCATCAGATTAGTGTGGTGACGCGGGACGTGGTCAGCGCGCGTGAAAAACTGGGCGAAGAGGTCGCGCTCTGGTCAGGGCTGGCGCAACAGTCGAACCTGGATACGATCGATGCGGTCATTAATCTGGCGGGAGAACCTATTGCCGACAAACGCTGGACGGAGCCGCATAAACAGCAGCTGTGTGAAAGCCGCTGGCAGATAACCGAGCAGATTGTCTCACTGATCAACGCCAGCGCCACGCCACCGTCCGTGTTGATCTCAGGTTCGGCAACCGGCTTTTATGGCAACACCGGCGATCTGGTGCTGACTGAAGAGGATCAGGGTCAGGATGAGTTTACTCATCAGCTCTGCGCCCGCTGGGAGCAACTGGCGCTCGCGGCTGAAAGCGAACGCACCCGCGTCTGCCTGCTGCGAACCGGCGTGGTGCTGGCGTCTGAGGGCGGCGCACTCAGCAAAATGAAGCTGCCCTTTAAACTCGGCATCGGCGGGCCGATTGGCAGTGGTAAACAGTACATGCCGTGGATTCACATTGATGACATGCTAAACGCCATTATCTGGCTGCTGGAGCATGACGATCTGCGGGGTCCGTTCAATATGGTCGCTCCCTACGCGGTGCGTAACGAGCAGTTTGCCGCCACCCTGGGCCGGGTTATGCATCGTCCGGCCTTTATGCGCACGCCTGCCAGCGCCATTAAACTGATGATGGGCGAATCGTCGGTGCTGGTGCTGGGAGGACAGCATGTGCTGCCAAAACGGCTGGAAGCCTCAGGCTTTGGCTTCCGCTGGTACGATTTGCAGGAAGCGTTGCAGGATGTCGCAGGATAAACATACGGCGGCCCTGGGCCGCCGTATGTTTCGTTAGTTACGCTGCTCTGCTACACGCGACTTCACTACCTTCTCTTCACGCGTATGCCCCGGTTGTGGCACACGAATAATAAAGGTCAGCACGCCAGCGAACACGTATAGCCCGGTATAGGCCCATACCACACCGACAATGTCGAAGAACGGCAGCATGACTGAGGCGATAGCCGGTGCCACAAAGTTACTGAGTCCTGCGGAGAGGTTGTAAATAGAGACCGCAGCGCCTTTGTGATGCGGTTCCAGCGTGGGAAATACAGCGGTCATCGGTACAAACGCGGCGACAAAAATGCCCAGCATTACCGCAGGGATTAATGCGACCCAGAAGTTATGACCCGCATACAGCGGCAGATAATAAAAGGTCAGGCTGGAGATGGCCATCCCCAGGCAACCAAACCAGCGCACCTGACGGATCCAGCCCAGCTTCTCTCCCGTGAGGCCCCAGAAGATATTCGTAAATATAGTGACAAAGAAGAACACCGCCCAGATTTGTAGCCATTCAGAGATGGTAAAGCCGAGACGATCGACAAACAGCAGTGGCATGATAATGGCGAAACCAAACAGCGACAGCGTGTTGATGATGCGAATCAGGCAGGCATAAAACACATTCTGATTGGTGAACAGGATGGTCACGGCACGCGCCATCTCTGTCATCTTGTCACGCATCGGCAAATTCACACGAGAGCGATCCACCGGTACCTTGCGCAGGCTGAAGTATGCGAGGATCCCACCACATGCCACCCAGATAATAGCCAGCCACAGCGTCCCCGTTTCCCCCAGCATCGGAATGGTGAGACTTGGCAGATAGCTGCCAATCACCCCGATGCCGACAGAATACATCGCCCAGAACCAGCCGGTCGCCGCCGCCAGTTTTTCGCGCGGTAAGACCTGCACCAGCATCATCATGAAAGAGTAGATAAACAGCGGATAAGCCAGCCCGCGAATGCCGTAGAACAGCACCATCAGCGGATAGTTGCGCAGGCCAAGCCCCAGCGACATAAACAGCGTATGCATCACGATCCATAACACAAAGCCAATCATCATCGCGCGCTGCGGTGTGATCAACTCGGCTACCACGCCAGATGCCCAGGCCGCCAGGGCTGCCGCTAAGCCATAGAAGGTGAATACGACTGCAGACTGCGCGGGCGTAAAGCCCATATCGGTGATATGGCGCGACAGAAACGCCATTTCAAAGCCATCACCCGCCATAAAGATTGCGATAGCGAGGAAACCCCAGAACATCTTTTTCGGTAAGCCAAACCAGTATTCGTTCGATTGCATCACAATTACCTTCTGTCTGGTTAGTCGTTATGCAGGCAGCAAACTGCGCACCTGTTGTTGCTGGACGTAGAGTTCCCGGAACAGACATAGCCGCTTTTGCAGCACGGCACCGCGCGTCTCGTCCGGTTGGTAGCGCGCCTGCACAGCCGGCTTCAGACACACCTCATGCTCAAGGCCGCCATCAGCCAGCCACGCTAAACGTGCCGCACCCAGCGCGCCAGATGCGCTGGCGGGATGGGTAACAATGGGCAGTTGCAGCACATCGGCAATCAATTGAGCCCACAATGTGCTACGTGCGCCACCACCGGTCAGGCTGCACTGCTGAATGTGATGCCTGGCATCGCCGAGCACACTCAACCCATCAGCCAGCCCAAATGCCACGCCTTCAACCACCGCATAGCCCAGCAAGGCGCGCGGGGTTTCATGGTGCAGATTGAAGAAAGAACCGGATGCGTCAGGATCGTTATGTGGTGTGCGTTCACCAGACAGATAGGGCAGGAAAACCGGGGCGCTACGCACTTGCTCATCACTGAGCTGGACCATCTCCTCCATCAGCTGGCTTTCACTGACCGACAGCAGATTGCACAACCAGCGCAGACAACTGGCGGCGCTAAGCATCACACTCATCTGGTGCCAGCGGCCCGGTAACGCATGGCAAAAGGCGTGCACCCCGCAGTGAGGGTCAGCCCGTAAGCGGTCGTTTACGACAAAAATCACACCGGAGGTACCCAATGAGATAAACGCATCACCGGGATTCACCGCCCCCACACCGATTGCCGATGCGGCATTGTCACCGCCGCCTCCCGCGACAGTAACCGCAGTAGATAAACCCCACTCGCTCGCCAGCGTCGGCTGCAGGCGTCCACTTATGGCACTGCCTTCTACCAGTTCAGGCATTTGGGCACGCTTCAGTCCGGTGATGGCCAGCAGTTCTTCCGACCAGTCACGCCGGGAGACATCGAGCCACAGCGTTCCGGCAGCATCCGAAGGCTCACTGACAAAGCGCCCGGTAAGACGCCAGCGCAGGTAATCTTTCGGCAGCAGGACCTTATCGATGCCGCTGAAAATTTCTGGCTCATTTTCCGCGACCCAGTGCAGTTTCGGCAAAGTGAAGCCGGGCATAATCATATTGCCGCTAATTTCCATTATCCGGGCATTGCTCTTCCGTAGCCTTTCACACTGCGGTGCACTGCGCGTGTCGTTCCAGAGGATACACGGACGCAGCACCTTCCCCCCGGCATCCAGCAACACGGCCCCGTGCATCTGTCCCGATAATCCAATAGCGCGAATCGCGGCCCATGCCAGAGGAAACTGATGACGTAATCCCGCCAGAACCTCGCTGCAGGCTTGCCACCAGCATTCAGGATCCTGTTCAGCCCAGTGGGGATGGGGACGCTGCACACTTAGCGTGGCGTGCTGAGCCGCCACAATCTCACCGTGCGTATTAATGATCAGCGCTTTAAGCTCTGAGGTACCAATATCAATGCCGAGATACATAATTACACCGCCGCCAGTTCAGGCTGTTTCAGCCACTGCTGCAAACTCGCAACACGGCGGGTGACTAACTCATGAAACGCCTTATCAGATGCCAGTTCCGCAAACAGCGCGCTATCACTCAGGTACGCATGGAGCGGATCGGCGCTGGCGAACTGCTTACGTAGCGTATCGACCTGTAGCGCACCGTCCTGATAGCAATAGGGTAAATTGTCCTCGGCCCATCGCTGCATAAACAGGAAGAACAGTGCCGGAATCACCGCCGTTGCGGTGGGCTGCGCACCGCGCTGGTAGCACTGTTGCAGGGTTGGCGTCACCATGCCGGGAATTTTGGATAAACCATCGGCACCGACGCGCTGATTGGTATCTTTAATGTAAGGATTACTGAAGCGGGCCAGCACCACGTCACGATAATCCGCTAAATCAAGCGGGCTGGGAGACAGAGAAGGAATGACATCCTGGGTCACATAGTCGTGAGCCAGTTGATAAATCGCCGGATGGCTGGTGCTCTCATCGATATAGTTCAGACCAATCAGTGTGCCCGCCCAGGCAATCGCAGCATGTGTCGCATTGAGGATGCGAATTTTCGCCTCTTCCCACGGCAGTACCGATTCCACCAGTTCAACACCGACCTTTTCCAGCGCCGGGCGCCCGGCAATAAAATCATCCTCAATGACCCACTGAATAAAAGATTCGGCCATTACTGCTGTGCCATCCTGTTTGCCGGTCGCCGCCTGCACGCGTTCTGCCACCTCCGGAGTAGGACGGGGTGTAATGCGATCAACCATGGTATTCGGTGAACGGGTTTGCGTGCGCACCCAGTCGGCCAGCGCGGTATCGCCTTTGGCCGTAAGAAACGTCAGGAAGGCGTCACGGAAACGCTCACCATTGTGCCGCAGATTGTCGCAGTTCAGCAGCGTAACCGGCGGACCGCCTTGCGCAACACGCTGTGTCAGAATATGGCTGAGTGCACCGTAAAGGGTGCGGATATCGCCACCCAGATCGGCCTTCACATCTGCCTGATTGAGATCCAGGGTAAACGCGGGCGTCAGGTAGTAACCCGCTTCGGTCACGGTAAAGCTAATCACACGCGTTTCCGCACTGGCCCCCTGCTCGATCAACGCACTGATATCACTGTCCCAGGGCAAAATTTTGCGCAGCGAAGTGATGGTTTCGTAGTCGCGCTTACCTGCAGGAGTCACGGTTTCCAGCACATATTCTCCCTGCTGCGCCGCGAGCTGATTGAGCAGCGGCACTGCGTCATTACGGATATTGCCGAGCGCGATGCTCCAGCTTTCATCACCCTGCTCACGCAGTTTATGCAGATACCACGCCTGATGTGCACGATGAAAAGATCCCGCGCCGATGTGCATCCACACTGATTGGTTGTTCATAATCGCCTCATTTAAACATTTGCCACACCTAAGGGCATTTGCCCGACGACCTGTAGCATAGTGCCTATTACGAAGATCCTTCTGCGAGCTGAGTCACAAATAATATTTTTGCTCCCATTCCGGGCTTTTGCTCAGTTAGTGCTTTTCGACCCGCACGGCGTTAAGATGTCCCCTCAAATTCGACGGAACATCGTGATGAGCAGAGAAGAAAAAAAGCAGGAGCTGGCCGCACGTGCCGCATGGATGTATTACGTCGCAGGCGTGACACAGCAGGAGATTGCGCAGGCATTGGGATTGTCACGACAGGTAGCGCAGCGGCTGGTATCCAGTGCACGTGAAATGGGCATGGTGAACGTAAAAATTGATCATCCCGTCACACACTGTCTGCAGCTGGCGCGTGAGGTACAGGCGAAGTTTGGTCTGGATTTGTGCCGCGTTGTGCCATCTGCCAGTCTGAATGATGAGGCTATTCAACAAATGCTGGCAGTTGAAGGCGCGGCGGTGATGACACAATTCATCAATGAGGAAACGCCTCAGGTGTTCGGTATTGGTTCCGGTAAAACCCTGCGCTCAATGATTGATGCGCTACCCTGGGTTGATCGCCCGCAGCATCATTGCGTTTCCATGATTGGTGCCATCGCGCGGGATGATTCCGGTACTCGCTATGACGTACCGTTGAAGATGGCCGAAAAGATGCAAGGTAAGTATTTCTTTATCCCCGCCCCCTTATACGCCGACACCCCAGAGGATAAAGCGATGTGGGTTCAGCATAAGGTTTACCAGCGCGTCATTGATCGCGCATTACAGGCGGACGTGGCTTTTGTGGGTATTGGCGAAGTGATGCCGGGCTGTCCTTTGAATGCCGAGGGATTCATCACAGATGCGCAGGTCGAGGCGCTAAATGGGCGCGGCGTGGTGGGCGAAATGCTCGGTCACTTTTTCAATCAGCAGGGTGAGCGGGTATGGGGCGAAACGGATGAGCTACTGACCAGCGTGCGACTGGAAAGCCGCACTCAGCGTAAAATTATTGGCTTTGCGGGTAGCGAGCGCAAGTATCCAGCAATCCGTGCCGCATTACAGGGCGGCTGGGTATCGGGACTGGTGACCGATGAGGATACGGCGCTGAAGCTACTGCAAAAGTGATATCTCAGCATGGATGCAGAGTGCGAGGGCAGAACGCAGAGATGACGCAAAATCTCAAACGCGGCTCGCACTTATTCTGCGCAGGGCACGTTACGCCGGTGCCCTGATTCCCTCGCCTTAACTAACATCTAACCGTTACTTCAGCGATCCCTTGAGGAACTGCTGTAAACGCGGGCTTTTCGGGCTGCCGAACAGTTCCGCAGGCGGTCCCTGCTCTTCGATTTTACCCTGATGCAGGAAAATGACATGGCTGGAGACGTGACGGGCAAACTCCATCTCGTGGGTCACGACCACCATGGTTTTGCCCTCCTCAGCCAGCTTCTGCATGATGCGCAGTACTTCCCCGACCAGCTCCGGATCAAGCGCCGAAGTGGGTTCGTCAAACAGCAACACCTCTGGCTCCATCGCCAGCGCGCGCGCAATCGACACACGCTGCTGCTGACCGCCGGAGAGGTGAACCGGATATTTTGCCTGTGCCCGCGCATCAATTCCGACTTTATCGAGGTATTTGATGGCACGCTCACGCGCCGCCGCTTTACTCAGCCCCAGCACCTGAATCGGCGCTTCCATCACGTTTTCCAGCACGGTCATGTGACTCCACAGATTAAAGTGCTGGAACACCATGGTCAGGCTGGTACGTAACGCGCGCAGCTGCTCTTTGTCAGCCACTTTGAGCTGACCATCTTTGTCACGGACTAAGGTGATTTGTTGGTTATTCACCATGATGCTGCCTTCACTCGGTTTTTCGAGGAAGTTGATGCAGCGTAAAAAGGTACTTTTCCCTGAGCCGGACGATCCAATGATACTGATCACATCGCCCGCTTTAGCAGTTAACGAGACCCCTTTCAGCACTTCATGTTCACCGTAACGCTTATGCAATTCGGTGACGCTTAATTTATTGTCAGCCATAGTTCTACTCAATGCGATGAAGAGGGTTTCACGTGGGCCAGCCAGCGACGTTCCGCCAGGCGGAACAGGCTGATCAACACGTAAGAGATAATCAGGTACAACACAGCCGCCAGACCAAAGGCGGTAAACGGCTGATAGGTCGCCGAGTTAATATCCCGCGCGATTTTCAGCAGATCCGGCACGGTGGCGGTGAAGGCCAGCGCCGTGGAGTGCAGCATCAGAATCACTTCGTTGCTGTAGGCCGGCAGTGCCGTACGCAGCGCCGATGGCAGGATAATGCAGCGATAGAGTTTAAAAGTAGAGAAGCCGTACGCCCGTGCCGCCTCAATTTCACCGTGTGGCACCGAGCGAATCGCACCGGCAAAAATTTCCGTGGTGTAGGCGCAGGTGTTGAGGGTGAAGGCGAGCAGCGTACAGTTCAGACCACTGCGGAAAAAGGCATTCAGCAGTTCAGTGCCTTTCACAATCTCCAGCGTGTACATGCCGGAGTAGAACACCAGCAGCTGCACATAGAGCGGCGTGCCGCGAAAGACGTAGGTGAAGAGCCAGACCGGAAAGCTGATAAACCGGTTAGGGGAAACCCGCGCTATCGCCAGCAGGATTGCCAGACATCCGCCAATGGTGACCGAGAGGATCAGCAGCCACAGGGTGATAGCTACACCGGTAAAACGATAACCGTCAGTCCAGAGCAGCGATTTCCAGTATTCCTGAATAATATCAATCATAACTCGCCCTCTTCACACCCACCGTATAGCGCCGGTTCAGCCACCACAGCACACCGTTTGACAGCGTGGTAAATACCAGATAAATCACACCGGCCACAATGGCGAAGTAGAACGGCTGCCAGGTACTTTTTCCTGCCAGCTGCGTCGCCTTCACCACATCTTCCAGCCCCAGCAGCGAGACCAGCGCGGTGGCTTTCAGAATCACCTGCCAGTTGTTGCCGATGCCTGGCAGCGCGTAGCGCATCATGGCCGGAAACAGAATGCGGCGGAACACCTGCGCGCCGGTAAAGCCAAACGCGGTTGCTGCTTCAATCTGCCCCTGAGGCACGGCCATAAAGGCGCCGCGGAACGTTTCGGTGAAGTAGGCACCATAGATAAAGCCGAGCGTGATGATACCGGCGACCATCGGGTCGATATCAAACTGCGCCATACCCAGCGCATCGGTTATCTGGTTGAGGACAATCTGCAGACCGTAGAAGATCAGCAGCATCAGTACAAGGTCTGGCACGCCACGAATCAGCGTGGTGTAGCCTTCAAAAATCATCGCCAGTGGCCGGCTGCGCGACAGTTTCGCGCCTGCGCCAATCAGGCCCAGCAGCACTGCCAGCACGACGGAAGTGAGCGCCAGTTCCAGCGTCACCAGCGTGCCCCGAAGAATTACATCAGAATAGCCATACAGCATCGAGAGGGTCCTGTCGTGGGGTGAAAACGAAACGCTGCCCGCAAGCGAGACGGGCAGTTTAGCTTTACTTCTCTGTTGCAGATGCCATCCGCCATTAGCGGAAAAGAACCCGATTCTGCACCTGGCAGAACCGGCTCAGACCCGGCAAAACGGACACAGAGGGTAAAGCGACAGGATGGTTAGTCGCCGTACACGTTGAAATCGAAGTATTTCTTCGCAATCTTGTCGTAGGTGCCATCTTTACGCATGTCAGCAAAGGCTTTGTCGATGGCGGCTTTCAGTTCGCTGTCATCTTTACGCAGTCCCATGCCGGTACCGACGCCAAAAATCTTGTCATCTTTCACGGCCGGACCGGCGAAGGCGTAATTTTTACCGACCGGCTGCTTCAGGAATCCTTCGCTGGCCTGCACTTCATCCTGGAAGGCAGCATCAATACGACCGGCATTCAGATCCTGATAGACCAGATCCTGGTTTGCATAAGGCGTGACGTTTACCCCTTTTGGCCGCCAGTTCTGATTGGCGTAAGTTTCCTGGGTGGTGCCCTGCAGCAGACCGATGTTTTTGCCTTTCAGGGACTCAATGGTCGGCTCAATTTTCGATCCTTTCGGCGCGACTAAACGCGCGTTAGCGGCGTAGAGTTTTTCCGAGAAGGCGATCTCTTCCTGACGTTTCGCTGTGATGGAAAGTGAGGAGATGATGGCATCAATTTTCTTCGCTTTCAGCGAAGGGATCAGCGCATCAAAGTCGCTCTCAACATAGGTACATTGGGTATGAATACGTTTACAGATTTCGTTAGCGAGGTCGATATCGAAGCCCACTAACTTGCCTTGCGCGTTTTTCGACTCAAACGGTGGGTAAGTTGGATCTGTGCCGATACGGATTGAACCCGGAACCGCCGCGAAAACGCTGGCAGCACTGGATAAGCCCAGCATCAGGGAAAGAGCCAGAACACGCTTTTTCATAGATTACCCTCAAGTGAAGTGCTTTTTGTTATGTGGTTCGTGATGTGTTTGCGCAAAGTAATTTGCATGTTTCATGCCAGTTCTGCAAGTTAACCACGCTGTTAGCGTGATGTCAGACAGGCGAAAACGCTGTGTTTGTGAGGGGAATATAGCAGTGAAGTAAAAGAGAAAAAGCGACGTTGTTAACTTTTGGTGCGTCAAATGCACGAAGAGTGATCCGAGGCGCGCTTATGCACTAAATAAGTGCGCCAGCGGAACTTTATGCACCCTGCCAGCGCGTGAAGAGATCTTCCGATAATTCGATATCAAACTGGTCGATAACCCGGTTAACGGTCTGATCGATCAGCTGATCGATCGTTTCAGGCCGATGATAAAATGCCGGCACGGGTGGCATGATAATGGCACCCAGCTCTGCGGCGGTGGTCATCATTCGCAGATGCCCAACATGCAGCGGGGTTTCGCGCACGCACAGCACCAGCTTACGCTGCTCTTTTAACACCACGTCAGCCGCACGGGTCAGCAACGAGTCACTGTAACTGTGGACGATGCCAGAGAGCGTTTTCATTGAGCAGGGTAAAATCGCCATGCCCAGCGTTTTAAACGATCCAGATGAGATATTTGCTGCAATATCGCGCACGTCATGCACCACATCGGCCAGCGCCTGCACGTCACGCAGCGAATAATCGCTCTCCAGCCCCAGCGTCTGACGCGCCGCCTGACTCATAACCAGATGCGTTTCTACTTCTTCCACCTGCTGCAACACCTGCAGCATGCGCACGCCATAGATCACCCCGCTTGCGCCAGAGATGCCAATGATGAGTCGTTTCATATTCCAACCTTATGTCAGCCAATGGGCCATCATACGCGGCCTGCGGGTTTCTGAAAACAAACAGGGCGGGATTGCTCCCGCCCTGTTTTATGCTGCCCGCCTGCTGAAGGTATCAGCCTTCGTTGTGCAGCTCGAGGTTTTCAACTTCGTTCTGCCGCTGAAGCGCTTTGGCATCATCATTACGCAGCGACTCAAGATACTCCAGATATTGCTGATCGACATCTTTCGTCACGTAAATGCCGTTGAACACCGAGCACTCAAATTGTGCAATGTCCGGATTCTCTTCGCGAACCGCTTCGATCAGATCGTCCAGATCCTGGAAGATCAGCGCATCGGCTTTAATCAGCTGGCGAATCTCTTCCACTTCACGGCCATGCGCAATCAGTTCCGTGGCGCTGGGCATATCGATACCGTAGACGTTCGGGAAACGAATTTCCGGCGCCGCTGACGCCAGATAAACCCTTTTTGCGCCCGCTTCACGCGCCATCTCAATAATCTGCTCTGAGGTGGTACCGCGAACAATAGAGTCATCCACCAGCAGCACGTTTTTATCACGGAATTCGGCGCGGTTAGCGTTGAGCTTGCGGCGCACCGCGCTGCGGCGTAACTGCTGGCCCGGCATGATAAAAGTACGGCCAACGTACCGGTTCTTCACGAAGCCCTGGCGATAGGGTTTGTCGAGAATACGTGCAATTTCCAGCGCGATATCGGTGGAGGTTTCAGGAATCGGAATCACAACGTCGATATCGAGATCTTCCCACTCGCGCGCAATTTTCTCACCCAGCTTGGTGCCCATACGAACACGGGCGCTGTAGACCGAGATTTTGTCGAGGAAGGAGTCGGGACGCGCAAAATAGACATACTCGAACAGGCACGGATTGCTTTTCGGATTTTCAGCGCACTGGCGGGTAGACAGCTGGCCCGCCTCAGTCACATAAACCGCTTCACCCGGTGCAACGTCACGGATGAACTCAAAGCCCAGCGTATCCAGCGCCACGCTCTCGGAGGCGACCATATATTCGGTGCGGCCATCAGCGATAACGCGCTTGCCCAGCACCAGCGGACGGATACCGTTAGGATCACGGAAGGCGACCATACCGTGGCCGATAATCATCGACACCACCGCATAGGCACCGCGCACCTGCTGATGCACGGCAGCAACCGCAGCAAAGATGTTATCGGCTGTCAGCGGATCGTTTTGAAAACGATCTAACTCCTGCGCAAAGATGTTCAGCAGGATTTCAGAATCTGAGGTGGTATTAACGTGACGGCGGCCCTTTTCAAACAGGTGCTTACGCAGCACATGGGCGTTGGTCAGGTTACCGTTGTGCGCCAGGGTGATGCCATACGGGGAGTTTACATAGAATGGCTGCGCTTCAGAGGCACTGGAGCTTCCCGCGGTTGGATAACGCGCGTGACCGATCCCCATATTGCCCTGCAGACGCTGCATGTGGCGTGCTTCGAAAACGTCGCTGACCAGGCCGTTTGCCTTTCGCAGGCGAAAACATTTCAGCGCATCGATAGTACAAATGCCTGCGGCATCCTGCCCGCGGTGCTGGAGCACCGTTAACGCGTCATAGATCGACTGGTTGACCGGCATGAAACCGGTGATACCGACAATACCGCACATGTTGTCATTTCCTCATTAAGCCGCACTCCCGGTCACATCACCGGGGTAAAAAACTCGACGTGCTTTTCAGGTAATCAAAAAACCACCTGATTATATAACTGAACTCGGGAATGAGTTGAGACTGTTGCCAGTCCGGACTTTTGGAAAAGCCAGTGAATGTATCGAGGAAGAACAGCAAAGCGGCTACGATCAGCACACCACGCAATGCCCCGAAACAGACGCCCAACACCCGGTCGGTTCCCGACAGGCCGGTTTTTTCCACCAGCGTGCCGATAACGTAGTTCACAATGGCCCCCACAATCAGGGTCGCCACAAACAGCACACCGATGGCGATACCGTTACGAACCAGTTCGTCGTCAAAACCTGTAAACCAGACTGCAAGGTAGGCGTAGTAATGACTGGCGACAAAAAACGCGCATCCCCAGGTAACAAGAGATAAGGCTTCACGGACAAACCCACGGACCAGGCTGACCAGAGCCGAAAAACCAACTACCGCAATAATGACGTAATCAATCCAGATCATGAACTCTTCCAGCGCCAGTGCAATTGCACCCCTGCATCCAGTTCGGGGCGCATTCTAACAGAAAAAGAAAACGTTTGCGTAGCGGTTTTCTTTTTCTGCATCCATAAAAAAGGCGATGAAAAAATACGCTATCGCCCGGGTGATTATCAGCCGGACAGGCCGTTGAAAATCTTGACTATTTTGCACGGCAGCGCGCTTTAAACGCGCTGCCTGAGGGGTAAAAGACGCTGCCTGTTACTGCTATCGGCAGCGCCAATCGCCGGTTTTAGCGGGCGCTGTATGGCTTCACGACACCGCCCAGTCCTGAGATGCTTTTCAGCTCGCCAACCGCACTCTGCATTTTGGCTTTCGACGCATCAGGCCCAACGTAAATGCGGGTGATCTGACCCTGTACCGGCGTTGAAGGCACGGTAAAGGCGCGATAGCCCGACAGCCGCAGCTGCGCGACAATCTCATTCACTTTGCTGGCGTTTTTCAGCGCACCTAACTGCACCACATAAGCCTGCCCTGCCGGCGCTGTCGTCTCTGCCGTTTTCGGCGGCTCTTCCTGCTTCGGCTGTTCGACCACTTTAGGCTGTTCAACCGGTTTAGGTTTAGGCTGCTCCACGACTTTTGGCTTCTGCTGTTCGACCGGCTTCTGCTTAGGCTGCTCTGTTACTTTCGGTTTCTGCTGCTCAACGACCTTCGGCTTCGTCACCGTCTGTGCGGGCACAGACTGATGGACCGGCGGCGGCGAGACCACTACCGGATCGCTCTCGTCTTCCGGTTGAGTCCGACCCTGCTCTGCCGTAGCGTTGGTTTTACCGTTGCCATTGCTGCTGCTGACCGCATTGCCCGCGCCTTCCGGCGGCTGTGCCGGCAGCGACTGGGTTACCGGCGGCACCATTTCGCTGTCCTGCTGATCGTCAGGTTTCGGCACCAGCGGAATGGCGGCGAACTCCTCTTTGTAATGCTTTTTCTGACCATCCAGCAGCCCTGGCAGCACAATCACGCCAACGGCGACCAGAATAACGGTGCCGACTAAACGGTTCTGAAACTTACTTGCCACGTCCTTTCTCCGTTTCAATCGATTCCATGACCTGTGCAACGGTGTGGAATGAACCACAGACCAGCACAATGTCCTGCGGCGCTGCCCGCTGGCGTGCCTGCTGCCAGGCGAGCTCAACCGAACTAAAAGCCTCGCCCTGCGACAGGTTGTTCAGCAGTTGCTCAGCACTGGCGCCGCGCGGACCCTCGAGGGGCGCGCAGTACCAGGCATCGACCACCGGTGCCAGCGCCGCCAGCGTTCCGGCGATATCTTTATCATGCAGCATGCCCACCACGGCATGCACTTTGCCGCGTTTCGGCAGTGCAGCCAGCCGCGACGCCAGATACGCTGCCGCATGCGGGTTATGGGCGACATCCAGAATAACGCGCGGTGATTCGCTGAGGGTCTGAAAACGGCCTGGCAGCATCGCCAGCGGCAGGCTGGCGCGAATCTGCGCCTCACTGACCTCAAGCCCGGAGACCCGCAGCGCCACCAGCGCGGTCGCCGCGTTAGGCAGCGGCACCTGCGGCAGCGGCAGATCGTTCAGCTCACCCGTCGCATCACGCAGTGACCAGCTTTCTGCCTGCGCATGCCACGACCAGTCACGGTTGCGCTGCATCAGCTGCGCACCTTTTTCCTGTGCGACCACGGCAATACTCTGCGGCATATCTGGTTCACCCACTACCGCAGGTTTCCCCGCCCGGAACACACCGGCTTTTTCACGCCCAATGCTTTCGCGATCCGGGCCAAGCCAGTCGGTGTGATCGAGTGCAATGCTGGTGACCACCGCGACATCGGCATCCACGATGTTTGTCGCATCCAGCCGTCCACCGAGGCCGACTTCGAGGATCACGACATCCAGCTGCGCCTGGCGGAACAGATTCAACGCAGAGAGCGTGCCAAATTCAAAATAGGTCAGCGAAATATCTGCACGTCCGGCTTCAATCTCCGCAAAACTGGCGCAGTGCTGCGCTTCACTCAGCTCCACTCCCTGAACCCGAACGCGCTCGGTATAGCGCACCAGATGCGGTGAGCTGTACACGCCAACGCGGTAACCCGCGGCGATCAGCAGCGTTTCCAGGGTGCGACAGGTGGTGCCTTTGCCATTAGTACCGGCCACGGTAAAGACAAAAGGAGCGGGTTTCAGCAGGTCGAGACGAAGCGCTACCTGACGAATACGGTCCAGACCCAGTTCAATGGCCTGAGTATGCAGGTGCTCAAGATAATAAAGCCACGTGGCCAAAGGCGACGTGGCTTGGGGAAGGTGAAGATTGTCCATATGTCCCGTTTTGCTTATTTATACCTGGCAGGCTGCTGCTGCGGTATACGGTGCATTGGTAAGAGGTGCTTTGGACGCACCTCTCTATCTCCTGTCAGGCCTCGTTGCTTTCCGATTCAGTCGTCGCCGGAGCGGACTGTTCACCATCATGCAGCGGTGCCGGCAGGTTCATCATTTTTGCCAGCAGGCTTGCCAGTTTGTAGCGCATTTCCGGACGGCGAATGATCATATCAATCGCGCCCTTTTCAATCAGGAACTCACTGCGCTGGAAGCCCGGCGGCAGTTTTTCACGCACGGTCTGCTCAATAACGCGTGGGCCGGCAAAGCCGATCAGTGCTTTAGGTTCCGCGATATTGAGGTCGCCCAGCATGGCAAAACTGGCCGAAACACCACCCATAGTCGGGTCAGTCAGCACGGAAATATAAGGCAGACCGCGCTCACGCATTTTTGCCAGTGCCGCACTGGTTTTCGCCATCTGCATCAGCGACTGCAGCGCTTCCTGCATACGCGCCCCGCCGCTGGCGGAGAAGCAGATCAGCGGGCAGTTATCTTCTAACGCCTGCTCAACCGCACGTACAAAACGCGCACCGACCACAGAGCCCATTGAACCGCCCATAAAGGCAAATTCAAAGGCTGCCGCAACAACCGGCATGCCGTGCAGCTGACCTTTCATGACCACCAGCGCATCTTTCTCACCGGTGTCTTTCTGGGCCGCGATCAGACGATCTTTGTACTTTTTGGAGTCACGGAACTTGAGCAGATCTTTAGGTTCAAGTTCACTACCCAGCTCAACCATCGTGCCCTGATCGAGGACACTGCCGAGGCGCTCACGTGCGTGCATCCGCATGTGATGGTCACACTTCGGGCAGACCTCAAGATTACGCTCCAGCTCGGCGCGGTAGAGCACCTGACCACAGCTGTCACACTTGGTCCAGACCCCTTCCGGGATACTGGCTTTGCGCACAGGCGTTCCGGTGCTTTTATTAAGAATGCGTTCAATCCAGCTCATTGATGACCTTTCTGTTTAAAACTGACCTGGTCCAGTCGTCTTGATACTGCTGAAAACCGCTTCAGCAGACGGTAAATGTCGCTCATTAAACCACAACCTGTTCAGACTGTGGATAAAAATCTGGTCTTACCCCTGAGCGCAGCCTTACGGCTGCTTCTGCTGCTTAGCCTGACGGCGATGACGCCAGACTTCAATCACACCTGGCAGAATCGAGACCAGGATAATGCCCACAATCAGAAGCTTCAGGTTTTCCTGCACCACCGGCAGATCGCCAAACAGGTAGCCGGCATAGGAGAACAGCAGCACCCAGAGCAGCGCACCCGTTACGTTGAACAGCGCGAAGTGGCGATAGGACATATGGCCCATACCGGCAACAAACGGCGCAAAGGTTCGCACGATCGGCACGAAGCGCGCCAGGATAATGGTTTTTCCACCATGACGGGCATAAAACGCATGGGTTTTATCCAGATGGCTGCGACGGAAAATCTTCGAGTTCGGGTTACTGAACAACCGTTCGCCAAACAGGCGGCCAATGGTGTAGTTCACTGCGTCGCCCAGAACCGCGGCCACCACTAATAATGCCACCATCACATGCACATTAAGATCGTTACCCGGCAACGCCGCCAGTGCGCCCGCGACAAACAGCAACGAGTCACCCGGCAGGAAGGGCGTCACCACCAGACCGGTTTCGCAGAACAAAATCAGGAACAAAATAGCGTAAATCCAGATACCGTACTGTGCAACCAGTTCGGCAAGATGCACATCAATGTGCAGAATAAAATCAACCAGAAAATGGAGAAACTCCATGGCGCGCCCTTTTAAGTCCTGAAAGTGAATTAATCCGCGAGGAACAACGGTCCCATCGACGGCTGTGGTAACGCAAAGTGGGATGGGTAATCCACCGCCACCAGATACAACCCCTCTGCCCGGGCTGTGGCTGCGGCTAATGTCCGATCCTTCGCCGCCAGCAGCGTTGCCATCCATGACTCCGGCTTATTGCCGCAGCCTATCTCCATCAGGCTGCCCACGATATTGCGCACCATGTGATGCACAAAGGCATTGGCTTTGATATCCACAATCACGTAGGGACCCTGACGCGTCACGTTGAGGTGAATCACGTTGCGCCACGGTGTACGCGACTGGCACTGCACGGCTCGGAATGAGGTGAAATCATTCTCGCCTAACAAACACTGCCCGGCGCGCTGCATCTTCTCTGCATCCAGAGGATGGTAAAAGTGCGTCACGCCCTGCGCCAGCACCGCCGGACGCAGACGCTGATTGTAGATCAGGTAGCGATAGCGTCGGGCCGTGGCGCTGAAGCGGGCATGAAATTCATCCGGCACCGCTTTCACCCAGCGCACCGCAATATCCGGCGGCAGATTAGCGTTGACGCCCAGCGTCCAGGCGCCATCAGGCCGCTGCGAGGTGGTCTCGAAATGGACCACCTGCCCCGTCCCGTGTACGCCTGCATCGGTGCGGCCAGCACAAAAAATGCTGACCGGATGATCGGCGACTTTCGACAGCGCGCGTTCTACCTTCTCCTGCACGCTGCGGACTTCATTCTGACGCTGCCAGCCGTAGTAACGGCTACCGTCATACTCGATGCCGAGCGCCAGTTTTTGCGTCTGACCATCGGACATGGTTACAGATACTCCTGAACCAGTTTCTCAGCGGTTTTCACCGCCATCAGCGCGCCGCCAAAACGAATGTTGTCCGCTACTGACCAGAACTGCAGCAGCTCCGGGATACCGTAGTCGTTGCGCACAGCGCCGATGCTCAGTTCGCCGTTGCCTGAGGCATCCGTGACCGGCGTCGGCACTTCATCCTCTTCGCTCAGACGAATATCTGACGCCAGCGCCAGTTCGGCACGCGCTTCTTCCGCAGAGAGCGGGCGCAGGTTTTCGATATGCACAATCTGCGCATTACCGTAGAACACCGGAGCCTGTACGCTGCTGACCGCAATCGGTAAGCCTTCGTCCTGCAATACCTTACGCACCTGATCAATCAGGCGACGCTCACTCTCCACGCTGCCTTCTGCGTCGGCCTGTTGTGGCATCAGGTTAAACGCCAGCTGACGACCAAAATGGTGTTCATCGGCCGGAATACCGTTCAGCAGGCGGGCACTTTCCCCGGCCAGCGCATCGACAGCCACTTTGCCGTAGCTGGAGACTGAGATCAGGTTAGTCACCTGTAAACGACTCAATCCGGCCGCATCCACCAGCGGTTTAATTGCGGTCAGCAGCTGGCTTACCAGGTTGTCCGCCACGCTGATGATGTTGCGATTGCGATAATCTGCCAGCACCTGCGGATTCACATCCGGCACCACCAGCGGCACATCGGGTTCCAGCGCAAACAGCTCGCTGCTGTCGATTACCAGACAACCGGCATTGGCCGCTTCCTCGGCAAAGCGCGCCGAGGCGTCACGTCCCGCCACGAAAAAGGCCAGCTGCGCCTGTGACCAGTCGAACGTCTCCGCATTTTCGACCCGCACCGAGCGGCCTTCGAAACGTTTGATTTCGCCCGCGCTGTTTTCGCTGGCCAGCAAATATAATTCACCAACCGGGAACTGGCGTTCCGCCAGCAGTTCCAGTACAGCGTTCCCTACTGCGCCTGTCGCGCCAAGTAGCGCAATATTCCAGCCGTCAGACATGTTGGTTTACTCCAGACAATGACATAAAAACAGAAGGCGGTGATATTCACCGCCCAGGGATTCAGATTTATCCCCGTCGTCTTTCACGTTGCATCTTTGTTGGCTGCGTTCACTCACCCGAATCACTTACCTGAGTAAGCGCATCGGGATTCGTTCTCTTGCCGCCTCAATGCAACCCGAAATCCATTGGGTATATCCCCCCAGAACCCGCCGTCATGCAGACATGCCAGCAGCGCGCGCCTTCCGTTCACTGATTAATTCAGTGCGGAAACCGCGCCAGGGCGCCTGACCTGCAGCGCCCGCTATTCCGGGGAGATGATTGCGTTAAAGCCCAGCTGGTTCAGCAGCTCAGCGGTTGTGGCGTCATCGCAGTTCACCTGCAGCGATGACCACTCGCGGCGCTCCTGATACTGCTTGCGCAGGCGATCAAACTCGCCGGGTTTCGCCGCCACTTTACGCAGGGGGGCATCATCGCGGCGCACATCATACACCAGATGCGCCAGGCGTTTCAGCGTTGGCTGATCCAGCGGGCCATTCAGGGTGATTTCACTGAATTCCGGCACCGGCAGTAAGGTACTGAGCGGCACCTGCTGCGGCTGACCAATAAAGTCGCACCAGGCTTCAAACACCTGGGTGGTGCCGCGCGCTTTGCCTTCCAGCGTGTAGCCCGCGATGTGCGGCGTGGCGATATCGACCTTATCCAGCAGCGCCAGCGACAGATCCGGCTCCGGCTCCCAGACATCCAGCACGACGCTAAGATCGTGCCGCATTTTCAGCACCTCCAGCAGCGCGCTGTTGTCCACCACCGGGCCGCGACAGGCGTTGATCAGGATAGTATTAGGCTTTAGCGCCATCAGCAGCGCCGCATCCGCCAGATGCCAGCTTTTATACGGGCCCTCTTTAAACAGCGGCGTATGGAACGTCAGAATATCAGCCTGCTCTGTCACAGCCTCCAGCGACAGGAAATCCCCCTCGTCACCGCGATCGGCGCGCGGCGGATCGCACAGCAGGGTTTTGATGCCCCAGGCCTCAAGACGCTTTTGCAGTCGCCCACCGACGTTACCGACGCCAACGATGCCGACAGTGCGGTCACGCAGCTGGAAACCATCGCGTTCCGCCAGCAGCAGCAGCGCAGAGAAAACATATTCCACCACCGCAATGGCGTTACAGCCGGGTGCGGCAGAGAACGCAATGCCCGCCTGCTGCAGCCAGTTCTCGTCGATATGATCGGTGCCCGCCGTGGCGGTTCCGACAAATTTCACCGGCTTTCCTGCCAGCAGGGCCTCATTAACCTGGGTGACTGAGCGCACCATCAGGCCATCGGCATCGGCCAGTTCAGCCACCGGCAGCGGACGCCCCGGCACCGCGACCACGTCGCCGGTACGGCTGAATAGCTCACGGGCATAAGGCATATTTTCATCGACCAGAATTTTCACCACGGCTTTCCTGTCAGTTACATATCAGGCAATTATTCTGGCACAAAGCGACGCGTTAGCCTAACCGTGCACGGTAGCGTTCGGGCGTGGTTCCCGCCTGTTGCTGGAACATCACAATCAGTGCCGAAGCTGAACTGTATCCCAGCTCATGGGCGATGCTCTGCACGCTTTCCCCCTGCTCCAGCAGCACAATGGCGCGCAGAAACCGCAGCCGCTGCCGCCACTCGCCAAAGGTCATATGAAGCTGCTGCTGGCAGCGCCGCGCCAGCGTCCGTTCGGTGGTAAAGACCCGCGCCGCCCAGCCTGCCAGCGTGGTGTTATCGCCCGGATGCGCTTCCAGCGCATGTAACACCGGCGCCAGAAATTTATCGTCAGAGGTGGGCAGATAACTCTCCTGTACCTGCGCCAGCTGCAGGCGATCGCGCAGCACCTCGCACAGCCGCCACTGCGCATCCGTTTCGGGTTGCTCGATTTGCTGCTCAGCAAACTCATCCAAAATGGCGTGTGCAATGGGATCGACCAGCAGCAGGCAGGCGCGCCGGGGCAGATCGGCGCATAATGGGGCCGCCAGATTAAAGGTACGGAACTGTGCCTGACGATGGTTATAGCTACTATGAAGCTGACCCGGTGGGATCCAGACCGGAATATCTGCCGGTGTCAGCAATCGCTCACCCTCGACCTGCATCTCCAGTACGTGGCTTTTCACCATAATGAGCTGACCCCAGGCATGCGCATGCGGCAGATATTCGGTGCGGGCATTGGCCTGCTCATAACGCATAAAGTAGCGCAGTTGCGGCGCGTCAAGGGGCGGCTGGTAGATCACTTTCAGGGTCATTCTGTCCGCTCCACAACTAATTTTGTCCGATATTAACTATCTGAATAAATCCGGACAAGCGTACACTGCGCCTCATTATGGCGTGTGGAGAGTCAGCATGTTTTTCCTGTACCCGCTCTTTGCGGTAATAATCTGGTCGATCAACTCAATTGTCAGCAAACTCTCGGCGGATGCGATCGATCCGGCGGCAATCTCATTCTACCGCTGGTTACTGGCGCTGCTGGTGCTGACGCCTTTTGTGCTGCCCGGCGTGTGGCGCACGCGTCAGGTCATTAAACCGCACCTCTGGCGGCTGGCGATCCTTGGCCTGCTCGGCATGGTGCTCTATCAGAGTCTCGCCTACTACGCAGCACACAGTGTCAGCGCACTCTTTATGGGCATTATCGGCGCCCTCATCCCCCTGCTCACCGTACTGCTGAGCGTGGTGATCCTGCGGATTGCGCCGACGCTCGGCATCCTGCTCGGCAGCATCATCTCCTTTACCGGTCTGGTGTGGCTGGTCAGTGAGGGCAACGTGATGCAACTGATGAATCATGGCCTGGGCAAAGGTGAACTGCTGATGCTGGCCGCCTCCGCCGCCTATGCGCTGTATGGCGTGCTGACACGGCGCTGGGCACTGCCGCTGCCGATCTGGCAAAGCCTGTATGTGCAGATTTTATTCGGTGTCGTGCTGCTGTTGCCTGGTTTTCTGCTGGCCCCCGAGGTGGCGCTTAACCGGCACAACCTGCCGCTGGTGGCCTTTGCCGGTCTGTTTGCTTCGATCATCGCGCCGTTCCTGTGGATCCACGGTGTGCAGCGTCTGGGTGCCAGCACCACCAGTATCTTTATGAATCTGATCCCGGTATTTACCGCGGTGATCGCGGTGATTTTCCTGCATGAGCAACTACACAGTTACCACTGGATTGGCGGCGGTCTGACGCTTGGCGGTGTGATACTGGCGCAGCGGCTGCGTACCCCCTTATCCCGCCGTAAACCGGTGAGCCACCCGCAGCCCTGAATAGCGCGGCCGGCAGATTACGGGTAGCGGCTGTGGCGAGTGAGGGTACTGTTGAGGATGGCAGTGAAGAAAGGCTACAGCTGAAGCGTAAATCTCGCGCCGAAACGCATGTCCCCCGTGGGATTTCCCGGGGGCTTTTGCTATCATGGCCTATTCATTTTCCGGCGCACCCCACGCTGTTCTGTTTTCCCAAGGAATCCGCCATGCAACCACTCAGCGGCCCCGGTGTGCCGGTCGGCGATCGTTCATCTGTCAATCCGCAAACTGGCGTAACGCGTCACGGTTCAGTGGCCGGTGAACAGCCCCTCTCCCCTGCGCAGCGCACAACGTTAGAACGCCTGATCGTGCGTATCTCATCGCTCAGTAATCTTAAAGCGCCTGAACTGTGGGCGGGCGTACGCCATGAAGTGGGCGTAAAGAGTGAAGCGGAATTACAGTCGCGTCATTTTCCGGCAGCGGAACAGTACCTTAATGGCCGCCTTACGCAGACGCAAAATGGGCATGCCACACGCCAGCTGATGACCCAGCTCACCGATCTGCTGCCGAAAGGGAATAACCGTCAGGCCGTCAGCGACTTTATCCGTCAGCAATTTGGTCAGACCGTACTGAGCGCGCTGAGCCAGGATCAGCTGCGCCAGGTGCTGACGATGCTGCAGAACGGGCAGATGACGATTCCTCAGCCGCAGCAGATCCGCGTCAGCGATCGCACGCTGCTGCCTGCCGAGCACCATACGCTGAATCAGCAGGTAGTACGCCTGGCCGCTGCCACTGGCGAATCCACCGGTAAGCTGTGGACGGCTGCGCTGAAACTGGTCAACCTCACCAGCGGTGATCCCATCCCGTCGCGCCACTTCCCGCTGCTGACCCAGTATCTGCAGGTGCGCCAGACGTTGAGTCAGCACAGCGCACCGACGCTGCAATTGCTGGAAGCGTCCCTGAAACAGCCGCTTGATCAGCAGGAGCGGCAGCAACTGGAGGATTACAGCCAGCAGCGTTTCCAGGCGACACCGCAGACGGTGCTCACCGTAACGCAGACCCAGGATCTGCTGAACTTCCTGTTCAGCCGGCGCGCCGACCGGGCAGAAAAACTTCTCGAACAGCCGCTGGCTGCCAGCGAGATAAAACCCCAGCCGATCTGGTCACCCTTTGTTGCGTCGCTGCCGCCCGCGATTCAGCCTCTGGCAGAGCGCCCCCTGCTGGGCTTCTTTGTCGCTCTGGTTGTCATCACCCTTTTACTCTGGCTGGTCCTCTGAGTTAACAGCTACAGAATGCTTTGGGCGCGGCGACTGGCCATTCGCCCGGTGCATCACCCCAGGTCAGCGGATGACCGTCACGTTTCCAGAAATCCAGCCCGCCAATCAACTCCTTCACCTGAAATCCCAGCGAGGCCAGTTTCCAGGCCGCTTTCGTCGAGCCGTTACAGCCAATGCCGTCACAATACGTGACATAAACTTTGCTGCGATCGAGCCGGGCCGTGGTAGTGGCATCCATCTCGCGATGCGGAAAGTTGATCGCGCCGCAAATATGCCCGGCGCGATAAGCCTCCGGCGCGCGAGCATCGATTACCACGATATCCGGGATTTGCCGTTCCAGATCTTCCGCCAGATCCCAGGCGTCGGTGTAAAAAGCGAGTTTTGCCTGCAGATAGTCGAGGCTTTGCTGCGGGGTGGCGGCCGGAACTCGTAAAACCGATGACATAGCGATTCTCCTGTTGTGGTGAGTCTGCAGTTTACGGCAAAGTGGACTGCTTACTGATACCCATTCCCCATCAGGTATAAGACCCATATGTCTTCACCGTTATTACAACTTTTCCAGCATCAGACCAGTGGCGGCGTGCGCGAGCGGCTCTGCTCTACCCTGCGACTGGCGATCAACCGGCACCATCTGCATGCTGGTCAGCAGTTGCCGTCCAGTCGGCAGCTGGCGCAGGATCTGCGTCTGTCACGTGTGACGGTGGAAGCGGCCTACGGACAGCTGGAAAGTGAAGGCTATCTGCGACGCGAGACCGGTCGCGGTACTTTTGTTGCCATCATCATCCCCACCCACTCATCATCATTTCCAGCCCGGCCTCAGCCCGTCCGTTTCTCGGCGCGGGGCCAGCAGGTACTGGCAACCGGTGGCTGTCAGGATCCCCCTTTTCCCCATGCATTCGCCGCCGGTTCACCGGAGTTACGCGCTTTTCCCCATGACACGTGGCGACGCCTCGGCAGCAGCGTGCAGCGTTCACTGGGCAGTGCCGCAATGGGATACGGCGATCCCTGCGGCTACCTGCCGTTACGCAGCGCACTCGCGGATTATCTGGCACTTTCCCGGGGCGTGGCATGCCAGCCGGAACAGGTGATCATTCTGACCAGTTCACAACAGGCACTGCAGTTACTGGCAATGATGTTCGTCGATCCCGGTGATGAGGTATGGATGGAGGAGCCGGGCTATCCTGGTGCGCGTAACGCCTTTCTGGCTGCCGGCGCACAGGTGCGCGGGATTGAGGTCGATGCCGAAGGTGCCATCCCCGCCAGCGGCAGTGCAAAACTGATGTATCTGACGCCATCGCATCATTACCCTACCGGCGTGACGCTGAGCCTGACGCGACGCCTGGCGTGGCTGGACTGGGCGCAGCGCAACCGGTGCTGGCTGATCGAAGACGATTATGACAGCGAATTTCACTACGACGAACGTCCTATCCCTGCGCTACAGGGACTGGATCGCCATCAGCGGGTGATTACGCTGGGCACCTTCTCGAAGTCGCTGTTTCCCTCCCTGCGGCTGGCCTGGATGGTGGTCCCGCCTGCGCTGATTACCCCCATAGGCCAGGCACGCAGCGTGCTGGATGGACACAGCGCCCTGCTGCCGCAGGCTGTCACCGCCGCCTTTCTGCAACAGGGACATTTCGCCAGCCATCTGCGGCTGATGCGTCAGCTCTATCACAGCCGTCGCGATCTGCTGCTGACGCTAATCGCTCAGCAACTGTCGCCGTGGATCACGCCGATTGTCAGCAGCGGCGGATTACAGGTAACTGTCAGACTGCAACAGGATGAAGCGCGATTAAGCGCATTGGCGGCTCAACAGGGTTTGCTGCTGCCGCGTCTGAGTCCGCTCTATGCCGGGCCTTCATCTCAGCAAGGCTGGATGCTGGGCTTTGCCGCACTGACGCCTGACGAGATTGTGGCAGGATGCGATACATTGCTGCGGCTGCTGCAGCGGGAGGGCTAAAACGGAGGGTTGAATGAGGTAAAGCGGATGGGCTGTAAAACAAAAAGGGCCGGCAAGCCGGCCCTTCAGGGTGCTGACGTAATAATTACGCCTGATATTTACGCATGGTCAATGTGGCGTTGGTGCCGCCAAAACCAAAGCTGTTAGACATCACGGTAGTCAGCTCTTTTTCCATCGGCTCAGTGACGATGTTCATACCGGTTGCTGCCGCATCAAGCGAGGTGATGTTGATGCTTGGCGCGATAAAGCCATGCTCCAGCATCAGCAGCGAGTAGATCGCTTCCTGCACGCCAGCCGCACCCAGAGAGTGGCCGGTCATCGCTTTCGTTGCTGAGATGTATGGCGTGTTATCGCCAAACACTTCACGAATCGCACCCAGCTCTTTCACATCACCCACCGGGGTAGAGGTTCCGTGGCTGTTCAGATAGTCAATCGGGGTATCGACACCGTGCATCGCCATCTTCATGCAGCGCACTGCGCCTTCACCTGATGGAGCAACCATGTCTGCACCGTCTGAAGTGGCACCATAACCGACGATTTCGGCATAGATATGCGCACCACGTGCCAGCGCATGCTCCAGCTCTTCAACGACGACCATGCCACCGCCACCGGCGATAACAAAGCCGTCGCGCTCATTGTCATAAGTGCGTGACGCTTTTTCTGGCGTGTCGTTGTAACGGGTAGAGAGCGCGCCCATGGCGTCGAACTCACAGGCCATTTCCCAGCACAGCTCTTCGCCGCCGCCCGCAAAAACGATATCCTGTTTGCCAAGCTGGATCTGCTCAACGGCGTTACCGATACAGTGCGCAGAGGTGGCACAGGCGGAGCTAATCGAGTAGTTTACGCCATGAATTTTGAATGGCGTTGCGAGGCAGGCAGAGACGCCAGAGGCCATCGCTTTGGTGACAACATAAGGGCCAACCGCTTTCAGGCCGCGTGGGCTGCGCATTGCGTCAGCACCAAATACCTGGAAACGTGGGGAGCCGCCGCCTGAACCCGCAATCAGACCCACACGTGGGTTGCTCTGATACGCTTCAGCGCTGAGGCCAGAATCTTTAATCGCTTCTTCCATGGAAAGATAAGCATAGATGGACGCATCACTCATAAAGCGCACAACTTTGCGATCGATGAGGCCGGTGGTATCTAATTTAACGTTACCCCAGACGTGACTACGCATGCCGGAATCTTTCATCTCTTCAGAAAAGGTGATGCCAGAGCGTCCTTCACGCAGAGATGACAGCACCTCCTGCTGGTTATTACCAATACTGGAAACGATCCCTAAGCCAGTAATCACAGCACGTTTCATTCAATCTTCCTCATCCACTTCTTCTTAATTGGCATGCACTCTAGCGTACACTTGTACGCCGAACAAGTCCGATCAGCTATTTCCTTTTGTAAATTTGCGTCATGTCACGCGGGTCGCTAGAATCGCGCCACTGCCTGAAAAACGAGCCTTTACCGTGAAATTGACCCCGGTTGAACATGCAAAGCTAAACTGGAATGAACAGGGTACACCTGTTTCCCGAGCGTTTGGCGATGTCTATTTCTCTAATGACAACGGTCTGGAAGAGACACGCTATGTCTTCCTTGGCGGCAACGGTTTTCCCCAGCGTTTTACTGAGCATCCGCGCGATCTGCTGATCGTGGCGGAGAGCGGTTTTGGCACCGGTCTTAATTTCCTGACGCTGTGGCAGGCGTTCGATGCGTTTCAGCGCGAACAGCCCGACGCCACTTTAAAACGTCTGCATTTCATCAGCTTTGAGAAATTTCCGTTAACCCGTGAAGATTTAACTGCGGCGCAGCAGCACTGGCCCGAACTGGCCCCCTGGGCGGAGGCGCTGCAGGCGCAGTGGCCCGCTGCCCTGCCCGGCTGTCAGCGTCTGCTGTTTGATGGCGGCCGCATCACGCTCGACCTGTGGCTGGGCGATATTAACCTGCTGATGGGCCAGCTGGATGAGAGCCTGAATCGTCAGGTAGATGCCTGGTTTTTGGATGGGTTCGCGCCCTCAAAGAACCCGGATATGTGGACGCCGGAGCTGTTCGGCATGATGGCAAAACTGGCGCGGCCGCAGGGGACCTTCGCGACCTTTACGGCCGCAGGTATTGTCCGGCGCGGTCTGCAGCAGGCGGGCTTTGCGGTCATCCGCCGCAAAGGATTTGGTCCGAAGCGCGAAATGCTATGCGGGCCGTTGCAGGATGCGCCTCCGCTGCCCGCCGCGCAGCCCTGGTATCATCGTCAGGCTGCGGAGCAGCGTGATGTAGCCCTGATTGGCGGCGGCGTCGCCAGTGCCACCCTGGCGCTGGCGCTGCTGCGTCGCGGCTGGCGGGTAACGCTTTATTGCGCCGATGAGGCGCCCGCGCTGGGCGCATCCGGCAACCGTCAGGGAGCGCTCTATCCGCTGCTCAATCAGCACGACCCGGCACTTGCCACTTTTTTCCCCTCGGCCTTCAGCTTTGCCCGGCGGCTGTATGATCAATTAACCGTCACCTATGAGCATCACTGGAGCGGTGTGCTGCAGCTGGGCTGGGATGAGAAAAGCCGTAAGAAGATCGATCAGATGCTGGCGATGGACCTGCCTGAAATCATCGCCTGTGGCGTCGATGTGGCAGAAGCTGAAAAACTGGCAAATGTTGAACATGGCTGTGGCGGCATTTTCTATCCGCAAGGCGGCTGGCTCTCACCGGCAGAGCTGACCACCGCGATGCTGGCGCATGGCGAGACCCAGGGATTGCGCATTCACTGGCTGCACCGGGTGAGCGCGCTTTCCCGGGAGGATGATCACTGGACGCTGACGTTCAGCGATCGTCCGGCTGTGCGTCATCCGACCGTCGTACTGGCAAACGGTCATGCGATTGCTGACTTTGCGCAAAGCGCCCCGCTGCCGACCTATCCGGTGGCCGGTCAGGTAAGCCATGTTCCCTCCACGCCGGGCCTCAACGCGCTGCAAACGGTGCTCTGTTACGACGGCTATCTGACGCCTGTCAGCCCGCAGTTTGGTACGCACTGTATCGGGGCCAGCTATCACCGTGGCGATACCGCAACCGCGTATCGGGAGGAGGATCAGCAGGAGAACCGCAGCCGCCTGCTGCATTGCCTGCCTGACAGCAGCTGGGCCGAAACGGTGGATGTCAGTGACGGAGAGGCAAGAATGGGGGTGCGCTGCGCCACCCGGGATCACCTGCCGATGGTGGGCGGCGTGCCGGATTATGCTGCTACGCTGGCGCAGTATGCTGATTTACCGGCACAGCAGGCGGCAGGCAGCGATATCGCTGACGCACCCGATCTTGCGGGCTTGTATCTGTTTGGGGCGCTGGGATCGCGCGGCCTGTGCAGTGCGCCGCTGGCGGCTGAAGTGCTGGCAGCTCAGCTGGCGGGCGAGCCGCAGCCTCTGGATGCCAGTACCCTGGCAGCACTCAATCCGAATCGTTACTGGGTGAGGAAATTACTGAAGGGAAAAGCCGTTTAGCGGACGCTAAGGGCGGCACGCCGCCCTGCACCATTACGCGGAGAGCTGGCGTGCCTGAACAAACAGGTTATCCCACATCCCGACCACTAATGCCTGATCGCGCGGCGAGAGTTCTCCGGCAGCAATGGCATTTTGCAGACTGCGGGTCACCTGAATCTGCAGCGCTTCTGGCGTATGTTCGCCCAGTTGCTCCACTTCAGCGACGGCCAGTGTGAGATGCCCGCGCAGATAACCGCTGGCGAACAGCTCATCGTCACTGGCATGCTCGACCATGTCGTCAATCAGGGCCAGAATACGCGCTTCAAATTCTGCGATCATCTCAATTCCTCTTTTAATAATGCCTTTCTGCATCACAGATCGTCCGGCCAGGGAAACTGCGATGCTGTTAATGAAGGCCTGCCATAAAATTCCGCCAGGGCGGTAATAAAACGCGCGGGACGGTCGGGAATGCCCGACGTCAGATAACTCATGACCTGAGCATGCACTTTACGCTGGAACGCAATGCGATCCGGCTCACAATCCCCGTTGAGATTGTCACAACTCACGTTGAAGGGAAAGCCTGCCGCCGTACAAAACATCCACTCCAGCGCCTGTGGCTTCACTTCCACCGCTTCAAACTGACTCTGGGTCAGCGCATCGCGGCCATCCGGACAGTACCAGTAGCCAAAATCGACCAGTTTGCGGCGCGCTTCACCGGCGATGCACCAGTGAGAGATCTCATGCAAGGCGCTGGCGTAGAAGCCGTGAGCAAAGACCACACGATTCCACGGCGATTCGGCATCAGCAGGAAGATAGATCGGTTCATCATCGCCTTTAATTAGACGGGTCTGAAATTCATCGCTGAAACAGCGATCAAACAGCGTGATCAGCTGTTCATAATGATGAGTCGGGTTCATGACGGTATCAGGTTTTAGGTTACGATTGCAGCGTGGCAAGCCAGGCCATAACGGCGCTGCCATGGCTGTCCCACAGTAATTTAATGCTCATGACGGCAGACACAATCACCACCATCGGGCGGATCAGCTTCTGTCCGCGGCTCAGCACCAGTCTTGCGCCCAGACGCGCGCCGCAGAAAGCGCCGAGCATCATGATCAGGCCGGTTCCCCACACTACTTTGCCGCCGAACATAAAGAACAGCAGGCTGCCGAGGTTCGAGGTGAAGTTGAGGACCTTGGCATGGGCGGTCGCTTTGGCAAGGTTGTAGCCGCAGAGCGTGACGAAAGCCAGCGCATAAAAAGATCCTGCACCCGGTCCAAAAAATCCGTCATAGAACCCCACAGCCCCGCCGCCGACCAGGGCAAAGGCCAGACCATGCAGATGGCGCGCGCGATCCACTTCGCCGAGTCGCGGCATCAGCAGGAACCACAGACCGATAGCGATTAAAAACAGCGGCAGCATCTGGCGCAGGAAATCCGCCTGCAGGCGCTGAATCAGTATCGCGCCCAGCACGGAACCCAGCAGCGTCATGGCAATATTCAGCCATTGTCCATTCAGATTGACCGCACCACGCCGGATAAAGTAGAGACTGGCGGAAAACGATCCACCGACCGATTGCAGTTTATTGGTCGCCAGCGCCTGGGCCGGAGAGAGGCCCGCCGCCAGCAACGAAGGTACCGTAAGTAATCCCCCGCCACCCGCGATTGAATCAATAAAACCGGCGAGCATGGCGATTAAAAACAGCAGCCCGACGAGCAGCGGGCTGACCACAAACCAATCCATGGAATCCCTTACAGTAGATGTTTATCCAGCAGGGCCTGACAGGCAGGCGGTAATGGCGGCGGCTCACGTTTCACCGGCGCGCCCGAGCCAGGCTGTTTTGGCAGGAACCAGCTCTGCAGCTCTGCGCCACAGCCATCGCCAGCAGGCGGTGCGGGCTGATCTTCACAGCCGATACTGCCCGCCGGGCAGCGCAGGCGCACATGCATATGGGCACGGTGAGCAAACCACGGGCGCACTTTACGCAGCCAGTCACGATCGTTACCCGCATCGGCACAAAGCTGCTTTTTAATCGCCGGATTGACGAAGATGCGTGTCACATCATCATCTTTGGCGGCCAGTTTAATCAGGCTATCAATTTCCGGCTGCCAGTGACGCGCAATCACATTTTTGTCACCCGGCCCGACCAGATCGAGCGGCTGCGGCTTCAGCAGTTGCTGGGCGCTCCAGCGGGTTTTCGGCAGTTGCAGCCAGATATCAACATCCAGTCCGGTCTGATGGCTGGCGTGACCGCTGCTGAAACGTCCGCCTGCTGCCATGCCCATGTCACCAATCAGCACGTTGCCCAGTTGCAGGTTATGCACCTGCGTACTGAGACGCTGAATAAACTGAATCAGATCGGGATGACCAAAGTAGCGCCGCTGATCCTGACGCATCACCTGATAGTGTGGTGAATTCAGCGGCAGCGCCTCGGCGCCAACAATACAGCCGTTGGCAAAGCCGCCGATTGACTGCGGTGCACCGGTAATCGGCTGCTGGATGCGTTGCCACGGCGTCGCCGCCAGGCTGGAGGCGCTGATCAACAGCGCACTCAGGGTAAGCAGAAGAGCCTTCATGGCATCACCAGCGCGGTACGGAGCTGTTAACGTCACCGTTCTGCGCCCGCTGGCGCAGCAGATGATCCATCAGGACGATCGCCATCATCGCCTCGGCGATCGGCACTGCGCGGATCCCGACGCAGGGATCGTGGCGGCCTTTGGTGATCATCTCCACTTCTTCGCCGTCGCGGGTAATAGTTTTACCCGGCACGGTGATGCTGGAGGTTGGTTTCATCGCCAGATTGGCGCTGATGGTCTGGCCGCTGCTGATGCCGCCCAGAATCCCCCCGGCGTGGTTGCTCTGGAAACCATCGTGGCGGATCTCGTCGCGATGCTGGCTGCCGCGCTGGTTAACCACCGCAAAGCCGTCGCCGATTTCAACGCCTTTAACGGCATTGATGCTCATCAGCGCATGTGCCAGATCGGCATCCAGCCGGTCAAATACCGGCTCGCCCAGGCCTGGCGGCACGTGATCTGCCATGACCGTGACTTTAGCGCCAATTGAGTCGCCCTCTTTTTTCAGGCCGCGCATCAGTTCATCCAGCGCCTCCAGCTTGTCCGCATCCGGGCAGAAGAACGGATTCTCTTCCACGATGCTCCAGTCTTTCAGCTCACAGGCGATGTCACCAATCTGTGACAGATAGCCGCGCACCACAACACCGTGTTTCATCTGCAGGTATTTCTTGGCAATCGCACCGGCCGCCACGCGCATCGCGGTTTCGCGCGCCGACGAGCGTCCACCGCCACGGTAGTCGCGCTGACCATATTTCTGCTCGTAGGTGTAATCAGCATGGCCCGGACGGAAGAGATCTTTGATAGCGCCGTAATCCTGCGACCGCTGATCGGTATTTTCAATCAGCAGGCCAATCGAAGTACCGGTGGTCACCCCCTCAAAGACGCCGGACAAAATTTTCACCTGATCCGGCTCGCGGCGCTGCGTGGTATAGCGCGATGTGCCAGGACGACGGCGATCGAGGTCATGCTGAATATCCGCTTCGGTCAGCGGAATACCTGGCGGCACACCATCAACGATACAGCCCAGCGCAAGCCCATGGGACTCGCCAAAGGTCGTTACTCGAAAAAATTGCCCGATGCTGTTTCCGGCCATGCTGTTTCCTTCTCAGGGTTCGGCGGGCGATGCTTCGCCCCACTTTTAGTCTTTGTAAAAAGAGAAATGGTGTTTTGCGTCGACAATCTGCTGGCGCGTCAGCGTAAAGACGCCGTCACCGCCGTTGTCGAATTCCAGCCAGGTAAAGGGCACGTCGGGATACTGCTCGATCATGTGCACCATGCTGTTGCCCACTTCGCAGACCAGGACGCCCTGCTCGCTGAGATAATCCGGTGCACAGGCCAGAATGCGGCGTACCAGCTTCAGGCCGTCGCTGCCTGCCGCCAGCCCCAGCTCCGGTTCGTGGCGATATTCATTCGGCAGATCATCCATATCTTCCGCATCAACATACGGCGGATTGGTGACGATCAGATCATATTTCAGCGGTGGCAATTCGCGGAACAGGTCAGCGCGAATCGGCGTAACCTGATGAATCAGACCATGTTCTTCAATGTTCTGCTCGGCAACCGCCAGCGCACCGGTAGAGATATCCACCGCGTCCACTTCCGCTTCCGGGAAGGCATAGGCGCAGGCAATCGCGATGCAGCCGCTGCCGGTACACATATCCAGAATATGATGAGGTGGCGTGCTGACCAGACCGGCAAAGCGGTTCTCAATCAGTTCGCCAATCGGTGAACGCGGCACCAGCACGCGCTCATCAACAAAGAACTCGTGGCCGCAGAACCAGGCTTTATTGGTCAGATAGGCGACCGGAATGCGCTCGTTAACGCGACGAATGACGCGCTCAACGATCAGAAGACGTTCGCTGGCGGTCAGACGCGCATTGCGCATATCTTCAGGAATATCCAGCGGCAGCCAGAGTGACGGCAGGACCAGTTGAACGGCTTCGTCCCAGGGATTGTCTGTGCCATGTCCGTACCAGATTCCGGCAGCGGAAAAGCGGCTTACCGCCCAGCGCAGCATGTCCTGAATGGTGTGCAGCTCGTTCACTGCCTCATCGACGAAAATTTTGTCCACGTAGCCCTCCGCAGGCCTTTTGCTAAATCGGCCAGTAGTGTGCCATGAAGCCGGGGAGAATTCAGCGCAGCGAGGTGAAAAAGCTGACATTTAATGACGCTTAACGGTAAGGTATCGGCTCTGCTGTGTGACAGCCTTTTCTGATATGACTGACCTGCCATGAGTAAAAAAACACCACTAAGCCCGGATGACCAGGCGCTGTTTCGCCAGTTAATGACGGGTACGCGCCAGTTAAAACAGGACACGTTTGTCCACAAAGCGCCGGTTAAAACCCGCCACATCCCGGTAAAACGTCTGCTTTCAGAGCAGGCGGACAACAGTCATTACTTTTCGGATGAGTTTCAGCCGCTGCTCTCAACGGAAGGTGCCACCCGTTACGTGCGCGCCGATGTCAGCCATTTTGAGCTGAAAAAATTACGCCGTGGCGACTATACGCCGGAGATTTTCCTCGATCTGCACGGCTTAACGCAGCAGCAGGCCAAGCAGGAACTGGGGGCACTGATCGCCGCCTGCCGCCGTGAACATCTGTTCTGCGCCAGCGTCATGACCGGTCATGGAAAGCATATCCTGAAGCAGCAGACGCCGCTGTGGCTGGCCCAGCATCCGTGGGTGATGGCTTTTCATCAGGCACCCAAAATGTTCGGCGGTGACGCCGCGCTGCTGGTTTTGATTGAGATTGAGGAGTGGCAACCGCCTGAATTGCCCTGAGAGGGGCCGGAATGATCGGCCCACAGACGTCAGATTGCTTTAGCCAGCTTTTTGGGACTGACCTGCCACAGCAGTTTACCGGCACTCGCCGCGGGATCGAATTCCACGCAGGCAATAGCGGAAGTGGCAAACATTGGCGGTGCTTCCTGCGGGCACAGTTCAGAGACTAAATACCCCACCAACGGTAAATGTGAGATCACCAGAGCCGATTTCACGCCTTCATTCGCCAGGGCCTGCAGATAACACCCGACCATCTCCGGATCGCCGCCCGGCGTTAATTCCGGCAGAATGTCCTGGCTTTCCGGCAGGGGAAAGGCTTCACGCACGGTCGCGAGCGTTTGCTGCGCGCGTAAATAGGGACTCACCAGGACACGCTCAATGTCCGGCGTCTGGCTGTTAAGCCAGTTGGCCATCTGACGTGATTCATTGCAGCCACATAAGGTTAAAGGCCTGACTGAATCACTGGCTGCTTCCAGAGCCGCATCGCCGTGACGCATGATAAAAACTTGCATAAAGCACCGCTGTTGTTTGTCGACATCGCCCGACGCGTAGCGCCTGACTCTTCACTCTGCGAATGAACGCTGTGTTTTACCCTAATGGCTTTAGTATAGTCAACCGGTTGTTTATTAAATAAGCACTTCTCAGAATCATGCTGCGCCGCACACTCTGGCGGCGCTTTTCTAAGCCGCTGAATCGGATTGGTTATTCCATATTCAGCAGAAATGTAAAATTTCGTCTATTTTGCAGCCGCCTGAATCAGCGCCTCACAGGGTGTGAATCGTTCGCCATGCTGCTGCGCAAGCCGGGTTAATCTGTTGACCACTTCCGCCGCGCCCAGTTTGTCCATGTAGTGGAACGGGCCGCCTAAGAAAGGCGGAAAGCCGATGCCAAACACCGCACCGATATCCCCATCGCGGGCGCAGCGAACCACCTGCTCATCAAGACAGCGAGCCGCTTCGTTCAGCATCATCATCACGCAGCGTTCAGCAATCTGTGCTTCGCTCTGCCTGGCCTGCGGCGAGACTTTCAGCAACGTATACAGCGAAGCGTCCGGTTTTTTACGCTGCCAGCGCGGCTGGTCATAGCGATAAAAGCCTTTACTGTTTTTACGCCCCTTGCGGCCATCTTTCAGCACCGCATCAAAAGCAGCGGGGGCGGCAAAGCGTTCACCATAAGCCTGATACAGGATGGGGCTGATTTTGCTGCCAACGTCGATACCGACCTCATCCAGCAGCTGAATCGGGCCGACCGGAAAACCAAACTTCACCAGCGCCCGATCAATATGGTCAATCGGCTCGCCCTCCAGCAGGCAGCGCATCGCTTCATTTATATAGGGCGTCAGGATGCGGTTAACATAGAAGCCAGGCTTGTCCGCCACCACAATCGGAGTTTTACCCTGGCTGCGCGCCAGCGCCACAATCGTCACCAGCGTCGCGGTAGAGGTATTCAGATGAGGAATCACCTCCACCAGCGGCATTTTCTCTACCGGACTGAAATAGTGCAGCCCGATGACGTTCTCAGCACGTTGGGCGCCGGCGGCGATCGCCTCAATCGGCAGCGAAGAGGTATTTGAGGCAAACAGCGTATGCGGCTGACAGTGTGCCTCCACTTCGCTGACCATCTGCTGCTTCAGGGCTAAATCTTCGAATACGGCTTCAATTACCACGTCGCGCTGTGAGAAGCCCTGATAATCGATGCCGCCCGTGATACGTGCCATCTGCTGCTGACGCTGTGCCGGAGAGAGCTGGCGGCGTTTAACCTTTTTGCTCAGCAGTTCCCAGCTGGTTTTCAGCGCATGGTTCACCCCTTCCAGGCTGATATCTTTAATGCGTACCGGCAACCCGGCATTGATTGCGGTGACGCTGGCGATGCCGCCGCCCATCAGGCCGCCGCCGAGGATACCAACACGCTTAACGGTGCCGGGTTCCGCTTCACCGCCCCGCTCCTTTTTCATGGCCGTAGTCGCGAAAAAGATCCCGCGCAGCGCAACAGATTCTGGCGTCATCGCCAGCTCACCAAAAGCGCGCGCTTCAGCCTCATGTCCGGCCCGACTGCCCTGCTCCAGCCCGATGCGCACCACCTCAATAATGCGTTTTGCTGCCGGATAGTTACCCTGCGTTTTGGCTGCGGTCTGTCGGGTCGCCAGCGCAAACAGCGCCTGACGGCCAACCGGACCATGTAGCAGACGATCGCTCAGTGGCAGCGTTCGTCCACTAACCTTGCCCTTTTTCACCCGGGCAATGGCGGTCTCCAGCAGAATCGCCTGCGGCACCGCGTCATCGACCACGCCCAGCTTACGGGCCTGTTTCGCCCGCAGGGCTTTGCCAGTCAGAATCAGTGGCAGCGCCTGCTGCACGCCGATTAAGCGTGGCAGCCGCTGAGTGCCGCCAGAGCCTGGCAGTAAGCCGAGTTGCACTTCCGGCAAACCGAGGCGGGTTTTATCATCCAGCGAGCAGATACGGGCATCACAGGCCAGCGCCAGTTCCAGTCCGCCGCCGAGGCAGGTGCCGTGGATTGCCGCGACCACCGGGAACGGCAGCGCGTCGAGCGCAGCCATTACTTCCTGGCCCTGTTTTGCCAGCGCTTCGGCTTCCTGCGCGCTCTTACAGCGGTCAATCATGCTGATGTCTGCGCCCGCGATGAAGTTGTCCGCTTTGCCGGAAATCAGCACCAGGCCAGCCAGTTGCGGATCGCGTCGCGCTTCCGCAATGATGGCGGTGATCTGCCCGGCAAATTCCGCTTTCAGGGTGTTCATCTTCTCACCAGGGACATCGATCGTAATGATGCCGACGTGATCCAGTCGCATCTTCAGATGAAACGCATTCTGCTCCATTATTCGGCCTCCAGAATCATTGCCGCACCCAGGCCGCCTGCCGCGCAGGCTGTTACCAGTCCTAACCCGCCACCGCGACGGCGTAATTCATTCAGCGTCTGGGTGATCATGCGCGCACCCGTGGCGGCAAAAGGATGACCATAGGCGATCGATCCGCCCAGCACGTTAAAGCGCTCTTCATTCACTTCGCCCAGCGCGTGTGGGCGATTCAGCACTTCACGGGCAAAGCGCTCGTCGCGAAACATGTGCAGGTTGCTCAGCGTCTGGGCAGCAAAAGCTTCATGCATATCGATCAGCGTCAGATCGGCCAGGGTTATGCCGGCGCGATCCAGTGCCAGTGGTGAAGCGTATGCCGGGCCCAGCAGCATATCCTGCTGCACACCAATGGCGGTAAAGGCGTAGCTGCGCAGATAGCCCAGCGGCCTGATGCCCAGTTCACGGGCGCGGCCCTCGCGCATCAGAATCACTGCCGCCGCGCCGTCGGTGAGAGGCGTGCTGTTGGCCGCGGTAACGCTGCCGTGCTGGCGATCAAATGCCGGACGCAGTCGGGCGTAATCCTCCGCTTTGGCGTTCATCCGCACGTTATTGTCCTGATCGATGGCGCTTTTCCACGGCGGCACAAAGGCTGCCATGACTTCCTGATTCAGTACCCCGGATTGCCAGGCCCTTGCGGCATGCTGATGGGATCGCAGCGCCAGCGCATCCTGTGCTTCGCGCGTAATGCCGTGACTCTTAGCCATCTGCTCCGCAGTGTCGCCCATGCGCAGGCCGGTCGAATACTCCGCCACTGCGGGCGGGACCGGCAGCAGATCACGCGGACGCAGACGCCGCAGAATGTGCAGTTTTTGACCGAAGCTGCGAGCTTTATTGAGATCCACCAGCGCGCGGGCCAGCGTTTTACTGACACCAATCGGCAGCACCGAAGAGGAGTCCGCCCCACCAGCGATGCCCGCAGAGATGGTGCCCGCCATCAGACTTTCTGCCACATTCGCGACTGCCTGAAAACTGGTGGCGCAGGCACGGCTGATGCTGTAGGCGTCGGTATGCACACTCAGCCCGCTGCTCAAGACAATTTCACGTGCAATATTCGGCGCTTCCGGCATCTGCACCACCTGACCAAAGACCAGTTGCTCGATCACCTCTGCCGGCAATTCACTGCGCGCCATTAATTCGCTGACCACCATGCGTCCGAGTTCAATGGCGGGAATGCCATGAAAGCCGGTCGCCTGGCGCAAGAAAGGGGTGCGTAACCCGTGGGTTATTGCGATGCGTTCACCATCACGCGTCAGCAGCGGCTGCGCTTTGCTCATTGTTCTCACCTGTGGCTGGGACTGGGGCATCATTGCCTGAAGAGGTCTGACCTGATCAGTGTTAACCACAAGCGGGTGAGTCGCCAATATCGGAAAGGAAAAAGTGAGAAGGGAAACACGAAAATGAAAAACGCCGCATTGACGCGGCGTAGTAGGAATTAACGCAAACCGAGCTGAAAAATCATCGTTTCAGCCTGGCAGCTGAAGGTGAAATCAATATCCAGCTGCACACCCTGATTGATTTCACTGAAGCGGGATTCAATCACACAGGGTTCCGATTCAACGTCGCGGGCACGACGGGTCAGCTGCGCTAATTTAGCTTCCGCATCGGCACGCTGAGCAAACCACTCTGACCAGCTTGCAGTGCAATCGGTGTTATCCATTACCGTGCCCACATCAACACAACAACAGGCTGCGGTTTCGGTCGCACTGCATTTTTTAATGGCATCAGTCATTTCATTCTCCTGACCAGTAATCTGGCGGGTTGCGCGATTTTACAGGCGAAATTTTACCTGCTCGCTGAAACTTGTGCCATTCGCATGGCGCTAAGTGACGAATATCACAATAAAAATTGATCCAGAACAAACTGGAATCGGTATGCTGTGCAGAATCGGGGCTGTTTTGTTAAGCAGATCGAATTTTAAGCGATCAAACCTGAAATATTTTAAAAACAATATTGCAACATGTACACAGGTCGGACCTATACTCTCCGCACTGGTCTGATATGTGCACTTTACATCAGTCCCTACAATCCGCCGTCCTTTGTTACGCGACGTTATAGCGTTAAATAATAATTCACATGAGGTTGTGGTCATGAACCATAAAAACCTGTTTGCAAAGTCAGCCGTGGCGGCTGCAGTGGCGCTTGTCTCTTCACACGTTTACGCAGCTGGGTTTCAGTTAAATGAATTCTCTACGATTGGTTTAGGTCGCGCATATTCAGGCGAAGGGGCAATGGGTGATACGGCGGCATCCGCCAGCCGTAACCCGGCGACGATGGCATTAATGGATCGCCCGGAATTTTCTATCGGGGCAGTTTATATTGCGCCGGATGTAAATATCAGTGGTCGCAGTCCCAGCGGACGCAGCCTGGATGCTAATAATATTGCCCCGAATCAGTGGATCCCCAATATTCATTACGTCCAGCCCATCAACGATCAGTGGTGGATTGGCGCGTCTGCAACGTCAAATTATGGCTTAGCAACAGAGTTTAACAATGGCTACACCGCAGGCGGTTACGGTGGTAAAACCGACCTGATGACCGGCAATTTGAATCTCAGTACCGCTTACCGCTTAAATGAACATTTTAGTGTGGGTGTCGGTTTCGATGCGGTTTACGCCAAAGCTAAAATTGAACGCTATGCCGGTGAGTCAGGCGCGAGGCTGGGGGTTCCGGCTGATACGCAGGTTGCCCATCTGAAAGGCGATGAGTGGGGCTACGGCTGGAATGCCGGTGTCCTGTATGAGGTGGATGAAAATAACCGCTTTGGCTTTACCTATCGTTCGGAAGTGAAAGTCGACTTTGATGGTGATTACAAAAGCAACCTTTCTTCCCGGCTGAATGCGTTTAATGATCCGACAGTGACCGGTGTTCCTGATGGCACCAACGGCACCACCGTTCCGGGCGCGTTAACCCTGAATCTGCCAGAGATGTGGGAAGTGTCGGGCTGGCATAAAGTGGCACCGCAGTGGGCGGTGCACTACAGCATGGCGTACACCAGCTGGAGCCAGTTCCAGGAGCTGAAAGCCACCGGTTCTAACGGTCAGACGCTATTCTATAAAGATGAAAGCTTCCACGATGCGTACCGCATTGCGCTGGGCACCACCTATTCCTACGACAAGAACTGGACTTTCCGAACCGGTATTGCGTTTGATGATAGCCCGGTGCCGGCTGATAAGCGTTCTATCTCTATTCCGGACCAGGATCGTTTATGGCTGAGTGCTGGTACGTCCTATGCGTTTAACGATGATGCGTCGGTCGATTTGGGCATCTCTTATATGCATGGCCAGAAAGTGACAGTGAAAGAAGGTCCTTATACCTTTACCTCTGAAGGCAAGGCCTGGCTTTACGGCGCGAACTTTAACTACAAGTTCTGATTAGATAGCACGATTAAAAAGGGCGACTCTGGTGAGTCGCCCTTTTTCGTGGCCGTGGATCGCTTAATGGATCAGGGAGCATACGCCCTGCGCAAAGAGGCAAAAACCGCCATCTCTGGCGGCGCATCGCGGGCGATTACTCGGCGTCAATATCCTTAAGGTCATCCTGAATCGCGGCTGCGTTAGGATTATCTTCCGGCTTGAGCTTGCCGCCGCGCGCCAGGAAGTCGTGACGCTGGAAGTAAGCATTACGGATAAAGGCGTACGGATCGCTCTGCTGTTTCAGGATTGCATCAGAGTCCAGCAGCTGCGCGCGGGTCTCAATCCCTTCAAGCGTCCATTTACCAATCGACATTGGCCAGGTCAGCCAGCCAAGGATCGGATAAAGCGTATCGACGTAGTCGCCGCCATCCTGACGCACCGTGAAGCTGCCGTAAGCAGGCAACTCAACGTAAGGCCCGTAGCCGACGCCATAGTGACCCAGCGTGGTACCGAAACGGTGCGGCTCTTCACGCGCCAGTTCCGGGTTCGCCTTACCGGCAACGTCAATGAAGCCGCCCAGTCCCAGCACGCTGTTCAGGAAGAAACGGGTGAAGTGAATACCCGCATCACGTCCGTTACCGATCAGGATGGCGTTGACCATGCTGGCAGGTTCTTCCAGGTTGCCGAGGAAATTGCTCAGGCCGGTACGTGCCGGCACCGGCACATAATCACGCCAGGCCACAGCGACCGGACGCAATACATACGGATCCAGCACGTTGTAGTTAAAGTTAAACATCGTGCGGTTAAAGCCTTCGAACGGATCGCTGCGCTGAGCAGGATCGCTATTCGCCGGCTTTGAACTGGCACAACCTACCAGAAGGACGCTGGCGACAGCCAGGCTGGTCAGGCGATAATTCATTCCAATCTCCCTGTGCGGATGAAAAAGGTCTACCCATCGTTCAGGTCACAGCCCGGTATCGTATCGACTTACCCGATGAGCATAGCTGACTTTGTGCCAGAGGCAGCAGGCAATGGCACGCATCATCCTGAACGCGGTCAGTTGATGCGTTCAGGGAAGCTGCTGATTAATCTCTACCGCGATCGGCTGATGCCCATCCCAGGGCGTCACTGCGCTCAGGCCCAGCCAGTCACCCGGCCGGGGATTGGCTGGGTCACGGGAGATACGCACCCGGACCTCGACCTGATGCTGCGCCGAAAGCAGGCGATCCGGCATCATGGCGTTGCTGTCATCCAGCGTCAGCGACAGCGGGAAGTGACTGAGCGGCATCCGCTTAACAGCCACCGGCACCAGTGAAGCACCGTCAGAAACCGAAATATACAACACTCCGTCCTGCGGTAACATTTTTTCTGCCTTAGGTGCCAGCGTCACGGTCAGTGCCAGTTGACGACTCTGTTGCCCGGCGGCACTTCTGGCCTTTTCGATGCTGCGGGCGATCATCGCGTGTCGCGAATCACCGGCCGGCAACAGACCCAGCAGAGTCTGCCATGCGTCGATAGCCTGACCATATTGCTGCTGTCCGTAAGCATTAAATGCCAGCAGGCTCAGCGTACGCAGGTTTTGCGGATCCGCTTTTAGCAATGCCTGCAGCAGCAGTGATGCCTGACGGTTATCCTGCGGGTCGGGGGATCGCGTCAGGACTTCGGCATAATCCTGTTTTAGCGCCAGATCGTTGGGAGCAAGCTGTAGCGCATGCTCAAATGCCTGGCTGGCCGTATCGGCATTATTCAGCACCATGCCGAGCCGTCCCAGCATCGTCCAGTCAGCCAGATTATCCGGTTCCGTTTGCAACGCGGTACGCAATCCGAGCTGTAAACGCGCCAGCTCCTCCATGCTCAGCGGTTTAGCGCCAGGGTCCATCAGTCGGGCACGCAGCTCAGGATACGCCTGCTGCACCTGCTTCCAGCCCGTGAGCTGTGCCAGGCCACCGGTTTTCAGGTAAGTCCCCAGCGATACCCCAATCAGCACGATCAGGCCTGGCAGCAAAATCCAGCGACCGCTGCTGTGTGATTTCATCGTCTGTGCCGGTGGAATATCCGCCAGCAGTGTCTGCTGTAACTCCCGCTCCATCAGTGGACGCTCAGCGACGACGCCCTGATCTTCATCCTGTGCCAGCTCATCTATCCGCTGATGGTAGAAGCGCTGATTAAGGCGATCGCGATCGCCTGTGCTGGCCTGACGTTGCCGCCAGCCCGCCGCCAGGAACAGCGTACAGGCCGCCAGCAGTAACAGAAAAAGGGTAATCCAAAATGCACTCATTACGGCTTCCTGTCTGACTTCAGTAGCGCATTAAGACGCTGTTGCTCATCTTCATCCAGCTCACTGCGGGTTTTGCGCTGACGGCTGCGCAGGATAATCACCGCGCCGCCCAGCAGCGCAAATAGCACCGGACCAGCCCACAAAACCAGGGTTGAGGGCGTGACCGGTGGCGAATAGCTGACGAAGTTACCGTAACGCGCCACCATATAGTCGATGATCTGCTGGCGACTCTGGCCCTGCTTCATCAGCTGATAGACTTTCAGCCGCATATCGGCGGCAATCATGGCGTTAGAGTCGGCGATGCTGTTGTTCTGGCACTTCGGACAGCGCAGTGAAGCGGTCAGGTCGCGGTATTGTTCTTCCTGGGCCACCGAGTCAAATTGCAGCGTGTCGATGCCTGCCCACAGGTTGATGCTGAACAGCAGGCCGCAGAGCAGTAACAGCGTTCTCATGATCCCGCCTCCGCACTGTATTTCACCCACAAGGGTTTCACTTCCTGATCCCAGACGCGCGCATTGAGATCGCCCGCGTGGCGATAACGGATGATCCCCTTACCGTCGATCAGAAAGGTTTCCGGCGCGCCATAGACGCCGAGATCCAGTCCCAGCATGCCGTTGCCATCATAGAGGCTTAGTGCGTAGGGGTTGCCCAGCGTATTCAGCCAGTTAACCGCCTTGTGACGATCGTCTTTGTAGTTCAGCCCGACGACGCGAATGCCCTGCTCCGCCAGCGTATTCAGATACTGATGCTCGGCGCGACAGGTCGGACACCAGGTCGCCCAGACGTTCAGCAATATCGGTTTACCATCCGTCAGCACGCGCTGGTCGTAGGTTTTGCCTGGCTGGTCGAGTGCTTCCAGCCGGAACAGCGGCACCGGCTTGCCGATCAGAGCGGATTCGAGACGGGTCGGATCGTCGCCATCGGCATTACGTGTCAGTTGCCACAGCAGCGCCGCCGCCAGCAACAGAAACAGCATCAGGGGAATAAACAGGATTTTTTTGTTCATGTCCGCTCCTCAATTCCCGCTTTTTTGCGCGAACGATAACGGGGATCAAACAGGCAGAACAGCCCACCCAGCGCCATCAGCGCGCCACCGAACCAGATCCAGCGGACAAAGGGTTTGTAGTAGATGCGCACGGCCCAGCCGCCATCCTCCAGCTCTTCGCCCAGCGCCGCATAGAGATCGCGGCTGAAACCCCCATCAATCGCCGCTTCGGTCATCATGGTGCGGGCGGCCGTATAAAAGCGTTTCTCTGCCTGCAGCGTCGCTTCATGTTTGCCGTTGCGCGTGACATCGATGATGCCCATGCCACCGCTGTAGTTAGGCCCCTGCAGATTCTGCACGCCGCGGAAGACAAAGTGATAGTGATGAATATCGATGCTATCACCCGCCTTCATCCGCACATCGCGTTCCACGCTGTACTGGGTGCTGAATGCAATACCGATCACCGTCACCCCTACCCCAAGATGGCCCAGTACCATGCCCCAGTGACTGCGCGACAGGTGACGTAAACCGGCAAAGAACGGATGACGGTGAGTGGCGCGCTCATGCAGTTCCAGCAGCGTCAGCACGATAATCCAGAGTGACATCAGCAGGCCAACCATGGTCATCGCCTCAATGCGATCCTGCAGCCACCAGGGAATGATGACGGAACAGGCCAGGGTCGCGATCAGTGCCAGCGCCAGCCGCTTTGCCAGCTTCTGCGGCTCATCGCGACGCCAGCGCACCAGCGGTCCGATCCCCATCAGCAAAGCAAACGGCGCCATCAGCCAGCTGAACATGGTGTTGAAGAACGGCTCACCGACCGAAATGCTGCCCAGGCCCAGTTGCTTGTGCACCAGCGGCAACAACGTGCCGAGCAGAACCACCAGCATCGCGGCAATCAGCAGCACGTTATTACCCAGCAAAAACGATTCGCGCGACCAGGTTTCATTCTGCACCCGGCCACGTACCTGCCCGCCTTTAATTGCGTAGAGCAGGAGCGAACTGCCGATAACAATCACCAGAAACGCGAGGATAAACATCCCGCGCGCCGGATCCGAGGCGAAGGAATGCACCGACACCAGCACCCCGGATCGCACCAGGAACGTCCCCAGCAGGCTCAGCGAAAACGCGGTAATCGCCAGCAGCACGGTCCAGGCCTTAAAGGTGCCTCGCTTTTCCGTGACCGCCAGCGAGTGCATCAGGGCGGTACCTGCCAGCCACGGCATAAACGACGCATTTTCAACCGGGTCCCAGAACCACCAGCCGCCCCAGCCCAGCTCGTAATAGGCCCAGGCCGAGCCAAGGACAATACCAATCGTCAGAAAGACCCAGGCCGCCGTGGTCCAGGGACGCGACCAGCGCGCCCAGGCCGTATCCAGCCGTCCGGCCATCAGCGAGGCGATAGCAAAAGCAAACGCCACCGAAAAGCCGACATAACCCATATAGAGCAGCGGCGGATGGAAGATCAGGCCGATATCCTGCAGCATCGGATTCAGGTCGTGCCCGTCTATCGGAAAGTCCGGCAGCGTGCGGCCAAATGGATTCGAGGTCAGCAGGATAAACAGCAGGAAGCCGAGATTGATCATGCCCATGACCGCCAGCACGCGTGCCAGCGCATCCTGCGGCATACCGCGACTGAATATCGCCACCGCTAATGTCCAGGTGCTGAGCAGCAATACCCACAGCAGCAGCGATCCTTCATGCGCGCCCCAGGTGGCGGCGATGCGATAATAAACCGGCAGCAGGCTGTTAGAGTTTGTGACGACGTAGGCAACGGTAAAATCGTTGCTGATAAAGGCCCAGACCAGCAGCGCGAAAGCCGCCGCGATGCAGATAAACAGACCGCAGGCCAGCGGACGCGCCATCGCCATCAGGCGGGCATCCTGGCGCACTGCGCCCCACAGCGGATAGCTGCTCAGCAGCAGGGAGAGTCCCAGTGCCAGGCAGAGCAGAAAAGTACCAATCTCGGGCATCATGATGATTTATTTCCCGCCTGATACAGCGACTGCGGGCCGGTGTGATTACTCTTCATCGCGTCTTCAATCTCCGGCGGCGTATATTTCTCATCATGTTTCGCCAGGACTTCTTTGGCGATCACCTGGTTGCCCGCCGCCAGCACGCCCTGCGCGACGACGCCCTGCCCTTCACGGAACAGATCCGGCAGGATGCCTTCAAAACTGACGCTAACCACGCCGCGGGCATCATAAAGTTTGAACGACACGGCAAGCGTATTCGGATCGCGCCGGACACTGCCGGGCATCACCATGCCGCCGACGCGCAGCCGCTGACCCGCTTCGGGCTTCTCGTGCGCTTCGCCTTTGCCGTAGAGGATTTCACCTGGGGTATAGAACAGATCGATGTTTGAGCGCAGCGCATACATCACCAGCGCGGTGGCCAGGCCGAGGCCGAGCAGAATCGCCACTGCCGCATAGAGGCGGTTGCGTCGACGGGTATTCACAATGTCTCTCCTGCCGCTTCAGCCGCGGCTTTTTTAGATTTCGCTGCCCGGATGCGGCGTTTCCGCGCGTCGTGCTGGCGGATCTCAGCCAGCAGGCGGCGGCGCAGCAACAGGGTATGCAGCGTCAGCCCGACAAGCGGAATCAGCGTGCAGGCAACTGCCAGCCAGACATAGAAGGCGTAGCCCCCCATCTCAAAGAAGGCGTGCCAGGAGGAAAAGGCGGGTGTCATGCCTGCTCTCCCCGCTTCGCCACATCAATCGCCCAGGGACGGTGACGTTCGGTTAACAGAATCAGGTTGCGCAGCCGCATCAGGGTCAGCGTGATAAATACCAGCAGATAACCGATGATTGCCCAGCGCAGCGGCGTTCGCATCACCGGCGCAATCGCCTGCTGGAGAATGCCCGACGAGCCCTGATGCAGGGTATTCCACCACTGCACTGAGAAGTGAATGATCGGCAGATTAACTACGCCGACCAGGATGAGAACACCCGCGGCCCGGCCTGCGGTGCGGCGGTCATCAAAAGCGTGCCAGAGCGCAATCACGCCCATATAGAGGAACAGCAGCACCAGCTCCGAAGTGAGGCGCGCATCCCAGATCCACCAGGTCCCCCACATCGGCTTACCCCATGCGGATCCGGTGACCAGCGCAATAAAGGTAAATACCGCGCCCACCGGTGCCATGGCGGCGGAAACCAGATCGGCCATTTTCATCTGCCACACCAGGCCGATAAAGGCGGCGATGGCCATCGAGGCATAAATGCCCATCGACCACATCGCGGCGGGCACATGAATGTACATGATGCGGAAACTGTCGCCCTGCTGATAGTCAGCGGGAGCAAATCCAAAGCCCCAGGCCCAGCCCAGCAGCAACGCCGCCAGCCCTGAGATGGCGAACCACGGCACCAGTCGCCCCGAAAACTGATAGAGCCGTTCGGGCCTGGCCAGCTGATGTAACGCTTTCCACATATCAAATGCTCACATTAACGATAAAAGAGTGTTGCCGCGTCTTTTACGCGCGGTTATTTCAACGGCTGTTATTGCAAAGTAATTCTTAGCGCTGCCGCCGTGGCAAACGGGGAGAGCGTGGCGCTGCCCAGCAGCATCGCGCCGAGAATCGCCAGATAGCCATTAATCGGCAACCCCTGACTGGCCGCCTCCATCGCCGCACTGGCGAAGATCAAGACCGGAATAGCCAGCGGCAGCACCAGCAGGCTAAGCAATACGCCACCGCGCCGTAAACCCACCGTGAGACCTACACCAATGGCACCGAGAAAACTCAGGGTTGGCGTGCCGAGCAGCAGCGTCAGGGCCATCGCCCGCCAGCCATTAAAATCCAGTGACAGCAGCAGCGCGGCCAGCGGCGACAGGATAATCAGCGGCACACCTGTGACCAGCCAGTGCGCCACTACTTTACCGATAACCGTTACCGGGAGCGGCGTCGGCAGCAGTACCAGTTGCTCCAGCGAACCGTCGCTGAAGTCATCGCGAAACAGCCGCTCCAGCGCCAGCAGCGACGCCAGCAGCGCGGCAACCCAGGCTACGCCCGGTGCAATGCGCGCCAGCTGTTGCGGGTCAGGTCCGATGCCCAGCGGAAACAGGGTAATAACAATCAGGAAAAACCAGAGCGGATTGACCACATCAGCCCCGCCGCGAAAAGCGATGCGTAATTCACGCTGGATGAGGCGAAACAGCATCAGCCTGCCTCCCCGTCGCCGAGGCGAATTTTGCGCACCCGCGCAGCATCCGCGGGCAAATCCTGATGGGTTGTCAGGATCACTGCGCCACCGTTATCGGCATGCCGGGCGAATTTCGCCATTAATTTTTTAACACCCGCTTTGTCGATGGCGGTCAGCGGCTCGTCGAGAATCCATATGCGGGCCTGGCTGAGCCACAGACGCGCCAGCGCTACCCGCCGCTGCTGGCCCGCCGATAACCGGCTAACCGGCACCTCTTCGTCGCCCGTGAGATCGACGCTTTCCAGCGCAGCAAAGATCTGCGCATCACTGCAATCAGGATGGTAGAAACGCAGATTTTCCAGCGGTGTAAGCACGCCTTTGACACCGGGATGATGGCCCAGATAGAGCATCGCCTGATGCCAGGCTTCGCGCTGCCGCAGGATTGGCCGCTGCTGCCAGCGTATTTCACCCTGTTCAGGACGGCTCAGGCCAGCCAGCAGCCGCAAGAGTGAGGTCTTACCGGCACCATTTGGGCCTTCAATCTGCACAATGTCGCCTGCAGAGACGCGAAATGAGAGCTGCCGGAACAGCGCACGTTCGTCGTATGCACAAGTGAGCGTAATGATTTCCAACATCGAGGGGGGAATCGCACCAGCCAAAAGTGGCCGGGATATTACCACAATGTTGCTGTGGGCCGAAGTGTGAGCCACCGCTCAGTTTCGATGCCATGGGTTTATTCGTGCGGTATCGCCCGCAGTCTGAATAAAAATGCAGTTCCGAAAAACGTTGTTACGCTTATTCGCATCGATCGTTACATTATCGGCAAATAAAAAACGGCTACGCTTATTACGCGACAGCACTATCACCAGGAGAAAATATGAAGCCTTCATCAGGTAATGAACAGGGTCCTAACGACGTCGAGAGTGAAGAGAAGGATAAGGGCACTGACATCGAAGTCGATGAGGAAGCTTTACCCTCCCGCGCCGCCGCCATCCATGAAGAGATCCGCCAGGATGGGGAGAAGGAGCTGGAGCGCGATGGTATGGCGCTGCTCTGGTCAGCCATTGCGGCGGGCTTATCCATGGGCGCCTCGCTGATGGCGAAGGGGATATTTCAGGTGCATCTGGATGGCGTACCAGGGGCATTCCTGCTTGAAAACCTGGGTTATACCTTTGGTTTTGTTATCGTCATCATGGCGCGTCAGCAGCTGTTTACCGAAAATACCGTTACGGCAGTCCTGCCGGTGATGCACAAACCGACCTGGAGTAATGGCGCCCTGCTATTACGTTTATGGGGCATCGTCTTGCTGGGTAACCTGATCGGGACGGCTCTGGGTGCGCTGGCGTTTAATGAGATGCCGATATTTGACGAAGCTACCCGTCAGGCGTTTACCAACATCAGTATGAAGGTGATGGAAAATACGCCCGGCGAGATGTTTGCCAATGCAGTGATCTCCGGCTGGATTATCGCCACCATGGTCTGGATGTTCCCCTCGGCGGGGGGTGCCAAACTGCTGGTGATTGTGATGATGACCTGGCTGGTTGCGCTGGGTGATCTGGCGCATATCGTGGTGGGATCGGTGGAAGTGCTCTATCTGGTCTTTAATGGCAGCATCAGCTGGTATGAATTCTTCTGGCCGTTTGCCCTGCCGACGCTGCTCGGCAACATTACCGGCGGCACGCTGATTTTTGCCCTGATCAGCCACGCGCAGATCCGCAACGACATGAGTGAAGCGGCCGTGGCTAAAGCGAAGGCTGAGAAGAAGAAGCAGGAGAAACGTCGCCAGCGCGAAGAGCAGGAAAAGGCTGAGTAAATCCAGGGCAGGCAGAGCAGATTGAACCGCTCTGTCTGCCTTTCTGGTCTGTTTGCTGAAGGCGATTTGCCAGGCGGGCGACTGAAAAACGTTTACTGGAAGTGTCTGCTGCAAAGAGGGAGTGAAGATTTTAGAGTCGGGGTGCCGCTTCAGTCTGGATGACATCCCGGACTTCAGTACAGCTGTTTCCGCTTTCTGCACGTAACGTTAGCGCGCGCAGAAAACCGGGATTGCTGGCGGAATGAGCAAACGGACGGCGATGTAGTGAATCTCCTGGCCTGTTTGCGCTATACTGCGCGCCGCTGTCCTCTTAGTTAAATGGATATAACGAGCCCCTCCTAAGGGCTAGTTGCAGGTTCGATTCCTGCAGGGGACACCAGACCTGCCCTGTACTTAAACCCGCCCTATCAATTAAAACTCTTAATAATCAATATCAAGCCATTACTGACGGCTATCCCCCTTTGCCCTTTTTCTTCTCAGAATCAATAATCATTTGCCGGCCCTGGCTATGTTCTTTAGGCAAATCCATCAACACCAGTGAATGAGTTGTGATTATGACCTGCCAGGTCTGGGTTATTAGCTGGATACCTGTGCTTTAAATATCTTTTTTATTTTAATGAATCCTGATTTATTTCTGCATAACGGGCAATCAGTTGCTTCAGATGCATCTCCAGCTGAGCTCTGACAGCCGCAGGCAAAGGTTCGCCTGCTGGATTTTGTGACAATACCCTTAGCTGCTCTTCAGCCGGTATGGATTGATTAAAGGACTGCATAGCGGAAAAAACGACTGACTTCAGCTCACTGACCGTCAGGTATTTTCCTTTCTGCACATCCATTTCGTTCAGCCTGTCACTCAGTTTTTGTAGTGTCGCCATTCCCTGAGACCAGCCATTCAGCTGTTCTGTTGGCAATGCGGCAGCATTAAGTTGTTGCTGCCACTGCTGGATTAGTGGCTTAGCCTGCTCCGGCCAAAGTACCCGGACCTGTTCCAGCAACTGTCGACTGTATTCAATATTCCAGTCAGGAGGCAATTTACCCAGCCGGGCAAGCTGCTGCTGTGTTTGTGTTATTAAAACCTGTAGTAACGGAGCTTGCTGACGCCACATATCCAGCTGTTCAGACGTAAGAGGTGCAGGCAATGGAGCCAGTGAGGCTGCAAGCTGAGTCTGCAACGGGACTGGCCGATTAAGAAACTGCCAGCTCCATAGTGTGACTGTGCTTACCACCAGCATGGTACACATCCCGGCAGCGAAGAATTTCCATTTTTTTACCTGATTGGGTATTGCCGCCAATGCTTCTGCATTCGCCTGGTGTTCCGGCAGCGCCGCATAAACCCACTTCACTACGCTTGCTGACGTATCTTCAGGCGGACTACCAGCAAGGTCCTTCGTGGATGCTGCGGCACTATTCATCGCGGTGGCAGGCAACCTGATACCTGGCTGAATGTCCGGCCTGGTGCTGGTTATGCCATCGCTGTTTTCCAGCCTGGCAGCACTGTTGTGCATCAAGGTACGTAACGTATCGAGTTGGCTCAGATGCTTAAGCTCCAGGCCCTGCAGCACCTCACCCAGAGCGGTAAGCTGTTGCTCCGCCCGATACAGCTGGCTGAGGTCGCTGTGATTTAGCGGGAGCGAGCGAATCAGTTGCTGTAAACGCTGACTCAGACTGCTGAGGATTTTCATGCGGGCATGGACAGGCTGCGGCCAGAGTGCGCCCCACTGATGGCTTATCAGTGCCTCGAGTATCGCCAGCCCTTCATTGAGCCCAAATAAACCAGCCAGTTGCGTACGGGCAAGCGTATACCAGGACAGCGTCTGTAGCTCCACACCATTTTGTTCAAACAGTGAGAGACAGCGTTTTTCGGCATAACGCCAGTTCACATCCGGGCGAGCCGGATGTGTCAGCTTACTCAGTTCATCACGCAGGGCGGCATAATCCGGTAGCGTGCGCGGGTCACCACCGGTTTTGATTTTATGTGGGGGGATGTGATCCATGACCAGTTGTCCATTTTGACGCGTACGGAAAAATTGAGGATTAACGCTTATGCGGGCATATTCAGAGGAACGGGTACTGCAATACCAGCAGTTATGGCAGAAGCGCCAGAATCAGACTAAAAAAGGTGCTTTCATCAAAACTCTGTCCGGGACGGGATAATGCTCCCGGCGGAGTAAAGGACCAGTCACTGAAATGACCTGCCCGCATGAAAAGGCGCCCCACAGACGTCACACTGCCTTCTGCATGAAGGGTCACTTCCACGCATCCTGTCACGCCCTGACCGTACAAAAATACCGGTGTAAATTTTACAGAGCGGTCGTCGTAACGCAGGTTGATAGCGGCAATCTCAAAAGTCCTGTCCTCCACCAGCAGGTCCGTAACAGAGACGGTAAATGTTTCCACATTCAATCCGGTACCCACCAGCCACGCATCCATCTGTTCCTGAAGCTGCACCATTCGCAGGCGAAACTCTGCAATATCGGCCTGAGTCTTGCTGGTAGATAAGATCGGGGCTGGCTCTCTGGCCTGTAGTTTTTCGAGGAACTGTGATTTTACTGACATGGTATTAACTGGCCTTACAGACGGGTTGCTGTGTCAAGATACTGCTGTTGCTTCAGGTGTCGCAGGAGAACCCGCCCTTCTGGCATAAACTCGGTGCCATAGCGTACGAGGCCAATGCCGTTAAGTTCCGCATCAATAGCGTAGCGCAACTCACCGGGGATGTTCTGTTCCAGCAGGACAACGGCTATTTTTCTCAGGCGTGGCTCATATCTGAGCAGAACAGCCGACAGAGCACCCATCAGTTCATGAGCAGTCCCCGGCATGCCCTGCAGGATTTTGGTCATATCCGGCAGGCCATAGTCCGGCAGATGCGCCAGCGTGCCCGCACGGCAGTTAAGGATCCGTTGCATGTTATCCAGCACCGACAGGATGACCTGATTCTCTTCACTAACCTGCTGAAGGTCGAGATCACCGACAAAATTACCGTAAAGCATCTCGCATAAAGAAGGGCTATTTCTCGGCATCGTCAGTGGTTCTCACCTGTAGCGCCCACAAACACACTACCGTCGTCATCACGAACCATCAGACTCCAGCTTGCGGATGTAAATCTATCCGGACTGAAACTGCCGCTCGTGTAAACCTTCGCCTCTGGCATGCTGTCTCCTTCACGAACATAAACAAACTGCTGATGTCCGCCAGCAAGCGTGGCCCATTGTCCGGAATGAGGGCATTTATCCCCCGTCCTGCACTGGATACGTTGGGCATAATCAAGAAAACGTCTCGCTCGCCTCAATGCAGGCCTGTAGATATCAGGCACGATTTGGATACGCTTATCATTTGGATTGTTTTCCATACTGTTCTTCATTCTTATTGCAGCATCATGGACATCGTCCAGCCACCCCCAATTTTTGTGCAACACATCAAGTTCATTCTGGTAGTGTCTTGAAGTTTCTTTTGCTTGTGGTGAAATCCCCAATAACCCGGCAGAAGCATCGGCGGAGGCTAAAATATCGCCACGTTGTTTTTCATACTTCATGCATTCACAGCGGTATTGATAGTATTGTCGCCCAAGCCACTCAATATAGCTGTCCAGATGACGGTTCTGCGCTCCGATACTGACGGCGTTAAAAGGCACCGCTTGCTGATACAGCTTTGTCCATTGAGCGACAGACTTGTTCTTAACCTTGTCCTGCATGATGAAATAGGCAGCAACATCAGTATCAGTCTGATCTAGTGTTTGTAAATCTGGAAATGGAACACCAGCCATCGTTGCGGCCCGGTACATCCGGTGAAGGGCTACCCGGCAAAGTTCTGCACTCGGTTTTTGTTCATTTGGCTTCAGACCTCCCCCTACGTCCTCTGCACAGCCGGGTAACAACTCTTCCTTATGTTTATTATTACTTCCACCAAGGCAATAAACACTACGCCAGGGTCGGTTTTCATGGGCTGCGACCAGATGCAGTGCATTTTTAACCGTATCCGGCAATGCCGATTCCTGATCAACAGACTTATCGCCCATCAGCACGCTAATGCCTTTTATTGGCCCCCCGAAAGCAGAAATAAACCAGTCCACGCCATTATTATTACTGGCAGGGGTATGACGAGCACAGTCAAACAGGCCTGTAAAAACAATCTCTACGGGGATCCCCTGGTAAGTATGTTTATCACCCTGCTTCTGACAAATAGCATCAAGCAGCGTATCAATAAATTTGCGTGCGAGAGTTGCACCGACATCGTATCCAAAGAGTGAAATCGAGATTAGTTTGATCGGCACAGGGCTATTAGTTTTGGCTCGTTCAAAAAAACGCTTAAAACGTAATTTAGCCGAATTTATTCGCGTATCGACACCGGTAACTAACATATCTGCAATTACGGGATTATCACGCAACCAGGGGGTTGCCTCAATACCTGATTTCTTTGCGGCGTTTTTAACTACATCACCCGCCAGCGATTTCCACTCTGAAGGGCTTATCAGTTTTTTTCTTGAGTCCTTTAAAACCTCCCACCAGTTACCACTTTTCAAATAATCCAGGCCAGCATCTTTCGCCATTTCTTTTGGCTGATCTTTCAAATCATCCAGTGCAGAACCTTGTGCACTGTCCATAATGGTATGCAGTTTCTCAGTGAGATCTTCTTTAAATGGCGTACCAAGACCAGAAAAGTAAAATGCGTCATAGCTTTCATTAGCTGTATTTTGTTGGATACTAGGGAAAGCACGGAACAGCCGAGATATATTACTAAGCCTCTGTTCAGGAGCATCCTGATCAATATTACGGTGAATACCATCAAAGAAAAACCCGACATGCCAGATCCGAGAGCAATTTCCCAAGCCAGCATTATCGACCTGCTGAGCACGACTAGCGGCAGCAATAATAGTTTCGATATTCATCAATTTTGCCCCCGCGTTGCAGTCTTATCCTGAGTATCAAAACGTTTTTCATAAGGCGACCAGGCATTATCACTCCAGCCCAGTAACACCTTATCCCCGGGCAAAAAGTGAACATGCAAATCATTCTCTCCCCACTTTCGTTCTGGCATTGGCATTTCAACACGGCGAGTTTCTTTGCGAAGTCCCGCATCGTACTGCGCCCGCGTAGTGCTTAATGTCCATATAACTTCCGCCGTTTTCCCACTGATGTTGCCACAGCAGGTTGTCTTACCTGCACCTTTGGCATATGGATTATTTTTGTCATATGCTGAAGAATTACCGCCCGCCACTCCGTTGACACTGAATCCCAGAATGGGTCTGTCAATTTCACTGTGAATAATTAACGTCACACCCCCGGTCGGCGGTCCCCAGACTGCGGCCCAGATTAGCCAGCCACCGTATGCCAGAACCACTGCCAATAAACTGCCCCAGATCCATTTTTTACAGCGGGCATAGCCACGATTAATGGCGTTATCAATGTTGTCGTAAGTCTTAAAAAATCCCATTTGTTATTTCCCTGATTGAAGCAAACACCATTAACTGTTTAGATTTTCAGTACTGTGTATCCGCAAGGTTAACCAGCACATCTGCCAGCGATAGCGTTCCATTCAGCACCTTTGGTAATGCAGCCTTCAGTGCATCTGATTCCAGCTCCTGCCGCCCGCCATTAAGGTAATACAACACGTACAATTTCTGATCCGCTGGGGATAACGAACCCAACTCTTTACTTTTATTCAACACTTTGATCACCATCAGTCGCTGCGCGCATGGTGGAAATACTTTGCTAGTCGGCATCTTCTGCCATTCTTTCAGAATACTGGTCACTTCCGGCTTATCCGTAATCTGCTGCCAGGTCGCTTTATCAAGCCTGATAATATGATTAGTGGGCTTATCTACTTCCGGGGGATTTATGGCAAGCGTTTGCCACTGCGTTTCGCCAGGAAGCCACCATTGTGTGATGCCGTTGAACAGAAAGGCATGCCAGTCGTTCTCGGCACACTGCGCCAGCACACCGATAACGTGGCTCGCATAGAAGCGCGTCAGCGCCGTAGAACCATCAGGTTGCACAATAGTGCATCCACGTGATAGCTGCACTGCCAGCATTGATGAATAACGCGTTGAAACGAGGACTGCGGCACATCCCGGCAAAGACGTCAGATAATCAGGTAACTGCTCTGCATTATCAATTTCCAGCAACCAGGGGCCGTAGTTCTGAAATTCTGTCAATTGAGGATGGATATACAGAGAATGCAGCCTGTGAGCAGGCTGCACTTTAAACGCCAGAAAATCGGCCTCCGGCTGCGCACCCGCTTCAAACAGAAGGCAGATATTCTCGTCTGGACTGCAGGATAACGCTGTAATGAGTTCTGTACAGTCCATTGTTATGCTCCCTGCACTATCGCATCATTGGCCTGAATAGCTTTAAGCAGACAAGGAATACAAATTTTATTTTCGATTGGCGGGTACAAGACTGGCATTTCTATCCTCTGCGAAGCACCACCTTCCGTGTCCAGTCGGCTGGCCTTGCGGGTGTACGTTCCCGCCGTTTCGTATTTGATTTGTCCCTGCTCAATGAGGATGGAACTCCCGCCTCCGACCAGACGTATTCGCTTTTTACCGGCCAGCAGCATCTCCGTTGCGGAGATAAGCGTGAGCTTGTGCTCCGCGCTCAAATGCATCGCCCCATTCTGCGCCTGAAACTGTACCTGCCCCTGTGCCGAAATCAGTCTCAGCTTGCCGTGTTGGGCAAACATTCCCACGCTGTCGCCTGCCAGTCCGGTGATATGCCCTTCAGCACCCATGCTGATGTCACCACCGGCATTCAGGGCGACATTCTTCGTGGCCGCCAGTTGCAGATGCTCAGCACTGGTAAAAGCGATCCCCTTGGGTGCGGAGAAATGGATCATCTCATTGAGGGTTTTCAGCCGTGTGGCGAACATCGCCTGCTGGCTGGCAATGTCAGCTTCCAGGGCTTTCGCCTGGCGGGTGGCGCTGGCAAGCCCCTCGATTTGTGCGCGGACAGCCTCAATCTCCCGGAGTGCCACGTCCATATCCAGCACATCGCCTTCGCCGTGCACTTTGCCATCGGCTATGACCAGCTCAGCGGTGGTGTCATCCCCGGCGTTGCGGTAAAGAGCCAGGTAGCGGTAGTGCTCGCCGGTGGTGGCCGCACCGTTTCTGACGCTGACCTTTGCATCCATCGGTGTGCTGGCGGTGCGGTAGTTATAATCGCGCGTGGTGACGCTGCCGGTCACCGTGTGGTGCCACACCCGCGCATCCCACACGGCTTCAATTACGCCGTCATACAGCGCCGACAGCTCCCAGTATCAGTGTGTCTCATCAGGGCTGACGACAAAAACGCTGCCGTCGTCATCGCGATCCAACAGACTCCAGTTTGCCTGGGTAAACGTCGCCGGACCGAAACCGCCCTTAAAGACCTCCGCTTCCGGCATTTTTTGCCCCGCACGCGCATAAGTAAATTGCTGATGCCCCCCTGCCAGCGTGGCCCACTGTCCGGAATGTGGGCATTGCTCACCGGTACGACACTGGATACGTTTTCCCTGGGCTTCATTCAGAAAATACGCTGACTCATCCGGGATAATGCCATCACAATAACGGGTATCCTCCCAGACCAGACGCCATTGAACCTCACGATATCCCCAGCCGTCAGCCCGTAACATGTCTTCATAAACCTGCAAAGGCGCATTCATTCCACGTATGAAATAATTAAACGCTCCCAAAGTTTTAAATCCGCTGATAGCTGTCGGGAACACCAAAAACTTATGATTATGGGTGAGTTTTACCGGTTCCCAGATGCCATCACAGGGTACAGGCTCTCCTGTTTTGATAATGATTTCTGTTCCGTCTGGTACCGAAGGTAAATTTTTTGGGAAAACAGGGTATGGATAGACAGCAAAGGTGGAACTGTAATTTTTGGAATCCAGTAAATACCCTGCATCAAAGGTATTACAGACATTGTTATATGGCGGATAAAGTAAATTATCCCCCCAGTATTCAGCCGCCAGCCGGAGTTTGTTTAAGGATTCAATAAAATCAGGGTAGTGTTCAAACTGCATTCCACGTTCATGGCAAGGCCCGTACAGGAATGAGCCAACAAGATCAACAGGCCGAGCCAACTGATGAAATGCTCCCGTTTTGCGCTGCCAGACCTGACGGTTACCTGTTGCCAGTTCTGCCAGCCCCTCATCGAACAATCGCAATGCATCATAGATATAGATGATCCCTTTCGGATGAAATCCCCTGGTTTTTTCTTCCGGCCAGGTTTTTAGCGCCTCCTCGTATTTGTCTGCGAACAGCGCCCAGACATTCCGTTTACGCTGCCAGAGGGTGTAGCTGCTGAGGCGCTGTATCAGCCAAAAAAGGCGACGGCGAACATGCTCGTCGGTCATTGGAAAATTAGTCATTACTTACTGTCCTCTTCGCTGGTCTGGCGGTCAACGCGGACGGCATTCACCATACTACGCTGCGTCACTTTGCTTCTGAGTTCATCATCATGCAGCTTACGCGTGCTGGTCGCATAGGGGGGAGTAATCTCTTCAGGCTTACTGTACCCATACTTTCCGCTGACCTCTTTCCACTCGGAGGGATAAAATTCAGCCTTCACACCCTGGATATCGATCGTCATCGCCCGGCCACTGACTTTGACCTGATTACCATAGTTGTTCACCATTCTTTTAAACCGTTCATCCAGCTCAATAATGACCTGCTCCCCACCACCTTTCAGATATTGATCAGGTATATCTTTCCCAAACTGCTCCGCTATTTTCCCATGCCACGCACTCGCTCCCGGCATACGTGTGCCAAAATCTTCAGGGAGATGGAGGACAACCAGAAAACCGTTACCATTCCACTCATCCAGCACCGCAGACAGCTCTCGCCATTCTTCTGCTGAACCCGGTGTTTTTTGATACCCCCAGAATCCACCAGCGGCATAGGATTCACCCGCAACAGTGCTCTCGTTTCCGAAAGCACGGAATATCGTTTTTCCCGCCATTTCCCTGGCGCTTTTGGCGGTAATCTCACCGCTAAATGACGCAATGCTGGGGAACACCAGTTTGTCTCCAAATGCCGGGCTTATTTTTGCCCCACCTCGAAATAAGTCGGGATACCCCTTTTTCTCGTACTTTTGTCGCAGCGTTCGTTCAAAATCTTTCTCAGCATGAATACTCGGAAACCGCGTCCCCTGCTTTGGCCCATCCCGCAGCTCTCGCTCTATCAGATACGCTTCCGCTTCACGGCGCACATCAGCTCTGCCGGAACCTGTCGCTACAGTATGAATTTCACCTCTGTAGACCATCGCCTGAAGTACTTTCAGTTTTGTATTAAGTTCCTGCAACGCCGAAGGGATCATCCGCCTCCCCATATCCCGCAGGCTGGCAAAGCCTTCTGCCAGCGAGCGAAGCTGCCCGTGCCATTTTTCTGGCAGTGCGCGACCCAACGCTGAGCTCAGGATTTTGTTGATAACAGTAATCAGCGAGTTACAGAACACACCAAGCTTATCCAGCAGTACGGCCTGATGGGACTGGACATCCAGCGCTTTCAGCCACTTTGGTGCATTACCCTCTCCGATACGGTTTAAAAACTGCACCACCTCTTTCAGGGTTTCCGCATCTTTGGCTGCATCAGCAGTGACTTTAAGCGCCAGGCGCCCCACTCCTTTGATGACACCACCAATCACCGGGATCAGTGCAAACAGTAAAATAACAAGGAACACCCACTCAGTGGTGCTTTCCCGCTTTTTTGGATCCTGTGCAAGTCCTATCGACACGGCCAGCAAATCACGCACGGCAGTGACATCTCCCACCAGGGGGATCATTCCGATGGCGGCATCGGTAATTATCTGCCCGATGGTCTGCTTTTCATTGAACGCCCCCGACAGGGTGCCCCAAATCCACTGGCTGGTTTCAAGACTGGTCTGCTTAAACCAGGCAGTACCACTAATATCACTCATGCTTCACTTCCTGTATGGCGGGTAATCAGGTCGTCGGCCTGAGTGTCACTCATCACCTGAGCCTGGTAGCGGGAGTTTTCCTCAGTCGCCTTACGGACAAAATTGCGGCTGTCCGGCCCCATCTCAACAGTCATCGGGCCGTCCGGTACATCGTCAAGATGCAGGTAGCCCGCCCCATCGAGGTTACCGCTACGCACTGAGCCATCCGCTAGCGTCGCCGTGAACGGCGCACCGACAACCGGCATATCATCGTGGTAAAGGTACTGCATCAGGGCCTCATTACGGTCTTTCAGCGGGTCAGCCAGCCACGGCACATCCGGGGTCTTTGACGCTCCACCTTCACTATCCAGTCGGCTGGCCTTGCGGGTGTAAGTCCCCGCCGTCTCGTATTTAATTTGTCCCTGCTCAATGAGGATGGAACTCCCACCGCCGACAAGTCGTATTCGCTTCTTTCCGGCCAGCAGCATTTCTTTGGCTGAAATAAGGGTCAGCTTCTGCTCGGCGCTCAGGTGCATCACGCCGTGCTGCGCCTGAAACTGTACCGGACCTTGTGCCGAAATCAGTCTCAGCTTGCCGTGTTGGGCAAACATTCCCACGCTGTCGCCTGCCAGTCCGGTGATATGCCCTTCAGCCCCCATGCTGATGTCACCACCGGCATTCAGGGCGATATTCTTCGCTGCCGCCAGGTGCAGATGCTCTGCGCTGGTAAAAGCCATCCTCTCAGGGGCCGAGAAGTGGATCATCTCATTGAGGGTTTTCAGCCGTGTGGCGAACATCGTCTGCTGACTGGCAATGTCAGCTTCCAGGGCTTTTGCCTGCCGGGTGGCGCTGGCAAGCCCCTCGATTTGTGCGCGGACAGCCTCAATCTCCCGGAGTGCCACGTCCATATCCAGCACATCGCCTTCGCCGTGCACTTTGCCATCGGCTGTGACCAGCAGCCCTTTTGCCACACGGATAACCCCGAACTCATCGGTGCGCAGTTCGAACCCGGTTCCCCGTGGTTCGTTCTCCGTGTCGACGATGTGTCCCTGGTTCAGTTTGGCCTGGCGTATCCACAGGTAGTTATAGCCCTGTTCGGCGTCTTCGCGGCTGAAGTCCAGCTTCACCCGGTAGCGGCCCGTTTCGTCGAGATGGGCATACGGCGCATTCTTTTCGTCGCTCTCGACGCGGGCCGTAAGTGTCCCGGCAATCACCGGACGCGGCGTCGTTTTCGGGCGGAAGCAGTACTGTTCACTGTAAGGCATGCCCCATACCGAAACATGCAGACGGGTGTCCCGGGCCGCGCGGAAGGTGATGAGCGTAATGACCATTCCCTCTTTCAGCTCCGGCACATCACTGTCGCCGGTCTCCAGCACCATGCCCGGCGTCAGGTGGCTGGCGTTACTGAACAGGTGCAGGCGAATGGCATTATTGAGGGCGTGCTCATGCTGAATGCGGGCGTAAAAGGCGCCGCTTTCGGTTTCCGGCTCAGAGATGGTGTCATCCCCTGCTTCACGGTACGGGGCCGCGTAGTGATAATGTTCACCGGTGGTGGCCGCCTCATTTCTGACGCTGACCTGTGCATCCATCGGCGTACTGGCCGGGCATTAGCGGTTATGAATATGGGCGGATTACAGCTGTACCTGATGTTCGAGATAGTTTTGTTGTTTCATATGGCGAATTAAAACGCGTCCCTCGAGCATAAACTCAGTGCCATAGGGGGATTTTGATTCGTGGGGCACTTCCTTCATATTACGATTAAGCTCTATCCACTCAACATTAATATTGATTTAGCCATATCATTAATTATAAAGAGTCAAACTGTTCAAGACAATTCAAATACAACGATAACACGGTGGCAATACAATTAGTTATCTTTACTGCGCTGCTTAATAAAATCAATACATTCCTTTATTCATCGCGATACGCGAAACCATCGCAATTACGATAATCAAGTTTTTTTCAACTGCAATCGAATTTATTTCAATGGATGAATTTAAGAAAAAACTCACCCCATAACTTCCTATAGGCATAACACAAGTTCTCTTTCAATCAGAAAGCTAACATATGCTTCTAATTGCTCAACGCTTTCAACGCTAATCATGATCCTTTAGCTTTCCATAATTGAATAGCAGTTATAATCTGCCGAGGCCACTACGCATGCGAAGCATTATTTTCTTCATATCCCACACACCATCTGTACCCTGGCAATGACGGGATATCAAGTAATCGGCGTTATAGAATAAATAAAGGTGAAACACCCAAGAGTCACTATTTAGCAAGAGTCACTGACGGTTACAGGTTAAACATCAGGTTTTTCCAGTGAACGAATCACCAGGAAATCCTGAGAGATGCCAACATCATTTCCCGTTGCTTGTCTGTTATGAATAAACCAGGCATACATATCTGAGGGCGCATTATCTTCGGGGAAAGGCTGAGGCTGACCAAGATAAGCAGCATGGGCATAATCAAGAAAACGTCTCGCTCGCCTCAATGCAGGCCTGTAGATATCAGGCACGATTTGGATACGCTTATCATTTGGATTGTTTTCCATACTGTTCTTCATTCTTATTGCAGCATCATGGACATCGTCCAGCCACCCCCAATTTTTGTGCAACACATCGAGTTCATTCTGGTAGTGCCTTGAAGTTTCTTTTGCCTGTGGTGAAATCCCCAATAACCCGGCAGAAGCGCCGGCGGAGGCTAAAATATCGCCACGTTGTTTTTCATACTTCATGCATTCACAGCGGTATTGATAATATTGTCGCCCAAGCCACTCAATATAGCTGTCCAGATGACGGTTCTGCGCTCCGATACTGACGGCGTTAAAAGGCACCGCTTGCTGATACAGCTTTGTCCATTGAGCGACAGACTTGTTCTTAACCTTGTCCTGCATGATGAAATAGGCAGCAACATCAGTATCAGTCTGATCTAGTGTTTGTAAATCTGGAAATGGAACACCAGCCATCGTCGCGGTCCGGTACATCCGGTGAAGGGCCACCCGACAAAGTTCTGCACTCGGTTTTTGTTCATTTGGCTTCAGGCCTCCCCCTACATCCTCCGCGCAGCCGGGTAACAGCTCTTCCTTGTGCTTATTATTACTTCCCCCAAGACAATAGACGCTCCGCCATGGCCGGTTTTCATGGGCTGCGACCAGATGCAGTGCATTTTTAACCGTATCCGGCAATGCCGATTCCTGATCAACAGACTTATCGCCCATCAGCACGCTAATGCCTTTTATTGGCCCCCCGAAAGCAGAAATAAACCAGTCCACGCCATTATTATTACTGGCAGGTGTATGACGGGCACAATCAAACAGGCCTGTAAAAACAATCTCTACGGGGATCCCCTGATAACTATATTTATCTCCCTGTTTCTGGCAAATATCATCAAGCAGCGTATCAATAAATTTACGTGCAAGCGTTGCTCCGACATCATATCCAAAAAGCGAAATGGAGATCAGTTTTACAGGTACCGAGCTATTGGTTTTGGCTCGTTCAAAAAACCGCTCAAAACGTAATTTTGCCGAACTTATTCGTGTATCGACACCGGTAACTAGCATATCTGCAATCACGGGATTATCACGCAACCAGGGGGTTGCCTCAATACCAGATTTTTTTGCGGCATTTTTAGCTACATCGCCCACCAGCGTTTTCCACTCCGAAGGGCTTATCAGTTTTTTTCCGGAATCCTTTAGAACCTCCCACCAGTTACCACTTTTCAAATAATCCAGGCCGGCATCTTTAGCTATTTCTTTTGGCTGGTCTTTCAAATCATCCAGTACAGAGCTTTGCGCACTATCCATTATGGTATGCAACTTCTCAGTGAGTTCTTCCTGAAATGGTGTGCCAAGTCCTGATAAATAAAATTTATCATAGCTTACATCAACCGTGTTTTCTTGAGGGCTAGGGTATGCTCTGAATAATCTGGCTACGTTAGTAAGGCGCTGCTCCGACGCATCCTGTTGAATATTTCGATGGATACCATCAAAAAAGAAACCGACATGCCATGTCCGCGAGCAATTTTCCAATCCGACATCATCTGCCTGCTGGGCACGACTGGCAGCAGCAATAATACTTTCGATATCCATCAATTTTGCTCCTCCTTTGCAGTTTGACCTTGAGTATCAGGACGTTTTTCATAAGGCGACCAGGCATTATCGCTCCAGCCCAGTAGCACTTTATCTCCAGGCAAAAAGTGGACATGTAGATCATTCTCTCCCCACTTTCTTTCTGGCATTGGCATAACTATCCGACGAGTTTCTTTACGAAGGCCCGCATTGTACTGAGCACGTGTGGTGCTTAATGTCCATATTACTTCCGCCGTTTTCCCGCTGATGCTGCCGCAACAAGTAGCCGCTCCTCCGCCACCTGAATAAGGATTTTTTTTATATGCAGACGCATTGGGTCCCGCCACTCCGTTAACACTAAACCCCAAAATAGGCCTGTCAATTTCACTGTGAATGATCAATGTTACTGGACCCGTCGGCGGCCCCCAGACGGATGCCCAGATTAGCCAGCCACCGTATGCCAGAACCACCGCCAATAAACTGCCACAGATCCATTTACCCCAGCGGGCATAACCGCGATTCACGGCATTATTAACGTTGTCGTAAGACTTAAAAAATCCCATTTTTATTTCCCCAGCTCACCAGCTATTTAATATTTTCTGGCCGCTTTTCATAGGGAGACCAGGCATTATCACTCCAGCCCAGTAACACCTTATCCCCGGGCAAAAAGTGAACATGCAAATCATTCTCTCCCCACTTTCGTTCAGGTAAAGGCATTACAATACGGCGAGTTTCTTTGCGAAGTCCCGCATCGTACTGCACCCGCGTGGTGCTTAATGTCCATATTACTTCCGCTGTTTTCCCACTGATGCTGCCACAACATGTTGCTTTTCCACCACCGTGAGCAAACGCATTTGGCCCCGCCACACCATTCACACTGAATCCCAGAATTGGCCTGTCAATTTCACTGTGAATGATCAATGTTACTGGACCCGTCGGCGGCCCCCAGACTGCGGCCCAGATTAGCCAGCCACCGTATGCCAGAACCACTGCCAATAAACTGCCCCAGATCCATTTTTTACAGCGGGCATAGCCACGATTAACGGCGTTATCAATGTTGTCGTAAGTCTTAAAAAATCCCATTTATTATTTCTCTGATTGAAGCACACACCATTAACCGTTCAGATTTTCAGTACTGTATATCCGCAAGGTTAACCAACACCTCTGCCAGCGACTGTGTTCCATTCAGCACCTTTGGTAATGCAACCTTCAGTGCATCTGATTCCAGCTCCTGCCGCCCGCCATTAAGGTAATACAACACGTACAATTTCTGATCCGCAGGGGATAACGAACCCAACTCTTTACTTTTATTCAACACTTTGATCACCATCAGTCGCTGCGCGCATGGTGGAAATACTTTGCTAGTCGGCATCTTCTGCCATTCTTTCAGAATACTGGTCACTTCCGGCTTATCCGTAATCTGCTGCCAGGTCGCTTTATCAAGCCTGATAATATGATTAGTGGGCTTATCTACTTCAGAGGGCTTTATGGAAAGTGCCTGCCACTGCGTTTCTCCAGGTAACCACCACCGTGTGATGCCATTGAACAGAAAGGTATGCCAGTCACAGTCGGCACGCTGCGCCAGCGTTTCCATGACATGACTGGCATAGAAGCGCGTCAACTCTGTAGACCCATCTGGTTGAACAATGGTGCAGCCGCGGGATAGCTGCACTGCCAGCATTGATGGATAACACGTTGAAACAATGACTGCGGCGCATCCCTGCAAAGACGCCAGGTAGTCAGGTAGCCGCTCTGCATTATCAATTTCCAGCAACCAGGGACCGTAGTTCTGAAACTCTGTCAATTGAGGATGGATATACAGAGAATGCAGCCTGAGAGCATGCTGCACTTTAAATGCCAGAAAATCGGCCTCCGGCTGCGCACCCGCTTCAAACAGAAGGCAGATATTCTCGTCTGGACTGCAGGATAACGCTGTAATGAGTTCTGTACTGTCCATTGTTATGCTCCCTGCACTATCGCATCGTTCGCCTGTATCGCTTTAAGCAGACAAGGAATACAAATTTTATTTTCGATTGGCGGGTACAAGACTGGCATTTCTATCCTCTGCGAAGCACCACCTTCCGTGTCCAGTCGGCTGGCCTTGCGGGTGTACGTTCCCGCCGTTTCGTATTTGATTTGTCCCTGCTCAATGAGGATGGAACTCCCGCCTCCGACCAGACGTATTCGCTTTTTACCGGCCAGCAGCATCTCCGTTGCGGAGATAAGCGTGAGCTTCTGCTCCGCGCTCAAATGCATCGCCCCATTCTGCGCCTGAAACTGTACCTGCCCCTGTGCCGAAATCAGTCTCAGCTTGCCGTGTTGGGCAAACATTCCCACGCTGTCGCCTGCCAGTCCGGTGATATGCCCTTCAGCCCCCATGCTGATGTCACCACCGGCATTCAGGGCGACATTCTTCGTGGCCGCCAGGTGCAGATGCTCTGCACTGGTAAAAGCGATCCCCTCGGGTGCGGAGAAATGGATCATCTCATTGAGGGTTTTCAGCCGTGTGGCGAACATCGCCTGCTGGCTGGCAATGTCAGCTTCCAGGGCTTTCGCCTGGCGGGTGGCGCTGGCAAGCCCCTCGATTTGTGCGCGGACAGCCTCAATCTCCCGGAGTGCCACATCCATATCCAGCACATCGCCTTCACCCTGCACTTTGCCATCGGCGGTGACCAGCAGCCCTTTTGCCACACGTATAACCCCGAACTCATCGGTGCGCAGCTCAAACCCGGAGCCCCGTAGCGCGTTCTCCGCGTCCACGATGTGGCCCTGGTTCAGCGCCGTGGCCCCGAACGGCGTGCTGAGTGCGATATGCTCATTCTGGCGCTGGTCTTCCATCCGCAGTTCGTTCTGACCTGCGGTGCGCAGGATGTTCTGGCTGCGGTTATCGCGGGTGACCACATCTGGATGCTCAGAGTCATGGAACGCATAGGCGATGTACGGCCGGTCCGGGTCACCGCCGTCAAAGGCAATCCCCACTTCGGTGCCATCAATCAGCGGCGTGTGCCAGCCATAGGTTTCTCCGGCGTACGGTTTGGCCTGACGTATCCACAGGTAGTTATAGCCCGGCTCTGCGTCTTCACGGCTGAAGTCCAGCTTCACCCGGTAACGTCCCGTTTCATCGAGGTGCGCATACGGCGCATTCTTTTCGTCGCTCTCGACGCGGCCCGTAAGTGTCCCGGCAATCACCGGACGCGGCGTGGTTTTCGGGCGGAAGCAGTACTGTTCACTGTAAGGCATGCCCCATACCGAAACATGCAGACGGGTGTCCCGGGCCGCGCGGAAGGTGATGAGCGTAATGACCATTCCCTCTTTCAGCTCCGGCACATCACTGTCGCCGGTCTCCAGCACCATGCCCGGCGTCAGGTGGCTGGCGTTACTGAACAGGTGCAGGCGAATGGCATTATTGAGGGCGTGCTCATGCTGAATGCGGGCGTAAAAGGCGCCGCTTTCGGTTTCCGGCTCAGAGATGGTGTCATCCCCTGCTTCACGGTACGGGGCCGCGTAGTGATAATGTTCACCGGTGGTGGCCGCCTCATTTCTGACGCTGACCTGTGCATCCATCGGCGTACTGGCGGCGCGGTAGTTGTAATCTCGGGTGGCCACACTGCCGGTCACCGTGTGGTGCCATACCCTGGCATCCCATACGGCTTCAACCGCGCCGTCATGGAGGGCAGAAGGCTCACGGTATGGCAGGCGGACATCAAACTGATACTGCAACTGGCTGTCGGCGAAGGTCACCGTATCCAGCCCGGTGGTCGTGTTGACGCCGGTGCGGAACCAGATGCCGTCTTCGGCAAGGATACGCTGAATAAACTGCAGGTCGGTCTCACGCCACTGGGTTATCAGTTCGCGGACCGGGTAAGTCCGTTCCAGCCGGAATTCAAAATCTGCTCCTTCCAGCCCGTGGCTGCGCAGGACCTGCTCCACCAGTTCCGGTACCGAAACATTCTGCCAGACCGCGCAGCGCCGGGTATGGGCAAGCAGTGCCAGGCGCGAGGAAAGCGTTACGGCGAAATGCGTCCGGTCCACGGTTTCGTTGAGGACCTCAAAACCGGTGATGATGCCCTGCACCACCCGGCCTGAGAGCATGCTGAGTGTGCCATACTTCAGCATAACATCCTGACGGCTGATGCCTTTCTGTGGTGTGGTGAATTCAATGCGCCATTCGAACGGTTCATTCAGCGCCTCCCGCCCGTGGAAGTTCAGCACATCGGGCTTCAGGGTACTGTCGTTAATCTCTAGGCTGTAGCGGGTCTGTCCGTCAAACAGCGCCAGCCAGTTATCTGACGTCATATCCATTGCCTTACTCCTTCACCGGAACCAGAGTCAGCCCGGTGCTGTTGAGCTGAATAGTGCGCGGTTTGTCCGGGTCGAGGTCGTCGCGGCTCAGTACCAGCTTCCAGGTGTTGTTTTTGATATCCGGCCGATTAAACAGCCCCACCACCGCCACAAATTTCGCCTCTTCGCTCATCGGCATATTGAGGGTCATGCTGCCTTTAGGCATCACCAGCAGCGATTTGCTGGCGACGATGTCCTCTTTGAGGGTGTTATCTGCATCACGCAGCAGTTTCTGGTAGTCGGCAGCGTCCACCTTCTGGCGGTCTTTCAACTGGTAAACCTGCACCATGGTGGCAAGCGGCGTCTGGCTTTCATCGGCATTGGCAGCGGCACGTGGCTCGAAGTCCAGGTGCAGCACCTTTATTTTTTTGTAGAAGATGGCCCTGGTTGCGCTGACGGTGCCGTCCGACACGGCCTGAGTCAGGCCACATGCGGTCAACAGGGAACAGAGCAGCATCAGTGCGGCGCTGCGCGACAGGGAAGCGAAAGTCATTCGGAGAGTCCTTTTCAGCTTTCAGAAACAGGGGCGTATTGAATGTGTCTGGTGTTGGGTATTGCGTTCCGGAATATCAGTCGAAACGGTAGCCACCGGGCTCTGCCGGTCGCAGGGTCTCACAGGTCAGGCCTTCATAGGTGCCCAGGCTCACGGTCAGGTGCGTGCGGGTTGCGGGTTTGTCCCGCTTCAGGCCCAGCACGCCGGTACGTCCCAGTTGTACCCGGTGGGTCTTACCCAGACGGGGGTCAGGCAGGCAACTCACCGGCACCGTGAGGCGAAGACGCACATCGGAGCGATAACCCATGTACACCCGCAGCAGTACCATCAGGTCGGTGTGCAGTTGACCGCCGGGCAGCCAGCCCTGCGCTTCGTACGGGTTGTCGGTCGCCAGCATCAGCAGGATACGGCTGCAGGCTTCTTTGCCTGTTTTACCGAGGGTGGTGCGTTGTGACAGGGACACCCGGCTGGCTTTGCCAAGTCCGCTGCGATTCTCCACGGGGACTTTTACCGGGTCCGGGCTGATAACCGTGCTCAGGGTGTCCGGGGCCAGCAGACTCACCAACTGGCGGATGCCTTCGGCGTTTCGGGTGGGCAGCCGCATGGTGCCGAGCAGAGCCAGGAAGCGGGAAACCGGCGTGGCAATCTGCTCCGCCGTGCCCGGGATGCCAAGACCAACCAGCCCCAGCAGGCACTGGGAGGTGTCATCCACGCCGCCGGCTTCGAAGGTTGCCGGGTAAGCGTATTTGCGCCAGATACGGTAGTACTGGGTGTGGATACGGTGGCTGAAGATATCGAGAAACGCGGTGGTGGCTTCATACCCCTCCCGGCGCTGCGCAATATCATCGAGGTACGCCGTCGGTAGCGGGGAGTCCACCCCGTACATTCCGAGGAAAGTGGTCCGCACCGTCGGCGACAGGTCCGGGTGGTCCTCATCGGTTTCAACCGCTTTGAGTTCGCTGACCGGGAAGCCCATTCCCGGCCACGGGCGAAAACGCACCGGGTCAGCGGAGATTTTTTCGGTACTGCCGAGCTTCGGCGCGTCCGGGTTCTCCTGCTCCAGCAGCTGACAGAAGCGGTAGAAATTAACCTGCCAGATGTCGTCGCGAAGCGCTTCTGTCAGCCCGGAATGTGCTGGCTGTGGTTCTCTTTCCATCGCAGTCGTTTCCCTGTCGGTTGCAGGACCAGCGTGAGCTGATTGAAGAGGTGGACATCGGCATAAAGGGCAAAGAAGCGATGCAGCATCTCGCCAAACAGCGTGACGTCGCCCTCCCCGGCAAAGTTATCGGCATTAAGGGTGATTTCAATGTCCACCCCGCGCAGCATAAAGCCCTTTTCAAAGCGACGGATAAGCGTGTGCTTCACGGAAACAATCGCCTCCAGGCGGCGACGGTTCATCTCATCATCGGTCCAGTCATAGAGCGCCAGCGTGCCGCGCAGCACTTCCGGATTATCCATCATGCTTAAAAAGCTTGAACCCAGATGGCTCATCACCCGCCAGTGGAAGCGGTCATTTGCCGGTGGGTAAAGCGGCAAAGTTGGCACCTTCAGATTCATGACCTGAACCGGCACTTTGCCCGCTTTCACCACCCTGTCCAGCAGCGTGCTCTGGAGTGAGCGGCGCGGCAGCTGGCCGTTGGTACCTGTGATGCGGATGGAGAGCGACTCCGGGGCCTGTGACAGTTGCTCCAGTTCGAATGACTTACCGCCAAGGATAAGCCAGGTGTCATACAGCCCCGAGGGACCGCGCTTCACGCGGGTGTGGAAGTAACGCTCCGGCGCGTCATGGCGCATCATGCCACCGCGGTGGCGGAAACTGGTGAACGGTACGTACGGATGTTTGCCGTTTTTCACCGCACCGTGAATGGAATCCACACTGTAGATTTCCGTATGACCGTCCTGCACGCGCATCGGCCGCAGCAGGTATTCGTTCTGCAGCGGGTCAGGCGTCAGCGGGTCCGCTTCCAGTGAGAACAGGTTAATGACCGGCGCACAGTGCAGGCGGAAATTATCGGTCTCAAACGGCATGTCTGACGGCCAGCCGCCGTCGAGCACGATATCGGTCTCAAACCAGGTGGTTTTCTGACTCAGCCCTGCCAGCTCGAGGCCTCTGAGCTCCACGAACATAAACTTCTCGCGGAAGCTGAAATACTCCAGCAGCAGCTGGTAGCCACTGAACGCTGAGTCCCCTTTAGGCCACAGCCGGTCGGTATCATCAAAGCCCATGGGTTTACACCAGCCGTCAAAGCGTACCCGCTCAGTACGGGTCTCACTGTGGCGGACATACATCGCCTGCACCCGGCGCGTCAGCGCCAGATGCAGAGCCGAGGCCACCGGGCTGTCTGCATCGAGGTAAATAGCCACCTTATCAATCCCGGCTTTAGACCAGTCCACCTTGTCCGGGCATTCGAAACGCAGACGAATGGCGGCGCGTCCATCGGGCTCTGTCTGCAGGCGGGCCTCAGCCAGGTACAGCGGCTGCAGGAGCACTTCGCGGGTAGTGCGGTACTGACAGACCGTGTTATCGGGACCGACCGGACGCGATAGGACGGAAAAGCCGTTTTCAAGCACTTCCATTTTGCGAAGCTGGCGCCAGTCCGGCGTGAACGCCACTACCGACAGCGACGGAATGGTGCGCATGTAATGTGGCCACAGCAGGCTCACCAGCCCTTCGGTCAGTTCCGGCAGGTCATCATCGAGCTTTTCACGCAAACGGCCCATCAGGAAGGCAAAGCCCTCAAACAGGCGCTCCACATACGGATCACGGGCCCCGGTTTTATCCAGATTGAGCATCGCTGCCCGATCGGGGTGAGCGCGGGCAAATTCTTTACCGGCTTCGCGCAGGTAGCGCATCTCGGCTTCGTAATAGCGAAGGGTTAAATCATCCATATACGGAGATCCTGAGTGTAGAAAATATCAAAAAGAAAACAGATGGCGTCATCGGAGGTGATGGCCTGTAATGTCAGGGGAGGCTTATCCGCACAGCACCATTGCGCGTGCCGGATCGAGGGCAATCAGCCCGGCCAGCAGACTATCCATTTCCGGGGCAAAACGGGCTTTGTCACTTTCACTGCGCCCCGCTTTCATGCGCAGCAACCGCAGACGGCGGGCCTGCACGTCGAACAGCAGTCCCGGCTCCCACTCGCTGAGTGTCAGTTTCGGGGCGCTGTCGGTAAGTTCCCCCAGCAAATGGAGAGCGAGTTCATTACGCCCGTACTGCTCAGCCACCTTTGCCATCAGCAGACGCAGCAGCCAGCGGCTGCGGGGTGAGGCCATGTCCGGACGACTCTGCAGCCAGACCAGCGCAGCCTCCAGGCCCTCGGTGTCCCCCTTCTCCATCGCCTCCGTTTCCAGTGCCAGAATGTCATCTGTCTGAGCAGCGGTGGCCACTGCCGGCTCGTCACTGAATCCGGGCATGTCATCGTTGACCTTTTCGGCTATCCAGTTCAGTGTCACCTCATCGGCCAGCGGCGTACCATCGTTCCAGGCGAGTGTTTCCAGACCCGGCAGGCGTTTCAGTAACAGCTTCAGGTCGCTGAGTATGTACTCCGCCCAGTGCTCCCACGGCCCACCAGCCCGGCTCAGCCCCTGCCACAGATACCACTGCAAATCGAGCCAGAAGCGGTTACCGCCCTCAGAGAACATCACATCCACCTGCTCAACCAGTTCAGTCCAGCTCTGCTGCAGGTACAGACGTTTAAGCTGGGCGCGGTAGTCAGCCTTTGGCGGCAGCAGGCGTGTCCGCCCGGCTGCATCAAGAGCCGGAAGTTGCGTCACCATGTCCCAGCGGGCGGCCTTCATCATCCTGTGAGCGGCAAGCCAGCCCTGTGGCTGCTCAACCACCCAGCCGGACAGCACCCGCAGCTGACGGACCAGTTCCACTTCCGATTTGACAGCCACGGTTTCCGGTACAGCAGTGCCTGACGTCGGTGTGCTGTGGGTGCTTTCACCTGAGCCGTCCGGTCCTGATGAAGCCACCGGTGTATCCAGCCCGCCGCTACCAGCCAGGCGGGTTTCCAGCCTGCGCAGCAAACCGGCAAAATCAGGGCGTTCCGCATCCGGCAGCTGTTTCAGGGCCGTTTCCAGCAAGCACAGCGCGGCTGCTGTTCTGGCGGTCTCTTCACGCGTCACATCCGGCCAGCGCGAGAATGTATCGAGCACTTTCTCACTGTTCAGCCAGTCGAGTGCGGCCAGTCTTGCGGTGCTGCGCTGTGGGTGGCAGTGCCGCCCCGCCTGTTCCAGCATGGCTGCCAGCAGCAGGATGCCATCCGTCAGCCCGGTATCGCCATCGCGCTGCAGACGAGCCATGGTGTACCAAGTCACCACCCGGATGTCGCGGGCATGTCGGGTCAGAATGCTTTCCGCCAGGCGACAAAGCACCCCGGTATCGGTGCCAGAAAGCTTGTTGATCTCCTCGCGCATCAGCTGGAAATCATCCTCATAGGTAGGGTCATCTCCGGCTCCATTACCAGTCGGGAGTGGTGTCAGCCACGGCGACCACAGAGAGAGGCTTTCCCGGCTCTTAGCGAGCAGTGCGGTACGCTGGACCGCGCCCGGAAGACACAGGGTCAGGAGCGTTTCTGCAGTCGCCATTTATTCGTCTCCGGCAAGGGTGAGTGAGCCATCAGTCGCGCCCACGGAAAAAATAGTCTGCGGCAGACTGAAGCCCTGCAGTTTGAGCAGTGCCAGTGGCCCGTCACCGAGCTCACTGCGCATGATGAATTTCAGCGGATTGCCATCCGGAGTGATCCACACCAGTTGTGTCCGGCTGCTGTCGAGCGGGGTGATAAGCGCCTTATCCAGCAAACGGATAAAGCCCCAGTTTCCCTGATTACTGGCATACAGGCGCATTTCTGTATTGACTGAGCGCCAGCTCAGATCCACACCGGGGTAATACGTATTGCCCGGCCAGGTGAAGCTCTGCCAGCTTTCCATCTGGTTGAAGTAATCCAGTTTCTGACCATCGAGCGTCAGCTGGGTGCGGGCCACATCGCGTGACGGTCGGGCCATCAGTTCGAAATGAACCCCGGCATCGCCCTGAGCAAAGACGATATCCGAGATATCGGCAAGCTTGTTGATGGCGGCAAGAAACGCCGGACTGATGCTCATTCCCTGACTGGCAGCCGGATCCACCACCCAGTGGTTGCCTTCCTGATGCAGCATGCCCCCGAGGTTGGTTTTGATAAATGCCGCGATACGCCCGGAGTCGCTGCGCAGGAACTGGGCCAGCAGTGGCAGTGAAGCATCGCTGCCGGTGGCCTTAAATGGATAGCGTCCGGCAAAGGCAGTGTTCCACTGCGAAACAATGGTGCTCTGCCAGCGGGCATTGAGGCTGCCTGCCGCCGGAGCCAGCACCTGACGCCAGGCCAGATCGAGCGGCTGCACAAACAATGCTTGCCCGAAACCGTTCCACTCCTGCCCGAGACTTGCCGCTACCAGAGAGCCGTAGTCACGGGTGTCGGTCAGATCGATGGCTTTTCCCTGGAAAACAGTCTGGGCCAGCATCTGCGCCATCGCCTGCGGATCAGGGGCGCTGGTCACCTGCTGCAGCTTGAGACGCACCTGGGTTACACGGGCAAGCCAGGACTGGAAGCTGAGGTTACCGTTTGAGCCGGTACCGTCCTTGCCGGCCATCAGCCCCGTGAGTGGACCAAAGACGCCATCCAGCGGCCCTTTCGGCCCCTGCGCCTGTTTAATAAACTGTTTTGCACTCTTCTGACGCCCCACCAGTTTTTTCGCCGAGTCCACCAGGGTGTCAGCCAGAGCCTCTCCTTTTGTCCCGGTCTGTCCCTGCCAGGCAAGTGTATTCATCAGCGCCACCAGAGGGGACTGACGCACATCTGCCAGCAGGTTCAGCTGCGCAATGGCCTCCGAAAGCGATGACGCTTCGTGCCACTGAATGCTGTTGGCCATGTTGAGCCAGGCGTTGCCAAAGTCAGTGAAGTAACGCTCGGTCAGGCGCTGTTTCAGCGCTTCCGGTGACACATCACTGCCCGGCTGACGGGTTTTGTCGGTGAGCACCCAGTCAATTTCATCACGGCGGGTCTTCACTACCTGATCAATCGCATCTTCAACCTGCTCTTCCCACGCCTGACGGGTGAACATCCCCGGCACCACCTCTTCCGAGGAGAACAGGGTTGACGCATCCGTATCGCCGGTCATGTCAGACAGGGTTAAATCCGGCCAGTTACGGGCAATGCGCCCGAGCATCTCCTGGTACAGACCGCTTTCCGCGTTACGCTGACCAATCTGTTTGAGCAGGATCTGACGTACTGTGCCCACCAGTTCGCGGTCAGGAGAGATTTTCCACTCCGGGTGTGCCGGTAAGTTCTGCGCCCAGAAGCCGAGCAGCTTCGGCGCCTGGGTCTGCCATACGCTGTCCGGCACGCCGCTGCGTTGCGGCCAGGCCTTCAGCATATTGCCGGCAAGCCACTCCGCATCCGCTTTGTCTGGACGGGCCAGCATCAGGTAGCCTTTAAGCAAACCGTAGGTCTTCTGAGTGGCAGACGTGCGCGCATCGCTTGCCGGAGACAACTGCACGAAAGCGTTGAGCTGACGGTGAAGTTCGTCAGCCAGTGCATCACGCATCAGCGCCTGATTGTTACGGGCATACAATGGCCAGAGCAGCTTCAGCGTGTCGCTGTCCTGGTTCAGGCCAAAGCGGGTGTACCACGGCGCACCGTACACTTCGCGGTTCTGCAGGCGGGCGATGGTCTGCTGCAGAGCTAACTGGTTACGCAGGCGATCCGACAGAGGCTGTTTAGTGTCAGCAGCAATCCGGGCCGTATCCTGAGCCAGCCAGATTTGGGTGCGGTTGACGGACAGGGACATTAGCGTACCCGCCCCCCAGAGCAGTACCAGACCGAGCAGCACCAGGCGCAGCACCTTTTGCCAGTGGAAACCGATTTTACGGGCATGCACCTGCAGGCTGTCGTTTTCGAGCGCCTGCCAGACCGGTGGTGAAAGGCGCGCATGCGGCACCGTTTCGGTCCCTGGCAATGCCGGACTGAACATCACCCCACGCAGACGGTATGGGGCTGGCCCTGACATCAGCGTGGTCAGCAGCGGGATCAGGGATCGTCGCAACGAGCCGCGCAGGGCTTTCGACAGGCTCAACAGCCAGTGGTGCTGAGAGTTCTCCAGCAGCGCCGACACGCCTGGGGTTTGCAGGTCTGACGAGAGTGAGGTCAATGTCGAACGGACCTCTTCCGTTGTCGCACCTGGACCAAACAGCGCGCCGGCTGGAGGTACACCCACTCCATCCTGGTCCCAAGAGCCTTCCCGGACAAGCCACAGCCAGACCGGCAGCTGCCAGCCCAACTGAGTATCGGTTTTCTGACGTACACGCACCAGCGTGTCCTGCTTCGCTGTATCGGGCAGTGCAGCCGTGTTCATCACCTGCACCACACCATCCAGCGGACGCTGTGGTCGCACTGCTTTCAGCACGGACAGGAACTCATCATCCGGCACGCTTTCCGCCAGACCGCCGTAAATAATCACAATCCCGTCACTTTCCTGCCAGTGATCGCCCTTAAGACCCGGCACCACCTTTTCGATATCACTGTCGGTACCCTGTACCAGCAACAGGCGAACTTTGGCTTTCCAGCGACGGCGGTAGCGCAGGCGCAGATGATCGACCAGCGCCTCAGCCACAAACCGGGAGGTGTCCGCGTCGGTATGCTTTGCTTCAGGCTGGGATGCAGCAGCCTGCTGTCCGGAGGCGACCACATCCAGCTTTCCCAGCTTCTCACCGTTCTTCGTGAATACAGTTTCAAGTACCCAACCGATGATCACTGCCGCCAGCATCAGCAGCAGGCTGATTATCACTATGCCGGTCGTACTGAATGGCCCGATATTGAAGGTGTGCTTAACCCACTCCGGCCATAACAAGAGTGCGCCGCCAATGAGGCAGACAGATAGTGCGCCCAGAAGCAGCGCAAGCAGAAAAGTGGATGCGATTTTCATAACGAAGGAGAGCAATCCCTTGAGAGTTATTCCGGGGTGACAATACAGAGTTGTCGGTTGTCTTCTGAAAGTTCGGTGACAATTAGCTGGGCTTCGCTGTCGCTCAAACACTGACGCGCTGCCAGCTGTAACGCCTGCCAGGGAGCGGCTACGCCCGCAAACCCGACAACCGTATCAATATGGGTAATTTTATCGGCTTTAAGCCCCGGGGCATGTGCCTCCCGGGCCTTGCTGAAGATATCGCCGGAGGCCATCTGGCCGCCGCTGGTCCATGCCTGCTTCAGTGCTGTTTTTTCCAGTCCTGACCACATCATGACGAGCTCAAATGCCCGGTCGAGATTGCCATCGCGACACATCTGCGGCCGGTGAACTTTGACTGACGCATCCGGGATATCCTTCAGGCGGCAGTTGGTCAGCAGTAACACTGAAATGGCTTCGCCACTGTCCTCTGGCGGGTTTTCGTAAAGCTGAGCGCTGATCACCAGTAACGCAGCAGCACGGTCATAATGGCAATCCAGCCAGTAGTCGAGGATTTCCAGCCCCGTCATTTCGCGAATGCGCACCAGCGGATGGGACACGCTTTTTTGCAGGAGGGACGGCAATGTCGAAAACTGTTCGCCGGTATCCACCGCCAGATAGCAGGTCAGCGTCGGAGGGAGCAACGCCACCAGATTCTGGATGTGGGCGATTACCTCCTGAAAATAATGCGCTTCCCGGTCAGCCATTTCCCCGGTGGCCGCCAGCGCGCGGTGACGAACCGGATTGCCGCCATTAACGGGCTCGCAGGGCATCATCAGGGGCTTTTTGGCTAGTACAGCCTCATGCGCCATCGGACTGGCAGACCCCAGCCCGTTAATCAGTACTTCGCCGATAAGCCATGCAAAGCGCTGTCCGCGAGCAACGTCTGCGCGGTACCGGGCGGCGGTTGTGGCATTCTTCTTAACACAACGCCCGCGCAGTAACGCATAACCAAAATAGCGCCCGACAACCAACAGGCCCCACAACAGGACAGGCACACCTGCGGCCAGCCCCCAGAATGCTGCACCTGAACGCTCACCCTGCCAGAACAGGAATGTCACTGCAGCACCCACCAACAGCATCACAATGCCCAGGAGCAGCCAGCGTTTAAAACGCGGACGAGGCGGCAGTCTCTCCTGCTCGGGGGTGCGCTCAAGTTCAACCGGCACGTTTACCCCACCAGTGCATTAGGCAGTGAACTGATAAGTGTGCAGCCACAGCCACACTTGTGCCCGTGGAAAGCCACAGGAACACCGCGATCGCGGTAATTTGGGTTACCTTCAACGATAGTGGTATCACCATGCTCAGGGCAGGAAACACGATCACCTTTACGGGCTACACCGATATCGCCAAAGAGCATGGTTGTTGAGCAGGACAAAACAGCCCCACCGTGGGTGGTTTTGTCACCGAGACGAATAATTCCTTGCATCAGCATTCCTATTGTTACACTTAGAATAATATAGAAACATTACTTCCACACACAATCTGAACGATCATCATTGTATGCACCTATGTTTTCAGAGAATTCAGTAACTTTTCCTTTTAATGATTTATAATCAAACTGATAAAAACGAGCACCTTGTGACATTACCGTATAATAACCATTTACTTTTCCGTTAAGCATTTCATTCCAATCGGTTGTAAAAGATGAGGGACGGTCAGCTGAATCTTGTTCTTCTGTTTTTACAAAAAGCAATGGAATAGCTGATTTCGAATGTTCGTACTTAACATACCCAATATCCAATCCTTCCTGAGATATTTTGACGAATTTGACATTCATCTTCCCTGCACTAAAACATCCTACAGTTTCACTCGCATGAGCCATGAAACTGAGTGACATAATAAATACTGAAAAAATCGCAACAAATACTTTCATTAAGATACCTCTAGGGCTGTAATTCTACCATCTATGTAATTGAGTACCTCTTGATACTCAACTCCGTAAATTTTTCTATGTGCCTGCCTTGCAGGGAAAGGGTTTGCATTTATGAGTTCTTTTGCACGCTTGTAGCCGGCCAATGCTTTATCTTTGTTCTTCTCTGTACCTTGTCGTCTTGACCCTGGATCATGCCAAAGCCCCCATCCAAATGAGTAAATCTTACTATTGTATATTTCACTGATCGTAAATGGATATGTTCCAGCTTCGTTCTTTTTATTCAAATGCTCTGTATGAAGACTTTTCACAGCCTTATTAAATATATTTAGGCGATCATCATACCCATTAAAACCACCATTAATGACTGCAGTTATTTTGTTGAAGTCATCATCTCCAGAGAGAATATCCAAAGATTTATGAACCTTGAAAAACCAGAATGCAGAAAGAACACTATGAGGCAGCACAGTTAACTTATCTCTGGCTGAGTCGGATGATGACACATCCTCTCCAATATAACACCCATAACTGTCATAATTGGTTTGCAGAGTAATTTGGATTAATCCCCTGCCGTACCACGGTTGATAAGAGGCTCTTTCTCCATTAATTTCTTTAGTGAATCTAAAATTTCCACTTTCGTGCAAAACTTGTGCTAAGAAATGGGCTTTATCTCGACATTTAGTGATTTCAAATCGCTTAAAGCCTGCATTTAACCCATCCAAATAACTTTTAAGCGTGTCAATATTCACACCTTGCGCTATTTTTTGCAGTTCCTCAATAGTGATATCTCGATTACATGCACATATCCCATGATCATTAATTGCATCTAAAAATGTCACGGGATGCATATGCCAGACAGGCGCACCGCTGCTGAATCCGTCCACCTTGCTCATCCACTCCATGTCGTTAAACCACTTTTTAACATAGCTGACACAGAGGGGATCCAGCTGCTTTAAAAACGTTCTCCAGCGGTGATGGCTGCTGCCGCCAAACCATTCACTGTCGTGTCTGACCACCATTCGCGCCGCGATATCCCTGACATCCAGCTCCGCATAATTAACCGCCTGGCGTAGCTCTGCACCGGAAAGGTCGCCACTGTTATCGCTGTCCATTTTCTGCAGCAGGGCTTTGTAGTAGTCAGAGACCTGTTTTTCCCGGATACCGCGCTCAGGGCGTACCCACTCTGCAATCCTGGTGAACCCGTCTTTAATCCACCCTTCACGCAGGGATTCCGTCATATCGGATGTGGACGGCTCCTCAAATGCTTTAAAGCCCAGTTTATCCAGGTGTACTGGCCAAATAAACATTCACGTCTTCTGAAAAAATGCAAAAAAATGGAGGGCACAAGCAGATAATAATGATGCTATTTTCAATTTCATTGCTAATGCCGCTCTGAAGTTTACCGGCTAAGTCTGATAGTTTATCGATATCATTTCTCCTACAATCGTATAAATATTCATTTTGAGTTTGATTACAGTAGCGCCTCATGTAATAACTCCACTGTCACAATCACCAAAAGGTAAACATTTAAAACCATTTCATCCAAAACTTACCTTTTTGAGGTTAATGTAATCATTTTTTACACCTGAAGATATAACGCATATCAAAAGCAAATTCACATTAAGCTTAAACCTACACATTAATTTTATTTATAACAAATATCTTTTCGAGCATTAAAATGCAAGGTTGAAACGTTCAACCTTGACTTCTAATCATCGAAAAATTAGCTCCATCCACAAACGACCTTTTATGGAAGAATACTATTAAAATATTCAGCTTCCTTCAGATATTCATTGGTGATGCATTGGTTAAATTCAGCAGTTTTAGCATCCGTACCATTTGATTCAAAAGTTTCCAGCTGGCACTTTTTATCAATCATTATATCCCATGATGCTCTCAGGTCTGAGATTTGCTTTTTCATCTCTAAATTATTATCAATCTTCCTCATCTCTGCTTTATCTAATTTTTTTAGAGCTTCGCTAACTTTGGTTTGGGTTTCAGAGTTTATATCTGAAAGCTGCTTACTTTCATTTTGATTAAAAGCAGAGAAGCCAGAAAAAGAAAACAAAACCAATAATGACAATAAAATTCCTCTAGTTTTCATAAAAATAAACCCTTTTATTAAATCTATCATATGGAACATTTGACCAGTTAATTCGGCTCCGGAAAGGCAGACAGCGGAGCAAGCCCGATATACAGCGAGTAAAAATCGAGGCCGTTGTCCTTCTTTTCAGGATCCGGAGTACAGGTCGATTTGACCAGCACAAACGTACTGGAATACTGCAGCGGGTTATTGATGTATTTACTGGTCAGATAGTCTTGATTAACACGCCAGGCCACGACTTCGCCACCCGCCATAAACTGAAGCGGCACCGCAGTATCTGCCGTCTCGTTTGTCAGCACGGAACCCGGGGCGCTCTTACTGGTGATGTGGATCCCGCCGTGCCACATGTTATTCGTTCCGGCCAGCCAGGAGCCGTGTGGCTCCTGACAGAGCGGCTGCATCATTTCATCCAGGGTGGCGTATTGTTCACCATTCGCTTTTCGGGCAGGAAAACAGATTTTCATTTCGGTTATCCTTAACGTGAAGGAAGTATCACGCTACTGGGCCGGGATGCGCTCAAGTTCAACCGACACGTTTACCCTACCAGAGCATTGGGCAGTAAACTGATAAGCGTGCAGCCACAGCCACACTTGTGACCATGGAACGCCACGGGAACACCGCGATCGCGATAATTTGGGTTACCCTCAACGATAGTGGTATCACCATGCTCAGGGCAGGAAACTCGATCACCTTTTCGGGCCACGCCAATATCGCCAAAGAACATGGTTGTTGAACAGGACAACACTGCCCCACCGTGAGTAGTTTTATCGCCGAGCCTGATTATTCCTTGCATATTCACACCTATTCTCAACAAATCAGCAATTTCAATCGTTAGTATCTCAAGAAAGATTAGTTAAAAAGATTCAAGTCCTGACAAGAAATGTACCCATCAATAATTTTATTCTTAGCATTAGTATATTCAATCAAACACCTATTCTCACCGATGTTTAAGAGGGTTATTTTATCACCCTTAACCAAATAAGATTTCATCTTCTTCCCAGTCGATGACAGAAAATAAGCTCTTGAGGATTTAACTTCAAAGGGTGAATGCCCATCAGTGACCAAATCTACTTTTTTAGCATTAGCCTTCTCAAAAGTAGACTTGCCATTTGAAATCTTCAAGACATCAAAGTCTATTGATGGATTTGGAGTGTTCCGAATTACCACCCAGGTATCACTCCCATATAGCTCACAAGCGCCGCTATTATTTTCACAAGAAATTATTTTATAGTTCCCATTCCCTAAGTCGCTTTTGCTTTCATATAACTTATATGCATATCGATTTTCATTTTGAAATAATATTATTGGCAAGTACTTAACCTTATCATTTATAAAGTACGATGTCTGGATTTTGTTATTGTGACTAATGATTCCATTGATAAAATCGTCTCCTTCGCCCCCTGAAACAGATGATTTATTATCAATTTTCTTATCTAATCCACAAAGTCCCTCTTTGGACACAATTCCATTGCTGCCGCTTTTAAAATCCGCATAAATGCAGTTAATTCTAAAGTTAATGTTATCTCGTTCGATTACTGAGAACATAGAGTAAGAGTCCGAAGAGTCACTATCATGCACAACAGAGGGTTTTCCTCCGAAGTAGTCAAAATAATACGATGTATTCCCTTCATCCTGCTCTTCAAATTTGAGAAACGATCGACCATCATCTGATTTAATTTGCTGCGAATTTTTATCGTAAGATAATTTAGAGCCCGTATCATTGACCGCAAATGCCACACTTTCACTGCAAATAAAAAAGCTGATAATAAATGCATTTGTTTTTGTTATATCAAAATTCATTTACACCCCATATTTACTGTATAAATATTTCTTTATTTTAATTGCATTATCCAATGCGTAGTTCGAAATCTCCCCGTTAATCATAGTTTGATAGCCAGACAAAGCAGCATCCTTATCTGAATCAAGATATAACTCATAGCCTGATCCCTCATTACGGCGATAGGTTTTAACTTCATAGTGATATGGGTACAGAATTCCATTTGTGGAATAGTTCACACTCCAGCGAAGAAGCACCACTACATATCTTTCACCTGCAATAGGTGTAAAGAAAACCGATAAGACCTCTGCTGGCGCATCTGCGTAGTTAAAGGTATCAACCTTGCGATTGTATTCGCCATTTGTTTTTGAGTAACTTTGATAAAAATCCACATTTCTTTTATCTTTTGAGTTCTGAAAACAAATAAGCCCATTATTAAACGCACTATCTTTGAATGGACCTTGAACCATTGTACTCTGGGGTTATCACCACAAGCATAAGTTAATATTGACGCTAATAGAAGGCGCAATAAATAGTTATTAACACTATCAAATCCCATACTCAACCCATAACAATTCATTTGAATTTTTTGAGGTATTCGATCCGCTCATTTGTTTTATCCAACAAGCATTTCTCATATATACTGGAAAATGCAGTCCCTGTTTTGGATTCATAAGTCTCATAATCACAACTAGCATCTCGCATTTTTATCCATGCCAGTTGAGATTTTTTAAGGTATATGTCACGTGGCTCATTCTGTCCATAAAACTCCGCTCCCTCTTTTTTATACTCCTGAATTTGCTTATTATATACAGAATTCAATTCAGTATCTGCTTTGGAATATGCACCTTTTATTTGCTCATAATTAATTTTTTCACTTGAAGAGTCAGCTTTTGCAATTGGAGACAATACAAACACCGTGAGAGCAAGAATAATAACTTTCTTCATCATAAATATCCTTTTCTTTCGTTAAATCTTTGAGTTGGAACCCCAAATGAAGACTTCCAGTGAGAGTTGGAAATATTAACTTTAAAATCACCCTCACTAGATTTCAGATCTTTCATAAAGTACTGTCTTGTTCTTGAGGAGTTATCTCCACGAAATGTCAAATCTACGAGGACATCTTGAACTTTTTGGCTGTAATCCTCAAGATTGACTGAGATTTGATGACCATCAATATTTGCACCCTTCGCTACAACTCGCTTTGTTACGCTGTATAAATGATCATACACAGCATTAAAGAGAAAGTGCTGCTGTTTTCTAGTTAAATACTGGTCTGATTTTGGCACGTCATTGTTAATGCCTTGGCAATAAGTTAATGCAGACGTCCCTTTCAATCCGACACTTCCAAGGAGCCATGCTCTAAGTTTGGATGGTAAAGGCTTTGTGTTTTTTTCCATTTCATTAAAAAGGCTTTCAATATACGATTTTGATTGCTGCTCAAAGTCGAGTCCACGACCAAATGTCACACCAGAGAGACCTATAACAACACCTTTATTATTAGGAACATGAGGATGGCGTGAGAAGTAAATGCTATTTTCAATATCGTTCCCTTCAGCATTAAAGGTAAGCTGCCCTTTCGGTACTGTTAGCCATTTTTTATCCATCTCATCGCCGTCGGAATCACAAATACTATCCAAAAACGTCACAGGATGCATATGCCAGACAGGCGCACCACTGCTGAATCCGTCAACCTTGCTCATCCATTCCATGTCGTCAAACCACTGTCTGACATAGCTGACACAGAGGGGATCCAGCTGCTTTAAAAACGTTCTCCAGCGGTGATGGCTGCTGCCGCCAAACCACTCAATGTCGTGCTTCACCACCATCCGCGCCGCGATATCCCTGACATCCATCTCCGGGAAATTATTTTAATTCATTATTCACAGGCGTTAGTTCCAGAGTAATAATTTAACTCATCATCTTCTAATTTCAAATTGATAGAGTTATAACCAAGCCCATCAAATAAAGTTAGTTATATTTGCTTTTAATGTATTGTTTAATAGATGCTGTGGTTTTATATTTAAAATGCACCTCTTCACCACTAAACTCACCATCCATACCGTTTAGCGCAGGATCCTTTGTGATTACATCATTTAAAACCAATGAGTCATTAGTGTATTTATAAGCATAGACTTGATAAGTATTCCCATTGATGGACTCAGCTTGATGCAATTGGTGCCAAGATATTAAGACAATAACGTTTTTTACATTATGAATCTTCATAAAAACACAGTATCAACATTTGGAGTATCCCCATCCATTTCATATTTATCAACTTGAGTTTTTTTTGTTCCTGAATCGTAGTACAAACCGAGAGGGAAATCAGGATTTGGTTCTCTCTGAAAGTAGATTGCTTTTTCGCCGTCAATTTTGAATGGCCCTTGAACTATCTCATTCTGCCCATATGAAGGCAATGAGCAGAATGCAAATAATAAAATGCAGAGTATTTTGGAAAACATATATTCGTCCTTATTAATATTGAGCAACTCTGCAATATTGTTAAACCTAATCTGACGTTCATCATATCCGTTAGAGAGCCAATTATGACCTTAACTAAAGAGCTAACGTTGTACTCGCTTCAATGATTCATATTGAATCCACCATCTTCACTTCAGTTCGAAATCGTCAGACTTAATCCAATATGACATCTTTTCCCCAGATGATGTTGTGTATTCAATTTGATAAAACGATCCATCATCGGTCATATCAGATAGCTTGAACCCATCCCCCTTAACTAAGTATGCCTTTAATTTCCCTTGCTCATCTGGTTGAGAATACAAAGAGGATTTTTGAACTAACACAATACCATTCAACGGTTTTCTTTTTGAGTAATCATCACCTTCTGACACTAATTCCTGATGACTTCGAATACCATTTGCATAATAAACTCGCTTTACCTGCTGACAATCAGCGCAGAAATCAGAAAACAGCAGATCCCAATTTTTCCCTGATACAATTTTATACACATCATTAATCCATGCCCCCTGGTCTCGGTAGGAACTTATAACATGGTCATTTACTGATGACATATTGCATAACTTACCTTCTTCGCCAGCAAAAGGTGAAGCATCTATTTCATTGTTATTAATCTCAAATATCACCGAGCATTTATTAACATCATTTTCACTACTAAGAAAAAGATATTTATTATCATTTAATATTTTAACCTCTACATCTGAATAACCTTTTTTTACAAACTTTTGAGAAGATGCAGGTAACTTCATCCCATCACATATCTTTGCCATGCAATCAGTTGCGTAACTATTTGCGCTTATACTGATTAAACTTAGAGTAGTAAGCATTATGATTTTTTTAAGTAACATTACTCCAACCCCCATTCTTTTTTAATTGCATCGAAATACCCCTGTCTTTCCGCCAAGCCATTTTTACCACCATTGACAGCAAGAGTAATCAATTCAACATTATTTTTTTCACTATCAATCAAGATATTAACATCACCTCTAGCATCATACTTTTTGTGAACACCACCATTATTACGCCAGAACCAGCAAGACGCCTTAATTGCATTACTCATCACCGAAGCGACTAACTCAGAGTTAGCGACACAATCAACGCCAGAGTAACTAGAGAAACGTCGATAGTTATTTTTCCATGTTAACTGAATCAGTCCTCTGCCTTTATAACGAGGACCGTCACCGACAACAGTATTTCCATTCTTAACGGCATCTTTATGCTGCCCTGGATCATAATTACGTCCAGAACCAAACTCTAGCGTTGTATCAAAGTGCGCTGACTCATGCAAACATTGGGAAAGGAAATGTGCTTTATGATAAGCACCTGTAATACCATATGCAATTAATTGCTCATTAAATTCGCTCACAAAACTTTGCTTATCAAATTCATAAACTTCAGGATAATTATTTTTGAAATGGGTCGAAAATGCCTTCCCGCCTCTTTTACCTGTAAACCAAGGATTAGTATGCCCTAATAATTTTTCAATCAGCTCAACAGTGACTTCGTACTCCGAACCTACGTTTATTAAATCCAAAAACACCACCGGATGCATATGCCAGACAGGCGCACCGCTGCTGAATCCGTCCACCTTGCTCATCCATTCCATGTCGTCAAACCACTGTCTGACATAGCTGACACAGAGGGGATCCAGCTGCTTTAAAAACGTTCTCCAGCGGTGATGACTGCTGCCGCCAAACCATTCACTGTCGTGTCTGACCACCATTCGCGCCGCGATATCCCTGACACCCAGTTCCGCGTAATTCACCGCGAGACGCAGTTCTTCGCCGGAAAGGTCGCCGCTGTTATCGCTGTCCATTTTCCGCAGCAGGGCTTTGTAGTAGTCAGAGACCTGTTTTTCCCGGATACCGCGCTCAGGGCGTACCCACTCTGCAATCCTGGTGAACCCGTCTTTAATCCACCCTTCACGCAGGGATTTCGTCATATCGGATGTGGACGGCTCTTCAAATGCTTTAAAGCCAAGTTTATCCAGGTCGTACTGGCCGATATCCGCATCCACATCGGTACCACTTACCCAGGCCCCGTCTCCGATATCAAACCAGCGCTTACCGCTGCTGTCGGTGAACGGTTGGCATTTGTCCTGCGGCATGATTTTGTGAATATCTTTCTTCACCTTCCCTTTGGTCTGGGTGAAGGTATCGCCGGAGCGGGCATAAACGGGACTTTCCGGATGAATATGAACGTATTTCGGGCCGCTCTTCACCTGCGCCTTATTGCTCAGAAAATCGATCATCCGGCTGTCAGTGCTCAGCACTTCAACGTGTACGAACGCGCTTTTTTCCACACCGTGTAAGTCGCAGGGGGCAATGTCCTCCGCCAGATAGCCCACAGCATCACCCGCCGCGACTTCGAGCTTCATTGCCGGTTTGACAACAGCATCAAATGCCCCTTGTGCAACAGCCTGCTGCATCCAGGCCGGAAGGTGCGCCATTTGCTCACCATCAGGTGTCACAAATTGCGAGTCAAGCGACACCCAGTATGCCTTGCCGGTCATTTCGGATTTGCTGTTCAACACCCGGGCAAGTCCGAACGTCTGCGTCTGTCCCTTCAGATCGAAGGTAATCTCACGCAGCACAATGACGCGGTCGCCCGTTTTCAGTTTACTCTTCGCAACCGGTGCCTTATCTCCATCTTTTTCTTTGCCGGTATATTCACGCTGACTGAGCCCGTCACCCTTGTCAGTAACCTGATACAACTTGTGCTCCGGAAAGGCAGACAGCGGAGCAAGCCCGATATACAGCGAGTAAAAATCGAGGCCGTTGTCCTTCTTTTCAGGATCCGGAGTACAGGTCGATTTGACCAGCACAAACGTACTGGAATACTGCAGCGGGTTATTGATGTATTTACTGGTCAGATAGTCCTGATTAATACGCCAGGCCACCACTTCGCCGCCCGCCATAAACTGAATCGGTACCGCCGTGTCTGCCATCTCGTTTGTCAGCACGGAACCCGGGGCACTCTTACGGGTAATGTGGATCCCGCCGTGCCACATGTTATTCGTTCCGGCCAGCCAGGAGCCGTGTGGCTCCTGACAGAGCGGCTGCATCATGTCATCCACAGTGGCGTATTGTTCACCATTCGCTTTTCGGGCAGGAAAACAGATTTTCATTTCGGTCATCCTTAACGTGAAGGAAGTATCACCCTACTGGGCCGGGATGCGCTCAAGTTCAACCGACACGTTTACCCCACCAGAGCATTGGGCAGTGAACTGATAAGCGTGCAGCCACACTTGTGACCATGGAACGCCACGGGAACACCGCGATCGCGATAATTTGGGTTACCTTCGACGATAGTGGTATCGCCATGTTCCGGGCAGGAAACACGGTCACCATTGCGGGCCACGCCGATATCACCAAAGAACATGGTTGCTGAGCAGGATAACACTGCACCACCATGAGTGGTTTTGTCACCAAGACGAATTATCCCTTGCATATTTATCCTTTAAGTTAGTAATTTCCGTTGGTAGGTACATATTCTGATGGTCATCTCAATCAATCGACTGTCAGAACGTCAATTCTTTGTAATGTCATTTTTGTTTGACATTCATAAATTGATTTTTTTCATTGAGCAAAATTTTACTTTTCTCGAGTCCTTCAACCTTGCCACAGATTTAATTTTTATCGTTCAGTAACAACATCGTAACGCGAGGTCTGCGTATTGAATTTATAATTAACACTCACATCAGGCCCAGTACTGTAACAATTCAATCGAATTTGAGAGCCATCACTTTCTATATTTTGAAAAATAGACGTCATATACGAACCAAATTCACAGTCATTCATCTGCGGGTTGATAACCTGTATTAACTTACCACTTTGTTTATCGATAACATTTACTTTATTAATTACAATACCATCTGTACTCGCTTCATAAACACCAATGAAACCATGTTGTTTAGTCTGACCCCAAAATGGAATATCCAATGTCTTAGCACTTCCATTTATAACACCATCACTAACTTCAACTGTCTCCTTTAAATCCACTTTTAAAGCTGACCGTTCATTGTGCCACTCACCAAGAAAACCAGTAGATTTCCGTGTTAGATTGAAAGGGCATTTTGAGACTTCAACCCCCCCTCCTTGAACAATATATTTTTCGAAACTTTCATCGCTGACAGCCTCACATAATACAATTGAACCTGATTCGTTTACGCCATATAGAGGAATAGGGGACCTGTGGTTATCGTAATAGTAGCTCCCCTCTACATTTACCTTTTTCCCAAAGTCATAAAACTGTAGAGACAAATGCACGGGATATTCCCCGATATAACCTTCATAATTTTTTACGACATATGGCATGTATGCAGCTTGAATTGAAGCACTCAGGAATAGTGCAAAAAAACAAAAAGAAACTTTAATTTTAGTCATCGTTTCACCTCGATTTTTAATCAATTAAAACGCATCAGCAAAGACGTTAGTTGATTTGATTTTTTCAAAATGTTCGCGTCGCTTTGCATAGCTAGTTGTATCCAGATTCACTTTTGCCGTGATTTTATCTACTACTGCTCCCGTATCACCCTGATCAGCAAGATCATAAAGTTTTTCACGGAGCCAAAAGTAAACAGCTGAACGTACGCAATAGGTCCCTTCCTCAAGCATTGATGGATTGCTTATAAAATCAACATCATTACTCCAGTTCTTTTTATAGTAATCAGAAAACCCTTGGTAATTTACTTTTCCTGTGAGATGAATACCACCTCTGCCTCTGTATGTACTACCATCACCTGACGCAACATTCCCATTCCCTAATCTGTTAGCATAAACTCTATCAGCAATAGCAATCTCATTTGCATGTTTCGTAATTTTCCCATTAACTTTCGTATATGAGTATTCTTTTGCTTCTGCAGGATGCGATCTAAAATAGCTAAAATTAGCCTTTAAACCTTCTTCGCTATAATTAAGGCCTTCAAATGGACTTGCAGCACCGCCCATTTCCTCTCTTATCTGTGCGAAAAAATGGTTAACTCTCGAAATGGTATCCAGTTTATATTCACTTGCATGATTGTTAATCTCATCTGCAATTTCCTGCAGAAAGGAAAACTTCGCAGGTGATTTTAAACCATTAAAGACTTTATAAAGCATGTTCGGAGTTATATGGATAGTAAATTTGTCTCTAACTGAATCCAAAAACACCACCGGATGCATATGCCAGACAGGCGCACCGCTGCTAAATCCGTCCACCTTGCTCATCCATTCCATGTCGTCAAACCACTGTCTGACATAGCTGACACAGAGGGGATCCATCTGCTTTAAAAACGTTCTCCAGCGGTGATGGCTGCTGCCGCCAAACCATTCACTGTCGTGTCTGACCACCATTCGCGCCGCGATATCCCTGACATCCAGCTCCGCGTAATTCACCGCGAGACGCAGTTCTGCACCCGAAAGGTCGCCACTGTTATCGCTGTCCATTTTCCGCAGCAGGGCTTTGTAGTAGTCAGAGACCTGTTTTTCCCGGATACCGCGCTCAGGGCGTACCCACTCTGCAATCCTGGTGAACCCGTCTTTAATCCACCCTTCACGCAGGGATTCCGTCATATCGGATGTGGACGGCTCCTCAAATGCTTTAAAGCCCAGTTTATCCAGGTCGTACTGGCAGATATCCGCATCCACATCGGTACCACTGACCCAGGCCCCATCCCCGATATCAAACCAGCGCTTACCGTCTTTGTCTGTGAACGGTTGGCATTTGTCCTGCGGCATGATTTTGTGAATATCTTTCTTCACCTTCCCTTTGGTCTGGGTGAAGGTATCGCCGGAGCGGGCATAAACGGGACTTTCCGGATGGATATGAACGTATTTCGGGCCGCTCTTCACCTGCGCCTTATTGCTCAGAAAATCGATCATCCGGCTGTCAGTGCTCAGCACTTCAACGTGTACGAACGCGCTTTTTTCCACACCGTGTAAGTCGCAGGGGGCAATGTCCTCCGCCAGATAGCCCACAGCATCACCCGCCGCGACTTCGAGCTTCATTGCCGATTTGACAACAGCATCAAATGCCCCTTGTGCAACAGCCTGCTGCATCCAGGCCGGAAGGTGCGCCATTTGCTCACCATCAGGTGTCACAAATTGCGAGTCAAGCGACACCCAGTATGCCTTGCCGGTCATTTCGGATTTGCTGTTCAACACCCGGGCAAGTCCGAACGTCTGCGTCTGTCCCTTCAGATCGAAGGTGATCTCACGCAGCACAATGACGCGGTCGCCCGTTTTCAGTTTACTCTTCGCAACCGGTGCCTTATCTCCATCTTTTTCTTTGCCGGTATATTCACGCTGACTGAGCCCGTCGCCCTTCTCTGTGACCTGATACAGCTTATGTTTCGCAAAAGCCGACAGCGGAGCAAGCCCAATATACAGCGTGTAAAAGTCGAGGCTGTTGGCCTTCTTTTCGGGATCCGGGGTGCAGGTGGATTTGACCAGCACAAAGGTACTGGAATACTGCAGCGGCTTATTCATGTACGTGGAAGTCAGGTAATCCTGATTAACACGCCAGGCCACGACTTCGCCACCCGCCATAAACTGAAGCGGCACCGCAGTATCTGCCGTCTCGTTTGTCAGCACGGAACCGGGGGCACTCTTACTGGTGATGTGGATCCCGCCGTGCCACATGTTGTTTGTTCCGGCCAGCCAGGAGCCGTGTGGCTCCTGACAGAGCGGCTGCATCATTTCATCCAGGGTGGCGTATTGTTCACCATTCGCTTTTCGGGCAGGAAAACAGATTTTCATTTCGGTTATCCTTAACGTGAAGGGATATTACGTGTTTTGGGCGGCGTCACGCTGGCGTTTGTCTGGCTAAACCTGGGCGGCGTAATGTCCATGCTGCCACCCGCCATCGGTGAGCGGTAATGCGCGGATTTGACCAGGTAATCCCCTGGGGTTTCTTCCAGAATGCCGCGGTTGTCCAGCGTGATACTGGAGCCGCCGCCGTTAAGTCGCAGTTTAGGCGCACTGATGAGCAGTTCATCCTTGTTACTGCTGATGGTAAACAGTAGCTCAGATGTCATCTCCATCGAACTTGCTTCAGCGCGGATCTCAACATCACCCTGATTAGCAATCATCTTCGCCCCGGACTGATGAGCAAACAGCCCGACAGACTCACTGGCAGCCAGCGTGATGTTCTTCATTGCTCCCATATCCAGATGCTGACCTGCACTCAGGATGGTGTTCAGCTTGCTGGTCATCTGAAGATGCTCACCCGAGGTGAACGCCACGCCCTGCGGTGCGCTGCCCAGCAGTGCCGCGGACTGAAGGTCTCTCAGGCGGTTTTCCAGCAGTCTGTTCTGGCTTTCGAGGTCACAGGTGAGTGCCTGAGCCTGCTGCGCGAGAAGATTAAGGCGGTTCATTTCTGCTGCCGACTGGTTAAGGCGCTCAATGGCCGGTGCCATATCCAGCACTTTACCCTGCGCCGCCGGCTGTGCATCGGCGGTCAGGAACATCCCCCGTCCGGCACGCAGCGCCCCGTACTCATCGGTACGCAGTTCAAACCCGGTACCGCGGGGCTCACGCTCACTGTCCACGACGTGGCCGCCGTTGAGTTGCGTCTTACCAAACGGCGTCGCGAGCTTGAAATGCTCTTCCTGACGCTTGTCTTCCAGGCGGAATTTATTGTCCCCGGCCGTTCGCCAGATGTTGCGCGTGTGGTTGTCGCGGGTGACGTGGTCAGGGTGTTCTGAATCATGCTGCGCGTGGGCGATGTACGGACGGTCCGGGTCGCCGCCGTCGAACATCACCGAGACTTCGGTACCGTCGAGCAACGGGGAGTGGAAGCCGTAGGTATCCCCGGCATAAGGTTTTGCCATACGCAGCCAGAGGTAGGCATTACCCTGTTCGGTGCTGTTACGGTCAAAGTCGAGCCGGACGCGGTAACGCCCCTGATTGTCGAGGTACGCATAGGTGTCATGCTTCTCATCGCTTTCCACCCGGGCAGGCAGGGAGCCGGCCATCACCGGGCGGTTCAGCAGTGCCGGGCGGTAGCAGACCGTTTCACTGTACGGAATACCCGTAAAGCGCAGCTGAAAGCCTTTGTCACGTGCACCTGAGCTGTGAACCCCGGTGATGACGATGCCGTCTTTTAATGAATTGACAAGGCCACTACCCTGCGGCTCCAGGACTTCGCCCGGGGCCAGTACCGGGCTGCTCGCACGTCCCGTGACGGTCTGCTGGGCATTCAGGTAGCGTTCATGGCGCAGCCGGGCAAACCAGGCACCGCCTTCCGGGGTTTCGGTATCCCCTTCGCTCAGGAACGGCTCAGCATAGTGATACACCTCACCGGTGGTCGCCCCGCCTTCCTGGCGGACGGTGACAGAACTGTCCTGCGGGGTCAGCGCGTCACGGTAGTTATAGTCGCGGGTGGCTACGCCACCCGTCACCACGCGGTCTGTCGAACGAATATCCCAGACGCTCTCCTGGCCGTTATCACTGGTACGTGACGGCGGGATAATCGGCAGCTTCACGCCAAACTGATACTGCATCTGGCTGTCCTGGAAAATCACCACATCCTGTTCAATGCGGCCATCCATCTCAAAGCGCCAGAAGATGCCGACTTCGGCCAGCAGTCGCTGAACAAAGGCCAAATCCGTTTCACGCCACTGGGTAATCAGCTCGCGAGCCGGGTAGGCCTGCGACAGACGAAATTCGAAATCCGCCCCTTCCAGCCCATGGGAACGCAGAATTTGCTCCACCACTTCCGGCACCGACTGGTTCAGATATACCGCACAGCGCTCGGTATGCTGCATGAGCGCAATACGCGGCACCAGTCGCAGGGCATAGGTAATTTCATCCCCCGAGACAGAGATACGGCGAAAATCATCCACCACCCCGTAGACCGTGCGCACCGGCACCGCCGGCGTACCGTCATAGAGCGGTGTCTGGAAGGTAAAGGAGGCCGGTTTAAGCATCAGCTCACTGCCGGCAATATTTGCCGCACAGGTGACGGTGATGTCATAGCGCCACGGCTGGCTCAGGGTTTCACTGGCGCGAAAACGCAGGACATCGAGAAAATGCGGGCACTCATGAACATCCACGCGATAGCGGGACAGCCCCAGAGCCTCATCAATTTTCTTCTGCGCCAGACTGGCAATGCTTTCCGTCATCACGCCTCCTCTCGGGTATCCGTGGCATCAAATTCCAGCCCAACCCCTTCTTCATCACTCCAGCCGAGCGTCAGGGAGTGTGGTTTCTGTTTCGCAGCCATGTGGGTCAGCAGCTGCTGACTCAGCACCGGCAGAATTTGCTGATTGAGCAGGCTGTCAACATTGCGTGCGCCGGTATCCGGCAGCAGGCAGGCGGCGACCAGCGCGTCATACAGGCTCTCATCAATCTGCGTGGTCAAACCGTAGTGACGATGTAAGCGCTTGCTGACCTGTGATAGCTTCATTTCCACGATGGTACGCATGGTCGCTTCGGCCAGAGGGCGGTAAATCACGGTCTGGAAACGGGCCAGCAGTGCCGGCTGGAAGTGGTCGCGTAAAATCGGGCGCAGCAGTTCGTGCAGATCCGCTTCGGTGGCGTCCGGCTGCTCATCCAGCAGCTGCATGATGTGGTCACTGCCGAGGTTCGAGGTCATCAGGATAACTGTGTTACGGAAGTCGATTTCACGCCCTTCTCCGTCGCGCATAAAGCCGCGGTCAAACACCTGATAGAACAGGTTCATCACGTCACGGTGCGCCTTTTCCACTTCATCGAGCAGCACGACGCTGTACGGGCGCTTGCGCACGGCTTCGGTGAGAATGCCGCCCTGCCCGTAGCCCACGTATCCCGGCGGTGAGCCTTTCAGCTGTGAAACCGTGTGCGACTCCTGGTACTCGGACAGGTTGATGGTGATGAGTGACTTCTCGCCACCGTACAGCACATCCGCCAGCGCCAGCGCGGTTTCGGTCTTACCGACGCCGCTCGGGCCGACCAGCAGAAAGACACCCTGCGGACCATTTTCTGAGGTGAGGCCTGTTTTCGCAGCACGCAGGCGCTGAGCGATGGCGGCCAGAGGAACATTCTGGCCTACCACTCGCTGGCCAATTTCGTTTTCCAGCGTCAGCAGCTCGGTCTGTTCGTCTTTCATCAGGGAAGACAGCGGCACGCCGGTCCAGTCGGCAATCACGGTGGCAACGGTGCGTACGTCCACATCAACGGAAAGCAGCGGGTTGCTGTGCTGCATGCCCTTCAGCTCCTGTTGCAGCGTGTGCGTCTCGCTACGACGGGAGATGTCCTGCCGGCTTTCCAGCAGTTGTCCGGTGAGTTTCAGTTCCTGACCGTACTGGGTTTGAAGCTCGTCGAGTGCAACGATGAGATCGTTCTCTTCCTGCTCAATGGCGGTCAGGCGTTCACCATGACTCTGATTGCCGACTGCGATATCTTCCTGCAGCGCCTGCTTCTCCATTTCAAGAGAGGTAATCTGCGAGCGAATGCGGGTCAGCTGTTCCGGCACGGTGTCGAGGCTCATGCGCACGCGCGCAGCGGCGGTATCCAGCAGGTCAACGGCCTTGTCCGGCAGCTGGCGACCTGTCAGGTAGCGACGGGACAGCGTGACCGCAGCGCGCACCGCATCGTCAGTGATGTGTACATTGTGGTGTTCGGCATAGCGGGATTTGAGGCCACGCAGCATCAGACACGCCGTCTCATCGTCCGGCTCGTCCACCAACACCCGCTGGAATCGGCGCTCCAGCGCGGCATCGCGCTCGAAGTACTGCTTGTATTCGGACCAGGTTGTCGCAGCAATGGTGCGCAGTTCGCCGCGAGCCAGCGCTGGCTTCAGCAGGTTGGCCGCATCGGCTCCGCCCGCCTGGTTACCGGCACCAATGATGGTATGCGCTTCGTCGATAAACAGCAGAACCGGCACCGGCGACTGCTGAACCGCATCGATGACGTTTTTCAGGCGTTGTTCAAATTCACCTTTCACGCCTGCGCCCGCCTGCAACAGACCGAGGTCAAGGGTGCGCAGGATGACCGGTTTGAGGGATTCAGGTACGTTGCCCTCGGCAATACGCAGCGCCAGACCTTCGACCAGAGCCGTTTTACCGACACCCGGTTCACCGACCAGAATCGGGTTGTTCTTACGACGGCGCGAGAGAATGTCGACCATCTGGCGGATTTCGGTATCACGGCCGAACACGGGGTCAATCTTGCCCTCCTTCGCTTTGGCGGTGACATCCAGAGTGAATTTATCCAGCGCGTTCTGCAGCGCCAGGTTCAGCTCCCCGACGTTCAGCTCTGCACCGACCGGGCGGCCAACAAACTCGACCTCACCGCCGTGGCTCTGCGCCAGTTCTGCTTCCTGCTGCACTTCCGGACGTTCATCCGACTGCCCATCAAGCAGCGGACGCAGACGCTCCAGCTGACTCTGGCCCAGCGTCAGCAGCGGCCACAGCCCGTCACAGCGAACCAGTTTCTGTTTGTAAACCAGCGCCATCAGTAGATGAATGCTGCGGATTTGTTCCTCGCCGTTAAGAGAAGCAATCAGCCAGGCTTCCTGCATCAGCGTCTGAATGGCATCAGACAACTGTGGACGTTGACGTACTGAACGCGGCTGTTTATCCAGCCAGGCAAGCAAATCCTGCCAAAGCTGGTCCATATCCCACTCATAGCGGCGGGCCAGCACCGTCAGGTCACCTTCCCCCTGTTCGAGCAGCTTCAGCAGCCAGTGCTCCGGCAAAATTTCTGCGTGTGCACGGGTCTGACACAGAGAGGCCGCCCCTTCCATTGCGCAGGCGCAGTAAGGGTTGAGACGTCGAAGAAGGATTGCCGGGTTTTCCATGTTTGCTTGCTCGCTGTTGAGGACCGTTCAGGCACGCTACCGCCCCTGGCCGTTACCGAGGCCCATAAGGTCTGTTTCCGGGATGTGATGTTTTTTGCTCAGCGCCCGCGTGGGCAGACGTTCAGCAAAGACAAAAAAGCGGACAGAGAAGACTGTCCGCTTGTGAGTTACGCGGTGGCGCGTTCGTTCCAGGAATCGGAATGAATGATGTTGCCGTCTTTGTAGGTCCAGGTGATTTTTTCGTAACGCAGCTCGACTTGCTCGAGGTGGTTGTGCTTCTCGAAAGCTGGGTTTTTGATGTCGTGCATCACCGGATTCACTTTAACGACCTTCACGTTTTCCAGTTTGGTGTTGAAGTACTCCACTTCCTGGCCCGCGTCGTTGATTTTGTACCACCTGAATTCCGCAGACTTGAGGGTCTGACCGGTGGTCACAGCCTTGTACAGGTACGGGCTGGACGAGTCGATTTCCTTGGTGAACAGGAACGGGGTGTGGATACGGGTCCCGGTCAGCTTGCCAGTGTTGTTGTCGGTCGGGATGTACAGGTTATGCTCCTGCGCCACCACTTCGATGCTGCCATCACGATCCTGAACGTCCACGGACCCTTTAATGTCCGCGCCGCCGTCGTCTTTCAGCCAAAGATAAACAGGAATTGCCATGGAATTACTCTCCATTGTGTTGTGATGCGCCATCATCCTGCGATGACGCTGAGGGTTGGCCCGGTATCTGGCAGGCATTCGCCTGCGGTACCAGACTGATTTCGACACGGCGGTTGAGCGCACGGCCCTCCGTAGTGTCATTGGTTGCGACAGGACGGCTTGCGCCATAGCCCTGCACCGCAAAACAGCTTTCCGGTACATCACCGGTATCACGCATCCAGTCGCGTACCGCTTCGGCACGTTTCTGAGAGAGCGTCTGGTTCAGTTGTGCATTACCGGTGTTATCGGTATGCCCACTCACCACAATCAGCCAGCCTGGCTTCGCCTTGATACCGACCAGGGAGTTGACCAGCATTTTGGTGGAGCCAGCCTTCAGCACGGATTTGCCGGAATCGAACAGCGACATACTGTCGAGACGGACAATTTTCGGTACCGGCTTTGGCTTCGGTTTTGGCGGTGGCGGAGGAGGCACATAGGTATCAATGGCCTGTTGCACCGCCAGCCACAGGCGGTTGCCCGGATACAGCCCGAGCCCGTAGCGATGGGGTTCTCCCTGACGCTGCCAGCGCTCCAGCAACAGTGCATCCTGCTGCAGGGCATGCAGGGCCTGCGCTTTCGGGGCATAGTGGGTCATCGGGATAGCCTGCCAGCGCTGAAGGTCGGCGCTGACCTTACGGATAAGCGACTGGTTATGCCGCACGGACAGCGCAATGGCACCCAGGGCGCAGAACAGCATTACCATCACCACCCGACGCCCGGTTTTGCCACCCTGCAACGAAGTGGTATACGGGGCCAGCAGGGGGAGCACCGCATCGGCAAAATGCCAGCGTGGCTCACAGGCAGTGACACGGCCGGCAGGAGCAATGCGGGTCTGGCGGAACAATAACTGTGGCCACAGCGCACCTGTTGAGGTGGATACCGCCCCGAGACGCAGGGTGACAGCAAACGGTCGTATGGCCGGACACAGCCTGTCCGCTTTACCCAGTTCATCCAGCATCACGGCGTGAAGCAGCGATGTCGCCTGGGTCAGGTATGGCTGAATAAGAGCCGTCTGCGGGGAATGCTGCCATTCGCTGAGGGTGACAGCAGGTTCGTTTTCAGGACATACCAGGGTCGTATTTCCCCGTACCACTATCCAGGGCGTTTCCGGACCGCTGAATTGGGCACTCAGGACCACCGGCACGCTAAAGCCGGTCAGGTCCCGCAACTGCTTCATCTGCAGGCGCAATGCTTTCAAAGAGGCACGCAACAGCGCCTCATCTTCATGCTGGTCCGGCAAACAGCGGTACATTACGGTGAGCTGGCCTGCCATCGTCGGCGTACGGGCCAGCAGACGCTCTGCAAAAGGCGTGAGTCCGGTCAGTTCCGCTATCTGCAGATACCAGCCCTGCGCCGTGCCCCGGCACGGGCCTCCCGCAAACATGGCATCATCCAGATCACCGCAGACCAGCACCACCGGTCCGGTATGGCTTTCCGGTGGGAAGTGACCGGCGTCATCGGTCTGCTGTGCAGGTCGTTTTTGACGGTAACGGCGACGGGCAAGCATGCCCGCAACCAGCAAGGCCACCAGGGTCAGGAAGACTTTCCCGGCAACCAGCCAGGTCAGGAATCCCCATACCAGCCACAGCACGGCGGCCAGGCAGACCAGCACCGGAAACGCAGCCCGGGCAAGTGTTCGTCCATGCATCAGGGCTGCTCCGGCAGTTGCTGGCGCAGCAGATCCTGCAACCACAAATGACCGCCCAGCCACACCGCACCGGTCAGGATCACCGCCAGCACAATCCAGAACCAGACGGACCGCAGCAGGTTGTAACGACGGCGTCCGGTCTTCTGAACCACCAGTGATGCCCCGCTTTCCAGCGGTGGCACTCGCTCATTCAGGGCAGCGATCACTTCATCGCGCTGTGACTGTCCCACCCCGGAGAGGCTGTATTGCCCCTGAAACCCGAGCGCCAGCACCCGCTGGTAGCAGGTCAGCACCGCAGGCTCCGGCGCAGGCTGACGCAGCACCTCTGCAATACGATCGTACAAGGCCCCGCCTGCTCTCAGGGAGCCGAAGTAAACCGCCTGCAGTGGCGCAGAGCGCCAGGCGCGTTGCCCGGCGTCAAGCGTCATATTCAGCGCATCGGGTGCACTGTCGCCGGACACAACCGCTTGCGCATTTTCCGCTTGCTGAACCTCCGACTTACGGTTCATGACGGTTTCGTCCAGCAGGGCGCACTGGGCATAAGTGATGTGATCAATACTTTCAGCACCCAGCCCCTCGCGCTCCAGCGCCTCGCGTACGCTTTCCACCTGCGCTTTACAGGCCGCATACAGCGCAGGGCCATCCGTCACCAGCCCACCATGGCGCAGCTGCGCCACGGTAAGCCAGGTCTGTGCCATCAGGGCATCAATGTCGATAACCTTATTCATGAGCGCAGCACCGCAAACAGTTCAAGCTCCAGCTCGCCGAGCAGAGATGGAACGTAGAATACGCACACACCCTGATCCAGCATTTCGCGGGCTGCCGGGCTTTCCATATCCAGCACGAAGTACTGGTTTTCCAGACGCACCGGCAGTGCCGCCGGGACACGGCTAAGGGCAATGAGACCAATCCCCTCGACGGCCACACCAGACACTTCGCCGACATTTGCCGGCGCACCGGCAATACACATCTCAGCGAACCGTTCGGCAATCTGCCATGCCGGCTGACTGGCTCGTACGGAAAGGTAAAAATCCGCTTCATCGCGCAGACGAATATCATGCAGTACCGCTTTCCAGGTTTCCGGATCCAGACGATCCATCCGGACCGCTACCACACGTGACGGCAGGCTGGCTTCCAGCAGCTCACTGATAAGATCAAACAGCGGCGGGAAAGTCTTTTCCGGTGCCCGGTGGTCATACCCCGGAATGGCTTCCAGATCGTGCTCCAGCGAGAAGGTCAACATACTGCCGGCCAGACGGACTAGCTCTGCCCAGACCTGTTCAGGGTGCCGGTTCGGAAAACGCTCAAACTCGGAGAGAACCCGGGCATGGGAGTTCAGGGCATTCAGCAGCCAGAACAGCGAAACATCAGCGACCGCGAAATCGGCCATCCTGTCGTTGCTTTCACGACGCATGGACATCAGACGCTGACGGCGGGAGCGCAGCTGGCGATTCAGCAGTGCCAGGCGCTCACACAGATTACGGCTTGCCGAGAACAGCGCCATCGGCGGGATAAAGTCAGGGTCCTGACGCCAACCCCCCTGCCCGTCCTGTAACAGACGGGCAATGGCGCAGGTTTCCCAGGTGCCGTTGTCTTCATGTCCGAAACGGAATGCCAGATTAAACCGGGCCACCGCCATCGACTCTTCTTCCTGACCGAAGCGGTCGGCGATTGTCTCCCACGCTTCCCGATAGCGCAGCGGGCGCTCTGCAGGTAGCGTGTCTGTCTGCACATTCACGATCCCGGCCTGCATCACCGGTAACGCCACATACACTGTCACCGGGGCATTGCCGGCAGAAGCCGGTGCCTCGATTTCACGTGGCTCTGGAGGCAGGTCACTGAATCGGGTATCAACCAGTGTGTCATCCGGTAGCCAGAGACGAAGTGACTGCGCCTGCACGCGGCCGGAGGCCAGCATCGCGTCATCAAGCTCAACCCGACCAACACCCCAAGGGAAAGCATTTCCGCGGGCGGCAATACCGACCCGGGAAAATGCATCCCATTCAGACTGCTGCTGGAACTGCTGAGGGGCCAGAAGCGCCCCTTCATTCCATAACGGACGATGAATTTTCATCCCTGCTCTCCTTCGCCTCAGGATTTAGCTTTCGGCATCTGGGAGACCAGCGACAGGTTGACGTCCATCCCTTCCACCTGGAAGTGCGGCACGGCATAGAGCTTCACGCGGAAGAAACCCGGGTTGTCCTCGATATCCTCCACCGTCACTTTCGCGTCGCGCAGCGGGTGAGAAGCCTGCAGCTCGTCGCCCGGATCGGTCATTTCAGTCACCAGACTACGAACCCAGGTGTTCAGCTCAAGCTCCAGCAGACGACGGTCTTTGGTAGTCCCGATATTTTCCCGCTGTATAAGCTTCAGGTAGTGGGCAATACGCGACAGCAGGAAGATGTACGGCAGACGCGCATTGATGCGGCTGTTGGCTGTCGCATCTGCGGTGTCATACAGGGCTGGCTTCTGGGTCGAGTTCGCCGAGAAGAAGCACGCGTAGTCGCGGTTCTTGTAGTAGGAGAGCGGAATAAAGCCGAGATTGGCGAACTCAAATTCGCGGGTTTCCGGGATCATCACTTCAGAGGGAATTTTCACCTGATTGCCGGTGCCGAGGTCATACAGGTGGATAGGCAGATCCTGAACGGCACCACCGGCCTGCGGGCCACGGATTTGCACACACCAGCCGTTATTGATAAAGCTGCGCACCATGTTGGATGCAAAGGCGAAGGATGCGTTGGCCCAGAGGTATTTGTCGTGATCCGGGCCTTTCACTTCTTCAACATAGTTGAAGCTGCGCACGGGTACGGTATCCGGGCCATACGGCAGGCGGCCCAGCACACGCGGCATCACCAGACCGATATAGCGGGAATCATCCGTCTCACGAAACGATTTCCACTTGATGTACTCGGCACGGTCAAAGTAGTTACCGATATCTTTTATAGCCGCCACTTCCTCCATCGAATCCTTGAGGAAAAATTTGGGGCCGGCGGAGCCGATAAACGGCATATGCGCAGCAGCAGACACTTTAGAGATGTTGCGCAGAAGCGTTACATCCTGAGCGGAAGCATCAAACTCGTAGGCGGAAATCAGCGCGGCAATCGGCTCTCCACCCGGGGTGTCATACTCATCAATATAGGTATGTTTATACAGTCCGCTCTGGATAATTTCCGGGCAGTCTTCGAAGTCCTGTCGCAGGTCTTCTTTGGACATATCCAGCAGTTCAACCTTCACGTTCTGACGGAAATCGGTTTTATCGACCAGGGATTTCACGCCGCGCCACAGACTTTCTACCGCCTGGAAGTCCTCATGGTGCATGACAGCATCAAGCTGACGACTAATCTGGTAGTCCAGCTCAGCGATATGATGGTCAATCAGGTTTTTGTCGAGTTTTTCAACTTTTGAGCCCGCTTTTGTCAGGCACTCCAGGAACACCTGCATTCCGGCCGTTAAACGCTCATCCGCAGTCGCATCCGACATCGCCTGCGCATCCTGCCAGATATCCAGTGCACTGAGTTCGGAGACCGGGTTCAGATTGATTTTTTTAAACAGAGACGCATAAACCCCACCAGCGGCCGGACGTTCCAGCACCACACTCTCGCCACCCGCGGCATTCTCATTTTTTACAGACATCAACATCTTCCTTATTAATCCGTTAAAACATCCTGACCGTTATGGCTGTTTAGGGGCCAGAGCAGACAACTCAGATCTGAGTTCTGCGCTTAATGCCGGGTCGAGCAGAATTTTTTCAAGCTCTTTCCGGAAAGCCTGATTGTCCAGCAGGTTAGCTTTTAAATCGCGAAGCAGATTACGCATGGAAAGCATCGCCTTCAGCTGAGGGATCTGCCGGGAAACCTGCTCAGGGGTGAAATCCTTCATGCTCTGGAATGTCAGATTGATATTGTCTTCGCTACCGTCACCGGCAAGCGTGTTTTTAACGGTGAGATTTACTTTTGGGGAATATTCGGAAAGTACTGAGTCAAAGTTATTTTTGTTCAGATTAACTTTTTTGCGTTCAGAGAGTGGCGCGGACTCCTGACCATTACTGAAGTCGCCCGCCACCAGTAATTTCAGGGGGAGTTCGGTTTTCTTGCTCGCCCCGCCCGTATGCAAATCAAGTTTTAAATTGATACGTGCCTTGGGTATTTCGGACTGAAAGGAAGAGTTAGACATGGCTGTCCCTGTTCTATGGAGTGATAGAAACCGCCACAGCCAGTGTCAAATATTAAGAATGGCTTACCCTGCCATAAAACATTCCTGCTATTAAACATTCAATGAAAAGCAGGACCTGCGGTCAGAAGCGAGTACATTCCATTTACTGGCGATATGACGCGATGAAAGAGCGTAAATCCTGAATTTATTTTTCAGATAAACACCCATGGCGCGAGTTTAGAAATAGTGGGTCAGCTAAAGGAAATGATAATATGTAACCATATGTAACAAAGTAATCTTGCCAGAAAATATCTTATACTGATCTGATATATAAGATTTTTCTTAATATTTCGGCTGTGAGGCGCATGATAGCTGGGACTAAAAAATGTTTCAGTGAATAGTTCATTGCGGGATTGAGCAGAGAAATTACCCAATGCTAAAAAGTGCGGTTCATGCTTTTTTTACAGGATAGCGGCAGAAAGTGAAAACGAGAACCAGCCCAAACGGGTTAGTTTGCATGATAAGTTATGTTAATGATTTGTGGCACTGTTATACGCTGCTAATGTGCCTGTTGCCGCTAAGAAGTTCATCGACTTTCCCGACGACACGCTGAGGGCGTCATGCCATAAACCTGCCGGAAACGATGGCTGAAGTGGGCTGAAGAGTGGTAACCACACTGAAGGGCAATATCGGTCAGCGTCAGCTCGGGCCGCTCAAGCAATATCCTTGCACGATCCATACGACGGCGCATCACGAACTGGTGTGGTGCCTCGCCAGTGGTATGACGGAACATTCTGGCAAAGTGAAACTCACTCAATGCCGCTTCCTGCGCCAGCACAGACAGGGTTAAAGGCTGATCGAGATGGGTTTCAATAAATTCCAGAACCCGCCGTAATACCGCGGGAGCCAGTCCACCCCGCACCTGGGGCAGTTGCCACTTTACTTCACTGTAGTGCTGCAGCAGATGGGTCAGCAAGAGTGTTGATGCGCTGCTCAGCGTCAGCTGGCTGGCGGGCTGTTGCCAGTCGCTGCTCAGCAGAAAGTGTCGATAGAGCTGGGTAATGCGGTCATCAGCAGAAAAGACTTTCTCATGCAGGTTTAACTGCGCCGGACTGCGGTCCCAGACCCGTTCGGCCAGTTGCCGTAGCTGGTTCTCGCTGCAATAGAGATGAACAAAGGCGAGATCCGCACGCAGATCCCAGGTCGATTCCGTGCCTGCCGGCATCAGACAGAAGCGGTCCGGTGCGCCACCGTTACGCCAGCCATGCGGGGTTTTATGCCAGGTATCGTAGCCGCCCGCCACGTAAAGGCTCAGCGTGTGATGGTCGCTGAGGTTTGTCACGCGATCGCCACTATTAAACCAGGCTGCCAGCTGAATGCCGCTGTGAAGCTGCACCTGATCGCGCAGTTGTGCTTTGTGTCGTTGCAGCATGTCAAAGGTCTGGAAGCGACTCATCGGGGTATCAGTTCAGATAAACAGAGTGCCAGTTTACGGATTGCGCGGGACAGAAAACAGAGCACATCGGGACAGAGAGTAAAAATGCGCAAGATTTTGCAAACCCTGCGCAATCCGCTGCAAGACCAGGGAGCGTTGCGGGTGCAGACTCGGCGTTTTGCGGTGGAGAATCTGGTAATGAACCTGTTTTTGTATCTCTCAGTCGTGCTGATCTGGGGCACGACCTGGATTGCGATTTATGCGCAACAGTCTGCAGGCATCAGCGCCGTAACTGTCGCTGTCTTCTGGCGTTTTTTGCTGGCCTCGCTGGTCATGTTATTGCTGCTTAAGCTGATAAAGCGTCTGCACAGGCTGACGCTGCAGGATCACCTCTTCTGTGTGCTGCAGGGCTGTTGCGTTTTTGGCTTTAACTTTGTCTGCTTTTATTACGCCTCTGGCTATATCAGCAGCGGACTGGAGTCGGTCATTTTCTCTATGGCTGTGATGTATAACGCCATTAACAGCTGGATATTTTTCCGTCAGCGCCCTTCCGCACGTCTGATTCCGGCGATAGTGCTCGGCATGGCGGGTATTGTTGCGTTGTTCTGGCACGATCTGCGCAGCACTCAGGCCTCGGCCGGCTTGATGTGGGGCATTGGGTTAAGTGCGCTGGGCACCCTGGGATTTTCATTCGGCAATATGATCAGTCAGCGGCATCAGCGTCTGCAACGTGACGTGCTGACAACCAACAGTTACGGCATGTTATACGGTGCGCTGATCATGGCACTGGTCTCGCTGCTGCAGGGTGTTTCGCTGCAGCCGACATGGAATACACAGTGGTTTGGGGCATTGATCTATCTGGCTATCGTGGGATCGGTGATGGGATTCGGGGCCTATTTTACGCTGGTGGGACGTATCGGAGCCAGTCGGGCTGCCTATACAACGGTGCTGTTTCCGCTGGTGGCGCTGGCACTCTCTACCCGTTATGAAGGATATGAGTGGCATGCCAGCGCCATCCCTGGCCTTGTCATGATTTTACTGGGCAATGTCGTGATGTTTGCCCGTTGGCCGGCAAGTCGCCGCCGGATAATCATCTGACGCGGAGGCGGGCTGAAGCCCGCGTCCGGATGGGCGTTATGCCCACTGCTGCTGAAGGAGTTTCTGTGGTTTATTGATCGCTTTACGCGCAATCCAGTAGAGCAGAACACGCTCATCGTCACTATCACGATCGGCCATCGACAGCAGTTTTAATGCCAGCGTCGATTTGGTCACAGGCTGTTGTTCTGTACTGAGTTCAATCACCGCCTGACCGATGATGCAGCAAACTTCATCCTCACTGGTGCTGGATTCATATGTCCGGTCTTTCATATTTCCTCCTGATAAGTGAACTCTTAGCCTGGCAAATAATCTGTAAACCTGCTCACAGAATCATCTTAATGAAACATTATCTTACGGCTAATTACGCTTAATCATTAAGCTGCCGTTTTGCTTACTTTTGACGCGACGTTGCCAACCCCCTCCGATGCCGTTCATACCGCCTGAATGGCATTTCATTCCCCGATCCGTTCCGTTCATGCCTTTACTGCTCACGCGCGCGAATCACTGCTTTATTCTGACCGCAGTTTCCAGATTCCCGGACGGGAGAGATAAATTATGAACCAGACTCAACAGGCTTCTTACCAGCGTGCTCGCTGGCTTACATTGTTCGGAACGGTAATCACTCAGTTCGCACTGGGGTCAGTCTACACATGGAGTTTGTTCAACGGCCAGCTGTCACAGAAGCTGGATGCGACGGTCAGTCAGGTTGCTTTTTCGTTTGGTCTGCTGAGTCTGGGGCTGGCTATTGCCTCCTCGCTGGCCGGTAAATTACAGGAACGTTTTGGCGTACGCCGCGTCACTATCGGGGCGGGTGTGCTGATGGCGCTGGGTTTCTGGCTTACTGCGCATGCTAATAACCTGATGATGCTCTATTTCAGCGCCGGGCTGCTGGTGGGTCTGGCGGATGGCGCAGGTTACCTGATGACGCTCTCAAACTGCGTGAAGTGGTTTCCGGAGCGCAAAGGGATGATCTCTGCCTGTGCGATTGGCGCTTACGGTCTTGGCAGTCTGGGATTCAAATTTATCTGCGGGGCGTTGCTGGCAACGGTGGGTCTGGAGCAGACCTTTATGATCTGGGGCGTGCTCGCGATGTCGATGATTATCCTCGGTGCACTGCTGATGCGTGATGCCCCCCTTCAGGATACCGGGAGCAGCACGAATGGTCAGCAACATGCGCGGGATTACACGCTGGCACAGTCGGTGCGTCTGCCTCAGTACTGGATGCTGGCACTGATGTTCCTGACAGCCTGCATGAGCGGTCTCTATGTGATAGGCGTTGCCAAAGATATCGGCGAAGGGCTGGTGCATCTGACTACGCAGACTGCTGCCAGTGCGGTAACGGTGATTGCGATTGCCAACCTGAGTGGCCGTCTGGTGCTGGGCATACTGTCTGACAAAATGATGCGCATCCGGGTTATTTCACTGGCGCAAATCGTGTCGCTGATCGGGATGAGCGTGCTGCTGTTTACCCGAATGAATGAGATCACCTTCTTCCTGTCACTCGCCTGTGTAGCCTTCAGCTTTGGCGGTACCATCACGGTATTCCCGTCGCTAGTCAGTGACTTTTTCGGCCTCAACAACCTGACAAAAAACTATGGTCTGCTCTATCTCGGATTTGGTATCGGAAGCGTGCTGGGCTCACTGGTCGCCTCGCTGTTTGGCGGGTTCACCGTCACCTTCAGCCTGATTATGACGCTGCTGGTCATCTCCCTGTTCCTGTCACTCACCATCCGCTTACCACAGAGTTCTGTTACAGCAACACCTGTATTGCAACGTCATTAACCATCACGACGGGCCGCGCCAGAGCGGCCCGTTCACGTTTAGCCGCGGAATCGCGGCTCTGCCATGCCCGCCACCGAGACGTCCACCGCAAAGATATCGCCTGACTGCGGATAGCGTGCCAGCTCCTCTTCGGTGCGATCTTCCCGTGAACTGGTAATAAACAGCGTTTTAAGATCGGCGCCACCAAAGGCCACCATGGTTGGCCACTTCACCGGCAGCAGGATCTCATCGACGATTTCGCTGCTCTGGGGATCGATGCGTACTACGCGACCGCCATCAAACTGTGCGGACCAGTAAAATCCTTCGCTATCCACTGCGGCACCATCCGGCAATCCACCTTTAGCGTCGAAACGGCGGAACAGGGTGCGTTCGCCCGGTTCGCCCTGCGCATTTAATGGATAGCGATAGAGCGCTTCATTCGGCGTGTCACTGTGATACATCCAGCGCCGGTCGGGAGAGAAGGCCAGCCCGTTGGAAATTTTAATGTCACGCGCTTTGACCTCCAGCTTCAGGTCAGGCGTCACGCGGCACAGCAGCCCGCCATTTTTGTCCTGCGGTTCCCACAGGCTGCCGCACCAGAAATTCCCCCAGGGATCAACGCGGCCATCATTAAATCGGCTTTGCGCAGCCTCACCGGGATTTTCTGCGATCTTTTTCTCTGGCTTGCCCTGCGCATCCAGCAGCCAGACACCGCCACGCAATGCAGCTATCAGGCCGCCCTGCTCACGCAGACCGATGCATCCCACCTCTTCCGCCTGCGGGAAGGTTTGCAGTTCACCGCTGACCGGATCAAAACGGTGAATGGCGGGTGCCAGAATATCGACACAGTACAGCACCTGTTCTTCCACTGACCAGAGCGGGCATTCGCCCAGTTCAGCCTGTAAAGCCAGAATATTTTTAACGTCATGCGCCATGTTTCTCTCCCATTGAACTGACATGCTAATAATGTAGTTGTAAAAACTTTCAAATGAGAATTATTTTCGCTTGATTTTGAGACTATTCTCTTTGATAGTATTTACTATTCAGTTCATTCTTATTTCTTTATTATTCTCCGCTGCAAAACGCAGCACTCTGAAATATTCCGTCATACCTTCTTAAATAACTCTACAAAGCCTGCATCTTCACTCCACTTTTCCAGCGTAGTGTCATAGTCATTGGAAAAGAGGAGAAGCTTCCGATGAAGAGATTAATTAAAGTCGCTTCGGTGGTTGCGCTGATGACCTTATTAAGTGGTTGTATCATCAGCCCCAGACACGACAATGGCTGGCACCGCGGGGGTGGCGGCGGATATCATGGAGGCTACTATGGAGGTTATCACGGTGGGTATCATGGCGGTCACCATCGCCGCTAACGGGCAAAGATGTCACACAGCATAAAATAAAAGCATTAAACTTTAAGGGCGGGATAATTATCCCGCCCGTTTTATTTAGCTTTTTACAGCATAATTACACTGGAACCACGCTTTCTGCAGTCCCGGAATATGACTCTCCTGCACAGGTAACGCCTCGACTTTATCAAAGCCTTTATTGCTGCAGTAATTCGCCAGATCAATATTCATTGCATCACGATTGACCTTTACCGGGTCAAAACGGTACTGCACGGTATTTGAGCCTGGATCTTCATCTACACGTTCAAATGCCCCGGGTTTGCTGGCAGTACATCCACTCAGCAAAATCAGCGCCAGTGCGCCGGTTATTAGTTTTTTCATTAAGTTATCCTCACGTTGCCGCGCAGTTTATGACGCAGCATGCCGCGCATCCATAGGATTAATGCGCGAAAGTTCAAAACTTGAGAAGCTTTTACCGATTAATGTAATACGATTAAACGGCTATCACTATCATTCACGGCGTGACAAGATGCATTCAGACAAAACGAAGACTGCACCACACCAGGAAATGCCAAAAATAAAAATCTGTTCCTCTCTTCCCTGCCCGCGCTTAGCGGGCTTTTTTTCGCCCGCTATTCCGCTATTCCGCTGCCGCTTACTGGCCAGTAAGTGCAATCATTCTACGTAACAGGTTAGCGGCGCGCTTGTCAGGTAATGCCAGAATCGCGCTGTAGAGATCAATCGACATGGCACACAGCGATGAGCGATCAACCGCCGTGTCGGCAGGCATATTCAGCTGCTGCAGCTTATCCCCCCACTGCTGATAGAGCCGGGCGACAATTTTTTGCAGATCATCCTGCGCCAGCGCCTTATCCAGTGGCTGATCGGGCAATGGACTGTTCAGCAGCAGCTGCTCCATGGCGTCCGCCTCTTTGCGATTCAGCGACGGCGGCAGCGTGGTCAGCAGATTGATGCCACCACTCACCTGCGGATAGAGATAACGGAAGCAGAGGCCCGGATCGATTTGGTTCAGCGCCCGCATCTCTTCAACCGAGACGCTGATATAGTTGACGACCGCCGCATCAGTTCCGCGCATCAGACGCTGATTAATCACCTCAATCAGCCAGCCACGTAGCTCGCCCGTCGCCTTCTCAGCTGGTTCCCCCGCCCGGATGCGCCGGGTCAGCTCCTGGGTCAGCAACAGCCATAACGCCGGTTCCTGAGTCTGCAGCACCCGATAACCGGGCATCTTTGCCAGTTGATTTACCGCCTGCTCACGCTGACTGGCCTGCAACTGATGCGGCGCAACCCAGCTGAACCAGAGCAGATTCGCCAGTATCAGGGGCAGCAGAAAGATGATCAGCCCCTGCCACAAACGCAGCCGGGTGGTTTTGATCAGCACAATAACAATCAGCGCCAGCAGCGCAAACGCGGCCAGCGTAATAAAAAGCAGAGCATTCATGCGGCGGGATTAATCCTTACGCACATCGATCAGCACAGGACAGTGAGCACGCTCAATAACCGATGCGCTGACCGAGCCTTTTAACAGCCGATTCAAAGAGGAGAGATGGCGACGTCCCATGATAATCATGCTGGCCTTAAGCTGTTGCGACTGGGCAACGATAGTATCTGCCGCGTCACCCGCCAGAATCATGCCCCGCGCATTAATGCCCGCGCGCAGTAACGGAGCCAGTGCATGGCGCACCACCATTTCTGCCGTATTCTGCTCATCCTGCGCAGCCACAAAATCGGCCGGATCTTCACCCGCATCGATTTCCATTGGCTGATTACAGGAGGAGTAAGCGGGATCGACGCAGCACAGCACGACCACCTCGGCGCGATGCGCCAGCGCTTCTTCAATGGTTAAGGCGACCACTTTTTCCGCTACCGGAGAGTGATCAATGGCCATCAGCAGGGTTTTCATCGAATGCTTATCCTTCTATCGCGGCGACTTTGCCGATTTCACGCACCAGTGCCTCTTTACACTTCAGCATCTCGTCACGAAAACGGGCTTCGTGTCGCAGAAAACGTGCAGAAGGCACCAGCAAAGAGACAGAAAAGCGACCAAACAGCGTATCCAGCGCAAACGCCATGGTAGAGATACCTTCCAGCGTTTCACCGCGATCCACGGCGATACCGGTTTCGCGCACTTCCCTGATAAGTTGCAGCAACTGAGGCAGCGTTTTCACCGTCATATCGGTTAACTCCTGCCAGGCGTCGCCAACGATCGTCCGTACATCTTTTTCACACTCCAGCGCCAGCAACGCCCGTCCACCGGAGGTGCTGTAGAGCGGCAGATTGAGTCCCATATGCGGAACCACCCGAAGCTCACGCGACGCCACCACGTGGTGAATAATCGCCAGCTGACTGCCGCTGGCGCGCGCCAGCGAGACGGTTTCATTGGTGTCGGAAGAGAGTTTTTCCAGCAGCGGACTGACCAGATCAACCACATCGGTATGTACGCTGGAGATCAGTTTTAACAGCGCTGGCCCCAGACGCAGTCCGCCCGCCCCGCTGCTGCGCACCAGCTCTGCACTGTCGAGCGCGGCAACAATACGCTGCACCGTTGAGCGCGGCAGTTCGACCGCCTGAGCGATCTCACCGAGGCTCATGCCGCCGGGCTGTTCGCCAAGCGCATTAAGAATTTTTGCCGCACGGGCGATGACCTGTATACCGCCCGTTTTTTCATCCTCGCGGCTGGAGGGTTGATGTGCCATAGCGTCGTCCTGTTTGAGCTGCCTTACTGTAGCGCGAATGCCGCACTTTTTACAGCCTGTACCACATTGCAATACAGTATACCGGGATGTAATATTACGATCTGTATCACATCGCAGTACACTGCATCATAATAACGAGATCGCCTGCAATGAACGCTATGCCTGCCGCCGCGCCGGCCCCTCATCCTTTTACACTGCAACTGGCACTGGGATTAGTCGGCGTGCTCATCGCCGCCCTGACCTCCGGGCTGAACGATCGCGTCAGTGATATCGCGCTGGCCGATATCCGTGCCGCGATCGGCATCAGTTACGATCAGGGTAGCTGGATTATCTCTGGCTATCAGGCGGCAGAAGTGGCCGCCATGATGATTGCGCCCTGGTTTGCCGTCACCCTGTCGCTGCGGCGTTTTACGTTAGGCGTGTCGGCGGGATTTATGCTGACTGGCATTCTGCTGCCGCTGGTGCGGGATCCGACGCTATTTATCAGCCTGCGCGTATTGCAGGGCCTGTTTGGCGGCGCCTTACCGCCAATGCTGATGACGGTCGCCCTGCGCTTTCTGCCGCCGCCCTTTAAACTTTTTGGCCTGGCGGGCTATGCCCTGACTGCGACGTTTGGCCCCAATATGGCGGCCTCGCTGGCCTCGTTGTGGACCGATCACGTCAGCTGGATGATGGTGTTCTGGCAGGTCGTGCCGTTGATGCTGATCGCTATGCTGCTGACAGGATGGGGATTGCCCCAGGATCCGCTGCGACCGGAACGCTTTCAGCAGATCGATCTGTTCGGCATGGTGACCGGCTGCAGTGGTGTTGCGCTGCTGATTCTGGTGCTGACCCAGGGTGAACGCCTCGACTGGCTGAACTCGCCACTGATTACCGGTATGTTGCTCACCGCGCTGCCGCTGCTGCTGGTTTTCCTGATTAATGAGTGGTTTCACCCGCTGCCGCTGTTTAAATTGCAGATGCTCCGACGGCCAAATCTGGCGCATGGCTTGCTGGGCCTGGCCTGCGTGCTCATCCTTGGGCTTTCTGGCTCCGCGCTGCCTTCGGCCTATTTTGCTCAGGTCAGCGGCTTTCGCACCCTTGAGTTTGCCCCGCTGGCGCTGGCGGTGGGCCTGCCGCAGCTGCTGATCGCACCGCTGATTGCGGCCCTGCTGAATATCCGCTGGATCGACTGCCGCTGGATGCTGACGGCGGGCGTTGGCTTGCTGGTGACCTCCTGTCTGCTGGGCACACAGATCACCAGTGACTGGGCGAGACAGAATTTCTGGCTGCTGCAGATCCTGCAGGCGTTCGGACAACCGATGATCATTTTGCCGATACTGATGAGCGCCACCAGCGTTGTGGCCCCGCCAGAAGGCCCGTTTGCCTCGGCGATGTTTAATACGGTGCGCGGCTTTTCCAGCATCGCTGCCTCTACGCTGGTTGAGGTTTTCCTTTCGCATCGTGAGCAGTTTCACTCCAGTGTGCTGATTAATCAGGCGGCCAGTCGCAGCTGGCTGATGACAGCGCCGACGGCCAGTCAGGCCAGCAGCAGCTTGCCGCTGTTGCCGGATGGCAGCATCAGCGCCGCCGATAATCTCAGCGGATTCGCTTCCCTGGTCAGGCATCAGGCCACGATCCTTGGTCTGAGCGACAGCTGGCTGATGCTGACCGGCTTTGCCGCCTGCCTGTTATTGCTTACCGCCATCCTGCCAAAACGGGTGTGGCCGCCTCAAACTTTGATTCAAAACCCTTCCCGGAATAACTGAATATGCGTGCTTTCGAAATGAAAAGAACCCTGCTGCTGAGTCTGTTGCTGCTGGTGTTACTGGCCATCGCTTTTGTGGTCTGGTCACTGATGACCGGCAACGATCACCGCACCAACGACGCTTACGTCAATGCGGACTACACCCTTGTGGCACCGAAAGTCTCGGGCTACATCAGCCATGTGCAGGTGCAGGATAATCAGCAGGTCAAAGCGGGTCAGCTGCTGGCGACGCTGGACGATCGTGACTATCGTGTGGCGCTGGAGAGTGCGGAGGCTGACCTGCAGGTGAGCCAGGCGAAACTGCTGAGCAGCCAGGCACAGCTGGAGCAGCAGCAGTCGGTGATTGATCAGCAGAAAGCCAGCGTCGCGGCCAGCGAAGCCTCTGCGCAGTATGCCGGTCAGAGCGCCGATCGTTATAACCGCCTCTATAAAAGCGGTACCGTGGCAGCCGACGATCAGCAGAAAGCCAGCTCAAACCAGCGCTCGGCGCTGGCAGCCGTGCATCAGAGTCAGGCCGCGCTGGCGTCAGCAGTAAAACAGGTGGGAGTGCTACAGGCGGCGGTGCGTTCAGCAGAAGCAGACGTTGCAGCGGCGAAGGCCAGCGTCGATCAGGCCAGGCTGAATCTCTCCTACACGCGCATTACTGCGCCCGTTGACGGCATGGTAGGTCAGCGCTCGGTGCGGACCGGCGCGTACGTATCAGCCGGCACCCGTCTGCTGGCGGTGGTGCCACTGCAGCAAACCTACATTACCGCTAACTATCTTGAGACGCAGTTAAGCGATGTGCGTCCCGGCCAGCGGGTGCGGATTCGGGTGGACGCCCTGCCGGGCGAGACCTTTACCGGTCATGTGGACAGCATCGCACCGGCCACTGGCGCAACTTTTTCGGCGATCTCTCCCGATAACGCCACCGGCAACTACACTAAAGTCGTTCAACGTCTGCCGGTGAAAATTGTGCTGGATGGCGACCAACAGCATCTGGCTCAGTTACGTGTAGGCATGTCGGCGATCCCTGAAATCGAAGTGCCGTAAAATTGTGAGCATTATCTCAGAACGGACCTATTTCATTTGGGGAGGATTCCGCGTAAATTAGCGCTCGATCCTGTTCTGAGTTATTCAGATCAACCCGGAAAAGAGCAGACCATGACTGTAAATGGCGATCTCTTTTCCACATCTGTTCGCGTTGCACTGGTTTGGGATCGCCATCATCGTAACCGCTCAGAGGAGTTGCTTTGTGAAATATGCCTTGATGGGAATATCTTTTTTCGCGTTACTTTGGTTCGGAACCTTTGTTCTGCTGCTGAAGTAATGGCGTGACAGTGCCGCCACGGGGCGACCCCTGAGTCGCCCCTGCTGGCTGTCAGCGTTCTTCTTCCATTTTTATGCTGCCTGGCAATATGCCATCGGCACGAAACATCGCTTTAATTCCCCGTACCGCCTGACGAATACGATCGCTGTTCTCTATCAGCGCAAAACGCACGTGCGTGTCACCATAGTCGCCAAACCCGATACCGGGCGAGACACAGACTTTCGCCTCCTGCAGCAGTTTCTTGGCAAACTCCAGCGACCCCAGATGTGCGTAATGGTCCGGTATTTTTGCCCAGACGTACATTGAGGCTTTCGGGTTATCCACCATCCAGCCCGCTTCATGCAATCCTTTGACCAGCACATCACGGCGGCGTTTGTACTGCTCTGCGATGTCGCGCACGCACTGTTGATCCCCTTCCAGCGCCGCAATCGCCGCCACCTGCAGTGGCGTAAAGGTGCCGTAGTCATGATAACTTTTGATTCGCGCCAGCGCGGCGACCAGCTCTTTGTTGCCCACCATGAAACCGATGCGCCAGCCTGCCATGTTGTAGCTTTTTGACAGGGTAAAGAATTCGACGGCGACATCACGCGCGCCCGGCACCTGCATAATCGATGGCGCTTTCCAGCCATCGTAGACGATGTCGGCATAGGCCAGATCGTGGATCACCAGCACGTTGTACTGCTTCGCCAGCGCAATCACCCGTTCGAAAAAGTCGAGCTCCACACACTGTGCGGTGGGGTTGGACGGGAAGCCAAGGATCATCATTTTTGGCTTGGGATAGCTCTCGCGAATGGCGCGTTCCAGCTCATTGAAGAAGTCGACACCCGCCACCAGCGGCACCGAGCGTACCTGCGCCCCGGCAATCACCGCACCGTAGATATGGATCGGATAGCTGGGATTGGGCACCAGCACGGTATCACCGTGATCCAGCGTCGCCAGCATCAGGTGCGCCAGCCCCTCTTTGGAACCGATGGTGACAATCGCCTCTGATTCAGGATCGATCTCAACCTGATAGCGATCGGCGTACCAGCGCGAGATCGCCCGGCGCAGGCGCGGAATACCGCGAGAAGTGGAATAACCGTGGGTATCGTCACGCTGCGCCACCTGGCATAACTTTTCGACGATGTGCGGCGGAGTCGGGCCATCCGGGTTGCCCATTGAAAAGTCGATGATATCTTCGCCGCGCCGACGCGCAGCCATCTTCAGTTCAGCGGTGATGTTGAAAACGTAAGGGGGTAAGCGTTCGATACGCGAGAAACGACGGGGTGTGCTGTTATCAGCCATGATGTCCTCTGGATTACGTAAGCGCCCGGACCGTCCGAGCGACGCGGGTCACTGTGGTGACCCGTTACGAACATAACGTGGCGAGGATCATTTTGTCGAGGGTGGCGGAAAATATTTTTATTTTTGCGGATTCAGCCGCCCCAGCAGCCAATCGTTCACCCAGCAGCCGTTCAGCAGATAATTATCCCGTAGCGTGCCCTCCAGCTGAAAGCCGTTTTTCTCCAGAATACGGCGTGACGCCCAGTTCCCTTCAATCACCATCGCTTTGAGTTTGTGGAAATCGGCTTCAAGCAAAAACTTGCACAGCGCAGCCAGGGCTTCGCTGCCATATCCCTGCCCACAGTGGCAATGCAGCAGCATATAGCCCACCTCCGCCTGACGGTATGGCTCCCATTCGGGGCTGCAGCCAAACAGGCCAATCGGCTCACCATTGTCACGACGTCGCGCAACCAGGCAGAGCATATGAAAACTGCTCGCCTGCCAGGGGGCCAGACGCTCGGTGAAGCGCTGGCGGATATCCGCTTCATCGGGGATTTCGCTCACCCAGGTCATGGTGTCGCGATCTTCATGGACGGCACGAAACAGTTGCCAGTCTTCTGGCTGTAATTTACTCAGGGTTAATCTGGCGGTGACTAGTTGCATCTGCTGCTCCCGATGGGCGCGGTTTTCCAGCGGTCACTGGCGCACCTCATCGCGCAACATAGCAAAACACCACCTTAGCGACCAGCCTCTGCAGGGCGAAAAACTGTTCCCCTTTAATGCACTCAACCTTTCCTCTTTTTGCCCATATGCCGTAAAAATTGATCTGAAGCACTAACTCCCACCGTGATTGATCGGGACGCTAGCGGTTCGCGATCACATTTTTTATCATAGAGGCACTTTCCATTGCCGACGAGTCGCCTGTGTCCTCCCACTTCACGATGTTACTGGCAGTATTTGACCGCGCCGCCCTGATGCTGATCTGCCTGTTCTTCCTGACACGCACCCGCCCGTTTCGTCAGCTGCTGCAAAAAGATGAACACACCCGTGCGGAGAAAGTGGCGGTTACTGCCATCTTTTCCCTGTTTGCGCTGTTCAGTACCTGGTCGGGTGTCGATGTCGATGGTTCACTGCTGAATGTGCGGGTCATCGCCGTGATGGCGGGTGGCATTCTGTTTGGTCCCTGGGTCGGGATCGCCACCGGGGTTATTGCCGGTCTGCACCGTTTTCTGATCGATATTCACGGCGTAACCTCCGTGCCCTGCCTGATTACCAGCATCATTGCCGGTATCGTCGCGGGCGGTATTAATCGCCGGGTACTGAAAGAGCACCGCTGGCGTGCCGGTATCGTCGGCGGCATGCTCTGTGAAGCCCTGACGATGTTGTTGATTGTTGTGTGGGCGCGCCCCACCTCACTCGGGCTGGCGATTGTGTCGGAAATTGCCCTGCCGATGATCCTCGGTGCCTCCAGTATCGGTATCATTGTGCTGCTGGTGCAGAGCGTTGAGGGTGAGAAAGAGGCGATTGCTGCCCGCCAGGCCAAGCTGGCGCTGGAGATCGCCAATAAAACCCTGCCGCTGTTTCGTCAGGTGAACAGCGACTCGCTGCGCAACATCTGTGACATTATCCGACGGGAGATCAAAGCCGATGCGGTGGCGATGACCGATAAAAAACAGATTCTGGCCTACGTCGGCTATGGCGAACACAATTATAAACATGGGGATGATGGCATCAGCCCCACCACGGCGCAGTCGATCGCCAGCGGTAAAATTATCATTAAGAACAACGATGAAGCGCATCGCACCAAAGATATTCACTCCATGATCGTGATCCCGCTGTGGGAGAAAGGCAAAGTCACCGGCACGCTGAAAATCTACTATCGCCGCGCACACCGTATTACCGGCTCGCTGAAGGAGATGGCGATCGGCCTGTCACAAATCATCTCAACCCAACTTGAAGTGTCGCGTGCCGAGCAGCTGCGCGAGATGGCTAATAAAGCGGAACTGCGCGCGCTGCAAAGTAAAATAAATCCTCATTTCCTGTTCAACGCCCTGAATGCTATCTCCTCTTCTATCCGGCTCAATCCCGATACCGCCCGCCAGCTGGTGATCAACCTGTCACGCTATCTGCGCTACAACCTGGAACTGAACGACGATGAGCTAATCGACATCCGTAAAGAGCTGTGGCAGGTGAAAGATTACATCGCCATCGAGCAGGCCCGGTTTGGCGATAAGCTGACGATGATCTATGACGTCGATGAGGATCTCCATTTTCTGCTGCCGAGTCTGCTGATCCAGCCTCTGGTGGAGAATGCCATTGTCCATGGCATCCAGCCCTGTAAAGGCAAAGGCGTGGTGACGCTGAGCGTCCGGGATCTGGGCGATCAGGTGCGGATCTCGGTGCGGGACACCGGCCAGGGCATCAGTGACGAAGTGATAGCACGGGTGGCGCGCAACGAGATGCCCGGTAATAAAATCGGCCTGCTCAATGTGCATCATCGGGTAAAACTTTTGTCGGGTCAGGGATTGAATATCGTGCGGCATCAGCCGGGCACCGAGATTTCCTTTACGCTGAGTAAGAATGGCCAGCGCCTGGCGGAGAATCTGTTATGAAAGCCATTATTGTGGAAGATGAATTCCTGGCGCAGCAGGAGCTGAGCTGGATGATTCAGCATCACAGCAAAATCGAGATCGAAGCCTGTTTTGACGATGGTCTGGACGTGCTGAAGTACCTGCAACAGCATCGGGTTGATGTGATTTTCCTCGATATCAACATCCCCTCACTGGATGGCATGCTGCTGGCACAGAATATCCATCAGTTTGCCCACAAGCCACTGATTGTCTTTATTACCGCGTGGAAAGAGCATGCGGTAGAAGCGTTTGAGCTGGAGGCGTTTGACTACATTCTCAAGCCCTACCAGGAGTCGCGGATTGTTACCATGCTGAACAAGCTCGAAGCCACAGCGCAGGCGCAGCAGGCGGTCAGCCATCTCAGCGCCACGCCCGCGCCGCAGACAGTCAACCTGATCAAAGATGAGCGCATTATCGTCACTGACGTGAATGATATTTACTACGTTGAGGCGCATGAGAAGCTGACGTTTGTTTATACCCGGCGCGAATCCTACGTGATGTCGATGAATATTACCGAGTTCTGTTCACGCCTGCCGGAACAGCAATTTTTCCGCTGCCACCGCTCTTACTGCGTCAGCCTCAGCAAGATTCGTGAAATCGAGCCGTGGTTTAACAATACCTATCTGCTGAAGCTGCGCGATCTGGAGTTTCAGGTGCCGGTCAGCCGCAGTAAGGTGAAGCAGTTTCGACAGCTGATGCGCCTGTAGCGCAGGAGGGTTAAAGGTCTGTTCAGAAAGGGGGATGGCGAAGCAGGAGAGCAGCAAAAAGTCCGGGGGGTTTTCCCGATCCTGCCCCGCTGAAGCAGGCCGATCGGGAAAATCGCTCGCGCGCAGAATGGCAGTGCGCGCGAGGTAAAGCAGAATCAGATTTCGCGACCCAGCGTCTGGCGCAGATGCGCGCCCGCGCCCAGCAGGCCAGGCTGGTCGTGCGTAATCATATAAACCGGGATGCTGGCAACATAGTCGCGGAAGCGGCCTTTATCTTCAAACGCCGCACGGAAACCCGACGACTTAAAGAACTCCAGGAAGCGTGGCACGATGCCACCGGCAATATAGACACCACCAAAGGTGCCAAGATTCAGCGCCAGGTTGCCGCCGAAACGGCCCATGATGACGCAGAACATTGACAGCGCGCGACGGCAGTCGGTGCAGCTGTCATCCAGCGCACGCTGGCTGACATCTTTCGGCTTCAGGTTTTCCGGCACGCGATTATCCACTTTAACAATCGCACGATAGAGGTTAACCAGACCGGCACCTGACAGCACACGTTCCGCTGAAACATGGCCCAGCTCTTCGCGCAGCACTTCCAGGATCTGATCTTCTTCTTCGCTGTTGGCAGCGAAGTCGACATGACCGCCCTCACCTGGCAGGCTGACCCAGCGCTTGTCCACATGCACCAGATGGCTGACGCCTAATCCGGTGCCGGCACCATAAATCGCGATAGGTTTATCTTTGACTGGCTCTGTACCGCCAAACTGAATCACGTTTTCGGCGGTCAGCATCGGGATCGCCATAGATACCGCAGTGAAGTCGTTAATGATTTCCAGGTGTTCAAAACCGATGTTCTCTTTGAGCTTGCGCGTGGAAAACGCCCAGTCATGGTTGGTCATTTCAACCCAGTCATCGGTAATCGGGCAGGCAATGGCAATACAGCCATCTTTAACGTCCTGCTGTTGTTCATCAAGATAGTGGCGGATGACGGCTTCGAGGCTGTCGTATTCTGATGTTGAGAATGTTTTGGCCTGGGTGATGCTGCCGCTTTCCACCTCACACAGGGCGAGGCGTGCGTTAGTACCGCCGACATCGCCGACCAAGGCATAGGTTGTCATTCTTCTGTTGCTCCGCTTGGGGTCTTAAGAGTTGGAGGACACTATAAAATTCTGCCCATAAAACAACAACGCTCACCGGTGCGATTGGTGAGCGTCTTACTCAGGTGTGCTACAGCCTAACCGCGATAGTCCACCCTGCACAGCGGCAACTATCTGAATCTTAGCCGCCGTTGCGTTGATTCAGGCAGGCGGTGACTTTTCGTAGCAGTGGCGGCAAATCCTCTTTCTGCATGACGACTTCAACCAGAGAGAGCCACTTCGGCTCTGAGAGTCGCGCCATCACTTCCTCTAACTGCACCGTTTCACTGATACGCCAGCTCTGCGCCTGGCCCTGCAGGCTAAGGGCGTGCGGTAAGGCCGTCCAGTTCCACTGGGCAATATCATTGTAACGTTGTGTTGCGCCGTGAATCGCCCGTTCGACGGTATAGCCTTCATTATTCAGCAAAAAGAGTATCAGTCGCTGCTGGTCACGCAGCATCGAACCCAGTTCCTGAATTGTCAGCTGCGCCGAACCGTCCCCGATGATCAGGATAACCCGGCGATCAGGATCGGCAGTCTGCGCGCCAAATGCTGCCGGAAGAGTATAGCCGATTGATCCCCATAATGGCTGAACCACCAGCTGCGCCTGCGAGGGCAATCTTAACGCGGCGGCCCCAAAGGCAGCTGTCCCCTGCTCGGCCAGAATAAGGTCGCCGGGTTGCAGGAATGCCTGCATCGCCTGCCAGAACGCCTGCTGGCTGATTACCGCCGCCGGTTCTGCAGATTGCGCGGCGGGCGGTGCGGCGGCGGGTTGCCACTGCTGGCCATAGCGTTTAAACAGCGGCAGCAGTTCGCTCAGCGCATCCGCCATCGACAGTGGCGCAAAACGTTCACCGCCCACGCTGGCGCTGGAGGGCTGCAGATCAATCAGTCGCTCAGGGTTAAACTGCTGCGTGAAGCCTGCAGTAATGGTGTCGGTAAATCGCACCCCGACGCAGATCGCCACATCCACCTGCTCGATCTGTTCGCACACCTGACCTGCGCTGGCCTCACCGGCATAGGTACCGACGTAACCCGGCTGCTGTTCATCCAGAACCCCCTTGCCCATCAGCAGGCTGGCACAGGGAATCGCACACTGTTCACGCAGCGCGGCCAGTGCGGACTGCTGCTGCCAGCGCAGCGCAAGAAAATCGGCCAGCAGTGAAACCCGCTGCGCCGGTGCCAGCAAACGTTCCGCCGCATCGCTGAAAGCGCGACGCGCAGCGGGCGAAGAGGATTGATGACTGTTCAGGGGCTGCGCGGGTGGCTGCACCTCCATGGCCGCCACGTCGACGGCCAGCGACAAATAGCCGGGACGACGGGCCTGCAGCGCACTGACGATCACCCGATCAATCTCAGCCGTGGCGTTGTCGGCGGTAAGCTGTGCCGTTGCCGCACTGACTTCTGTGGCCATGCGAATAAAATGCTGGAAATCGCCATCGCCCAGCGAATGATGAACACAATCCCCCTGCAACTGGGCCTGCGTCGCAGGCGCGCCAACGATATGGATCACCGGCAGATACTCGGCATAACTGCCCGCAATGCCATTAATCGCGCTGAGCTCGCCCACACCAAAGGTGGTCAAAAGCGCTCCCGCGCCGTTGCAGCGTGCATAACCGTCTGCCGCATAGGCTGCGTTAAGCTCATTAGCGCAGCCTACCCAGCTGATGGCCGGATGGGCGATGACGTGGTCAAGAAATTGCAGGTTATAGTCGCCCGGCACGCCAAACAGATGCTTTACACCAATCTCCTGCAGACGGGTCAGCAGGTAATCTCCAACAGTGAACGTGGACATTGCGCATTCCTTTCAGGGAAGAGTCGGGTTAAGTATCTGACACAGGATGAAATTAGCGAGGCGTGCCGCTATTTTAGCCAGCCGCAATGGCTGGAAAGGCGACGTTACGCTGGCGGAATATTCTGTAAAAATGCGAATTGCAGCGCGCTGTCACTGAGTGTAACCGTATACACTGATAGACTTTTGGCACATATCCCCGTTTTTACCCAGGAGCGCTGAATGTCCCTTTTCCCTCATCCCGATCGCTATCAACAGATGGAATATCGCCGCAGCGGCCGCAGCGGAATCAAACTGCCCGCCATTTCGCTGGGACTGTGGCATAACTTTGGTGACAGTACCCGGGTCGATAACAGCCGTGAGCTGCTGCGTCATGCGTTTGACCTTGGCATCACGCACTTCGACTTAGCCAACAATTACGGTCCACCCCCTGGCTCAGCCGAAGAGAACTTCGGGCGTATTCTGCGGGAAGATTTTCGTGCCCATCGTGATGAGCTGATCATCTCCACTAAAGCGGGCTATACCATGTGGCAGGGGCCTTATGGGGATTGGGGTTCGCGTAAATATCTGGTCGCCAGTCTGGATCAGAGCCTGAAGCGAATGGGGCTGGAGTATGTGGATATTTTCTATCATCACCGTCCCGATCCGGAAACCCCGCTGGAAGAGACGATGCGCGCGCTGGATCATGTGGTGCGCCAGGGCAAAGCGCTTTACGCTGCCCTTTCTAACTATCCGGCCGATCTCGCCGCCGAAGCGATAGCTATCCTGCGCGATCTCGGCACCCCTTGTCTGATTCACCAGCCGCGCTATTCGATGTTTGAACGCACACCTGAGCAGGGATTGATTCAGACGCTGGGCGATGCGGGCGTCGGCTGTATCGCCTTCTCTCCGCTGGCAGGCGGCGTGCTCACCGATCGCTATCTGCAGGGCATTCCGGAAGATTCGCGCGCGGCCAGCGGCAGCAAGTTCCTGAATGAGAACCAGCTGACGGATGAGAAGATGGAGAAAGTCCGCAAGCTTAATGCTATTGCGCAGCAGCGCGAACAGAAGCTGGCGCAGATGGCGCTGGCGTGGGTGCTGCGCGATGAGCGTGTGACTTCAGTACTGATCGGAGCCAGCAAAACAGCCCAGATCGATGACGCGGTGGCGATGCTCGCTCGCCGTCAGTTCAGCGACAGCGAGTTAGCTGCGATTGACGCGGCGCTGCTGTAACGGTTTTAGCGCCCGGCTGAGGCTGGGCGTTTTCTGCGCCAGAATAGTCTCAAACCCCTTTCTCTCCCCAATTTCCTCACAATCTTCCGACACAATGATGCGGTAACAACAGCAATACGCAGGCATAATCGCTGCGCCGCAACAGCGTCAGACTGTTGATGAGGAGAAGAAAATGAAAAGAGCCCTTATTTTTGCTGCCCTGCTGGCCCTGTTGTCGCCGCTGGCACACCACACAGCCCAGGCCTCCAGTGCCTCTATTACTCTGGCCCCCGGCGTCACCCTGAATCTTGGCGATCGCGATCGCCGTGGCTATTACTGGGATGGTGGTCGCTGGCGTGAACCGCGCTGGTGGAACGACCGCTATTCTTACAACGAACGCCGCTGGTGGCGACACGAAGAGTGGCGTCGTCAGCAGCAGTGGGAGCGCGAACGCCGCTGGCATGAGCGCGACCGTGAGCGTCGCTGGGAACATCAGTATCGCCGCGATCGTGATCGTGGATGGGATCATCATGACCGTCGTGGTCCTGACCATCGCGGTCCAGACCATCACGGACACGATCGCCATTAATAAAAACGCCCGGCAGAACCGGGCGCTTTTATTTATTGATTAGGTCAGGCCTGATTGCTGCCAGACGGAGCCAGCACAGGAAACCCGGTCAGATCGGAAAGACGCAAAAGATGTCATCCCTGACATGCTCGGCCCGGCTACGGGCCAACGCGTTGCGTTGTTCAAAAACGCTCCCGGCGTTTTTGTCCCTGGCGCGGGACGCTTTCCTCCTCTGACCGGATTCCCTGTGCTTTAAGCTAATTCGCGGCTGAAAGATATCTGACTTGAGTTTGTCAGTTGTCTGCAATGCCCGGCATAGCCGGGCGTTTTCTTGTTTACCATAACCGCTACAGCCCCAGCGCTTCACCCACCAGCAGGTAAAGATTCAGCGTAATCACCAGCAGCACGATCAGTCGCCCGGTATTCTGCATCAGACGCGAGTTAACCATATCGTCGCCCATCAGCTCGCGGTTGCCGGTAAAGGAGAGCAGCGGAATCAACGCCAGCGCAATACCGAAACTCAGCAGCACCTGACTCATTACCAGAACCCTTGTCGGGTCCCAGCCGGCCCAGATGACAATAAAGGAGGGCAGCATGGTGACGGTTCGGCGCACCCACAGGGGAATATGGAAGTGGATAAAGCCCTGCATCACCACCTGCCCCGCCAGCGTACCGACCACCGTTGAAGATAATCCGGCGGCCACCAGGCTCAGACCAAACACCGTCGCCGCTGCCTGACCTAACAGCGGTTGCAACGTCAGATAGGCCTGATCGAGTTCAGCGATTTTACTGTGACCGCTGAAGTGAAACGCCGCTGCGGCGGTCGCCATCATTGCCAGGTTAACAAATCCGGCGATGGTCATGGCAATCGCCACATCCAGTTTAGTTGAGGAGTACCGCTGACCTTTGCTGTCCTCACTTTTACCCTGCGTCAGCGCGGAGTGCAGGTAAATCACGTGCGGCATAATGGTCGCACCCAGCACACCCGCCGCCAGGAATACGGCATCCGACGTTGGTAACGCGGGCAGCGCCATGCCGATCACCAGCTCTTTGACACTGGGTTGTGAGAAAAAGAGTTCAACGATATAGGCCGCCGCCACAAACAGCAGCAGTCCGCCAATCACCAGCTCCAGCGGCTTTTGCCCCCGGCTCTGTAACATTAATATCAGGAACGTGGCGATGCCGGTCAGCACCGCGCCCTGCATCAAAGAAATGCCGAGCAGCAGTTTGAACCCCAGCGCGGCACCGATAAATTCCGCCAGGTCAGTGGCCATGGCGATAATTTCCGCCTGCACCCAGTAAAACCAGACGGCGGGCCGGGGAAAACGATCGCGGATGTGTTCAGCGAGGTTTTTGCCGGTAGCGATACCCAGCTTGGCTGACATCAGCTGAATCAGCATGGCCATGATGTTGGCCCATACCACCACCCACAGCAATTTGTAGCCGTAAGCAGCGCCCGCCTGAATGTTGGTCGCAAAGTTGCCCGGATCGATATAGCCGATAGCGGCGATAAAAGCGGGCCCCAGTAGTGCGAGTTTGACTTTTCTGACTCCGCGAGCGGCGCGCTCGGCGGTACGACTTTCAAACATATCCGGTACCCTGTCTGAACATTTGCCTGCCCCGGCAGCTTAGGGGTTAGCAGGTGCAAGTGAAATTCGTTTGTTGTTATCGGTGTAATAGATGCTGCTATAAAGTATAGCCATTGCTATACATTACAGTAAAGGATGTGATTGCTAAAAATGTGAGCAATAGTGTCACTTTACGCCCGGTGTAAAATTCAGACAATAATTATGTGGTTATCTGAAGTGAAGTATTTGTAAACAGGACGTGATCTCTGGAACTTTTCTGGAAAATATAACGATAGCGAATACTTATATTGTGGTTCAGATCTCGTTTTTAAGTAACGCGTTACATAGAATACGCAACAAAATACAACCCTCCTCAAATTTGGAGCAACCATGTCCCATATTTTGCAATTTCTTTTAGCACTGGTGGTGGTCGGGATACTCGCCTTGCTGGTTAGTCACGATCGTAAAAGCATTCGCATTCGCTACATTATACAGCTACTGGTGATTGAAATTGTGCTCGCCTGGTTCTTCCTGAACTCAGAAGCGGGACTCGGTTTCGTCAAAGGATTCGCGGGCTTCTTTGACCATCTGCTGAAGTATGCCGCTGAGGGTACCAACTTCGTCTTCGGCAACATGAGCGACAAAGGCCTGGCCTTCTTCTTCCTTAACGTATTGTGCCCTATCGTCTTTATCTCTGCGCTGATCGGTATTCTGCAGCATTTCCGTATCCTGCCATGGGTGATTCGCGGTATTGGTACCGTACTGTCGAAAGTGAATGGCATGGGAAAACTGGAATCTTTCAACGCCGTAAGTTCTCTGATACTGGGACAATCAGAAAACTTCATCGCCTATAAAGATATCCTGGGCCAAATGTCACAGCGCCGCATGTACACCATGGCCGCGACCGCGATGTCGACCGTATCGATGTCGATAGTCGGCGCCTACATGACCATGCTGCAGCCGAAGTATGTGGTCGCCGCGCTGGTGCTCAATATGTTCAGCACCTTTATCGTGCTGTCGCTGATCAACCCTTATCGCGTTGAGAACGAAGAAGATCTGCAGTTGCAGGATCTGCACAAAGGCCAGAGCTTCTTTGAGATGCTGGGCGAGTATATCCTGGCCGGTTTCCGCGTCGCGATTATCGTTGCCGCCATGCTGATTGGTTTTATCGCGCTGATTTCAGGTCTGAATGCGCTGTTTGATCTGATCTTCGGCATCTCCTTCCAGGGCGTTCTCGGCTTTGTCTTCTATCCGTTTGCCTGGGTGATGGGCGTGCCTGCTGGCGAAGCGTTGCAGGTCGGCAGTATTATGGCGACCAAGCTGGTGTCGAATGAGTTTGTTGCCATGATGGATCTGCAGAAAATCGCGGGTCAGCTGTCACCACATTCAGAAGGTATTCTTTCTGTGTTCCTGGTCTCGTTCGCTAACTTCTCTTCTATCGGCATCGTGGCCGGTGCGATTAAAGGTCTGAACGAAGAACAGGGTAACGTGGTTTCCCGCTTTGGTCTGAAGCTGCTGTACGGCTCTACGCTGGTGAGCGTGCTTTCCGCCGCTATCGCCGGTCTGGTTCTGGCGTTCTAAGCACGGTTCTGCGCACTACTCTAAGCATCAAAGGGCGAGCAGGTCTCGCCCTTCTCTTTCTGCTCTATCCTTGCTCTGCTTCCCGCTGATTCCCCTTTCCCGCGTTACCTCTTTCATTGCACATGTCACATCTGCATTCAGATAGTGCACGAGAGGCGGCACAACGTCCTGCAAACAGCATCGGATTTCATGACAGGTTATGCCGGTTAATAACGCAATTAAGCGTGCGCAGCAGCGTGAATGGCAAAGCAATAGCGTTGGGATCCGCAGCAACTGGCGAATAAGAGATTAATCAGAAAGGATTTTGACAACGGCGTGTCAGAAAATGGTGGAGATAAGCGGGATCGAACCGCTGACCTCTTGCATGCCATGCAAGCGCTCTCCCAGCTGAGCTATACCCCCACATCTGGAATCGTTTTTCAGTGCCAAACTTTTGGGAAGAAGTTTGGTGGAGCTAAGCGGGATCGAACCGCTGACCTCCTGCATGCCATGCAGGCGCTCTCCCAGCTGAGCTATAGCCCCGAACCGAAAAACTGTCGCGTTAAGCGACGGACGGCATAATATGAAACCCCCTCCGGGGTGTCAACGGCAAAATGACATTCTCTGTTTGATCGCTGAAAAAGGCGGCAACCTGCGAAGTTTCAGCAGCATGCTGCAGGGGAAAATCGTGTCTGTTCACACAGGACCGTTTTTTAACTGTTATTCAGTCTGCCGTCAGGTTAATTCACGGTTAAATATGTTATAGGAATTTTCTTGTCTTCGGCTTTTTCGCATGCAAAACTTAGCCCGCTAATTTAGTGGTACCCGGGACCCTCTCCCGCGCACCACGCGTCCACCAGGCGTTATCGTCCCATTAATCATAAAAAAACTACTGAGATACTATGTCGCTGCATACACCTAAAGAAATCGCACAACTGGCGATCCAGTCAGGCGTGGCTAAAAGCCGTGCACCTGTCAGCATCCTTCTGATTCTCGGCTTTATGGCGGGCGCATTTATTGCGACCGGCTTCCTGCTGGATCTTCACGTGATCAACACCCTTCCCGCTGAATGGGGCTCTTTTGGTGGCCTGTTAGGTGCCGCGGTCTTCCCGGTGGGGATCATCATGACCGTGCTGGCGGGTGGTGAGCTGCTGACCGGTAATATGATGACATTACCGGTGGCCTGGTTCGCCCGTCGCATCAGCTTTATGAGCGTGGCGCGCAACTGGTTCTGGGTTACCCTGGCTAACTTTCTCGGCAGCGTGGCTGTCGCCTGGTTCTTTGGTCACATGCTGGGTATGACCGAGGGCGATTACCTGAAGAAGACCGTTGCTATCGCTTCTGCAAAAGTCCACGCTGATTTCCTGCACGCCTTTATTTCCGGTATCGGCTGTAACTGGCTGGTTTGCCTGGCGGTATGGCTGGCCTTTGCCAGTAAAGATGTGGTCGGCAAGATCTTCGGCATGTGGTTCCCGGTGATGGCATTTGTGGCCATTGGCTTCCAGCACGTTGTCGCTAACATGTTTATTATTCCGGCCGCCATTTTTGCCGGTCAGATGAGCTGGGCAGAGTACTTCCCTAATTTTATTGCCGTCTTCTCAGGCAATGCCGTGGGTGGTGCCGTTTTCGTTGGTCTGGCCTATTTCCTTGCATTCCGCCCTGCCGCTGAACCCGCCAGTAATCCTCAGTAATGATGTTTTGCCTTTTGTCGAGAGACAAAAGGCAATTTCAGCTTCAGTTACTTTCACCCGTTACGTTTTGCTGTAATATGTCCTGCTAATGTATTAATCAGGGACTGCATCGTGAAAAAGGAATGGCTTACACCCGAAGAGCTGGCTGCAGAGACGGGTTACAGTCGGCAAACGGTGAATAAATGGATCAAGCGGGAAAACTGGACGACCACGCCGAAGCCCGGTGTGCAAGGCGGTAAAGCCCGATTGATTCACATTGATGAGCGCGTGAAAAGTTTTATTCAGTCGACCCGTAACCTTAACGAGCCGACGGCAACTTATGGCACTCCGTCTAATTCATTACCTGCGTTATTAATAAGTTCCGTCCAGCAAATGACTCAGGACGAGCAGGATCAATTCACTGCACTAATCTTACGCGAAGGTATCAAGGGCGTTTTGCAGCGACTGGGAATCAGCGAAGAGTAAGGTGTATTTATCAGGGAAGGTATGATGAAAAAGGAATGGTTAACACCCGAAGAACTCGCCTCAGAGACGGGCCTGAGCCGACAGACAGTGAACAAATGGATTAAGCGCGAAAACTGGACCACCCTGCCCAGACCCGGCATTCAGGGCGGCAAGGCGCGATTGATTCATGTCGATGATCGCGTAGAAAAATTTATCCATTCGACGCGTAGCCTGCACGAACCCGCCGCAATGTACAGGGTTCCGGCAGATTCACTGACGGCACTGTTGGTGAATGCGGTTCCACAAATGAGTCAGGCTGAACAGGAGCAGCTGTCAGCGCTGATATTACGGATAGGTATTAAAGGCATGTTGCAGCGTCTGGATATTACTGAAGAGTAAAAACCGGAAGCGCGAAGCTTCCGGTTCTGTTTATTAAGCCTGCGCTTCCCTCTCACTGATAAAGGCCAGCGCCTGCTCAATACGTGCAATGCTGCGGCTGCGGCCTATCGCTTCCACGGTGACATCCAGTCCGGGTGACTGACCGGCACCGGTCACGGCCACGCGCAGCGGCATGCCCACTTTCCCCATCCCGACTTCCAGCTCATCTGCGGTGCTCTGAATAGCCTGATGTACGTTTTCAGCCGTCCACTCTTCAATCGCGGCCAGCTTATCGCGTACCACTTCCAGCGGCTGACGCGCTACCGGACGAAGATGTTTCTTCGCGGCATCGGCATCAAATTCTGCAAAGTCTTCATAGAAGTAGCGGCAGGATGCAGCCATCTCTTTCAATGTTTTGCAGCGCTCGCCTAACAGACCAACCAGCTTCGCCAGTTCCGGCCCCGTGCGGGTATCAATTTTCTGCTCTTCAATATGCCACTGCAGGTGTGTCGCCACATATTCTGGCGGCAGCGTATTGATGTAGTGATGGTTCAGCCACTGCAGTTTCTCAGTGTTGAACGCACTGGCAGACTTACTGACTGCATCCAGGGTAAAGAGCTCAGCCATTTCGGCCACGCTGAAGATTTCCTGATCGCCATGTGACCAGCCCAGACGAACCAGGTAGTTGAGCAGCGCTTCTGGCAGGTAGCCATCATCACGATACTGCATCACCCCTACCGCGCCATGACGCTTGGAGAGCTTTTTGCCATCATCACCCAGGATCATTGAGACATGGGCATAGACCGGAACCTGCGCGCCAATCGCTTTGAGGATGTTGATCTGACGTGGCGTGTTGTTAATGTGGTCTTCACCGCGAATCACATGGGTGATGCCCATATCCCAGTCATCCACGACGACGCAGAAGTTGTAGGTTGGCGAACCATCGGTGCGGCGGATGATCAGATCATCCAGCTCCTGGTTGCTGAACTCAATCGGGCCACGGATCTGGTCGTCAAAGATGACCGAACCTTCCTGCGGATTGCGGAAACGCACAACGCACGGCTCATCATCTGCATGATGTTCATGGCTGTCACGGCAGCGGCCGTCGTAACGCGGCTTTTCGTTGTTGGCCATCTGCTCTTCACGCAGCGCTTCCAGACGTTCTTTAGAGCAGTAGCATTTATAGGCGGTGCCCGCTTCCAGCATTTCATCAATGACCGCGTTGTAACGATCAAAACGTTTTGTCTGGTAGTAAGGGCCTTCATTCCAGTCGAGGCTCAGCCAGTTCATGCCATCCATGATGGCTTCGATAGCTTCCGGCGTGGAGCGCTCCAGATCGGTATCTTCAATGCGCAGCACGAACTCGCCCTGGTTGTGACGGGCAAAGAGCCAGGAGTAAAGTGCGGTACGGGCGCCACCTACATGCAGATAGCCAGTCGGGCTGGGCGCGAAGCGTGTTTTGATTTTCATTGAGTATTGCCTTAGATGCGCGGGTTCTCTGTCTGGATGACAAAAAACAGGTTAGACGCGAAAAAACAGTGGGCACATTCTAGCATCTGACGGTGAATCCTCAATGCATGCCCGCCGGTTGCCGCCCGGGAAAAGGGGCTTTTCTGCCAGTAAAACCAGCACATTGGCTAAAAGCGCGACAGGGTGTTTAAAAATAAACCGAACGCACATTTATGTTTTAAAAAGCGTTGACTCAAAATCAACTATCCCTATAATGCGACTCCACACAGCGGGGGTGATTAGCTCAGTTGGTAGAGCATCTCCCTTACAAGGAGGGGGTCGGCGGTTCGAACCCGTCATCACCCACCACTCTTAACAGCGTGGCCCGCAGTGAACAGGTATGAAGATATGGGTGATTAGCTCAGTTGGTAGAGCATCTCCCTTACAAGGAGGGGGTCGGCGGTTCGAACCCGTCATCACCCACCATATCTTGCCTGTTAGTAGTACTGAAGTACGAAGTGGGTGATTAGCTCAGTTGGTAGAGCATCTCCCTTACAAGGAGGGGGTCGGCGGTTCGAACCCGTCATCACCCACCACTTCGGGTCGTTAGCTCAGTTGGTAGAGCAGTTGACTTTTAATCAATTGGTCGCAGGTTCGAATCCTGCACGACCCACCAATTCAGAATAAAGCGCCTTTAAGGCGCTTTTTTCGTTTCCGGGGCACGGACTTTACCGTGCAGGGTGAGAACCTGCTGCAGGTTCGACTGAATCGCCGGGAGCGATTCAGGCTGATGCGACAGCATCACCCGCAGGGCGAGGCCCACGACGGGCCGAGGCTATCCTGCACGACCCACCAATTCAGAAAAAAGCGCCTTTAAGGCGCTTTTTTCGTTTCTGCTGCACTGACTTAAGCATGACTTAAATCTGAACTGCCCTTTTCTGCGACTTCAGGCTTTAAAAAGCGTGCTGGATCAGGGAGCACTGACATTGGCTTAACAGATAAGCTCTCGCCTTTTCGCAACCTTAACAATTTCAGCTCTCAAGTCGTTTCACAGCGTGCCGATAACGTATCTGACAACTTACAGGGAGAAAAATGATGTCTTCAATTTCCGGAATTCTAAGCAGTGCAGTCAGTGGCGGTGACAGCGGTGGCGGTAGTGTTGCCTCGCAGGTCGCGGCGCTGAATAAACAGATTCAGAACGTCTTAACGCAAGTCAAAGAGCTGGCCGACAACAAAGAACTGACTGACGAACAGAAGTCTGAAATGCAGCAGATGTATCAGTCACAAATCACCATGCTGCAGGCACAGATTGCTCAGCTGGAACAGAAGCAGGCCGAGCAGGATCAGCCAAAGAGTGACAGCTCGTCTGTCAGTGAGAGCAAAGCAGACGGGATTAACCGCCCTACCGACACCAACAAAATTGACGTCTACATCTAAAATGCGGGCCTGGCCTCGCGTTGTTGCGCCAGCAGCGTCGCCTGCTGGCGCACCTCCTGCCAGATCGCTTCGGCAGCAGGCGTCAGCGAACGGTTTTTACGCTTGATCAGCGTCAGACTGCGATTGATCTCCGGATATAGACGCCGCACGGTTAATGCGCGATCAGCCGGCAACGGTAACGCCAGCGCGGGCAGAATACTGATGCCGATCCCCACCTGCACCATCGGAAACAGCGTAGCGGGATGACCAATCTCCTGAACGACTTCAGCCCTGATATTCTGCTGCTGCATCGCCGCATCAATGAGGACCCGACTGCCCGAAGCATAGTCCTGAAGCACCATGGTGCGGCCATCCAGCATTGACCATTCTGCCCTTTCCACCTGCGCCAGCGGATCATCATCACGGCATAGCAGCAGGAAAGGCTCATCCAGAATCGCGATGCTGTCAAAATCGCTGTCGCTGAGTGGCCCAATCACAATCCCGAAATCGACTTCGGCGTTACGCACACTTTGCAGCACCCACTGCTGGGCGCGATCGTGCAGTATCACTTTGATGTCAGGAAAGTGTTGCTGGCTGGCAGCCAGACATTGCGGCATCAGATGAGCGGAAATGGTCTGGCTGGCTGCCACCCTGACGGTACCACTGCGCTGTTCGCCAAAACTGCGGATATCCAGCAGCGTGGTATGAATCTCCTCCAGCAGGCGCTCCATGCGTGACGCCAGCTGTTTTCCCGCTTCAGTCAGCATCACCTCCCGGGTGGTTCGATCCAGCAATCGCACGCCGGTTTCCGCTTCCAGCTCTTTAATACTGTGGCTGACCGCCGACTGACTCAGCCCTATCGCCTGCCCCGCCTGGCTGAATCCGCCATAGTGAGCCACCGCAATAAAGGTTCGTAGCTGACGCAGGGTGTAATTCATCGATTCTGCTCATAGATTAATTCAATAAATCAATTTTATTTCTAAACAGCTTTCACGCACAATCGCGCTATTGAAAAATTTACCGGAATTTAACAATGGGATTTTTAAAACTTGATCCGATGATGGTTAAACTCATCATCACCGTGCTGCTGGCCTCTTTTCTGCCAGCCAGAGGGATCTACGTCGATATATTCAGCTATCTCGCGACAGCAGCGATAGCACTGCTGTTCTTTATGCATGGTGCCAAGCTGTCGCGTGAAAAGATCATCTCAGGCAGCAGTCACTGGCGGTTGCATCTGTGGATTATGTTCAGCACCTTTGTGCTGTTTCCGGTGCTGGGTCTGTTGCTGGTCTGGTGGCATCCGGTTAATGTCGGCCCGGAAATTTATACCGGCTTTATCTACCTCTGTATCCTGCCTGCGACCGTGCAATCCGCTATCGCGTTTACCTCCATGGCGGGCGGTAACGTTGCGGCAGCGGTATGCAGCGCCTCTGCATCAAGCCTGCTGGGTGTGTTTATTTCGCCGTTGCTGGTGAACCTGGTGATGGATATTCACAGCAGCGCGCCCAGCGATGGACTGGAGCAGATCGGGAAGATTATGCTGCAACTGATGGTGCCTTTCGTACTGGGACACCTCTCACGGCGCTGGATCGGTGGCTGGGTTGAGAAGCACCGCAGCCTGATTGGCAAAACCGACCAGACCTCGATTCTGCTGGTGGTCTACTCCGCCTTCAGTGAAGCGGTGGTTAATGGCATCTGGCATCGCGTTGGGTTGATTACGCTGCTGTGGATTGTGGCAGGCTCAATCATTCTGCTGACCGCCGTGCTGATTATCAACCTGCTGGCCTCGCGTCTGTTCCGCTTTAAACGCGCCGATGAGATTGTGGTGCTGTTTTGTGGTTCGAAGAAGAGTCTGGCGAATGGCGTGCCGATGGCGAATATCCTGTTCCCGGCCAGTACCGTGGGGATTATTGTGCTGCCGCTGATGATTTTCCACCAGGTACAGCTGATGGTCTGCTCATTTATTGCCGGACGTTATAAGAAGACCAATGAGAAGCAGCAGCAGGCTGTGCAGGTCAAGGATTCGGTAATGGAGTCTCAGAAATAGATCGGCTGCCCGCCAGTGCGGGCAGCGTTACTTACGGGTCTGAAGCGGTTTAACTAACCCTTCCAGACCCTCAATTTTTATTGTCAGGGTGAGTTGCATGAGATCACCCAGCAGACCAGACGGAAAGTCCCCACTGCGGGCAAACCACAGCAGATAAGGCTCAGGCAGATCGATCAGCATCCGCCCCTTATATTTGCCAAACGGCATAGGCGTATTGGCTATCGCCACCAGCTGATGTTCATCCATCTGAGGCTCCCAGCAGGCGGATCATTTCCGCTTCATCAATCACTTCAATGCCAAGCTCCGCTGCTTTCGCCAGCTTTGAACCAGCCGCTTCACCGGCAATCAGCAAATCAGTTTTCTTTGAGACACTGCCGCTGACTTTTGCGCCCAGCGCGATCAGCTGCGCTTTGGCATCATCGCGGTTCATCTGCGACAGTGAGCCAGTCAGCACCACCGTTTTACCCGCGAACGGACTGTCGATCTCTTCGGCTCTCACCACCACCACCTGCGGCCAGTGAATACCGATATCCTCGACCAGCTGGCGGATAACCTCACGGTTGCTTTCCTCTTCCATGAAGTTGCGCACGTGTGCCGCAACGACTTTGCCGACATCCGGCACCGCAATCAGCGCCTCAAGATCGGCATCCATGACCTTCTGCAATTCACCAAAATGGTTAGCCAGATTGGCAGCGGTGGCTTCACCCACTTCACGAATGCCCAGTGCATAGAGGAAACGCGCCAGCGTAGTCGATTTCGCTTTCTCCAGCGCGTCGACAACGTTTTGCGCCGATTTCGGCCCCATGCGATCCAGTCCGGTCAGTTTGCCCGCCGTGAGACGGAACAGATCCGCAGGTGTGTTGACGTACTCTTTCTCCACCAGCTGGTCGATAATCTTATCGCCCATGCCATCAACATCCAGTGCCCGGCGCGAGACAAAATGCTTCAGCGCCTCTTTGCGCTGAGCACCGCAGATTAAACCGCCCGTGCAGCGCGTGACCGATTCCCCTTCGACCCGTTCAACCTCGGAACCACAAACCGGACAGTGTGCCGGGAACAGGACTTCACGCGTCTGTTCAGGGCGCTCGGCGAGCACCACGTTGACCACCTGCGGGATCACATCACCGGCGCGGCGAATGACCACCCGATCGCCGATGCGTAATCCCAGCCGCTCGATTTCATCCGCATTATGCAGCGTGGCATTGCTGACGATCACGCCCGCGACCTGCACCGGCTCAAGGCGAGCTACCGGTGTGATAGCCCCGGTGCGGCCAACCTGAAATTCGACGTCCCGCACCCAGGTCAGTTGTTCCTGTGCCGGGAATTTAAAGGCAATCGCCCAGCGCGGCGCGCGCGCCACAAAGCCCAGCTTTTCCTGCAGTTCCTGTGAATCGACTTTGATCACCACGCCATCAATATCAAAACCCAGATTCGGACGCTGTTGCTCAATATCACGATAGAAGGCCAGGGCTTCTTCTGCGTTGTGCACCAGCTTAATGCGGTCGCTGACCGGCAGGCCCCAGGCTTTAAACTGTTGCAGACGCCCCATGTGACTGTGCGGCATCTCACCGCCTTCCAGCAGGCCAAAACCGTAGCAGAAGAAGGTCAGCGGACGTTTGGCGGTAATGCGCGGATCCAGCTGACGCAGAGAACCGGCTGCTGCATTGCGCGGATTAGCAAAGACTTTGCCATCAGTCCGGCGTGCTTCCTCATTCAGCTTTTCAAAGCCGCGCTGCGTCATAAATATTTCGCCACGCACTTCCAGCCGTGCCGGAATGTTGTCGCCTTTAAGCCGCAGCGGGATAGCGCGAATGGTGCGGACATTGGCGGTAATGTTCTCGCCGGTTGTGCCGTCACCGCGCGTTGCGGCCTGGACCAGCAGACCATTTTCATACATCAGGCTGACCGCAGCGCCATCGAGCTTGAGTTCACAGCAGTAGGTTATGTCGTCACTGCTTTTCAGGCGATCCTGCACCCGCTTGTTGAAAGCCATAAACGTGGCTTCATCAAAGGCGTTATCAAGCGACAGCATCGGGACTTCATGGCGCACCTGCTCGAAGACCGTCAGCGGCGCGGCACCCACGCGTTGTGTCGGCGAGTCTGGCGTAATGAGATCCGGGTGCTCCTCTTCCAGCTGACGCAGTTCACGCATCAGACGATCGTATTCAGCATCCGGCACTTCCGGCGCATCCATAACGTGATAGAGATATTCATGATGGCGCAACGTGGTGCGCAGTTCGGTGATGTGATCCTGGACGGATTTCATAAAGCCCCATCAGATAAAAAACCCCCGACAGGCGGGGGTTTGTTTTTAACAATTCAGATAGCGTTTAGCGCAGGTCTCAGACGCCAACCACATCGCGGATACGCGCTTTGTAAGTTTCCAGCTTCTGTGGCGTCATCATGCGACGCTCATCATCCAGCACCACGCCACCTACATCATCAGCGATACGCTGAGCCGACTGCAGCATCAGCTTGAAGTTCTGATTCGCATCGCCATAAGAAGGCACCATCATAAAGATAGAGATGCCAGGCGTGCTGAAATCGGTCATCAGGTCAGGATTGAATGAGCCCGGCTTAACCATATTGGCCAGACTGAACAATACAGGGCCGCTGCCAGCCGGACTGAGATGACGATGGAAAATGTTCATTTCACCAAACTGGAAGCCCGCCTGGAGAATACCCTGCAGTAGGGCCTCACCGTTCAGTTCACCGCCCGAGTGTGCGGCAACATGCAGCACCAGTACCGCTTCTTTCGGTTTTTCCGCTGGCGCTTTAGCAGCAGGCTGTGCTGGCGCGGGCGCCGATGTCACTTCAGGCTGCGGCTCAGGTTCTGCCTGGTACTGCGGTGCTGGCTGTACAGATTCCAGCGGGTCGAGATCCAGCAGTGGGTCGGCCTGAACGGGCGGCGCGACAAAAGTGGGTGCGGGCTGCTGACGAACCGGTTCAGGGCGCGACTGCGGAGCAGGCTGCGGTGCCGTGTTAAAAAGCGGGTCGCTTTCAGGTTCGGGTTGCGGTGCGGGTCGTGGCGCAGGCTGACGCACAGGCTCAGCGGGCGCAGGCTTACGCGGCGCTTCTGGCTGTGGCTCGCGAATCTCATCGAAACGCGGTTCCTGATGTACGTTGCGATCAGAACGAACGCGAACCTCGCCGACGCCATCATCCTCGTCGTCAATCAGGTCCTGCTCATCATTTTCATCACGTTGTTTTAGACGTTTGTGCGGGCGATCGCGGAACACTGACGAACGCTCTTTACGGCTGGTCCACAGCCCGTGAAGAAGGAGCGCTATAATGGCGATCGCGCCAACAACGATTAATATCAGACGCAAATCCTGCATCATTGTATTCTCTGTTGTTCCAATACCTTGCCACCGCGGCAAACTTTATCCTCTAACTGTATTTGCCCTGCTACACAAGTGCAAGTCTGTGCACTATTTTCTGACAAATAAGATAGGCAACCCACGCTTTTTCGCTGTTTTTTTACCCAAACGGCACCTGGCCTGGAGAAAAAGCCAGGTTATAGTGGGCGCGCCTTAACATCTTCAGGAGAACTGGCTTTATGGCCATTGAGAATTCCGTCTCAAATTTTAACGGCATGCACTACTTTAGCCAGGGCTGGAAACTGGTACGTCTGCCTGGCATTCGCCGCTTTGTAGTGATGCCGTTGCTGATCAATATCGTGATGCTGGGTGGCGCTTTCATCTGGCTGTTCTATCGTCTCGGTGACTGGATCCCGCGGCTGATGGCCCATATTCCGGACTGGCTGCAGTGGCTGAGCTATCTGTTATGGCCGCTGTCGGTGATTGCGATTGTGCTGGTGTTTAGCTACTTCTTTTCGACCCTGGCAAACTTAATTGCCGCTCCGTTTTGCGGCCTGCTGGCCGAGCAACTGGAAGGCCGCCTGACAGGCAAGCCCCTGCCGGACAGCGGCTGGGCTGGAATGATTAAGGATGTGCCGCGCATTATGAAGCGCGAGCTGCAAAAACTGGGTTATTACCTGCCCCGCGCGCTGGGACTGCTGCTGCTCTACTTTATTCCTGGCTTTGGCCAGACCGTTGCGCCGGTGCTGTGGTTCCTGTTCAGCGCCTGGATGTTGTCCATCCAGTATTGCGACTACCCGTTTGATAACCACAAAGTGCCGTTTCAGCAGATGCGCAACGCCCTGCGTCAGCACAAAACGGCCAATATGCAGTTTGGCGCGCTAATCAGTCTGTTCACCATGATCCCGGTTCTGAACCTGGTGATCATGCCGGTTGCCGTCTGCGGTGCCACCGCCATGTGGGTCGATCGCTACCGGTCAACGCTGGCACGTCATGAGTTGCGTTAAATTCATCAGCGCGCCTTATGCTCTTTTTAGCAGGGCTTATTGCCGGGCGACATATAGATATACGATTTCTTTCCTTCCGCCACCAGGCAGAAAAGGTATGCTCATAGGGTTCCCAATAATTCATACAGTTAAGGACAGGCTATGAGTAAGATCTATGAAGACAACTCTTTGACAATTGGTCATACGCCATTGGTTCGACTGAACCGCATCGGTAACGGCCGCATCCTTGCGAAAGTTGAATCCCGTAACCCGAGCTTCAGCGTAAAATGCCGTATCGGTGCCAATATGATTTGGGACGCAGAAAAACGCGGTATTCTGAAACCGGGTGTTGAACTGGTTGAACCGACCAGCGGCAACACCGGTATTGCTCTGGCCTATGTCGCCGCAGCGCGCGGTTATAAATTAACGCTGACGATGCCAGAAACCATGTCAGTGGAGCGCCGTAAGTTGCTGAAGGCGCTGGGCGCGACGCTGATACTGACCGAAGGCGCCAAAGGCATGAAAGGTGCCATCAGCAAAGCTGAAGAGGTTGTTGCCAGCAATCCGGATAAATATGTGCTGCTGCAGCAGTTCAGCAACCCGGCCAACCCGGAAATCCATGAAAAGACCACCGGCCCGGAAATCTGGGAAGACACGGACGGCGAAGTGGATGTCTTTATTGCCGGTGTCGGCACCGGCGGTACGCTGACCGGCGTGAGCCGCTACATCAAAAACACCAAAGGCAAAAAAGATCTGATTACCGTCGCGGTTGAGCCGACCGATTCCCCGGTGATTGCTCAGGCGCTGGCGGGCGATGAGATCAAGCCCGGCCCACACAAAATTCAGGGTATCGGCGCAGGCTTTATCCCGGGCAACCTTGAGCTGAATCTGGTGGACCGCGTCGTGGCCATCACCAATGAAGAGGCGATCAGTACGGCGCGTCGGCTGATGGAAGAGGAAGGTATTCTGGCCGGTATCTCATCCGGTGCTGCCGTTGCCGCGGCGCTGAAGCTGCAGGAAGATGAAGCCTTCGCCAACAAAAATATTGTGGTGATCCTCCCCTCCTCCGGTGAACGCTATCTGAGTACCGCCTTGTTTGCCGATCTCTTCACTGAAAAAGAGCTTCAGTAGCAGAGACCGATAGTCCGAAAATGGAGAAAAAAGCACCCAATCGGGTGCTTTTTTGTGGTGCAGATCTCACTTTCATCACCCGGCAGATTGATTTCAGTGACGCCGCTCTGGTATTTAGACTGCCAATTATTTCGATGCCTGAAATTAATCCGCGTTTGAAGTGGATCAAGCTGAATCGATTTACGGATTCAGTGAAACGGCGAATCACGGCATAATTAACCGGTGACGTGTAGAATCGGTTTTGAGACGCAACGGACTGTAGATTTGACGCATGCGCGTCTTTGGTCAGCATGAAGCTATACCCGCGCACCTACACAGGCTAAAGTAAAGGCTCCAGGCTAGACTTTAGATCCATAACACTCATCCTGATAACGTTGGGGAAATAGAATGTTCCAGCAAGAAGTTACCATTACTGCACCAAACGGTCTGCACACTCGCCCAGCTGCGCAATTCGTTAAAGAAGCCAAAGCTTTCCAGTCAGAAATTACCGTGACCTCTAACGGTAAATCAGCGAGCGCGAAGAGCCTGTTCAAGCTGCAGACACTGGGTTTAACCCAGGGAACGGTTGTGACCCTTTCCGCGGAAGGTGAAGACGAGCAGAAAGCAGTTGAGCATCTGGTCAAACTGATGGCTGAACTGGAGTAATCTCCGCTCAGCTCTCCAGCAAATCGACTCCTCTGCGCCATTGAGTGCAAACATCTTGATCGCGGACAACCTGTCCGCGTTATTGCTTTCGTAGAGTACGTGTCCCGCGACAATGGCACCGCACAGAGTCCCATCAGCCATCGTGATTAAAAGGTAGCGTTATGATTTCAGGCATTTTAGCATCACCAGGTATCGCTTTCGGCAAAGCACTGCTGCTGAAAGAAGACGAGATCGTCATCAACCGCAAGAAAATTTCTGATGACCAGGTTGAGCAGGAAGTTCAGCGCTTCCTCGATGGCCGCAGCAAAGCGGCATTACAACTGGAAGCGATTCGCGTCAAAGCGGGTGAAACCCTCGGTGAAGAGAAAGCAGCAATCTTCGAAGGCCACATTATGTTGCTGGAAGATGAAGAGCTGGAGCAGGAAATCATCGACCTGATCAAAAAAGATCACGCTTCTGCCGATGCTGCTGCTTACTCGGTCATCGATGGCCAGGCGAAAGCACTGGAGGAGTTAGATGACGAATATCTGAAAGAGCGTGCGGCTGACGTACGTGACATCGGTAAGCGTCTGCTGCAAAACATCCTCGGTCTGCATATCGTTGACCTGAGCGCTATTCCGGACGAATCCATTCTGGTGGCAAAAGATTTAACGCCGTCAGAAACCGCACAGCTGAACCTGAAGAAGGTGCTGGGCTTTATCACCGATCTGGGTGGCCGTACCTCACATACCTCAATCATGGCGCGCTCGCTGGAGATCCCAGCCATTGTCGGTACCGGCAATGTGACCGTCACGGTTAAAAATGGCGATTTCCTGATTCTGGATGGCGTTAACAATGCGATTCACGTCAATCCTTCAGAAGCGATTCAGGAAGAGCTGAAAGCCGTACAGAACCAGTATCTGTCGGAAAAACATGAATTAGCTAAGCTGAAAGATCTGCCAGCCGTTACGCTGGATGGTCATCAGGTTGAAGTCTGCGCCAACATCGGTACTGTGCGCGATATCGCCGGTGCTGAACGTAACGGCGCTGAAGGCGTGGGTCTCTACCGCACCGAATTCCTGTTTATGGATCGTGACTCACTGCCAAGCGAAGAAGAGCAGTTCCAGGCGTACAAAGCCGTCGCTGAAGCCATGGGTTCACAGGCCGTTATCGTGCGTACCATGGACATCGGCGGCGACAAAGACCTGCCTTACATGAACCTGCCAAAAGAAGAGAACCCGTTCCTCGGCTGGCGCGCTATCCGTATCGCCATGGACCGCAAAGAGATTCTGCATGCGCAGCTGCGTGCCATCCTGCGCGCCTCCTCTTTCGGCAAACTGCGCATCATGTTCCCGATGATTATTTCGGTTGAAGAAGTTCGCAGCCTGAAAGCGGAACTGGAACTGCTGAAAGCGCAGTTGCGTGAAGAAGGTAAAGCCTTTGATGAGAGCATTGAAGTCGGCATCATGGTGGAAACCCCGGCTTCAGCCGTGATTGCTCATCATCTGGCGAAGGAAGTCGACTTCTTCAGTATTGGGACAAACGATCTGACGCAGTATACTCTGGCGGTCGATCGTGGTAATGATTTGATCTCGCACCTGTACAACCCAATGGCGCCGTCTGTGCTTAACTTAATCAAGCAAGTCATTGATGCATCTCACGCTGAAGGTAAATGGACCGGCATGTGTGGTGAGCTGGCAGGTGATGAACGTGCTACACTACTGTTACTGGGAATGGGGCTGGACGAGTTCAGCATGAGTGCCATTTCTATCCCTGGCATCAAGAAAATCATTCGTAATACTAATTTTGAAGATGCGAAGGCATTGGCGGAGCAGGCACTGGCTCAACCGACAGCGGAAGATTTAATGAACCTGGTAAACAAGTTCATTAAGGAAAAAACGCTCTGCTAATCCGCATGATGCTGGCCCCAAATTACTGCTTAGGAGAAGATCATGGGTTTGTTTTCTAAACTTTTTGGCGAAAAAACGGATAGCGCTGGGACAATTGACATCGTAGCGCCTCTGTCAGGCGAAATCGTGAACATTGAAGACGTACCAGATGTGGTGTTTGCAGAAAAAATCGTGGGCGACGGTATTGCGATCAAGCCCAGCGGCAACAAAATGGTTGCTCCTGTTGATGGCACTATCGGTAAGATTTTTGAAACCAATCACGCTTTTTCGATCGAATCAGACAATGGCATTGAGCTGTTCGTCCACTTCGGTATCGATACGGTAGAACTGAAAGGTGAAGGCTTCAAACGCATCGCTGAAGAAGGCCAGAAGGTCAAAAAAGGCGACGTGGTTATCGAGTTCGACCTGCCGTTGCTGGAAGAGAAAGCGAAATCAACCCTGACACCGGTTGTCATCTCCAACATGGATGAAATCAAGGAATTGATTAAGCTGACTGGCCAGGTCACCGTCGGCGAAACGCCGGTGATTCGCATCAGAAAGTAAGCATTCGTTCATAACATAACGGCACCCGCGGGTGCCGTTATCGTTTCTGCTGTATGCCTGTTCAGGGCTGCCAGTGCGGCAGACGCAGCGTCAGTTCCAGTCCGCCTTCTGGCCGGTTTCTTGCCTCAACCTCACCATGATGCGCCAGCACCACCTTGCGCACGATAGCCAGTCCCAGACCATAACCTTTGCCCATCAGCGGCGAATTCACCCGCACAAACGGGTCAAAGATGCTGGAGAGCTTATCCTCATCGACACCCGGCCCCTGATCGCGCACCTGAATCACCAGCCACTGCTGTTCTGCGCGCAGATGAACATCAATCCGCTGCCCTGGCTGAGAGAAGCGCAGCGCATTGCGTAATACATTCTCTGCTCCGCGCCGTATCAGCTCTGCATTGCCTCGCACGGTGTAATCAGCGCGATCGTCGACCTGCAACTCTACCTGCACGCCTGGGATCTGCGCTTCATAACGGACATCGGTAATAACCGCCTGCAGCAAGCCGGTCAGATCAAAATATTGCTCATCCGGGATGCTTTCATGCTCAGCCCGCGACAGTGTCAGCAGTTCACCGATCATCTTGTCCAGCCGACGCGCCTCTTCATCAATGCGATCAAGCGAACTGTTCACACTTTCTGGCGTCTGTCTGGCCAGCCCGGTCGCCAGCTGCAGTCGCGCCAGCGGTGAACGAAGCTCATGTGAGATATCATGCAACAGTTCTTCACGGGCGCGCACCAGGGTATCGAGCCGCTCGACCATAGCGTCAAAGGCTTCAGCGACGTTTGAGATCTCGTCGTGGCGCTTACGCATGATCGGAAACAGCCGCACGCTTAAATCGCCCTCAGCCACGCGGGAAAATCCTTCCCGCAGCTGACGCATAGGTCGCGTCAGATTCCAGGCCAGAAGCAGACTGAACAGCAATCCCACCGAACCGGCGAAGACAAACATCGGCTCAGGAATATTCAGAAATTTTCGCGGCATCATGTTCAGCGTGCTGTCTTTACGCATGCCATCCAGGTCGTAGCGCAGATGATAGGCTTTGCCATCCGCGCCGCGAACCCAGCGCACCACCTCTTCAGGAAAGCGCCCTCTGATATCCAGGTTGCCGCTGTTTTCTGATTGGGACGGTTTTGTCTGTTGGGTGACGTGGAAGAACTGCCGATCGCTGTTATCCCAGTCCGAGAGCATCGCATTCAGCGCATCAGGCCCGCCCCGCTCCAGCACTGACGCGGCGGAGGTCATCTGCAGATCCACAATACGACGGATAGCCACGAGTTCAGGCGGTTCATGCCGTTTACCGGAGAGCGTGAAGCCGAGCCAGATAAGCTGGCTCATGATGACAAAAACGATCCAGAAGCCGATAAAGATCTTCCAGAACATGCGTCCACGGTAACTCTGTTTCATCGAATACGGTAACCGATGCTGCGAACGGTTTCGATGTTGATGCTGTCAGCGGTTAATGCACTGAGCTTCTGACGAATGTTACTGATATGCACATCGACGCTGCGGTCATAGGCTTCACGCGGACGACCGAGTCCCTTTTCGGAGAGCTCATCTTTTGACACCACTCTGTCCGGCGCACGCAGCAGCAGATCCAGCAGATTAAATTCCGACGCCGTCAGATCAAAGGTTTTACCCTGCCATTCGCTGATGCGGGTGGCGGGATTAAGCATCAGCTCTCCCCAGCGCAGCGGCTCTCTGGCGTCTGGCTGTGGCGCCTGCTCTTCGAAACGGCGCAATACGGCGCGCAGACGCGCCACCAGTTCACGGGGATAGCAGGGCTTGGGCATATAGTCATCCGCGCCCATCTCAAGACCGATCACGCGATCAATATTATCGCCTTTGGCGGTCAGCATAATCACCGGTATCCGGCTGTTCTGGCGCACCTGACGCAACACATCAATGCCGCTCATGTCGGGCAGCATAATGTCCAGGATCATGGCGGTGAACTCTCCCGATAACGCGCCCTGCACGCCGGCGCTGCCGGTCAGAACCAGCTGAGCATCAAACCCTTCCCCGATCAGGTACTGGCTTAACATCGTGCCTAATTCAACATCATCATCAACAAGCAAAATTTTCATGGTTATCTCTCTGGAGAATTGCCGCTATTTTGTCCTGTGCTGAACATTCGCGCAGCCTGATTTACGCGATCCTTACAGATTCAGTCTATCTGGCACCGAAAATTGTGGTTAAAAAAAAGGCCTGTGGGCAGTAAATGCACGCACAGGCCTGATTCCGCATCGGCAGAGGTTACTGATGGTAGAGTCCGGTAGAGAGATAACGGTCACCACGATCGCAGGCGATCGCCACCACCACGCTGCCAGGATTGGCCTGCGCGATGCGCAGCGCACCCGCCACCGCGCCGCCTGAACTGACGCCACAGAAAATGCCTTCACGGCGTGCCAGCGCGCGCATCGTCTCTTCCGCTTCCTTTTGCGTCATATCCATCACATCATCCACCAGATCGGGACGGTAGATCCCCGGCAGATAGGCCAGCGGCCAGCGACGAATACCCGGAATACTGCTGCCTTCGCTGGGCTGCAAACCGATCACCTGCACGCCCGTGTTGAGCTCTTTCAGATATCGTCCTACGCCGGTAATGGTGCCGGTGGTGCCCATGCTGGAGACAAAATGAGTCATGCGCTGGTTCGACTGCTGCCACAATTCCGGGCCGGTGGTCTGATAGTGACCCAGCGGATTATCGGGATTATTAAACTGATCCAGCACCCGGCCTTCACCGCGCGCCGCCATCGCCTGGGCCAGATCGCGTGCGCCCTCCATGCCCTGTTCACGTGGCACCAGGATTAACTCTGCGCCATAGGCGCGCATCGCGTCCTGCCGCTCCTGACTCATGTTGTCGGGCATCAGCAGGCGAAGTCGGTAGCCTTTCATCGCCGCGATCATCGCCAGCGCAATCCCGGTGTTGCCGCTGGTAGCTTCAATCAGCTGATCGCCAGGTGCAATATCACCACGCAGCTCTGCCTGATTGATCATCGACCAGGCCGCGCGATCTTTTACCGAACCTGCCGGATTATTGCCTTCCAGCTTGAGCCAGACCTCGCTGCCGTTGGCGGGCGTCAGGCGCTGCAACTTGATCAGCGGGGTATTGCCGATGGTATTTTCGAGAGTCGTCACGGTGCGGTTCCTGGCATCTTACAAACCAGATGCGAAAAAAAGGCGGGAGTGACACTCCCGCCCGGTGTTGAAGAGAAAATATCAGGCGCTTTGTGCAAAGGCAACTGCGCGCAGTGGCGTATCGCCCTTATAGAGACGCGCCTGCTGTAAGCCAACAAACAGACGCTCGCCGCGAATCGGCGCTGTCTGCTCACCTTCAAACACCACCGAAACCGGCTCGCTCTGCCAGCCGGCAGGCTGGACGACCAGCTGCCAGAAGTGTCCACGCGGGCTCACTTCCAGTACCTGTACCGGCAGCGGGGTTTCCAGACTGCTGCGGCGTGACACGTCGATTTCCCACGGACGCAGGAACAGCTCAACCGCGCCCTGGTGGGCCGAGGTATAGCCCAGCGGCCAGTGGTGCGCGCCAACGTGGAACTGTGATCCCTGAATCTCGCCATCAAAGCGGTTCACTTCACCCAGGAATTCCAGCACAAAACGGGTCGCCGGATCGCGCCACACATCATCTGGCGTGCCGACCTGTTCAATATTGCCCTGACTCATCACCACCACGCGATCCGCGACTTCCATCGCCTCTTCCTGGTCGTGGGTGACAAACACACTGGTGAATTTCAGCTCTTCATGCAGCTGACGCAGCCAGCGGCGCAGCTCTTTACGTACCTGAGCATCCAGCGCGCCAAAGGGTTCGTCCAGCAGCAGAATCTGCGGTTCAACCGCTAACGCACGCGCCAGCGCCACACGCTGTTTCTGGCCGCCCGACAGCTGTGCCGGGAAGCGATTCGCCAGATGAGCCAGCTGCACCATCTCCAGCAGACGGGTAACACGCTGTTTGATCTCCGCCGTTGAAGGACGCTCACGACGTGGCAGCACGGTCAGGCCAAAGGCAATGTTGTCGAATACCGTCATATGACGGAACAGCGCGTAGTGCTGGAAGACAAAACCGACCTGACGATCGCGCGCATGCAGGCGGCTGACATCGTTACCATGAAAACGGATTTGACCGCTGTTCTGATGCTCCAGCCCGGCAATGATGCGCAGCAGCGTGGTTTTACCCGAGCCTGATGGGCCAAGCAGCGCCACCATTTCACCCGAGGCAATATCCAGAGAGATATCGTTCAGCACCGATGTGCGACCAAAGGATTTGTTGATCTTGTTAATCTCAATGCTCATGATTTCCCTCCTGTTGCAGGCGTTTGTGCTGTTGCTCTAAACGCCACTGCACAATGCTTTTCAGAAACAGCGTCACAATTGCCATCAGGGTTAACAGGGCGGCCGCGGTGAATGCGCCAACGGTGTTGTAGTCCTGATGCAATAATTCAACCTGAAGCGGTAATGTGTAGGTCTCACCGCGAATCGATCCCGATACCACCGAGACCGCACCAAATTCACCAATCGCACGAGCGTTGGTCAGCACGATGCCATACAGCAGCGCCCAGCGAATGTTCGGCAGCGTTACGCGGCGGAACATCTGCCAGCCAGAGGCGCCCAGCAGCACCGCCGCTTCATCTTCATGACTGCCCTGACTCAGCATCACCGGGACCAGTTCGCGCACCACAAACGGACAGGTCACAAACACCGTCGCCAGCACCATGCCAGGCCAGGCAAACATAATCTGGATGTTATGCGCATCCAGCCAGCCGCCTGCCGGGCCATTAACGCCCCAGAACAGCAGATACATCAGACCGGCCACAACCGGCGACACGGCAAAAGGAATATCAAACAGGGTCAGCAGCAACTGACGCCCCGGAAAGGTGAAGCGCGTCACCAGCCAGGCGAGCAGCGTGCCGAACACCAGGTTAACCGGTACGGTGATCAACGCCACCATCACGGTCAGCCAGATGGCGTGCAGCATGTCCGGATCCGCCAGATTGCTGAGAGCGACAATGAGCCCCTGATTCAGCGCTTCCCAGAAGATGGAGGCCATCGGCACCACCAGCAGCAGAATCGAGATCAGCGTGCCGATACTAATCAGCAGCCACTTGCCCCAGTTCACTGGCTGACGTGCAGCGTGATTAATCTGTGAAACCTCAGCCATTAGTGACCTCCCAGACGACGGCCAAAGCGGCTCTGTAATGTGTTAATCGCAAATAACAGAATCAGCGATGCTGCCAGGATCACCGAGGCGATGGCGCTGGCCGCCGGATAGTCGAACTCCTGCAGCCGGACAAAAATCATCAGTGAGGTGACTTCCGTTTTCCAGGCGATGTTACCGGCAATAAAGATCACCGCACCAAATTCACCCAGGCTGCGGGTAAAGGAGAGCGCAGTCCCGGCCAGCAGCGCCGGTGCCACTTCCGGCAACACGACGCGGCGGAAGCTCTGCCATGGCGTGGCACCCAGCGTTTCGGCCGCCTCTTCATACTCCGGGCCTAACTCTTCCAGCACCGGCTGTACGGTACGCACCACAAACGGAATGCTGGTAAAGGCCATGGCGATGGCGATACCAATCCAGGTATAGGAAATTTTGATGTCGAACTGAGCGAACCACTGTCCATACCAGCCGTTGACCGAAAAGAGTCCGGCCAGGGTCAGACCCGCCACCGCCGTAGGCAGTGCAAACGGCAGATCCATCAGGCCATCCAGCAGCGTCCGGCCCGGAAAACGGTAACGGGTCAGGATCCATGCCATCAGCATGCCGAACACCGCATTAAACAGTGAGGCGACGCCTGCAGAGAGCAGCGTTACTTTATAGGCGGCAATCAGCTGCGGATTGGTCACCACATCCCAGTACTGTTGCAGCGTCATCTGCGACAGCTGCATGATCACCGCGCTGATAGGCAGCAGCAGGATCAGACAGGTAAAGAGCAGGCTGGTGCCGAGGCTGAGACCAAAGCCGGGCAATACGCGTTTCTGGCTGGCTGCAAACATTATCCGCGCCCCGCCGCTAACAACTTATCGAGCTCACCGCCGCTGACGAAGTGCGTCTTCATTACCTTATCCCAGCCGCCAAACGCCTCTTCCACCCGGAACAGGTTGGTCTGCGGGAAGCGATCTTTCTGCTCCGCCATAAGCTGTGCATTGTTCACGCGATAGTAGTAGTGAGTAATAATATTCTGCGCTTCAGGCGTATAGAGATAGTTCAGATAAGCGCTGGCCGCATCAGCGGTTTTATTGGTGGCGACGTTTTTATCCACCCATGCCACCGGAAACTCCGCCAGAATGTTGGTTTTCGGCACCACCACTTCATACTCATCTTTGCCGTACTGGTTGCGGATGTTATTCACTTCGGACTCAAAGCTAATTAATACGTCGCCCAGGCCACGCTCAGCAAAGGTCGTGGTCGCACCGCGACCGCCGGTGTCGAATACTTCAACGTTTTTCAGAAATTGCGTCATAAAAGCACGGGTTTTGGCCTGATCGCCCCCGTCCGCTTTATCTGCTGCGCCCCAGGCGGCCAGATAGGTATAGCGGCCATTCCCGGAGGTTTTCGGATTCGGGAAAATCAGCTTCACATCACTGCGGGTCAAATCTGACCAGTCGTGAATCTGTTTTGGATTTCCTTTGCGCACCAGAAACGCCATGGTGGAGTAGAAAGGCGAGCTGTTATTCGGCAGACGGCTTTTCCAGTCTGCGGCAATCAGGTTGCCTTTATCGTGCAGCACCTGCACATCCGTAACCTGATTGTACGTGACGACATCCGCGCGCAGTCCCTGCAGGATTGCCAGCGCCTGCTTCGATGAACCGGCGTGCGACATCTTAATGGTCAGTGGATCGCTGGGATGACTGGCATCCCACTGTTTAACGAAGGGAGCATTCAGGGCGACAAACAGCTCCCGCGACACATCGTAAGAGCTATTGAGGAGTTCAGTGGCATTGGCTGCGCCGGCCAGGCTCAGCGACAACGCGATACCGCTCACGATTTTTTTCATCGCTTGTAATGTCATTTGGCACCCTGAAAAAGTTTGATGCGGATCTCACCCGCTGAGGCACCAGTTTATTTATAACTCAGTGAAAACCAGTAACGGTTTTATATATCGTTTGATGATTTCAAAGTCGAAAAAAGCATAAGACGACGGCACTGTTTATGCAGAAATCAGCAAAAGCCGATAGGGAGGAGGAACCCCGTGCCGTGCGTGCCGGCAAAGGTTTTGGGAGGCTCAGCGGCCGCCTGACGGGCGGCGCGCTGAAGACGAGGAATTAACGCTGCCAGACAATCTTGCTGATTTTCCAGCTTTTCAGCGTATCGTCCGAGGGCATTAAGCCCTCCGGTCCATGCCAGTCACCCTGATAAACATAGGTCAGATGCTGACTGCCAGGCGCACGGCACGCCACGTCACGCGCATCGGTGCCGCTGGCTAAGGTGCAGTTGTCGAAGGCTTTGCTGAACTTATTACTGAAGACATCACCCACTTTGCTGCCATCGCTGCTGGCGATTGCGCTGTCCATGACCTCAATACGTTCAACCTGCGACTGCCCGTAAATCACCAGCTTAACGTTGCCATCATCCAGCGCCTGCCAGAAAGAGACCACCTGACCGTTCTGGCTGCGCATGCCCTGACGCAGGTTATAGTCACCGTTCAGTCCGGCATTAATCGCGTCCTCTTTCATGGCGGTCGAGGCAGTTAACCCACCCACACCCTGTTCAGTCGCGGTCAGCGAGGAACCGAACCAGTTCCACGGCAGCGCCGAAGACCAGTGATACGTCAGCGGATTCCACCAGCTTGCCTGCTGGCTGCTGTCAGCGCCGGAACCCGAACTGGCACAGCCGCTCAGTACAACCGCGGCGATCAGTAGCGTGGAACGAACAGCTTTCATGAGAACTCCTGTAAATGCGATGCCGGAAAGGCGGAACTGATTGGAGTCGCAAAGCGACAAAAAGTTTAGTGAAGATGATGTTCGGGCAGAAAGCAGTCGCGACAGCGGCGGCTGGATTGCAGCCAGATCAGCGCCAGCAGGTCAAAGAGCGTCAGCAGCAATGGCAGCGGTGAGGTGAGCAGATCGCCCTGCACAAACTGCATTCCCTGCCAGAGCAGATTCACCAGCAGCGACAGCGCCAGCACGCTGCGCCAGTGCTGCCAGAGTCGCGGCAGGCGGGTGCGATACCCGGTCAGTAGCAGGCCCGCCAGCGCCGGTAAACCCAGCGCAAGACCGATCCAGAACGCCTGACGATCCGGATAAAACAGCGCCAGCAGATCGTTGCCCTGCTGCCGTGACGCCCCGGCCATTACCAGCAGCAGCCAGGTCCGTGCCTGGAGTAACAGGATCAGCCAAAAAAGAAACGGCAGCCGCAGCTGCCCTCTGGCGTCATACTCGTCCGGCAGATAGCCTGGTGACGGCTTAGTATTCACGATCTTCGATCAAACGTTTACCAAACAGCAGCGCATCAACCGGCTCATAATCGAGCTTCTCATAGAACGCCACTACCTGATCATTCTCTTCGCGGATCATCAGATGCAGTTTCGGACAGCCGCGCGCGATAAGCTTCTTCTCCAGACGGTTCATCAGCGCATTCGCAAAGCCGCGTCCCTGATAGTCGGGATGCACGGCCAGATAGTAAGCCGCGCCGCGATGGCCATCATAGCCGCCCATCAGTGTGCCCACGACCACGCCGCCCACTTCAGCGACCAGAAAGAGATCGGGGTCGTGATTCATTTTGCGTTCGATATCCAGCTCCGGATCGTTCCATGGCCGTAACAAATCGCAACGTTCCCATAAGGTGATCACTTCTTCAAAATCTTCCTGGCGGAAGGCGCGGATTTCCATCTTCTTTACCTGCAAATAAGCACAATTTGCTGATTATCACGCATTCTCTGCCGCACGCAACCCTCCATGACGGGCGACAAATAAAAAAGCGCAAATTTACTGTTCGCGACCTGCAATACAAAGTAATGCCCTGAAATGGTTCTGTGATCGCAGGCAGCAGCCCCTTAGGCTATAACACCGGCAAGATTCCTGTTACCGGACCCGCACATGCACCTGCTTAAACGTTTGATTCATCGCCGTCAGTTACTGCTTTCCGGGCTGGCTCTGGCCATTTTATCGCCGCGCGCGGTTCAGGCTAAAGAACAAGCCCTTACTGGTGCAAATCGTTACTCGCGCCCTGCCCCGCCCGCAAAGAACGGTAAACGTATCGTGATGATCGACCCCGGTCACGGCGGCATCGACTCTGGTGCCGTTGGCGAAGAGGGTTCCGAAGAGAAACACATCGTGCTGGAGATTGCCGGCAACGTGCAGCGTCAGTTACAGAGCCATCCGCGCATAGAAGTGCGTCTGACCCGCGACAGCGACCACTTTATTCCGCTCTATCAGCGGGTGGAGATTGCCCACCAGCACGGCGCCGATCTCTTTATGTCGATTCATGCCGACGGTTTTACCAGTCCCGATGCCAGCGGTGCCTCGGTGTTTGCGCTCTCTAATCGCGGTGCCAGCAGCTCGATGGCGCGCTATCTGTCACAGCGGGAGAACGATGCGGACAAGCTGGGTGGCGTGAAAGCGCAGCAGCAGGATCACTATCTGCAGCAGATTCTGTTCGATCTGGTGCAGACGGACACCATCAAAAACAGCCTGACGCTGGGCAAGCATGTACTGGATCAGATCCGCCCGGTTCATCATCTTCACAGCCAGCACACCGAGCAGGCGGCCTTCGCAGTACTCAAGTCACCGTCGATCCCCTCGGTGCTGGTCGAAACCTCCTTTATTACTAATCCGCGTGAAGAGCAGCTGCTCGGCACCACCGCGTTTCGTCAGAAAATCGCCTCGGCTATTGCCAGCGGCATCGTCAATTACTTTGATGAGTTTGATCGCCGCAACGCCTGATGCATGTCGTCGGTTCAGGCCGTGCGACTCGCCGCACTCATGCAAGCGGCGCGGTTTTGCGTATAATCGCGTCAGACTTTGACAAACCATAAGCGAAAAAATGGCTGATATTTCCCGCGTAAAAGCGTTCCTGCTCGCATTGCAGGATGAGATTTGTAACCAGCTGGCGGCTGAAGATGGCGGCGCAGCGTTTGCCGAAGATAGCTGGCAGCGTCCTGGCGGCGGCGGCGGTCAGAGCCGCGTCCTGCGCAACGGCGCGGTGTTTGAGCAGGCGGGCGTCAACTTTTCGCACGTGCATGGCGATCAGATGCCGGCATCCGCCACTGCACACCGGCCGGAGCTGGCGGGTCGCAGCTTTGAAGCAATGGGCGTGTCGCTGGTGATCCACCCGAACAACCCTTATGTACCTACCAGCCACGCCAACGTGCGCTTTTTTATCGCGGAGAAACCGGGTGCCGATCCGGTCTGGTGGTTTGGTGGCGGATTTGACCTGACCCCTTTTTATGGCTTCGAAGAAGATGCGCTGCACTGGCACCAGACCGCCGCTGACCTCTGCCAGCCTTTTGGCGAGGATGTCTATCCGCGCTATAAAAAGTGGTGTGATGACTATTTCTATCTGAAGCATCGTGATGAGCAGCGCGGCATTGGCGGCCTGTTTTTTGACGATCTCAATACGCCCGACTTTGAGCAGAGCTTCAGCTTCATGCAGGCGGTTGGCCGCGGCTTTATGGATGCCTATCGGCCGATTGTGGCGCGCCGTAAAGATCACCCGTGGGGCGATCGTGAGCGTCAGTTCCAGCTCTATCGCCGTGGTCGCTATGTGGAGTTTAATCTGGTGTGGGACCGCGGCACGCTGTTTGGTCTGCAAACCGGCGGTCGCACTGAATCGATCCTGATGTCGATGCCCCCGCTGGTGCGCTGGGAATATGATTATCAGCCCGATGCCGACTCACCTGAAGCCGCCCTCTATCGCGATTTCCTGCCGGTGAAGAACTGGCTGAATCTGCCAGTCTGATCGTTTCTGCCGCTGCAGCGCGCGTCTCAACCCGCGCTGCGCTTACCTCTCGCCTGATCGGCCTCTTCTTTTTTACAGGGCACAGATTGCTACAGTGTGGCCTGCGTCATTCCTCCTGACTGCTATGCTTATGGGTGGAATATGGCGCACCCCACGGTTAACACCGCATGACGGCTCCTTCGCACCGCCTCGCAGCGCAACAATCAGAGAAACCGCATGTTCATCAGAAACTCTCTGTTGCAATGTTATGGGTTCGCGTTCCCGGTAGCAGAACATGCCACAGACCGGCTGCGAGGCCTGAGGTGCCCCCTGTTCGCTTTCATTTTTCTTTTCAAGGAGTTTAGAGATGAACCAGCTAGAAGCCCTAAAACAGTTCACCACCGTGGTGGCGGACAGTGGTGATATCGAATCGATTCGTAATTACCATCCGGAAGACGCCACCACCAACCCCTCACTCATTCTGAAAGCGTCCGGTCTCGAAGGGTATAAGCACCTGATGGATGACGCGATTGAGTACGCCAAAAAACAGGGCGGCAGCAAAGAGACGCAGATTATCAACGCCAGCGACAAAGTGGCGATCAACCTTGGTATGGAAATCCTGAAAAGCATACCGGGCCGTGTTTCGACCGAAGTGGATGCGCGCCTCTCCTTCGATCGTGGCATGTGTGTGACCAAAGCAGAAAAACTGATTCGGATGTATGAAGAGCACGGTATCGATCGCTCACGCGTACTGATTAAGCTGGCCTCGACCTGGGAAGGCATCCGCGCAGCGGAAGAGCTGGAGAAAAACGGCATTCAGTGCAACCTGACACTGCTCTTTTCCTTTGCTCAGGCGCGTGCCTGTGCCGAAGCGGGCGTGTTCCTGATCTCCCCGTTCGTTGGACGCATCTACGACTGGTATAACTCGCGCAAACCCATGGACCCCTACGTGGCAGATGAAGATCCGGGCGTGAAATCCGTGCGTCGCATCTACGATTACTACAAAAAGCACCGTTACAGCACCATCATCATGGGCGCCAGCTTCCGTAAAGTGGAGCAGATTATCGCGCTGGCAGGCTGCGACCGCCTGACCCTGTCACCTAACCTGCTGGAAGAGTTGCAGAACAGTGATGCGCCGCTTGAGCGCAAACTGGAGCCTTCAACTGAAGGTTTCCACCAGCCGTCGCCGCTCTCCGAGGCGGAGTTCCGTTGGGAACATAATCAGGATCCAATGGCAGTTGAAAAACTCTCTGACGGCATCCGCCAGTTCGCGGTTGACCAGCAGAAGCTGGAAGATGTGCTCGCCGCACGCCTGTAGTCTTTATTTTAGTCGGGCGGGACTTTCCCGCCCTGATGCATAACAAGGGAGAACTTTATGTCCTCACGCAGAGAGTTGGCAAACGCGATTCGTGCACTGAGCATGGATGCGGTACAGAAGGCAAATTCAGGCCACCCCGGTGCGCCAATGGGAATGGCCGATATCGCCGAAGTGTTGTGGCGCGACTTCCTCCAGCATAATCCGACCAATCCCGCCTGGCTTGATCGCGACCGCTTTATCCTCTCCAACGGCCACGGCTCGATGCTGCTTTATAGCCTGCTGCACCTGAGCGGTTATGACCTGCCGATTGAAGAGTTGAAAAATTTCCGTCAGCTGCACTCTAAAACGCCAGGTCACCCGGAAATCGGCTACACCCCAGGCGTTGAAACTACCACCGGCCCGCTGGGTCAGGGACTGGCTAACGCCGTGGGCTTAGCGATTGCAGAACGCACACTGGCCGCGCAGTTTAACCGTCCGGATCATGAGATTGTCGATCACCACACCTATGTGTTTATGGGCGATGGCTGTCTGATGGAAGGCATCTCGCACGAAGTCTGTTCACTGGCGGGGACCCTGGGTCTCGGCAAACTGATCGGCTTCTATGACCATAACGGTATCTCGATCGATGGCGAGACCGAAGGCTGGTTTACTGACGACACCCATAAACGTTTTGAGTCCTACAACTGGCATGTGATTGGCGATATCGACGGCCATGACGCTGATGCCATTCGTGAGGCGATCAAAGAGGCGCAGAGTGTCACCGATAAGCCTTCACTGATTATCTGCCGCACCATTATCGGTTTCGGTTCGCCGAACAAAGCCGGTAAAGAGGAGTCGCACGGCGCGGCGCTGGGTGAGGCAGAAGTTGCCCTGACCCGCAAACAGCTCGGCTGGAACTATCCGGCGTTTGAGATCCCGGCTGAAATCTACCAGCAGTGGGATGCCAAAGCGGCGGGTGCTGAACGTGAAAAAGCCTGGGATGCAAAATTTGCGGCTTACAAAGAAGCCCATCCAGAGCTGGCGAAAGAGTATGAGCGCCGGATGAATGGCGAAATGCCCGCCAACTGGGAAACCGAAGCGACCCGGTTCATTCAGGAGTTGCAGGCTAACCCGCAGAAAATCGCCAGCCGTAAAGCGTCACAAAACTCGCTGGAAGCCTACGGCAAAATGCTGCCGGAGTTCCTCGGCGGTTCTGCTGACCTGGCACCGAGTAACCTCACCATCTGGTCTGGTTCTAAATCGATCAAAGAGGATCCGGCCGGTAACTATATTCACTACGGCGTGCGTGAATTTGGTATGACGGCGATTGGTAACGGTATCGCGCACCATGGCGGTTTCGTTCCCTACACCGCAACCTTCCTGATGTTTGTCGAATATGCGCGAAACGCCGCGCGTATGGCTGCGCTGATGAAGGCACGACAGATTCTGGTCTACACCCATGACTCCATCGGTCTGGGCGAAGATGGCCCGACGCACCAGCCGGTAGAGCAGATCGCCAGCCTGCGTCTGACACCAAACATGAGCGTATGGCGTCCGTGCGATCAGGTCGAAACCGCTGTAGCGTGGAAAGCCGCCGTCGAACGTCATCACGGCCCGACAGCGCTGATCCTCTCGCGTCAGAATCTGCTACAGCCGGAACGTACCCCGGAGCAGATCGAAAACATCAAACGCGGCGGCTACGTGCTGAAGGATTGCGACGGCACACCAGAAGTGATTCTGATCGCAACCGGTTCAGAGATTGAGATCACCCTGGGTGCAGCGGATAAGCTCACTTCAGGCGGTCACAAGGTGCGGGTGGTTTCACTGCCTTCTACTGACCTGTTTGATGCGCAGGATGCCGCTTACCGCGAATCCGTACTGCCGAGCGGCGTGAAAGCGCGTGTGGCGGTAGAAGCGGGTATTGCTGACTACTGGTTCAAGTATGTCGGTCTGGACGGTGCGATTGTCGGTATGACCACCTTTGGTGAATCCGCCCCGGCCAGTCAGCTGTTCCCGGAGTTTGGCTTCACGGTTGAGAATATCGTCAGCCACGCTGAAGCATTACTCAAGCCAGTTTAATGCTTATGCCCTTCCCGGCTCACCGGGAAGGGCCATTTCTACTTATAGCCTGATACATAAAAAAAACTCCATTCCCCTCTTCCCGCCCTGCGCAAACTCATTACTATAGAGCCGTCATACTTAATGCTGCCTGTGCGCTGGCTGTCCGTCTGTTCCTGCTGTTGTTCTGCCGGGATAACGCGGTTCTGTCCTGATGCATCCCGATGAGTGAAGGCAGATTTCCTCCGATTTTATAGCGAAGCCACTTCCGTTGAACATGCGCACACCCTATTTACTGGCCCTGATGGTTTCACTGCTTCCATTAAAAAGCATGGCGCAGGTCGCGCCCGATCCGCTGCTGGCCTCTCAGATTGTTGATCGCTACGCGGAACATATCTTTTACGGCAGCGGTGCAACCGGCATGGCACTGGTGGCGATTGATGGCAATCAGCGGGTGTTCGCCAGCTTTGGTGAAACCCGTCCTGGCAATAATGTCCGTCCGCAGAAAGATTCGCTGATTCGCATCGCCTCGCTGAGTAAGCTGATGACCAGTGAAGTGATGGTGAAGCTGGCTGAGCGCGGACAAATTCGCCTCGACGATCCCCTGAGTAAATATGCGCCGCCGGGTTCACGCGTGCCCACCTACAATGGTCAGCCCATTCGCCTGATCAATCTCTCGACCCACACCAGCGGACTGCCTCGCGAACAGCCAGGCGGCAAAGCGCAGCGTCCGGTATTTGTCTGGCCGACCCGTGGTGAACGCTGGGCGTGGCTGTCGCGCGCTAACCTCAAAGCGGCGCCAGGCAGCAGTGCCGCCTACTCCAACCTGGGCTACGATCTGCTGGGTGATGCGCTGTCGCGCGCCACCGGCAAACCCTATCCGGCACTGTTTCAGCAGCTGATTACCCGACCGCTCGGCATGAAGGACACGACGTTTACGCCGTCGCCTGAGCAGTGCGGACGCCTGATGGTGGCGGAAAAAGGGGCCAGTCCGTGCAATAACACCCTGGCGGCGATTGGCAGCGGCGGCGTTTACTCCACGCCGGATGATATGGGCCGCTGGATGCAGCAGTTCCTTAACTCTTCGGTTAACCACCGCACGCCGCAGATCGATCGACTGCAGACGCTGATCTATCGTCGCGATCAGCTGAGCAAGGTAGAAGGCATGGATGTGCCGGGCAAAGCGGATGCGCTGGGGATGGGCTGGGTCTTTATGGGGCCGAAAAATGGTCGCCCTGGCATTATTCAGAAAACCGGCGGCGGCGGCGGTTTCATCACCTATATGGCGATGGTGCCGCAGCATAACGTGGGGGTATTTGTGGTGGTGACTCGCTCGCCGCTGACCCGCTTTACGCCAATGAGCGACGGCGTGAATAATATGCTGGCCGAACTGGTCGGTAATCAGCTTGGCTCACCGATGATGGTGCAGGCGATTCGTTAACGCTGCTGTACGCCACCGTCAGACTGGCTGACCCACAGGGTTGGCCAGTCATCACTGCTGTGCCAGGCATCACAGGTCGACTCTTCCGCATACTCCGCTAACACAAAACGCGTGCCATCAAACTGCCAGCGTGTGGCACTGCCGCAGTCACCCAATCCACGTCCTTTACCAAAGGTGTAGAGCTGGCCGCTGGCCGCATCATATTCGGCGTTGATCAGCTCAAGCTGCCGATCGCTGGCACCTGGTGGGGTAAACGGCAGAGTTAAGGTGATGCCGCGCGCGACATACGGCTGGCTGCGCGTCACTTCAAACGCCAGATCGATCACGTTATAAGCCCCCATTTCACAACTCACCAGCAGCAGCGCGCGCTGATCGGTGAGTGGCGCAACGCTGACTTCACGGCGCAGTGGATCGAGTGAGCAGGAGTCGGTATTGACCCGCCAGGTGCCGTAATCAATTAATCCGCTGGTCTCATCGCGCGTCAATGCCGCGGGTGGCTCGACAGCAGGCGGCAGTGGCGGCAGCGCAGGCGGCGGCGGAACATCCCAGCTGGCGCGATCGCCACGTTTGACCCATGCGCTCATGCTGTTGACCCGCCCCTGGGTGTCATCCATCAGCAACAGCGCGGCCTTCATGCCGCGCAGGGAGATCAGCGCATTGGGATCGAAAGTGAGCTGAAGGGTTTTCGCCTCCATCACCAGATCAAAAAACTCATCAATTGCGATGGCATTGCTGGTGGCGAGATGGTGCGGTTCAACCGTCCAGTGTTTGAGGTCGGGTTTCAGACGGCGCTGATCCAGTAGCAGGTTATCCTGAAGCGAACCGCCAGGCAGCGCGCCACTGTAGGCACTGCCGTAGTCGATTCGCAGCAAGGGGCGATCGTTGACGCCCGCATGCCGCGAAATCGTCATCACTAACCCTTTGTCGCCCGGAATATTGCGCGCCACGCAAAAGGCTTCATTGTTGCAGGTGATTTGCCAGTCGTTGAATGACTTTTGCAACGGTTCCGCCTGAACACAGGCAACCCACAGAGACGGCAACAGCCACAGCGATTTCATCCAATACGACATTAAGAAAATCGATCCCCGAATACCCAGAGTGGAGAGGATAGCGCATCAAAGGGCCTGCCAGGGTTCCCATTCTGTGAACCTGTGCAAAAAGCGCAGTTAACTGCTTAAAAAGCGTGCATGAAAAGTGGATTATGCTTCACTTTCTACGCTCAACGCCGTCACGCTGCAACAGGCTAACTGCATGATTTTTTATGGTATCAGCCAGCCAGCAATCTGCGCATGCTGCAACAGCATGACGGTTTTGCCGTCGCGAATGCGGCCATCGGCGACCATCGCCAGCGCATCAGGGAAAGGCAGTTCCAGTACGTCGATCGACTCATCTTCAACGCCGCCGCCCGCATTGTCGCGCAGCGATTCATTATATTCCGCTGCGAAAAAGTGGATCAATTCAGTGACGCCGCCCGGCGACATATAGCAGGCATAGAGTTTCTCCACCTCGCCCACCGCATAACCGGTCTCCTCAATCGCCTCTTTGCGAATGCAATCTTCCGGAGAGTCGTTGTCCAGCAAGCCGGCACAGGCTTCAATTAACATGCCGCCCTCGTTACCGTTGACGTAAGTGGCGATACGGAACTGGCGCGTCAGGACCACGCTGTTCTTTTCACGGTTATAGAGCAGGATGGTCGCCCCGTTTCCGCGATCGTAGACTTCACGTTTATGGCGGATAACCTCGCCACGACCATCGGTGATCTCATAGGTGTAGTTACGCAGCACAAACCAGTTTTCGGACAGGAGCTTATCTTTGATGATGTTGATCTTAAACGACATGAGGACTCCGCTACCGCATAAAGGGAGCCTTTCATCATAGGGGCAAGCTTGCGGGAAAACTATCTTAATTCTCGCGGTGAATGAGGCGGTTTACGCCAAAAAAAAGCCAGCCCGAAGGCTGGCCTGATTGCTGCAGCGCTTATCAGCGTGAGGTGTCGTCAGCCAGTCGGGTCGGCTGAGGCTCCTCTTCGTGATGATCCTGTTCGGTCTCAGCTATGGCGTGAACACGCTTACGCACGCCAAACCATCCCAGCACCAGCAGTACCGCGATCAGCGGAATGGAGGCGATGGTGTAAGTCCCGTTCGGGTAGTCAAACGCCATCAGCACCAGCACGCTGAACAGGAACAGCAGCGTCAGCCATGAGGTAAACGGCGCGCCTGGCAGCTTGAAGCTGACATCATCCGCCTTGCCCTCTTTAATCGCTTTGCGCAGACGCAGCTGACAAACCACGATAAAGGCCCAGGAGGAGATAATCCCCAGCGAGGCGACGTTCAGGACGATCTCAAACACCTGAGAAGGCACATAGTAGTTAAGCACCACACCAATCACATAGACGGCGATGGTCACCAGAATACCGGCATAAGGCACCTGCTGACCGTTCATCTTAGACATGAATTTCGGTGCAGAGCCACCCATCGACATGGAGCGCAGAATACGCCCGGTTGAGTAGAGGCCCGAGTTCAGGCTGGAGAGCGCGGCACTCAGCACCACGATATTCATGATGCTGCCAACGTAAGGCACGCCCAGCTTCGAGAAGAAGGTAACAAACGGACTCTGACCCGCCTGATAGGCGTTCCACGGCAGCAGCAGCACCAGCAGGACCACGGAGCCAACGTAGAACAGGCCGATACGCCAGATCACGCTGTTGATCGCTTTCGGCAGCATGGTTTTCGGGTCTTTACATTCTCCCGCCGCCGTACCTACCAGTTCGATAGAGGCAAAGGCGAACACCACACCCTGAATCAGCACCAGCGCAGGCAGTAAGCCGTGCGGGAACATGCCACCGTTATCGGTGATCAGATGGAAGCCGGTGCTGTTGCCATCCAGCGGTTTGCCGGTGCCAAGGAACACCACGCCCACCACCAGGAAGATCACAATCGCCAGCACTTTCACCAGTGCGAACCAGAACTCCATCTCGGCAAACCACTTTACGCCGATCATGTTCATGGTGCCGACAATCGCCAGCGCGCCCAGGGCGAACACCCACTGTGGCACATCACCAAACGCGCCCCAGTAGTGCATGTAGAGCGCGACGGCGGTGATATCGACGATGCCGGTCATTGCCCAGTTGACGAAGTACATCCAGCCCGCCACGTAGGAGGCTTTCTCACCCAGGAATTCACGGGCGTAGGAGACGAAGCTGCCGCTGCTGGGACGGTGTAACACCAGTTCGCCCAGCGCACGCAGAATAAAGAAGGAGAAGATGCCACACACCAGATAGATGATGGCTAAGGCGGGGCCAGCAGCCTGCAAACGGCCACCTGCGCCCAGGAACAAACCGGTACCGATGGCACCGCCGATCGCAATCATCTGTACGTGACGGTTACCCATCGCCTTCTGGTAGCCGGCGTCATGAGAGTTGAGCCAGCGTCGTTTCGCAGCGCGCATCTCGCCTGGGGTTTTGTTTTTAGATTTCATAGCATTCCTGTTTGTCCTGACTATCAGTCGTCGCCCCCATTTCAGGCGTAATGCCCTGTGAAATGGGGTATTTTCCTCTGTGCGTTTGCCTGTGAGTGAGTGCCAGGCAGCGCGGGAATTTACGGCGATGAATCCTACCCGTTCTGCAAGAACGAAGCAAAATATACCGGGCAGATGCACAGGCTGATTTGTAAGAATCCATCCTGATGCACAAAAACAAAAAAACCGGCCATTTTCAGGCCGGTAAAAGCTACAGGGATGGAAACAGGAGGGTTGGGTTAGCGATAAATCTCTGCGGTGCCGCTCCACAGGCTGGAGTCGCCTGGGTTATCGACACCGATAACGCGGTAATGGCTGGCGCCCATCTCTTCCGCTTTTTGCGACAGCTGGCGATTCGCATCGTCCAGCGAGCCGCGAACACCGGAAACCGAAACGCTACCGATGCTCTGCATACTCTGCGCCTGCGACTGATCGACCGGCGCGGCGGCAAAAGTGGCAAATGAGGCGGTAGCCAGTAATGCGCCTGCCAGGACAGCATTCAGCTTTTTCATTGGATGCTCCTTAATCTGTGTTCGGGGTTGAGTTGATGACTGGATGAATTATTAGCGCTGCAATGAAAAGCAACATCGGGACGATGTAAACCTGTTCCTTTTTTAAGCGTTGAACAGCAGCACGTCCTGGGAACTGTCAGTTGCGGTCATTTTATGTGCGATGTGTAACGTCCTGTGCGATAAACAGGGAATGGATCATTTGCGTTACGTTAATGCGCTCTTATAATTCCCGCACTCTCAACAGGGCCATTCATGTGATTGTTAAACGTTCCGTAACTCAAAGCATCGCTCAGGCGCTCAGCGCCATTGTCCTGCTGTCGCTGCTCACCACCGGTCTGGCATTGGTCACGCTCCTGAGCAGCCAGCGCGACGCGGAGGCGATCAATCTGGCGGGTTCACTGCGCATGCAGAGCTATCGCATGGCCTGGGATGCCAGCCGTCAGCCGCAAAATCTGGCTCATCATCTGGCGCGCTATCAGCAAACGCTGGATGCCCCGGTGCTGCAGAAACTCGATCGGCCCTGGGTACCCCGTGAAGTAAGTGTTCGCTATCAACGGCTGCGTGCCGCCTGGCCCTCGCTGCAGCAACAGTTGCAACAGGGCGATACCGTGGCTTATCAGCAGCAGGTGCCGATCTACGTCGGTGAAATCGATCGCTTTGTGCTGGGTCTGCAGCGCTATACCGAGTTGAAAATGCATCTGGTGGCCGCCAGCAGCCTGGTGGGGGTCATTGCGATTGTGGCGCTGGCACTGATGACGATTCGCTTTACCCGACTGCAGGTGGTGCGCCCGCTTAATGCGCTGGTTACCGCCAGTCGCTATGTTGAGAGCGGTAACTTTGCTTTTCCGCCGCTGCACGTTGAGCAGCAGAATGAACTGCGGGTGCTGTCGCATGCCTTCAGCGGCATGGCGGCACGGCTGCATTCGCACTACCAGCTGCTGGAAAGCACGGTGCGCGCCAAAACAGAAGATTTAACCCAGGCTAATCGCACGCTGTCGCTACTCTATGACAGCTCACAAATGCTGACCGCCAGCCCGCTGCATCCGGCACTGTTTGAAGCCGTGTTAACCAATGTACTGACGCGCGAGAAACTGACGGCGATCCGGCTCGACAGCGACCAGTTTCAGTTTCGTGCCGGTGATGATCAGGCAGCCGGTCAGTGGCAGCGTCTGCCGTTACAGCAGGACGAGCAGCAGATTGGCGAGCTGCGCTGGCAGACAGCTGGTGCCTCGCCTCCGGATGAACTGATGCGCAGCCTGGCGGCGATGCTGGGACGGGCTATCTGGATCTGGCAGGCACAGCAGCAGTATCAGCAGATGCTGCTGATTGAAGAGCGCACGACCATTGCCCGGGAATTACATGACTCGCTGGCGCAATCGCTCTCGTTTTTACGCATTCAGCTGACCCTGCTGCGCCGCGCCGTTGATAAAGACGATAGCGCCGCCCATACCATTATCGCGGACTTCGATCAGGCGCTGGCCGAGGCCTATCGTCAGCTGCGTGAGCTGCTGACCACCTTCCGTCTGACCATTGAGCAGGCGGATCTGGTGGCGGCCATGCAGGCGATGATCGCCTCGCTGCAGGAGAAGAGCAGCGCAGAGATACACTTTAACTATCAGACCGGCCTGCAGAGTCTGGAAGCACAACAGCAGGTGCATGTGTTGCAGATCGTCCGTGAGGCGCTGCTGAATGCGATTCGTCACGCCAGTGCGCAGGTTATCCGGGTGGATTATCAGCACAGTGAAAAAGGTGAGCACTTACTGACGATTACGGATGATGGCGTGGGGATGAACAGCACTGACGAACCGCCGGGCCATTACGGCCTGACTATTATGGCGGAGCGCGCTCAGCGCCTGAGCGGCCATCTGACCCTCCATGCACAGCCACGGGGTACCAGGGTGGAGTTGCGCTTTCCACCGCAACCGGCGCGCCCGCTGGAATAGCAGGCCAGAGCGGGTCTTAATTCATTAAAATAATCTATCGGTTTGCGACCGCGGGCTATTCGATACAAAACAGGGTGTTGTCCCTGAACAATACCGTCTGATCTGCCGCAGTCTGAAACCTATGAAACGGAGAAAATATGCAACAGCCCGCATTAACATTGATGATTGTGGATGACCACCCGCTGATGCGCCGCGGTGTCCGTCAGCTGCTGGCGCTGGATCCCCGGCTGGAGGTGATCGCCGAAGCCAGCAACGGCACTGAAGCGCTGGCGGAGGCCCGCCATCAGGAACCGGACATCATTCTGCTCGACCTGAATATGAAAGGCATGTCCGGACTGGATACGCTGAAGGCGCTGCGCCATGAAGGGATCAGTTCTCGCATTCTGGTGCTGACCGTTTCTGACGCCCGCAGCGATATTTTTGCCATGGTGGATGCCGGTGCTGACGGCTATCTGCTCAAGGACAGCGAGCCGGAGGTCCTGCTGGCGCATATCCTGCAGGCATCACGAGGCGAAAAGGTCTTCAGCGAGGGCGTCACCCGCTATCTGGCTAATCGCCAGCACAGTGCCGATCCTCTGCGTCAGCTCACAGAGCGCGAACGGGATGTGCTGCAGGAGGTGGCGCGTGGCCTGTCGAATAAAGAGGTTGCCGCTATTCTGCATATCTCTGAAGAGACGGTAAAAGTGCACATTCGTAACCTGCTGCGGAAACTGGATGTCCGCTCACGCGTCGCCGCCACGGTGATGTGGCTTGAAAGCCGCAAATAGCCAACGAATTTACATTTTCTCCTCAATTTCTCCACGATTTCCCCCGCTGCCGCACGTAGAGTAAACGGCGGCGGAGAAACGTGGCAAAGACCCGCCGAGTTTCCTGCCAGAGCGCCCGTTGCTGGTGGGCCTGACCAACGATAAAAGTAGTGAGGAGTGTCGATTTAATGTCGAATTTCTTTATCGACCGCCCTATCTTTGCCTGGGTTCTGGCGATTCTGCTGTGCCTGTGTGGCACGCTTTCGATTATTTCGCTGCCTATTGAACAGTACCCCGATCTGGCACCGCCCAACGTGCGCATCACCGCTAACTATCCGGGCGCATCCGCCCAGACGCTGGAAAACACCGTTACCCAGGTGATCGAGCAGAACATGACCGGCATCGATAATCTGATGTACATGTCCTCTAACAGCAGCAACACCGGCCAGGCACAGATCACCCTCACCTTTACCGCCGGGACCAATCCCGATGAAGCCCGTCAGCAGGTACAGAATCAGCTGCAATCCGCACTGCGCAAATTGCCACAGGCGGTGCAGTCGCAGGGTGTGACCGTCAATAAAACCGGTGACAGTAATATTCTGATGGTGGCATTCGTTTCAACCGACGGCAGCATGGATAAGCAGGATATTTCAGACTATGTCGCCAGTAATATTCAGGATCCGCTAAGCCGTATTGATGGCGTCGGCCAGGTTGACGCTTACGGCTCGCAATATGCGATGCGTATCTGGCTCGATCCCAATAAACTGATCGCCTATTCGCTGACCACGGAAGATGTGGTCAGTGCGATCCAGTCGCAGAACACCCAGGTTGCCGTGGGTCAGGTGGGTGGCCTGCCGTCGGTAGAGAAACAGGCGCTTAACGCTACGGTCAACGCCCAGTCGATGCTGCAGACCCCTGAGCAGTTCCGGGCGATTACCCTGAAGAACAATCCCGATGGTTCGGTGGTGACGCTGGGCGATGTCGCCAGCGTGGCGCTGGGCGCTGAGAAGTATGATTATCTGAGTCGTTACAACGGCCAGCCCGCGTCAGGCCTGGGGGTGAAGCTGGCATCCGGTGCCAACGAGATGAACACCGATAAGCTGGTGCGGGCGCGCATTGAGGAGCTGTCCCACTACTTCCCGCACGGTCTGGAAGCAAAAATCGCCTATGAAACCTCCCCTTTCGTTAAAGCGTCAATCACCGATGTGGTGAAGACGTTGCTGGAGGCGATTGTGCTGGTATTTGGCGTGATGTACCTGTTTATGCAGAACTTCCGTGCCACCTTAATTCCTACTATTGCAGTGCCGGTGGTGCTGTTCGGCACCTTCAGCGTGCTCTATGCCTGCGGGTTCAGCATCAATACCCTGACCATGTTTGCCATGGTGCTGGCAATCGGGCTGCTGGTGGATGATGCCATCGTGGTGGTGGAAAACGTTGAACGTATCATGCATGAAGAAGGACTCTCGCCGCGTGCCGCCACCCGAAAATCGATGGGCCAGATTCAGGGCGCGCTGGTGGGTATCGCGCTGGTGCTCTCTGCGGTGTTTGTGCCGATGGCGTTTTTCGGCGGCACCGTCGGCGCCATTTACCGTCAGTTCTCAATTACCATTGTGTCGGCGATGGTGCTGTCGGTGCTGGTGGCGATGATCCTGACACCGGCGCTCTGTGCCACGCTGCTCAAACCCGTGGCGCAGGGCGAGCAGCCTGAGCGTCGCGGCTTCTTCGGCTGGTTCAATCGTCACTTTAATCGCAATGCTGACCGCTACGAGCGCGGGGTCGCGAGTATCCTGCGCAAGGGCGGTCGCTGGCTACTGCTCTATCTCGGCATCATCGGCCTGATGGCCTTTCTGTTTCTGCGTCTGCCGACGTCGTTTCTGCCGCTGGAAGATCGCGGCGTATTCCTGACGCAGGTTCAGCTTCCGGCAGGCGCGACGCTCGAGCAAACTGCCAGCGTCGTCGCCAAAGTTGAAAACTATTATCTCACCGAGGAGAAGGCCAACGTGCTGTCGGTCTTCTCCACCATCGGCGCAGGTCCGGGAGGCAATGGACAAAACGTGGCGCGTCTGTTTGTGCGGCTGAAAGACTGGGAAGCGCGGCCCGGTGCCGATCGCACCTCGTTCGCGATTATCGATCGCGCGACGAAGGCATTCCAGAAGATCAAAGAGGGCCGGGTGATTGCCAGCAGCCCGCCAGCCATCACCGGCATGGGCAGCAGCTCCGGCTTTGACCTGCAACTGCAGGATCACGCGGGCGTCGGTCATACCCAACTGATGGCGATGCGTGACAAACTGCTGGAGATGGCGGGCAATGACAACGCGCTGTCGCGGGTACGACACAATGGACTGGATGACAGCCCGCAGCTGCAGATCGATGTTGATGCACGTAAAGCGCAGGCGCTGGGCGTGTCGCTGGATACCATCAACGACACTCTGACCACCGCGTGGGGTTCCAGCTACGTGAATGACTTCCTGGATCGTGGCCGGGTGAAGAAGGTCTATGTACAGGCTGCCGCTGAATTCCGCATGCTGCCAGACGACATCAACAAATGGTACGTGCGCAATAGCAGCGGCAAAATGGTGCCCTTCTCCGCGTTTGCCACCAGCCGCTGGGAGACCGGTTCCCCACGTCTTGAACGCTACAACGGCTATTCGTCGCTGGAGATTGTCGGCGAAGCGGCCAGTGGCGTCAGCAGCGGCACGGCGATGGATGAGATGGAAAAACTGGTTAATGCCCTGCCCCTGGGCGTCGGGTTCCAGTGGACCGGTGCCTCTTATCAGGAGCGGCTCTCCGGTTCGCAGGCGCCGGCACTTTATGCGATTTCGCTGCTGGTGGTCTTTCTCTGCCTGGCCGCGCTGTATGAAAGCTGGTCGATCCCGTTCTCGGTGATGCTGGTGGTGCCGCTGGGCGTGGTCGGCGCGCTAATCGCCACCTGGATGCGTGGGCTGGAAAATGACGTCTATTTCCAGGTTGGCCTGCTGACGGTAGTGGGGCTATCCGCCAAAAACGCCATCCTGATTGTAGAATTTGCTAATGAGATCAACAGCCGTGGACGCGAGCTGGTGGAATCTACGCTGGAGGCATCGCGTCAGCGCCTGCGGCCGATTCTGATGACCTCGCTGGCCTTTATCTTTGGTGTACTGCCCATGGCGATCAGCAGCGGAGCGGGCTCCGGCAGCCAGCATGCCGTGGGAACCGGTGTGATGGGCGGAATGATCTCTGCCACACTGCTGGCGATCTTTTTTGTGCCGCTGTTCTTTGTGCTGGTACGCCGCCGCTTCCCGCTCAAAGAGAAGCCGCTCGACTAAGTAGAGGCGCAAATAAAAAGCGGTCACTGATATCAGTGGCCGCCTTATTTCTGTGTGTGGTAAGAATTCCAGCAAGCGGGATTAACCTGCTTTTTCTTCGCGCGTTACTTGTTGCGTAACATCGCTTCGATAAATTCTTTCCAGGTTCCCATTTCGGTGTCAATCATAATGCCCTCTCTTATTGTGCTGGCAATGTTACGCTCTTTTTTTATACAGGTGAATACGTTTACACCTGTTATATCTATCGGCATACGCCATAAAAACATGAATGTTGCTGGTTTTGCAAGCTGACGCACACTTCAGCAACTCCTTAACCCCGTTGAAAATAATTTATTTTAAACCCAGCGGTAGACTATTTTATCAACATGGCGAAATTCCTAAGCTCTTATTGATAAGCAGGGTAATGGTTAGCTGCGAAATTGATAGCGTTTACCCGATGCCGGACGATGACCTTGTTGCCGTGCTCTGTGGCCCGATTCCCGCGCCTGTGCAGATGCCGCAACGGATCACACTATGGTAAACTCGCACTTTGGCTGCTTTTTTCAGCTTTCACTTCTCACAGGACAATAAGGATCGGGCAATGAGCACGCAGTGGGTGATGTTCGGGATTAAAAATTGCGACACCATAAAAAAAGCCCGGCGCTTTTTAACAGACGCAGGCGTTGACTATCACTTCCACGACTACCGTGCGGATGGCCTGAACGATGCCCTGCTGCAGGAGTTTATCGATGCACTGGGTTATCAGGCTCTGCTTAACACCCGGGGCACCACCTGGCGTAAATTGCCTGAGAGTGATCGCGACGCGGTTACCGATGCCAGCAGCGCCAAAGCGCTGATGCTGGCGCATCCCGCCATGATTAAGCGTCCGCTGTTGCGCGCCCCGGATGGCTCCCTGCTCGCCGGTTTCAGCGAAGCCACCTATCAGAATGCTATCCAGGAGAAGTCATAATATGTTTTGCCCGGTCATTGAGCTGACGCAGCAGCTTATTCGTCGCCCCTCTCTCAGCCCCGATGATGCCGGATGTCAGGCTCTGCTGATCGCCCGTCTTGAAGCCATTGGCTTTAAGATTGAAACGATGAACATCGACGACACCCTGAATTTCTGGGCCACCCGTGGCGAAGGTGAAACGCTGGCGTTTGCCGGTCACACCGATGTGGTGCCGCCTGGCGATGCCAGCCGCTGGATTAATCCGCCATTTGAACCCACCATCCGCGACGGCATGCTGTTTGGCCGCGGCGCGGCCGACATGAAAGGATCGCTGGCGGCAATGGTGGTGGCTGCCGAACGTTTTGTTGCAGTGCGTCCCAATCACCGCGGGCGACTCGCCTTTATGATTACCTCTGATGAAGAGGCCAGCGGGGCCAACGGCACGGTTAAAGTGGTTGAGCGGCTGATGGCGCGCCGCGAACGGCTCGACTATTGCCTGGTAGGCGAGCCCTCCAGCACGGAAGTGGTGGGTGATGTGGTGAAAAATGGCCGTCGCGGCTCAATCACCGCTAACCTGATGGTGCATGGCGTGCAGGGCCACGTCGCCTATCCGCATCTGGCGGATAACCCGGTTCACCGGGCGATGCCCGCGCTGAACGAGCTGGTCGCGACCGAGTGGGATCAGGGAAATGAGTTCTTTCCGGCGACCAGCATGCAGATTGCCAACGTCCAGGCGGGCACCGGCAGTAACAATGTGATCCCCGGCGAGCTGTTTGTGCAGTTTAACTTCCGCTTCAGCACCGAACTCACCGATGAGATGATTCGTCAGCGGGTCGCTGAGCTGCTGGATCGTCACCAGTTGCGTTACACCATTGAGTGGAAACTCTCTGGCCAGCCCTTCCTGACCACGCGCGGTAAGCTGGTTGATGCCGTCGTGAAAGCTGTAGCGCACTATAATGAAATTAAGCCGCAGCTGCTGACCACGGGCGGAACCTCCGATGGCCGCTTTATTGCCCGGATGGGTGCACAGGTGGTGGAACTGGGGCCAGTGAATGCCACCATTCATAAAATCAATGAGTGTGTGAAAGCCTCCGACCTGCAGATGCTGAGCCGGATGTACCAACGCATCATGGAACAACTGATCGCCTGACGGCGGTTTTAAGGAGCAGCAAATGGAATTTATTAAAGATTACTGGTGGATCCTGGTGATCCTGCTGATGGTTGGCGTGCTGATGAACGTTTATAAAGATCTGAAACGCATCGATCATAAAAAATTTATGGATAACAAACCTGACCTGCCGCCGCATCGTGATTTCAACGATAAATGGGATGACGACGACAACTGGCCGAAGAAGAAGTAAACGAAAAAGCCCCTGCTATGCAGGGGCTTTTTTATGGTTCTTCACAAAATCAGCTCTCATCAGCGTTAAGATCGAGCTTGCGCAGGGGCTTTTTACATCATCACGATAACATCATCGTCACCCGGTTTTGCGCCGCTTAACGCCTCATCAAAGTAGCGTTTTGGCACCGTATAACGCAGATGATTCAGCGCCAGCTCCATGCTGCGGTGATCGATGGCGTGTTCCAGATCGTCAACGATATCCAGGGTAACGTCGCCACCGCAGGCGGTCAGCCGATGCTCCGCCTGCTGCGCATGGTGCAGCGGGACCTGCTCATCATAATCACCGTGGATCAGGTGGATGGTGGTGCGGGTACTGGCCTTCTCCGGCAGGGTAATAAACCGGCCATTAAATACCACCGCGCGGCCCGCCAGATCCGGATGCGCCTTAACCCCTTCCAGCACCATACTGCCGCCCTGCGAAAAGCCGATTAAGGCTGTCGCTTCCGGCCGCACGCTGCTCTTTTTTTGCCAGTGACGCACAGACCCAACAAACTGCGGCATGGCCGCATCAACCCGCTGCTGGACGGTCTGATCGTGCAGGTCGGTTTCGCCGAACCACTGACGACTCGCACCAGGCGAGCCGACGGACACCACCAGCGCGTCGGGAAACGTTCGGGCAAACCAGTTGCCAATCTCGCCCATTGAATCCGGGTTATCGCCAACGCCATGGTAGAGCAGAAACAGCTGTGCTGTGGTGGCAGGCTGTTGAACGATTACATATTTCAGTGTCATGTTGACCTCCTGTGTTCACTCTACGCCGCCTGGCATAAAATCATATGAGGATAATTTGAACCAGCTGGTCGAATTATTTCAACGGCAGGTGCAGCAAGGCTGCATCAACGCCCAGTGTCTGGAGGGCCGCTGCCGCCTGCTGACGCAGCGCTGCGACTAGCGCTTTGCGCCCACTCACTCCCGCCTGCTGGGCCAGTTCGCCCAGGGCTGTGGGTGTGGCAACCGCCGCAGCCAGCAGCGGTACAGAGGCTGAACTGGCCTGCACCAGACGCTGCAACACCGGCAGGCTCGCTTCCAGTGGCCGCTGCGCCCAGGCAAAACCCGCCGCCAGACGAATATCCTGCGCGGTCAATCCGTCGTCAGTAACCTGATCAAACTGCAGTTCCAGTGCGATATGCTGGCGCAACAGCGGCCAGTCTCGCGCCAGCTGTTCTGCCGCGCGGTGCTGCAATGCCTCACCCGCAGCAGAACAGGGCAACATGGCCATCGCCGCGTAGCAGCCGCTGCTGGCTTCGCGCTGACTGCCAATCCGCACCAGGCTAAAGCCACAGGCGCGCCAGAACGCCCAGAGAGATTCAGTGTAGCCGAAGCTGACGGAGAGGTAGTCATATCCGGCTGCCGCACTGGCCGCTGCCGCAACCAGCTGCTGTCCGGTTCCCAGACGACGCCGCTCCGCCGCCACGGCAATACGGCTGATGCGCAGCGAGCGCAATGTCGCCGCCTCAGCCAGACCAGCGTGGGCTGCCAGCGACTGTGCCACCAGATTCCCGCGAGGTCGCCGGGTACCCGCCCAGACCGCCTGTGCCAGTGCAGGTTCAAGACCGCCCTCTTCCACCAGCCAGAGCGCACCCTGTAACGCCGACGCGTCGCCGGCCCGCCACAGCTGCATGCCCGGAGCATCCAGCAGGCGGCGCAGATCAAGTGGTGAGGTACGATAGTGTGCACTGGTCAGCAGACGATACGCGGCCTCCAGCGCGCTGAAATCGTGGCGCTCAACACGATGAGGCGTTACAGGGCAATCGGGTGCGGGTGCGGCGGCATCGTCAAACAGCAGCGCCTGGTTCAGCCACTGCTCCAGCGGATCGAAACGCGACCAGCGCAGCGGCTCATCGAGCGTAAAATAGTGTGCATCAGGAAGCCCGGCGCAGAATTTAAGGATAAACCCGCGCCCGCTTCCTTCGTAGCCCTGTACGGTGGTTGTGAGCAATACGCGGGGATATCGACTGACCAGCGCCTGAAGCAGCGGTGCCGGGATCGCCGCCGCTTCATCCACAATCAGCCATTCCGCCTGCGGCGGCGTCTCCAGCGCCAGCAGCGCATCGGGTGCCATAAAGTGAAAAGCGTCAGCGGCGAAGGTGCTCAGCACCTCCGTTGAGGCTTTGGCCGGAGCCGTGACCAGACAATGTCCGTTCAATCGCGCCAGCATACCCGCCAGCGCCGATTTACCGCGTCCACGGGGCGCGGTCAGCACGGCAACCCCCGATGGGAGCCTCATCAGCTGATCGAGTATCGCCTGCTGCTGCTGCGGTGCCTGACAGTGCCACTGCGGCCAGTCCGGCTGCGCCGGAAACCGGCATGGCTGATGCTGCCGCTCCACCAGCACCTGGTCATCCGCTAATATCAGCTGTTGCAGGTGGTGAACAAAATAAGGGGTGGCGATGGGTTCAGCGATATCGGCCCAGCGCAGGCTGTCGCTGTCAGGCTGCTGCGCCCACTGTTCCCAGGGCGGCACCAGCAGTAACAGCCAGCTACCGGCGGTGAGCGTGCCAGCCAGCGCAGCGAAAGCGTCGGCATGAAAGCCCTGACGGGCGTCAAACAGAGCATGACGAAATTCACGGCCAAGCAGCGTGCGCACCGCAGCAGGCTGTTTGTGCAGGACCGGCGTTTTATACTGACCCGGCCCTTTATCCGAAGCAGAGAACAGCGGTTCCGGGCTCAACGCCAGCCAGTCGCCGGTCAGCGTTTCACGCCACGCCGCAGCCCGTAGTAAACACCAGGCCGGGTCGCCGCTGATCACCGCCAGACGACGCACACCGGCCTGCTGCATAAGCTGCGTAAGAGGCTGCAGACTCATCAGTTGCTGGCGAAGGTGTTGCACTGTCCTGGATTGCCACCATCAAACCCGCGCTTGAACCAGGTGTAGCGCTGCTCAGACGTGCCGTGGGTGAAGCTGTCCGGCACTACGCGGCCCTGACCTTTCTGCTGCAGGCGGTCATCGCCAATTGCCTCGGCGGCATTCAGCGCTTCCTGCAGATCGCCCGCTTCAAGGATATTTTCCTGCTGCATATAGTGTCCCCAGACACCGGCAAAACAGTCCGCCTGCAGTTCCATTTTGACGGAGAGCTGATTGACCTGCGTCTGGCTGGCACCCTGCTGCATCTCACGCACTTTTGGTTCAATACCCAGTAGTTTCTGGACATGGTGGCCAACTTCATGCGCGACGACGTAGCCCTGGGCGAAGTCACCGTCCGCGCCAAGTTTGGTTTTCATCTCGTCATAAAAAGAGAGGTCGATGTAGACGGTCTGATCGGCAGGACAGTAGAACGGCCCCATGACTGACTGTCCGGTACCACAGCCGGTGCGGGTTGCGCCGCGATACATCACCAGCTTCGGCGCCACATACTGTTTGTTCATCTGCTGGAACAGTTTGCCCCAGGTATCTTCCGTGGTGGCCAGGATCACCTTCGTGAATTTCGCAGCCTCATCATCATTGGCGCTGACGCTGCGCTGTTGCTGCTGGCTGGTCGGTGCAACTTCACCGCCTGTCAGCAGTGCGGTCAGGTCGTAACCGTAATAACCCGCGATGGCCACAACAATCAGCAGCACAATACCGCCTTTACCGCGCGGCAGACGAATCTGGCGGCCTCCGCCGCCTAAACCGGACGATTGATCGCGACGGTCTTCTACATTGTCGCTTTCGCGACGCCCTTGCCAGCGCATGCTGTATTCCCTCAGTCATTTTTTCAGATGGCATGATTTTAGTTGTGTGAGGCAGCAATCACCAGCTTTACCCTGAAATGAAAAAAGGAGAGCCGGGGCTCTCCTTTTTCTTTCTGCTGACCCGTCCTGAATAGCGTTGACACATTTTCCCGATGTTTTAAGGAGAATGTGATGAAACAGTATGTTAAACGTACACAACGGGACTACTCTC